>JAURWS010000001.1 GCA_030654835.1 Gammaproteobacteria bacterium | reverse complement strand
GGAATCTATCGGCATAAGACCGACGATTAGTGGCAAGCCAGCGTTCGTGTGAGCCCCGACAAGCAAGCTCACATTAACGCGGAGGTGTGCTCATGGCAACTTGTGTGAAGGCTCTTCAGATCGGAGTGGATGTCAGCAAAGCAGAGCTGGTAATCAGTGTGGATGGGCAACCGCCCTTTGCGCTGGAGAACAGCACCAAAGCGATCAAGGGATGGCTCAAGCAACTGCCTGCTCAGTGTCAGATTGCGATGGAGGCCACCAACGACTTTCACATGAGTTTGACAACTCTTGCACACGCAAAGGGCCACCGCGTGTATCTGCTCAACGGCTACCGTCTGAATCGCTACCGCGAAGGGGTGGGAGGACGGGCCAAGACGGACTGCGCCGATGCGCTGTTGATCGTGCGTTATCTGCAGCGTGAGCAAGAAGATTTGCGGGAGTGGGAACCTGCCCACAAAGGGTACCGGGAGCTGCAGGTGTTGCTGCACAGACGCGCCACGGTGATCAGAGCCAAGACACAGATACAGCAAAGCCTGGAAGGGATCAGCGTTCTGGAGGGTGTGCTCAAAAGCTTGCTCAAACAGATCGAGCGAGTGGATCAGTTGATCCGTAAACACATTCTGAAAATCGTCGAGCAGGCCCAGTGGCAAGGGTATTTGCAGCGTTGCCAGCAGATCGAAGGGATCGGGCCTATCACTGCAGCGGGACTGACGATGGCGTACAACCGTGGTCATTTCAAGGACAGCGACGCCTTTATTGCGTTCCTGGGGATGGACGTGCGGGTGCGTGACTCGGGAGCCAAACAGGGTAAGAGGAAGTTGACCAAGCAGGGAGATCCGGAGCTGCGAAGGCTGCTACATCTTGCGGCGATGCAGGCCAAGAGGCAGCCGGCGTGGCAGCAATTTTACCAACGCCACATTGATCGAGGACTGGCTCCGATACAGGTGTTGAACATTCTGGCGCGCAAGCTAGCCAGGGTAGCGTTTGCGCTGATGAGGAACCAGACTGACTATGAGCCCAGACGGTTGCCGGACCCACAAGCGGTGATGAACTGCTAAGGTCAGGTCTGGGTGACGGGTAGGGTTGGGCAGGACCGTCTGCCGCCAGGACGGCGGCAGTCGAGCCCCCACGGACGGGTCTACGGCGTGTCCTGCTCAACCCTACTCGTTACCCAAACCGGCGTGCGAAGTGCTGACTAAATCAACTCAGCTCTTGCACTGAGACATAGAATCTCTCACAAAAAAAGGGGGAGGTGTTATTGGCACTGGCGACACAAACCACTAATTTCGATGGTTTCGTCATTCACTTTGAAGCCGATTTTTCTGGCGTTGGTGTCGATCATCGCGGTGAGCACTTCGTCGTCCAGCTCGGCGACGACACCGCAGTCTTCGCAGATCATGAACTGCCCCTGATGGCGGCGGCCTGGCTCACCGCAACCGATATAGGCATTGAGGGATTCAAGTTTGTGGACCAGCCCGGCCTCCTGCAGGAAGTCCAGCGTCCGGTACACGGTCGGCGGTGCGGGCCTGTCGTGGGTCACCGCCAATTGCGCCAGCAGGTCATAAGCCTTGACCGGTTTGTGGCTGGACCACAGCAGCTCGAAGACCGTGCGCCGCAGCGGCGTGAAGCGCTCGCCGCGGTGCGCACAGACCCGTTCAGCCTCGCGCAGGGCATCGGCCATGCAATGGCCATGGTCGTGCTCGTGCGGCTCGAAGTCCTGAATCACAATGTTGTCGGGCATACGGTCACTCCTGAAGGTGTCAGGCACAGCGTAGCAAATTTCAGGATTGAGCCGCCACTGTGGGAGTGGACCTGCCCGCGATAGAGAAATTTGGGGTCAGAGTAAAAATACAGACTGTATTTTTACTCTGACCCCAAATTTCAGAAGGTGTATTGGGCCTTCAGCCACGCCGTGCGGCCCGGCTCGTTCACCCGCGTGGTCTGATCGAAGCCGGGAATCGACGCGCCAGCGCGGCTGATGTGCTCGGCATAGGTCTTGTCCAGCAGGTTGTCGATGCCGGCAGTCACCAGCACGCGCTCGTTCGGACGCCAGCCACCATTGAACGACAATATGTTGGCACTATCGGTCACGCCGATGTCCTGCCCGGCGATGTTGCCACGGCCCGGATCGACGCGATCCTGACGGTCGATGGCACGCCACAGCACCCCGGCCGACCACACGGAATTGTCATAGTGCAGCCCCAGACGTGCCTCAAGTGGCGGCAACTGCGCCAGGGTGCGATGGTCGGTGTCATTGGCGCCGCGCACGGAGGCCAGCGTCAGCTCGGTGCGCCAGTGCAGATTGATCCGGTACATCGCATCGACTTCTACGCCCCAGGAGCGGGCATCGACGTTGCGGGCGATGGTAGTCGTGCGGCTCGGCATCATGCCCATGGGCTTGACCACGCCGGACTGGATCAGCATGAAGTCCTCGATCTCGTTGTAGAACGCGGAGACGCTGCCACTGAGTTTGTCACCGGTGTAGATGAGACCAGTGTCGAGCTGGGTCAGCTTCTCGGAACCGATATCGAACGCGCTCACGGAGGTAGCGGATTCCTTGGCGATCAGCTCCCAGTAGTCGGGGAAGCGTTCGTTGTGGCCGACGCCGATGTAGAACGTGGAGTTAATGCTCTGGATGCCATTCTCGTAGCGCAGGAACTGGCTGTGCAGGGTGTCCTGACGCTCGGCACCATAGCTCGAATTCGGCGCACTCATCATCATGTTGAAGGCGACACGCTGCCGATAATCCTTGACCTGCCAGTCATCGGCACGCACACCGCCGATCAGACGGCTGTCCAGGCCGAAGTCCCAACCCAGCTCGGCAAACACGCCGGTCTGGGTGAATTTCGCATCCATCACTCGCGCCACGTCCTGGTAGCGCAGCTTGTTCTGATTCATGGTGTTGCGGGCGGTGTGCTCGTTGCGCTGAGCATCCAGGCCCAAGGTCAGGTCGGTGCGCTCGCTCGGCTTCAGCGTGACGGCCACGCGCCCGCCGGTGGTCTGGCGATCCGGATTCATGGCGCTGCGGGTGGCCATCGGGCCAGTCAGGTCACGCAGCGTGTAGTTGTCCATGACGTGGTCGACGTAGTTGTAGTAAGCCTGCATGTCGACGGACTGCACGAAGGTGCCGATATTGGTGCGGCTGTATTTGATGCCGTAGTTCTCGCGGGCGAACTTCGAGCCGTCCATCGCACGATCCGCATAGGCGGCCTGGCCATCGCTGCGGGCGCCGCTCAGCTCCAGACGGGTGTCGTCGCTGGGGGTCCACGCCAGCGACATCTGGGTGCTCCAGCGCTGATATTCGGAATGGACATCGACGCCGTCGCCATCCTGATAATCGTCTTGAACGGCATTGGTCGCGCTGCCACGCAGCGTGAATTCGGGAGTCGCATAGGTCGCGTCGACTACTTCGTCATGACGGCCGAAATTGCCGGCCAGCAGGCTGCTGTGGACGCTCAGATCGGCGGCCTGCGGGCGGGTCTGATTGCGCTCGAAGAGCACCACGCCGGCGGAGTTGCCCGGGCCGTGCTGCACGGATTGCGGCCCCTTGATCACTTCGACGCTGTCATAGGTCTCGGGAAAGATGTAGGCCGTGGGCGGGTCCATGCGGTGACCACAGCCACCGAGGATAGTCTCGCCATCCACCAGCATGGACAGGCGCGAACCGGCCATGCCTCGGAAGATGGGGTCGCCGTCGGCGCCGCCCTTGCGGATCACGGAGAATCCGGGGATGGTCTTCAGGAAATCCGCGCCGTCATGGGCAGGCAATGGCTGCCGGGGCGCCTTGGGGTTGGTGAGCACACTCAGCGGGGCGTCGGTACGGACGCCGGTCACGACCATCTCCTCCACGCGGCTGGCGCTATCGCTGGCGGCGGCAAGAGTGCTGAGGCTGGACGCGGCGATGGCGGAGAGAATAGCGGCGGAGAGTGTTTTGCGACGTAGATTCATGATGGCTCCAAAAATGAGTTACTAACAGTAACAATGGTAACCATTCATGGAGCACGAACAATGCGACACGATGTCGCATGTGGATGTGGATGTGGATGTGGATGTGGGAGCGGGAGCGGGCCTGCCCGCGATTGAGTGCGGCAACAGATCAATCGCGGGCAAGGCCCGCTCCCACATCAATCGCGCACATGGAGAGATGCAAGTGCTTCATCAGCTGACCATGCAGCTCATGGAGTTCCTGCAGACGACCAACAGCCGCTTTCAGCCCGTCAGCGCCAGCTAGGCGGCAGAGTTCGGCCCCCAGAGCCAGCAGCCGCAGTTGTGTGTCTTGCAACTGCAGCAGTTCTGTACGCCCATCCAACCAGCGCACGAAACGGAAGTCTTCCGGCAACGGCGGGGCAATCAAGTCCCTTTCACCGTTGAGTCCGGCAACCAAGGCATGAATCCAGGATTGATTCTCGGCACACGCATACAACAACGGATAGCGGCTGCGCGGCAACTCAAAGGTGTTCTGCCAGCCCTGCGGCGGCTGCCAGGTACTACACCAGGCGATCACCTCGGCGGCAGGCATGGGACGGGCAATGCCATACCCCTGACCCAGCTCGCAACCCAGCAACAGCAACATTTCACCGTGCAGCTCTGTCTCCACGCCTTCCGCTATGACTTCGCGCTGAAACGCGCGGGCCAGCCCGAGCACGCCTTCGAGAATCGCCAGGTTCTCAGGCTCATCCGGCAGGTCGTGCACGAAAACTCTGGTCGATCTTGATGACTTTGGCGGACAGCCGCTTCAGATAGGTCAACGAGGAGTAGCCCGTCCCGAAATCGTCAAAGGCGAAGTCAACTCCAATGGCGTGGCACTGCTCGATGACGTGCGACACCTGTGCCAGATCGCCGAGTGTGCTGGACTCCAGCACCTCCAGCTCCAGATGACTGGCGGGAATCTGCGGATGCAACGCCAGCAGCGCGGCCAGGCGCTCCACGAAATCGGTCTCACGCAAATGAATGCCGCTGATGTTGACGCTGACCCGGGTCGACAGCCCTGCCGCCTGCCAGATCTCCAGCTGTGTCAGCGCCTCGTTGATGACCCACTCGCCCACATCAACGGCCAGATGATGATTCTCCACTGTCGGCAGAAAGGCGGCTGGCGACAACAGGCCTCGCTCCGGGTGTTGCCAGCGGATCAGCGCCTCGACCCCCAGGATGGCACCCGTGCGCATGTTCACCTTGGGCTGATAAAACAGCACGAACTGCCGTGCCTGCAGGGCATGTTCCACACTCTGCAGGTTCTCGTGGTAGCCCCGCAGGCTGCGCTCCTGCTCGATGTCGAAGATGTGGTAACGGTTCTTGCCCGCGAGCTTGGCCTGGTACATCGCCAGGTCGGCCTGCCGCAGCAACTGATCAGCGTCGATGGCCTCGGCCTGCGGATAGTAGGTCACCCCGACGCTGGCAGATACCGCGATCTCCTTGCCGCCGACCATCACCGGCTTAGCGAGGTCCTCCACCAGGCGATTGATCCTGCCGAGGCTCTCCTGCACGCCGCGCTGGTTGAGAAACACCACTACAAACTCGTCTCCCCCCATGCGCGCCAGAGTGTCAGCCGCGCGCAGTGTCTTCTGGGTACGCTTGGCGAGCGCCATCAGAAACTGATCGCCAACCTCCTGGTCATAGACTTCGTTGATCCTCTTGAACCCATCCAGATCGAAGAGAATCACGGTCAGCATGAGATTGTTACGCCGTGCGTGTGCCATGCCCTGCTGCAGACGATCTGCGAGCAACACCCGGTTGGGCAGGCCGGTGAGCGCATCGAAGTGGGCGATCCGTTCGATCTGGCGCTCGTGCTCCTTGAGCATGGAGATGTCGGCAAACACCCCCACGTGGTGCACCAGCTGCCCTGTCGCGTCGCGCACGACACTCACCGTCAGCATCTCGGCATACACCTCGCCACTCTTGCGGCGATTCCAGACCTCGCCCGACCAGTAGCCTCTATGCATCAACGAGTTCCACATCGCGGTGTAGAATTCACGCCCCTGGTGCCCGGACGTGAGCAGACTGGGGTTCTTCCCGATGACGTCTTCGCGGCTGTAGCCGGTGATGCGGGTGAAGGCATCGTTGATCTCGATGATGCGATTGTCGGCATCGCTGATCACGATGCCCTCGCGGGTATTGCTGAACACGCTGGAGGCCAGGAGCAGCTGCGCCTCGTTCTTCTTGCGGATGCTGATATCCGCGGCGATGCCTCGCAGCCCGACAATAGCACCCGCGTCGTTGCGCACAGGCTCACCGCGTACCTGCATCCAGCCGCGACTGCCATCCGGACGCACCATCTCCAGTTCCAGATCGTAGGGAATGCCCTCATCCTGCGTGCGAGCCACACTGGCGCTCAAACGCATCCAGCTTTCCGCCGTGAATAGACGATGCTGTTCAGTGTAATCCGGTGGAATACCTGCCGGGTCGAGCCCCAGCATGACGAACAGCTGCTCAGACCAGTACACTTGCTGCGTCTGCAGGTCGAGCGTCCAATGCCCCACCTGCGCCACGCGCTGCGCCTCCTGCAGTTCCGCCTGACTCTCACGCAGGGCGGCCTCCATCTGGAACCGCTTGGTGATGTCCTGATTGGTTCCGACCATGCGCACGGCCTTGCCTTCCTCGCGAATCACGCGGGCGTGGGCCTCGATATAGCGGACCGCCCCGTCGTTGGCGCGACGGATACGGAAGACGGGGACATAGCTCACGTCGTTGTCGAGCGTGTCCTGCAGAGCGCGCTCGGCCTCCGGCAAGTCTTCGGGAAGCACGCAATCGCGCCACGTTTGAAAGGTCACCGCTGTCTCGGTGTCGCGAAGACCATACAGGGCATGCATGGTGGCATCCCAGATCAGCCGCTCATTGCCGATGTAGAAGTCCCACACGCCGATGCGGCCACTTCCGACGGCCAGTTCCAGACGTTCGGCCAGTCGCGCCTGCGCCACGGACGCCTCTTCCGCTCTGCTCAAAAAATTGCTGCGCCGCCTTTCATAGGCACGCAGGCCGATGGCGGACAGCAGAGCAAAAAAACTGAACAGACCGAACAAGGCCCAGGCGTCACGACGCCAGCGCTGCAAGATGGAGTCGAGGTCACGGCTGACGCTGACGACCAGCGTGCTATCCAGATTCAGCGTCGTGGGCAGCAGCGTCCGCAGTGCCAGCATCACCGGCTCCGCACCGGCCACCTCTACCCGGGGATACACGCTGGCTTCCAGCCCCCCTGCCATATGCTGAAGGAAGGGACTGCCGGGCGCCGGGCTGTCCTGAGGTGAATCGCTGGCAGACGCGCTGCCCTCGGACTCTTCGTGAATGAACTCCACGCCATCGCCATGCCAGATGGCGCTACGCATGTCGGATGCGTAGAACACCGAGCCCAGCAGGTCGCGGAAGTATTCCGGATCGAGCGTTGCGGTAATCACGCCGGCAAAGCTGCCGTCAGCTGCGTGTAGCGTGCGCGTCGCAGTGATGGCATAAACACCGAGGGCGGTCTTGAAGGGGGCCGACATGAACAGCAGGTCGGCATCGGGACGACTCTTCGCCAACTGAAAGTAGTCACGCGCGCCGAAATCATATATGTCCGGCGCCGTGCGATTCGAGCCCCGTGCCATGCCCTCAGCATCGAGAATCAGCAATGTGCGGATCGCCGGCATAGCTGATGTGAGCAGCCCCAGCCGCCGATCGAGCTCTGCGCGCGGCAGATTCAGGAGCTCGACCGCATCATCTTGCAGAGCCCGCAGAGCCTGGTCGACGCTTCGCAGTTGCTGTTCCAGATTCTCGGTGACGACGCGCGTTTGAGTAAGCAATTGGTTTGTTTCACGCTCGCGCACCTCCTCGAACAGACGATAGGCGTAGAGCACGAAGACGATAGCCAGCACGGAAAGTAGCAGTAGCAACGCATACCAGTGCTGGCGAGCAGGGAATCGCTGTGGGGAGAATTGCTGGTTTGACATGGGATACTGGAGACCCTGAAATTCGCTCTATCCCTGAATAATTGTAATTCGACGCGGCGATTATAAGCGCGAAAACTGCCAACTCGTGCACGATCTGTAGCAAATCATCCAGTAAATTTGTGGCTTCCGGGAATTTTGGGGGGAAATTCGGGAGATTTGGGGTCGGGGAGAAATTTGGGGTCAGAGTAAAAATACAGGCTGTATTTTTACTCTGACCCCAAATTTCATCAGAAGGTGATTCCGACAGTGGTGCCGACGCCGACATCGCTCTCGATGCTGATCCGCCAGCCCAGGCGGTCGCAGATGCGTTTGACGAGGTTCAGGCCCAGGCCCGTGCCACCCGATTTGCTGCTGAAGGTTCTCTCGAATATGGTCGCCAGCTGCTCGGCGCCGATCCCTTCGCCCGTGTCGGTGATGGTGATGTGCCGGTCGTCGATGTGGATGGCAATCCGCCCGACGGAGGTGTGTTCGATGGCATTGCGCAGCAGATTGCCCACGGCGATCTGTACCAGACTCTGTGGATGCGCGAGGGTGGGCGCCGCCGTGTAGTTCTTCTCCACCGCAAGGTGCTTGTACTGCAGCGCCGCACTGCTGTCCTCCAGCAGGCTCTCGACGATCTTGACCAGATCGGCGGGCGCCCCCTGATCGATCTGATTGCCCTCCTCCCGGGAGAGAAACAGCGTCGCCTCGATGAATGCCAGCATGTCGCGGCAGGCGCGGCGAATGCGCTCCAACGCCCGCAGCGAGGCGGCCGACTGTGGATTGGCGGCCAGCACGTCCACCGCCCCCATCATCACCGACAGCGGCGTCCGCAACTCATGACTGGCCGACGCGGTGAAGGAACGCTCCCGCTCCACGAAGCGGTCTAACCGTTCCAGATATTTGTCGAAGGCCGCCGCGATCTGCCCGATCTCGGTACCTTGATAATCCTCGCCAATGCGAACCTCATCCTGCCCCGGTTGAATTTCCGTCAGCCGCCTGCTCAGTTGCTGCACCGGCGCAAGAATCGCCCGCGACGCACTCAGGCCCATGACGACTGCGGCTACCAGCACGATCAGCAGGCCATACAGCAACATCAGCAGCACCGCGTGCTCCTGATTCTCCCACTCGGTGACATCGTAGGTGAGATAGGCAGGCCGCCCGCGCCACTCGCCGACCTCGACCTGATAGATGCCCTCCCCGGCTCTGATACTGTGGTGAGAGCCAACGGGCAGGCGCGTGATAGCCGATGGAAGCACGACGACCTCGTCTTCGAAGTAAAACTTCCAGCCCGGAAAGAGGTGTTCCGGGTGATAGTCATTGCGTTCCAGAAGTCCGAGCAGATCCTCGAACTGGGCCGAGACCATGTCGCCGAAGATGACCGCCTCCAGCCGCGCCTTGATGAACAGCACACCCCCGGCAAACAGCGCACTGGTGACGGTGACGATCACTACCAGAGCAATTATGATGCGGGTTTTCAGACTAGCCTTGAGCATAGGGTTCATATCTTCGCGAGTCGGTAACCCGCGCCGTGGATGGTGTGAATGAGTTTATCGGCAAACGGTTTGTCGACCACAGAGCGCAGATTGTAAATGTGCGTGCGCAGCACATCGTTGTCCGGCAAGGTGTCGCCCCACAGATGGTCCTCCAGCTCCTCGCGGGAGACCACGCGGTGCGAGTTGGCCATCAGCATCGCCAGCAGCTTGCGCTGGGTCGGATTCAGTTCCAGCGGCTGCTCAGCGCGCACGGCGCTGAGAGTCTCCGGGTCATAAGTAAGATCAGCCACCTTGAGCAGACGCTCCTGGGCATGCTGCCCGCCGCGCTTGAGCAGGGCCTGCAGCCGCACTTCCAGTTCCTGCACCGAGAAGGGCTTGACCAGATAGTCGTCGGTGCCCGCCTCGAAGCCTTCCAGCTTGTCGCTCAGCTGGTCGCGGGCGGTGAGCATGAGCACTGGCGTAAACACCCGCTCCACACGCCGCAGTCGCCGACACAGCTCCATGCCGTTGAGGCCGGGCAACATGATGTCCAACACGATGACATCGTAGCGTTCACTGGTGGCCAGCTGCAGACCGGAGGGTCCAGTCGCCGCGAAATCCAGGATATGCCCCTTGGGTTCGAGGTAATCCGCGATGTTGGCGGCGATGTCCCGGTTATCTTCGATGACAAGTATCTTCACACTGGCTGGCTCACTCTGTTAGCACTCTCTCTACTGGCTCTCTTTATCCGCTCTCTCTCTCTCTCTCTTTATCAGCCCTCTCTATCGGCACTGTCGCAGTTAGCCATGAGCCATGTCAAAAAAAAGTAAAACTTCGGCTTTGACATAATTTTCACAGTTGCAGTCCTAGAATCCATTTCAACATCGGTCTCATGGGTTATCCAAAGGTGAACGACATCCATCGCTATTCGACACGTCTCATGCTCCTGCTCGGCCTGCTCCTCCCCGGCGCAGCAGTGCAGGCTCAGCATCCCGATCACATCCCCGTCACCAGAAGCGCCTCGGTGAACTTCGCCAGCATTCTGGAGCAGACACTGCAGCAATCGCCGGAATATCTGGAAATTGCCGCACGCGACACCGAGGCGCAGACCCAGGCGGACATCGGCCGCAGCTGGATCGCCGGGCGCCCCAGCCTGCAGGTCGACATGCTCGACGACAGCCTGCACAGCAATCTCGGCCAGAGCGAGCTGACCTATGGCATCGAGATACCCCTGTGGCGGCCGGGCGAACGGCGCGACCGCCAGGCCCTCGGCCAGCAATATGAAGAACAGGCACAGGCCTGGCAGGAATACTTCCGGCTGGCCGTCGTCGGGCGCCTGCGCGACAGCCTCGTCGCCATTCACGAGTCCGAGGTGTTCCTGGAAGTCGAACAGCAAGCCAGCGCCGACGCGCAGGAGCTGGTGAGCATCGTCGAGCGGCTCTACGGCGCAGGCGAGGTAGCGGAGCGCGAATTGCTACAGGCAAGAACATTGCTGCTGACCCAGCAACGCAGTGAATTGGACGCCGAGGCAATGCTGGTGGACGCACAACGCGCCTACTCCGTGCTCACAGGCCTGACCGTGATGCCCGAGACACACTGGGCCGAGCCGCAGGCACCGGACGCCGAGATAGATGCCACGCATCCCCAGCTGCGCTTCATGCAGAGCGAGATTGACCTGGCTCAGGCTAACGTCGACAAGGCGCAGGCGGAAGCGCGCGGCAGCCCCACGGTCACCCTCGGCTCACGCCGTGAGAAGCCCGGCACCATCTCGGCTCGCCAGGACTCCCTCGCCCTCTCTATCAATATCCCTTTCGGCGGGAAGTCCTTCGTGGCGGCCGCAGGCAGTGCCGCCCGCCGCGACAAGGTCGACGCCGAGGTGCAATACCTGACGACACTGCGGGAACTCAATCTGCAGCTGCACGAGATCGAGCACGAGCTGTTCATCATCGGCGAATCCATGCCCCTCAGTGAGCAGCACACCGACATGAGCACCCGGCAGTGGGAGATGGCCAGAACCGCCTTTGAACTGGGTGAGACCGACATGAGTCAGGTCGTCATCGCCATGCAGCAGACCCGCACCAGCGCCCGTGAACTGCAATCCCTGTCGCTGCGCCAGCAGCGCCTCACCATTGAATTCAACCAGATCCTCGGAGTTCTGCCATGACCACATCCTTACGTCTGCCTGCCATCCTGTTGAGTCTGAGAGTGCTGGGGGTATTGGGAGTGCTGAGCTCCCCGTTACACGCCCAGTTGCAAGCCCAGGAGATCATCCCCCTCGACGCTGAGAACATCGGCCGCATGGGCATCATCTTCGCCCCGGCGCGAGCCGTGGACAGCAGCGCCGGGGCGCGCTTTCCGGCCACCGTGATCCACTCACCCGCCGCCGTGGCGACGGGCGTGGCGCTCTACCCCGGCATCGTCAACGAGTGGCGGCACAATGTCGGTGACAGCGTCGAGAGCGGCGCCGTGCTGGCCAGCATCCGCAGCCCGGAAATCCTGCCGGTGCAGAATGAGTGGATAGCTGCCGTCACGACGCTGGAAAATGCCCGCTTCGAACAGGGCAAGGACGACACGCTGTTCGCCAAGGGCGTCATCTCAAAGCAACGTCTGGACCAGACCAACCGAGCATTGCAGCAGGCCACCTTCGCCGAACAGGCGGCACGCGCCAGCCTGCAGCAGGCCGGTTTCAATGCCGCGCGCCTGGACGCCCTGCGCCAGAACGCCACTGGACTGGGCCTCTTCTACATTACTGCGCCCACCTCCGGCGTCCTCGCCCAGCGCAGTGTGCAGACCGGCGCCGTGGTGGAGGCCGATCGTCCCATCGCCACCGTCAACGGCAGCGATAAGCGCTGGATCAGTGCCCATGTCCCTGCGCGTGCCGCACTCGGTCTGGTGACCGGGCAGCTCCTCAGTGTCGTCGGCAGCGCCGAGCAGCTGACCTTGCGACAAATCGACAGCGTCGTCGACAGCCGCGACCAGACTATCGAGTTGCTGGCCGAATTCACCGACAACACCAGTAGCAGTGTTGGCCAGATCATCTCCGTCATCCTGCCGCCCAATGGTGACGGCGTCCTGATTCCCGACCGCGCCGTCGTGCACAGCGGCAATGAAACCACCGTCTACGTGCATGCCGCTGGCGGCGTCGAGGCGCGGGTGCTCCCCTTGACCTCCATCGGCGCGGATTACCTGGCCCGCACTGGCATAACAGCCGGTGAGCAGGTGGTGATTCAAGGCACGGCCGTCATCAAGGGCATCCAACTGGGCCTCGGCGGAGACGAATGATGCTGACCTCCATCGTGCAATCCGCGCTCAGTCAACGCCTGATGGTGTGCCTGCTGTCCCTGCTGCTGATGGGGTTCGGCGTGCGCGCCCTGCTTGACCTGCCCATCGACGCGTTTCCCGACATCTCGCCGACCCAGGTGAAGATCATCATCAAGTCTCCCGGCATGACGCCCGAGGAGGTGGAGTCATTAATCACGCAGCCGGTCGAAGTGGAACTGCTCGGCATCCCCTTCCAGTCCATGCTGCGTTCGATCTCCAAGTACGCCCTCAGCTCGATCACTATCGACTTCGACGACGGCACAGACATCTATTGGGCGCGTCAGCAGGTCACCGAACGCCTGAACAGTGTGTGGGGCAATCTGCCACTGGGCATCAGCGGCGGCCTCGCCCCCATGAGCACTCCTTTAGGCGACATGTTCATGTTCACTGTCGACAACGACACACTGACGCTGGAAGAGAAGCGCTTCCTGCTCGACTGGACCATCCGCCCGGCGCTGCGCACGGTGCCCGGCGTGGCCGATGTCAACGCGCTCGGCGGGTTCGTCCGCACCTATGAAGTCGCCCCACAGCGTGAGGCGATGGCGGCGCTGGGCGTGCGTACGCAGGACATCATCGCAGCACTGGAGGCCAACAACCGGAACGACGGTGCGGGCCGCATCGATCAGGGCGAAGAGGCCATCCTGGTGCGCGTCGCCGGGGCCATCAGCGGACTGGAAGATATTGGCAACACACTCGTGCCCAGCGCCAGCGGGACACAGATTCGTCTGGCCGACGTCGCGACCATCAGCACGGGCTCGATGGAGCGCTATGGTTCGGTGACCGCCGACGGCGCTGCGGAGGTAGTGCAGGGGCTGGTGATCGGCCTGCGTGGCGCCAACTCACGGGATGTCGTCAGTGGCGTGCGGGCAAAACTGCAGGAGCTGGAGAGTGCTCTGCCGGAAGGCACCGCGATCAACGTCTTCTATGACCGCACCGTGTTGATCGAAACCGCAGTTGGCACCGTGTCCAACGCGCTGATCGAGGCCGTGGTGCTGGTGGTGATTCTGCTCGGCCTGTTCCTCGGCAACGTGCGTGCGGCGCTGACGGTGGCGGTGATCCTGCCACTCTCCGCGCTCTTCACATTCCTGATGATGAGCCTCATGGACATGTCCGCCAACCTCATGAGCCTTGGCGGGCTGGTGATCGCCATCGGCATGCTGGTGGATTCGTCGATCGTGATCGTCGAGAACATCGTCTCCTCGCTCGCCGAGCAGAAGCCGGGTTCGCGCAAGCTGCCGAAGCTGCACATCATCTACCGCGCCGTGCGTGACGTGGCGGTGCCGGTCACCTCGGGCATCGCCATCATCGTCATCGTGTTCCTGCCGTTGCTAACTCTGGAAGGACTGGAGGGCAAGCTGTTCGGCCCGGTCACGCTCACCATCGTGTTCGCGCTGCTGGGTTCACTGGTGTTGTCGCTGACGCTGATTCCCGTGGTCGCCTCGTATTTCGTCAATGCCGATGCGCATGAAGACCCATGGCTGAGCCGCAATCTGACCAGACTCTATCAACCGCTGCTGCACAAGGCGCTGGCGAAACCGGCGCTGGTGCTGGGATTGGCCGGTGCGTTGCTGGCCACCAGCGTGGTGGTCTTTCCACTGGTGGGCAAGACCTTCATGCCGACCATGGACGAGGGCGACATCCTGATTCAGATCGAGACCATTCCCTCCATCAATCTGGAGACCAGCACCCGCATCGTGCAATCGGTGGAGCGCGCGCTGATCGAGCAGGTGCCGGAGATTCGGCGCATCGTCTCGCGCAGCGGTTCCGATGAACTGGGGATGGACCCGATGGGCCTGAACGAGACCGACATGTTCCTGCAGCTCAAACCGCAGGAAGAGTGGAGCGTCGCCACCAAGCCGGAGCTGGAGGAGCATCTGCGTGCGGTCATGGACCAGTTCGTGGGACTCAACTACGGCTTCACGCAACCGATCGACATGCGCGTCTCCGAGATGCTCACCGGTTCGCGCGGCGACGTGGCAATCAAACTGTTCGGTCAGGATCTGGAGGTGCAGAACGACTTCGCGCAGCAGATTACCGCATTGATCGAGAGCATCGATGGCAGCATCGACACCATCGCCACCCTCAACGAGGGCGCACAGTATCTGCAGATCACCGTGGATCGCGCCATGGCCGGCAGGCTGGGCCTGAATGCCGAAGAGCTGCAGACGCGTCTACGCGCCGAGATCGAGGGACTCAATGTCGGCAGCGTCATCGAGGGCAGCGCCCGCGTGCCGCTGATGTTGCGCTACGAAAAGATCAGTGGCGATGGCCTCACGCAACTGGCCAACAGCTTCGTGGATCTGCCCAATGGCGAGGTGATTCCGCTGACCGAGGTCGCCAGCATCGAGCGCGTCGAAGGGCCTATCATCATCTCCCGCGAACGCGGCCAGCGCTTCACGGTAATCCGCACCGATGTGGAAGGGCGCGACCTGGTGGGCTTCGTGGAAGAGGCGCAGGCGCTGATCGCCAGCACACTGACACTGCCGGACGGTTACGCACTGCAATGGGGCGGTGAATTCGAGAATCAGCAGCGTGCGGCCGCACGGCTCATGCTGGTTGTACCTCTGGCGCTCGCGCTGATCGCACTGCTGCTGTTCCTGACTTTCCATTCCGTAAAACAGACACTGATCATCCTCTCGAACATTCCGTTCGCGTTGACCGGCGGGCTGATCGCGCTGTGGGTGACGGGTGAATTTCTGTCGGTGCCAGCCTCAGTCGGCTTCATCGCGCTGCTCGGCATCGCGGTGCTCAACGGGGTGGTGATGATGTCCTACTTCAATCAATTGCGGGCACGAGGACTGGCGATTGCCACTGTCGTGACGCAGGGTGCCGCGCGACGTCTGCGCCCGGTGATGATGACCGCCAGCATCTGCGCGTTCGGTCTGGTCCCGCTGCTGCTGGCCACCGGCCCGGGCTCGGAGATTCAGCGGCCGCTGGCCATCGTGGTGATCGGCGGGCTGATCAGCTCGACCCTGCTCACGCTGTTCCTGCTGCCCATCATTTACAAGGCCTTCCACAAACCGCTGAGCGAGTCGGGTGATCTATGACAACCAACAATGTCACGAATGGCAGCTTTCCTGATGTCACATTCAAGAGTGGCACCTTCAAGAATGGCACACTGCTGGTGCTGAACATCTCGCCGGAGCTGGAAGAGGATCTGGTGGATTATCTGCTGGGGCTGGAGGGCGTGGAGGGTTTCACGTCCTATCAGGTCTACGGCCACGGGGAGCACGGCAGGCTCTCGCTGCGCGAACAGGTGACCGGGCGCCGCCGCCGCATGCAGTATGAAATCATGCTGCCGGAAGAGGGTGTGGCGGGGTTACTGCAGGGACTGAGGGAGGACGTCGGCACGGACGTAGTCTACTGGCAACATCCGCTGACCAACTTTGGCAGACTGAACTGATGTCGCTGTGATTTTTACCCTGTGGGGCAGCTGGATCAGTGCTTGATGTCCAGCAGGGTCTCGGCCGGGGTGATCCGATCGCCTTTCTTGACAAACACGCCAACCACGACGCCGCTGACGGCGGCCTTGATCTCGGTCTCCATCTTCATCGCCTCGATCACCAGCACGGGGTCGCCTGCGTTTACACGCTGCCCTTCGCTGACCAATACCTCGACCACATTGCCCGGCATGGCTGCCGTGACATGACCCGGCCCCGTGGCGCGCATGCGGCGTCCCGGCCGGGCTTCGGCGGGAGCTGAACCACCGGCCATCTCCAGAGTGATCTCTTCGGGCTCGCCATCCACAGTCATGTAGAAACGGCGCTCACTCTCACCGGCAGGGCTGACGCCCGTCACCTGAATGTCGAAGGTCTCGCCATGAATGGTGACCTTGAATTCGTGGGCAATGCTGCCGACAACGGCACCGGTTGATGGCGGAATCAGGGCCTCGGGCTTGAGCGTACCCTTGTTGCGATGCTGCAGAAACTGCATGCCGACGTCCGGGAACATGGCATAGGTCAGCACGTCTTCTTCACTGCGGGCCTCGGCGCCAATCTTCTCGCGCAACGAGTCCAGCTCGGGAGCAAGCAGGTCCGCAGGACGACACTCCACCACTTCCTCATTGCCAATAGCACGCACGCGCAGCTCGGCATCCACCGGCGCCGGTGCGGCACCGTAGAGCCCCTGCAGGTAGCGCTTCACTTCGTTGGTGATGGTCTCGTAACGGGAGCCACCGAGCACGTTCAGCACCGCCTGAGTGCCCACGATCTGCGAGCTTGGCGTCACCAGTGGTGGGTAGCCAAGATCCTTGCGCACGCGCGGAATCTCGGCGAACACTTCCTGAATGCGGTCCAATGCGCCCTGCTCTTTGAGCTGGTTGGCCAAGTTCGACATCATGCCACCTGGCACCTGGCTGAGCAGCACCTGCGTGTCGACACCGTTGTATTCGCTCTCGAACTGATGGTACTTGCGACGCACTTCGCGGAAATGCGACGCGATGCGCTCCAGCAGCACGGCGTCCAGTCCGGTCTCGTAACCGGCGGCTTCCAGCACGGCCTTCATTGTCTCTGTAGGCGGATGGCTGGTGCCGCCCGCGAACGCGGAGATGGCGGTATCGATGTGATCGATACCCGCCTCAACCGCCTTGAGCTGGCACATGGAGGCCATACCAGAGGTGTAATGAGAATGCAGGAACAGAGGCAGATTGATTTCTTTCTTGAGGTTGCTGACCAGCTCGAAAGTCACCTGGGGTGTCAGCAGACCGGCCATGTCTTTGATGGCGATGCTGTGGCAACCCATGTCGGCCATCTGGTGCGCCTGCTTCACGAAGTCTTTGACGCTGTGTACAGGGCTGTCGGTGTAGCAGATGGTGCCCTGGGCATGTTTGCCGGCGGCGATGGTCGCGGCCACCGCTGTCTTGATGTTGCGCACGTCATTGAGGGCGTCGAAAATTCTGAACACGTCGATGCCGTTCTCGGCACATTTGTGCACGAAGGCTTCCACGACGTCATCGGGATAATGTCGGTAACCGAGCAGGTTCTGACCGCGCAGCAGCATCTGCAGACGCGAGTTGGGCAGTGCGCGGCGCAGAGTGCGCAGACGCTCCCACGGATCTTCCTTCAGAAAGCGCACGCAGGCATCGAAGGTCGCGCCGCCCCAGACTTCCAGAGACCAGTACCCTGCCTGATCCAGCGCCTCGCACACAGGCAGCATGTCATCCAGCCGCATACGCGTTGCGATCAGTGATTGATTGCCGTCACGAAGGACGACATCGGTAATGTGAATTTTCCTGCTCATGCAAGAGGTCTCCTGACTTGCGTGTTTCATTTGTCGTGTGGGAGCGGGCCGTGTGGGAGCGGGCCTGCCCGCGATGAATTTCGCGCCAATCATCGCGGGCAGGCCCG
>JAURWS010000009.1 GCA_030654835.1 Gammaproteobacteria bacterium | reverse complement strand
GATGAATTTCGCGCCAATCATCGCGGGCAGGCCCGCTCCCACACGGCCGCTCCCACATGGCTGGTTCTTACATGCCCGATTGCGCGGCTATTGCAGCAGCAATCGCGGCGGCCAGAAATTCCGGTCGGCGCTTGGTGGAATACTGTGTCAACTCCGGGTGCGCCTCGACGAAACCGGTATTGAAATTCCCGGACCGAAATTCGGGGTGTTTCAGAATTTGTTTATAGTAATCGCGGGTCGTGTGAATGCCGTAAATCTGCATGTCTTCCAACGCCCGCAACGAGCGATCCAGCAATTCTTCCCAATTGCGTGCCCAGACCACCAGCTTGGCACACATCGAATCGTAATGCGGCGGAATGGTGTAGCCGGTGTAGATGGCTGCGTCGGTGCGCACGCCAGGGCCACCCGGTGAATAATAGCGGCTGATGCGACCGAAGCTGGGCAGGAAACCATTCTTCGGATCTTCGGCGTTGATGCGGAACTGTGCGGAGAAGCCCGTGTAGGTGATGGTCTCCTGCTGGACTGACAAAGGCAGACCGGAGGCGATACGGATCTGCTCACGCACGATGTCGATGCCGGTGATCTCTTCGGTGATGGTGTGCTCCACCTGCACGCGTGTATTCATTTCCATGAAGTAGAAACTACCATCGCTGTCGAGCAGAAACTCCACAGTCCCGGCATTTTCGTAGCCTACTTCGCGGGCCACTTTCACGGCCAGCTCACCGATGTATTGGCGCTGCTCGTCATTGAGCTGCGGCGAAGGGGCCAGCTCGATCAGTTTCTGGTTGCGACGCTGAATGGAACAGTCGCGCTCGAACAGATGCACGGTATTGCCGAAAGAATCCGCCAATATCTGCACCTCGATGTGACGCGGATTGACGATGCACTTCTCCAGGAACACGTCGGCGCGACCGAAGGCTTTGGTGGCTTCGGAGATCACGCGCTGATAATTCTGCTGCAGGTCTTTCGCGTCATTGCAGCGCCGGATACCGCGTCCACCACCACCGGAAGTTGCCTTGAGCATCACCGGATAGCCGAATTTTTCCGCCATCGCCAGCGCATCGTTGACGTCCGTCAGATTGCCATCGGTGCCCGGTGTCACCGGAACGCCCGCACGTTCGGCGGAACGGCGCGCCTCGGTCTTGTCACCCATGGACTGAATGACGCTGGCGGCAGGACCGATGAATTTCACGCCACGGCTGGCGCAGATTTCTGCCAGCTCGGGATTTTCCGACAAAAATCCATAGCCCGGATGCAACCCGTCACAGCCGGTTTCTACCGCCAGATTCACCAGCTGATGTGGATTCAGATAGCCCTGCAGCGGATCGGGTCCGACAGAATAGGCCTCGTCGGCCTTCTTCACATGCAGTGCATAGCGATCCGCTTCCGCGTAGATAGCAACGGAACGCACGCCGAGTTCTCGGCAGGCACGGGCAATCCGGACGGCGATCTCGCCACGGTTGGCAATGAGGACTTTTTTCAACACTGGATTTCAAACACCCTGGGCTTTATAAACCGAACAACTATTGAATAAAGACCGAATAACTATCGAATAACTACCGAAGTGGTCTCTGATGGCTGGTCTGATTGGCTGGCTGTCCTGAAACGAACGTGGCAGCTTACTCACGCAGTTTTGGCACGTCAACTGCAGCAGGTCTCTTTTTAAGGCTGTTGGCGATCATAGACCCGCGCCAGCCTGATGGTCGCCCCGAAATTTTCGGGCCTGATTTCCAGCTCGACACGCAGACGGGTGTTGTTCTCCTCAAGAGTGTAAGTCTCCATGGTGAACCCGCCGTCACGCGGTCGGGCCTCGACAATCAACGTCTCCCCCTCCCACGCCGCGAAGGAAAAATCCTCGCCGCCGGAGCTGTAATGATCATTGGCGCCGACGCTGCGGGTGCGGCCGTCGCTGTGAAATACGCGCTGGTAGCCGTCGGCGTAACCGAACCAGAATTCCGGCTCGGTGTAATCGATGCGCAGAATCGGATCATAGGTGATGCGATCGTAGAGTTCCTGCTCGGCAGGCCCGCCCCGGTAACGCTCCTTCTCCTCACGGCCGAACCACTTGCGCTGTACGCGACCGCCCGCCTCAATGATGGCGGCCTCGACCGCCTCGTCTGGGTCGTCACTCAACTCTTCGTTGATGACCCAACTGCCGACGAGAGGGTGTTCCTGGGCATGCAAAGGGACAGTGCCGACCACTCCTGCCAGCACCAGCAACATCAGCAGGGCGCGCACAGGCGTGCGAAGGCGTGCAGATAATAATTCCGGGTTGCACATATTGCTCTCTCGCTGACACTGGGACGGAAGACTGTTTCTGACGGTCAGTCCGATGATCTCCGGTTTGCGCGCCGCGTGCAAGACGCCTGGTGCGACCAATACCTGCGAGCCTGCGGTGAAGTTGGCTCGGATACCCTTCCCAATCGTGGGGAGGCTCGTGCATTGTTCTTTGGCAGCCTACATCTGCTCACAACAACAACAAGAAACTCAAGTGGAGAGAAGTATGAAACATCCCTCAAGAAAGGGCGGCAACGCCCTTGTCAGCAATTATCTGCTCGGCGCCTTTGCCCTTTTTCTGATTCCTGTCACGGCGTCTGGTCAGGCAGCCACAGATGATGAAGAAATTGAAGAAGTCGTCGTCACCGGCTCCTTCATTCGCAACAGCCAGTTCACCAATGCCTCGCCCGTGGAAACCATCACGCAGGAAGACCTGATGTATTCAGGTGCCGCCAACCTAGGCGAATACCTGCGCGATCTGCCCTACATGGAAAACATCGACACCGTGGCATCGGTGCTCGCGACACAGGATGGTCAGCAGGACTCCAACTCAGCGCGCTTCAACCTGCGCGGGCTCGGCACCGAAAGTACCCTCACCCTGGTGGACGGACGCCGTGCTGTCAACGAAAGTGCCGTGTCTGCGCTGCTGCCAGGCATCGCCCAGCGCTCGGTAGAAATCGTGACCGACGGTGGTGCGGCCCTCTATGGTTCCGATGCCGTGGCGGGCGTGGCGAACCTGATTCCTTATAAAGAATATGACGGCATGAAAGGCCGTGTGTACTACAAGACCGACCAGGAGAACAGCTCCGAACAATACACAGCAGAGTTCCTGATGGGCCGCTCCTTCGCCAATGGCCTGGACTGGGTGGGCGCCGTCGAAGTCAGCAAGCGCACGCCGATGCTGGTCTCGGAGCGCCCCAAGTACCAGCAGTTCTACGACCAGGACAGCGCCTACAACAACCCGGGACGCTGGGCGACTGCCACTGGCGCGGGCCGCACGGACCCGAACTGCGGCACCTTCAACGGCCATAATACCGATGTCAGCCAGTTCGGCTCCTACCCGAGCGGTGAAGTCTTCGCCACCGGCTGCCGTCTCTACTTCGGCGAATGGCAGGACTATGCGCGTCCCTCGGAGGGCGTGACCTTGTTCAACAATTTCCGTTATCCGATGAGCGACGCGCTGACGCTGGAATTCCAGATGAGCGTCAACGACCGCAAGTCCGTGCTGGCCAGCTCGCCCAGCAATTCGGTGACCACCAACCTGACCAACCTGTTCGTGCCGCTGAACCATCCCGCCAACCCCTTCGGCACGCGGGTCAGGCCGTCCACGTGGCGTCCGATCACCAAGGCCGGCACCCTGCCCAATGTGATGGCTGGCAATGGCATGGCGATGACCGAATATCACTATTACGCCGATGCCTACAAGTTTGGTGGCAACTTCAAGATTGGCGATACCACCTGGGAAGGTGAGGCCTGGATCGGTTATCAGGACTCTTGGCGCGAATACGACGGCCGGGTGTGGCGTCTGTCCAAGATGGTCAACGCACTGAACGGCCGCGGCGGCCCCGGTGGCAATGAATGGTTCAACCCCTTCGGCTCAGCGGACCCGCGTTCGCCCTTCTACAACGCGGCGAAAACGGCCAACAGTCAGGCCATGATGGACTGGCTGGTGGACCCGCTCAAATACCGCGACACTCATGATCGCCTGAAGTATTTCGATTTCGTCTTCAATGGCGAGGTGATGGACGTGCCCAACGGGACGATTCGTGCAGCATTCGGCGGGCAACTGCGCGACGAGAAGAACTTCGACTTCGAGAACCCCTACACCACCATGCGGGATAACCTGTATTCGAACGCCACCGCGAAGCTCGAACCCACGACCGACCGGCATTCCGCAGTCCGCGCCGTGTTCGGCGAGGTCGAGATTCCCATTCTTGAGAACCTGGGCGTGAAGGTAGCCGTGCGCAGCGAAGACTTCTACACCATCGGCTTCAGCGCCACCAAGCCCAAGATCTCGATTCTGTGGGAACCGCTGGAAACTCTGGCCCTGCGCGCAAGCTATGGTGAAAGCTTCCTGGCCCCATCGCCGGGGCAGTTGCGCCCGCTGGCCAAGGATACCTGCACCATCGTCACCAGCGGTGTGGACCCTCTGACCAATATTTCCCTGGACGGGACGGACAGCTGTACGTCTGGCAACCCCAGCCTGGGCGCTGAAGAGTCGGAGATCATGAACTTCGGAGTGAGCTGGCGGCCGATCGAAGGCCTCAGCATTGACCTGGACTACCAGGAGATCGAGTACATCGGCCGCATTTCCTCGCTGATCACCTCCGAGGTGACACGACGCGAGCTGAACTCCTTCCTGGCTGCCAGCAACCTGACCACCGCGACGTTCCGCCCGGCGACTGTTCCGGCCGATGCGGCCAAGGGCATTGCCTGGGCGCTGGCCAACCCGAACGAGTTGATCACCCGCGATGCCACCGGCAAGGTGACTGACGTGTACCGTGCTCCGATCAATCTGTCGTCGCAGTATGTCGAGGGCATCGATTTCCGTCTGCGCTACTCGTTCGAGATGGGAGACCTGGGAAGCTTCACCGCCAGCCTCGGTGGCAACTACTACACCCGCTGGGAATACCTGCCGGATGAATTCTCGTCCCTCACGAGCGGTATCGGGCAGCAGAACGCCATCACAAACCTGGCGCCCCCGCTGCCGCGCTACAAGGCCAACCTGGGGCTGTCCTGGTTCCGTGGAGATCACAGTGCGAGCATGACCGCGCGTCACAGTGGCAAGCTGAAGTTTGACGAAGACACGCTGGCGCTGAACTATGCGGTCTTTGCACCGGACTACATCCGCGCCATCACCAAAGTGGACGCGCGCTATTCCTACAGCTTCACCGCCTTCAGCGCAGACTCCACGTTGACCATGGGCATCACGAACCTGTTTGACCGTGATGCACAGCGTTTGCCGGTGGCCGGAGGCCTGGAGACTCGCGTTGATGATCCGTTCGGACGCCAGTTCTACATGTCCCTGGACTTCGATCTGGGCAGCTGAGCCGTCCCTGTGGGATGTGGGAGCGGGCCTGCCCGCGAATGCTTTTGATTGACACAGTCTCAATTGAAGATCAATCGCGGGCAGGCCCGCTTGTATGTTTATGGTGGACAAGCGATAAGGGGCTTGTCGGGGTGGAGGGACTAGGCTCGCATCTGCATAGACAGACCGTGGGAGACATCGCCCCACCTTCTCACCGCAAGCGCCAATAAGGAATCTATCGGCATAAGACCGACGATTAGTGGCAAGCCAGCGTTCGTGTGAGCCCCGACAAGCAAGCTCACATTAACGCGGAGGTGTGCTCATGGCAACTTGTGTGAAGGCTCTTCAGATCGGAGTGGATGTCAGCAAAG
>JAURWS010000005.1 GCA_030654835.1 Gammaproteobacteria bacterium | reverse complement strand
AGATGGTGATGCCTGGTGACAACATCAAGATGGTGGTGACGTTGATCAACCCGATTGCGATGGATGACGGTCTGCGTTTCGCTATCCGCGAGGGTGGTCGTACCGTAGGTGCTGGTGTCGTCGCTAAAATTTTTGAATAAGAGGGACTTCAGGCGATTGCTCTGAAGTGCTTGTTTGACCTGGTGTGTACTGATGTCAAGCGAACGAAGGCGAAGTAATTGCAGTTCTTTTGCTTGACACTGGCCTGCCTCAACCTTAAAATCTCGCTTCCATTTTTTCTGTATTGAAGTAGAAAAAATAAGGGCGTTTAGTAACTGTTTCATTTAAAAAGTTTTTTGGAGAATTGAGTAGATGCAAAGTCAGCGTATCAGAATTCGGCTTAAGGCCTTTGATCATCGGCTGATCGATCAGTCTACTCAGGAAATCGTCGATACTGCGAAGCGGACTGGCGCGCAAGTGCGCGGCCCGATTCCTCTGCCGACGAATACAGAGCGGTATACCATCCTGATTTCACCTCATGTGAATAAGGATGCCCGTGATCAATACGAGATTCGTACGCACAAGCGTTTGCTGGATATCGTAGAGCCTACCGAAAAAACTGTTGATGCTTTAATGAAGTTGGATCTGGCGGCTGGTGTAGAAGTTCAGATCAGCCTGGGTTGATGCCGGTGGCGTCGTCCAGATTGATTACCGGGTTTGCAGCAGCGCAGTAAATATATCAGTGATGCTGATAAAACATGCTTACGGGCACGTTGATATTGTCCTGTAGCGAACATGGTGTAATGCGAAAGCAGCCATAGCGGGTTTCAGCCCCGTACACGATGAGGTTTATAAAATGTCGATTGGATTAGTCGGTCGAAAAAGCGGCATGACCCGCGTTTTCACTGAAGAAGGTTTGTCTATACCGGTTACGGTCGTCGAGGTTCATCCGAACAGGGTGACTCAGATCAAAACCGCCGCAGTTGACGGTTATAGCGCAGTCCAGGTTACTACTGGTGAGCGTAAAGCGTCGCGAGTTTCCAAATCTCTGGCTGGGCATTTTGCCAAGGCGGGTACCGAGGCTGGTACTGGTCTTTGGGAATTCCGTGCGGATGTGGGGCAACTAACTGGTCTGGCTGCGGGTAACGAGCTGACCGTGGAGCAGTTCTCCGCAGGTCAGAAGGTCGACGTTACCGGTACCTCTAAAGGTAAGGGTTTCCAGGGCGTTATCAAGCGCCACAATTTCCATATGCAGGATGCCACTCACGGCAACTCACGCTCACATCGCGTGCCTGGCTCTATTGGTCAGTGTCAGACTCCTGGTCGCGTTTGGAAGGGTAAGAAGATGGCTGGCCACATGGGCGACGCTCGTGTGACTACGCAGAGCCTTGAGATTGTTCAGGTGGATGTTGAGAACAACCTGTTGCTCGTCAAGGGTGCGCTGCCTGGAGCTACCGGCTCAAATGTGATTATTCGTCCTTCTGTTAAATCTCCAGCGTCCAAGGGGTAAGCAATGGAATTAAATATTGCAAAGCCCGGCAATTTGATGGGCAAAGAAAAAATTTCTATATCTGATGATGCGTTCGCGCGTGAGTTCAATGAGACGTTGGTTCATCAGACTGTCACAACCTATCTCGCTGGTGCGAGACAGGGCACTGTGCAACAAAAGACACGTTCCGATGTCAGTGGTGGTGGTCGCAAGCCTTGGCGTCAGAAGGGTACTGGTCGTGCGCGTGCTGGTACTATTCGTAGCCCTCTGTGGCGTACTGGTGGGGTGACATTTGCGGCGCGGCCACAAGATCACAGCAAGAAGCTGAACAAGAAAATGTATCGCGGTGCGATGGCGTGCATTATGTCCGAGCTGATCAGGCAGGGGCGTTTGCTGGTGGTTGACGACTTTGTGGTCAGCTCCCATAAAACGAAGGATCTGATCGCCAAGTTGAACGAGTTCGCGCTCGATAACGTGCTCATCGTTGCGGAAGACATTGCTGAGAATTTGTTCCTGGCTGCGCGCAATCTCCATAAAGTGGATGTGCTCGATGCTGCCGGTCTGGATCCAGTAAGTCTGATTGGCTTCGACAAGGTGCTTATAACGGTGCCTGCACTGAAGAAAGTTGAGGAGATGCTGTCGTGAATCAAGCCAGACTGTATTCGATAATTCTTGGTCCGCACATTTCTGAGAAGGCCACAATCATGGCTGAGGTAAGGAATCAGGTGGCCTTCAAAGTGGCAAATGATGCTACTAAGAGCGAAATCAAGGAAGCCGTTGAGACAATATTTAAAGTCTCTGTTGCTGGCTTGCAAGTTCTTAACGTCAAGGGTAAGACCAAGCGTACTGCGCGTGGCAGTATCCGTAAAAAATCAAACTGGAAAAAGGCTTACGTTTTGCTTGAGCAAGGTCATGAAATTGATTTTGCCGAGCTGAGCTAAGAAAAGGGGTAACGGTCATGGCAGTTGTAAAGTGTAAACCAACCTCTCCAGGGCGCAGATTTGTAGTTAAAGTCGTAAACAAAGATCTGCATAAAGGCGAGCCCTATGGTCCCCTGCTGGCGACGAAAGCAAAGTCTGGTGGCCGTAATAACCTGGGGCGCATTACTACCCGTCACGTAGGCGGCGGGCATAAGCAGAAATATCGTATTGTCGATTTTCGCCGTGACAAAGACGGTATCGTCGGCAAAGTAGAGCGGCTGGAATACGATCCCAATAGAACGGCTCATATCGCTTTGATGCTGTATGCTGATGGTGAGCGTCGTTACATCATTGCGCCGGCAAAAGTTTCTGCTGGTGATCTCTTAGTGTCTGGCGAGAATGCGCCGATCAAGCCGGGTAATTGTTTGCCTCTGCGGAATATCCCGCTGGGCAGTACGGTTCACTGTGTAGAGATGAAGCCTGGCAAGGGAGCTCAGATCGCTCGCAGCGCTGGTGCATCTGCGCAGCTCGTCGCGAGAGAGGGTGGTTATGCAACGCTGCGTCTACGCTCGGGTGAGATGAGAAAAATTTTGGCTGACTGCCGCGCGACAATGGGCGAAGTATCAAATGCAGAACACGCTTTGCGCTCTCTGGGTAAAGCCGGTGCGGTGCGTTGGCGCGGTGTTCGTCCGACTGTACGTGGTGTTGCAATGAACCCTGTTGACCACCCTCACGGCGGTGGTGAAGGTCGTACCTCTGGCGGACGCCATCCAGTGTCTCCATGGGGCGTTCCAACCAAGGGTTACAAAACCAGAACAAACAAGCGTACCAGCAAGCTGATCGTACGCCGCAGAAATGCGAGCCGATAACGGCTCCTACTAGAGGAAATAAAAGTGCCACGTTCACTGAAAAAAGGTCCCTTCATAGACCTTCATTTGATGAAGAAAGTGCAGACAGCGATGGAGAACAACGACAAGCGGCCTATCAAGACCTGGTCGCGTCGTTCGATGATTTCTCCAGACATGATTGGTTTGACAATAGCAGTCCACAATGGTCACCAGCATGTGCCTGTATTTGTTTCCGAAGATATGGTTGGTCACAAGTTGGGTGAGTTCGCGCTCACTCGAACTTTCCGTGGTCACGCGGCTGACAAGAAAGCCAAGCGCTAGTTAACGGGGATATAGAGATGGAAGTGGTAGCTAAATTAAAAGGCGCTCGGCTCTCTGCACAGAAGGCGAGGCTGGTAGCTGATCAGATCCGTGGCAAAGGCGTTGAAGAAGCCCTGCAGCTGCTGACGTTCAGTCCTAAGAAAGGCGCGGAAATTATTAAGAAAGTGCTCGATTCGGCTATTGCCAATGCCGAGCATAACGAAGGTGCCGATGTTGATGAGTTGAAAGTTTCAACCATATACGTCGACGAAGGGTTAACAATGAAACGGATTAGTCCTCGGGCAAAAGGAAGAGCGGATCGCATCTTCAAACGCTCGTGCCACATTACCGTTAAAGTAGCCGATAAGTAGGAGATTGGGATGGGTCAAAAAGTACATCCAACCGGAATTCGGCTTGGTATTGTCAAGAAGCACACTTCTGTGTGGTTCGCTGAAGGCAAAAATTACGCAGAAAACCTGCTTGTTGATCTGAGAGTGCGTGCACTGCTCAGGAAGAAGCTCGCTGCGGCCTCTGTTTCACGTATTGAGATTGAACGTCCTGCACAAACAGCAAGGATTACAATTTTTACTGCTCGCCCTGGCATAGTCATCGGTAAGAAGGGTGAGGATGTTGAAACGCTGCGCGCCATGCTTGCGAAGGAAATGGGTGTGCCCGTGCACATCAACATCGAAGAAATTCGCAAGCCTGATCTTGATGCACAGTTGGTAGCTGACAGTGTTGCTCAGCAGCTTGAGCGTCGTGTGATGTTCAGACGTGCGATGAAGCGCGTTGTTCAGAATGCCATGCGTCAAGGTGCGGAAGGAATTAAAGTGCAGGTCGGTGGACGTTTGGGCGGTGCAGAAATTGCGCGTTCAGAGTGGTACCGGGAAGGTCGTGTGCCTTTGCACACCTTGCGTGCAGATATCGACTATGCGACATCTGAAGCAAGCACTACCTATGGCCAGATTGGCGTGAAGGTATGGATTTTCAAAGGTGAAGTGCTGAAGCTTCACGAAGCCACCCCGGCTCCACAGAAAACGTCTAAGTAAGAGGGTAGACCAAGATGTTGCAACCAAAACGTACAAAGTTTCGCAAGATGATGAAGGGCCGTAACCGCGGCCTCTCGCATCGTGGTAGTAACGTGGATTTTGGTGAGTTTGGTCTTAAGGCTATCTCTCGTGGCAGATTAACGGCCCGACAGATTGAATCTGCAAGACGTGCAATGACTCGCCACGTGAAGCGTGGAGGAAAAATCTGGATTCGCGTGTTTCCGGACAAGCCTATCACACAGAAGCCTCTCGAAGTCCGTCAGGGTAAAGGTAAGGGCAACGTCGAGTATTGGGTAGCCCAGATCCAGCCAGGTCGTATTATGTTTGAAATCGAAGGTGTTGATGAGACGTTGGCAAGAGAAGCGTTCCAACTGGCTGCTGCCAAGCTGCCGTTTGAGACCACTTTTGTTAAGCGGACGGTGATGTAATGAAAGTTAATGAATTGCGTGAAAAGACCGTTGCTGAACTGAATGACCAACTGAACACGCTGTATCGTGAACAGTTCACCTGCAGAATGCAGAAGAGTACCGGACAGCTTGCCCAGTCGCACCTGACAGGCAAAATCAGGAAAGATATCGCCCGGGTCAAGACTATCATTACAGAAAAAGAGAAAGTTGGGTCCTGAATATGTCGCTTAGTGAAACTACAGTAGAGAAAGCCGGGCGCGTCGTGTCTGGCAGAGTTGTAAGCAACAAGATGGATAAGTCCATTGTTGTTCTGGTTGAGCGTAGGGTTAAGCACCCCGTGTACGGTAAGTACATAACCCGTTCTACCAAGTTGCACGCGCATGATGCGAATAACGAGTGCAATGAAGGAGACGCGGTCACAATCAAGGAAGTGCGTCCTATTTCCAAGACCAAGACTTGGGCGCTTGTATCCATCGATGAAAGAGCCGTCGAAGTATAGTCAAAGTTTCAATACAGCGTATTAGAGTCGCAGACTCATGGTCGCTGATGCGATAAACAGTTTAGGGTTCGGAGAGAATCGATGATTCAAGTACAGTCATACCTCGATGTGGCAGACAATAGTGGTGCGAAGCGAGTAATGTGCATCAAGGTACTGGGCGGCTCGCACCGTCGTTATGCTCGCATTGGAGATGTCATTAAAGTGACAGTCAAAGAAGCGATTCCACGAGGCAAGGTTAAGAAAGGCCAAGTGCTTACTGCGTTGGTTGTACGCACCAAAAAAGGTGTTCGCAGAGGCGATGGTTCGCTCATCAAGTTTGATGACAACGCTGCGATCCTCCTGAACAATCAACATGCCCCTATCGGCACTCGTGTGTTCGGGCCAGTGACGCGTGAACTGCGTTCAGAGAAGTTTATGCGAATTATTTCATTGGCACCTGAAGTGCTATAGAGCAAAGACAGAGATTGAGGCCGCGGATATGCGAAAGATTAAGTGTAACGACGAAGTGATAGTGACCACAGGTAAGGACAAAGGAAAACGCGGAACCGTTTCTCGGCTGGTAGGCGACGATAAAGTCGTTGTCGCAGGTGTGAACATGGTTAAGCGTCACACCAAGCCGAACCCAAATGCTGGGCAGCCTGGTGGGATTATCGAGAAAGAGGCAGCGATCAGCATTTCCAATATCGCTATCTTCAACCCGGAGTCCAGCAAAGCTGATCGCGTAGGGTTCAAGGTTGAGGCTGGAAAGAAGACGCGAGTTTTCAAGTCCACTAATAAAGAAATAGATTAACGTAAATTCAGGTTGCCCAAATGGCTCAGTTGAAAGAGTTTTACAAGAAAGAAGTGATTCCTGCCCTGACCAAACAGTTCGGGTACGACAATCCAATGCGTGTTCCAAAGATCACCAAAGTGGTCTTGAACATGGGCGTCGGTGAAGCGGTCGGTGACAAGAAGATCCTGGATGGCGCGGCAAATGAGCTTGCGATGATCAGTGGTCAGAAGGTTGTGATCACCAAAGCTCGTAAATCTATCGCGGGATTCAAAATACGTGCGGGCTGGCCAATTGGCTGCAAGGTAACGCTGCGTGGCGAGCGTATGTATGAGTTCCTGGAGCGTCTGGTTGGTGTGGCCATTCCGCGTATTCGTGACTTCCGTGGCCTGAATCCGAAGGCTTTTGACGGCAGAGGGAATTATGCGATGGGTGTTACCGAGCAGATCATATTCCCAGAGATCGATTACGATAAAGTTGAGCATCTGCGCGGCTTGGACATTACGATCACCACAACTGCCCAATCGGATGAAGAAGGTAGAGCATTGCTGACAGCATTGCGATTCCCGTTCAAGGGCACTATAGCGAAACCAGAGACGAAGGAGTCTTAATATGGCGAAGTCATCGATTCTGGCTCGTGAGAAAAAGCGCGCCATGACTGTTGCGAAGTTCGCAGTGAAGCGCGCGGCTGTAAAAGCAGTTTTGAAGGATATCAACGCAAGCGACGAAGAGAAGTGGGAGGCGCAGATCAAGTTGCAAAAAATGCCACGTGATGCAAGTCCAGTTCGTCAGCAGAACCGTTGCAGAATTACTGGTCGCCCACATGGGGTGTACCGCAAGTTTGGCATGTGCCGCCATAAGCTGCGTGAAGCAGCAATGCGTGGAGATGTGCCCGGATTGACAAAGGCAAGCTGGTAAGCAGGAGTATAAATTATGAGTATGTCTGACCCGATTGCAGATTTGTTGACCCGCATCAGAAATGCCCAGATGGCGAAACTGCCGAATATTGTGTGCCCCTCTTCCAAGAGCAAGGTGGCAATCTGTCGTGTCCTGCAGGATGAAGGCTATATCGCCGCATTCGCAGTTTCAGAAGTGGACAACAAGCCAGTTCTGACCGTTGACCTGAAGTACTATCAGGGGCGCCCGGTTATTGAAGAGATCAAGAGAGAGAGTCGTCCAGGCCTCAGAGTTTACCGTGGCAAGGCAGCACTGCCGAAGAATCGTGGCGGCTTGGGTATTGCGATAGTGTCTACCCATCAGGGTCTCATGACTGACAAGCAAGCCCGTGCTGCGGGTCTTGGTGGCGAAGTTTTGTGTACGGTGTTCTAAACACAAATTCTGTAATCCAGTTAATAGAGCAAGAATATGTCCAGAGTAGCAAATAACCCGGTTCAATTGCCCAAGGGTGTTGAGGCAACCTTAGCGGAAGGCCTCTTCTCCGTGAAGGGCAGTAAAGGCAGTCTGCAGATGGCGTTGCATAGTACTGTGCAGATTGCCAGAGATGGTGACACCTTGCGCGTATCTGCAAAGAATGACAGCAGAGAAGCGGTAGCGCTTTCTGGTACGTTCAGAGCGCTGGTGAACAACATGGTGACAGGTGTAAGCCAGGGCTTTCAGAAAAGATTGCAGCTTCAGGGTGTAGGTTATCGTGCCAAAGCCCAGGGCGAGATGCTGAATATTTCGGTGGGGTTTTCTCATCCTGTCGATTTCGTTGTGCCTAAAGGTGTTACTGCGGAGACACCAACTCCTACGGAGATTGTGCTTTCCGGTGCAGATAAGCAGTTAGTGGGCGAGGTTGCAGCCAAAATACGCGAGTTCCGTCCGCCAGAGCCGTACAAAGGCAAAGGCATTCGTTATCTCGATGAAAATGTGTATAGGAAAGAAGCTAAGAAGAAATAAGGCTTGAGACTATGAACGTAAAGAAGCAGGCACGGTTGCGTCGTGCACGTAAGACCAGAGCAAAGATCAGTCAGCTGAGCGTGAACCGTTTGTGCGTATTCCGCACTCCGCGTCATATTTATGCTCAAATTATTTCTCCAAGCGGCGCTGAAATATTGGCGAGCGCTTCTACCCTCGACAAGTCCCTTCGGGGCACTGTCACAGGAAACGTTGCAGCGGCTACGATTATTGGCGGAATGATTGCTGAGCGTGCCAAAGCTGCAGGAGTCAGTAAGGTTGCATTCGACCGTGCTGGATATAACTACCATGGCCGAGTTAAAGCATTGGCCGAAGCCGCACGTGAAGGCGGTCTGGAATTTTAAGGGTTGAATGAGATATGGCATTTAAAGAAGAGGCGAAGAAGAACGAAGAAGGTTTGCAGGAGAAGTTGATCCAGGTAAACCGCGTTGCCAAAGTGGTAAAAGGTGGTCGTATTTTCAGTTTTACGGCACTGACCGCTGTTGGTGATGGTAATGGCCGCGTTGGCTTCGGTCGCGGTAAAGCGCGTGAAGTGCCGCTGGCTATTCAGAAGGCCATGGAGGCCGCTCGCCGCAATATGATTTCCGTATCTCTTGATGGGCATACCCTTGAGTATCCCGTGAAGGCACGTCACGGTGCATCGAAGGTTTACATGCAACCAGCTTCTGAAGGTACTGGTCTGATCGCCGGTGGCGCGATGCGTGCAATCATGGAGCTGGCCGGTGTGCAGAACGTGTTGGCAAAGTGCTACGGTTCGACCAATCCGGTGAATGTTGTACATGCAACTTTCAAAGGTCTGAAACACATGCGTGCGCCGGAATCTATTGCGGCCAAGCGCGGTAAAACTCTCGAAGAAATTTTAGGTTAGCAGATATGGCCACAAAACAAGTTAAGGTAACCCTGGTTCGCAGCCCGATCGGTACTATGGAAAGACACAGACAGTGTCTGAAAGGACTGGGTCTGCGTCGCATGCATCAGAGCGTTGAGCTTCAGGATACTCCGGCGGTTCGAGGCCTGATCAGTAAGATTCGCTACATGTTGTCTGTTGAAGGTGAGGAATAAGAAATGCATTTGAATACATTGAGTCCTGCACCTGGCAGCACTAAGCCACGTCGCCGTGTTGGCCGTGGTATCGGTAGCGGTCTGGGTAAAACCTGTGGCAGCGGTCATAAGGGTCAAAAGGCGCGTAGCGGTGGTTCAGTGCGACCAGGTTTTGAAGGCGGCCAGATGCCGTTGCAGCGTCGTCTGCCGAAATTCGGTTTCTCCTCGCGCGTCGGTCGTATTACTGCGGAAGTTCGTACTAGTGAGCTGGCGAATTTGACCGCAGACGTGATTGATATCACTGCACTGCGTGAAGCAAATCTCATTACCAGCGTGATTCGTCGAGTCAAGGTCATGTTGTCTGGCGATGTCATCAAGCCGCTGACGCTGAAAGGTCTTCGCGTAACAGCGGGTGCTCGTTCAGCAATCGAGGCCGCTGGTGGCAAGATTATTGAAGTGGTCATTGACAAGAATGTCGGCAAAAATGGAAAGAAACTCCCAAAGAAAGCTGGCAGCAAGGACTAAGTAGACCTCGATGGCGACTAAACCCAATGTTAATCCCGAGAAGATAGGCGCCGGTCTGGGCGAGTTGAAAGCACGTCTGTTGTTTTTGCTCTTGGCGCTGTTCGTCTACCGAATCGGGACACATATTCCGGTTCCGGGTATAGATCCCAATCAGCTGACGAATCTGTTCAACCAGAATGAGGGGACATTCCTCGGACTGTTCAACATGTTTTCCGGCGGTGCGCTGGAGCGAATGAGTATCGTCGCTCTTGGTATCATGCCTTACATTTCCGCCTCCATCATCATGCAGCTGCTGACTGCCGTCAGCCCTCAGCTGGAGCAGTTGAAGAAAGAAGGCGAGTCCGGACGCAGGAAGATTACTCAGTACACGCGTTATGGTTCGCTCGTGCTGGCGTTGGTGCAGGGTACAGGTATGACCGTTGGTCTGCTGGCGCCGATGGCTTACAACCCAGGCATGGGCTTTACACTGACGGCGATTGTCTCGCTTGTAACTGGTGCGATGTTCATGATGTGGCTCGGGGAGCAGATTACAGAGCGTGGTGTTGGTAACGGTATCTCGATGCTCATCTTCGCAGGCATTGTTGCTGGCCTGCCGGGTGCAATAGGCAATTCGTTATCTCAGGCGTATGAAGGACAGATCAGCGGGCTTCTGCTGTTTATGGTTGCGGTCATTGCTGTGGTTGTGATGGCTGCCATTGTGTTTATCGAACGTGGTCAGCGTCGCATTACAGTGAATTACGCAAAGAGACAGCAAGGTCGCAAGATGTATGCCGCGCAGTCCAGCCATCTTCCGTTGAAGGTTAATATGGCGGGTGTTATTCCGGCGATCTTCGCAAGCAGTATTCTGCTGTTCCCAGCGTCGCTGGGGCAGTGGTTCGGCCAGTCTGAGGGGGCCGAATGGCTTCAGGATCTCGCCTTGATGATTGGACCAGGGCAGCCTCTGTACATCATTATCTTCAGTGCGATGATTGTGTTTTTCTGCTTTTTCTACACTGCCCTCGTATTCAACCCGAAGGATGTTGCGGAAAATCTGAAGCGCTCTGGTGCGTTTATTCCGGGAATTCGACCCGGTGAACAGACAGCCAAATATATCGATTCGGTTCTGACTCGATTAACTATGTTCGGAGCAATTTACATCACTATCGTGTGTCTGTTGCCGAACTTCTTCCAGATGATGGCTAACGTGCCATTCAATCTTGGTGGAACAGCGTTGCTGATCGTTGTGGTAGTGAGTATGGATTTCATGTCCCAGGTGCAGTCTCACTTGATGTCTCATCAGTACGATTCACTGATGAAGAAGTCGAACCTGGGTAGTTTCGGCCGCGGAGGCCTCTAAAGTTTGATCTGCCCACGGGAGCTTGATCCCGGGGATAATTTGAACCGCGGACATTTGGCCCCGGATATTTAGGCCCGAATTTTTTGGAGAGCAATAAAGTGAAAGTCAGAGCATCAGTTAAGAAAGTTTGTCGCAAATGCAAAGTAGTAAAGCGCAACGGTGTAGTCAGAGTGATCTGTTCATCTGAGCCCAGACACAAACAGCGTCAAGGCTGAGTAGTTTGGTTGATTTTTTACTGGTCAGAGTATATCCTTTGCCCCCCGTAATTTTGGCTCAGAGAGTTTTTGGGCGAGCAAGTAATCTTTAAAGTGGAGTAGAAATATGGCACGTATTGCAGGTGTCAACATACCGGATAATAAGCATATTGTGATTTCCCTTGGCTACGTCTTCGGAATCGGTGCTACCAGGGCAAAGGCGATATGCGCAAATACTGGTATTGCTCCGCACACCAAGACAAGCACGCTCTCTCCTGAACAATTGGACAGCGTTCGTGCCGAAGTAGCCAAGTTTACCGTTGAGGGTGACCTGCGCCGTGAGCTGTCAATGGCAATCAAGCGTCTGATGGATCTTGGTTGTTTCCGAGGCATTCGTCACCGACGTTCACTGCCAGTTCGTGGTCAGCGCACCAAGACCAATGCCCGCACACGCAAGGGTCCGCGTAAGCCGATACGCAAATAATCAAATATTGAACAGCCTTTAGATCTGACTCATTACCAGGTCAGGTTATGTTCAAGGCGATAGAAGCAGACATTTTGAATCAGGAATAATTTATGGCAAAGCCAGCAGCAGCTAAAGCAACGAAGAAGAAAGCGCGTAAAGCGGTAGTGGATGGAATCGCGTTCATCCACGCTTCGTTTAATAACACCATCGTTACGATTACTGATCGTCAAGGCAACGCGCTCAGCTGGGCTACGTCAGGGGGCTCCGGCTTCCGTGGTTCACGCAAGAGCACACCGTTTGCTGCTCAGGTGGCTGCTGAACGTGCCGGCAAGGCTGCAATCGAGTTGTACGGACTCAAGAATCTTGATGTAAAAGTCAATGGCCCAGGCCCAGGACGCGAGTCTGCTGTCAGAGCACTGAATGGCTGCGGATTGAAAGTCAGCAACATAACCGACGTAACGCCAATGCCTCACAACGGCTGTCGTCCACCCAAGAAGCGACGTGTATAAGACTGCATTGTCTGGATCGCATCACTCTGATTGGAATTTTTGTAATTTAGTGGCTTATCTTTGAGAGATAAGAACATAGGAGACAGAATATGGCCCGTTATTTAGGCCCGAAGTGTAAGCTTGCGCGACGTGAAGGAACAGATCTGTTCCTCAAGAGTGGCGTTCGTCCGTTGGACAGCAAATGCAAGACTGAAAATGCGCCAGGCCAGCATGGTCTGCGTCGTGGCAGACTCTCTGATTACGGCGTGCAGTTGCGCGAAAAGCAGAAGATTCGCAGAATCTACGGAGTACTCGAGCGCCAGTTCGTCGGCTATTACAAAGAAGCCGCCCGTCAGAAGGGAGCTACAGGTGAGAACCTGCTGCAGCTTCTGGAGTCTCGTCTTGATAACGTCGTGTACCGCATAGGTTTCGGTTCTACGCGTGCAGAGTCCCGTCAGTTGGTGGCTCACAAGTCCATTCTGGTGAATGGCGTCGTAATCAATGTCCCTTCTTACCAAGTTTCACCCGGTGATGTCATTGCTGTTCGTCCGAAAGCAAAAGAGCAATTGAGGATCAAGGCAGCTATGGAGCTGGCTGGTCAGCGTTCTGCTGCTGACTGGATCAACGTAAACAGCGAGAAGCTGGAAGGCCAATTCAGTCGCAAGCCTGATCGTGCCGACTTGTCTCCTGACATTAACGAAAACTTGATAGTTGAGCTTTACTCCAAGTAGTAATCTGGCTAGCTAATTGAAGGGTGATTCCATGCAGATTTCATTGTCGGATTTTTTGACACCGCAATTGATTAAGGTTGAAGAGTATGACAAGTATCACTCCAAAGTGGTGCTTGAGCCTCTGGAGCGCGGCTTCGGACATACTTTGGGAAATGCTCTGAGAAGGATTCTGCTCTCCTCAATGCCCGGTTGCGCAATTGAAGAAGTCGAGATCGATGGGGTTGTACATGAGTACAGCACTATCGAAGGTGTGCAGGAAGACGTAATCGAGATTTTGCTGAACCTCAAGGGCGTCGCCGTAATTCTTAATGGTCAGGACGAAGCAGTGATCACGCTGAGCTCCAAAGGTGCAGGCGTCGTGACAGCTGGCAGTATTACTGTTGGTCACGACGTTGAGATCGTGAATCCGGATCACGTGATTGCGAACCTCAATGACAGTGGCGAGTTGAACATGAGAATGACCGTGCGCAAGGGCCGTGGTTATGCTCCTGCCGATACGCGCGTTTCCAACGATGACGAGACCCGTGCCGTTGGTCGTCTGTTTCTGGACGCGTCTTATACCCCGGTAACCACAGTGGCATACTCTGTTGAGAGCACTCGCGTAGAACAGCGTACCGACTTGGACAAACTGATCATTGATCTGCGCACCAACGGCACTATCGATCCTGAAGAGGCGATCCGTCGCGCCGCCACGATTCTGCAGCATCAGCTGGCAGTGTTTGTGGACCTGCAGAGCCAGGTTGCCAGTGTTCCTGATGAGCCAGAAGATGAGATCGATCCTATTCTGCTGCGTCCGGTAGACGATCTGGAGCTGACAGTGCGTTCAGCTAACTGCTTGAAAGCTGAGGATATTTACTACATTGGTGATCTGATTCAGCGCACCGAAGTAGAACTGCTCAAGACTCCGAATCTTGGCAAAAAATCACTGACAGAGATCAAAGATGTGCTCGCGACACGAGGCCTTTCATTGGGTCTGCGTCTCGAAAACTGGCCTCCGTCGAGCCTCCGTTCTGACGATCGAGGCTGAGCACCAATCGGCTGACAAGATACTCGTGAGAGTAATTCAATCAGGTTTTTAACGAAGAGTGACCGAGTGCCAGCAGGCGCGATGGTACGAACAGGAATTAGAAGATATGCGTCATCGTAAAAGTGGACGTCAACTGAGCCGCAACAGTTCTCACCGCAAGGCCATGCTGCGTAGCATGACTGTTTCTCTGGTTGAGCACGAAATCATCAAGACCACAGTGATCAAAGCGAAAGAGCTGCGTATGGTAGCAGAGCCGCTGATCACTCTAGCGAAGAGCGACAGTGTCGCCAACCGTCGTCTGGCCTTTAATCGTCTGCGTGACAAGGCTGCCGTTGGCAAGCTGTTTACTGCCCTTGGTCCTCGCTACAATGAGCGTCCAGGCGGCTACATCCGCATTCTCAAGTGCGGCATGCGTCCAGGCGACAACGCCCCGATGGCTTACGTAGAGCTGGTTGACCGTCCTGATGGCGTGGATGGCGATTCTTCCGAAGCCTGATCAGAGCGCTGATAGAGATAACGACAGAAGCCGGGTTCTACTCGGCTTCTGCGTTTCTGGGCGTTTGAATTTCTGAACATCTGAATTTTTGGGAGAGCGGGGTTTCAGGAGACAAATCATGGCGACTGCTTTTTATCCTCCACTACGCACACTGCTCGGCCCTGGGCCTTCAGATGTGAACCCTCGTATCCTCGCGGCGATCGGCCGACCGACCATCGGTCATCTCGATCCTGAGTTCATTCGCCTGATGGATGAGATCAAGGCACTGCTTCAGTACGCATTCAAAACCTCGAATCCTTTGACCCTGCCGATATCAGCGCCGGGTTCTGCGGGCATGGAGGCGGCCTTCGTTAATCTGCTGGAACGTGGCGACAAGGCAATTGTCTGTCAGAACGGTGTGTTTGGTGGTCGCATGCAGGAGAACGTAGAACGTTGCGGAGCGACGGCCGTCGTCGTCAGTGACGAATGGGGCACGGCAATTGATCTCGACAAGGTCGAAGACGCTCTCAAGCGGCACCCGGACGCCAGCGTTCTGGCATTTGTGCACGCCGAGACTTCAACAGGTGTACGCAGTGACGCACGCGCACTGGCGGCTCTCGCGACGCAGTATGATTGCCTGAGTGTTGTCGATGCCGTCACCTCCCTTGGTGGAATCGAACTCGATACGGATGGCTGGGGACTCGACGTCGTGTATTCCGGGTCGCAGAAGTGCTTGTCCTGTGTTCCGGGACTGTCACCCATCACCTTCGGTCCCAAGGCAGTGGAGCGTATTCGACAGCGCCGCACCAAAGTACAGAGCTGGTTTCTCGACATGAATCTGATCATGGACTACTGGGGTGCGGGAAGTCGGCGCAGCTATCACCATACCGCTCCCGTCAACACGCTGTACGCACTGCATGAGGCGTTGCTGATGCTGCAGGAAGAAGGGTTGGAGGAGTCCTGGCGTCGCCACTCCCGCCATCACGAGGCGCTGGTCCTGGGGCTTGAGGCAATGGGTTTGCAGTTGATCGTAGCACAGCACTGTCGTCTGCCTCAGCTCAATGCGGTCTGTGTGCCTAAAGGGGTCGAAGAGGCCACCGTGCGCGCAGCGCTGTTGAAAAACTACAGCCTGGAGATCGGTGCGGGTCTTGGTTCGCTGGCGGGCAAGGTGTGGCGGATCGGCCTGATGGGCTTCGCCTGCCAGCAGAGGAATGTAATGTTCTGCTTGTCCGCTCTTGAGGAAACGCTGCTGTCGCTGGGCGCTGACATCAACCCCGGCAAAGCGTCACAGGCGGCCGCGCAATACTATCGCTCTTGATTGTGAGCCTGATCTTCTGTCGGTTGGGCGTCGCGCTCGAACAGGCTCAGGTAAAGCATCGGCCACAGGCCTACGTGAACCATGACATCCGCCGTGTTGAATATGTAGTGCCAGTAAGGAATATGTTGGACGTTGATGAAGTCCACTACGCTGCCGTAGATCAACCGGTCGAGGATATTGCTGCTGCCACCTCCGGCGATAAACCCGAAGCATACATACTCATAGGGTTTAACGCTGGTGCTGCGCAACAGGTAAACAATCAATCCGCCGATCAGCGCAACACTGAAAAGCGCGAAGAGCCAGCCTCTGCCCTGGAACATCCCGAAAACCCCCCCCATATTGCGAATATGAGTCAGGTGTACGAGGGTGGTCCATTCCACCGTACTACCGATCGGGATCATGCTGTTGACCAGAAAGCTGCCGACCTGAGAGACAAGCATCACCGTCAGCGTAATGGCGCTGAATATCGTCATTTGTTGGGTTCGGGATCGGAGCACTGTGCTACCTGTAACGTTGCCTGCTGAACGGGCCGTAAGAATAGCACACGGCTGCAGTCGGGCACATTTCACGCATTGTTGAAGTGCTGATCCTTGTACCATTAAGTAGAGCAGAATTGATATGAGGTGTCTTTGAAGAAGGAAGCGAGTCAGCAAGCGGCGGGTCGGCACAGCCCGCGTCCGCATGGAAAGAGCCGCGCCAGGCGCAGGCTTGTGGTGATGTCCTACCGTTTTCTGAAACAAGGCAAGCGTTACCTGCCACCGGTACTCCGGGGATTCCTGGGGCTGATCTTGATCGTCGCAGGTATTCTGGGATTCCTGCCCGTGTTGGGATTCTGGATGATCCCGCTGGGCATAGCCTTATTGGCGACGGATATCCCGGTGCTGCGGCGCTGGTTGGTCAAGCGGTTGAACCACCACCGGCGTGATCAGCGTTGATCAAACCGGTGATGATAACCACTGAGCCTGACGCTTACCTGATCTCTGCAAACAACCCGCGTAGTCTTGCAGCGTTCTTGCCGATATCGCTGCTACCGACGCGGGACTTGGAGCGGGCATTCAGCACAGTGCCATTCGGAGTCTCGGTAATCAGCACGATCACGTCGTCCTTGAAGCGAAACCAGAAGGTCGTGTCGGTCGCCTCTATGCGCCCTTCTGCCAGATTCTGATCGACCAGCTCCCAGCCCAGCGTATCCACGGCGGTGAGAACGCGATTGAAAACCTCTTCTTTTGATTCAGTAAAGACCTGCGGCACGATCTCCGGGTAGGCTTCCTTCTGCGCCGCCGCCATCTTGGTGGCGTCCCAGTTGGCCTGGTCGCCATAGATGACAGAGTTGGGTGCATTTGCGCGCAGCGGAGCGACAGCCACAAATTGCGGTGGATTGTCGGTGTCCGTGGTGATGTCGTGGATGGGCGGGGTCCCTTCCGGGGCGCGGTAAGTCTCTGGAACGACATAGGCCAGCGCGGCCGCGACGGTGCCGATCGCAGCGTAGGTCGCCAGTCTTTGCGCACTGGCAGGCGCGATGCGGCGAGCGGCCACGAATACGCCAATTGTGAGTGCCAGTGATATCCACGCTACCCAGTCAGCACTGGCGTTGACAGTACGCAGCATGTTGAAGCCAGTGCGGAAGTCCCACATGCCAAACCATACCCCGAGTGAGGCGAACAGAGCGTAGGCGCCGAGACCCAGACCGGCGACTAGAATCAGCAGCGCGACGGCGGTTATGGCCTTGCTGCCCGTGGTGGCGGACGTAGGTTGATTGTCGGAAGTTGCGTTCATTGCGTTTTATCCTTTTTGTTGGGTGATTATCATGGCGTTGAAGAGACCTGCCGGAGCAATGGCTTATTGCACCGCTTCTGCGTACTGAATGATTTGCGGGACCGCGCTGGAGTCCTTGTCCAAGGCAACGATGCTGTGCGAGCAGTTGTGCATCACGGGCGGTTCCCAGAGGCGATCCAGCGGGCGTCCCTCAAGCTGACACAGTATCGACTTGATCAGCACGCCATGACTGATGATTGCCACTTCCTGTCCAACGGATTCATCTATCACACGCTGTAGTTCCTGCATGCCCCGCTCCTGTGCCTGCGCGAAAGTTTCTGCACCGATCAGTGTGAAACGATGAGGGAAATGCCAGAATTGGTCGAAGCTCTCCGGGTATTTCTCCATTACTTCCGTCTGCAGAAAACCCTCCCAAGGCCCCAGCAGAATCTCTCTCAAAGAGTCGCGATACTCCGTCTCGATATCTCTGTCGGCAAAGAGGATGGCAGCCGTCTCCCGAGCGCGGATGCTGGTGCTGCAATACACCTTGTCGAATGCGATCTGATTGAGAATCGGCCGCAGCGCGGCTGCCTGTTCACGCCCTTCTTCACAGAGTGTCGATTCCATCTGTCCCTGCACCCGTCGCTCCTTGTTCCAATGTGTCTGTCCATGACGGATCAGGTGTATTCTCACTCTGCAGCCTCCTCGTGCTACTTCTCCATGCTACCTGCGGCGGCTCAGCATATCAGCTTGCTGCGCGTTCTGTTCACAGCATCCTGCCACAGGGCATAGCGTTCTTCACGCCAGGCGTCGTCCTTTTGCGGCGAGAACGACTTATCCAGCTGCCATTGGCGGGTGATTGCCTCCAGCGAGTCGTATACCCCGCAATAAAGACCCGCCAGGCAAGCGACACCCAGTGCTGTGGTCTCAGTGATCCTTGGCCTGTCCACACGGCAATCGAGCAGGTCTGCCAGATTCTGCAGCACGAAATCATTGCGGGCCATGCCACCGTCCACTCGCAGAGTGTCAGGTCGCACGCCATCGGCTTCCATGGCCTTTTGCAGATCGCGAGTCTGGTAGCACACCGACAGCAGCGCGGCGGTCACCAGCTCCTTGATGCCGGTATCCCTGGTCAGCCCGAAGATCGCCCCGCGTGCGTCGGCGTCCCAGTAAGGTGCTCCCAGGCCAGTGAAGGCAGGGACGAAGATGACATGCATGTTGTTGCTGTCAGTCTGTCGAGCGAGCAGTTCGGTTTCGGCGGCATCCTTGAACAAACGCAAACCATCCCGCAGCCACTGCATGGTGGCGCCAGCCATGAAGATGCTGCCCTCCAGTGCGTAGGTGACCTTGCCATCGAGACGGTAGGCGATAGTGGTCAGCAGGCGATTCTCCGACTGCAGCGCCTTGTCTCCCGTGTTGAGCAACAGGAAACAGCCAGTGCCATAGGTGCTCTTGGCCATCCCCGGCTTGAAACAACATTGCCCGAAGGCAGCAGCCTGCTGATCACCCGCGATGCCGGTGATGGGAATGGCGGCGCCAAGAACTTGCGGATCGCTGACTCCGAAGTCGGCAGCACTGTCGAGTACGGTGGGCAGTAGCGATGAAGGAATACGGAAGAGCTGCAACAACTCATCATCCCAGCACTGCGAATGGATGTTGAAGAGCAATGTACGGGAGGCATTGGTGGCATCCGTACAATGGCTTTTGCCGCCTGTCAGGCGCCATAGAAGGAAAGTGTCGACCGTACCGAAAGCAAGCTCGCCTGCATCTGCGGCGGCCTGTGCATCGGGCACGTTGTCGAGTATCCAGCGAATCTTGCTGGCGGAGAAGTAAGGGTCGAGCAGCAGGCCCGTCTTGTCACGAATGATGTCACTGCGCCCCTCCCGCAGCAGCTGGTCACTGATGCCCTGACACCATGCTGCGGTGCGGCGATCCTGCCAGACGATGGCTTGATACACAGGTTGGCCGGAGCGGCGGTTCCACAACAGTGTCGTTTCGCGTTGATTTGTGATGCCGATGGCGCGCAGGTCTTGGGGCTGCACGTGAGCCTCCTGCAGAGCGGTGCGGTAGCTGCGCAATGATGTCTGCCAAAGATCTTCCGGGTTATGTTCGACCCAGCCGTCCTGCGGGAAATGCTGCTGGAATTCTTCCTGTCCCGCGCCCATGCGCTGACCGCTGGCGTTGAAGATAATTGCGCGACTGCTGGTGGTGCCTTGATCGAACGCAAGCAGAAAATCCGTCATGCTCTGAAGTCCGCGCGTGTACGCGCTTGTCATTGTTAATTAGGCTCTGTGGCCGTTTAGTTCATGCAGGCTTTGCCAAGGCAGGCTATATTACCCTCATGAGTGAAAATTCCACAATTCATGATCTGCTCGTGATAGGCGGGGGCATCAACGGCTGCGGTATCGCTGCCGACGCGGCCGGGCGCGGTCTTGATGTATTGCTGTGTGAGATGGGAGATCTGGCCTCGGCGACGTCCTCTGCAAGCACCAAACTGATTCACGGCGGTCTGCGTTATCTGGAGCAGTATGAATTCCGTCTGGTCAGGGAAGCATTGGCGGAGCGGGAGGTGCTGCTGCGCAATGCCCCTCATATCATCACCCCCATGCGCTTTCAGTTGCCGCACAGGCCGCATCTGCGGCCGCGCTGGATGATTCGTGCTGGTCTGTTCCTGTACGACTATCTGAGCCAGCGCGTTACGCTGCCAGGGTCTTGCAGCGTGAGGTTTGGTCCAGACAGCCCCTTGCGGCCGGAATTCAAACACGGTTTCGCATATTCAGATGCCCGGGTGGATGATGCCCGTCTGGTAGTGCTGGTGGCCATGCAGGCGCGTGAGCACTCAGCGCAGATCCGGGTCCACACACGCTGTGTGGAGGCTGTCGCCGAAGACGGACTCTGGCGGGTGACCCTGTTGGACCAGCGTACCGGGAGTCGACAGCAGGTGCATAGCCGGGTGCTGGTCAACGCCTGCGGGCCATGGGTGGGAGAGTTGTCCGCGAGTATGTTGCCGCAGATTCCTCGCCATGATGTCAGACTGGTGAAGGGGTGCCATATCGTCGTGCCGAAACTGCACGACAAGCCGGAGGCATTCCTGCTGCAAAATAGCGATGGACGCGTGGTATTCGTGATTCCCTATCAGCAGGATTTCAGTCTGATCGGGACTACCGAGGAAGACTTCCACGGCGATCCTTCCACCGTGCAGATATCGGAGTGGGAAATCGAATATCTGGTCAATATCGTCAACGAGTGTTTCAGAGCCAGGATTACTGCCGCAGATGTGGTGCATCACTTCGCCGGTGTACGTCCCCTGCTGGGCAGTGACGAGGCCAACGCCTCCAAGGTGTCGCGGGACTATACGCTGGAGCTGGCAATCGAGCCTGCACCAGTGCTGACTGTCTATGGTGGCAAGATTACGACCTACCGTTGTCTTGCCGAGAGTGCTCTGGCGAAACTGCAGCCGCTGTTTCCGCAGATGCGGGAGGCCTGGACAGAGCTGGCCCCGTTGCCGGGAGGTGAGTTCAGCTCCCCGGCTGCGCTGTTGACGGAGTTTGGGAAGACCTGGCCGTGGGTCCCCGGGGACCTGCTGCAGCGTTGGGCAAGCAGCTATGGGGTCAGGACACGGCAGCTACTGGAGAGCTGCCCGGTATTGTCAGCGCTGGGCCAGGACTTCGGTGGAGGGCTCTACGCGCGTGAAGTGGATTATCTCTGCGACCACGAATGGGCAGAGAGCGTCGAAGACATTCTCTGGCGCCGCACCAAGCTCGGGTTGCGTTTCAGTGCGGCACAGCGAGAGGCGCTTTCCACCTACCTGGCCGCGCGCAGAACCTAGCCTCCACGCCGCTTGCTCGCATACATCGCCTCGTCGGCATAGCGCAGCAAGTCGGTTTCATTGTCGCCATGCTCAGGATAAACAGCGACACCGATACTTGGTCTGATCTGCAGTTGCTGACCGTTCAGGTCGAAAGGAACAGTCAGTGCCGCATCGATCTTGCGCGCCACATTCGAGGCATGGTTTGACAGGACGATGCTGTCGAGCAGTACCACGAATTCATCCCCGCCGAAACGCGCAATGGTATCGGATTCGCGGATGCAGCTGCGCAGGCGCCGCGCCACTTCTTGCAGCAGTTGGTCGCCAACTCCATGTCCGTGTTCATCGTTGACGTCCTTGAAATTGTCCAGATCGATATAAAGCAGGGCGAAGCGGGCGTGTTCGCGACGCACCCTTGCCATGATTCCCTGCAGGCGGTCCTGGAACAGTGCCCGGTTGGCCAGCCCTGTTAGAGCGTCATGGCCAGCCGCATACAGCAGGCGAGCATGCAATTGTTTGCGCAGCATGGCGGAAGCCACCTGAGTAGACACAAACTGCAGCAGTTCCTTGTCGGCGTCGTTGTAGTGAATGTCTCCGGCATAGGTCTGCACGACGAGGGCGCCGATTGTTTGCTGCTGGTTCTTCAATGGAACTCCCAGCCAATCGAGCGAATTCGTTCCGATCACCACGCGGCCGACATCACGCTCAGTGGCCTCGGCGGTCAGCAGCAAAGAGCAACCGGTGCGAATCACCTCCGCACAAAGCGCTTCGCTGTTCAGCGACATGGGGGCAGGTTGCTCGTCGTACTCATCGACGAAATAAGGGAAGCTCACCTCATCATTGCTTTCGTCGTAGAGAGCGATGAAGAAATTGTCAGCGGGGAGCAGCCCGGCGATGATCCCGTGAGTCAGGCGATAGAGCCCGGCAAGATCATCGGCGGTATGCGCGGCCTCGGAGATCTGATACAGCGCTTTCTGCACCGACTCCTCCCGTTTGCGCCCGGTGATGTCATGAGCGACGGCGATGCGAACCTGGTCTGCTTCTGACCAGCGCGCCGACCAGCGTACATGCGCGACACTGCCGTCCTTGCGAATATAGCGATTCTCGAAGCCGTTCATCGGCTGGCCTTCGTTGATCTGTCGCGCCATAGCCTCGGTGCGCTCGCGATCCTCCGGGTGGATAAGGTCGAGCATTGGCTTGCCGAGCATCTCTGCAGCCGAGTAACCAAAGATGTGATCGCTGGCTGCGCTGAGGTAAACAAAGCGGCCATCGGTATCGACGATGCAGACGGCGTCCATGAGCAAATCCATCAGATCGGACAAGGGTTTGTATTTACTGGCTGGCATGATTACCGATGATTGAAAAGAATGTTGTAGGGACCAACTCCGCCACGATCGACGACCAGATGCTGGTAGCCGGATTGCGGGCCTCCGGTGCTGACGTACTGATCGATGCTGGCCGATTTGACGTCGACGCGGAAGCGGTTGTGCAGATATTCGCTTAATTCGAGCGCGGTGAGTTCGCCATTTTCATCAAAATCGGCATAGCCTTCCAAGGCTTCCTCAAAGAACACGGACAGATAGCCACCCGCTCTGAACTTCGCTGCCACCTGAGAGGTCACGTCTTCCTCCGAGGAGAACAGCCCCATGCGGCCCGGGCGCGAAATGAAGTCTTTTGCAAAACCGCCGCTGAAGCAGGAGTCCAGTACCAGCAACGTCGTCCCGGCTGAGACATTGGCAAACAGGACGTTCAGCTCGTCGTCCAGAACCTCTCCGTCATAGAGCACGATGCTTTCGTCGATGCCGTCGGGATCGGCGCTGTCAGGGCCGCCTGAACGGTCGGAGCGATTGCCGTGTCCGGAGTAGAACAGTACAAAGGTGTCCTCTGGATCTATCTGCTCGGCGAGCCTGTCAATGGAAGCGCGCAGGTTGCCTATCGTTGCCTGGTCGTTGAGCAGTGTGATCGCATTGTCGGGGCTCATTCCGGCACCGTTGATCAGCGCGTCCCGGGCGCGGATCGCATCCTGATCCGTGTAGCTGAGGTCAGAGTCACTGCCCGGGTAATCGCTGATCCCCGCGAATATCCCATAGATCTGTCCTCCGGTAGTATTTTCGACAATGACACGGTTGTTCTGCGGATTGGCGCTCAATTCGTAGCCGCCCATGCCGCCAGCGGAGTACGAGGTAACAACCACACGATAACGGCCGCTCTCCTGTAGCGTCAGTTCGATGGCAGACAGACTGACGTTGCCCTCGAAGTCGTCGTTGTCGATGGATTCACCGCTGGGTGTGACCAGGCGCAGGAAGGTATCGAAGTCCTGTGAGGTGAGGCTCAGTCTCAGTGTATCGCCTGCATTACCCTGGAAGGAGTAGGTGTCTTCGAACATGCCATTGTCGTTGATCTGATCGGCAGTCCCCAGATCGCCAGTGGCGGACTCGCCAACATTCAGCGCGATTACATCGTGCTCAGCCGCAGCCGCACTCGCCGTACCCTGATCCATCGACAACTCATAGTTGCCTCCGACTCCCGATCCATAGGATGTCACCAGCACCCGGTAGGTACCGACTTCGCTGAGATTGCTCTCGATGAAGCTGCGGCTGGTACTGTCGGTGTCGTCATTTTCGACGCGCTCGCCGGAGGGTGACTGCAGAATCAGAAAGGTATCGAAGTTGTCGGAGCGCAGATCCAACGACAGAACCTGACCGGGTCTGCCCTCGATTTCATAGGCATCCACGTATTCCCCGGTGTCCAGCGTCTCGTCGCCTGCCACCAGTTCACCGCGCTCGGTCCGGGCAGCAGTTGTGCTGTCCGTGCCGCCGCTGCCATCGACGTTGATGGACATCTCGTAGTTGCCAGTCTCTTCGGCCATGAAGCTGGAGACGGTAATCGCGTAGGTGCCCGATTCATTCAATGGCAGGGAGAGCAACGAACGCTCCGTGCTGCCGTCATAGTCATCATTGCTCAAGCGCTCGCCGCTGGGGGTTTCCACGACGAGATAGGTATCAAAATCGTCAGAGCGCAGATCGACAATTGCCTGCTGACCGGCCTCAGCCGTGAATGTGAAATTATCCGCAAATCCGTATCCCGGCAGTGTGGCATCGCCATCTTCCAGCGTGCCGGTATTGCTTAGCGCGCCGCTGCCGTCTTCGCCCAGAAGATCGGAAAGTTCTGCCACCAGCCGTTCGAACTCCTCGTCGTCGAGCGGCTGACTGCCAGTGCCGATGTCCAGCGCCGACCATTGGTCGTCATCCTGCTCGGTGATGACAAGACTGACAGCTGCGCCGTTGTCTTCACTGCTGTAGGTACCAATCCAGATGTCATATTGTCCGGACTGGGGTTTGCTGAAGAGGATGCCAGGATTGGAGTCGCTCAGGGCATTGGAGTCGTCGTTGCAATACCAGTTGCCGTTGGGGGCATTGATGATCAGCGTGGTGTCGACATCGGCAGCGACGAAGATGCCCAGAGGATAATCTGTCGGGGCATAGGTGAGTCGGTAATCGGGCTGGGCGTCGGCAATGTAGCCTGTGCAACTCTCGCCATTGTCATCAGCGAGGTCATTGCCGCCTGCCTGCACTTCAATCACAAAAGGATCAGGCGTGAAACCTCCGTCAAGACTGCCTGAGCCATACAGGGGGTCGCCTCCTACATTCTGAGCCAGTACCGGCGACGCGAAAGCAAAGAGCAATGTTGCGTGAAGAAGGGAGTATATCGAACAAAGGTGGCTGTGCAGACATGTATGTCGCAGTTGGAGCGGGGCAGAGTTGCCTTTCATGTTTTGGGTACCTGAGCGACCTATTTTCCAAGTGTGGAGAGTGCAGAGCACGCCATTCGCTGACGCCGCGACAAGCATGGCCGACTCCAGCCAAAGGTTAGCCCAACTCCGACGACAAGTCTATTTGCGACAGTGAGTTGTTGGTGTTTATGCCGCGCTTGGCGGGGACTTGCTTTGCAGGGTTGTAACACGGAGCATATTGCCGTGGTGATTAACTCCGGGAGAAATGGGAAATGATGAGAAGTGTGATTCAGGCAGGCCTGCTGTGCCTGCTGTGCGCCGAGGCTAGTGGTCAGACCGCCGAGCAGGGCCTGCTGGGCAGTTGGAAATATCTGCGGGCTTTCAATTATGTGCATGTCGATGAGCGGGATCGTGTGTTTCAGTGCCGCCTCGATACGGATCTGAATGTGCAGTTTGCGACGGCGATCTACCAGGCGGGTGGCGTTATCGAATGGACGCCAGTGCGCTTCTTCAGTCTGTACGGTCAGGAAGTGCCGTCGGGACGGGAATGGGGCACCAACACCATAGAGCTGAGGTCACGCATCATGTTCCTCACAGTGCCAGCGGCGAATGGACAAGGGACGGCGCGCGAAGAGTATGACAAGGTCGCCACGTTGCCTACAATCTGTGAACATTACCGGCAAATGGCCTTCGAGGAATAAAAAAATCCGCTGTAGAAGATCTTCGACGTGATGTTGGAGCATCGGGAGCTTTGCCGAGAAGAAAATATTGCGAAATGTGGATGAGTTGTTCCAGATATTGAGCGGCTCAAAACTCCAAAGCAGTCTGCTGCCTTAATCTCGTAAAAATAATCAACACGTGGCGCCATTCTATTGCTGGTGGATGCAATCCTGAAGTCAATATCAGAAGCAAATAGGAGTCACCGACCATGAAGTCGTTCAGCTGTCGTTGCGGCGCGACAGTATGAAGTATTGAAAACGCGATATTGGATAAACTCGCTGTCTGGTATCAGAGTCGAAAGTGGGTGTGCCAATATCTATCCAAACGATGTGCCTATGACAGTTCACAGGGGGGTGAGAAAAATGAAATGACGGCTGCGGCCGGATCCTTTTAACAGCAGACACTGCTTCAGCGAGCGACAATGCCATGAACCGCAAAGGTCATGCCTGGCAGATCGACAAACTGGTGTTCATCCTCATCGGGATTGCCCTTGCGGCCCTGTGGAGTGTCGTTGCTGCCTTTTCAGTACTGGAGCGTGATTTCACTCTCGATCGTGCCTCGGAACAGCTGGCGATGACCGTTGCCACTCTGGCCGATTTCAATGAACTCTCCCAACAATCCGCTACCCCGATTGAATCCAACGCCCGCACCGAGGCACTCTGGCGCGCTCTGTTGCGATATCCGGCTGCCAGCATCTGGGTTGAGACCCAGGGTGTGGTGATCGATGGGCTGCCTGCCCTTGATCTTTCCAACAGCATTGTCGCGCAAGAGATTCGCAGCAATTTCACCGTATTCGCGGCGTTGCCGCAGGCAGAGGCGTTGGCCGATTGGTACCGGACTCTGTGGCGGCGCGCGATTCTGTTGGGGCTTACCTCGCTGGGTTTTGTCGTGCTGGCCTACTTCCTGGTGCGCGCTCTGAAGCAGCGCACGTTGGTGGAGCGTGACGCGGCTGTCCTGGAGGAGCGCAATGCGCAGTTGACTCGTCATCAACTTACCTTGGAACAGACCGTTTCCAAACGTACCGCCGATCTGAAAGTCGTCAACACGCGACTGGAGACCGAATTGGTCGAACGGCGCGCGACCGAACAGACTCTGCGTGAACACGATGGTCTGCTCAGTTCAGTCGCCAAGGGCGCGGCGGAGCTGCTGGGTTCACGCAGTCTCGACCAGGCCATCGAGGTGTTGCTGCAATTGGTCGGGCAGACCCTGGCCGTCAGGCGCGTTACCCTCAACACGGTGGTCTCCGGCATCGATGGCAATTTGCTCAGCACCATCGAGCATGAATGGCACGTGACGGGCCTCAAGAACCTTGGGGATGATGCCGGATTCAAGTCCGTGGATATCAGCGCGCAATTGCCTGGTGCGGGTCAGATACTGCCGACAGGAGGCATTGTCACTTTCTCCGTCAACGATATCCCTGCAGCGTTTCGGGAACATTATGAGAAGGCCGATTTGCGCTCCTTCCTGCTGGTGCCGGTGCATGTGGAGTCCCGGCTGTGGGGGCATGTCACCTTCATCGATAACGCCGAGCAAGGGCGGGAATGGAACTGGGCCGAGACCGATACGCTCAGAACGCTGGCTGGTCTTGTTGGCGCCGCCATCGCCAGGCAGCGCAATCTGCAGGAACTTTCCGATGCCAACATGATTGTTCAGAACACTCCTACAGTCCTGTATCGGCTGCGTGGCGAGCCGGGATTGCCGCTCGCCTATGTGTCGCAGAACATCAGCAAATTCGGTCACCGGGCAGATGATCTGTTGCGCTCCGAGAGCGGGCTCTTCGGGTTGGTGGCGGAGGAGCATCGTGATGCAGTCAGCGAGGTGATGGACAGGATAGCGCGCCCCGACGGGCAGAGTGCCACCATCGAATACAAGCTTCGCACGGGCAAGGGGGATTATCGTTGGGTGGAGAACCGCTGTACGCCGATTCGTGACGAGCAGAACCGCCTCAAGGAAGTGGAAGGCATCATCATTGACATTACCGAGCGCAAACAGGCCGAAGAAAAGATAGCGGCCATGGCGCGCACCGACTCGCTCACCGGACTGGCGAATCGCGCCACTTTCAATGAACGACTGCACGACGCCTTTGCTTCCGCCAAACGGCATGGCTCGCTGTTCGCCGTGATGTATCTCGATCTGGATCATTTCAAGGATATCAACGACACCCTCGGGCATCCGGTCGGTGACGAGTTACTGAAGGCGGTCGCCAAACGCCTGCAGCAGTGCATTCGCGAGAGCGATCTGGTCGCGCGCCTGGGAGGCGACGAATACGCGGTGCTGCAGTTGGATATCGCCGAGCCCGCCAGCGCCGGCATTCTCGCCCACAACATTCAGCAGTTCATGAGCAGGCCGTTCCAGCTGTCCGGCAACGATCTGCGTGTGACGACCAGTATCGGCATCTGCCTTTTCTCCGAGGACAGCGATTCACCTGAGCAGATGCTGGTGCAGGCCGATCTCGCGCTGTACCGGGCCAAAGAGGAGGGACGCAACACCTATCGCTTCCACTCCGACGATCTGGACAGGTTGGTGATGGAGCGCAGCGAACTCACGGATGACCTGCGCAAGGCATTGGAAGCGAAGGAGCTGGTGCTGCGCTTTCAGCATCAGATGACACTGGAGGGAGAGCGCATAGTCGGTACGCGGGCTGTTGTGGGCTGGAATCATCCTGAGCGTGGTTATCTGTTGGCACAGGAATTTGTTCCGGTGGCGGAGAAGAGCGGGCTCATCATCGGGCTGGCGCACTGGGTTCTCGATGAAGCCTGCCATTGCCTCTCGATCTGGCGGTCCGAAGGGATGCAGTTGAAACGCATGACGCTGCCCCTGACGGGAGCCCAGCTCAAAGACAGCCGGACCCTGCTGCGAGACATCGCCGAAACGACAGAACGCTGGGGGCTCAAGCCAGACGACATCGAGTTCGACGTGACCGAGGCGATTCTTGCGCAGGCGACCTTCACCGGCAACGAAGTGCTGACCACGCTGCGCGACCTGGGGTGTCATATCGCCATCGACAAGTTCGGAACCGAATATTCCTCAATCGACTACCTGCGAAATTACTCGATGACCCAACTGAAAATAGATCGCTCATTCGTCGATGAAGCGTTGGCTGACGTCAAGGCTCGGCGCCTGCTCGGTACTATGATCAGGCTGGGCAATGACTTGGGAATTGGTGTGGTGGTGGATGGCATCGAGTCGGATGCTCGTCGGCGGTTGCTCGCATCCGCAGCGCAGGTGGCGAGTGAGAAGGGATGTTATTACGGTGCCGCAGTGTCCGCCGCTGAGGCGGGCGCGCTGCTCAGGGGTGAGTCGATGTCGGCATTTGCAGAGAGTGAAGGAAGGGCTGAAACATCACGATGAAATTGTTGAAGGTCACAATCCTGCTGTCGGTGCTGGTAATGTGCAATCTGCACGCGGCGGCCGAAGTCACGCAAAGAGACATGCAGGTGACGGCCCGTGCATTGGGCTTTCTCACCAAACCCTTTACCGGCGATACGCTGATGGGGATTCTCTATGACCCGCAGAACGCCCGCTCCCTCAAGGAGGCCGAAGAGATTCAAACCATGCTGGGCTCCGGTCTGCAGAGTGGAGGACTGACACTGCGCGCTCAGCTGGTGCCGCTGGACCAGCTTGGTTCTGCCAGCGTGGATCTGTTCTTCCTGACCGGCTATCTCGGCGACAGCGCGGACCTCCTGCGTGCGTCGTTGGCGACCAGGAAAATTCCTTGTGTCAGCACCGACATCGAACAGGTCCGCAGTGGCCGGTGTGTGATGGGAATAGTTTCAGCGCCGCGCGTCGAGATTCTAGTGAACCGCAAGGCTGCAGAGGAGACCGGTACTAGTTTTGCCTCCATGTTCCGCATGATGATTCTGGAGATTTAACGTGAAAGAAAAATACTTCAAATTAGCCCTGGCTGTTGCGAGTGTGCAGTTGCTTTCTGCGAAATCCTACGGCCAGTCGCTGGACTATGCGGCCCTTGAGGCCTTGTTTGAGGAGCCAGTGACGCTGAGTGTGACCGGTTCGCCGCAGCGTGCCAGCAGTGTTCCCGCGAACATGGAAATCATCAGCCATGACGATATCGAACGCTCCGGAGCACGCGATATTCCGGGGGTGCTGCGACATGTGCTTGGAGTGGACATCATGCGCTGGACCAATAACGGTTCCGACGTCAGCATACGCGGCTACAACACCCCGTTTTCACCGCGTCTTCTGGTGTTGATCAATGGCCGTCAGGTCTATGCGGATCACTACGGTTACACCCATTGGAGCAGCCTGCCGGTAGAGCTGGAGGAGATTCGCCAGATCGAGGTCGTCAAAGGGCCCAACAGTGCGCTGTTTGGTTTCAATGCCCTGGCCGGCGTCATCAACATTGTGACCGAGCATCCCCGCTACGATGATCTGAATATGCTGAAGGTGCAGGCCGGCACTCAGGAGCACCAGCAGATCACGGCGATTACCACACTGGCTCTCGGTGAACGCGGTGCCGCCAGGGTGTCACTCGGCACGCGCCGGAACGATGATTTCTCCACGCCGCTGGGTATTCTCGATGTTGGAGCCCGACAGGGCGACGCACGCGATGCGCTCACGATCGATACCCACTATGCACTGCGGGACGATGTGGAGCTGGAGCTGGAGGCGTCGCGGGTCGATGTGGGTCAGACGGACATGATCACGTCTTATCAGCTCGGCTATCAGGAAGTGGTGACAAGCTCCCTGAAAGGATTGATTAACGCGGATACCCAGTTTGGACTGATTGAGGGCACGCTGTACCGGAATGAGTTTCAGAAGGACATGTCGATTGTGCTGCCAGCCATCCGCGTGGGTTCCGGCATCAGAGCGCTCAAGCAGCGCTTCAATTCCGATGTGCTGGTGGGGCGCCTGCAGGATATTTTCAAAGTGGGGGCGGACCACACCTTCCGCATCACCAGTGAGTACCGTGAGACCAGCATGGACATCGCCCTGGTGGGCGGTGAGGTGTATTACGACACGCTGGCGACCGGTGTGATGTGGCAGTGGCAGATGACCCCTGCACTGGCGCTGACCATCGCTGCGCGCCACGATCAGCTCGATCTTGGGCGCACGGGCGGCTTTCCTGTCGGCTTGCGTTTGAGCGATGCTGACTGGGATCGCCGCATCCATGAGACCACGGCGAATGCTGGCCTGGTCTGGCAGCTGAGTGAGTTGGATACCCTGCGCTTGATTGCCGGGCGCGGAGCGCAACTGCCAAGCCTCTACAATCTCGGTGGCTATCTCGCTCGCTATGAGTTTCCGCCCGGCGTCGGCTATCCGTTCCGGTTCGCCTATGGCTCCGGGTTGCCAACCCTCGACCCCTCGATCATGGTCAGCTATGAGCTGGCGTGGGACAGATCGCTTCCCGCACTGGCCGCTGAGTTGTCAGTCGCAGTGTACCGTGGTCGAGGCAGCGATATTCTGGCGAGTTCCGGCGCTGCCATTCCCACCTCGCTCATCGTGTTGTCGCCAGCCAATATCGGCGACTCGAATGAAAAGGGGGTAGAGATCAGTCTCAAGGGACAGTTCGATGAGGAATGGCGCTGGGGGCTGAGTTATCTGAATCAGGATATCGACGACCATCTCGACCCTCGATACCCGGTGTCGCAGACGCTGATCAATTTCGAGAAGGGGTCGCCGCAGCACACAATCAACGCCAATCTCGGCTGGAACAGGGGGCCGTGGACGGTGGATGCGTATCTGCGCTATGAGTCCGAGCATGACAGCTTCCAGGCCCTGGGCGGATGGGGGACCGGGATGGCGCCTATGCTCGCCATTAATGGCCTGATGACAATCGACGCGCGTGCAGCCTATCAGTTCAGCGAGTCCGTGCGCGTGGATCTTACGGTGCAGAATCTGCAGAAAGATGAGGAGCGGCATAGTGCCGGCCCCATGGTGGAACGCGGCGTGCAGATGAGCCTTCTGCTCGAGTTCTGACGGCCTGCCGACACGGATGTCCGCGGTCCCCTAAATTGTAATAAGACAGCGGGTGGTTTATTCTCCTCAGCCATTTCACCTGCGGTAGATGGCAGGTATTTCACCTCACTGAGCAGGACATTCACGGCAGCAGCATGACCAAGAAATACAGCCCCTCGGCAATCGAACCCAAATGGCAGCAGTACTGGGATGCCAACAGCACTTTCAGCGTTTCCAACGACGACTTCACCAAGCCCAAGTACTACGTCCTGGATATGTTCCCGTATCCATCGGGCTCGGGGCTGCACGTGGGACATCCCGAGGGTTACACCGCCACCGACATCATTGCCCGCTACAAGCGCATGAATGGTTTCAACGTGCTGCATCCGATGGGCTGGGACGCTTTCGGCCTGCCCGCCGAGCGTGCGGCGATTCGCGAGGGGCGTCACCCCGCCGTGATCACGCAGGAGAACATCACCAACTTCCGTGGCCAGATCAAGCGGCTGGGTCTGTCCTATGACTGGAAGCGCGAGATCGATACCAGTAAGGTGGATTACTACCGCTGGACGCAGTGGATATTCCTCAAGCTCTACGAACAGGATCTCGCCTATCTGGCGGAGGTTCCGGTGAACTGGTGTCCGGCTCAGGGCACGGTGCTGGCCAACGAGGAAGTGCAGGACGGTCGCTATGTGGAGACCGGCGACCCCGTCGAGCGCCGCATGATGCGCCAGTGGATGCTGAAGATCACCGCCTATGCCGAGCGCCTGCTGACCGATCTCGACGAACTCGACTGGCCTGCCGGCATCATCGAGATGCAGCGGCAGTGGATCGGCAAGTCCGTCGGCGCCCGCGTGACCTTCACGCTGCAAGGAGCTGAGGGCAGTTTCGAAGTCTTTACCACGCGCCCCGATACCTTGTTTGGTGCCACCTTCTGTGTGCTGGCGCCGGAGCATCCGCTGGTGGCGCGTATCACGACGCCTGCGCAGGCTGCGGCCGTGAACGGCTACATAGAGGGCGTCAAGAATATCAGTGACCTTGATCGCGAGACGTCGGCCGCCAAGGAGAAGACCGGTGTCTTTACCGGCGCCTATGCCATCAACCCAGTGAGCGGTTTGCCCGTGCCGGTGTGGATAGCCGACTATGTGAAAGCTGACTACGGTTCGGGCGCCATTATGGCGGTGCCCGGCCACGACGAGCGCGACTACGAATTCGCCAAAGCCTTTGGCCTGCCCATCATCGAGGTGGTACAGGGCGGCGACCTTTCCCAGTCTGCCTATGCCGAAGAAGGCGCTGCCGTGAACTCTGGTTTCCTCGATGGTTTGCCGACCGTCGAAGCCAAGGCAAAGATGATTGCCTGGCTGGAAGCGCAGGGCGTGGGGCAGGGCGAAACCACCTACAAGCTGCGCGACTGGTTGTTCTCCCGCCAACGCTATTGGGGCGAGCCGTTCCCGATTCTGCATAACGAGAAGACTGGACAGATCAGCGCCGTGCCTGTCGCCGATCTGCCGATCACACTGCCAGAGCTGGACGAGTACAAGCCGACCGCCGATGGCCAGCCACCGCTGGCGCGTGCCGAAGAATGGATGAAGGTCGAGCTGAACGGCGAGCAATTGTTGCGAGAGACGAACACCATGCCGCAGTGGGCCGGTTCCTGCTGGTACTACCTGCGTTACATGGACCCAACCAACGACAAGCTGCCGTTTGACCCCGCTGCCGAGCAGTATTGGGGCCCGGTCGACCTCTATGTGGGTGGCGTCGAACACGCCGTGCTGCACCTGCTGTACTCGCGCTTCTGGCACAAGGTGCTGTTCGATTGTGGTCTGGTGCACACCCGCGAACCGTTCAAGAAGTTGTTCAATCAGGGCATGATCCTGGGCATCAGCCACCGCGACGAGAATGGCCGGTTCTACACTCCCGGAGATGTTGAATATCGCGATGGCAAGCCCTACGCCAAGGGCACCCACACACTGCTCGTCGCGCGCGAGGAGAAGATGTCCAAGTCGCGCCTCAACGTCGTCAACCCTGACGACGTGGTGGCCGAGTACGGTGCTGACTCGTTGCGTCTCTACGAAATGTTCATGGGCCCGCTGGAGGCCGTGAAACCCTGGCAGACCAATGGCGTGAAGGGTGTCTACGGTTTCCTTGACCGAGCCTGGTCTCTGCTGATTGATGGTGACAGTGGCGAACTTTCCTCTGTCATTACTGATGAGCCGGAATCGGCCTCGAGCGACGAGTTGCGCCGCGAGATCAACATCACCGTGCACAAGGTCACCAGTGACATCGAGAATCTGCGCTTCAACACTTCCATTGCCAAGATGATGGAGTTTGTCAATCTGGCCAGGAAGCAGGAGCGTCTCCCCAAGGCCGTTGCCGAGAAGTTCGTGCTGGTGCTCTCGCCATTTGCCCCGCATGTCGCCGAGGAACTGTGGCAGCGTCTCGGTCATAGCACCTCGCTGGCTTATCAGCCGTGGCCGAAGGCCGATTCGGACTGGCTGCAGTCCGACGAGATGACCATGACCGTGCATATCAACGGTAAACGCCGTGCGGAGCTGCAGGTCGGGCGCGCCATGCCGCAGGCGGCGATCGAAGAGATTGCACGGCAGGCGCCGGGTGTGGCTGACAAACTGGAAGGGCTGGCAATCAAGAAAATCATCTACGTACACGGCAAGCTAGTGAACTTTATAGTCTGATTGTTGGAATGTAATGGAAAGTACAGGAATGCGTCAGTGCGGGCGGCTGGCGCGTCACCATGTTCAGAATCCGTCAGCGTTTTATCCGTTTCGAGGAAGCGAGGCGACTCGCCAGTGTGCTTAAATGCAGCCTGCATTCATTCATCACTGGCCGCATGCGGAGCGTTAGTCCTCGATATGAAAACTGGATCTAGTCTGAAGTTTCTGCTGGCAATCGTGACGTTTTGCTGCGGAGTGGTGTTGTCGGGCAGTACCCTCGCGCAACGTGGCTCCGATTTCGCGCTGCTCGATCAGAATGGCGTGTTCCACCAGCTCAGTCGTTATGCCGAGACGGAAGCCGTTGTGCTGTTCGTGCAGGGCAATGGCGACGAGGCCTCGCATCTGGCCATGCCGCTGTTGCACGATCTGCGCGAACGCTATCGCGAGCAGGGAGTGGTTGTGCTGCTGCTCAATGCCAACCCCGACGACACCCGTGCCAGTGTGCAGCAAGAGCTTGCCGCACAGGGTTTCGACTTCCCCGTGCTGCTGGATACCGCGCAAGTGGTGGCCCGCACTCTCGACGTCAAGACGACTGGCGAAGCCTTCATCCTCGACCCCGCTTCTCATGATGTTCTCTATCGCGGTCCGCTGCACAGCTCCTTGCCGAGCAGCATCGCGGTTGCCAATGCCAGCCAGCCAGTAGCCTTTCTGGAAGATGCACTCACACTCATTCTTGATGACACCGGCCGCAATAACACTGAAGACGATGATGACGCGGAGGAACTGCCCGCCGTCATCGGCACTCCTATCGACTATTCATACCGGCAGCGCTTCGGCGAGCGACAGATTTCCTATCAGGATGAGATCGTGCCGATCCTGCGCCGTCGCTGCACGACTTGCCACATCGAAAACGGGCTGGCCCCCTGGGCGATGACCAGCCATCGCATGATGCAGGGCTGGAGTCCGATGATTCGCGAGGTCCTCATCACCCGCCGCATGCCGCCGGGTCAGATCGACATGCAGGTCGGCGACTGGGACAACATTCACCAGATGCCGGATGACGAGCTGGAGCTGCTGGTGCACTGGATCGATGGCGGCGCCCGCCGCGAGGGCGAGGCCGATCCTCTCGTTGAGCTGGAGCCAGTGCCTCCGGACTGGGCGCTGGGCGAGCCGGATCTGATTATCGAATTGTCCGAGGAAGCCATACCTGCCACCGGCATGGTGGAATTCAAGATCAAGCGTGCGGCACTGGGGCTGGCGGAGGACAAATGGATTCGCGCTGTAGCCTATGATGTAGGCGACCGCTCGGTGTTGCACAGCCTGCTGGTGTTTGCCCTCGACCCTGCGGTGCCCAATACCAGCCCCGCTGCGTTGATCGATCCCGACAACGCCGAGTTCATCAGTCTCTATGTGCCAGGCAGAACCCAGGAAGTCTTCGGAGAGGATTCCGGGTTCCTGCTGCGCGCGGATCGTGATCTCTCCCTCAAGCTGCGCTATGTGACAGGAGGGCGCGAAACGGTGGACAACACCCGCATCGGCCTGTATTTCCATGACGCTGCGCCAGAGCTGGCGGTGCGCAACGTGGTCATGCTTAATGAGGATTTCACCATAGCTGCCGGTGAGAGCAATCACGTCGAGCAGGCGCAGTCGGAGGTCTTCTCTGAAGATGTCTACGTGGAGAGTTTTGCCCCGCAGGCACACACTCGTGGCAAGAGCATGACCATCACCGCTCAGTATCCCGACGGGACGCTCTCCAGGCTGATCAACGTCGCCAACTACAACTACAACTGGCAGATGAACTATCGCCTGAAGGAGCGTCTGCTGCTGCCTGCGGGATCGAAGCTACTGGCGGAGACGGTTTACGACAATTCTGCCACCAATCCTCACAACGTCGATCCCGAGGCCTCGGTCCGACCGGGCATTGCCACGGCTGATGAGACATTCAGTCACTATGTTCGCATACTCGAGTCTGTCTCGCCTTGAAGCGTACAGCATGCTATCCGTCATGTTTCGCATGAACCCCCCTATGTTTCCGAAATAAACCTGCTATAACGGACGCCCAAAATTTCATTCCAGAAAGTGCAGGTTCGTCAGGGTGGCGTTGTCGCTGCCCGGGCATGCGCTTTTCGGGGAGTCGAGGCTATGTTATCCAAAGAGCAGGAGATCGGACTTTCGCTATGGCGGGGGGAATTCAGCAGTCCTCTCGTCGAGCGGGATTTCCGCACGCATACTGCCGGTTCGACAGCACACGATCTGCGCGTGGCGCTGTGGAGCTGGGTCGTCTTGCTGTTGGTGCTCATTTTTGCCCAGGCTGCCCGCTATGGATTGGGTTCTGGTGAGCTGGCGATCGCGGCGACGCGGGTGCTGGTGCTGGCAGGGCTGTTGGCATTGCTTTTCTACAGCAAGGGCAGACCAGCTGTTGCCACTGATGGTCGTCTTGTCACATTGTTGGAGCTGGCTTTCTTCGGTTCACTCTTCCTGGTGTATTACTTCCGCGCCGCCAATCCAGCCTTCACGATTGCGATCACGCTGCTGATGCAGATTGCGGTGTCAGTGGTCATTCCCAATCGACTGATTTTCACGATGCTGGCAGCTGCCGTCGGCGCGGTGGGGACCGTGCTATGCGCCTGGATTCTGAACATGCGCGGCCTCGATGCCATTGCACTGTACGTGGTGCTGGCGTGTCTGCTGGGGTATCTGTCCGCGCGTCGTCAGCACCTGATGCAGCGGCGTCAGTTCGCATTGCTGCGTAGAACCGAGGAGATCAACGTCCGGTTGACTGCGGAGATTGAGCGCCGCAAGCTGCTCGAAAATGAACTCAAGCATCAGGCAATTACGGATCCCCTGACCGGCCTGTATAACCGGCGCCACTTCGAGACTCTGTTCGAGCGGGAGCGGCTCAGGGCGCTGCGCAACAGTTCATCGCTGTGTCTGTGCCTGATCGATCTGGATTTCTTCAAGCGGATCAACGACCGTTACGGTCATGAGGTGGGTGACAGGGTACTGCAGCAGGCGGCCAGCCTGTTTGTCGCGCATCTGCGGCAAACCGATTTCGTGGGAAGAATTGGAGGGGAAGAGTTTGTGCTGCTGTTGCCGGACACAGCTCTTGCGGATGCCCGCCCACTGATCGAGAGGTTGCGCCGCATTCTCGCGGGAGAGAGTGTCGATGCAGACGAGAGCGATATCACCGTCACCGCCACCTTCGCCATCACTGGCGTCGATCTGGATAATGACACCCTGGTCAAGGCGCTACGCACCGCAGACAAGGCCTTGTACGATGGCAAGTCTGCAGGGCGTAACAGGGTCATGATGGCCGAGAGTTGTTAACTCAGCTGTTCAGGAGCAAGTCAGGCCCCCAGATAATCCGCCTTGCCAATTTCCACGCCATTGTGACGCATGATGTTGTAGGCCGTGGTCACGTGAAAGAACAGGTTGGGCAGTGCCCAGCCGAACAGGTAATCCTGCCCCTTGAACTTGAGTTCGCGCGGGCCTGCCTGAATGGTGATCTCCTTCTCTTCCGTACCATCAATCTGAGCTGCCTGCACCGTTTCCAGAAAGGCGATGGTCTTGGCGATGCGCTCCTGCAGTTCCGCAAAAGTGGTTTCCGTGTCTTCGAATTTCGGCGTCTCGAGGCTTCCGAGTCGCGCCGCTGCAGCTTTGGAAACGTCGCTGGCGATTTGAATCTGGCGTGACAGCGGCAGCATGTCCGGGAACAGTCTGGCGGAGGTCAACACCTTCTCGTCGACCTTCTTGAGAACGGCGTACGCCTGCGCTTTGGTCAGCAGGGCGGAGAGATTGCGAAGGTAGCGGATGCAGACAGGAACGGAGGACGAATACATGGACAGGGACATAAAAACCTCAAGAGGTGGGATGGGCAGCTCGGAGTATGAGCTGCCGGATTCTAGCGCTTCTCCAGCGCGCCCCGCTACCGTTTAATGCCTGCCTCAGTCTCTGAGCAGCATGCGCATGTCACGCGTATAGGGCAGCACATAGTCGTGGGATGCGAGTATCACACTGTCACTGGCGCGAATCAGCTTCGCGGTCACGAACACGTTGTCGTCACCAGCCGCATAGGTGCCTACAAGCACCACATGGGCATTGTGTTCGACACTGATGTCATTGACCGCGCGTGACAACAGGAATTCGCCCTGGCTCGGACTGATGTAGACGTCGCTGCGCAGCAGCATGTCCACGACCGAGTAGCCAGAGGCCGTCAGCTGAGAGACCAGTTGCTGCGACGTGACGCGGCCGAAGGACGACGATTGCGTGAGATCGTCGATATTGGCAAAGCTGGCCGCGATGATGTTGGCGCCGGGCTGAATTTTGGTCCCGGCCATGCGGATCAGATTGTTGGCTGCCGCGCGGTTGGAGTCGATGATCACGTCGGTGTTCGTGGCATAGGGATTGTTCATGCAACCCGCACTCAGCAAAGTGCCGAGCAGGAGACTGACTGCAAGCATGGATTTCAGCATTTTTCAGTTCCCCCCCGCGCCAACAACACTGAAGGTTTTGCCCTGATCGCGGTAGTGCGCGATGTCTTCCGGGCTGAAGTAATAAATCCGGCTGTCCGAGTGGGTGATCTGGCGGGTGTCCTGAATGCGTGTCGTGATGATGACTTCGGTGACTGCCGCTTTCGTGTCCTTGCGGAAGTTGTTCCACAAGTCAGCTGCCATGGCGATGGGCACCAGCACCAATCCCTGATCACCCCAGTAGCGTGAATCAGCCAGACCGGCTGCCACGGCCACGAGGGCTGTGTAGGTACCGGGACGTGCAGGCAGCCTTTCGCGATTAAGGTGTTCCACTATTTGCACGTTGTAATTGACGGTCAACAGGGCATCCTCGGGGCTGAGCATGACGTCGGCACCACTGCTCACCAGTGACGAGATCAGCAGGTCGTGATACGCCGTCGCGAAGGGGCTGGCATTCTCATCCGGTGTGCTCAGGAACAGCGGGCGGGCCTCTGCGGCTGCGTCACCAAAACTGCTCAATATTTGCTCGGATTCGTAGCGGGCGAGAACATCCCAGTGGCTGACCGATTGCAGTTTCTGCTGCTCGCTGCCAGCGAACATGGTGGCGCGCGGGTAGGGAAGATTGTTGTTGCTGCCACATGCGGCAAGCACAGACAGCGCTGCACAGAGGACGACGCCTTTGCTGATGTTCATTTATTAACCTCTTGTTTTAGAAAGCCTTGTATGGAGAAGCTGTGGCGAGTGTACTACTTGTCGCGTACCAGAGGAATTCACAGGAGGCGATTTGTCGGTTCAGCGCCCGATAGCCCCCACCGCCCTGTGACACTGACAATTGCACCGATTTGATTCGCCTTGCCCTCATTCTGTGCTGTCCAGTGTTGCCTGCTGGAATTGGCGCAGCACTTGTGGGGGCTGCAAGCGATGGCATCGGGCTTGCATTCGGAAACATCATCCACATGGGCATAGGGTAAGGACAATACGATGAAAGGCTTTGCATGGCGCAACAAGGCGCATCCGTTGGCAGATTGCCTAGAGGCGCTTGGTAATGATCTCAATCTTACCCGCAAGATTGCGGGTGACGACGAACTCAGCCGCGCACTGGCGCAGTTTCTCGCGGTGCTGCAGGAACGCATCGGCGTTAGCGTAACGGCCACGGCAGGTATCGCCGCACAGGCCCCGGCACTCTCGGCGATAGCAGCTGAGACCGCCGACACCGGCATGCGCCTCGCGCAGTCTTCCGAGAATATCGCCAGCAGCAGCGAGCAGGTCACCACCACGCTGGAGCGCGAGCTGGTGCCACGCGCCGTGGACGTCGCGGTGCTGTCGAGTCAGGTCGCGACCGCGATTCGCGCCTGCGAGAATGATAGTGGCCGGGTGCTGGCCAACTTCGATGCGATCAGCGCTGCGGAGAAACATTTGGGCACCGCAATCACCGGCCTGCAGGCTCAGCTGGAGGAGGTGGTGCGAGTGATAGGGGTGATCTCCTCGATCTCCAAACAGACCAACCTGCTGGCGCTCAACGCCGCGATCGAGGCCGCGCGTGCCGGTGAGCATGGGCGTGGCTTCGCCGTGGTGGCAGAGGAGGTGAGAGGGCTGGCGAATCACACTACCGATGCCACAGGACAGGTCGCCGCCATCATCGATCGCTTTCGCAAAGACGTGGCTGGGCTGAAGAATGCCGGTGTCAATATGGAGGCTGCGGTCACCGAGGGCGAGCAGGGTATTCGCAACATGCGCCGCGAGCTGATGACGGTGAGCACGGCCATGGACGAATTGGACCACAAGGTCAGCTCAATCGCCTGCAGCACCGAGCAGATGGCTGCCGCCATGAACACCGTCAATAACGATGTGCAGACTGTTTCCCGGGTTGCCGGGCAGATGCAGAGCAAGGCCGTGCAGGTGGGTGATCTGAGCCGGGCGGTTCACGAGCAGAGCGACAAGCTGCTGGAGGGCATCGGTGCCTTCCAGCTGGAGATTCATCGGCGTGCCCGGGATGCTGTGGAGACTTTTGCGGCGGGAGGCGCACTGCTGCAGGGTGGCGCGGAGGATGTGGGCGTTGTCATGCAGAGGTTGTTGCGGGCGGACAAACGCTTCGAGCTGCTGTATCTGGTGGGAGCCGATGGTCGCCAGATCAGCGACAACATCTTCGCGGACTCCACACGAGCGGCGGAAGGGCGTACGGCACGGGGGCGTGACTGGAGTCAGCGCGGCTGGTTCGGTGCGGTCAGAGACAGCGGCAAGTCACACGTGACGCCGCTGTATCGATCCTCGGCCACCAATGACTTCTGCTTCACCGTGTCGGTGCCGGTGCTGGATGCGCAGCGTCGCCTGGTGCGCGTGCTCGGCGCCGATGTCAGGCTGTCGTCCATGCTCTGAGGCAAGCCCTACAGATGCTGAGTCACCCAGCGATTGAACTGAGCGGGAGGAAGGGCGCCGGAAACGCGTCCGACCTCCTTGCCCTTCTTGAACATCATCAAAGTGGGAATGCTGCGGATGCTGAAACGCTGCGCCAGCGCCTGCTCTGCCTCCGTATTCACTTTGCCCAGCCGCACACGGGGTTCCAGCGTGGTAGCGGCGTCCTCAAACACCGGCGCGAACTGACGGCAGGGTCCGCACCACGGCGCCCAGAAGTCGACAACCAGCGGCAGGTCTGAACCCAGATGTTGTTCGAAGTTGCTCTGCGAGAGGTCTACGGGTTTGCCCGTAAACAGGGTTTCCTTGCAGGCACCACAGTTGCCATCCCCAGTGAGGCGCGTGGCGGGCAGCCGATTCTTGCGGTGGCAGTGCGGACAGGTTACGAACATCTGGTCAGGCATGAATGGCTCCCATGAATTCAGCAAACTGAAAGTGATATGCCGAATATAGTGGCCCACCGGAGGACTTGCAAGGTGTGTGGGAGCGGGCCTGCCCGCGATGACGGGAGATTGCATTGCCCCGGATTTTCGATGATCCTGACGATCTGGAAATCACATCAGGCATCAATTCAGACACCATTTCAGACACCCATGACCGAAGCATCCGATCAGCGTCTTGCAGTTCCGTCAGTGGAGGCTGGTGTGGCCCGCAGCCGCACGCTGTGGCTGCGCCCGACGCTGCGGCTCTCGCAGCAGGAGGCGGTGGCCTCGGCCACCATGACGGCGACCGGGGACAACTTCTTCAACGCCTTCGCCGTGTTCCTGAATGCCAGTGCTGTGCAGATGGGCTGGCTGACGGCGATTCCTCAGCTCTTCGGCGCGCTGGCTCAATTGCTCTCGGCCTGGCTGGGGAATTACCTGCCCCGCAAGCCACTGGTGGTGATGACGGCGGCGGTGCAGGCGGTGGTTGTGTTGCTGCTGTCCTTTCTGGCGCTTAGCCGCAGCACTCATTCGGTCGGCTGGTTGATTACGCTGGCGGTGTTTTACTTCTCCTGCATGAACTTCATTCAGCCGCAGTGGCGTGCCTGGATGGGAAGCATCGTGCCACAGCGGCGGCGTGGCACGTTCTTCGCCTCACGCACGCGCCTGACCATGATGTCGTCGTTGGGGATATTCGTGGCGGGAGGGGCGCTCCTTACCCTGAGCGAAAAGCTTGGCGTGGTGTGGCTGGGGTTTGCGCTGCTGTTTGCGACTGCAGCCGTCGGACGCGGGATATCCAGCCGCCTGCTGGCGCAGATGCATGATCCGGACCCGCACACTCACGCGGCGGGGCGCAAAGGTTTCCTGCACAGCATGCAGCAGCTGCGCGCTTCACTGAAAGACAAGACTTTTCGGGGCTACAGCTTCTTTGTGGCCGCCATGCAGGGCGTGGTGGCGATCTCCGCACCGTTCTTCGCCGTGTACATGCTGCGCGACCTGCAGTTCACGTATCTGGAATACAGCCTCAATGCCATTGCCTCGATCCTGACCCAGTTCCTTACGCTCAGTTTCTGGGGGCGTTTCAGCGACCGCTTCGGTAACCACCTGGTGATGATGATCTCCAGCGTCATCATTCCGGTGGTGCCTGTGCTTTGGCTGTTCTCGCCGGATCATTACTATCTGCTGGTGGTGCAGATGGTGTCCGGCTTCGTGTGGAGCGGCTTCAGCCTCAGCACCGCCAACTACCTCTACGATATCCGGCCCCACAAGAGTGACTTCGCGGTATATGCGGCGATGCAGTCGGCCCTCAGTGCCTGCGCGGTGTTCTTCGGCGCGATTGTCGGCGGCTGGATCGCGTCAACGGCGCCCACAATCGTGGAGGTGGTGCCCTTCATGGATGATCTACTCAGCCCGCTCTATCTGGTGTTCATTGCCAGTTGCGTGCTGCGAATCGCCGTAGCCGCCTGGTTCATTCCGCGCGCTGTCGAGCCACGTGTGCGCAAGCGTCCGAAGTTCCTGCAGATCATTTATCGCATCTCACGTTTCAACGCCATCTCCGGGGTGTCTCTGGATTGGCTCAGCGTGACGCGCCGCAAGCAGAAAGGAGTGTCTTCCGAGTCTGATGACTTATACGACAAGCAGCTTGATGAGGATGAGCTCCCCTGATAGCGTGCCTCAGCACTGACGTTCTATTCACGACATTTTCACTACCAATCGCCACCCTGGAGAATCTCCGATGAAACGCATGCTCCATTCCACCGTCTATTCCACCCTTCTTGCCACTTTGATTGCTGCCGCCATTGGCCTTGGGACCACCGCAGTTGTTGCCCAACAACTCAGTGCCGATCCATTTCCTCCGATCGAAGCTACCCGCGACGTGATCGCGGTGAATTTTGTCGAGTTTGCCTCTATCCCCTTCGATGAGGATGAGTTCGCTCCGCGACTGATGCACATGGTCACCGAGCCGGGCACGCAGCGTCTGTTTATCAGCAACATGATCGGGATTCTGTATGGCATGAGCTATGACGGACAGTCCGTCACTCCCTACCTCAACCTCACGGAAGAGCAGTGGGGTATCGATGTCATGTCGGCCGGCAGTGAGCGCGGTCTGCAGAGCTTCGTGTTTCATCCGCAGTTTGCCCAGAGCGCAACGCCGGGCTATGGCAAGTTCTACACCTATGTCGACACCTCCAACACCGAGCCCGCAGCTGACTTCGTGTCCGGTGGCGAGCGCCGCTCTCATGACCTCGTGCTTCTGGAATGGACGGCCGCTAATCCCGCCGCAGCGACTTACGATGGCGGCGCTCCGCGTGAAGTGTTCCGCGTCGCTGAACCCTTCCCGAATCACAATGGGGGGCAGATCGCCTTCAATCCGCTGATAGCAGCAGGTGGCGATGATTTCGGCCTGCTGTACATCGGACTCGCCGATGGGGGCAGTGGCGGCGATCCGCTGCAGGTCGGTCAGAACCTGCAGAACTATTTCGGCAAGATTCTGCGCATCGATCCGCTGGGCAGCGATGGCCCGAACGGCAAATACGGCATCCCCGCATCCAACCCCTTCGTCGGCAATGCCGCAGCGCTCGGCGAGATCTATGCGTACGGCGTGCGCAATCCCCAGCGTTTCACCTGGGATTCTGCCAATGGTCGTCTGCTGCTGGCGGAGATCGGACAGAATCAGGTGGAAGAAATCAGCCCCATTCCGGCTGGTGGCAACCTCGGCTGGGGAACGTGGGAAGGCAGCTATCGTTACGTCGAGCGCCAGGTGGATTTGAATAACCCGCGCAGCGATGCGGCGCTGGTATGGCCCATCGCCGAGTACGACCACGCCGACCCGTTGCTTCAGCGTCAGGTGGCGTTGACAGGTCTGGCCGTCTATCGCGGCAACAGCATTCCCGCGTTGCAGGACAAGATCATCTTCGGCGACAACCCCAGCGGCGAGTTGTTCTATGTCGCCGCCGATGCCGACGGGGGAGGCTCTGCCGCCATTCGCCGCCTGCAGCTCAAGACGGCTGATGGCAACAGGACCTTCCTGCAGGTGATTCAGGACACGAACACTGCGGCGGGAGATGACGTCGCGCAGCGCGCCGATCTACGCTTCGGCGCTGGGCCGAACGGCGAGATATACCTGCTCAACAAGCATGACGGCATCGTTCGCATGCTGGCGCCGGATTGATCGCCATGCTGCCCTTGAGCCTGCACCTCAAAGGAGTCTCGAAAACCTACCCCGGCGGAGTGCAGGCGCTGCAGGATATCAATCTGCAGATTGGCAGGGGCATGTTCGGGCTGCTCGGCCCGAACGGCGCTGGCAAATCATCGTTGATGCGCACGATCGCCACCCTCCAGCAACCGGATAGCGGCACGATCACCTTCGACGGCATCGACGTGTTGCGCGAACCAACGGCCCTGCGGCGGGTGCTCGGCTATCTGCCGCAGGAGTTCGGCGCCTATCCGCGCACCTCGGCCCTGACCATGTTGAAACACCTCGCGGCGCTGAAGGGCATCCATGGCCCGCAGCAGCAGGCGGTGGTGGAGAGTCTGCTGCACAAGACCAATCTGTGGGAGGCCAGACACAAGAGCATCGACAAATTTTCCGGTGGCATGAAGCAGCGCTATGGCATCGCCCAGGCGTTGCTGGGCAACCCTTCTCTGCTGATCGTGGACGAGCCCACCGCCGGGCTCGATCCCGCCGAGCGGCGGCGCTTTCAGAATATTCTGGCCGAGGTGGGCGAGGAGACGGTGGTCATCCTCTCCACGCACATCGTGGACGACGTCAAGGAGCTCTGTTCACAGGTCGGCATCATGGGGCGTGGCCGCATCCTCAAGGTGGGCGAGCCTCGGCAACTGATGGAGGAGCTGCGCGGCAAGCTCTGGACAGTGCTTGTCGAGCGCAGTGAGGTCGCGGCGATGCGTGCCAGCCATATTGTGTTGTCGACGCGCTTGAAGGCGGGCGCCACCGAGATTCGCGTGCTCTCGGAAATGCCGCCCGCCGGGATGCAGCCCGCCAGCCCGGAGTTGGAGGACGTCTATTTCAGTACCTTGATCGCGAATGATCTGCGCGACAATCTGGAGTAATGCGTATGAAAGAGTTTCTGGAGGTCATGCAGTTCGAGCTTCGCTACCAACTGCGATCTCCCTTCTTTCTGGGCGCACTGCTGATCTTCGCGCTGATTCATTTTTTCACGATCACCGGCACCGGCATTCATCTCGACATAAGTGCACTGGCCGCCATCAACAGCCCGCACGCGATACTCCAGACCGAGCTGATCCTCGCGATCTTCGGCTTGCTGCCGGTGGTGGCATTTGTGACGACGGCGGTCACCCGGGATTTCGAGCATGGCACAGCGGCGCTCGTGTATGTGACGCCGATTCGGCCACAGGGCTTTCTGTTGGGGCGCTTCGCCGGTGTGCTGCTGTTGACCTGGATGATCGGGCTGGCGGGGCTGCTTGGCACGATGATCGGCACTTTCATGCCGTGGCTGGATCAGGAGCGGGTCGCCTCCTTTGCGCTGACGCCGTATGCCTACGCTCTTGGTGTCATTATTCTGCCCAACATGTTGATCGTGGCTGCGCTGTTCTTTGCGGTGGCGGCGCTCACGCGCTCTGTCGCGTTGACCTTCGCACTGGCACTCGTGCTCTTCGTCGCCGATGTACTGCTGCGGCTCTATGCCAGGCTGGATGCAGACAGCTGGTTGCTGCTGGCAGATCCCTTCGGCGGTCTGGCTGTCGCGGCGGAGACCCGCTACTGGTCAGTGGTTGAACTCAACTCGAATTTTCCGGTGGGACAGCTGCCCGCCAATCGACAGTTGTGGGTGGGGCTGGCCTTGTCGGCATTGTTGTGGACGCTGTGGCGCTTTCGCCTGGATCTGGCGGAGCAGGCCGGACGGAGTGGTGGACGTCGGCAAGCGCAGCGCCACGACGCTTCTATGCGCGAATCTGTTAGTTCATCAATCGTGTCGAACTCCGTCACAGCGAAACCGAGCTTCACGGCCCGTGATTCCTTCGCACAGTTTCTGTCGCAGCTTCGCATGGATCTCGGCTGTGTGTGCAAGAGTCCGCTGCTCTACGTGATCGTGTTGCTCGGGATCGCCGCCGTCGTCGGTGAGCACAATAGCAACGTCGGCCCGCTGCTCAATATGCCGCTGTACCCGCTGACCAGCCTGATGCTCGGCTTCATGCGCTACGGCATGCTGCAGTTCATCATGCTGATTGCCATCTTCTATGCCGCCGAGTTGATTCATCGTGAGCGCGAGTCCGGCACCGACGGCATCATTCACGCTGCACCGTTCCAGAACTGGATCATGGTACTCGCCAAGACGGTGGCGCTGTGTCTGGTGGTCTCCGGGTTGATGCTGGTGGTGATGCTGACGTCGATTGTGCTGCAGGCTGCTGCCGGATACACCCATTTCGAGCTGCGGCTTTATCTGCAGTCGGTGTTTCTCTACAACGGTTTCTACTACTGGATGCTCTGCATTCTGGCAGTGGTGATTCAGGTGCTCTCGCCACACAAGTGGCTCGGCATGTTGCTGACCTTGAGTGTCTTCATCGTGTTGCAGAGTCTGCAGGCGCTCGGCTACGACCATGTCCTCTACGCGTTCAGTATTCCCAATGCGGTGTACTCCGACATGAATGGCTTTGGCCACTTCGCTGCTCCCGTGCTGGCGTTGACGGGCTACTGGGCGGCGTTCTGTGTGTTGCTCGTCATCGTCGGTCTGCTGTTCTACCCACGCGGGCAAACCTTCACGGTACGTGAACGGCTGGCAGAGGCGCGCGCCCGCAGCAGTGCTGGTGTGGTACTCGGTAGCGTGCTGGCCGGAATCGCGTTTGTGAGCAGTGGAGCGTGGATTTTCTATAACACCAACATTCTCAACGAGTACCTGACGCCGGATGAACGCCTGCAGCGGCAGGTGGATTACGAGACTGAATATGGGCGTTACGAGAACCTGCCCACGCCATCCTTCGACGGCATCCGCATGGAGGTGGACATATTTCCCGCTGAGCGGCGTCTGGAATCGCGTGGCAGCGCAACACTCGGCAATCACAAGCGCGTGCCCATCAGCGAATTCGTGGTGTCGATCAACCCCATCCTGCAGGTGCAGGGGATCGCCGTGGAGAATGCTGTTCTATTGGAGTCAGACGAGGGGCAGGGCTTCTACCTGTACCGGCTCGACACTGCGCTGGCACCCGGTGCCACGGTCGAGATGAGCTGGCATGTCACGCGCAGCAACCGGGGTTTCGTGGTAGCGAATGCCGACAATGAACTGGTCAGCAACGGCACCTTTGTCGAGACCATCGGTGCGATGCCCATTCCCGGCTACGACAGCACCCGCCGCATCACCGACAATTCCTTGCGGCGCCAGTATGGTTTGCCGCCCGCGCCACGCCTGCCGACGCTGGGCGACGCCGCGCATCTCGACAGCCTCGCTTACGGCATCGACAGCCGCACAGACTTCGAAATCGTTCTCAGTACCAGCGCCGATCAGATCGCCATCGCCCCCGGCGTTCTGCAGAGCGACTGGGTACAGGACGAACGCCACTACTTTCATTACATGGCCGAAGCGCCGATCCTGCCCGGTCTCGCCATCACCTCCGCCCGCTACGCCGTGGCCCGCGACCGCTGGAATGATGTGTCCATCGAGATCTACTACCATCCGCAACATGCCAACAACATTGACGCGATGCTGGAGACGGCAAAGCGCGGGCTGGAATATTATTCCAGCGAGTTCGCGCCGTATCAGTACTCGTACTTCCGCATGATTGAGTACCCGCGCTACCGCACCAACGTGCAGGCATTTCCCGGCACCGTGGCTTATTCCGAAGCCACCGGCTTCGTTGTCGATCTGCGGCAGTGGGCGAATGTCGACTATGCCACCCTCCACGAACTGGCCCACATGTGGTGGGGCGACCGCATCACCGGCGCGCAGATGCAGGGGCGGCAGATGCTCAACGAGACCATGGCGCAATATTCGACGCTGATGTTTTTCAAGGAGCATTACCCGCCGGAATACGCGAATCGGATCGCCGCTCAACTGCTGGACAACTATCTCAACGGCCGCAGCAGTGAGGGCGAAGCGGAGCTGCCGCTGATGTATACCGAAGAGCAGGGCAATATCAGCTACAACAAGGGACCGCTGGTGTTGTATGCGCTGCAGGATATTCTTGATGAGGAAGTGCTGCATCAGGCGCTACGTAATTTTCTCGACGAGTATTCCTTCCAGACCGCACCGTTCCCGATGTCACGCGATCTCGTCAACGCATTGCGCGCCGTGGCGGGCGAGGAGCACCAATCTCTCGTCACCGATCTTTTTGAACGCATCACTTTTTATGATCTGCAGCTTGAGAGCGCTCTGGCCAGAATTGTGGATGGCGGTTACGAGATCGTCATCGAGGTGACGGGCCGACAGCTTCAAGTCGATGGCAGCGGCGTGGAGACAGAAGTGCCGCTGGACAGCTGGTTTGATGTGGCACTGTTCTCCGACGCGGACGCGGATGAGGCGCTGGACGCGGCGACGCCGCTGGTGATCGAGAGGCAGCGCCTGCACAGCGGCAGACAGACGCTGACCCTGCGCACCACCACGCTACCTGAGTTGGTGGTGCTGGATCCGCTCCATAAGACGATTGAGAGGACGTCGACAGATAACGATCTGGAGGTCACGCTGGATTAAGATTTTTTCCGTGAAAATATAGATGAATATTTCGCAGTTAAATCATTGAGATAGAGCTATAATATGTACATATAAACAGTGCTTTAAAGCCATCCATTTGCGGCCTTTCCAAGGAGGAATCGTCTCATGTCACAGCTTCCATCTCTTGCTCTTATCCCACAAGACAACGCTGCGCTCAGCGACGAGATTACCCGCCTCGCCGGGCACATCAACGCCGCTCAACATCGCTTCCTGACACTGCTCGCTGCGCTCATCGAGCGCGACGCATGGGAGGGTCACGGCATCAAATCGCCCGCCCATTGGCTCAACTACCACTGCGGCATTGATCTGGGCGCTGCGCGTGAAAAAGTGCGCGTCGCGAAGAGCCTGCAACAACTTCCGGGCATCGATGATGCTTTCCGCTCTGGCACGATCAGCTACTCCAAAGTGCGCGCTATGACCCGTTCCGCGACGCCGGAAAATGAACAGAT
>JAURWS010000058.1 GCA_030654835.1 Gammaproteobacteria bacterium | reverse complement strand
GTTGTAATTTGCATGTCCATATCGAATTTGATACCAGGCCTCGGCACGATTGTTATCTGCCAGTGCGCTTTTTATGCCATCTCCGATCAGTCCAGGTGATTGAAAATACATTGATATCAACGCAACACGCTCTTTGGAGTTTTGCAACCATTGCCCATCCAAGGCGTTGTCGAGACCTGCTTCAACTGAACCGAACGACGTGTCGGGAATACCATCAAGCACCGCATTGAGAAGGGCAGTTGCTTGCATCTCAGTCATTTCTAGAGACGTAAGTGCTGAAAGTTCCGGGATTAAGCCCCGCGCTCCTCGAACTATATCCTCAGCGTTTAGAGCTCTAGAAATCCCGTCAATCATCACAGGAATGCTTCCTTTCCAGTATCCGAGAATACTCAATGCATCTTCCTGTACTGGAGAAATTGTGCCAAATGCGTGCGTAAGATATGCCGTGATATTTGATAATGTTCTGCTTTTGAGATTGAAGCCATACCCTATGGTAGGATTCCACAGCTCGGGGTCGTTACCATCTCCATGAATGCGGCCAGATCCAGATTCGTTATCATATAATTCCTGATTCTCCCTCCTCTTTAGAAAATCATTCCTAAATTCTCTGTAGTCCGAAAATTGGGAAAAGCTATCAAGACTACCGAAAATAAGATTGAGATTTGTCATTTCACTACTTCTCCATGTGTTAGCGGTTGAAAATTTTATAGTAGCTTGTATTTCTACATTCACCAGACAATGAGTCATCAATAGTTAAACTGAAAACAAACACATCTATTCTAGTATTAATGAAATTCCTTGTTGTCAATAGCATGTAATTTCTATTATTCACGTTAACTACTTCGAAAAATGGCTGCAATATACTTAAACCCGTTGAATTGTAATCTTCAAAATTTTCATTCAAATATTTCTCCATATTGTTGAACACTTCATCACCCCTAAGATCACCTCCGCTCTCTCTTATGGCTAAACCAATATCTGTTGATACCTCAGCAATCTCATCAGGAAGTACACCTAATGAAATTACCTTTAGTCTATGAAACGGTATAGACGATATTGAAGTCGTATTTATAATAACGTCTTCAATAACAGAGTCGTTGTTAATATCAACTCGGGCATACCTAGCCAGATACTGGTTTAGCCCGGTAGGATTGTGATAGGGAATCTGTTCCCAAGACACGCTTAGTCTATTCTGGAGAAGTAGGTACCCATAGAGTGCTTCGCTAATGGTAGCTTCCCTTGCATATGCGACATTCAGTGCAGAAAGTATTTCTTCGCACAACGATTCTTGCCCTTCTTTCGTATATGAGAGAAAGTAGAAGTCTATTGGACGACCTTTATTAAAATCCTCCAGAGTCATTGCCTTGAACTCAATTGGAGTTTGATTGGCATTACTCGGACTGGAAGCATCAGCTGCATTATTAATACTGCAGGCAGATGCAAAAATCATGGCACACATTGCTATCTTCCAACGAAGTCCCGGCACTCGGGAGTTTTCAAAAAAGTTCTTTACCATATCTACCTCTCTCTAATACTTTCCTGTTTAAACCTCATCAACGGCGAAAGAAAATACTCAATCAATCGCCGCTGCCCTGTCTTCACTTCCACCGTCACCGACATACCGGGTGAAAAGTTCACCAATCTGTTTCCGACTTGAATATCCGATTCTGTCAGCAGCACTTTACTCATATACACAAGACCCAGCGCCTCGTCACTGATCGCATCATTGGAGATGTCGATAATCTGCGCATCAATCACTCCGTACTGCGTGAAGTTGAACGTATCGATCTTCACCTCTGCCATCTGTCCTTCTTCGACAAAGCCGATGTCTCTGTTCAGAATAAATGCCTCCACTTCGATCTGGCTTTCGTCTGGAACAATCAGCATCAATTCCTGCGCGGGGGTGACCACACCGCCTACGGTGTGAATGTTCAGTTGCTGCACGACGCCATCGATCGATGAGGTCAGCACCTGCTGTCGGCTGCGCTGCTGCGCTTTGATCAAGTCCTGTTCCAACGCCATGCTCTGCATAGCCGTTTGCTCCAATGCTTCGAGCGTGCTGCGTTTGGTTTCGGCCTCCAATGTCATGCGCTGCATTGCGATGCTGGTGATCGCGGCATCGAGTTCTTCTACTCTTGAGCTTAGCGTGATCAGATCCTGCTGCAACTCCACATGGGACTGTTTTAGCTGCAGATACAGGTCACGCGAGACGTAGCGAGACTCCAGCAGTTGTTCGAAGGCAGCGATGCGTTCAGTGAGCAGGGGCAGCGCACGCTCGGAGCGCTCCTGTTCACTTTGCGCAGTGCGTTTGGCAACCAGTTGACGCTCATGTTCGCTTTCCAGCGCATCCTCTCTGGCGGCGTACTCCTGCAACTGTTGGTTCAGCAACGATTTCTGGAAGGCCAGTTTCACCGCCAGGATGTCCGCAGGGGTGTCGCCCAGATACGGGCTGCTGCCAATTGTCAGAGTTGGCACCATGCCATCGGTATTGCCTATCAGTTCGGAGAACGCAGTCAGTCTTTGGCGACGCAGCTGCGCATCGAGCAATTCGCTGCTGAGCCGCACGCGATCTGAGTCGGTGTTCGTCGAATCCATTGTGATCAGTGCTTGACCGGCGACAACGCGTTGCCCTTCTTCAACGTGGATGCTCTGGATGACGCCTATCTCCAGCGGCTGTACCACTTTAACGCGATCACTGGGGATGATGCGCCCTTGGGCGACGGCGACGATGTCGATATGGCCGAGGATGGACCAGAGAATAGCAATGCTGAACAGGAGCACGATGCTCCAGATGATTGCGCGGCCCGCCGGTGAGGGCGGGGTTTCCTGGATTTCGAGGGCGGCGGGGAGGAAAGAGAGTTCTTCTTCGCGCCAGCGGTCCTGGTTGTCGATGCGGTGGTAGAGGTTTTGTAGGAAGCTTTGGGTCATGTGGCCAGTTCCTCTTCGCCGGACTGGTAGGAGTGCAATCTGGCGTAGTGGCCTGCCAACTCAAGGAGCTGCCTGTGCGTGCCCTGCTCCACGATGCGGCCCTTGTCGATGACGATGATCTTGTCCGCATTGCGCACAGTCGACAGCCGGTGGGCAATGATGAACACCGTGCGGTTGTGGCAGATGGCATTCATGTTTTTCTGGATGATCCGTTCGGACTCGTAATCCAGTGCGCTGGTGGCTTCATCGAATATCAGGATTTTCGGATTGGTGATCAGCGCGCGAGCAATGGCGATGCGCTGCTTCTGACCGCCAGAGAGATTACTGCCCTGTTCACCGACGAGGGTGTCATAGGCATCCGGCAGTTCCATGATGAATTCGTGTGCGCCTGCCAGCATGGCAGCCTGTATGACGCGCTCAATGGGGATGCCGGGGTCCGCCAGCGCGATGTTGTCGCGGATACTCCGATTGAACATGAAGTTCTCCTGCAGCACGACGCCCACCTGTCTGCGCAGCCACGCCGGTTGCACCAGAGCGAGGTCGATACCATCCACGAGGATACGGCCGCTGTCTGGCACATACAGACGCTGTATGAGGCTGCTGAGCGTGCTCTTGCCCGAACCGGAGCGGCCTACGATGCCAATGCGCTCACCCGGTGACGCCTCCAGCGTGATGCCGCTGAGCACCTCGGGACGATCAAACTGATAACGGAAAGCCACATGCTCGAAGCGAACCGCGCCTTTGATATCGGGCAGCGTGGTTCTATTGGGGTTGTGGCCCGGCTCCATGGGGGTGTCGAGGATGTCAGCCAGCCTTTGCATGGAGATACTGGCCTGCTGGAATTCCTGCCACAGCTGTACCAGACGCAGGATTGGCGCACTGACCCTGCCTGCGAACATATTGAACGCGATGAGCTGACCCACCGAGATATCGCCGTTGATCACCAGCGTCGCTCCTACCCATAGAATCAGCACCACTACAACTTTGTTGATGAAGGCAGCGGTCTGATTGGCAACATTGCCCAGATTCGTCGAGCGGAACGAGGCTGATACGTAGCCCGCCAGTTGCTCTTCCCAGCGCCTTTGCATCTGCGGCTCTACTGCCATGGATTTTAGGGTCTGCACGCCGGAGATGGATTCCACGAGAAACGCTTGATTCTCAGCACCTCGCCTGAATTTTTCGTTCAAGCGGTGACGCAGAATCGGAGTGATGAACAGCGACAACAACACATAGAAGGGAATCGACCCCAGCACGATATAGGTCAGCGTGGGGCTGTAGATATACATGATGATGAAAAACACGAACGTAAAAAACAGATCAATCGTGAGCGTCAGCGCAGAACCGGTGATGAAGTTGCGGATTGTTTCCAATTCCCGCACTCGCGCGACAATCGTTCCGACTTGACGACTCTTGAAGAAGTTCACCGGTAACGAGATCAGGTGCCGATAGAGCTGCGCGCCAAGGCTGACATCAATACGGTTGGTGGTATGACTGAGAACGTAAGTCCGCAGTCCGTTCAGCACCACATCGAAAAGAGAGACCACCAGCAACCCGATTGCAAGCACATGCAAGGTGGTAAAACCTTTGTGCACTAACACCTTGTCTATGATGACCTGAAAGAAAATCGGGGTGATCAGAGCGAAGATCTGAATGAAAAATGACGCCAAAAGCACTTCACCCAGCAGTTTCTTGTACTTGATGAGCGATGGGATAAACCAGGAGATATCGAACTTGCCAGAAACACCAGGAAGCAATGATCGTTTTGTGAGCAGAATCAACTCGCCGCTCCAACTGTTTTCAAACTCTTCTTTGGGCATTGTGACAGGTCGATTGCTGAGCGGGTTCTGCACCAGCACTTTGTCATTCACTACTTTTCCAACTATGACGTACTCATTGTTTTTCAAGCGCGCTATGGCAGGAAGTGGTGTCTTGGTCAGGCGCTGCCACGAACTTGTGATCAGTTTTGCTCGCAGATTCAATGATCTGGCGGCAATGATGATGTCGCTGGTGGAGAATGGTTCACCGCTCTTTCCGAATTGGTGGAGCAGTTGTGCGGGGTCAGCTCCCGTTTCTAGGAACCGGCAAAGGAGAACGAGGCAAGCCAAACCGGAGTTGGAATTAGGGGTGGGAGACTGCATCGGATGAACTTCCCTTTTCATACCTGAGCGACAAAGGCAAGGCAACGAACTACGTGAGTATTCCTTTAAAGACGACGGGAGAATAACGCGGATTATCCAAGAGTGGAATAGCGATTTTTGGGCAGGTCAAGAACCAGCCCACGGCGTTCAGCGACGACTTCCTCGCCGAACGAGACGAGGACACGCGACCTCAGGAAAGAGACTCTTTGTGGCGTAAACACTTCACATCCGATAGCTGAAGATCTCAGTCCCGTGATGCAAGCTCAAGCGATTGCCATCCTCTACCGCCTCGGTTCTGCCCACCACGCGGGCATCGATATTGAAGGTAGCCGCCGCCGCGATCACCGTCTCCACCATCTCCGGCAGGCAATAGACCTCCATCCTGTGGCCCATGTTGAACACCTTGTACATCTCCTTCCAAGCGGTGTCCGAGACACGCTGGATAGCGTTGAAAATGGCCGGGGTTGGGAACAGCCCATCCTTGATGAAGTGGATATTACTGCCGAACTTCAGGCACTTGGTCTGAGCGCCACCGGAGCAGTGCACCAGCGCCTGAATCAGGTTAGGGTGTTCTTCCAATAGCTTATAAATCACCGGAGCGTAGGTTCGGGTCGGACTCAGCAACGCCTCTCCAACCGTCAAGCTGGAATCCGGCAGCGAATCTTCCAGGCGATAAGGCCCGCAGTACATCAACTCGGCGGAGACACCCGCGTCAAAAGACTCCGGGTACTTCTCGGCATAGTAGTGCGCAAGCATCTCGTGGCGAGCACTGGTCAGGCCGTTGCTGCCGATGCCACTGTTTTCGCGCTGTTCGTAGCTGGCCTGACCGGCGGAAGCCAAACCAACAATCGCCAGACCGGGCCGCATCAAAGCACCTGTGATTACATCCTTCTTTTTCATTACCGATACGACACAGCTGTCCACCACCAGCGTGCCAGTCAGGTCACCCACGTCTGCTGTCTCGCCACCACCACTGTAGATGCTGACGCCGAACTCGCGCAGCTGAGCCAGGAAATTCTCGCTGCCAGCAATCAGCGCCGCGACCACTTCACCAGGGCAGTTCAGCGCATTGCGATTCACCGTGTTGGAAATCAACAAACGACCATTCACGCCCACACACAGCAGATCGTCCAGGTTCATCACGATGGAATCTTGAGAGATGCCGTGGAACACCGAGGCGTCGCCGGTCTCCTTGTACTGCAAGTAGGCGATGATCGACTTGGTGCCGCTGCCATCGGCATGAATGATGTTGCAGTTGTCCGGATTACCGGTGAGATAGTCCTCGGTGATCTTGCAGAAGGCGTTGCGGTACAAGCCATGATCGAGCTTGTCCACCACCCGGTGAACTTCGGTCTTGTCCGAGGACACGCCCCGTGCCTGATAGCGGCCAATGCTGTCATCGCGCGGCGCCACCACATAGCCACTGCGCTCGGCAGAGCGGATCAGACCGCGAAACTCCAACTGGCGCAGCGCCTTGGCCACCGTATTGATAGCCAAGTGGTGGTCAGAGGCCAAAGTGCGCAGGGAGGGCAACTTAGTGCCCTCCGGCAGCTCGCCCGTGCTGATCTGGAAATGAACCTGATCGATAATCTGCTGAAAAACCGGAGTCGCGCTATTAGTGTCGATACGCAGTTTCATGGTGAGTGCTCCGAAAGATGTGGAGGAAGGACTCGGATGGGATTGGCGAACAATCCATCTGTATCACTATAATGATACAGATGGGCATTAACAGCAAGCAGCTGCATTTAAAGACCGAAATGCTTCTTTCGGTTTCGCTGCTACACTCTAAACAGGGGGATTGCCAAGGCAGCGACTTGATGGTATATATCAAATGGTAGATATCATTTCGAGAGCATAACTATGAACGAACACATCGCCAAGGTATTCATGAACGGTCGCAGCCAGGCCATCCGCCTGCCCAAGGAGTTTCGCGTTGAAACAAAAGAAGTCTACATTCGCAGGTCAGGAGACGATTTGATCATTTCTGCTCTTAAACCGAGCTGGGATGCTTTTTTCGATCAACCGACAGCGTTTGGGGAAGATTTCCTTGCCGAGCGAGACAATACACCACCTCAGGAAAGGGATTCTTTCTGATGTATATGCTTGACACCAATACGTGTATTCATGTGTTGAAGAATCGCGATGAACTGCTCCGGCGAAAATTCCGCGCCACACCCGAACTGTGCATTTCAAGCGTCACCTATGGCGAGTTGTACTTCGGAATCGAAAATGGCATTCGCGCGATGCGGAGCGAAAGGATCAGCCAGCTTGAGCTGTTCACCCGTAGGCTGCTGATTGACGCATGGGATGAAGTCGCCGCCAAGCACTATGGGATGATACGGGCAAACCTCAAACACCAGGGACTGATCATCGGCAATAACGACCTGCTGATTGCCGCGCACGCACTCAGCATAGATGCGGTCTTGGTAACCAACAACATACGTGAGTTTTCGCGGGTATCCGGGTTAACCATAGAGGATTGGACTTGATCAGGTGAAGTCAAACCTCACCCCCGCTGCCCCTGCTTCGCCTTGCCGTGCATCAGCGACACCAGATTGGCTTCGGCCTGTGAGAGGCCGCAGGTGCTCATGAGTTCATCGGTGGCGGCGCCCATCTGCACGAGCTTGTTGGCGTGGGTGATGGCGATGTTGCCGACATCTTTGAACTCCAGATCTTCCTGGCGACGTTCAGTGGACTGCTGACGGCGCTGCAGCACCTGCAGACGTTTGCCGAGGCCCACCGCACCCTGCCCGACGGCAGTGATTTCCTTGCGCAGCACCTCGATGTCCGCGTCAATACGCGTCTGGGTGCTCTGCATGCCACGCAGCGTCTGCAACGTTTGCGCGAGGATGCCGGCCAGCAGCAGCAACGCGATACCTAAACCAAAAATAACGACTGGGATCATTCGTGTTCTCCTTTTTCCATATAAAGAGCTGACACATCCAGCCGGGAAATAAACTGCAATCCCCTGCCGTCAACTCTGAGATAATTCTTCCAGCTCGTCCTGGCTGAGAAGTTTTTCGAACTCCACCAGAATCAGCAACTCATCGTTCTTGTTGCAGACGCCCTGAATAAATCTGGCGCCATCATCCTTGCCCACTGAGGGCGAGGTTTCGATCTCCGACTGCCGCAGATAAACCACCTCTGCCACACTGTCCACCATGATGCCGACTACGTGCTTGCCGACTTCGATGATGACGATGCGGGTGTTGTCCGTCGGTTCCTGATCCTGCAGACCAAAACGCCGCCGCGTGTTGATCACCGAGATTACCGTGCCCCGGATGTTGATGATCCCGAGCACATAATCGGGAGCACCTGGCACCGGCGCAATCTGCGTGTGCCGTAGCACTTCCTTCACTGCCATCACGTTGACACCGTAGGTTTCGTTGTCCAGATGGAACGTCACCCACTGCAGGACCTGCTCCTGCGCTGCTTGCAGAGATTTTCTGACTGGTTCGCCCATGCTTCTCACCTCACTCGTTAAATGGAACCTGCCGCTGGCTTGTGGCTGTTGCAGGCGTCAATATTCAGGCGCGGGTGGCAGAGGCTGCTCTGCATTCGCCTGAATAATGCACAGTCTGTGCCAGCGCACGGACCGCCCGCCCCTATCCGGTTGTTGTCTCTACCTGCAGCAGGCGCGCAACGCTGCTCATGTCCAGCAATGCGCACATCTTCTCGAGCACCGTGCCGGCCAGCCATTGCCGATTCTGCAGGCTGGCGCGCCAGCGCACTTCGTCCGGCTGCAGATGCATGGCCTCGGTGGCACTGTCGATGGCGAGCCCCCAGTCCGTACCTTCGATCAGCAACACGAATTCATACGGGGGACGCTGCCCCCCGACCAGCGCGGGCAGACGCTCCGGCATGATCAGCCGCGCGGTATCGACGACGCGAATATTGCGATCGTTCCAGCGCAACAGCCCCATGAACCAGTCCGACTGCCCGAATATTGGCGTCAGGCCATCGCCGATGCGGGCGATGCCACCGAGTTCGACCAAGGGTGCCGCCAGCTTCAGCCCAACCACTTGAAAAAGCAGACACTCGAACGGTGCCTGTGCCCACAGCGGACGACCATTGGCACCACGCGGACTGGCAACGGGGGCTGGGGCTGGAGCAGCCGCCGCAGTCGTGACGACGATGGTGTTGCTCTTGGTTTCGACGATGGGCCCAACAAACGGTTTAACGAAAGGCTCGACGATGGGCTCAGGGGCGGGCCGCCTTGCTTCGACCACAGCCTCAAGAACGGGTTTGCTGGGCACTGGCCTGGCCACGGCCACCTCGCTGACAGTCTCCGTCACCGCTCGCAGCATGAAGTCCAGATAGTCCTGCACCACCGCATCGGGCGGGCTCAGTACTGCGGACAGAGAGACAGTGGAAAGCTTGAGTTCCTGATTATTCATGAAGGCCTCCTCAGCTCGTCGCCGAGGCGAGATAATCGCCGGCCAGCAGGTTTTTCAGCAGCAGCCCGTAAGCGCGCACGGCGCGACTGCCAGGGTCGAGTGCGGACGGGGTAACGCCGCGCGAGCTCGCGTCCCGCAGACGTGTGTCCACAGGGATCACCGAGCGCCAGACCTCCTGCGGATAAGTGCCGCGCAAACGGCGCAGGCTCAACATACCGGCCTGCGTGCGGCGGTCAAACAGTGTTGGAATCAGCACATGACGCAGCGGCTTGCGGCGCGAGCGGGTCACCATGCCCAGAGTGTGCAGCATGCGCTCCAGCCCCTTGATGGCGAGGAACTCGGTCTGCACGGGAATCAGAATCAGCTCGCAGGCGGCCAGCGCATTGATGAGCAGCACTCCCAGCGTGGGCGGGCTGTCGATAAGCACATAGTCGTAGTCGTCCCACAGCAATGTCAGCGTGCGGGAAATCGCCAGCCCCATGCCTTCCTGCCCGACTGCTTTGCGTTCGAGCGTGGCGAGCGCGGTGCTGGCAGGCAGCAGCCAGAGGTTCTGATACGCGGTGCGCAGCACGATCTGCTGCAACGCATCGCGGCTCACGTCGGCCATCGGCTGAAACAGATCGAAGCTGCTGCGCGGCATGGACTCGGGGCTATGCCCGAAATAAGTCGTCAGCGAACCCTGCGGATCGAGGTCCAGCAGCAGAACGCGGGCGCCCGACTCAGCCAGCAGCCCGCCGAGCGCGACCGTGGTAGTGGTCTTGCCAACGCCGCCCTTCTGATTTGCTACCGCCCAAATGTGCATGGCTACCTGTTCCTGCGACTATCGTTACCCCTCAACTGGGCACCTCTTCCAGCAGGCGCTGCGCCAGCCGGTCCAGACTCAACTCTTCATCGGCCAGCCCAGCCTTCGCGATCGCCGCAGGCATGCCATAGATGACGCAACTGGCCTCATCCTGCACCCAGATTCTAGCGCCCTGGGAGCGCAGCATGCGTGCCCCTTCGCGACCATCCGAGCCCATGCCGGTGAGCACCATCGCCAGCACCCGGCCACCGAACTCGTTGGCAGCGGAACCGAACGTGGCATCCACAGAAGGTTTGTAATGCAGACGTTCGTCGCCCGGCACGATGCGCACCATGCCCTGATTGCGCGAGTCCACCAGCATCTGTTTACCACCGGGCGCCAGGTACGCACACCCCGGTTGCAACTGCTGCCCATCAATCGCCTCGACCACACGAATGTTGCAGAGTCGATCGAGGCGCTCGGCGAAGGCCCGGGTAAACGTCGCGGGCATGTGCTGCACCAACAAAATCGGCAGTGGAAAACTGGCCGGCAATTTCACCAGCAATTGTTGCAGCGCCATCGGCCCGCCAGTGGAGGCGCCGATGATGACCAATGCGGGCTTGCGAGCTATACCACGCGGAGGCGCCGCGACGATGGGAGCTGCTGGCGTCGCCACCGGGGCGTCGAACAGCCCGCGGGCGGAATGACGAAGCCCCCTACGGCTGCGGGCAACAGTGACGATGCGGTCGTGCAGCGTCTTCTTGATTTCTTCAGTGTGCCGGGAAATATCCTCGAAATTTTTCGGCAGGTAGTCAATCGCACCTGCTTCCAGCGCATCAAGAGTGACACGCGCGCCTTCGTAGGTGAGCGAGGAAAACATCAGCACGGGTATACCCTGCGCCCTAGTGATTTCGCGCACTGCAGTAATGCCGTCCATCACCGGCATCTCGTAATCCATGGTGATGACATCGGGGTTCAGTTCACGGGCTTTTTCAATCGCCTCGCGGCCGTCGGCAGCAGTGCCGATAACCTCCAGATCATCAGTGGAATTGATCATCTCGCACAGACGGCGGCGAAAGAATCCGGAATCATCGACTACCAGTACACGTATCTTCATGGCATCAACCCGCGTAGCACTTGAGCAGGCCGGGGACATCCAGAATGATGGCAATGCGCCCGTCTCCCGTGATGGTGGCACCGGCCATGCCAGGCGTGCCGTGCAACATACGTCCCAGCGGTTTGATCACTACTTCCTCCTGTCCGACCAGATCATCCACTACAAAACCAATCCGCTGCGTCCCGACCGATACGATGACAACGTGCGCGGAGGTCTGGGCAGGAACGCCGCACTCGCCGCGAATCAGCCAGCGCTTGAGATGAAACAACGGCAACACTTTTCCGCGCACCGTCACCACCTGCTGACCATCGACGACATTGGTACGTTTAAGATCGAGATGAAAAATTTCGTTGACACTGACCAGCGGCAACGCGAATGCCTGCTGACCGACCATGACCATCAGCGTCGGCATGATGGCGAGGGTGAGCGGCACCTTGATCTCGATGCGCGAGCCCTGCCCGAGTCGCGAATGAATGGCGATGGAGCCGTTCAGCTGAGCTATCTTGGTCTTGACCACGTCCATGCCCACACCACGGCCTGACACATCCGATATCTGCTCCTTGGTGGAGAAGCCCGGCGCGAAGATCAGGTTGAAGCACTCTTCATCGCTGAGACGATCGGCCGCCTCGCGGTCCATCACGCCCTTCTCCACGGCCTTGTTGCGCAGCACGTTCGGGTCCATGCCGTTGCCGTCGTCGGAAATGGTCAGCAGGATATGATCCCCTTCCTGCTCTGCGGCCAACAGGATGGTGCCCTGTCGCACTTTCCCATTGCGTTCACGAACAGCGGGTATCTCGATGCCGTGGTCAACGGCATTGCGCACCAGATGCACCAGCGGATCGGCAAGTGCTTCCACCAGATTCTTGTCCAGATCAGTATCTTCGCCAATCAGCTCCAGTGACACTTCCTTGCCCAGACTGCGGGCCAGGTCGCGCACCACACGCGGGAAGCGGCCGAACACTTTGCGAATCGGCTGCATGCGCGTCTTCATCACTGCGGTCTGCAGATCAGCCGTCACCAGATCCAGATTGGCGAGCGCCTTGGAGAGCACTTCATCCGCACTGCTTTCGCCGATTCGCACCAGGCGATTACGCACCAGAACCAGTTCGCCCACCATGTTCATGATTTCGTCGAGGCGGCGGGTGTCCACACGCACCGTAGTCTCAGCGGCAGCGTCTTTGCCGGTGTCTTTATTGGAATCCTTATTGGAGTCTTTACCGGGGCCCCTACCAGAATCCTTGCCAGAGTCCTTGTTGAGAGGCGCTGCGCTGCCCTTGACCAGCGCCAGCGCTGGCTTCTTCGCAGTTTTGGCGGCGGGCACGCCCTGATGTTTGCCGGTGCCATGCAAGGCATCGAGCAATGCCTCGAACTCGTTATCGCTGATCTCTTCGTTCGCCTCACTGACAACAACCGCTTCGAGTTGCTCGACTTTCTGTGGCGAGCTGTCTTGTGCCGGACTGTTTTGTGGAGGACTGTCATGCAACATGCCATGACTGAGCCCCTTGCCGCTGCCGTGCAACGTGTCGAGCAGCGCCTCGAATTCATCATCGGTAATTTCGTTGCTGCCAGCACCGGAAAGTTCTGCACTCTCAGACTCACTCAACGCCTGCACACCGGCAGAGGAGCTGTCCAACGCTGCCAGCATCTGTTCGAATTCTTCGTCAGTGACATCATCACCGCTGGACTGCGCGGCACCGTGGCTGGCGGACCCAGGGGCTTCCTCCGCATGACGACTCTTGATTTGCAGCGTGTGATCCTCACCGGCCACCAGAGCTCCCACGGCTGCCAGCAAATCCGGATGCGCGGCGTCGAGCTCCTCGCGGTCCTTCACCTGCGCGAACATGACATAGACTGCGTCGAGCACCTGCAACACCACGTCCATCAATTCGGGTGTGACGGAGCGGCGGCCGGTGCGCAGAATGTCGAAGAGATTTTCGGTGATGTGACAGCACTCGACGAGCGCCGTGAGCTGCAGGAACCCAGCACCACCCTTGACGGTGTGAAAACCACGGAAGATCGCGTTGAGGAGTTGTGCGTCATCGGGGCAGCGTTCCAGTTGCACCAATTGCTCGGACAATAATTCCAGAATCTCCCCTGCTTCGATCAGGAAGTCTTCCAGTATTTCTTCGTCGTCAGAGAAGCTCATCGCTCACTCACCCGTTGCAGAATTTTCGTCTAAAAACCGGAATCAGAATCCGAGGCTGGACAGCAGGTCGTCTACATCATCCTGCCCGGAAACCACGTTATTCTTGCTGTTCTTCATCTGCGGCCCTTCAGCACGCAGTGCTCTGTCATCGACAGGATCCGCAGCCGCCGAGATGCCTGCAGCAGACTGAACGCCATCTCGGCGCTGCATACTCAGCCCGGCGACTGCCTCGACATTGCTAGCCAGACGCACGAGCCGCACCAGACTCTGCTCAACCTCGTTGACCAGCGCGATGACACGCTTGATCACCTGGCCGCTCAAATCCTGATAGCCCTGCGCGATGAGAATTTCGTTCAATCTCTGATGCACACTGGAGGCATCACGAACCGTGCGATCAAGCAGCGCATCGACGCGCTCGTAGAGCCCTTCCTGCCCCGGCGCAGACTCTCCTTTCTGCCGAAACGCCGCCCAGTCTTTTCTCAGGTTGCCAGCCTCTTCCGCGAGTCCCTGCACGATCGGCCCGCCCGCCTCCACCATATCCATGGTGGTGTTGGCGGCATCCTCAGTCAGATTGATCACATAGTTCAGACGGCTGGCGGCGTCCTGAATCTCGGATATCTCATTCTTCACACGGCTGTGCCCGCTGAGGCCGATGTCCAGATGAAAGTCGCGAATGGCGTTGTGCAGACCACGGGTCAGGCGACCAACTTCAAGATAAAGCGTCTCATCGCGGGCAGTGTTGAGATCCCGGATCAGGTGATTCGCGGCCCCAATGTCGCCCTCGTCGAGCTTGCGGAGCAATTCACGGGTGCGCTCGCGCAGCTCCTCGGTCATTGCATCAGTCATCGCATCAGCGCCGTTGAGGATGTCACTGTCGGCATGTTCTTCGTATTGTGTGCTGGGCATTGAATGGTTCCATCCCTTAGCTGTGGGCCTCGATACGTTCGAATATTTTCTCGATCTTTTCCTGCAGCGCCGCCGCAGTGAAAGGCTTGACGACGTAGCCATTCACGCCCGCCTGCGCGGCCGCAATGATCTGATCGCGCTTGGCCTCGGCAGTCACCATCAACACCGGCAGGCTCTTGAGGCGCTCGTCTGCGCGACAGGCCCGCAGCAGGTCGATGCCGGTCATGCCGGGCATATTCCAGTCGGTGACAAGGAAATCGAAGTCCCCGTGCTGAAGCATCGGCAAGGCGCTGTGGCCATCGTCGGCTTCCGAGGTATTAGTAAAGCCCAGGTCTCTGAGCAGGTTTTTAATAATTCGCCGCATCGTTGAAAAGTCGTCAACGATGAGGATTTTCATGTTCTTGTTCAAATCTGCCTCCACATTGCCCTGTGAGAAATCGGGTATGAAATCATCAGGTTCGGGCACAACGCGATTTATCCTGTTGTGGTTATCGATGGCTGGCGGGATTTATTTAGCTTTTCAGTGAGATATTTTGTTTTGGTCTTGGGTGATGGTGGTCAGTGGCTGGCATGGTGGGCAGCGTGAGGGGTGGTGACACGCCCGTGAATACTTCCCTGTAGGGCTCGGTCGCGCCATCCATGGCGCTCAACGGTCACCACCCCCCACGCTGCCCACCATGCCTGACGACTGTGCCGCCGTCTCGAAAAGTCAAATACACACGCTGATAGATCGGCGCGTGGAGGCAGGACATTAGCTGGAAAATTGACGCCGAACGCGCCGAAGAAATCAGGAGAAACGAACACCTATCAACCCGCAGAGTATCCACCGAAGCACCGCGCCCCACTGACTCTGCTGCCATCCTATCGGGTGGAGGGCGGGACCACCATTGTGCGGGGCTGAGGGTGTGGTGGGGATTTCGGTGACCGTTGAGCGCCATGGATGGCGCGACCGAGCCCTACAGGGAAGTATTCACGGGCGTGTCACCGAAAGCCCCACCACACCCTCAGCCTAACCACCAAACACTGACCACTACCCCCACTCAACCAACCGCGCCCTCAACCTCAGAGCCGCCTGCGTATGAATCTGACTCACCCGCGACTCACTCACCCCAATCACCTGCCCAATCTCCTTCAGATTCAGCTCTTCGTCGTAGTAGAGCGACAACACCAGCTTCTCCCGCTCCGGCAACCCCGCAATCGCTGCCGCCAGCTCCGACCGGAACGCCTCGCTCTGAATACCGTCCAAAGGATTCGGCATTTCTCCCGCCACCTTCTCGATGGCCGAGTCATCTCCCTCCAGCATATCGTCGAAGCTGAACAACCGACTCCCCGAGGCATCCTGCAGAATCACGTGATATTCGTCGAGTTCCATCCCCAGTTCGGCCGCGACATCGTGATCCTTCGCGTCGGTGCCAGTGCGCATCTCGATGGTCTTGATTGCTTCCGCTACTTGACGCGACTTGCGGTGCACGGAACGCGGTGCCCAGTCGCCCTTGCGGATCTCGTCCAGCATCGCGCCACGAATGCGGATGCCTGCATAGGTCTCGAAGCTGGCCCCTTTGGACAGATCGTACTTTCTCGCCGCCTCCAGCAGGCCGATCATGCCGGACTGCACCAGGTCATCGATCTGCACGCTGGCAGGCATTCTCAACAACAGATGATGAGCGATGCGCTTCACCAGAGGCGCATAACGAATCACGATGTCATTCATGCTGTCGGTCTGTACTTCGCTGTACATGGAAGCACCACTCGCTGCTGTCATCATAATTTTTCAACCCGCATTAGGTACCGTTTCAAGATGAGCCGCTTCGCTCTGCAGAAGCCGCTCAACAAAAAACTCCAGACGCCCGCTCGCCTGCCGACTCACCGGCCACTGGCAGACATGCTCGGCCAGCTGTCGATAGGCGATGGCGCACTTGCTGGCCGGGTAGGCCTCGATCGCCGCCCGTTGGCGCTGCGCCGATTTGCGCACCGACTCATCCCAGGGAATGTCACCGGCGTACTGCAACGTGACATCCAGGAAGCGCTCGGCCACCTTCACAAACTTCTGAAACAGATTCCGACCCTCTTCCGGGCTGCGCGTCATATTCGCGAGCACGCGGAAATGCGTCAACCCATAGTCACGATTGAGCAGCTTCACTAGCGCATAGGAATCGGTGATGGAGGACGGCTCGTCACACACCACCACCATGACCTCCTGCGCTGCACGCACGAAGCTGACCACGCTCTCGGAGATGCCCGCCGCCGTGTCGATCACCAACACGTCGAGCTGGTCATCGAGATCGCTGAAGGCCTGAATCAATCCGGCGTGGGCGCGCGGCCCCAGCTGCGTCAGAGACTGTACGCCAGAGGCGGCGGGAATCACCTTCACCCCGCCCGGTGCCGTCAACAGAATGTCGCGCAACATGCACTCGCCATTGAGCACCTGCGCCAGCGTTTTGTCTGCCTTCAGCCCGAGCTGAATGTCGACGTTCGCCAGCCCGAGGTCCGCATCCATCAGAATCACCCGCTTGCCGGCCGCAGCCAGTGCCAGACTCAAATTCACCGAGACGTTGGTCTTGCCGACTCCACCCTTGCCACCGGTAACTGCCAGTACCTGTATTGGCTTCATCGGCCACTCCTCTGGGCAGCCCGCAGGCTACCGTCAAAATTTTCCGCCGCCAGCGCGCCGCCCTCGGTGATACCAGTCACGTCCGCCACGGCGCCTCCGAATTCATAAATCAGCCGCTCCTTCTCGTCGGCACTGTGCACCGACAGTGCCACCGCCTTGCTGACCAGATTATGAGCCTGCGCCACGCGCATGTCGTCAGGAATCCCTTGCCCGTGGGTTTCATAGACGACAGGCAGCTTGAGATCGATGGTCAGCGCCAGCGCTTCTCCGATAGTGCCTGCCTCATCGAGCTTGCTGAGGATGCAGCCACTGAGCTCCGCCGGGGCGTAGGTCTTGCAGGCATTCGCCAGTACGCCAGCCTGACTGGTGCAGGCCAGCACCAGCAGTTTGCGCACCTCGCGGCACTCGCGCAACATCTGCAACTGGGACAGCAGGCCGGGGTCTTTCTGATGCAGGCCGGCTGTGTCGATCAGCACCAGTCGCTTGTGCTGCAAGGAGTCGAGAATTTGCCGCAGGCTGTGGGTCTCGTCAACCACCCGCACGCTGACATCCAGGATGCGTCCAAAGGTGCGCAGCTGCTCATGAGCGGCGACGCGGTAGCTGTCGGTGGTGACCAGTGCCACGGCATCGGAGCCATGCTCCAGCACGCAGCGGGTGGCGAGCTTGCCGATGGTCGTGGTCTTGCCGACGCCGGTTGGCCCGAGCAGCGCATAGACGCCACCGCGAGCGGCAATATCTGTCCCCAGCACCGGCACACGGCGCGACAGGGAGGCAATTGCAAACCGCCAGGCTTCAGCAGCTGACAGATCAGGTTTGAGGGACTCCAGCAACGAACGGCTCAGCGCGGCGGGAACTCCCATGGCATTCAAGCGCTCCCAGACAGTCGCCTGGGCAGGGTTGCGCCGCGCGAACTGATCCCAGGCCAGGCCACTCAGACGCTGTTCGAGCAGACGGCGGATGCCGTTGAGCTCGGCGCGCATCACGGTCATCTCACGCTGCTCGGCGCCCTCTGCCTGCTGGCTGAACTGTTCGAACTGGCTGGCCGCAGCGGCGCGCGCCTCGCGCTCTTCTGCGGCACGGTAGCTTTCATCCGCTGCCGGACGCCTGCTGTCGGACAGACGAATCTGCTGGTCTTTGGTTGTCTTCAGATAGGGGGTGCTGGCGTTGTGCTGGGCTTCGCGCTGCAGTCGGCCAAACTCGAAGGCGGCGACGCCGGAGAGCGACGCAGTGGAACGACTGCCGTCGGCATCGGTCAACGGACGCTGAGCCTGGGTCTGAGGTGAGTTTTTTTCTGCAGCAGCTCGCTCGTCCCTAATTCGTTCTGAAGAGTTTCGTTCTGAAGAGTTTCGCTCTGAAGAGGTTCGTTCTGAAGAGGTTAGATCGGCAGAGGCGCGCCCGCGGTGGGATCTGTCCACGGCGGCCTGAATCGCCGCCGCGTAATCTTCGGTGGAATTGCCCGATGCAGACTTGCCGGTGGGCGACTTTGCCGCCGATATCGTGGAAGGCGCCTCTGGCTGATCGGTCAGCGAGGCCGCCACCACTTCGACGCCTTCATCCAGCGTTCGATTCGAGAGAATCACAGCATCGGCGCCCATCTCTTCGCGGATACGGGCCAGCGCGCGACGCATATCCTGCGCCAGAAATCGTTTCACTTTCATCGTCTTTTCCTATTGCTGCCCGATAGTCGCCGTAATCGTAATCTTCTTGTTGTCGGGGATCTCCTGGTAGGAGAGCACCCGCAGTCCGCTGATGGTGAAGCGCACGAAGCGGCTCAGGGGAGCACGCAGTGGTGCCGACACCAACAGCACGGGCGGCCTGCCTGCCACCTCCTGATTCTGCGCTCCGTTGAGCAATGAGCGTTGCAGACGCTCTGCCATTGCCGGTTCGATCACCATGCTGTCTTCCACTGCCTGCTGCTGTTGTGATGACTGCTGTACAGCTTTAAGCAATATTTGTTCCAGAGTCGGCTCCAAGGTCATGACAGCCAGCTCTGCCGCGCTTCCATAGATGCCTTGCACAATGACGCGCGATAGCGCGACTCGCACCGCCGCAGTCAAAGCGCCGGGATCTTGACTGCGCACGCCTGTCGCCGCCAACGCTTCGGCGATCGTGCGCATGTCGCGAATGGGTACACCTTCGACCAACAGGTTCTGCAGCACCTTGAGCAGTACATTGGTGTTGACTTGGGAAGGCAGGTCTTCGGCCAGCTTCTTGGAGCTCTTGCCGAGGATCGCCAGCATCTCGTGGACTTCCTCGTGGCCTAGCAGTTCGTGGGAATGCTTCTGCAGCAGGGTGTTCATGTGCGTGGCGATGACGGTGCTGCTGTCCACCACGGTGTAACCGAGGGTCTGTGCGTGATCGCGCTGGCTGGCTTCGACCCACAGCGCGTCGAGTCCGAAGGCCGGGTCCTTGGTGGGAATGCCCTGCGCCTTGCCGAACACCTGGCCGGGATTAATGGCCATCTCGCGTTCCGGAAAAATCTCCGCGCCGCCGACATTCACGCCCATCAGGGTGATGCGGTACTCGTTGGGGGAAAGATCGAGGTTGTCGCGGATATGCACAGACGGCACGAGAAAACCCAGCTCTTGCGAGAGCTTCTTGCGGATGCCCTTGATGCGACTGAGCAGCTGCCCGCCCTGGGATTTGTCGACCATCGGAATCAGGCGATAGCCCACCTCCAGACCAATCACATCCACCGGCGTGACATCATTCCAGCCAAGCTCCTGCGGTTCCGCCGCCACGTCGTCCCGCGCCTTTTGCTGCACCGTTTCCGCCGTCGCCGCGTCACCCACCTGCTGACGCTGTTTCCAGTAGATCAGGAACGCGCCCGCACCGGCGACGCCCGCCAAACCCAGAAAGGCGACATGAGGCATTCCGGGCACACTGCCCATCACGAACAACATCACCGCCGTGATACCCAGCGCACGCGGCGTGGCAAACATCTGTCCCACTACCTGCGCCCCCATCATCTCGGAGCTGTTGCTGCGCGTGACCATGATCGCGGCGGCCACCGACAGCACCAGCGCCGGAATCTGTGCGACCAGACCGTCACCGATCGTCAGCAGTGCATAGCGCTCCATGGCCATCGCGAAGTCCAGGTCATGCTGCAGCATGCCTACCGCCACGCCGCCCACCATATTGATGATGAGGACGAGGATGCCGGCGATGGCATCACCCTTCACGAATTTGCTGGCACCGTCCATCGAGCCGTAGAAGTCGGCTTCCTGAGTGATCTCCTTGCGCCGCGCACGGGCCTGATCCTGATCGATCAAACCGGCGTTCAAGTCTGCATCCACCGCCATTTGTTTGCCGGGCATCGCGTCCAACGTGAAACGCGCGCTCACCTCGGCGATGCGGCCAGCACCCTTGGTCACCACCATGAAGTTGATGATGATCAGGATGATGAAGACGATGATGCCCACCGTGTAGTTGCCGCCGATCACCACTTCACCGAATGCCTCGATGACGTGTCCCGCCGCCGCGCCGCCCTCGTGTCCTTCCAGCAGCACCACGCGAGTAGAGGCAATGTTCAGCGCCAGACGCAACAAGGTCGCCACCAGCAGCACGGTGGGGAACACGGCAAAATCCAGCGGCCGCATCGCGTACACCGCTACGCACAACACGACGAGCGCGATGGTGATGTTGAAGGTGAAGAAGACGTCGAGCAGGAACGGCGGCAGCGGCAACGTCATCATTGCCAGCATCACCAGCAGCAACACCGGAATCCCCAGGTTGCCACGGGTCAGATTGCGGGCGTTGGTCATGAAATCGTTGCGTTGTGCGCTGGCGCCTGGTGTCATCTTTGCTGTCTGCTCTGGAGGTTTGCTCGGGAGGATTGCTTGCCGTTGTTCAATTTCTTGACGCGTCGATCTCGTTCAGGAGGGATACTGCAAGAAGCTCGCCTGATTTGAACTGGCTCACAAATTAATCGTGCTGCAACTCTTCGGGGATAGGCAATTGCGGATTGAGAACGGGACGCTTGGCGCGGCCACGGGCGTACTGCTTGAGCTGATGCAGGTAGGCAAGCACCTGCGCGACGGCCACGTAGAGCCCGCCGGGGATTTCCTGGCCAATCTTGGTATTGAAGTAAATCGCGCGCGCCAAGGCCGGCGACGAGACGATGGGAATGCGATGCTCCTGCGCGATCTCGCGAATCTTCTGGGCGACCAGATCGGCCCCCTTCGCCAGCATGACCGGCGCACCCTCTTTGCTCTGATCGTAGCGCAGCGCCACCGCGTAGTGTTCGGGGTTGGTGATGATGACGTCGGCCTCGGGAACATCGGCCAGCATCTTGTTCTGGGACATCTGGTACTGCAGCTGGCGGATGCGCTGCTTGACCTCGGGACGCCCGTCGCTGTCCTTCATCTCGTCCTTGACCTGCTGCATGGTCATGCGCAGCTTTTGATTGTGGTCGTAGACCTGCAGCGGGATGTCAACGAGACTGATCAGAATCATGGCGCAGGACATCCACAGCACCGCCCAGGCCAGCATGTCGAGCGCGTTGGCCATGGCCGAGAGCGTGGGCTGGTGTTGCACGTCGAGCATACCGCCAACGTTGGCATACAGCACCAGCACCGCCAGCCCGGCAACGACCAGCACCTTGGCAATCGCCTTCGCCAGCTCCACCAGCGCCTTGCCACCGAACATACGCGCGAGGCCACTCATGGGGTTCAAGCGGCTGGCCTTGGGCAAGATGGCCTTGAGGCTGAAGTTGAAACCGCCGAGCGCCATGGGGGCGACGAGTGCTAACAGGAGCAATATGGCGAACACGGGCAGCAGGGATTCGAAGCCGCTCCAGATGGAGTCGCCGAGTTGGATAAGCATGGCGTTGGTGTCGAAGAGGGATTCGCGTTCGAGAACGAGGTTGTGGCGCATGATTTCGCGCAAGGCGTCGATCATGCTGGCGCCGTAGGCGATGACGGCGGCGGTGCCGCCGATGAGGATGGCGGTGGTGTTGAGTTCGCGGGAACGGGCGACGTTGCCGTCTTCGCGGGCGGTGTCCAGCCGTTTCTGCGTAGGTTCCTGCGACTTTTCCGAGGAGGAGTCTTTATCTTCTGCCATCTTTTTTTCCTCTCTCGGGTTTTTGGTTGATTGGGCTTCGTAGGTCGGTCGGGGGGAGAGGGAGGGATGGTCAGGACACGCCCGTGAACCCATCCATGGGGGGCTCGCTTTCGCCATCCATGGCTCAAGACGGTCCTGGTCGGCCCACCCCCACCACCCGCCTCTGACACTGTCGGAGCGCGATGGGAATCTCATCATCGGTGGGGTGAGGCATAGCGGTAGCCCATGGCCGCATTAGACGACTCAGCCGAAGCAACGATGTGTACACAACCATTGAGCTTCTGCCATTTTTAGCACTGTGATTTCCCGACGCGGCATCGCAGCCAGGGCGGGGGGAGAGGGAGGGAAGGGCAGGACCGTCTTGAGCCATGGATGGCGAAAGCGAGCCCCCCATGGATGGGTTCACGGGCGTGTCCTGACCATCCCTCCCTCTCCCCCCGACCGACCTACGAAGCCCAATCAACCAAAA
>JAURWS010000056.1 GCA_030654835.1 Gammaproteobacteria bacterium | reverse complement strand
AATACAGCCTGTATTTTTACTCTGACCCCAAATTTCTGACCCCAAATTTTATTCTGACCCCAGATTTTATTTAATCGCGGGCAGGCCCGCTCCCACATGGACAGTTCACGGTGCGTTTCCGGCGTTCCCTGCTATAATGCGCGCCTTTTCACCAATCCGCCCGACTACAACAACAAGCACCGGGTAACGACTGACAGGAATGAGATACCCGAATGAAAAAGTTTCCGCCCCCCTTTTACCGCTGGCGTCCGCACCCTTGGCATGGCCTTGATGTAGGTCCTGATGCGCCGCGCCTGGTGCATGCCTTCATCGAGATTTGCCCCTTCGATCTAGTGAAATATGAAGTGGACAAGACCACCGGCTACCTGCGTGTCGACCGTCCGCAACGCTCTTCGTCTCAGCATCCGACGTTGTACGGCTTCATCCCGCGCACCTACTGTGGCAACCGCTGCCGTGATCTGATGCCTGGCGCCACTCGTGGTGACGGCGACCCGTTGGATATCTGTGTCATCAGCGAACGTCCCATCTCCAAGACCGAGATCATTCTGAATGCCAAGGTGATCGGCGGGCTGCCAATGCTGGATGGTGGTGAGGCCGACGACAAGATCATCGCCGTGCTGCAAAACGATCCACTGTTCGCCGACATCGATGACATCACTGAACTGCCCCAGGCGCTGATCGAGAGACTGCGTCACTACTTCATGACCTACAAGCTGATTCCCGGCCAGGAGAACAAAGTCTCCATCGGCGCTGCTTATGGTTACGAGCACGCCAAGGTGGTTATCCAGGCCGCGATGGACGACTACGCCGACGAGTACGGTTCATCCAACTAAGCAGTGCCTCGTAAACAGGAAATGCCTCAGTAAAAAAGGGACGGTCGCCACTGGCGTACCGTCCCTTTTCATTTGCAGATTCAACAGACCCGCAAACACCCAGACCGCACTAGCCGCAGACCGGACGTCCCGCCTCCAGCGCACAGGCCTCGGTGGTGCCACGTTGCTCACCCTGATGTCGCACTGCCGTGACCTGCGCCATGACCGATATCGCGATCTCGGCAGGCGTCTTGCTGCCGATCTGCAATCCGATCGGAGCATGCAGACGCGCAATTTCTTCCACAGTCAGACCAAGCTCCGGCAGACGCAAACGGCGGCTGGCTGACGTGCGATCCGACCCCATCGCCCCCACATAGAAAGCCGATGTCTTCAGCGCCTCCATCAGCGCCATGTCGTCCACACGCGGATCGTGCGCCAGGGCGATGATGCCGCTGTAAGGATCGCTGAAATGCTCACGCACCACATCATCGGGAAGTTCGGCGGTGACATGCACCCCTTCCACATGCCAGTTGGCCAGGTAATCGGGACGCGGATCGCAGAGCGTCACTTCGTATTCAAGCGCCAGCGCCATCTCGGCGACATAGCGGGCCACATCACCCGCACCGAGTAACAGGAGTCGGTATTTGGGACTGAGGCAGTGCAGCAGGGTATCGTCACTGAGAATGACTTCCTCGTCGGCGGCACTGTTCACCACGCGAATGACACCGGAGTGCAGGTCCACTTCACGACTGGTGCGCTGCTGCTTTTCCAGTGCTTCGGTCAGTTCGCCGAACACCTGGCGACTGGTGGCATTCGGGGTGATGTATTCCAGCAAGACGTGCAGCTGGCCGCCGCAGGGCAAACGCAGGCGGGCAGCTTGCTCGGCCGTGATGCCGTATTTAACGATGAAGGGTTTGTTCTCGATGTCGTACTGGCTCTTGAGGCTGCCGTCGCGCAGCTGGGCAAGGAAGTCTTCTTCGATGCAACCGCCGGAAATCGAACCGGCGATCTCGCCGTCCAGCGTGCAGGCCATCATGGAGCCAATCGGGCGGGGTGAGGAGCCCCAGGTCTTGAGAATCGTGCATAACCAGACCGGGTGCTCAGCACTGAGCCACTCGAAAACACTGGTGATGATGTGCTGCTGTCCACTCTGCATGGTGATGCCCCTGCTGACCCGATTGCCTGCTTTTGCGTGGCGGAGCTTACAGCAACTGCGCGCGGGATTACAACGAGCGTCAGCCCCACTGTGGGAGCGTACCCGGAGGGCATAAAGGCCTGCCCGCGATTGACTCTGCACTTCGCGTCTCGCACAGGGTGGCAGACAGGGCGGATCAGTACACGCCGTGAACCCATCCTTGGGGGCTCGCTTTCGCCATCCATGGCTCAAGACGGTCCTGCTCCGCCCTGTCTGCCACCCTGCGCTACTTTCTGTGCCACTCAAAGTCAATCGCGAGTAAGCTTTTCTGCCCTCCGGTTTTCCGATTTGGCAAGCACCCTGGCCCGTATGGCCTTGCGCTGTTGAGGCAGGACCGTCTTGAGCCATGGATGGCGAAAGCGAGCCTACATGGAAGTATTCACGGCGTGTCCGGCCCCGCGCTACCCGTTACACAGCCCGGCCTACGAATCACAAAACTAAACCTTCTGAGTTTTCCACGAGCCGCGCATGAACCACCACACGCCAACGATCCCCATCAGCACCTCGGCCACGAAGATCGACCAGAACACCCCGTGCGGCCCCATGTCCAGCTGGGTGGACAACCACCAGGCCACCGGCACCTGCACGATCCAGTAGCAAAACACATTGATCCACGTCGGCGTCATGGTGTCACCAGCACCATTGAAGGCCTGTACCACGACCATGCCGACGGCCATGAAGGCGTAGGCATAGCTCATGATGCGCATCGCGTCGACACCGTACTGTACGGCGGCGGGTTCCTGCGTGAACAGATGCATGATGCTCTGCGGCACGGTCAGCATGACCAGCGACACCAGCACCATGTAAGCGACGTTGTACTTCGCCACCTGCCACACGGTGCTCTCCGCACGCTGTACTTTTTCTGCGCCAAGGTTCTGCCCCACGAGCGTTGCTACTGCATTGCTAAGCCCCCACGCCGGCAGGATAGTGAACATCATGATGCGCAGCGCGATCGTGTAACCCGCCACCGCATCGCTGCCATGGTCGGAGACCAGCCTCATCAGGAACACCCAGCTCGCCGTCGCGATCAGGAACTGCGCGATGCCACCAGCGGAGATGCGGAACAGCGCCAGAATCACCGACATCTTCACGACCAGATCCTGCAGCACCAGCTGAATGCGGCGATTGCTCGCGCACAGATACCACAGCTGATAGAGCACGCCGACGCCACGACCGATATTGGTGGCGACCGCCGCCCCGGTGACACCCATGTCCGGGAAAGGCCCTACGCCATAGATAAGACAGGGGTCGAGCACGATGTTGATGCCATTGGCCAGCAGCAGCGAGCGCATGGCGATGCTGGCATCTCCCGCACCCCGGAAGATCGCGTTGTTGAGAAACAGGAACACGATGGTGAAGGAACCGCTGAGCATGATCTGAATGTAATTCGTGCCCCCTTCGACCACGGCGGCCTCGGCGCCCATCAACGCCAGAATCTTGCCCGCATAGAAGAAACCGACCACGCCCACGAAGAGCGACACGAAGATCCCCATCCATAGCGCCTGTCCGGCGGCAAAAGCCGCAGCGACCGGATTGTCCTCACCGATACGCCGCGCCACCATCGCCGTCGTGCCCATGGACAGGCCAATCGCCACCGCATAGAGCAGCGTCATCACCGCTTCGGTCAGACCAACTGTCGCCACCGCCTGCGGCCCGAGTCCGGCCACGAAGAAGATGTCGACGATGGCGAACACCGACTCCATCGCCATCTCCAGAATCATCGGCACGGCCAGCAGGAAAGTGGCCTTGGCGATGGAGCCTTCGGTGTAGTTGATGCTGGAACTGCCAACGAGGGCTTGCTTGAACAGGCTCATGCCTGCACGGATTTTCTTGATGCTCATGACGCGCTCAGCTGGAACGGTCGGTGACGCTGCTCCAGATTCAGAAGAGCGACCTTGATCGGCAGCCCGCCGCCGAATCCGGTCAGCTTGCCCGTGCTGCCAATGACGCGGTGACAGGGAATGATGATAGGAATCGGATTCTGCCCGTTGGCGGCGCCCACCGCCCTGCTGGCCTTCGGCTTGCCAACCTGCCCGGCAATCTCACCGTAGCTGCGGGTGCTGCCGTAGGGAATCGTGGTGAGCGCCTTCCACACACTCATCTGAAACTCCGTGCCCTGCGGGGACAGTGGCAGATCGAAGTCCTGCAGCTCCCCGGCGAAATAGGCACTGAGCTGATTCCTCGCCTCCGTAAAAATCGTGTCATCGGGACGCCAGATTTCCTGATGACGTGTGCGCATCTTGCCTTCGGGAAAGCCCAGCAGATGCAGGTTCACGCCGTCACCGGCCAGAAGCAGATCGCCAATGGGGGATGCCAGATAGCTGTAATAAATCGTCATTTGTTCCACCACTCCGTAAAAAATTCACTGCCTGTACTGTGGGAGCGGGCCGTGCCCGCGATTGGATTGTGGAAAATCAATCGCGGGCAGGCCCGCTCCCACCGGTTGGGTCAACCAACCGCATAATGCCGCCACAGCAGCATCACCACATAGGCCCGCCACGGGCGCCACTTCTCCGCGCGCTGCAACAATTGCGCAGGCGTCAGCGTCTCATCCGGCAGGGCCGCCGCGCGCAGCAGAATCAGATCCGCATGGGGAAAAGCATCCGGATCATTAAGCGCTCGCAGGGCGACGTATTGCGCCGTCCACGGACCAATGCCGGGAATCTGCACAATACGCTCGACGAAAGCCGGAGTGTCCATGCTGCCATCAAACCGCAGCTCACCCGCACACACCGCGCCAGCGAGTTCGCGAATCGCCGCAATGCGGCGCGTCGTGATTCCAAGGCCTGACAGTGAGGCGTCGACGAGCGCGGCCGGTGTCGGAAATATTCTGTTCAGTGCCGGGTTGCCCTGCCCCGCATACGCAGCGCCATGCGCCTGCGCCAGCCGTGACACCAGCGTCGTGGCACCTTTCACCGACACCTGCTGGCCGATGATGGCGCGCACCGCCACCTCGAAGCCATCCCACGCCACCGGCACGCGGATGCCGGGATGTGCTGCGATTATCGGCCCGAGATGCGGATCAGCACCGAGAAAATTTTCGATGTCACTGCTCACCGCTTTCAAGTCAAACATCACGCGCACGCGTTCGACGATCTGCTGCAGCGCCCGGGTCTGGCCGATGTGAATGGTCAACAGCAAGGTGTGACTCGCGGCGCTGAACTGCACAGACAATTCACCCGCCTCGCCATTGAGCATGATCGTTCTGGAATAGGTATCGGCGGTGACATGCTCGACGCCGGGGATCGCGCGCATCGACAGATAACTCAACATCGCGCGCCAATCGAACGGTGGCCGGTAACTCAGGCGAATCTGAATGCCACGCGGCACTTCTTGCGAATTTGTATCGCTGCTCTTCTCCTGCCGTCGCAGCGAGATCGGCGTGCGGCCATAGACTTTTTGAAAGACCGCGTTGAAACGGCGCACGCTGCTGAAGCCCGCCGCGAAGCACACCTCACTCATCGGCATGCGCGTCTCGTCTATCAGCTTCTTCGCGAAATGCAGGCGCTGGGTCGTCGCTACTGCGGCTGGCGCCACGCCCAGATGTTGATCGAAGAGGCGCGTCAGCTGCCGGGCACCTATGCCGAGCCGCGCTGCCAACTCGTCGACAGAACCTTCGTCGAGCGCACCGCGCGCAATCAACTGCAGTGCCCGCGACACGGTATGCGACGATCCCATCCACGCGGGAGTCCCCGGCGAAGATTCGGGACGACAGCGCAGACAGGGACGAAACCCCGCCTCGGCCGCCGCCGCAGCGGTGCTGTAGAGCCGGATGTTTTCTTTTCGCGGCAGCCGCACTGGGCAGACCGGTCGACAGTAGATGCCGGTGGTCACCACGCCAATGAAAACGCGGCCGTCGAAATGCGGATCGCGCGCCTGGCGGGCCTGTTCAAAGTCATCGGGATTCAGTAACACGGGCTGCATTCTCGCTCAGGTTGTCATTCCTTAATTCAGAGTGAGACGCAAATTAACACAGGCAGGCAGCGCTGTACTGGCCATTTTCGGACATCATTAAAAAATAGGACGACACCCATGGAATACCCGTTTATATTCCTTATGTTCTCAAAGCCATTCAGGAGCCGCCATTATGAAATCCCTGTTCGCACCCATATCCCTGTCCCTGTGTCTGTTGCTGTCCAGCACAGTCAACGCCGACGTCTACGACGATGCGATCGCCAACCCGAATCGCCCAGCTGCGGACCGTGAACGAGATTCTTCCAGCAAACCGGCGGAGGTCCTGCGTTTCTCCGGCATCAAAGCCGGCGACACTGTGGTGGATCTGTTCGGTGGCGGTGGTTACAACACGGAATTGCTGGCTGCGGTCGTCGGCAACGGAGGCACGGTTTATCTACACAACAACGCCAGCTATGTGGGATTTACCGGTGAGGCCATCACCCAGCGTGTGGCGGGCAACCGGCTGACCAATGTGCAGCGCATGGATGCCGAGGTGGAACTACTGCCCCTGCAGAATGATTCGGTGGACGCTATCTGGATCAGCATGGCCTATCACGATGCCTACTGGGTCAACGAGGGCTGGACGGTCACCGCCGACACACTGTTCCCTTCCATTCTGCGGGTGCTGAAGCCCGGTGGCGCCGTGCTGGTGATCGATCACCATGCACCGGAGGGGACCGGCAGCAGCCATGCCGGTGATCTGCACCGCATCGACGCCGCCTTCGCCCGACAGGATTTCGAGAACCGCGGCTTCCGCTTCGTCGCCGAATCAGACTTGCTGGAAAACCCCGATGACCCTCTGGACATCAATGTGTTCGACGGCGCCATCCAGAGTAACACCTCGCGCTTCGTTTACCGCTTCACCAAGTAGGTTCTACTCGTGCTGTGCTGCGGCATCGCAACTCGCGAGTGTAGCAATCGAAACGCGGAGACCAGCTGAATCAACCGGAGTGAACACAACCATGCGCATCCCATGCCTCGCCGCCTGCATCGGCATTCCGTTGCTGCTCACCAGCTCTGCTGACGTTTTAGCTCAGACTGGCGGCCCGGTGGGCGACACTCTCAGCACCGCCCGAGCCAGCGATGGCCGCTACATCAGCTGGCGCGAACACATCATCGACGACCCCGCCATTGCCGGTTTCATCTTGAGCGGCAGCGATGGGCTGGTGATGGGTGACATCGACAACGACGGCTTCGAGGACATCGTCTCCGTCCATGAATATGACTCAAGTTACGACTCCTCGGAGCCGGATCCGGACTTCATTCCTCCCGCCGAGGGTCACGTCCGCATCGCGTTTGGTTCGGCCAACCCCCTGCAGTGGAGCAACATCACGCTGGCCGAGGGCACCGAAGTACCGGCTCCCGAGGATGTGGACATTGCCGATGTGAACGGTGATGGCTTTCTCGACGTGATTGTGGCGGCCGAGTTGTCACACCTGATCTACCTGCAGAATCCCGGCCGTGACATCCGCACCGCCCGCTGGCCACGACTGATTCTGCCGATGACTGAAGGCCGCGGCTCATTCATCCGCGTCTTCTTCGCGGACTTCGACGGCGATGGCATCCCGGAAGCGGCGGCGCCCAACAAGGGCGCACAGCGCCCCGGTCCGGCGGATTTTGCAGTCTCCACTCCCGTATCGGTCTACAAGGTCACTGGTGACCCTCTTGCGGGAGACAACTGGCACGAACTGATTCTCGGCCACTACAGTGTGCCGCAGAATGCCGAACCCGTGGATCTGGATGGCGATGGCGATGCCGATATAGTGGTCGGGTCACGGGGAGAGCAACGCCTGGTGTTCTTCGAGAACATCAGCGACGGGACTCTGGCCTTTCGTGAGCACGCCATTGGTATCAACGGATCGCGGGCTGCCGGCTTCAATCTGGAATATCCCGATCTGAACGGTGACGGAAGGCTCGACATCATCAGCGCCACTCCCGAGGGCCTCGCCTGGATCGCCCAGCCGCCCCTGCGCATCGACGATGCCTGGAATGCCCATCGCATCGGCACCTTTGCCCCCGACACGGTCACCGGCATGGAAACCGCCGACATCAACGGCGATGGCTTCATCGATGTGCTGGTTGGCAGTTACAGCGCCGGTTCCAGACTGGAGGATGATGCCACTGTCGATATCGCCGGCGAACTGGGTCGTCTGGGCTGGTTCGAGAATCCGGGCGCCGATGCCACCGGCAGCTGGACACGTCACGATATCTCGCGGCGCAAGCGCGGCATGTTCGACAAGTTCATTGCCCGCGACATGGATGGCGATGGCGACATAGATTTCACGGGAACACGGGGAAACAGCTATCCCTACGACGGGGTGTTCTGGCTGGAGCAGGTGCGCTCTGCCGAGCCTCTGGCGGCCTTTCAGCGAGCGCGCGCGGAGGATAGTCCAGAGATGCCGCTGCCTTAAGCGACAAAGATTTTTCGCACTGCTTTCAATCGTGGAATATCCCCTCTCTTGCCGTGCAGTCAGGTATCAACTGCGAAAGATTCCTGTAAAATCCGTCGGGGTACGAGGTAGCACTGCCACATAACGGAACAATTCATGGAATCTATGTCGCATAAACCAACGGATGACAGCGGTGAGTATTTGTCGCTCTTGAAGCTGGCTCACCAGACGCTCGCCAAACACTGGCTGGGCAATGACTTCGTGATTGAACTACTGCTCGCCAGTGTTATCGCCAGGGGACATGTGTTGCTGGTGGACGTGCCCGGCGTCGGCAAGACGACTTTGGCGAAGAGTATGGCGCAGGTACTGGGACTGGAATTCAGCCGCATCCAGTTTACCAATGATATTTTGCCTGCCGACATTCTCGGTGGCAGTGTCTATAACGCCACCGATGGCAAATTCACCTTTTCTCCTGGACCAATCTTTACCGACTTTCTCCTCGCGGATGAAATCAATCGTGCCCCTACTCGCAGTCAATCTGCATTCCTGCAGGCGATGGAAGAAGGTTATGTGGCGGCCGATGGGGAGAGTTATCCCCTCTCCGATTTATTCACCGTTATTGCGACGCAGAATCCGATTGATTTCGATAGCACCAATCCCCTGCCCGAGGCGCAACTGGATCGCTTTCTCACTTCGATCAGTCTCGGCTATCCCGATGAGGTCGCAGAGTTGCATCTGTTGCAAGGCTATGGCGACGCGGTGCGACATAATCCGGCACCGGTATTGAATCGCGAATCCGTGACCGCGTTGCGCGCCGCGAGCGACGCGGTTTTCCTGCACGATGACCTGGCACGTTACATAATCGCGATAGCGCGTGCCAGTCGCGTTGACCCGGCAGTAAAGCTAGGCATCTCGCCCCGCGGCTCCATGCATCTTGCCATTGCCTGCAAAGCCTATGCACTCGTGCAGGGCAGGCGTCAGGTCATTGCAGAAGACGTACAACGGCTGATCCCACCGGTGTGGAATCACCGGGTATTGCCGCGCCACGGCAGGGACAATGACAGCAATCAGGCTCATGAGATCCTGCAGAACCTGATCAAGAAGGTGCCGGTTCCAAGATAATACGGTCAGCGGGGACTGAGTATGGCAATGAACGAACTGGCCGACCGACCACTGCGCGTTGCTGACGAAGCAATACTGCTGCACTGGTGGCGCATGGCGCGCTGGTTCATGAATTTGCGCGCAGTGCCGCGACTGCGGGAACGTTCGGCACGCTATCTGACCAGAATGTATCGCCGCTGTTTCCACGACACTTTCACCCGCACGGGCAAGATAATCCTGCTCGGGTCCCTGTTGATCTTTCTGTTCAGCTATCGGACCAATAGTGACTTCCTGTTGGTTTCGGCGACAGTGGGTATGGCGCTGCTGGCGTGGAGCGTGCTGCTCGGGTACGTGTATCGGCCGCAGGTTTCCGTACAGCGAGACACTTCTCCTTATGCCAACGCCGGGCAGGCCTGCGTTTCCCGAATCAACGTAACAAATCATGGTCCCCGTACCCTGCATAATTTTACTTTGCGGGAAATGGTGGTTCCGTTCGGACGTTGGCCGCAGGAATGGCTGCGCCCTCACCAGCTTGCGCTTGCCAGTCATCACAGCACCACCGTGGAAGTGGAGTTCGAACCGCAAAGGCGTGGTGTACTGGAGCTTTCCGGTCTTGCCGTGCAAAGTTACTTCCCGTTCTTCCTGACCCGGTTCACCCAACGCATAGATGTTCCCTGCAAGGTGAATGTGTTGCCAGCGACCTTGCCAGTCAATGTCCCCTCACTGCGACGCATCGCAGATCTCGCCAGCAAGCGCATGACGCCTGGCACAGACAACGCGCGCAAGGGCCCCTCTCTGGAATACGCCTACTCCAGACATTACCAGACCGGTGATTCCCTGCGCCGACTGGATCATCGCGCCAGTTCCCGACAGGGCAAACCCATGAGCAAGGTATTTGAAGGCGCTGACGAGATTCGTCGCGATCAGGTACACCTGATTGTGGACCTGACTCTGCAGAATTTCGAACGCTGGCAGCGGCGTCCGCGTGACGAAGCGGCACTCGACGAGCGGCTCGCGCTGGCCGTGGAAATCGGACTGTCCGCGCAGAACGAGGGCTTCAGTCTGGCCGCCATTGCCATGGGCCGGCAATGGCACAAACTCGACAATATCCTGCAGTTCTATGAGCACATTGCCGCTGCCAGGCCGGAGCGAGCCTGCACCAGCGTCGGTAGTGGCGTCGGCAGTACCACCGATAGTTCCATCGATAGCGCCTTGCCTGACAAGCCCCTGGCCGAAAACGGAATCCATATTCTGGTTGTGGGGCGTTGGACCAATGAGACCCGGGTTTTGGTTGAGCGCTGGCAACGGGAGGGAATTCTGGTGCTGGTGTTCCTCATCGCTGAAAGCCCTCTGAACTCCGGCACATTGCCTGTGGGCTATCAATACATCGAGATTCCACGGACCGGCAAAATTGCAAAACCGGCGCCAGCAGCGAAGACGAAGCCACAAGAGGTACTTACATGAGTTCCTCTGGCAATTGGTTCCGAACACTCTTCCTCTGCCTGCTTTCGATCCATCTTGGCCTGTCAATGGAATTGCCGGTTGTGATCTGGCTGGGCATCGGCATCAGTGTGTTGGGACTCTTCAGATTGGTCCGAATGGAACGCCCGACCTGGGGCTTGCTCTTCGTGCTGATTGTCACAGGCATTTTCATTGGCAACCAGGTACTTGAGGACTGGGCTGTCGAGGGATCGTGGCCCCAGAACAACGGGTTGGGAGCAGGGTTTCTACTGAGCATGCTTATCTACCTGCTTTGGTTGCATCTGGCGAAACCCTCCGGGAATGCTCCTGCGGCGCAGGTGCCTCTGGAGCGCGACAACCAGAACATCATTGTGTGGGGAGTGCTGATCTTGCTGGTGATGTCGCCACCCGATGCCACCGTATTGGTTTTTTTTGGCTTGCCACTGCCGCTCATCGCCATCGCTGGCATGCTGACGGCGAGCCTGGTGCTATTCGGCGAACGCTGCGCTCATCTGCTCACGCGTGCCGCATTGCTGGCACCGCTGCTGTTGATTGTGCCGCTGCTGCATATCGGCCTCTCTGCAGGACAGGGTCCAATCCTTGGCGCTCTCGGCGACCTGTTCCCACGCTCCAGCAATTTCACGCCCACCGGCTTCTCGCCAAGCCAGCAACTGCGAGCGTCGGTATTCCTGCGGCCTTCCACGCGCGCCGTCATGCGTGTGCTGGCGGATGCGCCACCGAACAGGTATCTCGCCGGTAATCGCCTGGCAGTGCTGGACGCAGATCTGGCGTGGCAGGCAATCGAGCAGCCATTTCAGACACTGACCACGTTGGATGCCGAAGCGTTGCCTTCTGGCGAATACCGCTATCCGATTCCAAATCACCAGGCTGCAAGCACTTCAACTTATGCAGACAAGCTGACGATTTTCAGCCTTACCAGCGACAATTATATTTTTGCGACACCAGGGACAAGCCACGTTGTCGGCCGCTTTGCTGGAATGACACGCAGTACAGCGGATATCTGGATGCCGGCGTTCGAGCGCGGCGCGGACCGGCGCTGGCAACTGGATTCAAACCAGAGCTCAGTACCCGAGGCCATTAATCCGGGTTATTTGCAACTACCTGCACTATGGGACGAGGCATTGCAGGCCAAAAGCGCTGAATTCGCAGGACCCACACCGCAGACTACCGTAGACAATGTGTTACAGCATTTTCTCGGGAGGACCTATGTACTGGAAACAAACTTCGATCCCGAAAAGCCCCTCCACGATTTCTTCCTGAATGACAAGGGCGGATACTGTTTCTGGTTCGCCACAGCTACTACGCTGGCATTGCGAGCCAATGGTATTCCGAGCCGTCTTGTCGGAGGCTATGTCATTCACGAACAACTGACTCCCAATCTATGGCTGGTGCGGGAACGTGATGCACACAGCTGGGTCGAATGGCAGGATGAAGCCGGCTACTGGCATACCATAGACCCTACGCCCTCTTCAATCTTCGGGTTCTTCAACGGCTACCAGTCCTCGCAATTTAGTGTGTGGTACCACACGCTGGCCGGACAGTGGCAACTGCTACTTGATCGAATACTCGCTGATGAATCGACTGCCAATCTCATTGCCTGGGGAGGCCTGGCCATACTCGCCTTCCTGTTCATACGCGAATACCGACGCATTCGGGTCACACCAGCGCCACAGGACATTCGCTCGCGGCAATGGCAGAAACTCTGGCAACGTTTCCTGAAACTTTCGCAATTGCCCGAGAATACCGTCTGGACCGCAAGCACCTACGCGCAGAACCTGCCATCGGAATGGACAGCGAGCCGGATCGAGGCGACCCGACACTTTCTCCATATTTATAACCAGGTTCGATTCTCAATCGAGGATATGCAGGCTTTGGAGGAGGCAAAACTGGCGCTGGATGCCTATGCCAGATCGTGCGAGACAACGGCCGCAAATGCGCTAGCCAATCCGAATGAATAAGGAATTTTCCTCCGATCTGTGCCACCCTTCGGGGGCAAGCCCGCTATTCATTAGTCATATTGTTCCAGTACTTTAAACGAGGTCTGTGTATATGATCAGTCAACGCAATTCAAAGAATCATGCAACCGGATTCTTGCTGGTAGCGCTCTTGTCAGGCACCGCATTCGGCCAGGAAAGTTTCACAGCGCATCCATCAACACAGGACCCGGCAGTCAAAGTCACCCTCGACACCCTGAAACAATGGGAAAGCGAGCTGTCCAACTGGGGTCGCTGGGGACCGAATGACCAGCGCGGTACGCTCAACCTGATCACGCCTGAAAAAACCAGGCAGGCAGCAGCGCTGGTGCAGGTTGGCGAAACAGTGACGCTGCAGCATTTCGTCACTGAAGAGAAAACCCTGGACAGTCAGTCCTTCGGTCCGACCGAACACTGGATGAGTCGCATCGATCCCGACACCGGTGAGCCCAGCTTTGCCCTGGATGAAATCCAGTTCTCACTGCACGATGGCATGCTGTCCCATATCGATGCACTGTGCCATTACCGTTCCGAGGTCGATGGCAAATTTGTGATCTTCAACGGCTATCCGCAAAACCTCACCGCTACGGGTTGTGAGGATCTCGGCATCGATCGCATGGGGACCTCCTATGTCACGCGCGGCATTCTCGTGGACATTCCACTCATGCGCGGCGTGGACTGGCTCGAACCGAGCACGCCAATTTACGTAGAAGACCTGTTGGCCTGGGAGGAATTCGCGGGCGTGAAAATCAGCAGTGGCGATGCGTTGTTCGTGCGCACCGGACGCTGGGAACGGCGCGATGCGCTCGGCCCCTGGCAATACGGCCAAGGCGGAGCCGGTTTGCATGCCTCGGTGCTGCCGTTTCTGAAGGAGAGAGATGTGGCGATTCTGATCGGCGATGCGGTGAATGATGTGCAGCCTTCCGGCGTGGACGGCATCAACCGCCCGATTCACCAATTGACACAGGTAAACATCGGTCTCCCAATCGTCGATAACGGTTATCTGAAGGATGTGGCCGCTACCGCAGCGCGCCTGCACCGCTGGGAGTTTTTGACGGCGATCCAGATCAATCCGATCAAAGGCGGCACGGCGAGCCCGTTCAATGCCCTCGCCTCGTTCTAGTTAGTTGGCACAGAAGAGCGCGCACAGCAGGAGAATGTCCGATTCTTCAATGCCTATGTGTATCGACCTTCTTGCCGCGTGCTTGCTCAGGGATCATGTAGGCAGCGCCGCGCTGGCGCGCCAATGGAAAGCTTGTCATGACCACCATGAGCAATACAATGAGCTACAAGGGTTACACCACCAGCATGGTCTTCGATACAGAAGACAAGGTCATTGTTGGCAGAGTGCTGGACATCGATGACATCATTACTTTCCACGGCGAGTCAGTGCTGGAATTTGAAGTCAACTTTCATACTGCAGTCGATGCCTATGTTGCAGCATGTGCAGAGCTTGGCAGCAAGCCGGAAAAACCGGCCAGTGGCAAACTCATGTTACGCATTGCGCCCAAGGTGCATGCCGCAGCCTTGAAAGCGGCAGCCCGCACTGGAGTCAGCCTCAACAAATGGGCAGAGAAGGTTCTGAGTACTGCTGCACGTTGAGAATGGACCAAACGGCTGACCTCTTTGGCCTTGTGTCAGAATCAGTAGTGCATTGCGCGCCGTGGCAGCGGATTGAGAGCGCTCTGGCCAGAATTGCGGATGGCGGTTACGCTGGATTATTATTAATTCGTGAAAAATATAGGTGCATATTTGTCAGCTAAATCATCGAGATAGAGCTATAATATGTACATATAACCAGTGCTTTAAGGCCATTCGT
>JAURWS010000054.1 GCA_030654835.1 Gammaproteobacteria bacterium | reverse complement strand
GTGACGCCAGTCAATCGCGGGCGGGCCCGCTCCCACAGGCAGTATCGCCTCAGACGCCATACCCCATGATTGCCTTGGTCTCCAGAAATTCCTCGAAACCTTCAATGCCCCATTCCCTGCCATTCCCCGACTGTTTGTAGCCCCCGAATGGCGCGGCAAAATCCGTGCTTGCCCCATTGATGTGGACCATTCCCGTACGCAGGCGCCGGGCGACGCGGCGGGCGTGTTCTGGCTCTCCAGAGACGTAGCCGGACAGGCCATAGTCGGAGTCGTTGGCTTGGCGAATGGCGTCTTCGTCGTCCTCGTAAGCCAGGATGGTCAGGACCGGCCCGAAGATCTCTTCACGCGCGATTGTCATCTGATTGGTGGCATTGACGAAGATGGTGGGGCGCACGAAGAAACCCGTTTCCAGCCCCTCGGGCTTGCCCGGGCCGCCGACGATGGCCTGTGCTCCCTCTTCCAATCCTTTGCGAATCAACTGCTGGATGCGTTCGTACTGGGCGCGGCTGACTACCGGCCCAATGCGTGTCGTCTCCTGGCTGGGGTCGTCCGGGATGGCCTTGGCTCCGGCGGCCTTGGCGATCTCAATGGCCTCGGCCAGCCGCTCGCGCGGCACCAGCATACGGGTAGGAGCATTACAGGATTGGCCGCAATTGCCGAAGCAGGCGTTGACTCCGCCACTGACTGCGCGAGTGAAATCGGCATCATCCAGAATGATATTGGCTGATTTGCCGCCCAACTCTTGTGTCACCTTCTTGACGCTGTTGGCCGCCGCTCTGGCAACTTCGCGTCCGGCGCGCGTGGAACCGGTAAATGACACCAGATCGATATCCGGGTGCGCCGCTATGGCGGCTCCGACGGTGGCGCCGTCACCGTTGATCAGATTGAAGATGCCAGCGGGCAGTCCGGCTTCCGCGATAATCTCGGCGAGAATGCAGGCGCTGACTGGTGACATCTCGCTCGGCTTCAGCACCATGGTGCAGCCTGCCGCGATGGCAGGTGCCACCTTGCAGCTGATTTGATTCAGTGGCCAGTTCCATGGCGTGATGAAGCCGCACACTCCGATCGGTTCCTTGACGATGCGGGTATTGCCGCGCGGTTTTTCGAACTCATAATGGCGCAAAATTTCGCGTGCAGCCGTGAAATGTCCAATGCCGGTTCCGACCTGCGCGGCGCGGGCAAAGGCGATGGGTGCACCCATCTCGCTAGAGATGGCGATGGCCAATTCCTCTGTGCGCGCCTTGATGCCAGCGATGATCCTGTCGAGGATCGCGATGCGCTCCTCGACACCGCTCTGCGACCAAAGAGGAAAGGCAGCGCGGGCGGCGGCGACGGCAGCATCCACATCGCTGGTGTTGCCCATGCTGATATTGGCGTAGACTTTTTCGGTGGCGGGGTTGATGACATGATGCACGGGCCTGGGGCCGGGTGTCAGCCATTTGCCATTGATATAGAATTTCAAGCAGTCAACTGCCATGCAGAATGCTCCTGGTCGCGATTGGATTGCCGTTGACGTTCGCCGCAACGTCCTGTTGCTGCGGATTCAAGGCGGAAGGCCGAGCTGGCGGCCAGTATAACTGAATTTTTTTGGCGGTTGAGGTAAGTTATAGCGCTTGCAGATTCGTGCCGGCGCAACCGTCGGCAGTCGATAGACAGAGATATTCAATAATGTTGAAAATTAACCGCGCATTTGGGCGCCGCCTTGCCGCCTATCTGAGCAAACCATTTCCCGACTATGAGCGTCATGATTCCGTGCCGCTGGAGAAAATACTCAAGGTCATCCAGCCCGGCGATATTCTGCTGGTGGATGGCAACAGTCGTATCAGCTCCGCCATCAAATACCTCACGCAATCCACGTGGTCGCACGCCTGCATGTTCATGGGGCTGATCGATCAGTCGTTGGACATTCCGTGCCTGATTGAAGCGGATTTGAATGAAGGGGTTACCCTCGTCCCGCTGAACAAGTATGAGCGCTACAACCTGCGCATCTGCCGTCCGGTAGGGCTGACCGACATCGAGAGGCGCAAGCTGCTAGGCTTTGTCGAGGAGAGGCTGGGGTATCGCTACGACATGAAGAACATCATCGATCTGATGCGCTATCTGGTACAGAATCCGATGGTGCCTGCGCGTTATCGACGCAAGCTCATCAGTCTTGGCAGTGGTGAACCCACCAAGGCGATCTGCTCGACGCTGATCGCCCAGGCGTTTCAGTCAATCAACTATCCGATCATGCCGCGTCCGCAGTCTGGTGCAGATTCCGCAGAGCAGGAATACCGGCAGCGCCATTTCACTCACTTTGTCCCGCGTGACTTCGATCTCTCACCTTACTTCCAGGTGGTGAAACCCACGATTGACCAGGGCTTCGATTTCCATCGCGTAAACTGGCGCCCGGAGAGCGATCATCACTCGACTGTCAACGCGCCACCCAGGGCTGTCCGATAATCAGCGCAGGATCGGCAGCGGGTTTTGGAACCAGCTTCTGAGTACGTCCATACTGATTGTCGCCGCCGTAGAGATTGCGGTCTGAATCCACAGTGAACGCGTGCACTTCCAGATATCCGGTGGGGCCGTCTCGCTCTACCAGCCAGGAATAGAGACGATTGCCGTTGAAGTCCAGTTTAACGAAGCGCAGTGGATTCAGGTCGGTGAGCCACACTGCATCCTCGTTCACAATCATGTCGAGCGGCAGGCTGAACCCGGTCCAGGTGCTGACGTGTTCGACACGCGCAGGATCATCGGTTGTGCGATAGACATTGACGCGGCCACCGGAGCGATCCAGCGCGAATATCAGACCATTCGGTCCAGTCGCCACCGAATGTACGCCGTTGAATTGTCCAGGCTCAGTGCCGAAACCGCCAAACTCGGAGATGTACTTGCCGTTGCTGTCGGCAATGATGACGCGGTGATTGTCGAGGCCATCGGCGATCAGCACGCGGCCGTCGGGCAGGAACGCGACATCCTGTGGTCGACCGAAATGCGTCGCATCAGTGCCGGGCACACCTTTTTCACCGAGCGTCAGCAGCAGTTCTTTGCCGTCATTGCTGAATATATAGATGGTGTGGAAAGTTTCGTTGACGACCCAGATTCTCTTCGCGGGGTCATAGGGGCTGATGCGAAGACGGTGCGGGCCAGGGCCATCGGAGCCAGCGCAAAGCATATCCCACTGTTTCCAGTTCTCGATCACGTTGCCGTCACCATCAAGCACATAGAGGCAATTCTGCCAGGTGCGACGCTCCGCCGCGCTGAGCACGTTGATGCCGATTGAGCCGGCGTATCCTGCGTACTCGGGTGGAATCGGGTCGGGCAAGCGCGCCTCGCCGCGCTGGGCGATGATGATGCGATTGGGGGATTCAGCGAAGACACCGGAGTTGCCACCGAAGGCGAAACCGGGCTCGGCAAAGGGTTTATGCCAGTAAGGAATTATGTCGTAGGGGCTCGGGCCGACCGGGCCTAGAATGACCAAGTTCTCGGCGGCGTAAAGTCCGGAAAAGTGTGCGGAGATATATCCGGCAACCAACAATGCAGCAGCGGGTTTCAATAAACGTTTCATCATGATCGTGCTCTCAGGCCTCTTGTTTGGCTATTATTATCTGGCTGTTTTATTGGCTAATTATTGTATGGGCGATTGAGCTGTTTCGCTCCGCGTAGTTCTTGCCGACGGACAGAAGAACAGATTGCCTCTTCACTGTAAAGTAACAGAGTGATGCAGAATGTCCTGACGATCAGATTTACAGAGCGCCGACGGAGAAATTGCGAATGCGCCGGGGTGGTTTTATGCCGTAACATCGGGGCAGATTTCACGCGAGAATAGAAAATAATCATAAGGAGAGCGCCGTGACACAACACCATTTTTACAAATCATTCCTGCTGTTGGCTCTGCTGAGCTTGTGCAGCGCTTGTACCTCTTCGTCAGAGGGGCTATCTGGCATCCCCAATCCGTTCGCACGCGGCGAGCAGGCCTGGGGAAATTTGCCCGCAGGCAGGAGCTGGGGCGCGGCGAGCGCGATCCACTATGCGGGCAATGGCACCGTGTGGGTGGCAGATCGCTGTGGCGGCAATCGGGGGCCGGGCAGCTGTGAGGACCGTCCCACCGTCGATCCGATCATGTTGATGGATACCGAGGGCAATATCCTGCGCAGCTTCGGGGCCGGTTTGTTTGTGTGGCCGCATGGTATGTTTGTCGATCAGGAAGGCAACGTCTGGGTCACCGATGCGGCGACGGCCGACACGGGGCGTAAAGGCAATCAGGTGCATAAATTCAGCCCGGACGGTGAGTTGCTGATGAGCCTCGGAATCGCGGGCGTAGCGGGGACTGGACGCTACTTCTTCAATGCGCCCAATGATGTACTGGTAGCACCGAACGGCGATATCTTCGTCGCTGACGGACACAACCCCAACACGGCCAATCGCATCATCAAGTACAACAGCGAAGGCGAATATCTGATGCAGTGGGGCACAGTCGGGCTGGAGGCAGGAGAATTCCGGGTGCCACACGCACTGGCCATGGATTCGCAGGGGCGCCTGTTCGTGGCTGACCGTGCCAACAGCCGGATTCAGATTTTCGACCAGGAGGGTAATCACCTGACGACCTGGACACAGTTCGGGCGTCCGAGCGACGTCTATATCGATGCCAATGACATGCTGTACTCCGCCGACTCTGAATCCAACACCGGTGATGATCGCAATCCCGGCTGGGAGCGTGGCATTCGCGTGGGTAGCGTTCGCGATGGCTTCGTGACGGCGTTTACTCCGGATCCGGTCACCGATCCGGAAGGGACTACGAGCCATGGGGAGGGCGTGACGGCTGATGAAGACGGCAATCTCTACGCGGCCGAGGTGGCGGAGACGGCCATCCGCAAATTTACGCGTGTACGCCCTTGAGGCTACCGCTGCGGCGCAAGCCTCTCAGGGCGCCGCAGTCCAGCGTAAATAGGGGTTCTGCAGCAGTGCGAGGTTGGAATAGCGCGGATCGGTGCTGACCTCCTCGCCAATCCAGTCCGGGCGGGCGAATGGCTGATCTTCGTGCAATAGTTCGATTTCTGCCACCATCAGCCCGCTGTTCTCTCCCGAGAAGACATCCAGCTCCCAAAGCATGCCCTCGTGTTCGATTTCATAGCGCATTTTGTCCACAGTGCCGCCAGCGCACAACTGATCAATCATCTGCTGCGCGTCCTGCGCGGGAATTTCGTATTCGAACTCGGAGCGACTCAGGCCGTTGCTCGGGCCTTTGAAGGTCAGGAAGGCGCGGGTGCCGCTCAGGCGGATGCGCACGGTGGTGCGATTGAGAGTGGGGATATAACCCTGGCAGAGGCGTGTGCCTTCCGGCAGAATCGGCAGGCGATCCTGATGAACCAGGAATTTGCGTTCGATTTCTACAGCCATACCAACGCCGCCCGCCGCTCAATCATTCAGAAAACGCTGCAGGCGCCGTTGCAGCATGGCGTTTTCGACGCGCAGACGATCCCGATCTTCGATCAACTCCAGCACCAGAGCCACTGCCGACCACTCCAGTTGCAGGTCGCGTTGCAGGCGCATGGCGCGTCTTGCCGTGCTGATCATCTGCAGGTCGAACAGCCAGTCTTCCGGCGTTTCGCCGACCGGGATAATAATGCCGTGCTCCACGATTTCCAGCACCTGCGTTGAGGCAAGCTCCAGAGCGTGGCAGGCGTCCACCAGTCGCAGATTCATAGTGTAGTCATTGTGCATCTCACACCTCCCAGTCTTTACGGGGATTGAAAGCGGCCTTGGCGGCGAGTGCCTGCCAGAGTTCCCGGGTTTCATTGTCGGCGGTTTGCGGCATCACGACCTTGAGCAGCGCATAGAGGTCGCCATGCCCCGTCTTTGTTCTCAGTCCGCGTCCTTTGACCCGCAGTTTTTGTCCGCTCTGGCTGTTGGCGGCGAGGTTCAGGCTGATCTTGCCGGTGAGCGTAGGAACGGTGATCTTCGTTCCCAGTGCCGCCTCCCAGGGGGTAACCGGGACGGTGATGGTAACGTCGTGACCGCTGACGTCGAACAGTGGGTGGGGCACCAGCCGGATGCGCAGGTACAGGTCTCCTGCCGGGCCATTGCCGAATCCCGGAGCGCCCTGTCCTTTGATACGGATGCGCTCGCCGTCTGAGACTCCTGCCGGAATCTTCACTTTGAGGGTCTTGCGAATGTCGGGCTGGCGACCTGCCTCGCCGTAATGGGGCAGGTTATATTCGATACTGCGGGATTCCTCCGATAAAGTTTCTTCCAGCAGCAACGGCCACTCCACCTCGATGTCGCGGCCGCGCGCGGAGTTGAAGTCTTCACTGCCTTCGAACGACGGGCCGCCGGGGCCGGAGCCTTGACGAAAACGGCCGCCGCCAAAGATGCTCTCGAAGAAATCGGAGAAATCCGCGTTGCCACCATGCTGACCGCCCTGCGCACCCGCACGCTGCCAGCCGGGCGGGGGCTCGAAGGATTGCCCGGACTGCCCATACTTGCGCAACTCATCGTATTCGGCCCGCTTCTTGTCATCAGAGAGCACTTCATAGGCCTCAGAGACTTCCTTGAATTGCTTCTCGGCATCATGTTCGGTACTGACGTCGGGATGATATTTGCGGGCCAGGCGGCGATAGGCGGTCTTGATGGTCTTGAGATCGGCGTCGGTGGCGACGTCCAGAATCTTGTAATAATCCTTGAAATCCATGGTCGATCTGCTCTGCGGGTGGTTGCAAGTGCAGCCGGGACCGCCGGGGCAAGCTGCCCGCAGCGGCCCAGATGTCTATCAGTTGGTGGCGAAGCAGTAGAAATAACCGTTGCCGCCGGTGGCGATCAGGTCCTCCTGGCTGCAGCTGCGTGAAGCATGCGCGCTGTTCCAGGAGGTTGGATTGGCACCCCCGCCCTGACGGTCGAAGTGGCCCACTGCAGCAGCGCCTTCACTGCTGCTCGTCCAGTTGTTGCAGGTGTGATCAGCCCCATCCGTGAAAGCGGTGCCGTCGGCCTGTGAACCGGTAAGCATGTCGTGCTGATTCGGCTCATCGCCGCGACCGTTCACCATATTGCCTGCCTCGGTCAGCGAATTTTCCTTGCCGGTCAGGGCGGCTTCGCTGTGCAGTTCGGCTACATTGGCAGCAATCTGGACGCCTTTGGCGTTGAACCAGGGACCAGTGCCAATGCGATCGCGCGCGTTCACGCCTCCAGCGCCCTGAGTGCTCAGATAGGCGTGCCAGGTTTTGCCACCGGCGCCTGCCGCTGTTGCCAGTGCGGCACAGTGGGCGTCTGCCCCATCCAGGCCGCCGAGGTTGGCGCCATTGCCAGAACCAACGCTGGTAATGAAGAAGCTCATGCTGTTGTTTTGCGCATTGATGATACTGGTGCAACAGGCCAGAGCCAGTACCGACGCTGTCAGGGTGATCTTGTTCATGTTGGGTCTCCTTGCGTAAGCCCCCCGGTTAATGTTTTGATTGTTCAGGTCTGGTACAGGGGGTGGCCGGTAGTGTGACCTGCGGGCATGAAGTGAGTCAATCTCATTGGCGTGGTCCGCAATTGTCCTGATGCTGGGTGAGAAAGTAATGGGTCTGCAAGTGCTCGAATTGTGTTTCTTCAAGAAGTCCGCCGCCTGGCGCCATGGATTGTGCATGTCCGTGCTCGTGACCATGGCTCTAATCGGTTCTCCATTATGGGCTGCTGATGGTGCGGACCAGCCAGGTGATGCCGCTGTCGGCGCTACGGTGGTCATCGACGGCTCCACCATCTTCGACGATGTCATTTATGACGGCTCACAGCAGGCGCCTGCCAGCGCCGCTGGGGAAAATTCTGCTCCTGTGATGGACGAACAGACCGCGCTGGAGATCAGTCAGCAGCTGACTCGTTTCGAGGAAAATCTGGCCACGCTGGAAAGTGAGGCGGGGCCATATGACGTCAGTCTGATTGAGGCGTTGCTGGACATGGGGCGCTATTACACGCAGATATCGCAGCATCAGTCTGCGGCAGAGGTGTTCGAGCGCGCACTCAATATCACACGTATCAGCGATGGTCTGCTAAGCCCGCTGCAATTGCCGGTGCTGGAGGAACTGATCGAAGCACACAAGGCCGCCGGTGCGTGGCAGCTGGCAGACGACCGCGAACATCTGGCCTATTACCTGAATACCCGCCTGCATGCGCCCGGAACTCAGGCCTATGCGGATGCTGCAGTGGCGCTGGGCGAATGGAAGATGCAGGCCCTGCGTGGCAATCTGCTGGGCAATTCCGCATTGGGCAACATCCGGGAAGTCGAGAGCCTGCGCGAGATATATCGATTGGCGCTGGTGAGTCCTGTGGGCAGTGAGATGCCGGAGCAGAACCTGCCAGCACAGAACCTCTCAGAACCAGCCATGTCCAAACAAACCCGCTTTGCCTTGCTCTATGGCAAGGCTCTGACGGAATACAATCTAGCGGAGTACTCGTTGCGCACGCTGCCAATGCAAATGCAGCGCCCTGTCGAGCGCTATATTTCCGAATATGTGTGTACCGATGTGGTGGGGGCCAATGGTCAGGTCTCCCGCTCCTGCGCCACTGTGCGTCGTGAAAATCCGCTGTACCGCGAAATGGAGATGCAGCGCGACCTTTACCGTGACCGCATCAAGTCAGCAATGGTGGCCCTTGAGGGCAGTGTAGAGGAAATGGAAGCTCTGCTCGCGACTGAACCTGACCTGCAGACTTCTGATGGCATTTCTGCACAACAGCGTCTGGATGAATTGACGACACTCTATAGCACGGTCACTCGCGCGTTCCGGCGCAGCGAAATGCTCTGGTAGAGCGAGGTTACAGATAGACCCGGCATGCCGTGGTTGCCTATAATCGCCGCCCTTTAGCCAACTGGCCTTGGCGTCATCATTTATCGGAGAGTTGTGTGGATGCGTTTCTGATTTCCACTGGAGTAGTGGCGCTGGCCGAGATTGGCGACAAGACTCAGTTGCTGGCATTCATTCTTGCCGCGAAATTCCGTCGCCCCGTACCAATCATCCTCGGCATTCTGGTCGCTACACTTCTTAATCATGGTTTTGCCGGTGCCATCGGAACCTGGTTGACCGCCCTGATCGCGCCGGACACGATGCGCTGGATATTGGGGCTGTCATTTCTGGCGATGGCGGGCTGGACGCTGATTCCTGACAAGTTTGATGAAGACGATGCCAAGCTGGCGCGCATGGGCGTGTTCGGTGCCACCCTGGTGGCGTTCTTCCTCGCGGAGATGGGCGACAAGACGCAGGTTGCGACGGTGGCACTGTCAGCCCACTATCAATCGCTGGTGGCGGTAGTGATGGGGACGACCCTGGGCATGATGATTGCCAATGTGCCAGCCGTGATTCTGGGTGACAGGATTGCCGACAAGGTGCCGGTACGCACGGTGCACATGGTTGCGGCAGCGATCTTTGCCGTGTTGGGTGTGGCGGTGCTTCTTGGTGCAGGAGCCGGACTGTCCGCGTAGTGACTTCGCCGCGTGGTCCTGTTGCACGATTCTGTTTCAATCGTGGCAATTGCAGGCAACATGCTGATTTAACAGGCCTTGGCTTGTCGCCTCCAGGGGCCTGTGCAAGAATGGCGTCCGCTCGTCGTACCAACCTGCAGCGCCTGTTTGATGTGCCCGGTGCGACTTCCACAATCTGATTCATCACGGGGTTTTTCATGGCAAACAAGAGTCTGGCCATTATTGCCGCAATCGCAGTTATCGGCCTGCTGTTTCTGGTTTATCTGGCGGCTACTTTCGAAACTCCCGAGGGCACCCGCACGGTTGCCATCGAAACGCCGGTGCCTATCGCTCCCGCGCCGGTGGAGCGGGTCATCCCGCCCGAGCCTGTGGCCCAGACTGTTATCGATCCCGCGCCTGCTGTTGTGCAGACGCTCATCGAAGTGCCACCAGAGCCCGCAGTGATCGAAGAAGTCGTCGAGTTGCCGACGCTCAATTTGAGCGATGCCTTCGTGCTGACGCGCCTGGGTGCGCTGGAGACCGGTGCCAGGCTGTTGGAGCTGCTCTCTTCGGAGGAGTTGGTCCGCAGATTTGTCGTGTTTGTCGAGAACGTCAGTCAGGGTTCCCTGCCGCAGCTGGAGTATCCGGTACGTCGCCTGCAGCAACCAATGGCCGTGCGCGAAATCGACGAAAACCTGTATGAAATGCAGACCGTTTCCTATCAGCGCTACACCCCGCTGATAGACGCGCTGACGGCTGTTAATCCAGAGCAGGCGCTGGCAATTTATCGCGTTCTGAAGCCCTTGTTCCAGGAGGCTTTCGCTGAGATTGGCTACCCCAACCGCAATTTTGATGAGGTGGTGATTCGTGCCATCGACAACGTGTTGAACGCCCAGACTGCCGAAGGGCCCTTTCAGCTCGTGAAGCCCAAGATCATGTATGTCTATGCCGACGCCGGCGTGGAAAGCATGACCCCCGTCGAGAAGCAGCTGCTGCGCATGGGGCCACAGAATGCCGAGAAGCTGAAGGCGGCGCTGACGCAGTATCGCGAGCAGTTGGCTGCGCGGTAGTTACATCCTCTCATTGGTGTTCGGCTCACAAAGCCCGCTTGGCGCATTGGCGTTAAGCGGGCTTTTTTGTTGGGGGGAGTATTGATCGACAAACATGGAGTCAGGTCTGCAAGGGAAACCCTCCGAGAGAAATTCTTCTTCCACCGCAGCGTTCGCTGTTCCTGAAGATGACGGATGCTGTTACATTCCGTTGGCATGGATGCGAGGTTTTCTGCGGGTGCATTGATGCTGCCTGGTGGCTCCGATTGTGATGTTTTCTTTTCGTGATCTTGGGCCTGCTTTGTGGGGGGTGAATGCACAGGAATATGCCTGCATAGGGTCTGCCGTGGCGTGAGAATCGCGATGGCGATTAGGTGCGGTGAGGGGAAGGGATGTTCGGTGCTGCCAGAAACCGTGTGTGTGTGCGTTAACTCGATGTTGGGTTACTTGCGCGCCATCTGCACAAAACACAGAAAGGAGCTCTAAATGTCAGAACTAAAATAAACTTCAAGTATGAATATGGTAGTGCGGATACCGGAAAACTTGATCTCTACGATGCTTCGGTTGCCCTAAATGGAATCTCCAGATCACTCTCAATAATCACGCATGCCTATATCAATGGAGAGGTACGCACTCACGGAGAAGCAGCACGCGGCGCTAAATTTTGATTATGCAGATGCTAAAGCCCAGTTATGACGCAGCTTTTCACCCGATTTCATTTGGTGTCGATTTGGAACGCGACGCCTTAAATTGGCACTTGAAACCGCCATGTTTATTCGTGAAAATATATGTGGATATTTTTCAGCAAAATCATTGAGATAGGTCTATAATATGTACATATAAACAGTGCTTTCTGACCGCCCATTTGTGGCCTTTCCAAGGAGGAATCGTCCCATGTCACAGCTCCCTTCTCTCGCTC
>JAURWS010000046.1 GCA_030654835.1 Gammaproteobacteria bacterium | reverse complement strand
CCGCCAGGACGGCGGCAGTCGAGCCCCCACGGACGGGTCTACGGCGTGTCCTGCTCAACCCTACTCGTTACCCAAACCGGCGTGCGAAGTGCTGACTAAATCAACTCAGCTCTTGCACTGAGACATAGAATCTCCCACAGTCATATCGTTAGTTGGATGTGGTCGGGGTGAATCGCGATCTGCTTTTTCTTCAGCAACGTGCCGATGGCCTTTTTGTAGTTGCCCTTGCTGACCTTGTAGACCGCGTAAATGTCGTCCGGGCTGCTATGGTCGCACAGCGATGACACACCGTCATTAGCCCGCAGATGCGCCAGAATCTTCTCCCCCAGATCATCGCGCACCGCTTGCCCCTGCAGCTGCAGGCACAGGTCGATGCGGCCATCCTCGCGAATGCGGCGGATGAAGCCCTTGAGCTTCTGGCCGACCCGCAATGGCTGCAACACCTCCGTCTTGAAGATAAGGCCGAGGTGGGTCTGGTTGACGACAGCCTTGTAACCGAGATCCGTGCGGCTGCAGACCAGCAGGTTGACCGGCTGCATCGGCTCGAAGCTGGTGCCGTCCTCACTCAACCAGGCATCCAGACGCGAGGTGGCGGCGATGCGTCCACTGGGCTTGTCCAGATACACATAGACCACGTAGGAGCTCTCTTCACGCATCGGCACCCGCTGTTCGCTGAAGGGCACCAGCAGATCCTTGGGCAATCCCCAGTCGAGAAAGGCGCCCGCATGGTTGACCTGCACCACGCTCAGGGAGACGCACTGGCCGACCTGCGCACGCGGCCGCCGAGTGGTCGCGATCGGGCGATCCTCGGAATCGTGATACAGGAAGACTTCCACCGTGTCGCCCACCTTGCAGTTGGCGGGCACGTCCAGGCGCGGCAGCAGAATTTCTCCCAGCTCGCCCCCGTCTACATAGACCCCGAAGGCCACCTGTTTGGTCACGGGCAGAGTGTTGAATTTGCCAATCTCGGCCATGCTGGCTCCTGCTGACAGGCATCCTGTCAAAATCGATTGCACCGGAAATAAAAATGCCCGCCATCCTTATCGGAGACGGGCATCGAATTGTGGCAGATTGATCTGCTCTTATAAATAAACCTTTGCAGGCTAATCATCGCGCGAAAGGGTCGCTCCCGAGTTTGTGACGCTCTGGATGTGAGCTTGCCTCCCACGCGAATCCGAAAAATTCGTGACCCGCGTACAGTTCACGAACCTAAAATCAGCAAAAAACGAGCTTTCGAGCGAACTTTCCTACGAACTTCCCAACGAACTTTAGAACGTACCGCGGACCTTCAGCGCCAGCTTCATACCAGTGTTGCTGCAAGACGTCTCGATCTCGTTCAGCACGCCCGTGGCGATAGTGCCGCGAACAAAGCGTGAACGTTCACGGCAACGCTCGCCTTCCAGGGCATTCATGGCTTCGAAGCGGTAAGTCAAACCCGCAAAGCCAATGGTCTCGGCAAACACAGTCAACATGTCGCCTGAGTTGTAATCTTCGATCTTGTCGATGTCGTAGGCCTTTCTGTCCCCCTCGAACTGGTGCGCAAAGTTGAAGCCGTAGTTCATGCTCAACGCCGGCAGGTCATGACGGAAACCGAGACGCATGTTGCCGCGGCCGCCCTGACGCAGTTTGCGATCGATACCCAGGAACGGATCGGTCACGCTGGAGTCCTCAATCTGCACGCCAGAGGTCAGCAGCATCTCGGGAACACCGATAAAGCCAAGGCGCAGACTCGCGTCCACACTGGCTCCGTAGCGCTCACCGTCACCGATGTTGCCGCTGGCAGACTGAATCGAGGTGCGCGTAGACACGTTGACCCTGTCAATCACGTCCGTCAGGTCATGATAAAAAACCTTGGAGCTGAGCACGCCAGTGTCATTGGGCAGACGGTATTCCAGGTTTGCCTCGTAGCGCAGCGATTGTTCCTGCGCCAGCTGTGGGTTACCGGCCAGCGCATTCTGGTCGTCGTCACCGCCGGCGATGCTGGCAGTAAAGTCGGAGAAGCTCAGCTGTGCGACATCCTTTTCGAAGGAGGCGCGGAATTGAATCGCGGGAGTGATATCAAAACGGTAGTCGACCTTGGGACGGATGAAATCGAAATCGCGCTTGTTGCTGACATCTCCGCTCTGCTCGATCGTGGAGTTCTCGAACAGCAACGTGCTCTCCAGAGACATGCGCTCATTGAGCTGCCAGTTGTGCACGACAAACGACTCGTAGCGGATTTCCTCCACCAGCGCATCGGTGTTGCTGGCTGGACGCAGACCGCCGAACTGGGCCGAGGGAGCGAATGGGACAGGCGGCAATCCGAGCTGCAGCTGTGAATCCAGAATCGTCTGCGCGCGCTCGATGCCGACCTCCAGATCCTGCGTGTCGTTCAGACCGAAGGAGTAGGTGCTGCGCACGATGCGCTCCTTAGTGACGCTCTGAGTCGCCAGATAGAGGAACTTGGTGTAATTGGCACCATTCACATCAAACGCATCACGGGCGCTTTCGCTGTTGGCTTCGTTGACAATGAACAGAGTCTTGAAGCGGCTGCCATTCACGAAGGTGTGCTCGTAGTCACCGCCGATCTCCCAGTTGTCACTGGAAGCGGGGATGTCGTCATACTCGGTGGTCAGTGTGTTTGGTGTGGCACGCAAATCGGTGATGTAACGATCCACCGTCGTCGGCGCATCGGAATCGGACACCAGCGCATTGAAGTTGACGCGATCATTCAAGGTCAGGTCATAGCCTAGGTTGGTGCTCAGCGTGATGGGTTTGGAATCACGGTATTCCTGCCGCACCACGATGTCGTTCGGCGTGCCGTTGGCCAGGATGCTGGTCTCGAAGCCATCGCGGAATTCGTAACGCGGCTCTGCTGCGGCGCTGAACTGATAGTTCAGGGCGCCACGTTGCCCGTTCAGGGAAATAGAACCGCCCGGGTCCAGCGTGCCGTCGTGGTAGCGATCGACATTCACTTCGGCCGCGATGCTGGAACGAGTCTCAGCCGCGAGCAGGACGATGTTGATGACCTGTGCTCCGCCGCGCACGTCCAGATCCCCGGAGGTGCCACGAATAATTTCAATGTATTGCACCTGGCTGGCTGGAATACGTGCCAGCTGGGCGTTGCCTTCATTTTCCTTGCCGGCGATGCGTCGGCCGTTGATCAGTATCTGGTCGCCACCGGCGCCCAGACCGCGACGATCGGCGCCACCAGAACTGCCGGGGCCACCGCTGCCACCCTGATTGCCGCCACCCATCGCCAGGGTGATACCAGGGATGCGCGAGAGCATGTCATTTACGGAGAAGGGTTCGTACTGGGCAAAGAATTCGGCGGGATAGGTAACGGTGGAATCACTGGCGGCAGGCTGTTGTGCTGACGCCGCGCTGGCGAGAAGCAGGGCCGCTGCGGCCAATGTGACGGGGCGCACTGTTGCGCGCAACCCCTTGCGAATCAAGCGATAACTCATTGGTAAGACTCCAGGCTCTATTAACGTTGTCAGCTGCAGAGGCGCTGACAATTCATTTTTCTTGTCGATATGGAACGGCGGCAAGTATGCACACAACATAGACAGTGAAAAACCACTGCCTGTGCCGTATTTGTGACATTTTGTAATGTCCGAACGAAAAATCAGTGCGATGGAACGATGGTCTGACGCTGCTCGTCAAGCCCTTCGATTCCCAGCCTCACCACGTCACCGGGTTTAAGGTATACCGGAGGCACCATACCATCGCCGACTCCTGCCGGAGTACCGGTGTAGATGACGTCCCCGGGATACAGGGTCATGAATTCACTCAGATGACTGACGATCTTCGCGACACCGAAGACCATGTCAGCCGTATTGCCCTGTTGACGCATCTCGCCATTGACTTCTGACCAGATGGACAGGTTCTGCACGTCCTCGATGCTGTCACGGGTGACCAGCCACGGCCCGAGAGGCGCGAAGGTGTCCGCACTCTTGCCTTTGGTGAACTGGCCGCCACGCTCGCGCTGGAAGGCACGTTCGGAAACGTCATGGCCGACCGCATAGCCAGCGATGTAGTCGAACACGTCCGCCTCTGAAACATATTGGGTACGCTTGCCTATCACCACCACCAGCTCAGACTCGTAATCGAGCTTCACGCCGTTGCGTGGCTGAATGACATCGTCGAACGGACCGGTCAATGCGGAAGTCGCTTTCATGAAGATCAGCGGTTCGGTGGGCAGTTCCACCTGCATCTCGGCAGCGTGGTTCACGTAATTGAAGCCGACGGCGATGATCTTGCCGATGCCGGTGAGCGGAACTCCCAGACGTGGCTCGCCCTGCACAATTGGCAACTGATCCATGGGAATAGCTGCGATGCGCTCCAGGCTTTCGTCGGACAGAACATCGGGCGTGATATCGGTGACATGTGCTGACAGATCGCGCAGCTGACCGGACGCATCGATCAGACCTGGCTTCTCCTGCCCGGCGGGGCCAAAGCGGACGATCTTGAGATTGGCGGTCAGTTCAGCGGCCTGCAGGCCACTGGCACAAACGAGCAGTGTGCACAGAGCGATGGCAGAGGAGACGGCAAAGGAGGCAGCAGAGGAGAGGGAGCGTCGGAGCATAGAAACCTCATTATTGTTATTGATAGTCTTTCGTCGAAACGGCGTTGGGCTGGCGTTGGCTTTGACTGGCGGGCAGTGTAGCCAAATTGGGTCACCGTGTCTCTATCCGACGACCACCGAACGACTGCTCAACAGGCAAATCACAGCGTCAGACTTAATGTGATTGCCAGTCCCTGGTGCTTCGTGTAAACCGGGCACCACAACGATCCTCATAAACAGACTCTTCACCAAAATGGCATTCAACATGATGAACCACACCACACCCACCGGCCACCGTCCATTCGCGGCACTCAAACCTCTGGCTTTGATGGCGCTGCTGAGTCTCCCACTAGCCGCACATGCACAGACTGATGATGAGAAGCGGGCCGCCATGAATGCGGCCTACCGTCAATATCAGGAACTGGTGGCTCAGGGGCCGCAGTTCCGTGATCAGGCAGTTGAGCCCGCCCGTCAGGCTTACGAGCTGGCACTGGAAGTGCTGGGAGACGCACACCAGACAACCGCCGCATTGGCATTGAACTATGGCAACGTGGTCCGCGACGGTGACGATGCTGCCGAGATTCTGGAGCACGCGCTGGAAATCTCCGAAAATGTCCACGGCGAAGACGCGCTGGCGCTGATCGACCCGTTGATGGCACTGGGCGACTCCGCCACCGCCAACAGTGAATTCGCCGATGCCCGCAAGCATTACCTGCGCGCTTACGAGCTGGCCCGAAAGCAGGAGCCACGCGACCCCTTCCTCGAAGCAATCATCGGCATCCAGCTGGGCACCACCTACTTCAGCCTGGATCAAAGAGACGAAGCCAGAGAATCCTGGCAGGCGGCGCGCGCCAATCTTGAACCCATCGACAACGACATCGCGCGCTACCGTCTGGCCACAGCCAACTTCTGGATAGGCCGCCTCGAAATGAGCCAGGGCAACTTTCTCGCTGCTATCGCACCGCTGACCGCTGCCGCGCAGGTATTTGATCGCTTCCCCGAGGCGCGACCATTCTCCGTGAACGCGCACACGGCGCTGGCCGAAGCCTTCGAGCGCCAGGACCAGCGCGCAGAGGCCACGCCCCATGTGTTGATTGTTGGGGCAGGCAACACTGCACCAGCGCTCATCTATCGACGCGAATTCCCGAATGCTCTCGCCTCGGAAGGTGCTGTCAATCTGCAGTTTGATGTAGATGCGGAAGGATTCGTTACCAACGTGCGCGTCACCGATGACGACGCAGACGCCGAGTTGGCCGCTGCCGCCACCGAGGCAGTGACCGGGCTGCGTTACGCGCCACGCTTTGAAAATGGGGCTGCGGTGGCGACTGCGGATGTGAGTTATGAATTCAGCTTCAGTCGGATGCCGAGGCGCTGACCACACCTGAAAAAGACGGGCATTGCCGCCAATTCGGCAATGCCCCTGCTCGTTTTGTAATCACTTGAAAACCAAATCAAAAATAATCGACGACCACCGCAAGAATTACCATGGAACACATGAATTAGTCATTGACCTGACATCCGCCACGCCTATACTGCCGCTTCAGAAATTCGCATTCTCCAACTACCCGCGCGCTCCCATATCTGGCTCTCCCGCCAGATTTAGTAGGTCTTGGCGTTAAGGTCAGTGGACTGAATTATCCTTCCAGATTCAACATTAACACGGAGTTTATATGGCCAATAACAATAGTAATGGCGTTTCGGGCAGCAATGTAATCACTGGGGGCAGCGGAAACGACAAGCTCAATGGCGGCGCCAGCAGCGATACACTCAATGGCGGCGCGGGAAGTGACTCCCTCAATGGCGATTCTGGTAACGACAGCCTGATCTATCGCCTTTCCGAAAATGGCGCTGCAAGCGACGTTTATACCGGGGGTTCAGGTATTGATACCGTTCGCGTCGAGCTGACGCAGGCCGAATGGATGAGTGCCGCAGTAGAGTATCAACTGGCACGCTACTATCAACATCTGTTGACAGTGAAGACCAACTCTAAAACCGGCGAAGTTTCCAACGGTGCCGCAAGTGACTTTACCTTCGACTTCGGCAATGGCAGCAAGCTGACCGTCCAGATGATGGAGAGACTGGAGATTGCTGTCGATGGCCTGATAATCACCAACCAGGATCAGCCCGTCATCAAGACCGCGCCGCAAGCGGCGGGTGTTGTTGAGGATGGCGACTCCGATGCCAGCGCCTCCACCGCCCAATCTGCCGGCGGCACCATCGCATTCTTCGACCTGGACCTCACCGACAGCCATGTGGTCAGCATTGCCACCCCGGCAGGGGCTTACGGCGTCCTCACTGCCAGTGTCAGCAACGCCACGCTCGGCGACAGTCAGGGTACAGTGGCATGGAGCTACCAGCTAGGCAATGCCGCCGTGCAGTTTCTCGCCGCCGGTGAAACCCGCACCGAGGTCTTCACGGTCCGTATTGCTGACGCCAACAACGCAGCCAACTTCGCGGAGAGCCAGGTCACCATTACCATCACCGGCACCAATGACGTGCCCGTCATCACGGCTGAAGATCTCGTGGGCGGCGTGACCGAGCTGGTTGCCCCAACCGGCAGCCTGACAGACAGCGGCACCATCAGCTTCAGCGATGTGGACCTTACCGACGTGCATCTGGTCTCCGCCACCGGCACGCCGGTCGGCACGACACTGGGCAGCCTGAGCGCGGTCAAGAACAGTGACACCACGGGCTCCGGCGCCGGCGGGCAGCTCACCTGGACTTACTCCGTGCCGGCCTCTGCCGTGGAATACCTGGCCGCAGGACAGACCAAGGTGGAAAGTTTCACCATCAGCCTCGACGACCAGAACGGCGGCGTGATCAGCAAGCAGATTGACGTCACCATCACC
>JAURWS010000024.1 GCA_030654835.1 Gammaproteobacteria bacterium | reverse complement strand
AAGCGGGAAAACCCGCAGCGCTGGTCTGGTGACACAAGGAATTGGGATCGGATTACGACAGTATTTCTGAATCCGGATAAGGAGATGGATCAGCAGCAAGCCGCGTGACGATTGACGCGACAACTATCTTGAAAAACACCGCAGGCTACCTTACTGGCACCCTATGGACCCAAAACACAGTCCTTAGCGATGGCGTTATTTGCAATATTCAATGATTGCGATGTTTTCTACACACAGCCCAGGCAATACAGACCGGATTACTCAATCGGTACTAAAATGGTAAACGGATGTCCCGAAACCTTTCTTTATGTCATCAAGATGAATGGCAGTTCGTTGTACTAAAGCGTGTACGTGTTGAGTGAAGTAGTCTAACGAGCTGAAATCAATGGGATTACGTATTAGAGCTTGTGTCAAACTACTTCGCAAATTCCTGTGAAGCTAAAGCTTGCTGGTAAATTAGAGTTAGTCCTCGCGAGATCGGTCTGATCTGCTCAGATTTTGTTTACTAGCTACATTCTTGTGCTCAGTCTCAATCTGAAGGGTAGGCCAAAGTTATTCTGTACAAAACCGCCGAGAGCTTGCGATTTCGAATTTATAACGGACCCTCGTATATGCCCATCTGGACCCGCCCCCTCACCCTCGAACACATCACCGCCACCAACCGCGACACCGCCGGGCAGAGCCTCGGCATCGAGTTCACGGAGATCGGCGACGATTATCTGTGCGGCCGCATGCCGGTGGATGCGCGCACGGTGCAGCCGCGTGGCATTCTGCATGGCGGGGCGTCGGTGTTGCTGGCCGAGACGCTGGGCAGCATCGGGGCGAACTACTGTCTGCGCGGGGAGCATCAGGCGGCGGTAGGGCTGGAGATCAATGCGAATCACATACGCTCGGTGGCGTCGGGTTGGGTGACGGGCACCGCGCGGCCGATTCACATTGGTGGCAGCACGCAGGTGTGGGAGATTCGTATCGAGAATGAAGAGGGCAAGTTGACATGCATCTCGCGGATCACGATGGCGGTGATAACTCTACCGACAGCGGCGAAGTGATCAGCATTTTCCGAATTAATGCTTCGCCGGAAAACAAAACGCCCGCATGAGAGCGGGCGTCTTGAAAAAAATACAGGTCCTGAGTTCGAGGATCCCGCCCATCCGGGCTGCCGCCGTTTCCAGCAACCTCTACCAATCTCACGCTTACCTGTGGCTCGATTATAGGCCTGCCAGTTGGAATCCGTCCACCCATCACTGGATCGTCAACGGCACCCCTGAGCTGCTGTAGATGAACGTGTCGGTGCCGTCCACCGAGTAGGCGAAGAACACCACCAGCGACACCTGGGGAATGCCGACGTTGGCAAACGCCAGGTCCTTGAAGACCGTCAGTTGTTCTACGGACTTCAGCGGGCGCGAGGCGATGCTGCCCTGCAGCGTCGCGAGGTTGCCGTCCCATGGGACATAGCCGCCGCTGGCGTTCACCTGGAAGTAACCGACGCCCTGTGCGGCGATGACCATGTGGGTCTTGCCATTGCGGCCGACGTGCATCGGGTCGATGGAGAGGTCGCCGACCAGGCTCACTGCATCGGTGCCCGTGAACTGTGAGGCGAAGGTGGTGCTGGTGCCTTGTGGGCCGCCGGTGCGGATGACGCCGGCCTTCAATGTTGCGCCGGTGGCGGCCCCATTGGCGGCGACGAGGCTGACGGCCGGGCGCGGGCTGAAGTAGCGAGCGGCCTGGAAGCGCACGGTGTTCAGCGCCAAGACGGCGTCGGCGCCGGAGGTGGTGTTGTCACGCGGCACGCCACAGGCCTGCTCTTTGCAGTTGTTGCGGCGGGGGTTGGAGAACAGCGGCAGTTGCACTCCGTTCGGGAAGTGTTCGTCGTAGGCCATGATGGTGTGGAACGAGCCGGTGACGCCATGCCCCAGCGACCATGGGAAGGTGCCGATGGTCTCGCCTTTCTGGTTCTGCTCCACCCACGAATGCCCGAGGCCGAGCAGGTGCCCGATCTCGTGCGCCACCGTCATGTTGTCGCAGCCCGAACCACGGCCGGATTGCACGCCAGCGCGGTAATTCACGGCGAATACGGCGCGCGAGCTGGTGTCGCTGAAATCGCCGAGCGTGGCGGTGCCGCCGCCATGTGCCAGGCCACACACTTCATCCGAGCCCTCGTTGAAGCCATCCACCAGCACCACCAGGTCTGCACCGCTGGCCATGCGCTGGTAGTTGATGTCCTCGAACACGCCCTTGCTCTCGGCCATGGCGTCCAGCATCGGCGTCAGCCCGGTGGTCTCGGTGTAGTCCACCTGTCGGTACGCGGCAACGCGGAAGGTGATGCCGACGCCGGAGGTGGCGTACATGTCATTGGTTTCCTGAATCAGCTGATTCAGATCCTGGATAGGGTTGCCGGTGCTGGAATCGGCGACAAAGCGCGGCGTGTAGACCAGCAGGAGATCGATCTCGGCATTCGCGCCTTCCTGTGGGCCGGAGCTGGCGCTATTGAGGTTGGTGCCGAGGATGTTCTCGTTGAAATCGCTGATGCCGTCGTTGTCGGTGTCCTTGAGCGTGTCGTTGACGACGGTGATGAAGGCGGTGTCGCCAGCCCCGTCCAGCTCCACGTTGCTGGTCACCGAGGGGGTGGAATTTTGCGTAGTGCGGACGCTGTAATTGACATTCAGCGTGGCACCGGCTGCCAGATTATTGACAGGGCAATGCAATTCCTTGAAGACACCATTACTGTACGTGACGTTCCTTAACGTGCAGCCAGCGCTGCTTTCGTCGAAGTCGGCACGGTCAAAAATATCCATGATCTTGAGCGTCTCGCCGGTGATCGTCGCGGTGGTGTTGTTCTTGATTTCAATCATGGCGTCCAGCGTGCCGCCGAGCAGCACGGGGGTGGCGCTGAAGTTTTGGGTGATGGTGATATCCGCACTAGCCACGGCTTGCTGCAGCTGCAGGCCACCGCTGCGGGTATTGTAATTGGCGGCTTGGGTGTCTTCGGCGGCATCGGCAGCTGCGGCGCCTTCGTCCATCGGCAGCATCCAGATGCCGGAGGATTCGGTGAACACGTAGCCGACGTAGCGGCTGCCTTCACCGTTGCCTTCACGTTGTGCCTGCAACACGTATTTGCCCTGCGGCGCGTAAACAGTGGCCATCACGGCGGAGGCGCCAATGGTCATCGAGACGATCTGGCTGCCGTCGCCGCCCACGAGCACGGCGCGAAGACCACGGTCGCCGTTGTCGAAGCGTTGCTCTGCGGCAACTGCAAAAACGAGATCCTGCTCGGCCACCGAGAGGGTCAGCTCGCTGCCGATCGTCAGGGCTTCGAGCATGGAGGCAGAGAGTGTGACAGCCTGGGCATTCACCGCGTTGGCGGGCAATTGCACACTCGCTGCAGCGGCGGCGGAGTCTGCGTCAAACTGCCAGAGCGGAGCGGCGTGCGCGGCGGTGGAGAACAGGAGACTGACGGAAATGACGGACCACAGTGAACGCATGAACAACCTCTTCCCAGCTACAGTGGAGGCCGTGAGTGCGGGAGATTCAGGGCCACTTCGGAGGGCAGCATAGTCAGTTGGGGAATTGAAGTACAGAGCCTGAGAGCCTTATATCTCGCGGGCAGAGACGTGGCATATGGACCTTCTGTGGGAGTGGCGCTGTTTTAAATACTGCGCCATAATAGCGCCACTTACTGCAGAAAACGGCGCCACTATGAGCAATCCCGATTCCGCTACCGACCTGCTGCCCACCATCCAAGCAGCACCCACCGGCCTGACGCTGGCCACACTGCTCGCCCAGCATCCACATCTGCCCCGGCGCACGGCGCAGCGCTGGATCAGTGGCCTGATCGCAGGACGCCAGATCGTCGCCAGCGGCGAGGGGCGCGCTCGCCGCTACTTCGCGGCCAGCAATAACATTCCCGCGTATGCCCTCGCCGAACCCCGCATCGATCCGCCGTATGCCCTTGATGTGTTCCCGTCCTTTATTCCACTGTCTGCCGACAGCCGGGAGATTCTGGCCTATGTCGATCAACCCGTGCAGGCGCGCCATCCGGTGGGGTATCAGCATGATTTTCTTGATGCGTATCAGCCCAACACCAGCTGGTACCTCTCAGCTGCACTGCGTCGCCAGCTGCATCGCATCGGAACCACCGCGAAGGTCAATGCTCCTGCTGGCACCTTCAGCCGCGCCATTCTCAACCGTTTGTTGATCGACCTGTCCTGGGCATCGAGCCAGCTGGAGGGCAACACCTATTCGCGGCTGGACACGCGCGAACTGATCGAGCATGGGCGGGCGGCCAAGGGCAAGGCGGCGGTTGAAACGCAGATGATTCTGAACCACAAGAACGCCATCGAAATGTTGGCCGAGAGCGGCGGCGCTCTGAAACCGGAAGCGACATTGGATCGCTTCACGATCATGAATCTGCACGCCGCGCTCGCTGAGAATCTGCTGCCCAACCCCGAGGACGAGGGCAACGTGCGCCAGCATGTGGTGGATATCGGCAAGAGCGTCTATCGCCCGCTGTCGGTGCCCGCGCAAATCGACGAGACGCTGACGGTCCTGCTGCGCAAGGCCAGTCAGATTCGCGATCCGTTCGAGCAATCCTTCTTCCTGATGGTGCATCTGCCCTATCTGCAGCCCTTCGCGGACATCAATAAACGCACCTCGCGGCTGGCCGCCAACCTGCCGCTGTTCCGCGCCAACCTGTGCCCACTTACCTTCCTCGGCGTTCCAGAACAGGCGTACAGCCGCGCGATTCTCGGCGTGTATGAAATGACCCGCGTGGAGTTGCTGCGCGATCTGTATGTGTGGGCGTATGAGCGTTCGACGCAGGAATATCTGACCATCCGGCAGGAGTTGGCGGAGCCGGACCCGGTGCGCCTGACCTGGCGAGACTTGATCAAGCAAACGATTCGTGAGGTGGTGACGCAGCCGCAGCAGGATGCTTTGACGCTGATCCGGCAGGCGGTGGAGGCGGCCGTGCCTGATGACGAGCTGCGTAAAGAAGTCCAAGCATTGATCGTCGAGGAATTACGCCGCATCCACGAGGGCGTCCTGGCGCGCTACGGCCTGCGGCCCTCAGAACTCAGCACCTGGAAGGAGGCGCAAAGCGCCAGGGTGAATCGATTCAATACAAGCCACCACTGACTGTGGGAGCGGGCCTTGCCCGCGATTCTTGATTCAAGCTCAGCGCCGAATTCTTATCGCGGGCGGGCCTTTATGCCCTTTGGGTACGCTCCCACAGTCAGTGGTGGGCTGCTGTTCAGGTGATCGACACCGCGCGCAGGCGGTGGTTCTCGCTGTCGGTTACATAGAGCACGCCGTCACGCACGCACACCCCATGCGGACGCGCCAGCGCACAGCCCAGCGGATCGCCGTCCGGGCCATCGCCCACCGCGCCGGTGCCCAGCACCGTGCTAATGATTCCCGATGCTAATTCCATGCGGCGGATGACATGATTCTCGGTGTCGACGATGTAAAGGCTGTGGTCCTCAGCCGAGTAGGCGATGCCCTTGGGGCCGTTGAAGGTGCAGTCGATAGCCGCGCCACCATCACCAGTGTAGCCACTCTCGCCGGTGCCAGCGATGCGCTGCAGAGTCTGCGCACGCAGATCCAGCTTGAACACCGCGTTGCCTTCGCGCAGCACCAGATAGGCGTTGCCGTCATCATCGGTGTCGAGCGAGCGCGGCCCGCGCAGGTGGGTGCCAGCCAGCGGCGCGGCGTCGGGCGTCTGCTCACGTTCACCGGTGCCCGACAGCGTGCTGATGGTGCCATCTGCCATATTCACGCGGCGCACCCGATGGTTGCCGATGTCACAGATCAGCAGATTGCCATCGGCATCAAAGGCAATGCTGTGGGGCTGACGCAGTTGGGCGCGATTGGCAGGCCCGGCGTCGCCCGAGAAACCCGCCTCGCCGGTGCCAGCCACAGTGGAGACAATGCCGGTGACGGCATCAACGCGGCGCACCACATGCGCGTCGCGCTCGACGACAAACAGGTGGCCGTCTTTATCAAAACGGATCTCGTGTGGCGCGGAGAAAGATGCAGCGAGCGCGGCGCCATCATCGCCCGCATAGGCCTTCTGACCATTCCCCGCAACGATGGTGAGCAGGCCGTCGCCCAGGCTCAGTCGCCGGGTGAGGCCGGTGTCTACTTCGCAGAAATACAGCGCACCGTCGGGGCCGAACACGACGCCGTAAGGATTGATGATGGGCGCGGTGACGCCGCCACCGGCGATGGTGCGCACCTGATTGCTTTGCTGCGCGCGCAGAGGAAGCGGCAAGCTGGCGACTGCGACACTGGTCGTCATGATTCTCAGCAGTGTTCTTCGTGAAAGCGGCATGGCGGTGCTCCTGTTGTAATTGTTATGGACGCCTGACTCAACAACAGGCCCCGCCTTGCGATACACCGCCACTGTTCTCATCAAACGGCATGCTGCTGCCACAGCCTTCGAACAGCCCATAGTGACGCGAGAAATCGCCGATGAACTCGAAATGCGGGGCAAAGCGCGTGCCCTTGAGCATGTGCCAGGTGTTGCCGCACACGGGGAAGACGCGGCCGGTCTCGATGTAGTGGTGCTTGTCCAGCTCGAAGCTGCTGGCATGCTCGGGGATCGTGCCCTTGTAGATGACGGCCTGGCCGTAGTCTTCACAGGCGCTCTCCAGTTCGTCGAGTTTGAACAGGCGATAAGTGGCCGAGAAGAATTGCAGGTTGCCAACGCGAGGTTGCAGCGCCGCATCGGTGATCTCCAGAGGACGATCCTCAGTCAGACGCGGGTCCGCAAAGCCTTGGCGGATGGCGATGCGCAGGAAGTCGTTCCAATACAGCGCACCACCGAGACACTCGCCGTAGAGTACCGGATCATTGCGCACCGCATCGGGCACGCGGCGGTCGGCATAGACGTCGGAGAAGTAGAACTCTCCGCCCGGTTTCAGCAGCCGCTGCACGCCACGCAGCACAGCATCTTTGTCCGGAGAGAGATTGACCACGCAGTTGGAGACGATGACATCGAAACTGCCCGGCTGCAGGTCCAGCTCGTCCAGCTTCTCGATGTAACCCTTCAGGAAACGCACATTGTCGTAACCGAAGGCCTCGGCGTGCCAGGCCTGATGCTGCTGCGCCACGGCCAGCTGCTCGTCGGTCATGTCGACGCCGACCACCAGGCCGGTTGGCCCTACGAGCTGCGCCAGTGCATAGACGTCACGCCCGGTGCCACAACCAAGATCGAGCACCCGGCACCCTTCGAGCAACTGCGGGCACACCAGCCCACAGCCGTAGTAACGCGACAGCACCTCGGGGTGAATGCGGGCCAGCAAAGGCTTGAGCCATTCTGGCACCTGACTGATGTCACAGCAGGCACTGGTTTTCAGATCCGCCGAATTCTGCAACTGGCGGCCGTAATAATCTTGAACGATGTCGTACATAAAAGGGGGGCTCTCTCGCCAAAAAACAACAGACCGGCAGTTTACACGAAGTCACTCATGACTGATAAAAAGCAATACCCCCCCCAAACTAGTACTGGTATTCGTGCGTGACAGCTGGCTAGAATCGCCAGAAGGCTGACATGTAGGAAAAGTCCCACAGAAAAATGCTCTACCGCAACAGATTCCACTGGAGTGTATGCAAAAAACAACAGAAGAACTGCTCGGGCTGCGCGCATTGCTGGACAATGTAGGTGCTCACATTTTCACCAAGGATCTGCAGGGACGTTATACCTACGTCAATCGCCTCTGTGCAGAGATGTGGCAGCTGGCTCCGGAGCAATGTGTAGGGCGCTTTGATAACGAACTCTTCGACGCCGAGTCAACTCGGAAATTGCGCGAGAATGATCTGAAGGTCATCACCAGCGGCATTGCCCAGGAAAACGAAGAATCCAACGTCATCAAGGCAACCGGTGCAACGCGCATCTATCTGGTAGTCAAGGCACCCATTCGGAACGAGGCGGGCGACATCATCGGCATCTGCGGCGTCGCCACCGACATCACCGAACGCAAGCGCCTGGAAGTGGCACTTGCGCAACAGAGTAATCTGCTCAACACCGTGCTGCACAATATCGAAGCCAACATCTACCTGAAGGACCACGAGGGTCGCTATGTCTACGTGAATCCTCGCGTGGCGAACCTTCTGAAACTCCCCACCTCCGAGATCATCGGCCGCACCGATGTGGAGTTGCTGCCAGGAAATATCGGTGCGGAATACTACAGCAATGATCAGAAAGTGTTCGAGACCGGCACCAAGATGACCATGGAGGAACCCTTCATCGACAAGGATGGCAACACTCGCTACTACTGGTCCACCAAGATGCCACTGCAGTTGCCGGGCCAGCCCGAGATGTTGATCGGTTTCTCGACCGACGTGACAGAACAGCGTGCACTGCGCATGGAACTGGAACGGCGCGCCAACACCGATGCGCTCACAGGCATCTACAATCGTCTGTTTTTTTATCAGGTGGCCGAGCAGGAATTTCTGCGAAGTCGTCGCTATGGCACCTCGATGTCACTGCTGATCATCGACATCGATCACTTCAAAAGCATCAACGACACTTACGGTCATCATGCGGGCGACGTGGTGCTGCAAGCCATGGCACGACATTGCCAGAGGAGCGTGCGCGATTGCGACACGCTGGCGCGCGTGGGGGGCGAGGAGTTCGCGGTGCTGATGCCGGAGACGACGCAGGCAGATGCACTGATCATGGCCGCGCGACTGTGCAGTTCCTTCGAAGGCTTGTTGATGGCGATGGAGCCCAAAGACATCAGCGTCACCATTAGTGCGGGCATTTCGGAATTCCGGGCCAGCGATACCAATCTGCAAAGCATCTTCACGCGAGCCGACCGGGCGCTGTATAAGGCGAAGCGGCTTGGGCGCAATCAGGTGTGCGTGGACGAGTAGGTCACCACTGACTGTGGGAGCCTGCCTGCAGGCGATAATCCACCACGCTTCAATGCAGTCGCTACTGCTCACAAATCGCGGGCTGGCCCGCTCCCACAGCTCCCACAGGACAAGCGGCGCGCAAATTCTCTTGCGCGTCTGCATGTCCCTGCTGCGCTGCCAGCGCATACCAGTGCAGCGCCTGCGCCGCATCCAGCGGAACTCCTTCGCCGACAGCATACAGCCGCCCGAGAATATTCTGCGCATTGGCGTCACCCTGCTCGGCCGCGAGGCGATACCAGCGCGCGGCCTCCTCGACATTCTTCGGAACGCCACGCCCCTGCGCAAACAAGGCCCCCAGCGCGAACTGCGCCCGCACATAGCCCTGCACAGCCGAAGCTTGATACCAGCGCACTGCATCGGCATCGCTCTGCAGCACTCCCAACCCATACTCGTACATCAGGCCCAGCTGAAACTGTCCCCGCGCATAGCGCTGATCGGCGGCCTGTTGATACCAGCGCAATGCCTCCGCAAAATCCTGCACCACACCCAGACCATAGCGCGCGAGTATGCCCAGATTGGTCATTGCCTCGGCATTGCCCGCCTCCGCCAGCGGACGCCAGCGGCTGTAAGCCGAGAGGAAATCACCGTCCGTATAGGCCTGAGTGGCAGCGGCCAGCGCTGCTTGGGTGACATCAGCTTCCACCGCTGTGTCCTGCCCGAGCGCCAGTGTGCTGCAAAATGCGAACGAGACCACACCCAGCCATGCCGACAGCTTTTTCTTGTTGATCCGCCAATGCAACAAGCACGAATTTAACAACCACGAGTTTAACAACCACGAATTTAACAAAAAGCACTTACCTCGAGATCAGTTCGAGCGGGGTGAAGTATCGGTGGGGTCCGGCGCCGCTGGATTCTCTGACGCTGCAGTTTCAGGAACGGCCGTTACTGAAATATCGTTCGCATCGGTCGAGACTTCTGCTTTTGATTCCGGTTCCAGCTCCGGCTCGGGCTCTGACGCTGTTGTTGAAACCGCCTGCTCGCCAGATTGAGTCGCAACCCCTGGCCTGCTCATCTTGATGAAGCGGTCCAGATAGATGGCAGACTTGGTGGCCTGATCGACAATTCTGTGCAGCTCGCTCATGCGCTCCAACGCCAATGCCATGCGTCGCGGGGCGACCTCGCCAGTGGTACCGGCGCGCAACAGTCGAGCCTTGAGCGTCTGATAATCCGCCTCGAACACACGACGTTGTTCGGTCAGCGTTTCGAGGTTCCAGCCCGGCGCCTCCACCTGCGTGAACCCCAACAGATCCACCGCATGCGCCCGCAGATGATCCCGCTCCGCCGACAGCTCCTCGACGGCCAGTTCCGCCTGCGGATGCGCCACCACCATATCCAGCGCATGCTCGGCGACGTTGACCAGATACTGCCCGACTCTCTGCGCATCCGGCAGACCATTGAGCACCGCCGCCGCAACGCCGCTGCGCGGAATGCCGCTGGAGAATTCAGCGACAGCAAGATTCAGATTTTCAAGGGCACGATGACCACTGGCCAGATGTTTGTTGCCGCTGTCTTCGGTGCTGATTGCCTCGCTGGCGAGATGGCGTGCCAGGGCACCCATGCGCTGCAACTCCAGCACCAGCGCATCCATGGCCAGCATGGGCGTGGCCTGCACGTTGTGGTCGAGATAGCGCGGGCGGCTCTCGTCCTCTTCCATCGAGCGGAAGTATTTTTCCAGGCGCCGCACCATCAGACCGGTGAGTGGCCACATGATGAGAATACCCAGGGTCTTGACCAGAGTGTGGAAAATCGCGAGCGAAGTCGCGAGCTGGTTTTGCGACCCGAAGTAATTTGCCAGGGTGTTGACTAACCACAGCAGCGGCATGAGCAACGTGAATGCCACCACGGCAGTGACTACGTTGAAAATCACATGCGCACTGGCGGCACGCTTCGCGGGCGCCGTGGCTCCAATTGCCGCGAACACGCCAGTGGAGGTGGTACCGACGTTGGCACCGATGACCATGGCAGCGGCGGCGTTGAGGGGAATCAGCCCACCGGCAGTCGCCGTGAGGATGATGGCCAGCGCCGCACTGGAGGATTGCACCAGCAAGGTCAAGACGATGCCGAAGCCGACAAACAGCAGCAGGCTGAGCACCCCTTGGCCCGCCCAGCCTTCCAGCGCGATCGCATCGCCGAGACCGGCAAAGGCATCGCGCAGCACATCGATACCGAGAAAGAAGAGTCCAAAACCGGTCAGTGCCTGCCCAATGCCATTGAGACGTTTCGACCCCGAGGCCACCGACAGCGCCATGCCAATGCCGATGGCGGGCAACGACATGGTCTGCAGATCGACATTGAAACCCACCAGCGCGACGATCCACGAAGTAAGCGTGGTGCCCAGATTGGCGCCATAAATCACGCCGACCGCCTGCATGAGAGACAGGAGTCCCACGTTGACGAAACCGATGGTCGTGAAGATGACGGCGCTGGAGGACTGCACCAGCGAGGTAATCAAGACACCGGACACCAGTGCGCGCAGACGGCTGTGCGTCGCAGCCTCCAGAATTGACCGCAGTGTGTCGCCTGCCGCCGTCGTCAGCCCCTCTGTCATCAGGCGCATGCCGAGCAGAAAAAGGCCGATCCCGCCCAGAAAAGTCAACACAGCAGCAGTACTCACATTAATCCCTTGGTCCGGGGCAACGCTGAGGTGCGTGGTCTGTTCCCGGAGCTCTTGAGGCTAGAGTACAAAGAAGAAGTCGTGGCAGCAATTGATCTGACTCACATATCTGCACGTAAATTATGGAATTTGACGGACTGCCTGTGGCATATTGGTCAGCTCTGAAAGCTATTGGCCGCTCCAAAGGATTGTGATGCTGCTATCCAGACCACCGCCTCCCGAATCAGTTCGGGAGAATTCATCTCCGCTCGCTTCCCGGCGCGGGCTTTTGCAGACCTCAATTCTGACCTGGCTGCAGAAGGCGGTGCAGACCATCGGCCCGCCCACTGTAGCGGTGCTGTTGTCCCTGTTGAGCCTCCAGATCAGTTACCTGGTCTTCCACACTCTCGCCGAGCTCTTCTCCATCATCATCGCCGCGACGGCACTGGTGGTGGCCATCACAGCCAGGCACTTCACGCGCAATCAGTTCGTGGTCTACATCTCGATCGCGATGGGCTGGTGCGCAGGCCTCGACTTTGTCCATGCCCTCACCTACGAGGGCATGCAGCTGTTCCCCAACGGCGGCGCCAATCTGACAACTCAGGTGTGGATCGCCGCACGCTTCATCCAGGCGGCGGCCCTGCTGAGTGCACCCTTGCTGTTGCGCAGGCCCTTGCAATTGGTCTGGATATTTCTGGCCTATGGCGCCATATGCCTCGCGGCGCTGCTGTTGATCTGGAAGGGCTTCATGCCCGACGCTTTCGTCGTCGGCCGGGGGCTGACGACTTTCAAGATCGTCATGGAATACGTCATTATTGCCATGCTGACATTGACGCTGGCGCTGCTGTGGCAACAACGCTCGCTGATTTCGAGACCATTGCTGCTGGCGCTGAGCGCCGCGCTGATTTGCATGATCATCTCCGAGTTCGCTTTCACCCGGTATGCCTCCCCGTTCGGCGCTGCAAACGCACTCGGCCACATTTTCAAGATCTACGCCTACTGGTTCATCTACCTCGCACTGGTGCAAAGCACCCTGCGCGAACCCTTCAGCATGCTGACGCGCGCTGCAAGCACCTATGATGCGATACCTGACCCCACCCTGATCATCAGCGCCAGCGGCCACATCCACCAGGCCAACAAGGCCGCCGCAGAGTTCACGGGTCAGCCCGCTGAAACTTTGGTGGGCCAGCGCGCACATGCGCTGTTTCATGACTACGGTGTGACGCCAGACGATTGCCCCATCTGCGCCCGTACGCTGCTGGAGCCTGACGCCCCGTTCACACTGGAACTGACACGCGAGGATGGGTCGCGTGTAATTGAGTGCAGCGTGGCCCCTTTCCTCGACAACAAAAGCGCCAGCAGCTATGTGCTGGTGGTGCATGATGTCACCCATCGCTATGTCGCACAACGCCGCATTCAGCGGCTCTCCTACCTTTACGAAATGCTCAGCGCCATCAATCACGCCATCGTGGGCTGCAAGGACGAAAAAGCGTTGCTGTCGAGCATCTTCGAAGCATTGATTGCGCATGGCACCTTCCCCAAGCTCTTCATCGCCCTGACCACCGACGGACACCCTCCTCTGCGACTGCAATACATCCAGGGAATCGATGACGGACACCGGCCCCTCCTGCAGGCCGTACTCGAACAGAATGATGGCGTGTTCACACAAAACCATACCACCCTTGCGCGTGGGGAGGTGGTCTGTAAGGCGGTGACAGATCCCTCTACTACAGGTGAAGAGCTGCCCAGGGCTTACGATGCATGGGATAGCTACCTGTGCGCGGCAGGTATCCAGCACCGAGCCGGCATCCCTATGCTGCGCCATGGCCAGATTTATGGCGTGATCGTTCTATATCAGGTCGACCACGCCGAGTTCGACGGGGAGCAACTGGCTCTGCTCAATGAAATGAGCTCGGATATCTCCTTCGCACTGGAGAATATGAGCAGCGAGGCCCGCCGTCTGGCCGCAGAACGGGAAGCGGATGCCTCTGAGCACCGCTTCCGTGAACTATTCAACCCCTCGCCACTGCCCATGCAGATTCATTCGCTGAGCACCCTTGAAATGACAGCGCTCAATCTCGCCCACAGTCACTTTCTGGGCTACACGCTGGAGGAAATCAAGACAGATGAACTCTGGTTTAGCAACGCCTTTCCGGATCGGATCCTGCACGAACAACGCATGGAAGTCTGGTGGCAATCCGTGGAGCTGGCCAAAACCGGTCAGGCGGTCAGCTCTCCGGAACTGACGTTGCACTGCAAGGACGGCAGTACGCGCGTGGCCATTGGCACCATGACGCTGGTCGGGGATGACATCCTCATCGCCTGGACCGACCTGACTGAAATTCGACGCAACGAACAAACCCTGCGCGAGAGCGAGCAACGCTTTCGCAGCATGATCGAGCAGACTGGTTCGGGCGTATACATACGCCGGGATGGCCGCTACATCTACGTGAACCCCAGCTATTGCCAGATCGTCGGCTGGACTGCGGAGCAGTTGGTGGGGGAGGAGGTACTGCGGTTTGTTGACCCGGAAGACAAGGAGCAGCTGGAACGCATTCGCAACGCATGGACCGAATTGCACACCGGCGCGCAGCAAAGTGCCAGCTACGAGGTCTCCACGATTCGCGGCGATGGCAGTCACATCGAGCTGGGGCTGCACACCAAACTGCTGACCTGGGAAGATGGGCAGCCCGCGACCATCGTGATCGTCAATGACATCTCCGAGCGCAAACGCAACGAGGCGCAGATTGCTGCCTATGTGCTGCAATTGGAAGGGTCGATGAAGGGCACGCTGCAGGCCGTATCCAACATGGTCGAGCTGCGTGACCCTTACACCGCCGGGCATGAGCGCCGGGTGGGCATCATCGCGGAGCAGATTGCCTTGCAGATGGGCTGGTCTCCCGAGCGCGGCGAGACTCTGGAACTGGTAGGGCTGGTGCATGACATTGGCAAGATTGCGGTGCCCTCGGAGATATTGAGCAAGCCATCCCGGCTCAGCCCGATGGAGATGGAGCTGGTAAAGCTGCACCCACAGGCTGGCTATGACATCCTCAAGGACGTGCCCTTCCCGGTGCCCGTGGCGGAGATCATTCGCCAGCACCACGAACGCATGGATGGCAGCGGCTATCCGCGCGGCCTCAAGGGCGACGAGATCATGCCGGAGGCACGGGTACTGGCCGTAGCGGATGTGCTGGAATCGATGTCGGCACATCGTCCCTATCGACCCGCGCTGGGCATTGACGTCGCACTGGCGGAGATCGAGTCGGGCAGCGGCACGCTTTATGATCCCGAGGTGGTGCAGGCAACGTTGCGGTTGATCCGTGAGCAGGGCTACAAGTTGCCGGAGTAGCAGCAGTCATAAAAAGGACATTTCACGAATGACAATTTTGCAGGACCGCGACATCAAGGCGGTCATCTTCGACTGGGACGGCACCATCGTCGATTCCATTGAGCACATCGCCAGCAGCCTGCATCAGGCCGCCACCGAGCTGGGCTTCCCCGCTCTGGAACAATCGGCCTATCGCAACATCATCGGGCTGGGCATGGTCGATGCGCTCAAGACGCTCTACCCCGCCCTCGACACTGGCGAGATTGACGCCATTCGCGAGGCCTATGGGCGCTATTTCTTTTCGAAGGAAGCCTCACCGCAGCAGATCTTCACTGGCATGACCGAAGTGCTGACCGACCTGCGCAGCACCGGCCGGGGCCGTGCCGTTGCCACCGGCAAGAGCCGCCGAGGCTTGGACAGCGCGTTGCGCACCAGTGGTTTGCAGCCGCACTTCGACGTCACGCGCTGCGCGGACGAGACCCGTTCCAAGCCTGACCCCGCGATGCTGGAGGAGATTCTGCGCTTCTATGATCTCTCGCCTCAGCAGGCGGTCATGATCGGCGACACTACTTACGACATGGAGATGGCGCAGCGCATCGGCATGCCCGCCATCGGCGTGCGCTGGGGAGTGCATGATGACGAGGCGCTGGGCCGTTTCGAGCCGCGCGCCATCGTGGGCTCGGTGGCAGAGTTGCGGCGGGCGCTTGGTTTGTGAGGAAAATGACCAGGAAGGAAATCTGCGGAGTGGTCTTGAAAGGCGGAAGAGTTACGCCTTCTCTTGTTCTTCCTCCGTTCGTTCATGCGGCGGCTTGCGCGGCCGCAACACCGTCGCGTTCACCAGCAGCGTTGCCATACGCGTCAGCAGATTAAGAGTCATGGTCGGATGGCGCATCAGAAAGCGCATTACCGTGCTGCGCGGATAGCGGAAGCGACGTTTGCCGGGGCGACGAATGAGCTTGATGGCGATCAGCTGGCGCTGCATTTGCAGCCGCACGCGCAGATCAGCGATCTGTTGCTCTAGAGGTAGTTCCAGAGATTGATCCAGAGGTTGATCCGAAGAAGGCTCGCCGGGCTCGCGCATCACAGGCTGTCCCTCAACATCTCGATATCCGCCTCGATCTCGGCGCGCGTGGCCGCAAAGGCCGGGCGCTAGCGGCGGAAAGCCGCTGAAACTGCAGCCAGCAATACCAGGTGATGCCGAAATACATCACGACCAGTGCCACCAGCACGTGAATCCGATAAGCCGTTTCCCAGCTGAGCAGCAGTGCCAGCGCGCCGAGCGCCAGCATGGCGCAGATCAGGCAGGAGAAACCCAGCAGCGTCACCAGCAGCATCTTCAGCAGACGATCTTTCTCCTGCGCCCATTCCAGCCGTAGCAGTTGCCCGTGCAGTGTGCCCTGCACCAGCAGAGAACCCCCGGCCTTGCGCAGTATCCGCAGCACGTGCAGGGTATCCATTTCGGCTGCGCGGTCTTCAGGGTGCGTCCCTTCTTCCGCTGTGCCATCCATTGGATGGTCGACAGAGCTGTCGGCAGGACCGGCGCTCACACTCAACGCCTCGCCAGCAGCAGACCGATGATCAAGCCCACGGCGGCGCTGATGCCAACGGCCGTCCAGGGTTGAGCATTCACATATTCGTCGGTGGCCGCAGCCGCCTTGCTGGCCTGACCGGCCAGCACACCGCCCATGACACTGGTGCTCAGTTTGGCAAGTGCGATGCGCTGGCGCAGCTTCTCACTGGCACGCGCCAGCTCGTCGCCAGTGAGCGTCGACGTTTCCTCGATCAGCTCCTCGATATCCTCCACGAATTTCTGAAACTCTCTGTTATCGGGCGTCTCCGCCTGTTCGGTTTTGGTGACCATAAGATGTCCTGCTGAAAATGTGGAAATTGGACTGTCATGGCATGCTACCGCTCATACTTGACGAGAACAAGCGCCGGTATCCGCCGTTTGCCGAGAACATTCGAGTGAAGATTGCCGAGCCCCCTGCTATAGTCGCGGCTCAGCGCTTACCACAAAAACAAGATATCGAGGTGCCAATGAACCCGTATTTCCGTCTGACTGCCTTCGCCCTGACCGCCGCACTCCTGCAGACCGCCTGCAGCCCCGCTGGCGATCAAACTGCGACTTCTTCCACCGCTGCGACCACGTCGTCCGCAACGTCCACTGCCACACAGTCCTCGGGAGCCGCGCTGCGAGCGGCAACACCCGAGATGCTGGCTTGCGCCGCCGAGAACGCAGTGCTGGTGGAAGGCACAGGCGACTTCAGCCGCGCCATCGATTCTCCGTATCAAGAGGCGCAAGACTACTTCGATCAGGGCCTGCGTCTGGCCTATGGCTATTACTTCCCGGAGGCGGTCGGCTCCTACAATGCCGCCCTCTGCTTCGACCCCGACAATGCCCGCATCCACTGGGCGCGCGCACAGGCCCTCGGCCCCAACGCCAACAGCCGCAACAGCGCCATGCCGGACGACCCCATGGGGGAAGGCAAGAAGGCGATGGACCGTGCCGTGGAGCTGTCGGCCAATCAGCCGCAGAATTGGAAGGACATAATCCAGGCGCTGACGCCGATGTTCGACATGGCGACCTATCCCGATCAAGCCGCCCGTAGCCAGGCCGTCATCGCCTCCGCCCAAGCCGCTTACGATAAATATCCGCAGGACCTCGAGATCGCCTTCCTGCTCGGCCACGCCATCATGATGGCCTCGCCCTGGTATTACTTCGAATGGGACGGCACGCCGCGCGCGAACACCGAGCTGGCCATGCAGGTCATGGAAAAAGGCATGGCCGAGAACCCCTATCACCCAGGGCTCACCCACCTACACGTACACCTGATGGAGGCCTCGCGCCAGCCGATCCGCGCCGAGACCTCGGCCGATGCGCTGGAGCCACTGACCCCGAAGATCGGCCACATGGCCCACATGCCCGGCCACATCTTCATGCGTCTGGGCCGCTATGAGGACGCCGTCGCCACTAACCGCCGTTCCGTACTCGCCGATGAATACTTCGTCGAGCAATGGGGCGACCGCGTCCTGCCCGCCTACGGCACCTACTTCCTGTCCGCCACCAACCACCGTGGCCACGCCCGCATGTTCATCCACTGGGCAGGCGTGCTGCAGGGCAACCTGGCGCAGGCCCTGGAAATCACCGGACCGATGGTGGCGGCCACTACCGCAGAGCAACTGGACCGTGGCCAATCCATGCGCAACGTCTCCGTGGAACTGATGACTCTGAAGGCCTTCGGCCAGTGGGATGCGATTCTTGCCCTGCCCGCGCAGCCCGACACGCGCCCCTTCCTGCAAGGCACCATGAACCACATCCGTGGCGCCGCCTTCGCTGCCAAGGGCGACATTGCCAGCGCCGAGGCCGAACTGGCCGCGCTGCGCACCACGCTGCAGAACCCGGTGCTGGAGACGCAGCGCGCGGCGGTGAATTCCGCGAAGAACATCCTGACCATCTCCGAGCATTTACTGACTGGCGAGATCGCCAACGCCAAAGGTGATTTCGAAGACGCGATTGCGCACTTCACGGTGGCCGTCGATCTGCAGGACAAGCTGCGCTACATGGAGCCGCCCGACTGGATCCAGTCCACGCGCCTGTTCCTCGGCCAGGCCTACCTGGATGCGGGCAAGCCAGAACTGGCCGAGCCTGTGTTCATCGAAGACCTCGCCCAGCTGCAGGAAAACGGCTGGGCGCTGCACGGCCTGGCGGATGCGCTGGAGGCACAGAACAAGACGGCCGAAGCCGCCGTCGTGCGCGAGCGTTTCTCCGAAGCATGGGAAGGCGCCGACGTGGAGCTGACCAAGGCGCATTTCTAAGCGCGTCGCCACACCCACTCCCACATGCTCAAACCCAATCCCGTGTGGGAGCGGGCCTTGCCCGCGATTGATTGGCACGAGATTCATCGCGGGCAGGCCCGCTCCCACACATCACGAGAAAGGGACCAACCATGCGGATTCTCATCACCGGCGGTAGCGGATTTCTCGGCCAGGCCATGAGCCGTGCGCTCACCTGGCGCGGCGACGAGGTCGTCATCCTCAGCCGCCACCCTCATCTGCACCTCGCCCGCAAGGCCGGCACCCAATGGATTGGCAGCCTGGAACAGGTGCAGCAGCCGGTCGACGCAGTGATCAACCTGACCGGCGCCAACCTCTTCTCCCGCCCCTGGACAACCCGCCACCGGCAAGCACTACGCGACAGCCGCATCGCCGCCACCGAGAAACTCATCAGCTGGATCTGCGAGCAACCACAGCCACCCCGTGTGCTGCTATCGGGCTCGGCCATTGGCTTCTATGGCGCTGGCGGCGAGCAAGCCCTCACTGAGGACTGCCCCGCAGGGACAGACTGGGCATCGACGCTGGTCAAAGATTGGGAGCTGGCCACCACGTCGGCAGCAGCGGCGGGCATCCGCACGGTGTTGCTGCGCACGGGACTGGTGCTCGGCGAAGGCGGCCTGCTGGCACCGCTGGTGCCGCTGTTCCGCTTCGGGCTGGGCGGATCTCTGGGCAACGGGCAGTTCTGGTATAGCTGGATTCATCTGCAGGACTGGGTCAACGCCGTGCTGTTTCTGCTCGACTCCAGCAAGCACCAGGGCCCCTTCAACCTCACCGCCCCCAACCCCGTGCGCTATCACGAGTTCGCCAGCGCCCTCGGCACGTCTCTGCGCCGCCCGGTGTGGCTGACTCCTCCCGCCTGGGTTCTTCGTCTGCTCCTCGGCGAGCGCGCGAGCCTGATGCTCGGCAGCACCAAGGCGCCGCCCGCGCGCCTTGAGGCAGCTGGCTTCAAGTGGCAGCACGAGCGGCTGCCGGAGGCATTGCACGACCTTGTGCAGACGAGGTTGGATTGAGGTTGGGATCTAGGGAAAATACTGATCAATATCCAGCGCTCCGTGGAACACACCCAGGATATCAATTGCTGTCTCAGCTCCGGCATTTAGCAGATAGGCAATCCTGTAGTGCCTATACAGAATGATCCTTACTTCTCCATCCAATTCTCGGCGATGGAGATAACCTGCGCGAGGAAAGATGGCAAGAATCTGGGCGCTTCGATAAATCCCCGAGACTATGCTTTGGGCTGCCTGTGGGTTATCGATAGCGATGTAGTCATGTATATCTATAACCCAGCGACTAGCTTCATTGGTCCAGTTTAATTCGGCCATTTTTTATGCGACGTTCCATGTCTGCGTTTGAAATCGTGCGTCCGGCACGAGAGTCCTCCAGACCCCGCTCAAGCATTCTTTCAAATGCCAACTCCCGGACGATCTCCTCATAAGTCGCATCTTCAGGTTGCGACTTAATCAATTCCGTCATTCTCTCTTTCACATCTGACATTTCAGCCTCCTGTTAGAACTGATTGTGTGAATCAAGTATACAGCCTTCGGCAGAACTCGCTCGCAAACTACGGCCCAAACTGCAGCTGACGTTCTTCCGGATAGGAGGTGCTGTAGTAGTGCTTCAACTCCACTGTTTCGCCAGAGAGCGAATGCGCCGCGTTGCAGGTTCTGCCTGCGCATATACCGAGCGCAATACGACGGTGACGGGAATTGGAGCGCGAGTTGGCAGTGTTGCATTCGCGGCGACCAGGACATCCATACCTTTCGACAACATGTACACGGGATGCGGGAGTTGGGTTGCACGGGTTCTAATATTTGTCGGTCGCAAGATTCTCATTTTCAATGAGGGCGGGGTCTCTGGTGGCGAGAAATTGTAGGTTGTGCTCTCAGCAATCGAACGCATAAGCCTTTCGTTCGTAGAACAAAAGGTAGTTTCAAATTTGGGGTTATTTTCGTGAAGGAATCCGGGTTAGATTCCCGTCAAATAAAAGAAAAATGGTGTTCGCACACTAATACAAGCGACTGTGATCTTTGAGACTTCCCCGCTCGTTTGCTAGTCAGCCTCTAACGATTATGCTATTTTGTACTTCTTTTGGTACCAAATTGAGTACAAAATGCAGCGCATAAATTATGAACAAGACATCCGGTCCTTATCGGAATTTCGTGCGAGCGTAAGCTCTTGTGTGCAGCAAGTGACTGAAACTAAAAGGCCAATGATCCTTACCCAGCATGGCAGAGGCGTTGCCGTCCTGGTCGACGTAGGTGAATTCGAGGCGATGCAATCACGATTGGAGTTGCTTGACGAAGTCTACAAGGCAGAAGCTCAAATCACTCAAGGTGAGGGTGTCAGCCATGAGGACGCGAAGCTGCTCGTGAAGCAAAGGATTAAGTCTTGGAAATAGTCTGGTCTCCTCTCGCAGTTGAAAAAGTGGGTGATTTCGCATTGAGAATTGCTGCCGATAAGCCAATGGTTCCAGAAATTGGCCGAATGGAAATTCGAGAGATATACAACGGTAACTATCGAATCATCTACAAAGTGCTGGATGATTCTATCCACATATTGACTGTTCGCCATCGTCGCCAATTGCTAAGCGACAGTGATTTAAACACATAAAAAATCAAGCAGTTCACGGCATGTTGACGTCAATGCATAAGATTGACTCCGCTATTTACAGTCAGAAACCGCCTTATCCAGAAAAACACTGATAGGCTTATCTGTCTTCCGAATCATGATGGCGACTGTGGGGTAAGTAACCGCCATCGTCACTGCACACCCCGCGCCAGCCGACACCGCCAGTGCGCTCACATACACCCTGTCTCCTGCGTCGATAACGCTTTCTATGGAAAGCCGATCACCGCCACTGCTTCTGAATCCAAGACCACCGGCTACAATCACGAAATTATTGAAATCAATTTCGGGGGCGGAAAAATAGCCTGGCACAAAATCGGCAAGCGAGGGACGAAGTGATTCGTAGAAGTCAGCCCAATCTTTGGGGTTGTCAATTATTCTGACCCATTGACCATTTGTGCGCAGATCAAAGGGTAGGTTGAGCACGACGTGAGAGTAGAAATCCTTTGATAAGGCTGGTGCTGCGAAGAGGAGAAGACACACGGACACCACTGCAGAACTGAGAACTTTTTTCATCATTGAATTCCTTGTGTTGTTGAAACCCTGCTTTTTTCCTTAATCCGACCTTGAGATACAGAGACATAAATATCGACACCGAGAGAATCCCGGATGCCTCAGGCCAGCATCTCCAGCAAGACCGGGTGCCATATTCCCAGCTCAATTTTGCCCATCATGGCACCAAGACGCTGCTTGTCTACCGATCGAAGTTGGTCGAGCAATATCCGTGCTGCCTTACGTTGAAATTTGACTTCAGGACGACATCCGAGCGACTGCCCACCACTGGTAAGCGGAGCAATGATAACGCGTGGCAGTACGGCGTTCATGTCATCCGGCGACACGATAAGTGCGGGGCGCGTCTTGCGGATTTCACTGCCGATGGTGGGGTCAAGATTGACCCAGTAGACCTCTCCCCTTTTTACCACACCCATTCGTCATCCCCCTCATTAATCGGGATGGCATCCAGCACTGCTTCGTCCGCTCCTGCGTGATAGCCGTCAAACCAACCTGCTCGCGGCTCCTGAACAGCTGCAATGACGAGCTTCTTGCCCTCGATCTGCAGATCAACAGACTCTTTTAACTCGCATGAAGCGAGCAAAGCAGCTGGGATGATAATTCCTTTCGAGTTACCGACTTTGACCAGATTGATACGCATTGCAAGGACTCCGGGGCAGGAATTGCCCATGCCTAGATTGTTAATACAATGTTATAACCATGCTTGCTGTTCGGCAAGCCCCAATTCTGATCACACGATGGTATACAAAGCCCCCTGTGTCAGGATAGTTGTCGCGGGTTTGCCCCGCTGATGCCTTCCATTTTTGCAAGCTCCGACACCGTCATGTTGTACGGTGGCAGCAACCGACTTAAACTGCTTCTTTGCATCCTTCTGAAAACCGTGGCACTGCTATTCTCAATCCGCCCAATCTGGTAAAAAGTGGGCGGTGTCAACTATCTTGAAAAACACCGGTACCAGGAGGAACACAATGAAATTTGATCGGAATGCCAAGATAAAGATCTTGCTTATCGTGGCTTTGATAATTGCTGCGCCATACTTCGCCCCCTTTGCCATTGATTTCATAATCGTGGCGGATTTCATGGGTCTTGAAGCTTTGCTGATTTTCCTGCTTGTGTACTCGAAGTCCGCATTTTTGGTAGTCCAGAGTCGACTGATGGAATTCAAAAGCAGCATCGCTGCAACGGCGTTACTCGTTGCAGCGCTTCCACTATTTACACCACGCATCTATATTACCCACGCCACCGCCAGCACCGTGCTGGCCATCTTTGCATGCTCAATTTTCCTGGCATGCGTAGTTTGGTTGCCAGTAATGATGATGAGCATGAGGTACATATCGTGAGAAAACTTCCCTCGATATGATCGGCGCCGTTGCTCTATCTGGCTACTCTGCTGTATACCTGTTTCTGCAGGTATGGGCCTCACCTTACACTTTACGAAGGACTGGGAAATAATAGAATTTAGCCATGACTGACGAACAACTTATCGTACAAATTGAAAAGACGGAAAAGCTTCTGGCAGAGTTGGCTATTGCCAACAAGGAACTTGCCTTTCAGAATCAAGAGAAGGAAAAGCGCGCAGCAGAGTTGCTCTTGGCCAACAAGGAACTTGCCTTTCAGAATGAAGAAAAGACAAAGCGTGCGGCAGAGTTGGTCATAGTCAATGAGAGACTGCATGACGCTTTAATGAATACAGTACGAATTGCAATGATCTTGAGCGAGATGCGGGACCCATACACGGCGGGTCATGAGCGACGAGTTGCCGAAATAGCGGCAGCGATTGGTGCAGAGCTTGGATTTGACAATAACAGGTTGGAAGGGATACGTGTAGCTGGCTATTTGCACGACGTCGGCAAAATACGGATTCCCGTAGAAATTTTGTCCAAACCCGGAAAGCTGACCGATAGCGAATTCAGACTGATTCAGGATCACGCCAAATTAGGTTATGGGCACCTCCGGAAATCGGAAAATTTCTCTCACCGATTTTCGGTATGCGCGGTTTCCTGCGTTAAATCCTGAGTTTTTTCACCAGCTCATCAAAAAGCCCTGATTTTCAGACCTTTCAGTGCCTCTACTGGCGCTCA
>JAURWS010000023.1 GCA_030654835.1 Gammaproteobacteria bacterium | reverse complement strand
TGTGGGAGCGTGCCTGCACGCGATTGAATTGCGAAGAGTTCAATCGCGTGCAGGCACGCTCCCACAGGGGGAATTGGGTCAGTGAACAGTAGCGGAGACGGGGCGGTCGGTCGTGACAGCGAAATCAGGATGCAGAAGATCGGAACGCTTCACCAGCAGAAGATCGTGACGGTCCAGCCTGTCATATTCGCCGATTGACTCGACGTCGACATCTTCCAGCAGCACCACCACGATATCCTCGCCATCGACATCCACCACGACACAGCGCTTGAAGCCCGCGAGTGTGTTGAGAGAGGCGAAGCTGCCAATGTCGCAGCTGTGGGCGGGGTACAAACCAACCGAAGAATGCAGAATGCCGCTGGAACTGAAGGCCATGCCAAACCCTGCAGCGGCAACGACGTGAATGATGTCGATGATGGCGGGGTCGGTGAGATCGATGCGGACTGTGTCTGTCACCACGAGGCGATTCTCTGCCTGCTCGTGTGTCACCAGCTTGAGGAACAGATTGATGTCGTCCTGGTTCCACTCCAGCATCTCTTCGGTCTCGGCGCGCGAGCTGTCCGATGCGAAACTGACAACACTGGTTTCTATGGTCAAATCCCGGCGATCATCTTCTTCAGACTCGTATGGGACGACCATGGAGACGGCACAGAGCCCTTCGCTGGACTCTGGACTGAGTTTCCACAAAAACGGAATATTGCCTGTCAACTCAACCATTGCCTGATACTGATACGCTGTGAATACGGCCTAACAATAGCATCAAAGGCGAATCAAGATAAAGCCATTATCTTTTAAGGCGTCCGCAGCCGACGCAGGAAGCGCATCAAAAAGTGGTTGACTTTTCCCATAAGCAAGGCGTTTCAGCGCACAATTTTGCAGTCAGTCTCAGCCCCTGAAATCTACTCCTGCTTTTGATTGACGACCGCTAATTATTGTGATGAGAGAACCAATAAATGTTTTCCACAGATTCTGTGGATAACTCAGTTGATAAGTTGAAAATAACGCGCTGAAACGCTGAAAAACACGTCGCTTGATACAACTTGGTTATTTTTTAACCAAATAGAAAAACATAATATAATCAAATAGATAACAAATTATCGACCGTTCTCGCAGCGAAAAACACTGTTTTTACTGGGGATTTGTGTCAAAACCGCAACTTGTGTGCATAAAAAAAGGGCACAATTCATTTTCTTGTTAAAACGAATCCGTTTGAGCGCTGTTTTTATTAGGTTTTTTTACTCTATAATCGGACCATTCCAGGCTGATTATTCCTGCGATGCAATGAGGTGGTGTGCTGATGAAACTCTCCCGCAAATTAATGTTCGCCAGTGCCGCAACCGGGCTGTCACTGCTGGCTGCCTTCTTCATATGGGAGCTGGTACGCCGCTACGGTCTGGAGGAGCAGGCCAGCACCCTCATGACCGACACCGTCACGCAGATATTGAGTGCAGGAGATACCACTTTACTGTTTGAACACTCCGACCCACTGGTTCCGATCAACGCGCCGGATATGACAACCCTTGTGCGCTATGGTCGGCTGGTGGCGCTTGATCCGCCAGAGGGTGGCGCTAAGGTACCAGGCTCACTCAGCGCCAGTGCGCCCGTCGCCCAGTTTGCCATCACCGCTCATTACGGCCTCGGGAAGGTCAGCGCCGAGGCGCTGCTGACCTACCGCGACGGCCTCTGGCTCTTCACTCATTTTGCGTTGATTCCCGGCGAGCTTGCCGAATAAGCCACTCTTTAGCGCACCAGCACTCTGTGCACCGCTGGCAGAATAATGACGGAGATCAGCGCCGCAATCATGATGTCCTGATCAACCACGACCCCGCCGAGCATTTCTGGCGGAAGATTGATGACAACACACAGTCCGATTATCAACAGCACCAGCATGAAGCTGCGGTGTGCCAACAACGCTGTAAACAACAGAGCAACCAACGCTATCAGCAGATAATTGGTCTCCAGCCCAAACCGGGTGACGGCCTCCTTGGCCAGCGTTATACCCATGCCGATGAATAAAATCAGTCCGTACAGCGCGAATTTCATAGTCTAATGTCACTCAATTGCGGGAATTTGCCAAGATTGCTTACCGACTATACGGTAATAGGACAAATTTGAATCAGGCAATGCTGTAAATTTTGAACCAGGTCAAAAAACCGATTCTGTCTCCGAGCGCGCTACTCAGCCACCACCCCCAGCAACTGCTTGTAGTCGCTCAGACCCATGAAGATCTTGTTGATGCCATCCTGCTTCAACGTGCGCATGCCATCCTTCAGTGCCTGTAGACGCATCGCATCAAGATCGGCCTTGTTGTAGATCATCTTGCGCAGCTCGTGCGTACCCACCAGCAGTTCGTGAATGCCGGTCCGCCCCTTGTAGCCCGAGCCACCACACTCCTCGCAGCCAACCGTGCGATTCAGCTGCACTGTGGCCAGATCAACACCCAGCTCGGGAAACTGCTCGCGCCCATAGTTGTCGATCAGATGATCGAGCTCCTGTTGGGTGGGCTTATAGGACTCCTTGCACTTCTTGCACAGGGTTCTCATCAGACGCTGCGCCAGCACTCCCAGCAAGGCGTCAGAGAAGTTAACGGGGTCGAGCCCAAGATCGAGCAGTCGCGTAATGGTCTCAGGGGCCGAGTTGGTGTGCAGTGTGGACAGCACCAGGTGGCCGGTGAGTGATGCTTCGATGCCGATACTGGCCGTCTCATGGTCGCGCATCTCGCCGATCAGGATGACGTCGGGGTCCGCTCGCAGGAAGGCCCGCATCGCGGTGGCGAACGTAAAGTTGATTTTCGGCAGCACCTGCACCTGCTGGAGGCCCGGCTGGGTGATCTCGACAGGATCCTCGGCGGTCCAGATCTTGCGGTCCGGCGTATTGATATAGCCCAGCACCCCATGCAGCGTGGTCGTCTTGCCGGAACCGGTTGGCCCCACGACCAGCAGCAGACCATGCGGGTGTCCGGAAAGCTCCACGATCTTGTCGTAGATCGGCTTCGAGAGGTTGAGCTTGGCGAGCGGCATCGCACTGCCTGCAGCCAGCAGACGCAGTACCGCACTCTCGCCGTTCACCGTCGGAATCGTAGCAACCCGCAATTCCAGCTTCTTGCCACGTACTTTCAACTTGCACTTGCCGTCTTGCGGCATGCGCCGTTCGGCGATGTTCAATCGGGAGATGACCTTGATACGGGCAATCAATGCGGAGGTGTGTTCCTTGGGAACCTTCAGCAGCTCGCGACACACCCCGTCGACACGTATCCGCACGACACCAGGAGACTCATCTTTGCCGGGCTCGACATGGATATCGGAGGCACCCAACCGGTCTGCCTCGGTAATCACACGGTTAACCAGCTGAATGATGGCAGAGGTCGAGGCCAGATTTTCATCCTCAGACTCCTCCTCGGAATCCAGCTCGATATTGCCTTGCTCTTCGAGACGCGAGAACACATCATCGAAACCGGCCTCGATGTCCGCCCCGTCGTCGTCACGCAGGTATTGCAGAATGTGCTCGGGAAGCCCGACGCGAAACGCGTAGTTGCGAGCGTTCAAGACGCCCTGAATCTCCATGATGCGTTGATAGTCGCTGGGGTCGTCAATCAGGATGACCGCCTCTTCCTTGTTGCCGGATATCGGTAGCCAGAGATTCTTGCGCAGATAACTGACGCCGATATTCTCGAACAGCTCACTCGGCAGCGTGTGCCCCGGCTCGAACTTCATGTAGGGTACGCGGTAATAGTACTCAAGCGACTGGCCGATGGAGTCGGCATCGATGCCATAGTCCTCGATCAGGAATTTGGAGACACTGCCGCCATACAGGGCGACCTTGCGCTGCACCTCGTCGAGATCCTTGCTGGAGAGTTTGTTTTTCTGTACCAGATAGTCATAAGGCCCCTGAGTGCTCTGCAGCTCGGCGCGAAACTGCTTGGCCAGCATCTGCGAGACCATCATGGCGTGCTTGAGATCGGTCTTGCTGAACTCGCGATCGCCTTCGAAATTGATCAACTGCAGAACGCCGAGCAGGATGCCGTCCTTGATAGGCACCACGATCATCGATTTGACAGCCCAACCCTTGGCATCGGAGAAACGTCTGTCGAACTTCAGACGCGGATGAATGTCGAGCAACTCCTGCTGATCAAGCACATTCTTGACCACCAAGGCCCGCTGACTCAGGGCGACATAGCCCGCAAGCGAGGTAGGACTGAAAGGAACGCGAATCTCGGGCGAGCCGCTGTCGTTCGAATCACCCCCCTTGAAGCTGGCCAGAATTTCTTTGCCGTTCTGAACACACTGGTAAATCGTGAACAACCGAACGCCGAGCAGATCCAGGAGCGCACGCTCTGTCTCCTTCATGGCCTTCTTGAGCTGTTTGCTCTGTTTCAACCGTTGGTAAACAAGCGAAAGCCCCTGGACAAATTCATCCTGAGGTTCTGCTTCTTTTGCCACCGGTTCTTCTACGATCTGGTTCAACCAATTAATCCCAATTAATCCGCGCTGGAGTGTCTGATTTCATACGGCCGGTCAGCGACCGCTCTGTGGTAGCATCGCCGGACTGCATATCATCACTATCTATCAAGAATCGGAACTCTCGTTGTGAAGTTCATTGTAAAGCTCATTGTAAAGCTCATGTCCGAGCACATTCTCAAGCGATCCCTGCGCTCCCGTCACAAGATTCAGCGCCTGCTTTCCGGCGCAGGACTGGCGATTCTCATAGCGCTGCTCCAAGCCTGCGTGCAGTCACCGACGACCACTCTGCCAGTGCTTTCCAGGGAGGAGTCTTCATGGCTGGGAGAGCGCATATTTGCCAACGAGTGTAACCTGAAAACAGCGTGCTTAACCAGTTGGAACACAGGGGAAGATTTCCCCTCGCTGGGCATTGGTCATTTCATATGGTACCGAGAAAATCAGCGTGAAGTCTTTGTGGAAAGCTTCCCGCAATTGCTGGAGTTCTATGACGCGCAGGGCGTCGCGCTGCCCGGTTGGATCACCGGGCTGGAGCGGCGCGATTCTCCGTGGCAAACCCGCGAGGAGTTCCAGATGGATTTCGACAGCCCCCGTATGCAGGAGCTGCGCAATTTCCTGGACGCGACCCGCCATGTGCAAGTGGGTTTCATCATCCGACGCATGCACGCCAGCCTGCCCTCGCTGAAGGCCGCCTCCGCACGACCGCAGGCGGTGGAGCAGTTATTCCTGGAAATCAGCCGCAGCGACAGCCCGCTCGGGATGTACGCGCTGATCGACTACATCAACTTCAAGGGCGAAGGCATCTCCACCGCCGAGCGTTATCAAGGCGAAGGCTGGGGATTGCTGCAGGTGCTGGAGCATGTTCTCGACACTCGCGAACCAGGCCCTCTGCTGCCGCAATTCACCCGGGCTGCCAGCCAAGTTCTCACGCGCCGCGTCGAAAACTCACCGCCCGAGCGTGGCGAACAGCGCTGGCTGGTCGGCTGGAATAATCGGGTTGCCAGTTACTCCGCTCAACCCTGAATATGCGGCAGCCGACGATCCTTTGCAGTGCCGATTAATATTCGCTCATGCCCGGCCGATATCCCCTTCAGAGACCTCTGTAGCTGCAATGTTGCTGCCAGCAGGATGATGCCTGCGCACTACGGACTCTGCACAACGCCCCAGCGGGGCATTGGAGGCTGACATGAGCAAAGACGCTGAACGCAGTACCGACCTGGCATTGCAGGCAGATCCTCTTGAGCCATTGAGAACCAGACTGAAACGCCAGCAACTGTTTCTGTTGGCGCTGGCGGTGACCTGTGTACTGGCGCTGGCGATAGCGGGTGTCAGCCTTGGAATGCTGCTGTCCGACAACAAGGAGCTGGCCGTCGTCGAACAAGCCGAGCTGGAGAAAGAACAACAGCTTGCCGAGCAGATGGCGTTTTTCACGTCACAGGTCGAGGCCTTGCTGGCCCGCTCCGAGGAGCTGGGCACCGGACTCACCGACCTTTCCGAGCAAGTCGCCACCATCGACGTGAACGACCAGCGCAACGTCATCATTCGCGTCCAGCGCATCCTGATCCGCCAGGAGCAGGACTATCGCAACTTCCTGACCACTCTGGAAAACGGGCTCTACAATTTCCACATGATGGTGCCCCACTCGCGCGGGTGGTGGGATGACTACAAGCAGGATCTGGTAGAGACGGCTGAGCTGAGTGAAGCGCGGGAAAACTATGTCGTCAATCTGCGTAACAATTGAACCGGGTGGGATTAACCAGTAACCTTGGCCGCTCCTGCCAAGACCCCTGACTGCTATCTGAGTGCAATTGAGCAACACCAACGTCTATGTCAATTTCAAAGAACTACGAAAGACCCAATATCCAGCGCATGACCGGATACAGCTCCGGTGAGCAGCCAAACCAGGCTGGCATCATCAAGCTCAACACCAACGAGAACCCCTACCCGGCCACACCGGCGGTTGCCGCTGCACTCGCCAGCGTGCGCGTGGAGGATCTGCGTCGCTATCCCCAGCCGCTCGCCAATGAATTCCGGCAGGTCGCCGCCGAATATCACCAGGTCGAGGTCGACAACATCATCCCCACCAATGGCGGTGACGAGTTGTTGCGGTTGATCATCACGACCTTCGTCAATGCCGGAGACACCATCGCCATCGCCGAACCGAGCTACTCGCTCTACCCGGTGCTGGCGCAGATTCAGGACTGTGAGGTCGCCCGCATTGCATTGCAGGACGACTGGAGCATACCCGCCGATTTTGCGGCGCAGATCAATGCCTGCGGAGCGAAACTGGCCTTCATCGTCAATCCGCATGCGCCGTCGGGCCTGTTGACGCCGGTTGCACAACTGGAAGAGATCGCCGCAAACTTCAATGGCGTATTGGTCATCGACGAGGCCTATGTGGACTTCATCGATCCAGACCAGCATTACGATGCCGTCCCACTGATCAAGCTTTACGACAACGTGCTGATCCTGCGCACCATGAGCAAGGGCTACTCGCTCGCCGGCCTGCGTTTCGCGTATGGCATCGGCGCCACCTCATTGACCTCGCCGATGCTGCACAAGACCCGCGACAGCTACAACACCGATGTGATCTCCCAGATACTGGCCGCCGCTGCGGTGCGTGATCGCGCCACGGCCGCGCTGAGCTGGGACAAGGTGAGAGCAGAACGTACCCGCGTTGTGGCTGCACTGACGACGCTGGGCATTCAGTGTGCGCCGAGCCAGAGCAACTTCCTGCTGGCAACTTTGCCGCAGGGTGATATGCGTTACGAGAACAGTGAGCTGATGGCGCGCGAGTTCTACCAGCGCCTCAAGGATGACGGCATCCTGATTCGCTATTTTGACCAGCCGCGCCTGCGCGACAAACTGCGCATCACCGTCGGGACATTTGAAGAGAATCAGAAGCTGCTGCAATTTCTGGCAAGCTACCTGAGCAAACGCTGACGGGGCCGTTCGATGCCCAAGGATCTGTTAGGTGACATTCCCACGCCTCCCGCACCCGCAACGGGCGGCGCAGCAGTGCGACAGCATTACTGCCCGGATTGTCACAAGCCCATGCGCAGGATTGTCGGCAAGAAGGGCCCTTTCTGGGGGTGTACCGGCTTCCCCGAATGCAAGACCAGCCTCTTCGACAAGGATGGTAAACCCTCCAGAGAAGCTGATGAACGCTATCGTTGCCCCGTGTGTACCCGCGCCCTGATCCGTGCCGAGAACAGCAAAGGCTTTTACTGGTACTGCACTGGCTATGACAAAGGTTGCAAGACGCGGCTCGCCGACGATAATGGCGTGCCCTCCAGATCCTTCCGCTGCACCCACTGTGGTCAACTGCTGAAGAAACGCACCGGCAAGACCGGCAGTTTCTGGGGCTGCAGTCAGTTCCCCGAGTGCCGCCACACCTGGCCGGACAAGAATGGCGAACCGGATTTCAATGCAAAATCAAAAAGCTGACAGGTCACCGTGATAATTCCCAAGTTCAACATGCGCAAGAAGACCCGCTCCATTCTCACAGGGCTGCTGATCGCTGTGACCTCGCTCATCGCGCTTGCGGTGGGCTACGAGGAGGCGCGTGCCAACATGCTCAACTTCTTTATTGGCTGTCTGCTGCTGTTGGGGGGCGTGGCCGTGATAGCGGCCTGCGTGGTGGCGGTATGGGTGGGGGTGCGCAAGGTGTTCGGCCTGCTGCTGGGAAAGTTCGAGGACAAGGGTTAGAGCGACAGGGCAAGCAATCGCGGGCAAGGCCCGCTCCCACAGGGCGAGGGCAAGGGTTAGAGTGGTAACGCCAGGGCCAGTATCAGCGCATCCTCGCGCTGTGTCGTGCCCGGATCGGCCGGGTAGTAGCCACGACGTTCCCCCACCTGTGTAAATCCCATCGACATATAGAGCTGGCGAGCCTCGCTGTTGGACGGCCGCACCTCCAGGAAACATTCCCGGGCATCGTTCTTCGCGGCCTTGTCCAGCAGATGACGCAGCATGCGCCTGCCATAACCGGCACGCCGAAAATCGGGATGCACGCACAGCGTCAACACATGCGCCTCGCCTACCGCCACCGACAGCACCCCATGCGCCACGATGCGATCACGAGTCGCCAGCACCCAGCACTCGTAACCGGAGCGCAGGCAATCCAGGAAAACGCGTTTGGACCAGGGCAGCTGATAGGACAGGTTCTCGTTCTGCACCACCATGTCGAGGTCGCTTGGGCGCATTGCGCGCAGGACGATATTGGGGCTCTCGGAACGGGGAAACGGCGGTATCGGAAACTGCTGCATAACGGGCTACTGATTACCTGGTGGTCTTCTGATGAATAGGTTGATTAATTGGCGAGCGCCAGTCGCAGCGGCTGCATGGCCTGCCAGACCTCACGCTTGAGATCGGGAACAGCATCCATGGCGTTGAGACTGCGAGTCACCACGAGATTCATGTCGAAAAGAGGATGGCGCTGCAATCCTCCGCGCCCCTGTTGCCAGTCGAAATCCGCTGGAAACAGGTAGCCGGTCGACTGTTCGGCCAGCACCAGCAGATAGCGCACGGGACGCAGCTTGAGACGCCGGGCCAGGAAGCCGGCCAGAGTCTGGCGTGCGCTCTCCTCGCCCTGCTCGATGTCCGGCCCTTCCAGCAGCGGCCATGTGAACACCATCGAAGTCAGCGCCCGCTCATCGCTTGGCATCCCCAGCGCCCGCAACATCCCGGCGAGCAATTGTCGGCAGGCCGGTGAAACTGAGGCGGACTTGGCCCAGGGCAGCTCGTTGATGACGGCAAGTTCCTCGCTGACAGGGAAGTAGGCGAACGCAAAGCGCGGAGGTGCGGCGCTGACCGAGACGGTGATAGGGGCAGCGGCGGCATTGGGTGCGGGGGCAGCTATCGCGGGCAGGCCCGCTCCCACAGGGCTTGGGGCATTCTCTACGCCGAGGGCAGACGCCCCAAACAACCTCGGCGCCTTGGCACCAGGCAGCGCCCGGCGCGGGAAGTAGGATTGAATACCCAGTTCCCGCAGATATGCCTGACGCTGTAACTCGTTCATTGCCATGGTACTGCGCTCTGTTCTGTGACCTGTGTCTGGACGGACAGACTGGCGGCGATTATATGCCAAAAGACCCATTCGGCGCCCACGCGATTGCAGGCACAGGGACAAAAGTGCTTGAATCCGTTCACGGAAAACAGAAAAAGGGGAACTCATGAAAGCGCTTGTCTGCAATTCCTATGGCCCGCCGGAAAATCTCGTACTGGAAGAAGTCCCAGATCTCGTCCCGGAAAGCGGACAGATTGTCGTCGACGTCTATGCCGCCTCACTGAACTTCCCGGACACCCTGCAGATTCAGGGCAAGTACCAATTCCAGCCGCCGCTGCCATTCACACCGGGGTCAGAGGTAGGAGGAGTTGTGCGCGCCGTCGGCAGTGCAGTCAAGGACTTCAAGGTCGGTGACCGGGTCATGGCGACGCCGTCCATCGGTGGCATGGCAGAACAGGTGCTGGTCACGCCCGCCGGATTGCGCAAGATACCCGCCAGCATGGACTTCAAGACGGCGGCAGGTTTCGCCATGGTCTACACCACGTCCTACCACGCACTCAAACAACGCGCCCAGCTCAAACCGGGCGAGACCCTGCTGGTACTCGGTGCCAGCGGCGGGGTCGGCATGGCGGCGGTCGAACTGGGCAAACTGTTGGGAGCTCGGGTGATCGCGGCAGCCAGCAGCGAGGAGAAGCTGGAATTCGTGCAACAGGCAGACCCGGACGAACTGCTGAATTACGGCGACGGTGACCTCAAGGAAAAGGTCAAAGTCCTGACTGACGACAAGGGCGCTGACGTGATCTATGACCCGGTCGGTGGCAACCTGTTTGATCAGGCCACACGCTGCATCAACTGGAACGGACGCATCCTGGTGGTGGGTTTCGCCAGTGGGCGGATTCCCGAGTATAAGGCGAATCTGGCACTGCTCAAGGGAGCATCGATGGTAGGCGTTTTTCTGGGGCGTTTCCGCAAGGAGGAGCCGCAGGCTTACGAGGAAAATTTTGCCGAATTGCTGGAGATGTTCAGCGCCGGCAAATTGAAACCGATCATCACCCAGACCTTCGCGCTGGAGGAGTACGTCTCCGCGTTCAGCGTGTTCAGCGAACGTCGCGCGATGGGCAAGGTGATCCTGGAGATACGCAAAGAGACCTGACCCTCACAGTCAGTCTACTGCGGAGCGCGGCTGCGATAGATCGAGGGGGTGACGCCGTGCGACTCCTTGAAGGCCTTGTTGAATGACGACAGGGAGGCATAACCGACGTCCAGTGCAATCGTGGAAATCGGCAGGTTGATTTCAGCCGGATCCTGCAAGCGTCGCGCGGCCTCGGCGATCCGGTATTGATTCAGGTACTGATTGAAATTGCGATAGTGCAGCTTCTGGTTGATCAGGCGCCGCAGCCGATACTCCTGCATCGACACACTGGACGCCAGCATCCCGATGGTCAGACCGGGCTGCGCGTACAGCCGTTTGCTCTCCATGACGTGATGCACCTTGTCCACCAGCGGCTTGTCCTTGTCGTTGTCGCTCACCCTCGGAACGTTGGCCGACGTCGCCGTCGTCACTTCCAACTGATCTATCACCTGCGGAGAATCCCTGTGCAGTGGGAAGGTGGAGAGATTGAAGAACAGCATGAACAGGAAGATAGCGCCGATGCAAATGTTGTAGAACCAGCTCTCTCCCATCGAGAAGAAGCCCGACCCGACAATAATGGCGACAATTGACCCCATGGTGATGGTAAAGGGAACGCGCAACTGTCGACGCGGCTCGACCAGATCACCACCGAGGCCCGTCACGGCGGTGTAGATCACGTGGCACGCGAAGGCCAGCATGATGACCTGTGGGATAAAGAGGAAGACCAGAAAGGACAGCCCCGTCGGCGGACCGCTCAGATTGGACAGCAACATTCCCACGGCACGCAGTGCAATATAGACCCCTATCACCATCCACACGGGCAAACCAATAGACGGACTGTCATCGAAGAGATAGCGCGTGATCACCCACAGCAACGACGGCGCGGTAATCGCCAGCGTGGTCAGGATGAAATCAATGACAAGCGGCCCCCTGTCTACCTCCGGCAGTGTCGCCAGGATGTAAGCAATCAGGCAAAGACCGTAGAACGCCATGAGCCGCCCAAGGGTCTGGCGCCTGTAGTACGCAAAGTAGAATAGCGCCATGAAAAGCAATTGTGAGATTGCCAGGAAACTCGTTGCGTACTGAAAAATCTGCATATCCATGTCGTTTGTTATGACGTTTGTTATGACGTTTGTGATGAATTGTCGGGCCTGAAAAAACCGCCCCGAGCGATAGTTCCGAACGATAGTTCAGCGGCCGACCCTTTGCAAGAACCGCTCACAAAGGATTGTCGGCAGCTTCAGCGCCGGGACGCTCACGCCGTGACCAGCTCCTCTAGAAAGTCTTGCGCACAGTGAATATGAACTGCGGACCGGTGACGCTGCAGTTGTCCTCGTACTCGCTGACGATGCCTTTGACCAGAGAACCAGCGTAGCGATCACGCGTACGGCAACGCACGCCGTCATTGATGTTGTTGGTATCCAGACGATAGACGAAACCGGCGTAGCCACGCTTCTCGACAAACAGATTCAGTGTTCTGGGAACACCGACCACATCGATTTTGTCGATATCCACGATCCTGCGATTCCCTTCGAACCCTGCGCGGTAATTCACCCCCACGCTGAGCCCAAGCGCGGGCAGATCCTGCCGCACGCCGAGTCGATAGTTGCCACGATCATAGGGCACGATGCGGCGCTCGAAACCACCGATCGGATCGATGGTGGTGGAGTCCTGCACCAGCAGGCCAGCGGTCAGCAGCGCGGGCGGCAGACTGAAGAAACTGTAGCGCACGGACGCATCCAGGTTGATGCCATATATCTCGCCATTGCCGGTGTTGCCGTTGGCGGAAAGCAGACTGGTCGGGCTCGGCGAGATATCGATCTTGCCGATGGCATCCTCGACATCGTAGAAGAACACGTTGGCGTTCAACACGCCTTTGTCCTGCGGCAGGCGATACTCCATGTTCACGGTGTAACGCCAGGCCTTCTCCTGTTCCAGTTCGGAATTGCCCGCGACGATGGCCTGCTGTTCGTCCCGTGCATTCGCGGACGAGGCAGTGAAATCGGCAAACGCCAACTGGGCGATGTAGCGCTCCACGGACAAGCGCAACTGCGTAGAGCTGTTCACGTCGAAGCGATAATCGAATTTCGGGCGCGGAAAACGGAAGTCACGCTTGTTGCGGACATCGCCAGACTGTTCGATCTCGGAGAACTCCACCAGCAGCGTGCTCTCCAGCGCCATGCGCGGATTGATCTGCCAGTTGTGCACCGCAAAGGTCTCGTAACGTGTTTCCTGCACCGTCGAATTGGCGAGCGGCACCGCCACTGGCACCAGTCCACCGTGAGCGGCGGATGCCGTGCCGTTGAGCGGCAACCCCATGCGCAGCGCAGACTCCAGGCGCGTCAGTGCCCTCTCCACACCAAGCTCCACACCTTGCGATGACGAGAGCTGAAAATTGTAGGAAGTGCGGGCGATGTGCTCAACCGTGCGGGTGTTGGTGGCCAGAAACAGATTCTTTCTCGTCGTGGTGTCACGAGTCGCTCCCGTGAAACGTTCACGCACCGTGTCGAATGACTCGTCATTGGCGATAAACAGGAAACGGTAACGGCTGCCATTGGCGAACTGATGTTCGTAATCGCCGCCCAGCTCCCAGCCATTGCGTTCGGAGGGGATATCTTCGCGCTCCCAGGTGGTCACGGGCGGTCGCTTGTTGAGATTGGTAATGGCGCGATCCAGTGACGTGGGGGGATCGGTCTCGTTGTACAGCATGTTGAGTGCGACGCGATCATTGAGCGTCAGGTCATAGGTCAGATTGCCGTTCAATGCCACATTGGCCTGATCACGCACCTGATCCACGAGGATCATGTCATTGGGAGAGAAGTTGGCGTTGAGGCTGTTCTCCCAGCTCTCCAAAGCCTCATAAGCAGCCCGCCGTTCGGCACTGATCAGATAGTTCAGACCACTGCGGTTGCCGCTGTAGACAATCGAGCCCTGCGGGATCACCTCACCATCATGATAGGCGACCGCACCCGCCTCGACGGACACTGTCGTCTCGGACAGCGCCTCGCGCAGGACGATATTGATGATCTGCCCCGCACTTCTGACGTCCAGATCGCCGGAGGTGCCACGAATGATTTCGATGTGCAGCACTTGACTGGCGGCGATGCGGCTGAGCTGGGTGCGTGCCTCGTTGTCTTTGCCCGCGAGGCGTTTGCCATCGATCAAGATCTGCGCGCCCGAGCCGAGGCCGCGACTATTGTTGTTGGTGGTACTGGTGCTGCCGCCACCACTGGCGGCGCCCGAGTTGAGCGCCACGGCGATACCGGGAACACGGTCAATCATGTCGTTCACGTTGACCGGAGAGAACTGAGCAAAATACTCCGCCGGATACACCACGGTAGAGTCCAGTGCAGAGGAATTCTGAGCCGAGGCATCGGCAAAGATGAGGAGCAATGCGGTGAGCGCTGCCAGGCGCTTCAGTGGAAATGGCAGACCTGTTGTTGGAAGCTTCATGGCCATGTTTCGCTAAATAAAGAGTCGCAGTTTCAAATGAGACACACCCCCGCCCCTGCCCTGCGCGTTCGGAGCAACGCTCAGGGCAGGCACGGGGGTGCGGGTATTACTCTGTTACTACATCAGATCTCTATATCCATGCTGACGGTGAACATACGGCCGTAGGGGTCGTACAGACGAGTTTCCAGACCGCCCTGAACAGACAGACGAGTCGGTTCCCAGTCGAACACGTTACGCACAGCGACGCTGAAATTGGCAGATTCGCCAAAGCCGAAGATGCTGTCCATGGTGTAACCATAGTTGAGGTCTGAGCGATAGCCGCCTCTCACGGTACGTCGCAGACCTGCCGTTGTTGCGGGCGGGTTGGCGAGTGTGATTGGGGCAAGCGAGCCGAACTCGACATCATCCGAGTGCTTGGTCAGGATACGAGCAGAGTGCGCGCCGCGCATCCAACTAAGAGCCAGGTTGAACTTGGTCTCAGGAAGGGGTGGTGCCTTGCCGGTGTCGCCATTGTTGAAGCCCGCCATCTCGCGAGTTTTGCCATCAAACTCTGTCAGCTTGTACTCCACGAAGTGGGTAGCATCCAGAGTGAGGGAGAAGTCACCGTAGTCAGCCACACTGAAGTCATAGCGCGCCTGCAGATCCAGTGTGTGAACATCCATCTGGTCGACGTTTTGCGGTTGACGCAAAATTCGCGATGGTCTCAGAGTAACCGGGTCACGGATGATCGCCGGATTCGGGTTGGCGTTCACGTAGGCCCGTGCGGCTTCCCAAGTAGCAGAACCTGGAACGCGACTGAAACTTCCCGCAGAGGAACCAGTGGCAGCGAGTACATTCAGGAAATCCTGAGTGCCGATGTCCTGGTTCGTCAGCGTAAAAATACGACCAGTGTATTCGATCTCTTGATAGTCGATCCCCACGGTCAAGCCATCCATTGGTTCCCAGGTAAAGCCGATGTTCTGGAGTGTCGAGCGCTCCACATCAAGATCCGGGTTCGTGGTGGTACAGCCATCGACACCGATGAAGGAGGTCGCGGTCAACTGGTCGGTACCGTCACGTGCACTCGAACAAGCATTGAGGTTAACTGCTCCGACCTGGCTGGCCGCCGGGGCAAGGAAGCCTTCGCCCCAAGAGGCACGAATTGCCAGCGTTGGAAGAGCTTCCCAGCGCACAGCGATCTTGGGCGTGGTAGTGCGCAGGTTCAAATCATCGAACTTCTCGTAGCGAGCCGCTGCCTGCACTGACAAATTATCCAGCAGAGGAGCTTCCAATTCGAGGAACGTTGCACGGACAGTAGACTCGGACACGGCCGCAACCTGACGAGTGGCCGGCGCATTGAAGTTATCTCCAACGCGGTTCAACTTGATGGGATTGTCGATCACTTTCTCATCACGGATGTGACCGCCGAAGGCCATTTGCACAGCACCGGCGGGCAGATCAAACAAGGGACCCGTGACAACCGTATCAAACACCTGGAAGCGGGTCGGGCGTTCTGTTGTGGCCTGCTGAGAGAGCCAGTCAACCACTGCCTGGCTGTTGTCCGTTACGCCAGCCTTGTAGTAAGGGGAACGCTTGTCGGAAGACATGAAGGGGTTGAACCATTCATTGCCACCAGGGCCACCCTTGCCTTGGAACCCGGCCTGGATGCGGCTTGCCAACTCTTCATAGGATTTGTAACGGAAACGGCGCGTCTGATAACTGAGGGAGGTCTGGCCTGACCAGTCTCCACCCAGCTCGTAGCGACCGGTGAATGTGTGCCTGTCCGTCAGGTACACGGAATCATCCCACTGCGATCCATGCTGCAGATAGCTTGGTTGCGCTGATTGCGAACGACCACTGAAGGTACGGTAGGCGACCGGGACAACGGCTTTGCCAAAGGGGTTTGCCGGGTGGTTCGCAGGGATGATCATGCTCGCGGCCCGGGTGGAGTTCATCGGCGAGGAAGCCTCAGTGATGAACACCGACAACGTGCTGTCGGCCACGAGCTGATATTCCAGCTCCAGCCAATCAGTTGTCTGGTGAGTCACATTGATATATCCCGTGTACTGCTCGGAGGGACGGTTGTATTGAATCCACTGTCCGAAGAAAATGCCACAACGCTGACCATTGGCAAGTTTGATGCCACTTGGAAAGCTGTCCCACTGGCCTTTGTCATTCTGGTTGTTGCCAAACGTGCCACAGGACGGATCCACAAGAGCGGTGGCGGCGCCAGTGGCACCGCGGAAGGTACCGGGGGGGCCGTCGGTGAAGATGTCGTTGTCTGCACGCAGATATTTTGGGCGCTCACTACGCATCAGCGGCGTATCTTTCTTGTACTGAAATGCCCCCACTACGTTGAATTTGTCGATCTCCTTGCCGAACAGGACGCCGACAGAATACTCCTCCATGCCGCCCTGCTGGTCGCGGCCGTAGGAGCTGCGCACGCGCACTCCATCGTATTCCTTGATAGGAATGAGGTTGACCACACCCGCTACCGCATCTGAACCGTACAGGGCGGAGCCGCCGTCCAGAACGATCTCCATGCGGCTGAGAGCGATGTCCGGCACCGTGCCGCCAACGTTTTCAGGGTCCACAACACGACGACCGTCAAACAGTGTCAAAGTACTGCTGGCACCGAGACCACGCAGGTTGAAACCGGAGGTATTGCCGTCCTGACTGCCCCCTGGTCCACCAAGCACGTTGGATACTGCATCGACGTTGTCTGTGTAAACCAGGTCGCGCATGAATTGACCAGTACTGATCGAGCCAGTGCTCATCAACGCATCCTGATCAATGGTGTCCACTGGAGACGCCGTCGCAAACGCACTGTTACGAATGTAGGTACCGGTGACGACTACTTCTTCCACTTCTTCGTCAGCCGGTGCAGCCGCTGCAGCCGCCGTATTCTGGGCGAACACCGCGCCTGGCAACGCCATGGCCAAAGCAATTGAGGTATAGAGAAGAGATTGTTTCAGGAATATCTTTTTACAGTGAAGACTCTCACGCATGGGGTTTTTCTCCGATAGGTAGACCAGCTTTTATTTTTGTAGTTTTAGTCGCGTTACCAACGCCGCCCTTGCCCGGCGGCATACGCAACCTATTGCTACCCGTGTACTTCTGAATAGTTCTTCTGACTAGCTCTTATGAATAGTCAGAAGCACACCGGTTTCAATTCCTGGCAAGTGTTCAGGGCGTGACGTTGACCGTCACATACTGATCGTGGAACAGACCTCCATCGTCTGCGCGTGCCCACAGGACATAGGTCCCCGGTTCGTCGAATGTGACATTGACGGAATACATGCCATCCTCAGGCACTGGCGGTGGGGTCCAGAGCGGCCCCCAGGGAGAGTTAGCGGAGGTGCGGGTGTCTTCCCAAGGCTTGGGCTGGGGCGGATCGAAGGTGACAGCACCCTCGCCGCGATACACGTTCCAGGACAGGAACAGACCGTTGGTCTTGCCGACGGTGGAGCGTCTCGGCGGGCTCAGGTAGCGCTCCAGTTCTGTCGCCGGCGTAATGGCGTTCACGCCTGCGGGGCGCGGTTTGGGCAGGCCATCATCGTCGACGTGGGCGAGCAGGTTGAGAGACTCCCCGACGCGGATGTTGCGAACGATCTGCTCACCAACGCGATCCCCTTGCACGGTGACCAGCGGCGGCAGATTGGAGCGTGACTCCGGGCTGCTGGTGCCCGCGCCCAGAGATCCGGTCTCGGAGGCGATCACCACGTTGTCGACGACGTAGTCGCGAGCCAGTGTGGCGTAAGCAATCCTGGTGACGCCGTTCGAAGTCACCGTCCACACCAGCTCCTTGTCACCCCAGTCAGCGGGAACAGGAACCTCGAAGGTGAAGCGGTTGCGGCGGGGAAGAAAGTGAGTGGGCTGCCCACGGTCCTGGGCTCCAGGCGTAAAGAAGTTGTTCTCGCCGACGGGGACATTCAGCTCCTCTTCCCAGTTCTCGTTGTGATATCCGAAGATGAAGACGTAGGAACCGTCTTCCAGCTGACGCCAGCCTTCGTAGGCGGGCTCTATGAATTGTCCCTTGCGATAGGTTGGCTCGGCGCCCAAGGTTGCCTGACTGAATAATGCGGACAACAGGATGAGCGATAAAACTTTCTGAATCGTGGACGGCAGTCGAAATGCCGTGATCAATGCACGCATTCTGGACCTCTTTTTTTAATTGTTTATTTTTGTCAATACCACTTATCCATCTCATGGTTCAGTTTATCAGGCTGAGATTAGACGCCGAGCAGTGGAACACCACGCCGACGCAACGTCTCCCGTAATCCAGAATAGTTCTGACGTATTCCTGAATTGCTGTAATTTCATTTTGAACCAGCCCGGCTTCTACTGAACCATCTGACGTATTTCAGAGACGCCCTGACGTGATCCGGCAAGGAACTGGTTGGCAGCTATCGAGCCGCACACCGACAATGAGGCAGGCCATAATTTCCTTTACAAGGCAGGCTGCGGTCATGCTATAAAAAGCCGCGCCAAGGGCCGGGCAGATAGAGACAAAAAGGTAAAAATGGATATGCAGAGCAGGAATTTTTCGAAAGTCATGAGCAAATCATGCGCAAAGTCTGTCGGTGGCCGAGTTGCCGGGCTGCTGTTAACCACGTTGCTGTGGGCCGTCATCACGCCACAAAGCAGTTACGCGCAACACATCATGGTTCCGCTCGGCAGCCAGAGCGATGTGGTGCTGGAGTCATCTCCCGCTAATGACGAGATACTTCCTTCCGCACCGGCCGACTTGATGCTGCGCTTCAGCGCCTATGTGAGATTGATGAAGCTGACGCTGAAGGCTCCGAACAACGAACCTATCAATATTGGCTTTCGCTACCAGGCAGAAGCCAGCCGGGTGTTTTTCTGGAATCTACCTGAACTGCCGGCGGCTGATTATTACGTGGTCGAATGGGCGGTGCTTGACCCGTCGAACCTGATTGCCAGAGGGTCATTCGGATTCTCCTTCGGGCCGAATGCACGCCCAGCCTCAGAACTGATCCCCGTAGAAGAAGAACTGGATCCCGTTATCGTGCCGGACTTCCGCCTGATCGGTCAGTAAAAACGAGCCAGACACCCGGATTCCAGGTAATCTGCGTCGCCGCACTGCCATATCGTCACCGGCGCAGCGTTACCATGATGGCGCCAGTGTTACCACGCTCGTGATCGAAGCCCAGAATCTCTCCTGAGTGCCGCAGCCAGCTTAACTGGTGCAGCACTTCATCCCGGATCAGCCCGCGACCGACCACGACTCTTACACCACGAGCATGCCCTGCCCTGGCCTCGGCCAATACCTTTTCCAGCTTGCCGAGCGCAATCCTGATGGTCTCGTGTTGATGCGCGATATCGATATGCAGCACCGAACCATCGCTCTGCAACGCCAGCACCGCATCACATTTCAGGCAGCGCACCGCAGTCAACGGCACCTGCATCCCACAATCCAGACAATCTCTCATAGCACCCACTGCATGCTGCCGATCCCGACCCATTATGGCGCCACAGTAGCGTCACATTGCACCGTTAAGCTGCACCATTACAGCCCCGAAAAGCGGCAATTATGCCCCGAAAAACAACCGGAAAAATAATTTTTACCACTATTGCATTCTAAGATTTTATAACCATAATTCGCATCGTAATCGCCCAGGCCGAAACCCTTGACAAAAGGCTAAAGGTCACATCAGCAGTGCCGAAGAAGTATCAAGTATCACCGACTATCAGCAACACCGAAACGAGAGATCTATCACATGAAAAGCCATCAATGGGATGATATTGCAGATACATCAAAAGACTTTTTTGATTCCGGTGCGTTCATACCAGAGACAGAAGTCGATGAGCCCACTGACAAGCACGTCCACAAGCGTCGCCTGACAGAATTGCGTCGCAAGACTGAAGAACGTCTTGATTGGAAGCGCATGTACGGTGATCTGGAGTTCGACGATGATAACGATGACACCCATTCCAAGGACGTGCACGAATCTGACGATTTCGACGACTACGATGATTCGTTAGACGACCATTGATCCAGGCTCAAGGAGAGCCCTCTCGGTTTGCTGCCTCCGTGCAGACAGGCCAGGGTTTTCGACCCTCCGAAATTCTGACGGCACCCCGACAAGACTTCAACAATAATCCAGATCTGCCTCCCAATCGCCAAGCACAGGAGAGGAAAGATCTGTTCACCTTGCGCGTGAAGTAGTGTACTGTTCGAGTCATCCATTACTCCTTACAGATTCATTTCCAAGCAACCCGGTTCCATCACCATGACTTATTGTGTAGCAATCGCAGTAGATGCAGGCATGGTCTTTTGCTCTGATTCGCGCACCAATGCGGGGATCGATCAGGTCAGCACCTACGGCAAAATGTATCGCTTTGGCATCGAAGGCCAGCGCCAGTTTGTAATCCTCACCGCAGGAAATCTCGCCACCACCCAGGCCACCATCGCACAGGTCAAGCGCGACATCAAAGAGCGCGCCAACGTCAGCCTTTTGACTGTTCCTACGGTCAGTGAAGCCGCCGACTATCTGGGTGACGTGAGCCGGACTCAGCAGGAAAAGCACATCAAAAGCGGTAATACTTTCGAAGCCAGCTTCATCATCGGCGGGCAGATTGCCAACAGCAAACATCGCATCATGCTGGTGTATCCCGAAGGCAATCACATCACCAGTTCGAAAGACACTCCCTATCTGCAGATTGGCGAGAGCAAGTATGGCAAGCCGATTCTCGACCGCATTCTGACTCCGGATTTGAACCTGGACACCTGCGCCCTGTGTGCTCTGGTATCGATGGATTCCACCATGCGCAGCAACCTCAGCGTAGGCCCGCCCATCGAAACACTGGTGTACCGCACTGACACGCTCACCCTCAACGAACCACTGCGCTTCAACGAAGACAGCGAGTTTCTGCGTGAACTCAAGCGCAGCTGGGATCAACGCCTCAAGGATGCATTCCGACAGATGCCACCGTTTGCGTGGGCGTCGAGTTGGGATAAATCTTCCGATGGACGAAGCGGATCTTATTGAGCGTTTGCGCCGACAACACGAACGGATAGGCATCTTCCAGCCCCATACTGCGGTTCAGCGAGTTGAGCATCACACTCACCTGTGACCACTGCTCTATTTGCTGCTCCATGCACAGGTCGACGGTTTGCTCGCTGCATAAATCATTGCTGCGCAGCAACCCGAACTGTGCCGCCGTCTCCAAAGTGTCGACCATGTGCAGGTAGTGCGCCCAGCACTCTGCCCAATCCTCAAGCGGATGCACCTGCGCGTAGGCACTGATCATGTCGTCCCGCCTCTCCAGCGCCATTCCGGCAGCGTAATAATCAGCAATGGCCTGCTCATAATCTGCACGCTCGTCGCCAAACAGAGCGCGAAATTCCTCGTGATCGGCGACGCTGACAATCAGATGCTCAAAATAGTAGTGGCCGCTTTCATGGCGAAAATGCCCAAGCAGTGTCCGATAAGGTTCTCCGAAGCGCTGGCGCGCCTGTTCGCGCAGCACGTGATCCGCCTCGGCGAGATTCACGGTGATGAGGCCCCTGGCATGACCTGTCAACACATGCGCTTCGTCCACGAGTGGGTTCGAGCGCCAATCCTCCAGAAAGGCAAAGGCAAGACCGAACGCGGGATTCTCACTCTTGCTCTGCACGGGCAGACCGAGCTCCAGGAGCGTGAAGAGAAGACGGCGCTTTGCCTGTTCCATGCTCCGCCACCAGCGATGACGCTGCTGCCAGTCGCTGTCCACCCTGACGCCGGGGACCGTCTGGTTGAGAGAACAGGCAAGACAATAGGGCTGACCTGGCATTGTCACCAGCCAGTTGCAGAGATCGAATTCGGTGTCATTGCGGCAACGATGGTAGAACTGACCTGTCTGTGCTGCTCGCCACCAGAGCGTGGCGTCGCTGCGCAAATCACGTACGGGATCGAGCGCCAGCAGATTGCGGCTCACGGGATCGAAGCCGAGACGGCGATGGCAGTGGGTACAAAGCGTGTTTTCAAAAAACAGCACCTGCCCACAGGAACAGAGAAAATTCTTCATGGCAAGACATCACTGATTGCGCGCGGGAGCCAGACCATCGTCACGCGGATTGCTGCTGGCCGCTGACCACTGGCAGGAACCAGGTGGAGGCGATGCGTGCATGTACTCCGGCAATCTCCACCTGCAACTGATCGATGTATTCCAGCAGTCCTTTTTGTAGCAATTGCGGAATATCCGCTTCGCTGGCGAGTGTGCGGGTGACTTCCAATTGCTGCAGGGTCTCCGCATTATTGGGCAGTGACTGCAGGCAGTTTTCCAGTTTGGTCAGACTGTGTACCACCGAACGCGGGAACTGCGCATCCTGCAGCAGGAAGGTCACTACATCCTCGCCATTGACCCTGTCCAGCACATGCTGACGATACATCTGATACGCGCTGAGCGAGCGCAACACACTCATCCAGACCATATTCTCATAAGGCTCGGGGACATGCTCCGCGCCAGTGAGACTTGGTAAAAGGGTAACCGAGCCAACATCGACAATACGCGTCGTCATGTCGGCTCGTTCGAGACTGCGGGCAATGCGAATGAAATTGTAGCCGCTGTTGTGACTCATGGCACCAGACAGCAGGCCGGTAATCAGCTGACAATAGGAAATGATCTGCTGCAGCAATTGAAGACGCGGACCGCGCCCAACGCTTTTGCTGACATTGTCACGCGCAAACAGGTACAGATTGTTGATCTGCTCCCATGCCTCGGAAGGAATGATCTCGCGGGTGGTGCGAGCATTTTCGCGCGCCATCGACAACGAATTCAGAATCGACGATGAGTTTTGGGAATCAGCAAGCAGAAAATGGATGACAGAGCGCTCGTCTGTAATCTGGTGATGTTCGTGAAATTCCGGATGACTGCCAGTGATTTCCACCAATGTGTGCCACCCGATGCGTGCACCACGCGGCAGATCCAGCAACAGCGTCGAGTACACGGTCAGCAAACGTGCGGTGTTCTCCGCGCGTTCCAGATAACGACCGAGCCAGTAAACTCTTTCAGCAACGCGGGACAGCATCTACGCACCCTCCTTGTCCGACACGATCCAGGTGTCCTTGCTGCCGCCGCCCTGCGAAGAGTTCACGACATAAGAACCCTTGACCATGGCCACGCGCGTCAATCCACCAGGCGTCACGTAGGAGCCCTTGCCCTGCAGAATGAATGGGCGCAGATCGATGTGACGAGGCTCGGCACCCCGCTCACCCAGCACCGGGGCAGTCGACAATCCAATCAGCGGTTGGGCCATGTAATTACGTGGGTCCGCCTTGATCTTCAGCGCGAACTCTTCGCGTTCCTTCTTGCTGGCCTGCGGCCCCATCAGCATGCCGTAACCACCGGATTCGTTGGCAGGCTTCACCACCAGCTTGTCCAGATTCTTCAACACGTACTCACACTGCTTTTCATCCACACACAGATAACTGGGCACGTTTTCGAGAATGGCATCTTCGCCCAAGTAGTACTTGATCATTGCAGGGACGTACGTGTAGATCACCTTGTCATCGGCGACGCCAGCACCTGGAGCATTGGCAAGTGCCACGTTGCCCTTTAGCCATGCGCGCATGAGACCTCGCACGCCGAGTGCAGAGTCGGGACGAAAGACTTCGGGATCGAGGAACATGTCGTCGATGCGGCGATAGATCACGTCGACACGGGACAGCCCGTTGATGGTGCGCATGTAGACGCAATCATTCTCCACCACCAGGTCGCCGCCCTCGACGAGTTCAGCGCCCATTTGTTGCGCGAGGAATGAATGCTCAAAGTAAGCCGAGTTGTAGATGCCGGGAGTAAGCACCACGACCTCGGGATAATCCAGAGGACGGGGAGAAATCACCGCGAGCATGTCGAACAGTTGCGCCGTATATTCACTGATAGGTTCGATGTCGTAGTTTTCGAATAATTCCGGAAACACGCGCTTGGTAACCTGGCGATTTTCCAGCATGTAGGAGACACCCGACGGAACGCGCAGGTTGTCTTCCAGCACATAAAAACGACCATCGGTATCGCGAATCAAATCCGTGCCACAAATGTGTGCCCAGACATCGAAGCGCGGCTTCATGCCGATGCACTCTTTGCGAAAATTGACCGACTTGGCAATTAATTCGGCGGGGACAACTTTGTCCTTGAGAATCTTCTGATCGTTGTAAATATCGTGAATGAAACAGTTCAATGCACGCAGGCGCTGCTCAAGACCTTTACTTGTCTGGCGCCATTGTGTTTCTGTGATAATTCGGGGAATAATGTCGAACGGCCACTCCCGATCGATATTTCCTGCTTCGCTGTAGACAGTAAAAGAAATCCCCATCGCCTTGATGGCAAGTTCTGCGGCTGTCTTGCGTTGCTGAAGGTCTTCACTCTTGAGTGAGACGAGATATCCGGCCAGAATCCGACCAGAGTTTCGAGCATTTCCAGGCGAACTTATCAGCTCGTCGTAGAACGCTCCAGGGTTGTAGGAATTCCAGTCAATACGCATATTCGGGCACATTACCTTATGGGCACCTCCGGAAATCGGAAAATTTCTCTCACCGATTTTCGGTATGCGCGGTTTCCTGCGTTAAATCCTGAGTTTTTTCACCAGCTCATCAAAAAGCCCTGATTTTCAGACCTTTCAGTGCCTCTACTGGCGCTCA
>JAURWS010000022.1 GCA_030654835.1 Gammaproteobacteria bacterium | reverse complement strand
CCGCGATTGAATTTCACTCTGAGAGTCAATCGCGGGCGGGCCCGCTCCCACAGGGTTTATAGGTCAGAACGGCCGTGCGCTCTTGGGCAGGACGACTACGCGGGTCCCGGACAGCTTGTCGTGCAGCGCATCGCCATTGCGATCGATGTACAGCCACAGGTAGCCGATACCGAAGCAGAAGAAGGCTGGCCATGCCAGCAGAAAACGTAACACTCCCTGCTTCAGGCTCATCAACTTCCCATCGACATTCACTGCCTTGATACGCCAGGCAATCATGCCCAGCGTCTGGCCGGTGCGCATCCAGAACCAGATGTAGAAGGTCGACGCACTGAGTACCTCTCCCGTAAACAGGATCGCGTCCAGCACTGGGTCCGTCTGCACGCGGCCATCCACCAGCTGGCTGGTATCCGCCCCGACGATGAATTGCAGCGCGAAGCCCATTGTCATCCAGATGGCAGCCACTAGAAACGCGTCGTACAGCAGAGCCGCCAGACGGCGCAGCAGCCCGGAGGAAACAGCTGCTTCCTGTTCTGCTGCTGCATCAGTCGATGCGTTAGTCGATGTTTTGATCGATGCTGCCGCACCGCTGTTTTCGTCCTGCTTATCGCGCGTCCCAGTCATGCCCTTACAGTTCCTTCACGGCCTGAATCAGCTCGTTGACGGCCTTCTGGCCATCGCCGAACAGCATGCGGGTATTGTCGAGCAGGAACAGCGGGTTCTCCACTCCGGAGAAGCCTGTGCCACGGCCACGCTTGATTACGATGACGTTGTCGGACTGCTCGGCGTTGAGGATCGGCATGCCGAACAGCGGGCTGCTCGGGTCGTTCTTCGCAGCCGGGTTCACGACGTCGTTGGCCCCGATCACCAGCGTCACGGTGGTGTTCTGGAAGTCAGCGTTGATGTCTTCCATGTCATAGATCAGATCGTAGGGGACGCCCGCTTCGGCCAGCAGCACGTTCATGTGCCCTGGCATGCGGCCCGCCACCGGGTGAATCGCGAACTTCACTTTCACGCCTTTTTCGATGAGCAACTGCGTCAGTTCCCACACCTTGTGCTGGGCCTGGGCAACTGCCATGCCATAGCCGGGGATGATCACGACCTGACTGGCATAGGCCATCATGATGCCGACGTCCTGACCCTGAATTTCCTTCATGGAGCCGCCGCCTTCCACTGCGCCTGCGCTGGCCACCTGAGTGGTGCCGAAGCCGCTGAAGAACACGTTGCTTACGGAGCGGTTCATGGCCTTGGCCATCAGGTGGGTCAGAAGGGTGCCCGCTGAACCAACCACGGTGCCGGCGATGATCATGGCGGCATTGCCCAGCACATAGCCTTCAAAACCCACGGCCAGACCGGTCAGGGCGTTGAACAGCGAGATGATCACGGGCATGTCTGCGCCACCCACGGGCACGGTGATGAACACGCCGAGGATCAGGGCCAGCGCGAAGAACACGACGATAGGCATCAGGTCGCCAGTGAAGAACACCGCGACACCGAAGCCGATCATCACCAGTGCCAGCACCAGATTGATCAGCTGCTGTTGTGGCAGCAGTTTGCTGGTGTTCAGTCGTCCATCAAGCTTCGCCCACGCGATGATACTGCCGCTGAAGGCGATGGTGCCGATGATGGCACCGAGAATGGCGAGAATGGTGATATCGGTGCCCATGGCCTCGGAGATGCTGGTCGGCGCTGCATTCAGGGTTTCGAGACCGAATGCTCCCAGTAGACTGGCAGGCTCCGCTCCGGCGGCGACCTCTCCTTGTGCCTTCAGCAATTCCACGGCCGCGATGGTGGCTGCTGCGCCACCGCCCATGCCGTTGTACATGGCGATCATCTGTGGCATGTCGGTCATGGCGACTTTCTTGCCGGTGACCCATGCATAGCCGCCGCCAATGGCGATGGCAATGATGATCAGGATGTAATTAGTGACGGCCTGCGGATTCTCAGACAGTTCCGGCGCCAGGAACGTCACCAGAGTGGCCAGCACCATGCCGACGCCGGCCCAGTGAATGCCGCGGCGCGCGGTCACGGGAGAACTCATCTGCTTGAGGCCCAGAATGAACAGCGCCGCTGCCAGGAAATAGGTTGCTTGAATGAGGATTCCCATTTATTTCTTCTCTCCAGCTGCGCCTTTCTTGTCGCTGGCCTTGAACATCTCCAGCATGCGTTCGGTCACCACATAGCCGCCGACTGCGTTGCCCGCAGCGAGCAGTACGGCGATGAAGCCAATAGCTTGTTGTGTTGGATTCTCGGCGATACCGAGAGCAATCATCGCGCCCACCAGCACGATGCCGTGAACGAAGTTGGACCCTGACATCAGCGGCGTATGCAGAATAACCGGCACCTTGCTGATGATCTCGAAGCCGGTGAATCCGGCGAGCATGAATATGTATAATGCGGCTAATCCTTCGATCATTTTGCACCCCCTTCCACTTTATTCCTGACTGTCGCGTTGACGATCTCGCCACCATGGGTAACGAGACTGTCCTTGAGGATCTGGTCTTCCAGATCAATCGTGATCTTGCCGTCTTTGACCAGCAGGGTCAGCAGATTCAGCAGGTTTTTCGCATACAGTTCACTCGCGTGGCCGCTGACGGTGCTCGGCACGTTGAGAGGGCCGTAGATTTTCACGCGGTTGTGCAGAATGGTTTGATCGGGCTGTGTCAGTTCGCAGTTGCCGCCACCTTCGGCTGCCAGGTCGACGATCACGGAGCCGCCTTTCATGCGCTCTACCATCTCGCGGGTGATGATCTTCGGGGAGGGGCGTCCGGGAATTGCAGCTGTGGTAATCACAACATCGGCTGCCGCCACATGATTCGCCAGAATGGCCTGCTGTTGTGCCTTCTCTTCGGCAGTGAGTTCACGGGCATAGCCGCCTGTTCCTTCCGCCTTGATGTCGATGTCGACGAACTTGGCGCCCAGTGATTCGACCTGATCCTTCACCGCCGCCCGCACGTCATAACCTTCGACGATGGCGCCGAGACGACGAGCTGTCGCAATGGCCTGCAATCCCGCAACGCCGGCACCAATGATCAGCACCTTGGAGGGGCGAACCGTACCGGCTGCCGTGGTCAGCATGGGGAAGAATTTGCCGAGCAGCGTGCTGGCGATGAGGACTGCCTTGTAACCGGCAATGGAGGCTTGTGACGAGAGCGCGTCCATCGCCTGGGCCCTGGAAATTCGAGGAATCATCTCCATCGAGAATGCGGAGATGTTCTTTTCCTGCAAGCGTTTGAAGCGATCGGTGTCCGAGTAGGGATTGAGGTAGCCAATGACGATCGTTCCCGGCTTCAGTTGCTCGATCTGCTCGTTCGACAGAGGGTTGACGGTCAGCAGGATGTCGGCACTGTTGTACAGAGCTGTCTCATCACTGATGATATCCGCCCCTGTGTAGTCGTTGTCTCCGTGGCCAGCCGCTTCGCCTGCGCCGCTCTGAATGCTGACACTGATTCCCAGTGCTGTGAGTCGTTTGACGACATCCGGCACCATGGCGACTCGTTGCTCCCCCACACGTACCTCTTTCGGCACGCAAACCCTAATCGTCATTACATCCACCCCTCGTGAACTGCTCTTAAAAAGTGCGCGGAGTATATCACTGATCACAAAAGGTAATGAATTGCAGGAAGCATCAAGTCTCTTGCCTGAGGCTGATTTTGTCGTATTTCAGAAGCTTCTTTGCGGGAAATCATTAGTGGATGACGTGATCCGACTTCTACTGAGCGTTTGGCTCGATATCAAGATCCAGTGACAGATCGTTCGGATCCTCATCCTTGGGGACCACGAGTTCGACTGTGGCGGTGGGCTCTGAGGGTTTCTCGGGCGTGACCAGTTGTTGCCGCAGGGACTCAATTTCGGCCGTCAAACCCTGAGTGAGCTGCGAAGTGGCTTCGTTCTGAGCGATCCGACTGTTGTATTCCGGATCGAGTTCGGTGATGTGATAAACCTTGTTGAAAGTTGACTTGTAGTCCTTCTTGCAGAGGATCGTGAACGTGGGCTCTTCGTAAATGGTGCGATATTCGTTGAGACGGGCGTACAACACCTCTGTGCAGGTTGTGTCCCGCAAGGCCTCGGCGACAGCTAGTTTCAGAAATGGGTGAAGGTTTGCCGCGCTCTCTGGCAGCCACATGCGCGTGGGGTCGGTCGTGGCTGCCACTTCGGCCCCCGCTTCGGCTTCAGTGTCGATTTTTGCCTCGACGTCTGCTTCTGCGGCCAGTGCGGCATCGCCCACCAGCGCCCACAAGAGCAGGAGTGATCGGGGAATGAATGTGCGGCAAATGTCAGGCAGGATTCTCATGCTTGAGGTCATCGGCAGGCTGTGGAAATCCTTGAGTGGTCTTGAGCAGGTTGATTTTCTGCGGGACATGCGGGGTTATGAATGGCGGCGTTATTTGTTAGAATCGGCTCCCCTCAACGCTGCCCGGCAGCCGGAAGAACACAGTCTTATGAATACGAGAACCACTGCTCGCCACATCAAATTGCTGGATACGACGTTGCGCGATGGCGAACAGACTCAGGGAGTCTCCTTTGCCGCCAAGGAAAAGGTGAATATTGCGCGTGCGCTGCTGCAGTCTCTGAAGGTGGATCGCATTGAGGTTGCGTCGGCTCGGGTTTCGGAAGGCGAGAAGAAGGCGGTCATCGATATCAATGCCTGGGCTGCCCAAGAGGGCTTTCTGGACAAAGTGGAGGTGCTCGGCTTTGTCGACCACAAGAAGAGTGTGGACTGGGTCGTCGAAACCGGCGGGCGGGTGATCAATCTGCTGGCCAAGGGCAGTGAGAAACATTGCCGTGAACAACTGGGTCGCACGCTGGATCAGCACATTCAGGATATCTGTCAGACCGTCGCCTATGCAAAGGAGCAGGGGCTGCGGGTCAACGTCTATCTGGAGGACTGGTCCAACGGCTATCAGGACAGCCGCGCTTATGTGTTCGGGTTGCTTGAGGGGATTCAGAGCATCGGCATCGCCGATTTTATGTTGCCCGATACGCTTGGGGTCATGACGCCGGACGAAGTGTTTGCCGCGATGACCGATATGATCACTCGCTTCCCTGAACTGGAATTCGATTTTCACCCTCACAATGACTATGGTCTGGCCACCGCAAACGTCATGGCGGCGGTGAAGGCGGGCATCAACACGATTCACTGTACCGTCAACTGTCTGGGCGAGCGTGCCGGTAATGCCTCGCTGGCCGAAGTGGCGGTAGTGCTCAAGGACAAGATGGGAATGTCACTTTCCATTGATGAGACTCGCATCGGTCTGCTCAGTCGCATGGTGGAGAATTTCTCCGGCAAGTGGGTCGCGGCCAATGCACCGATCGTCGGTGCCGACGTGTTTACGCAGACGGCAGGTATTCATGCCGATGGCGACCTCAAGGGTGGGCTCTACATCACCGCACTGCGCCCCGAGCGCTTTGCCCGCAAGCGTATTTATGCGCTGGGCAAGATGAGTGGGAAGGCGTCGCTAGCCAACAATCTGGAGGAGCTCGGGCTGACGCTGTCGCCCGAGGATCAGGCCAAGGTGCTCAAGCGCATCGTCAAGCTCGGCGACTCCAAGGAAATCATCACGGTCGATGACCTGCCCTTTATCATTGCCGATGTGCTGGAGAGCCGCGATTACAACTACACCCGCTTGCTCAATTGCTACATCAACAGCGGGTTGGATGTGGAAAGCACGGCGAGCATTCGCGTGAATATCGAGGGTAAGGAATACAGTAGCTCAGGTTCGGGCAATGGTGGTTTCGCAGCCTTCATCGATGCCGTCAGCAGGATTCTGGAAACACGAAACTTCCTGATGCCCGCTCTGATCGATTATGAAGTGCATATTCCGCGCGGCGGCAATACCAGCGCGCTGACCGAGTGCATCATCACCTGGAGCAACGACGGCAAGGAGCTGAAAACCCGAGGCGTGGATTCCAATCAGGTGCTCGCGGCCGTGAAGGCAACGCTGAGAATGATCAACATCAGAATGCACGCGCAAGCCTGACGACACTGTGGGAGCGTACCCGGAGGGCATAAAGGCCCGCCCGCGATAAAGTCTGACCGCTTGCTTCATCGCCGGGCGGGGCCTTTATGCCCTCCGGGTACGCTCCCACAGGGGGTATTAGACAGGCAGCTTGCGCAGTTCCGCTACGACCAGATCCCCGAACGCGCTGGTGTCGATCATCTTGACGTCTGCACCCGGCTTGGAAAGGTCGGGTGTTGAGTAGCCCTGTGCAAATACGCTCTGCATTGCGTGCCAGACATTTTTTGCTTCCTTGTCCATGCCGAAACTCATTTCCAGCATCATCGCCACAGAGCCGATCATGGAATAGGGGTTCGCAATGTTCTTGCCAGCGATGTCAGGAGCCGAGCCATGCGAAGGCTCGTAGTAGGCCTTGCTGTCGCCCATACACGCAGACGGCATCAGTCCGAGTGAGCCGAGAATGCCACCGCCCTGATCGCTGAGGATGTCGCCGAACATGTTCTCCATCACCATGACGTCGAACTGGCGAGGATTCAGGCATAGATAAGTAGCCGCAGCATCCACCAGGATATGAATTACCTTGACCTCCGGGTAATCCTTGGCGACCTCTTCAATGATCTCATTCCACAGCACGCTGGACTTCAGCACATTACTCTTATGGATGTTGTGCAGCACCTTCTTGCGCTTCATGGCGGTATCAAAGGCAACCTTGGCGATGCGACGAATCTGGTCTTCGTCATATTCAAGGGTCTCCTTCACATAACGGATACCCTGTTCGTTGATGCCACTTTCTTTCTCCCCAAAGTAGAGGCCACCGACGAGTTCGCGGATGATCATGATGTCGATGCCATCGCCTATGATCTCTTTCTTCAGCGGAGAGAAGTGCGCGAGACCCTGGGGCAGAAATACGGGGCGGAAATTGGCATAGGTGTTGTAGCGTCGACGCAGCGGCAACAGCGCGCCACGTTCTGGTTGCTTGTCGACCGGAATCTTCTTGGAGTCTTCATGATTCAAACCGATCGGCCCCTTGAGGATGGCGTCAGCCTCGTCGCAGATTTTCTTGGTCTGCTCGGGGAAGGGATCTCCGTACTCGAAATAGGCACTGGCGCCGAAGGGGGCGTGAATCAATTCAAATTCGACGTCGTTGCGCTCTTCGACCAGTTTGAGAACCTTGACTGCTTCGACCATGATTTCCGGGCCGATGCCATCGCCATCCAGCAATGCAATCTTGTACTTGCTCATGAGTGTCCTGATGTAATTCGCCATTCGGCTGGGAGGCCGGAGTAAAAGAGGCGCGTAATTTAGCATGCTGGCTGTCAGGGGAACAAGGCAATGCGGGTGAGTGCGTGCAGGAGAGGAGTGAGAGCGCGCCCGGATGCGCATAGAGCAATCCGGGTTGAACAGTGAAAGACTGGGTCAGAACAGTACGGAAACCTGTCGAATGAAGATAATCAGCAAGAGGGCGACAACAATATAGGTGACCGAGTCACCGACTTCGAAGCCGAAAAATTTCTTGGGCTTTTGCTCATTGTGATTAAAGCTCATTACACCAACTCTCCATCATGAGGGGCGAAAAGTCTGCATTGTTACACAGATTCCCGCCGTTTTGCCATATTCATGCTCGCGTCATAGCAGAATTTCCATATTGAATTCATCGATTTGAACATAAAAACTCGAAAAAGGATGGATGGTTGATTAAGTTTTGGCCAGACAGAAGGGCCAACCTCCCAGTTTTCTTGTAAGATGCCACCTTGTTCAAGGCGGACGCGTTTCGTCGTCCCGGAACCACTCTTGGTAGAATAAAGTTCATGACTCACAACGACGTGCTGCGCCGAATTCGTTACATATTCGATCTGAATGACAACAACATGATAGAAGTGTTTGCCTGTGCCGATCACTCGGTGACCAGAGAGCAGGTCTGTGCCTGGTTGAAGCAGGAGGCAGAAACTGGTTATCAGGAAATTGATGACGTTCAGATGGCGATCTTCCTGAACGGTTGGATCAATGCTCGACGCGGTCGGCGCGAAGACCCTCAACCAGCACCAGAAGGGAATCTGACCAACAATATGATCCTGATGAAGCTGCGCATTGCGTTGAATCTGCAATCCGACGATATCCTGACCCTTTTGGAGGAAACAGGGCTCACTTTCAGCAAGCACGAATTGACTGCCCTGTTCCGTAAACCAGGTCATAAGCATTATCGACGTTGCGAGGATCAGCTATTGCGAAATTTTCTGAAGGGGTTGCAACTACGCTTTCGCGATGAAGAGCAGCCGCAGATTCAGGCTCAGCCACCGGCTCAAACTCAAGCCCACGATGTGTGGAAGCGCAGCTGAAGTGCTGTGGATGTGTTACGACGCGTCCACAGCGTGCAGTTCTCTCGCAAGTGACAGGGAAGGGAACTGGTGCGCCAGTTCGGCCCACTTCAATATTTCAAGCGACCCATCCTGATTTTCCACCAACGCTGTGCAGCTCTCTACCCAGTCGCCGGTATTGCAGTACAGCGTGTCTCCGAAGTAAGTCATCTCTGCGTGGTGAATGTGCCCGCACACGACGCCATCGAGATGCTGCGCACGGGCCGAGTTCACTACCGTTTCCTCAAATTTTCCAATGTAACTAACCACATTCTTAACCTTGTGTTTCAGATGACCGGCAAGTGACCAGTAAGGCAGTCCGATCATTTCTCTCACGCGATTGACCAGGCGATTGACGAAAAGCAATTGACCGTACATCGATGAGCCAAGTTTCGCCAAAAGTGGACTGATCTTTATCACAGTATCAAATTGATCGCCGTGCAGAATCAGCAGTCGTTTTCGACCGGCGGTCGCATGAACAGCTGTGTCGAGAACATGAATGTTGTCGAACGACTGGCTGCAGTAGGCCCTCGCTACTTCGTCGTGATTTCCTGGCGTGTACACCACCATCGTGCCAGACGCAGCTTTTTGCAAAATGCAGTTGACGACTTCCTGATGTGCAGTGGGCCAATACGCCTTCTTGCGCATCTCCCAGCCATCGAAGATGTCACCAATCAAATAGAGGGCACCTCCGGAAATCGGAAAATTTCTCTCACCGATTTTCGGTATGCGCGGTTTCCTGCGTTAAATCCTGAGTTTTTTCACCAGCTCATCAAAAAGCCCTGATTTTCAGACCTTTCAGTGCCTCTACTGGCGCTCA
>JAURWS010000019.1 GCA_030654835.1 Gammaproteobacteria bacterium | reverse complement strand
CAGTTGCGGCGATCGATGCGCCAGAACTGTTCGAGTGCTGCTTCATTGGGGGGGACGTAGCGGCCGCACATGGGGAGGTCTCGGTGGAATCCTGGAGAAGTAATATCGGAATGTTCAACGCGTTCAGTCTGAAATGTATTTCACTGATTTGATATGAAGCATCGGTCACTCCAACGGTGCAATGTAGTCCAAGGGTAGCCTTTTCCGCGCAATCAAACCTCCCCTTCCGCAATATTCAACAAGTAGAATTCATGCAATTTGGCTTGAAGAATTTCTTTGTCGGGTAACTGGGTCTGGTATTCGGCGATCATGGCGGGTGACAAACTTCGGCTGAGCGCGTATTCCACCACTTCATCATCTTTACTGGCACACAGCAGTACGCCGATGGAGGGATTTTCGTGCGCCTTTTTCTGATCGCGGTCCAAAGCCTCCAGATAAAAGTTGAGTTGGCCCAAATGTGATGGGCGGAATCTCTCCACTTTCAATTCTATGGCGACCAAGGCGTTCAAGCCGCGATGGAAGAACAGCAGGTCGAGTGCAAAATCCTGCGTGCCGACTTGCACTGGAAATTTACTGCCGATGAAACAAAAATCCCGACCGAGTTCGGATAAGAACTGTCTCAGCTTGCCGAGCAAGCCTTGATGCAAGTCGGCTTCGCTGTGATCTTGCGGCAGGTTCAAAAAAATCAACGACGTAAGTGTCCTTGAAAACATTGAGCGCGTGTGGCTGCGTTTCTCTCAGCACCGGTGAAAGCTTTGCCGGATTAAGTACCATTCGCTCGAACAAGCCGCCGTTGAACTGACGCTCAAGCTCGCGTTTGCTCCATCGTTCTCTGATCGCGATTTGCAGATAGAACTCGCGCTCTTCCGGGCACTTGCCCCGGTTCAAAATGATCAGATTATGTGTCCACGGCAATTGTCTCACCAGTGGTGAGACAATTGGATCATCATGATACGCCTCATAAAACTGGCGCATGCGAAACAGATTGACGCGGGTAAAGCCTTGCAAGTTCGGCTGCGTTACCGCCAGATGTTGGGCTAATTGGGTAATAACGCCGTCGCCCCATTCTGCCGCTCTGAGCTTGTTGCTGATATAGGCGCCGACTTGCCAATACAGTTCTATCAGGGTGGTGTTGACGACCTGATAGGCATGTTGGCGCGCGGCGCTGATTAACTGCGCGACTTCGGTAAAGTCTGACTCTGGTATCGTCGAAAGTTCCTTTTTCCTCACGAATGCACCTCGGGCTGTTCGCTATCTGCTTGAATTGTCCTGACCAACTAGATCAAGTATAGACAGCAATCCTCATTCCGCCAGGTGATGCAGATCAGGGTGCCGCCACCCGCTCCAACAACTCCTCCGAATCATTGCGCACGTTGTTCACCTTCGTGCTCACGCGGTAGTACTCGAAATCCTGTCGGCCGTTCGCGGTCATCCTTCCAATTGCTTCGCCGCCTTGGCGGTGAGCGTTTGTATTTGGCGAATGGCGATGGCGTTGAGGCGTTTGATCCGATCGCTTTGCTGCAGCCCCATGTGAATGAGCTCGGAGTTCATGTTCTCGAGGTTCGCGAGAACGAGGAGTTGTTCCAACGTAGCGTGGTCGCGCATATTTCCGTCCTTGTCGGGATTGGCCTCGCGCCATTCGCGAGCGGTCTAGCCAAAGAGGGCGATATTGAGCAGATCTGCCTCGGTGGCGTAACCGGCCTTCGCAATCAAGCCTCGGGCACCGGTCGCGCTCATCCACTTCGTGGCGGAGAGGTAGAAACTGTTCCGGCCGGCTTCGTTTTTAATTCCCTCGAATTCGAGGGAATTAAAATCCGGGTTGTTGAGCTGTTCCCATACACCCAGGAAGAGCACGGTGTCTTTGTTCTTGAGCCATTGTTCGATCAACGCGGAGCCTCCATCGCAGTTCCGTACCATGTCAGTAAGGGAGATGTAGTCCTCGTCATTCCGCCGAATGAAGGTGATGTCGGTGCCACGAACGTTGATTGTGGCGTTGTCGCTGACACTGGCATCACTGCCAATGAAATAGAGTCGTCTATACTCAAATCAGCAGCCAAGGATTGGCGATACTCACCTCAATAGTCGCTCATCTTGTTCAACTCATTTCCAACACCCGCTGCCTTGCTGCTTGAAAACTACTCCATTGGAGCATAGCATGACATGCTGATCACCATTGCTGAAACAGCCTATTTTCAGAGAAAGGCACAGGGCCTGCTGTCCGAGAATGAGCGGGAAGAGTTGTTCACTCAACTTGCCAACGAACCAGCAAGCGGAGTCGTGATTCGAGAAGCCGGCGGTATCCGAAAGTTGCGCTGGGGTCGAGCCGGAATTGGCAAAAGCAGCGGCGTGCGGGTTATCTACTATTTTCACGATGACACAATGCCTCTGTATCTGCTGGCCATCTTTGGCAAGAATGAAAAGGCCAACTTGTCAAAACAGGAACGAAATGATCTGGCAAAGGCTGTCAAAGAACTGGTTGCATTCTGGAGAGTTAGAAATGGGCAAAGCGTTCACTGAAATATCTGCGGGATTGATCGATGCAATTGCACATGCAAAGGGTGATGAATCCAGGGCCGTGCTTCGTCACCACACACCGATTGATGTCAAAGCAATACGCGAGAAAACCGGTATGAGTCAGGAGCGCTTCAGCGCTACCTTTGGCATTCCTATTGGAACACTTCGCCATTGGGAGCAGGGGCTGCGTACACCGAGAGGGACCGCGCGAGTGTTGCTGAAAATTGTGGACAGCAATCCGAAGGCGGTAATCAAAGCCATTCAGGCGGAGGATTAACTCCAAATCCCGCAGCACTACTTCGTGCCTGACCCCACTTCCAAGGGTGCCGCCACCCTCTCCAACAACTCCTCCGAATCATTCCTCACGTTGTTCACCTTCGTGCTCACGCGGTAGCCCTCGAATTGCTGCTCGCAGTTGGCGACCATCGCTTCCACTTCCTGTGCGGAGGTCGACGATGAGAGCCAAGCTGCGTAGTGCTCCGGGCGCAGCACCACCGGCATGCGGTGATGGATGGCCGCGATGCTCGGCGCGGCTTCGCGGGAGAGCAATGCACACGAGATGATGGGCGAGGCACCCGGGCGCTCCCAGACGGACCACAGCCCAGCAAAGGCGATCACCTCCTGCGCAGGATCGGAGATGAAATACGGCTGCCGCACCGTGCGGCCCGACTCGCTGCGCACAGGCTCCGACTCGCACCACTCATACCAGCCGCGCGCAGGCATCAGGCAGCGCATGGAGCGCATGCTCTGCCGCCAGGTCGGCTTGCCCGCCGCCTCCTCGGAGCGCGCGTTGAACGTGAGCGCAGGCAGCTTGTCGTCCTTCCACCAGGCGGGGATCAACCCCCAGCGCGCACCGATCAACTCGATGGCACCGTCATGCGCCTGCACCAGAATCGGCACCTGAGTGGTAGGTGCCACGTTGAACGCGGCCATGATGAAGCCGTTCTTGATAAACCCAGGCCAGTTCCGGCGATCGATGCGCCAGTAGCGTTCTATTGCTGCTTCATTGGGGGGGACGTAGCGGCCGCACATGGGGGAATACCAAACGAAGTGATAGATTCACTTTTCTCAAACATAAACTAAGCGCGAACTATGCGGAGGGGCTCGGTCCTCGGACATGAGCAGGCCAATAGTGAATACTTTGTACATATTCAGTTGACTCAACGTGTTCCGCAAACTCGAGTAAGTTTCCGAGCTTTATGGCCAGTACTTCACGGACTTCTGCTGGCGTGGCGAAGAAGTATTCCTTGCGATAGTTCGCCCAGTTTACCCGGCGTTCGGCAAAATGTTCGTGCAGCTCTGTTTCGAGCCTCACCGCATCCTCCGAGAAATAGATCGCGTGAACATCAAACCGGAAAGGCACCGACGCGTCTCCCAGTTCATGAATGCGCTCCAGAGGTTCAAGTCGGCGAGTCATACCAATCTTGACTACGTGCTCTCCGAAAGCACCGCGATTGGAAATTACATATACATAGCCAGCGCGGATATTTGCGGCACGGAAATCGTTCTGGCTGATCGCACTATCGACGTCGGCCAGTTTGCACTCGAGATCTAGGTCGATTTCTCCACTTGCTTTCAGCTTCTCAATGACCGTAACCAAGTGAGCGCGCTCCTTGTTGAGCCGCTCGCGCGCAGCAGCAAGTTCCAACTCCACCTTTCGCTCTTCGCGCAGACGCTCCCTCTCTTCGCGAGCCACCTCCCGCTCTTCCTCTTTCTTCATTTGGTAGTCAGCTGTGAGTTCGATTTCCTCAACTCGCAAAGCGTGATAGCCGTCGCTAATGTGCATTTTCATCAGAGAGCCCAGCTTCGCGATAGCGTTTCGGGCAGTGTCCAATCGTTTCAGCGCCACGATCGTGTTCCCGGCTCGAAGAGCACGCACCACGTTTTCAGCCTCAGCGTTGTAAGCACGCAGCATCAGCTTCGCGAGATCGCTTGTCATGCTGCGCCCCTTCGCTAGCGAGCCGTCGAGCGTGAAGGTGTTCGACTTCTCTATCGCATGGCCTGACTTCACCAACTCAACAATCCGTTCTGAGAGCTGATTCAGACGATTGCGGTATGCGATCGCGTTCTCCAGCGGATGGTGGTACCGATAGATACCAACTTCCTGCAGTACGCGCTCGTCATCAAGGTCAGCCACTTCTTGTGGATTGACTCTGGCTGCATCAAGACGTGCTCGGAGAGCAGCGTTCTCGGCTTCAAGAAGTGCGACTTTTGCATCAGAGTCGCCAGCGACAGGCAGATCCGCTGTGACGAGGGTTGCAGTATCGGAGGATGGGTTCGAGCTCCGTGGCACATCTTCGTCGATCCAAAGCTGCCAGCCTGGAGGCACAGGCGGCCACGCAGGATCGGGAGTCCAACCCTTCGGAGGCACCCAGCCTGCCGGTGGCTTTGGCCACCCGGGTGGCGGGTTAAACGTCAGACCATTATTTTTCATGCGCGTCGGACCCCGGCGCGCTCTGCTGCAACCAGAGAATAGGGATTCTTTGACACTGCAGCGCCAAGCTTCCCTAATGTTTTCTCGGGCACGACGGCAGAGAGGTCAAACTGAAGGAAGGAGTCGCGCTCTGCGGCTGCGATCACAAAAGGAATGTAGTCTCGCTTGCCGGTTGCGGGATCTATCGCCGTTGAGCCCACTTGGAGCGACACTGTCCGGATAAGCCCGCGTCTATCCGCTTCGAAGACCTCGTGGAATGATCGCAGAGCAACTTGATGCACCGCACTCGCGTAGCGCTCACGGCACTCCTTTTGCGAAAGCGGTGTTGCAACAATCTCGTCCGAAGCTTTTACATACTTGTAGGCCTTGACGGTTGTTAGCGTGTCAGGCTCTGGCATCTCAACGTGAAGATCAAGTTCTGCAGTTTCTGGGTCAAATTCAAACTCATGGGTTACAGCAAAGTGATCTGGATACACAGAGTTCGACAACACTATAGAAACGTACTCCTGTACGGCGTCGGCCGTCCCGTACCCTAAATTGGTGATTAATTCCTCGACGCTGCGATTGTGAGCTTCCGCTTCTTCTTCGCGAGCCCGACAATCGTCAGCGTAGCGAGATCTATAAAGAGCCAACTGGTCCAGCCTGTTCTGCTCGTTACGTGCGTGTTCTTCCTTGTCTGCCTCTCGGCTCAGCTCATTCTGTTGGCAATCGGCCTGCCAGTTCGCCACCGCCTGCTCGTAGGCGCGTTCGGCTGCTGCAACAGCTTTGACATGCCTCTTTTTCCCGAAGAGTTTTGCGAGCCCTCGCGGGGGCTCAGGCAGTCGAAGAAACGGCTTTGGAGAATCCAGTACTGGTGACGGGACGGGAATCGGCTCTTCGAGGTCAGTACGACCGAATTGTGGATGTCGCACTTCGATTCGCAGAGTGTTGAGGTCAACATAGTCGTCTTGCGAAAGCGTGGATTGAAGAAGCGTGTAGATGTCAGCGTAAATGTCTGAAAGCTCCAGGTTGCGATCCTCGACCTCAGCCTCCTTTGTTGCGATGTATGCCTCGCGTGCATCCTTTTCGAGCTGCTTCTGTCGAACTGCGTTTGATTTCGCGAGCTGCGCATGAGCGCGACCCGCAGCCTTCTTGGCCTGCTCCAGGTGTCGAACGCGCGCTGCCTGGTCGCGAGCAGCCTCGCGCGCTCGTCGCTCTTGCTCCTTCTGCGCGATACGTGACTGACGCTGTAGCTCTGCAAAAAATCCTCGGCGTGCCATGTTACTTAGTCCATTTTTTTGTGCCGCTTGAGTATACGACCACGGATCTCTTGAATCTTACTCAGCGAGGTTCTTCCATCGTCGAGCATTAGCAAGAGCGGTCTATTTGAATGTCTCATGATTTGCACTTTTTCCTGCCTTATTGTTCTGAAAGACGAGCCACTGAATCTGCATAACTAATGTGGCCCATCATTCTCTCATGATCTTTTCCGGAAACTTTGCCTTTGTCGGTCATAAACCTGTAGGCGCGCAACTTATTGCGATATCCTTTCGTCAATCTAACTTTACTTCCTGCAACCAATAGCCCATGCACTTTAAGACGCTGACCTACTGCTGAATCTGCAAAGTATTCTTTACTTGGCGAAAGCTTCCAGCAGGTATTCTCAAAAACGCCTTTTAACTCCTCCTTTAGCGAAACTGGAAACTCGTCTCTTCCTGAGAACACTATATCGTCTGCATATCTAGTGAAAGTCGCACCATACTTTTCAGACAGCGAGAAAAGCACGCTATCCGTTGCTCTCATAACTAAGTTTGAAATAACTGGGCTTGAAGGGGAGCCTTGCGCTAAGGTGTGCCCAAAACAACAAAGTGGGACAATTAATTCCACAGCCTTTCGTGAGTACCCTAACTCCAGCAAAGAGGACTTTATAATGTCATCAGTAGTAGACGAAAAAAAATTCTTGATGTCTACGCTGTAGATCCACCTTGCGTTGCAATGCTTGCTGGCCGCTTGAACCGCAGACTTTCCAGGCGTAAACCCATACACATAGTCTTCTACCGTCAATAGGCTAGCTAAGTGTGTGCCAAACCATTTCTGTATTACCTTGATAGATACTTTTGGCGATTTAATCAATCGAGTTTTCTTGCCTTGCTTTATTGTAAATTCACGAAAGTACCTATGATTTTTTAGGCACATCGCGTTTACAAATCGCACAGAGTACCCGAAAAGCAATGCCAAGCAGCTTGCCGAAACTACTGGCGGCAACCCTTTATCGAACAAGGCTCGAATTTCTGTTTCGTACTGAAAGCGAAGCGCAGGATTTAATGCGGAGATGTACGAGTCAATAGAAGAAAAAGAAACTAGGAGTGGCGGGGCTTTCATGGCAAGTTCTCACGGTGTTTCTCTGATTCCGTTGGACTACTGTCCAGCGGGACGAAGTCACGATGGACAGTAGTCCAACGCACTTCTGTGCCAAGCCTTCGCAATCGGGCGTGATGCACGCCCTCGCGACCAATATCCGCCACTCCCGCGATGAATTTCACCACTTCCGTCTCCCTAAATCAAGCGCTCTGTTCAAATCTGAGCTGCTACGATTTGCTCCAGCCGGGACGGTACTCAATGCATCGTAAGTTAATACGTATGTACCTGCCTGTTCTCGCACTAACAGTTTCTTTTTTCTCATCTGATCAAGCTTATTACGTAGCCACCTCTCAGTTATTCCTGGATATTCAATGTGCAGCTTAATGAAAAGCATTTCAGCGCTCACCGGCTGCACGGTCTTTAACAGTCTTAATAGAAACGGAACAGTTGGACTATCAGAATTAAAAGATATCCACGTAATATCTCCGAGCGATAATTCAATAGTTTCAAAGACGCTTTGCAAATAACTTTCAAGCTCTCTCTTCAAGTCATCTGATGGCTCTATAAACTCAATCCAAGCATTGAATTTCTTTTCGGAATCTGCACTAAACAGCAGAGACAAAACCCTATCTGGATACTTGGTCTTTAGAATTGTAAAAATTGCACTCTCAATTTCCAAGTGGTCAGAGGATAGCGTAAATACTACTACAACTTCCTTTGAGAATTTTTTTGAAAGTTTTCGCTCCACATTTTTCAATTGCCGAATGGAGGTAAATCCAGGAGAGACTTTTTCAGCGACTTTATTCTCGGGAAGATAAAGAACGATTGCACCATCGCTGTCACGAATTCTGACTTCAGAAATCATACTTTTCAAGGCAGAATCTAAGATGTCAACTATTTCAGTTACTGTGTGCAAGGCCTGAATCCTTCCATACTTTCTGAATGACTTTGCAGTATGCGCTCGCCTGTGAATACCACTCGTTAGCTGTTGGAAGCTTACAACCGTCCAAGGATATGACCCCACGGTCAAAGACAATTAGATTCTCAGGCGTGTAGTCAGCTACTACTCGAATCTCATACGCAATCTTGAGAAGCTTTGACAATTCAGAGCATGCCGTAGATAAACGGCTGAACCAACTTTTCTCTTCCGCTTCGGAAATTATTCCCTTTCTTGCACTGGCCTTCAGTACCTTTTTTACCTCTTTAGTTACCGTCACGCTCAGCAATTCTGGAATTCTAGAGTGAGCTGTGGTTTTCCAACTTGGATCCAGCGTTGCGAGCATCTCTCTGGTTACTAAAAAGGAGGCGTAATAAAATCGATTATATGCACTACGACCCAACAAGTTTCTGTTGCTGTCATCCTTTTCCAATTTAGCGAGCAACGCCAGTTTTTCTCCGACAAATTTCATCCTAACCTCTTCACATTTGTCACAGCATCTTGTCCTACCGCCTCATCCTCACATACTTCTGCAACTTCCTCGGCCTCGGCTCCCCCCCATAAATATTCCCCGCCGCATCCACCGACACAAACTCCGCACCATTCCCCGCTGTATCGCGCGGGTCACCATCAGGCAACTGGATAAAGTAATACACCCAGCCCAGGTGCGCGTCGCCGATGCGGATTCCCATCTCCCATCCCGGGTTCTGCACGTCGTCGGATTCGGAGTCGGCCACATAGATGTTGTCGTGCGCGTCGAAGAAGATGCCGCTCGGGCGGCCGTACTGGGTCCACTGGCTGAGGAAGGTGCCTTCCTGATCGAAGAGCTGGATGCTGTTATTGGAACGGTCGCCGACGAAGACTCTGCCGCGCTGGTCGACGGCGATGGTGTGCAGCGTGCGGAACTCGCCGGGCGCGTAGCCTGTCTGGCCCCATGCCTTGATGAAGCTACCATCGGGCGCGAGCTTGACCACGCGGTTGTTGCCGGTGGCGCCGTGGCCGTCGGCGATGAAGATGGAGCCGTCCTGCGCGATGACGACATCGGCGGGCGCGTCGAACTGGTTGTTGCCACCGCCGGCCTGGCCGGGTGTGCCGAGTGTCATCAGCACTTCGCCGGTGGGGCTGAACTTGACGACCTGATGGCCTCGGGTGTCGCCGCTGGGGATGCGCCCGCTGGCGGCGGCATCGGTGACCCAGACATTGCCCTGGGCGTCGACGTCGATGCCGTGGGGCCAGATGAACATGCCGCCGCCGAAGCTCTCGACCACGTTGCCGTTGGCGTCGAACTTGAGCACGGAGTCGAGATCGGAATCCACGCACTCGTCGCCGAAGCGGTCGGGGGCGGTGGCGTCGCAGCGTACGATGGCCCAGATGTGCACGCCGTCGGGGTCAACATCGGTGTCGCCCACCGCGCCAATGGTGCGCCCCTCGGGCATGGTGGCCCATGGAGTGACTGTGCGGTAGGGGTTTGGGTAGGGTTGGGCGTGCGCTGGGATCGTGATCGCGCCGAGGGTCAGGGCGGTGATGAGGGTGCAGGCGTTGATGGTGAAGGCGTTGAGGAACGGCGAGCGCGGGGTGGGCATGGGGCGGCTCCTTGTTATTGTTGTGGTTTGGGCCTGGATTACATGGTGCGTCGTATGGGGTGGTTGTTATGGCATGGACGGAGCATACCCGTGTTTGGGGAGAGGAGCCACTAGTCTGGTGGGGTGAAACCGGGGCTTTGTCGTGGAAGGGTGGCGTTTGTATGAGCCTGCCTGCAGGCGACCCTGCCACTGAGGGCTGAAGGTCGCCTGCAGGGCAGGCTTATACAGGGGAAGTGGTCTATATTGAATTGTGGGGAACGACAGGAGCAAAATCCACCAAGGGGATACAGGACGTATGCCACCAAAGATCAGGGAATTGATACGCGATTTGGAGCGCGCGGGGTTTGTGAACCGCGGAGGTAAGGGTAGCCATCGGAATTTCAGACATCCAGAACTGAGCCAACGCGTGACTGTCTCAGGCAATCTGGGTCAAGATGCCGAGGATTATCAGGTGAAGGACGTCAAACGGGCCATTGAGGATTCCAGAAAATGAAAGACAGTGCGAAATACGCAAAGATTGTGGAATGGTCTGACGAGGACCAGTGCTACATCGGACGAATCCCCGGTTTGATATACGGCGGTTGTCATGGCCCGGATGAGCTGGCCGTGTTCGCGGAGCTGTGCGAAATAGCGGAGGAAGTGATCGCTACATTCCACGAGGATGGTGATCCGCTTCCTCCACCCACCATCAACGGCAATTTGCCAAAGATTCTGCAGGAGCGGGCGGAAGGCTTCTATGGAAGTTCTTCCACCGAAGGCGCTCGCAAGAGGGCGTGATGCCGGTGGCTTGTTTAGGCTCAGTGGGGCACTTGATCGCGGGCAGGCCCGCTCCCAGAGGGTGTGGAGTGTCGATCTGCATTTTTACGCGCGCAAATGTGTGAATTAATACATTTTATTGCGCGTTAAAATGCGAAAGCAGTATGATGGGGGCCTCTTGCTGGCCACGGGCTTACCCATGAAACGACTATTGCTGGAGAAACTGCTGGCCTGGAAAGCGCAGGAAACGCGCAAGCCTCTGCTGATTGATGGTGCCAGACAGTCCGGAAAAACCTACCTCCTGCAAACCCTTCTCGGCAGCGAGTTTACCAATGTGCTGCGTTTGGATTTTCTCGAAAACCCGCAGCTTGCCGATGCCCTTGCCGGCTCATTATCCCCGGCCGATGTTCTTTCCAACATTGAGCTGTTGACAGGTCAGGTGTTCAATCCGGCAACCGACCTGCTGATTCTGGATGAAATCGGAGAGTGCCAGCGAGCAGTCACCTCACTGAAATACTTTGCCGAAAAGGCTCCGACTTACCATGTGGCTGCCAGCGGTTCGAACATCGGCCTGCTGAATTCATTTCCCGTCGGCAAAGTGGAGCAACACAATCTACGCCCTCTCACGTTCCAGGAGTTCCTGTGGGCCGCCAACGAGCCAGCGCTGGTGCAGGCATTTGAGTCACAAGCACAGAGCGCCGCAGCTCACAGTAAGTTGTTCGACAAACTGACCGACTACTACTTCACAGGCGGCATGCCGGAGGCAGTGGCAGCCTGGTTCGACGGCAAGGAACAAAGCATTGTGGAGCGCGTGGATCGAATCAATCAGATTCACTCAAACCTGATCGACGGCTACAAAAGGGATTTCGGAAAATACGCAGGGAAAACCGACGCGCAGTTGATCGAAGCCGTCTTTAACGGAATTCCGTCGCAGCTATCAGCGGCCATTGATCAGTCTGTAAAACGTTTCAAGTTCAAAGGGGTCTCTGCGCGTAAATCACGCTATGCGGAATTTGAAAGCGCAATCACCTGGTTACACCAGTGCCGGTTAGCACTCAAAAACTATCCAATTGAAGGGCATCCGAGGTCGCCTCTTTCTGCCTACCAGAAAGACAGCATGGTCAAACTTTTCCTTTTCGATGTGGGCTTGCTCAATCACATGCTGAACACCAGTTACAAGGAAATAAGACAGCAGGGCTATGAATACAAAGGCTACATTGCCGAGAATTTTGTCCAGCAGGAACTGGCGGCGCTGGGCATCGAACCGAGCTTTTCATGGAATGATGCTCGCGCCGAGATCGAATTCATCGTGACCAACGAATCAGGTCAGATCGTGCCGATTGAAGTCAAAAGCGGCAAACGCACGCGAGCCAAGTCGCTGCAGTCCTACATGGAGAAATGCGATCCACACAAGACTATCAAGCTGACAGGGACGCAGGGGTCTCCGCCCCTGGAGCAGAAAAATATCGTGATGCCGCTCTACTTTGCGCGCCATTTGCCGGAGCGGTGGTGAGATTGCATGCGATGCCCACAGGGAATCAAGTGTTCATGAGCATATATCGATATTTATTCCATTAAAGTGGCGGTTTTCAGATAACAGCGTGGCGCACCTTTGCCGACACCCACTCCGACAGAATCACCGTGCCAAAAATCAGCACGAACACCGTCGCCACCTGACCCCAGGCGAGGTTATTGATCGCCGCGTTCATCTGCAGGCCGATGCCGCCTGCGCCGACCAAACCCAAGGTGGTGGATTCGCGGATGTTGATGTCCCAGCGGTAGACGGTGATGCCGGCAAACGCGGGCATGATCTGCGGCAGCACCGAATACGCGAGCACCTGCATGTTGCCCGCGCCGGTGGAGGTGATCGCCTCGACGGGCGTGGGCTGGATCTCTTCGATGGCCTCATAGAGCAGCTTGCCGACGAAACCGATGGAGCGCAGCGCGATGGCGATCATGCCCGCGAGCAGGCCAGGGCCGATCATCGTGACGAGCAGAATCGCCCAGATCAGCGCGTTGATGGAGCGCGAACTCACGATCACGCCAAGCGCGAATGCACGCAATACCGGATGCGGCGTGGTGTTGCGCGCGGCGAGAAACGCGAGCGGAAATGCGATGACGGTGCCGAGGATGGTGCCGACAGTGGCGATATTGAGGGTGTCCCACAGCGGCAACATGAGTGAGCCGGTGATGGACCAGTCTGGCGGCACCATCCTCCCGATCAGGCTCGCGGCCTGCACGTGAGCGTCGGTGAGAAATTCCCAGATGGTGTTGTCGGAGATGACCTTGAAGCAGAGCAGAAACAGCATCACGCCGAGGAACCAGCCGAGCCAGATGGCATACTGCCGCCGTGGCGTGCGCCGCATCCAGATGGGTTGGTTGTTTCGTGTTTCTACTGGCATAAATGTTCTGCCTTGCTCCACTAGTGCTCGGTTAATAGTTTAACAAATTCAACTGGTTGCTGTTGCCATCGTGTTCGGTTCTGTCGCTAACGTCTAAAAATGCCTTGTTTAGAGGGATTTTCTCGAAAACACTGACGGAAAGAATCTGTAGCAAAGTGTAAAGTAATGCCTCGAGTTCAGCCCCGCAACTGATTCCTCGAACACCAGCCCCATGTCGTGATTCGACACCGCAACCAGGCTCAGATCCGTGATGCCAGACTCACCGAGTTTGGAGAGGTCCATCTTCGAGCTGTTGAAGAACTTCCGGCACCTGACTCGGAGGCTTTAAGAGATCTCACCGGGAAGAGCGTATGCAAGAGGCTCAAGGGGACGGAACTCCTGGGTACCACCGTCCCGCACTGAACCCCAGCATCCGCCCACGCAACATCGCCCCCACCGCCAGATCATAATCCATCTTCTCCCCCTCCCAGCGCGTCACCGCCGTGCGGGAATCAATCGCCAAACCAAGCCCATCATGCTCTCGCTCGATAGCTAGAGTTTCACTCGCAACATCCTCAGCCTCCGAAAATTGCGGGGCAAGCGCCACCTTCATCGCGCCGCCGCTTGGAGTTACAAACTCGAACCACTGCTC
>JAURWS010000010.1 GCA_030654835.1 Gammaproteobacteria bacterium | reverse complement strand
GAGCGAGAGAAGGGAGCTGTGACATGGGACGATTCCTCCTTGGAAAGGCCACAAATGGGCGGTCAGAAAGCACTGTTTATATGTACATATTATAGACCTATCTCAATGATTTTGCTGAAAAATATCCACATATATTTTCACAAATAAACATTAATCCAGCGTCACTGCAAAATAATCAATTTAACCGGACACTACTGATATACAGCTATCGATGACTTGGCCATGGTGGTAATTAGGAACCGAAAAGTCTCCTGAGGAGATCGTGATCACCATCCCCAAGATCGGGTGACTGTTTTGAGGTGCTCTGTAGGTCGATCTGGAGCGGTAGCTTAAAACCTTTGGGTGAGAGCAGCATCCTCACCACTCAGCCACGAGTTAAATAATCCTTTTTTAAAAACCAACTCCCTTGGATTCGCCCAGGTCTTAATTGCTTCCAGTATCGCCCCGCGCTGCTTCAGCTCTTTCAATCAAGGAATCAAGGGGCAATTGCATGTAATCCGGCATGAAGACTCAACTCCGGATCATCTCTGGTAATCACTTCATACAAGGAATAGATACCGGCCGATTCAGTTCCTGTCGCTACGAAGTTCTCTTGCAACTCGCTTCTAAGACGCTGGTGCCATTCCGAAATTGAATCTATGTCCATATTGCCGAACATATTCTTCGCCGATTCCGCCGTGACATCCAATACTTCAATTTTCGTTGGGGAAGGCATTGTTTCAGACAGTTCCAAAATCAATAGAACAAGGCTATCGCACGGATTCCCGCCAAACATATCAATGACGGAAGAATTACAAGCTACAGATAGTCTCGACTGTAAAGTATTAATATCTTCTGCGCTTAGGCTTTCCCGAATATCACTCTCGAGGCTGTCCAGATCCAGATCACGCATGACGCGGCTCCTGAACGACTCGTACTCCTCCTCATCGCCGCTATCCTCAAGATATCCAAGGGCCGTGTTCGCGAGATTCCACTTGAGGCCCGAAACTTCCACGGCATCATATGCTGAAATCATAAACTTCCCGGCCTCTAGCGCTCCTGAACTACCACTTCTGGCCATCCGTCCAGCAAGCATTCTCCTGGCAAGATGGTCAGTAAGATCAATAGCGGCAATTTCTCTGAGCCAGCGCGAATTCTCTTCCAGAGTCTCCGAAGTCGCAGCCAAGCCATACAAGGCCTCTACATTCGAGTTGTCCTCATCATAAGCTTCTTGATACAGAGACCTTGATCTTTCCTGATACCTCTCGATTACGCTAGCGTTCTCTGGAACGTTCTGTCTTGCAAACAATTCGGCAGGAGAGAAGTAACTATTTGCCTTGGCAATCATGGCATTTATAGATTCGGAAAACGATGGACTTTCCAGCTCTTCAATCCACGATAAGCACCCAGACACGCTGGCATCCAGGTTGCGGCAGTATTCAACTACCCTTTCTTCTACGCATAGTGTCTCGTCTATCTGACACCCCTTAATCTGAGAATAAGCTGAGATGCTTGTCGCACAAAAAATCGCAACAGCCATTAGTTTCACCACGCCAAGACTACTAGTGTATTTGCCCATAATATTACCAATCTACTGGACGACTAGCGGGATGCCACCCTCTATCGCCGTCGATGCCGAGATAGAAATTCAAGAAGAAATTTCAAGTCTTTTGTTCGGATGCGCTGTAGGTCGATCCAGTGCGGAGGGAAGGTCGGCGCTACGTTGAAGTCCAACAGCAACAACGAAAAAGTGAGCGAAGCACGATGCATCGCGCAATGGTTTTAAAAAGCCCCGCGCACCACGAATGTCAGAGCGGGGTGGCGGGTGGCGCCATGCAGGACCGTTGAGCGCCATGGCAGAAAAATGCTCCTGCATTTTCTGCACTCCCGCCATCCATGGCGGTCGGATAGCGCGATCGAGCCCCCCATGGATGGGTTCACGGGCGTGTCCTGCATGGCGCCGCCCGCCACCACGCCCAGCCTACGAAGCTCGAATCAACTGTCAATCCGATACCGCAGTTTAATCGCCCACGTGTCGACAATTTTGTCAGTCCAGGCATGTCGGAACAGCCCCACCGTATCATCATCAAAACTGCGCGGCAGATTACTCCCCCGCGTATACACCACAAACAAATCCGATAACGGCGCAATCTCCCACCGATACCGCGCCTGGAAACTCATCCGGCTGATATTGAAATCATCAGACACCGTCGGCCTCGCCACCTCAGTCAACGACTCCGTACGCAGCGGATTGCTGGTGAAGTACTTGTCGCCTACAGCGGCAATACCCACCCACTGCATCGACACCCGGAACTGCTGCTTGGCCGTCACGAAATACTCGACTCCCAGCTTGGGTGCCCACTCCTTAGTCTCGTAGGAAGTCAGGTTGTTGCGGCCGCGATGCACCAGCCAGGATTCGCGGTCGATGCGCTCCACGTCGAGCTGGAGGGAGAAGCGATCCACAGGGCGCCAGTTGGCACCGATGCCGAGCGTCAGACGTCGCACGCCGAGGTTCTCCTGCTGCAGCATCAGCGTGGAGCTGAGGCTCAGGGGCTGTGCGCGATCCGAGGTCCAGGCCAGACGGCCGTCCCAGCGCTCTGGAATCTCGAAAGTGCCATAGCCACGGGTCAGCTGGTCTTCGACGCGGCCGGGGAAGTAGTTGGCGCTGATGCCGATGCTGTGGTTGTTGTGCAGCACCCAGTCCTGGTCGGTGTAGATTCCGGCACGCACGCCTTCGCCCTTCTCGTTCCAGTAATAGCGGAAGGTCAGGCTGCGTGTGCGGCTGCGGTAGCGTTCCAGATTGGACTCGCTGACTTTGTACTGATACTCCAGGCCGATGCTGTCGGCGCGGCGCCAGAAGCCGAAGTCGTCGATGTCCAGATCCTTGCCGAGGTATTCGCCGCCGAAGCGATGAGTGGTGCCACGCTGGGGCAGGAAGCTCATGTCGAAGAACATGCCCGAGCCGGACTTGCCTGCCACGTGGCTGTTCAGCAACTGTGCATCCGTCACCAAGCGGGCGTCGGGCGAGAAGTAATGCATGTCCACGCCGTGAACTGTGGCATCTGCCACCGCGCCTGTGAGCTGCGTCGTCATCCAGCCCAGCGCACGCCGTCCGCCACCATTGGTGTTCTCATACAGAAGGCGGCCGATCAGGAAGTCGCGGCCCTCCGCCTCCACGAGCACGGAATTGTTGGCAGCATCGCGGCCGCGAATCTGGCTGTCGTCCTCACTGGCCACCAGCGTACCGTAACGCAGATTGCCGCTCTGTCCGGTGAGCTTGAAGGCGGCCATGAGGTCGGCCGGACGGCCGAGGTCCACGGGATCAAACGTCACACCGGTGGGCAGCACATAATCCGGAGAGGCGCCGATGCGCCGGGTGTTGAGCATCGTGGTCGGTTGCCCGCGCGAGCCACTGCCACGCGGGCCGGCATTGCTGGGGCCGCCGTCGTCACCGGCGCGTGGTGAAGTGATGAAGATCTCCTGACCTTCGAGGAAGAAGGAGCGCTTCTCCGCGTAGTAGGTCTCGAAGGCGTCGAGGTTGACGATGACGTCATCGGATTCCACCGAACCGAAATCCGGATTCAGCGTCGCCGTCAGCTGCAGGTTGGAGGACGGGCGCCAGTAGATATCAGTGCCGACGCGCGACTCGCGCTGGTTGCGAATGTTGTCGAAGTTGCTGGCGACAAACGGGTACCACGTCAGCTGCGTACGCGGATCGATCTCGCGCAATGACACCTTGGTGAATGCGGAGAGGAAGCCAGTCGAGGTGTCGGGCAATGGCGGCGATGACCAGGTCTCGTTCAAATGGGCGACCCGGCGCTCTGTGTAGAGGCCGATGGTGCGCTCTGCGCTCGCCTCGGGCAGACTCATCATGGACCAGGGAATGAAAATCTCGGCGGACCAGCCCTGCTCGGTCTCTGCCGTGCGCGCATTCCAGGGGCCATCCCATTGTAGTGCGATCTGGCGCTCGGGAAGGATAGTGCCATCGTTGACGGTGTCGCCGAGGTTGATCTGCATGAGATAGCCGTAGAGGCCGCTGCCAGAGGGATCGATGGCGAGTACAAACGCATCGCGCTCCAGATCCTGATCCCGCGAGCTCATGCGGGCCACTAGCGTCTCGGGCGCCTGTTCGTTCTGTATGCCGACGTACAGACCGCGTTCGTTGTAGAAGATATAGGTGCGAGTTTCCAGCGATGCTTCCGCCAATGTGTCGGGCTTGGTGACTCGCATGCCGTCAAAAGGGGGCACCCGCTGCCACACGGATTCGTTGAGCTCGCCATCGAGGGTGACGCGCGCCTCTTCACTCAGCTCGATACGCGGCAAGGCGGCGGGCAATTCGGTCGCCATCGGCGCGGCCTGACTCTGAACAGACTGGCTACCGACAGACTGAGCCTGCGAGGTTGAATGTGCGAGAAGCAATGGGAGTGACAGCGTGATTGAGAGCGACAGAGACACTGTCAGCGATTTGGGCAGCGCGCGCTTGAGTGAGGGACGGAAGGCTGAGCGCTGGGTATTTATAGTTTTTATGGCCAAGATGATTTTCCCGATCTGTCAGCCCTGCCTGCATCGGTCGGCTGGCTGTAAAAAGTCGCGATACTATCACAGACATGTGGCCAACCGGCACAGGCGAATTGTCACAACGAGTCACAACCTGAATGTAAAGAACCCGTCTGTTACCACGAGTATCGTTGGACAACCATCATACAGGCGTCTACCTTGTAGCTCGGCCCTCGCGGGCGACACGGGCTTGCAGAGCAGAGGAAACAGCAGCACCAGAAAGCAGCAGGACAACGACGGACCGAGCTGACCATATGGATAAAAAACGAGGATTCAAGCGCATCGGCAGACACATGCCGGTGTTGATCACGACACTGGTTATGATCGGTGGCGCCGTCATTACAACAGTCCTGTGGAGGGAGACTGTCGAGCGTGACGCAGAAAGCCTCACTGTCAATTTTGAAGCGGAAGCGCGCCGTGCTGCCGTCAACATTAAGCATAAGCTCGGCACCTTTCAGGTCGTCATGCGTGGCGTGCAAGGCTTCGTCAGAGCCTCGGACGAGATTACTCACGACGAATTCGCCCGCTACATGGATGCCCTGCAGTTCCCGGAGCAATTGCAGGGCGTACTGGGAATCGCCTTGGTCAGACTGTTCCCCGCAGACCAGATTGAGGCCCACGTCGCCCTGACACGCGCCAGCACCTTTCCCACTTACAACATTACCCCGCCGGGCATACGCCCAAATTATGCACCCATCGTCTATATCGAGCCGCTGGAGGGCGACAATCTGGCCGCGCTGGGTTTCGACGTACTGACGTCGGAGACGGCCCGGGCAGCCATGAACCGCGCCCTGCAGAGCGATGACATCGCCATCACCGCGCCGCTGGCGCTGGTTCAGGACAGCGGACGCGAGGCCACCGTGTCCTTTGTGATGTATCTGCCGGTCTACCGCGAAGGAGCGCCGACCGCGACGCTGGCGGAACGCGAAGCCGCCATTGTCGGCTGGGTAGATGTGTCCTTCCGCATGATTGATTTCATGGCCGGGCTGCGCGGGGAATTCAACCCCGACCTGGATATCGAGATTCACGATGGGGAGCCACTGAGCGAGACGTCGCTGTTGTTCCACTCGGACGGGGTGGATCATGAATTGAGGCAGATCGAGGAGCGCGCGCAACTGGACATGACACTCGCGGTGGGCGGCCGCAACTGGACCATCCGCGTCAGCGCCACGCCGGAGTTCGAGGCCAGCATACTGCCACCTTACAGAAAGGAATTGGTCCTTATCAGTGGCACGCTGATCACCTTGCTGCTGGGCATGCTGAGCTGGCTGACCACCAGAGGGCGAGCATCTGCTGAACATCGATTCCAGCGTCTGTTCACTCAGGCCGGCGACGGTATTGTGCTGCTCGATCTCAATCATCGGATTATCGACAGCAACCCCAATTTCCAGCGCTTGATCGGCTATTCGGCCGCAGAGTTGCAGCGCCATCGGCCGCATGACGTGATGACGGCCAGCGAGCGTGCCCGTCTGGAGGAGCAGATTCCGGTGATGATGAGTGTCGGCAGCCATCTGGACGAATGGTCGCTGCAACACAAGAACGGCTCACAGATTCCGGTGGAGATTCACGCCACACCGCTCGACAAAGATCATTACATCGCCGTGGTGCGAGACTTCACCGCGCACAAAAAAGCGGAGCGGCGCATCGATTACCTCACCCATATCTATCATGCGCTCAGCGTGATCAATCAGGCCATCGTCCGCATGGGAGACGAGCGTGAACTGTTTCCGCTGGTTTGCCAGATGGCGGTGGAATTTGGCCAGATGCGCATGGCCTGGATCGGGCAGCTCAATCCGTCCGCTGCCCCTGCCGAAGACCCGGCAGCGCAGAACATCGCCGTCGTGGCTTCCTTTGGCAGCGGGCTCGCCTATCTCGATAACCTGAAGATATCGTCCAGTGCGGCAATCCCCGAGGGGCGTGGCCCCACCGGCCGGGCACTGCGCGAGAACAAACCGATCATCGTCAACGATTACCTCGCAGATGGCAGCACACGTCCGTGGCATGATCAGGCTCGCGAATTCGGCTGGGCCGCCATAGCCGCGTTCCCGATCCAGCGCGATGGCAAACCATTCGCGGTCTTCAACGTTTATCACTCGCAAGTCGGAGCGTTTGATGCGGAAATCATCGCGCTGTTGAGCGAACTGGCCGGGGATATCAGTTTTGCACTCGACAATTTCGATCGCGAGATACGGCACAAGAAGGCCACCAGTGCTTTGGAGGAAAGCGAACAGCGCATCTCCACCATCATGGAGAAGGTCAGCGCCTGCATCTATCTGAAGGACACCGAAGGTCGCTACCTGTTCGCCAACCGGCCAGTGCTGGATCTGTGGGGCACGACACTGGCAGAAGTCGTCGGCGCCGATGACAGCAAGTTCTTCGACGAAGCCACGGTCCGTATGATCAAGGAGAATGATCGGCTGGTTCTGGAGAAGGGCGAGACAGTACAGAAAGAAGAGACCAGTCTGGTGACCGCCACCGGCGCCGTGACGACCTACTGGTCCATCAAGCTGCCCCTGCGCCGGGCCGACGGCACCATCTACGCACTGTGTGGTATCTCTACCGACATCAGTGAGCGCAAGAAGTATGAGAACAACTTGCAGCTGCATGCGCAGGTGTTTGAGGCGAGCCGCGACGGCATCATCATCACCGATGCCAGCAATTACATCATCTCGGTCAACCACGCCTACAGCACGATTACGGGCTACTCGGAGGAAGAGGTAAAGGGAACCGACGCGACGCTGCTGGCGATCGATCTTTATGACACTGATTTCTTCGCCGGGATTACGGCAACCCTGCAGGAAAGCGATCACTGGCAGGGCGAGCTGATGAACCGCCGCAAGAATGGTGACACCTATCCGCAGTGGCTATCCGTCAATACAGTGCGTAACGAGCGGGGCGAGATCATTCAGTACATCGCCATCCTGATGGACTTGAGCGAACACAAAGCGACCCAGGAAAAGATTCAGTTCCTCAGCAATTTCGACCCGCTGACGCGCCTGCCTAACCGCCAGTTGCTGCGCGATCTGACGCTGCACGCGCTGGCCAGCGCCACTCGGACGGACAGTCACATGGCGCTGATGTGCATCGATCTGGATCGCTTCAAGATCATCAATGAATCGCTGGGGCACAGCGTGGGAGACCAGCTGCTCAAGCAGATGGCGGACCGCCTGACCGCCATGCTGAAGGCCGATGAAATCCTGTCACGTCAGGGCGGCGACGACTTCATTCTGCTGCTCCCATGCAAAGATGCGGAGGCCGCCGCGCACACCGCTGGTAAAATTCTTGAGGTCATCGCCAAGCCTTTCGTCATCGAGGGACAGCGGCTCACCCTCACTGCCAGCATGGGCATCGCGTTGTTCCCTCATGACGCCACAGATTTCGGACAGCTGGTGCAATCCGCTGATGCCGCTCTGTTCCGGGCCAAACAGGACGGGCGCAACAACTTCCAGTTCTTCACTCGACAGATGCACGAGCAGGCCAGCGCGCTTCTGCACCTGGAGAGTGAGTTGCGTCAGGCCATAGAAAGAGAACAGTTCCGCTTGGTGTATCAACCTCAATTCGAAGCCGTGTCCGGAAAGCTAATCGGTACCGAGGCGCTGGTGCGCTGGCAACATCCGACGCGAGGGCTGGTATCTCCCTCCGAATTCATCCCGACCGCTGAGGAAAGCGGACTGATTCTGGAGATTGGCGACTGGGTGTTGCGCACTGCCGTCTGTCAGGTGGCGCAGTGGCAGAGGCAGGGATTGCCGGTGGTGCCGGTTGCCGTCAACCTGTCTGTGGTGCAATTCCATCAGAAGTCGTTCTATGACGATGTCTTCGAGGCGCTGCACAGCTGCGGCCTTGATCCGGCGCTGCTGGAGCTGGAAATCACCGAAGGCATCGCCATGGACAACTCGGAGCTGACGCTCAGTCTGTTGCAGCAACTGCATGACCTGGGCGTTTCTCTGGCCATCGACGATTTCGGCATTGGCTACTCGTCGCTCAGCTACCTCAAACGCTTTCGGATCGACAAGCTGAAGATCGATCAATCCTTCGTGCGGGATCTGGGCAAAGACCCGGAGGACGAAGCCATCGTCATCGCCATCATCGCCATGGCCAAGGGGCTGGGATTCAAGACCCTGGCCGAGGGCGTGGAGACGGATGAGCAATTCGCGTTCCTGCGAGACCACCACTGCGACGAGGTGCAGGGTTTTCTGTTCAGCAAGCCGGTAAGCGCCGAAGACTTCGTGAAGTTTCTCGTCTGACCCCAAAATTCGCGGCATAAAAAAAGGGCGACTCCCTGAGGAATCGCCCTTTTTTTCGTTGAAGCCGCAGTGGAACCTGGAGCAATCGCCTGCAAGGCAGGCTCCCACAATCAGAACACTGGGGGCATCAGCCCTTACGTCTTACATCTGGTAAGACACACGGGCGTACAGCATGCGGCCAGTCGGGTCGTACATGATGGATTCAATACCACCAAGCATCGGCACTTTCTGGGGCAGTCTGTCGAACAGGTTACGTGCGCCTACTGTGAAAGCAAACTCGCCACCCAGCGCTTCGAGCTGGCTGAAGTTGTAGCTTGCATCAACAGTGGTGAACGCGTGCAGTTCCGTTGGATTACGGAAGTTGCTGTAGGGCAGTTTAGCCTGGTAGCTGAACGGGTTGGCGTCGAAGGCCATGTCGTGCAGGTAACGCACGGTCATGTTCGCGCTGTGCTGACCAGAGGTCCAGCCCAGGCTCAGGTTGCCTTTCCAGCGTGGCAGCGGAGGAACCGCACCCGTTGGCTCGTTCTGCTTGCCTACACCTTCAACCACGGGGCGATCCGGACGCAGTTGGTAAGCGTAGGTATCCAGGTAAGACGCGTCCAGAGCAACATTGAAGAAGCCGATGCCTTCCATATCGAAGCGGTAGCTCAACTTCATGTCAGTTGCACGAACCAGCATGCTGGAAGCATTGCTGTCGCCGCTGAGGATGCGATCGATCTGGTCCATCGCATCCGGGTTACGCTGGATGCGCTTGTCAGAACGTGGATCGGCATTCCAGGCAGCAACTTGCGCCAGAGAAGGCTTGCCAGTACCGGCAAAACCAGTGGCCTGCTTGAAGTTGAAGAAGTCTGTTGCCAGTACGTCTGAAGTAGTTGACGACACGATACGGTCGGTGAAGTCAGTCTCGCTCCAGTCGATGCTCAGGTTGAGGTCTTCAATGATTTCCAGCTCGAAGCCCATAGACAGTGTGTCTGCAGTTTCCGGTACCAGATTCGCATTGCCCTGCGAGCAGTTCGCTGTGAACGCAGCGAAGGAAGTGAACGGATCCGATACGTTGGTCAGACCGCAAGACTGCGGTGCGTTCAACTGGTTCAAGGTTGGGGCAATGAATGATGAACCGGCGCTGGCACGCAGTGTCAGGATGTCGATCGGTGTATATACCAAACCGTATTTCGGGTCGGTAGAAGACTGCCCAGTGCTGTACTTCTCGTTACGGACTGCCAGTTGTGCTTCCAGGTTATCCAGGATTGGCACTGACAATTCGGCGAAGTAGGAGTCAACGTGACGGCCATCGCTGTTCGGGAACAGTTGAGCACCGATGAACACGTCACCAGTCAGGCTGTGCAGGCTGGGGATGTCGTTGAAGCGGTCAGAACGGCGCTGATAGCCGATTGCTGAACCGATCGCGCCGCCTGGCAGTTCGAATCCACCCAGCGGCAGGTCGCCGTTGAATACGAGGTCGAAAGTCTGCAGCTTGTCTTCTGAATGCGAACGGTTGCTGTGCAACACAGTTGAGTCAGCCACTGCCTGCGTGTTCAGGTTGGCTGGGTTGGTGGCCACGAAGGGGTTGAAGCACGCTTCGCGATCATTCTTCACGTCACAGTTCAGACCTTGCTTGATGGCGCTCAGGCTGAAGTTGGGAGCAAGACTCTTGTCCAGCTGATGAGAGAACGTGTACGTCGCTGTACCTCTCCAATCCACCAGGAAGTCGCCAGGAACCGCGAACTCAGCTTTCAGAGCCTGACGGAAACCACGGATATAGGAGTCGGCACCCAGTGAACCATCAGAGTTCAGCTGGCTTGGCAGCGTACCTTGCTTGCCCCATGGACGCCATGCGGCAAATTTCACGTCTTCGTTGAACGCGATACCGGCTGGATCCAGGATGACCTGATTGGAACTGTTGCGATCCGGGATGCCGTCTTTGTTGGCATCTGCTGCGAACAGCAGGGCACCAGTGGAAGACTTGGCGCGGTAGGGGTTGCCTGGCAGTTCGCCACGAATGACCGGCAGCTCAGACACGCGGCCGCCTGGGTTGGAGGCTGAACCACGGTTGTAGGCTCGACGGGCGAAGAAGCTGGTCTGTGCAGACAGGCTCAGGTCGTCGCTGACGTCATAGGACAGGTTCAGGAACGCAGTACCTACGTTTTGTGCAGTACGGTAGTCCCAGAATTCGCCGTAGTCGTACCAGCAGCGTGTACCACCGGCAGCGCCGGTCTGGTTGAACAGGAAGCCGTTCGGGTTGGAGCCTTCAGACATTGGCTGGTCAGCACGGGTAGCACCGCAACCTGGATCAGGCAGCGTCGTGTTTTTGCCGGTCAACTTGCCAGTGGCATCACGCAGAGGCACTGTGTAGTTACCTGGGTTGGAGGTAGAGGACGAAGTCAGACCGGCGTTGGCCTGTTCCGGACGGTCACGCATACGCAGCGTGCCGTTGTCGCGCCACTCTGCAGCTGCAACGATGTTCAGGCCATTCCACTCGGTGCCGCCCAGGAAGCTCAGCATGGTGTCTTTGTAGTCACCACGGTCATCGCCCTGCTGGTAAAGTTCTACGCGGACGCCGTCGAAGGAGCTGCGTGGAACGAAGTTGACCACACCGGCTACTGCCTGTGAACCGTACAGTGCCGCAGCACCGTCAGTCACCACGTCCAGACGCGCCAGAGCGATCTGTGGAACGAAGGTGTTGACGTTGGTACCGATCACACGCATGCCGTCCACGAGGTTCAGCGTTGCAGCTGAACCCAGGCCACGCAGGTTTACGGAAGTGCTGGTGCTGGACGCGCCAGTCAGGGAGTTTTGTGTAACAGGTGAGCCCTGGTTGAAGCTCATGTTGGCGACCACGTCACCCATGTTCGGGGTACCGGCCAGCGCTACATCATCTGCGCTGATTTGTGTGACTGGAGATGCTGCGCGGAAACCTTCTGTACGACGGATAAAGGAGCCAGTGACAACAACTTCTTCAACTTCTGGATCTGCTGCCTGTCCAAAAGCAGAACCACTGATTTGCAGCAAAGAAATGGAAATAGCTGCGCAAAGCAATTTCTTCTGTGGGTATTTACTAACCTTCATGCTTCAACCTCTGAAATATTATTTTGGTGTACCCCGAACACGTATCCGCACTTGTAGTGTAATTTAAGCGGGCGCAATCAGGTGGTTGTAACGCCTGAGGAATAATGCCGGGTTCCGAAGGATTACGCGGCAAAAGTGAGGCTTTTGCATGCGTGAAGATGAACCTCAATGCATACTGCAAATTCCTCCGACTGTACAAACTCTCCCTTGAAATAGGGCCTCACAATGCTGTGAGTCCTCTCTCGGGCGCTGAATATATCACCGCAAAATCCTGTGTAAAGCATTAAAACAAACTATTATTGCGTCACACTTTTCGTTGACCAAAGTCAAGTTCTTTTCAATGTCGATATGCCACCATGCCGAAGAACGGTGCAGTCTCACTATTTAAGGGGGAGGCCAAGAGGAACAAAATTTTTGCGGAGATTGCTTCACAGACCTGCGAGGCAGAGGTACTTCACTTCCAGATATTCTTCGATTCCGTACTTCGATCCTTCGCGTCCAATGCCCGATGATTTGACGCCTCCGAACGGTGCAGTCTCAGTCGAAATAAGTCCGGTATTGATCCCGACAATCCCACACTCCAGCGCCTCGGCCACACGAAAGACGCGCCCGATGTCACGCGAATATAAATAAGAAGCGAGACCGAATTCCGTGTCGTTGGCCATGGCGATGACATCGGCTTCGTTGTGAAATCGCAACAGCGGCGCTACCGGCCCGAAGGTCTCTTCTCGCACCAGCAGTGCCGACTGCGGAACATCCACCAACACGGTGGGCTCGAAGAAATTGCCGCCGCGCGCATGCACGGCGCCCCCCAGCGTCACCCGCGCGCCGAGGCGGACGGCATCGGCAATATGCTCCTGCACCTTGGTCAGCGCGCGGTCATCAATGAGTGGCCCAAGGCTCACTCCCTCTTCCAGCCCATCACCTACCTGCAGCTGACTCACCGCCTCGCGGAAGCGATCGGCGAAGGCGTCATAGATACCATCCTGCACATAGAGTCGATTGGCACAGACACAGGTCTGCCCGTTGTTGCGAAACTTGGAGACCAACGCCCCCTGCACCGCCGCCTCAAGATCGGCGTCGTCGAAGACGATGAACGGCGCGTTGCCGCCCAGCTCCAGCGAGACCTTCTTGATGTCCTTGGCGCACTGCGCCATCAGCTGCCTGCCGATCTCGGTCGAACCCGTGAAGGAGAGCTTGCGCACCAGCGGATTACCGGTGAGTTCGGCGCCAATCTGCGCGGCACTGCCGGTGACGATGTTGAGCACCCCGGCGGGCACTCCGGCGCGTTGGGCGAGCTCCACCAGTGCCAGTGCAGAGAATGGAGTCTGCGAGGCGGGCTTGATCACCATGGTGCAACCGGCGGCCAGCGCAGGTGCCGCCTTGCGGGTCAGCATCGCAGAGGGGAAATTCCAAGGGGTGATGGCAGCGGTGACGCCAATCGGCTGTTTGATGACGAGGATGCGTTTGTCGCTCTGGTGCCCTGGCATGACGTCTCCGTAGACGCGCCGAGCCTCCTCGGAAAACCATTCTATGAAAGAGGCCGCATAAACGATCTCGCCCCGCGCCTCGGCCAGCGGCTTGCCCTGCTCCAGCGTCATCAGCCGCGCCAGATCTTCCTGATGCTCCAGTACCAGATCGAACCAGCGCCGCAGTATCCGTGCTCGCGCCCCGGCAGTCAGAGCGCGCCAGGCTGGAAGAGCCCGCGCAGCTGCCGCGATAGCGCGCCGCGTCTCAACGGCACCACACAGTGGTGCGGTGCCCAGCAACGCGCCGCTGGCGGGATTGTGGACAGCAAGAGTGGCGCCACTGTCGGCATCCTGCCAGAGGCCGTCGATGCAGACCTGTTGACGGAACAGCGTGGGGTCGGTGAGCTGGGGCTCACGCATGTCTGCTGCTGTCACTACTGCACCTGGCTGCGATCGATGAAATTGCCACTGTTGGGCATCTTCACCTGCGGCAGGCTGGCGCGATCGAGCACAAAGTCACGCTCCACGATGCCATGCAGATGCAGCACATAGGCGACGACCTGATAGACCTCTGTATTGCTCAATGACTTGGGGGCCAGTGGCGGCATGGCGCGCCGCACATAATCATAGAGAGTGCTGGCGTACGGCCAGTAGCTGCCAGCCGTCATCAATGGTGGCGTGGTGGTCAGCGAACCCCCGGCCAGCGCCGGCACCCCGCTGGAACCCTCCCCCTTCATACCATGACAGGCTGCACAGTTCTGTTCGTAGACAGCCTGGCCCTGGGCGGCCGTGCCGGAACCCTCGGGCAGACCAGTGCCGTCGGGCTGCACGATCAGATCCCAGCCCTGCAGTTGCGATTCGTCGATGGGCTTGCCGAGACCCGGCCCATCGGCCGCCATCACGGCACTGACTGACAGAAGGCCGCCGACTGCCAATGACAACAGGAGAGCTTTGCTCTTGAACCTGCTGGAAACATGCTTGCGATCAGGCGTAAACATTCTTCACCTCGCCCTGAGCAGACACCGCCCAGCTTTGAATGCCATTGAAGTGGTAGCGGTTGGCCGGGCTGTACTGCGCCACCCACGCCGCGCGGGAAGGCTGCACATTGCCCGCACTGTCGGTCGCCCGACTCTGCAGGACGGCTTCTGCCCCCTCCCACAACCAGGGCAGGCGGAAGCGGGTCAGGGCCAGCTCGCGCTGGTCGGCATCGATCAGGGCATCGGCCCAGGTGCGACCGCCATCGGCGGAAATTTCCACACGGCGAATAGAGCCACTGCCCGACCAAGCGAGGCCGGTGACCTCGTGCAGACCATGGCGCGTCAGCGTCATCTGCCCGGAGGGCGAGGTGATCACGGACTTCACGCCCATCGGGTAGGTGAACTGCAGACTCTTGCCATCCGGCAACAGCTCTGTGTAACGCGAAGTCTCATCGCGGAAGTTGGCGGGGCCGTCGGTGACCTTGATCTGCGTGAGCCACTTGACGCTGACGTTGCCTTCCCAGCCCGGCACGAACATGCGCATGGGATAACCCTGCTCCGGGCGAATCGGCTCGCCATTCTGATACAGCGCGATGATGACGTCGCGCAGCGCCTTATCCAGCGGCACAGAGCGGCCCAGTGAGGCGGCATCCGCACCGGTGGCGGTAATCCAGCTGGCACCGGCGGCCACCCCCGCTTCGTCGAGCAGTGTGGAGAGTCGCACTCCCGTCCACTCGGCACACGACAGCAATCCGTGGATGCCACCAGCACTGCCATCGGAAGCGCTGGCACCAGAACTGTTGCCGCCACTGTTGCCCGAGCACTCCAGGAAATGCACACGGCTGACCATCGGATAGGCCAGCAGATCTTCGTAAGAGAATTCGAGTGGTTGCCGCACCATGCCGTGCAACACCAGGCGATGCTGCGCCGGATCGATATCAGGCACACCCGAGTGGTGCCGCTCGAAGTGCAGGCTGTTGGGTGTGATGGTGCCCTGCAGCAAATGCAGAGGCGTGCGCGAGGCGCCGGTGCCAGGTGAAATCGCATTGGGCGCAGGAGCCAGACGCTTGATCTGAGCGGCATGAGAGGAAGGATTGCCATACTCTGAAGGGTCCCGGCCAGGGGTCATGGACCACGCCGGTCTCGTCAGCAGACCCGCATCGGCGGCCAGCACGCTGCTGGTCACCAATCCTCCGGCTCCCGCGAGGCTCAGACCGAGTAAATGCCGACGACTGATCAGCCCGTTTCCAGCCACCTGATCGTTCAGCAGCGCTATCTTTTCGTCACTGCGTACCCGTTCGCTTTTATTGTTATTTTGCATGGATTCCCCCTCAGGGATTCGTAGGATTGTCATCGGTGAATAATTACTGTTACTGTTCGCGCATCATCAAAAAGCGGTGTTGCGCTAGAGACTAAATGAAGCCCTACGTAAAAGCCATAGCTCTGACGGCGGCCGTACTGGTACTGCCAGCTCCATCTTCGGCGAGCGATGCAGCGCCGATCATCAGGCCTGTGGACATGCTGCGCTGGCAGGAACGGATTTTCAGAAACTCCACTGTCTACCGCAGTGTCGTGCTGGATGGCGAACGGGTATTGCGCGGCGAGGCCAATGACAGCGCCAGTGCTCTCTATCAAGCTCAGCGCATCAATCTCGAAGAGACACCCTTTCTGCACTGGCGCTGGCGAGTGGAACGCACGCTGGGCTCGGAGATCGACGAGCGCAGCAAGCGCGGTGACGATTATGCAGCGCGGGTCTATGTGATTCGTGACGGAGGACTGACCTTCTGGCGCCCCAAATCCATCAGCTATGTCTGGTCGGGCAGCATTCCCGCCGACACGCACTGGGCAAACCCCTACGCTGGTCAGAACGTGCATATGTGGGCATTGGACAGCGGCGATGCCAAGGCCGGTGAGTGGAGCAGCCACAGCCGCGACATCCGTGCCGACTGGCGCGAGGCCTTCGGCGAAGACATTCAAAACCTGGACGGCCTCGCCGTCATGGTGGACACTGACAACAGCGGGCTCAGCGCCCGTGCCTGGTTTGCGGATATCCTGTTCAGCAGCGTTCCTTGAGACTACCTTTGGTTAGGAGATAGTGCATGGCAGTATTGACGTTTTATGGGGCAGCACAGGAAGTGACAGGCTCGTGCTATCTGCTGGAATCCCCCTCCATTGGTCGAGTGCTGCTAGACTGCGGCGTGCGCCAGGGCGGCGATGCCATTGAGCGCGTGCAAGAAGAAGGTTTTCTCTTCGACCCGGACACCATCGATGCTGTCATTCTCTCCCATGCCCACCTGGATCACTCGGGCATGCTGCCGATGCTGGTCAATCAGGGATTTCGCGGACCAATCTATTGCACGCAGGCCACCAAGGGGCTGTTGCGGATTTTGCTGGAGGATGCCTCCGGTCTCTACCACCGCGACATCGAGCACGAGAATCTGCGCCGCGCCCGTAGCGGACGTCCGGCCCTGGAAGCCGAGTACAGCGAGAAGGATGTCGACGCCGTCATCAAACAGTGCAGCACGGCACCTTATAGCAGCAACGTGGCGATCACCCCGCAGGCGAACCTCGTCTTTCACGATGCCGGGCACATCCTCGGCTCGGCGATTGTCGAAGTGACTCTTGATGAGAAGGGCAAGACCTCGCGGCTGGTTTTCTCCGGAGATCTGGGCAAGGCCGACTCGGTGCTGATGAATGATCCGGTCGCGCTGAGCAGCGCCGATCTGCTGTTGATGGAGGGCACGTACGGCGATCGCAACCATCGCACGATCGACAACACCGTGGAGCAGCTGGAGCAGATTCTGCACGAGACCTGGGAGCGCGGCGGCAACGTACTGATCCCGGCTTTTGCCGTGGGCCGCTCGCAGGAGATCATCTATCACCTTGGCTGTCTCTACAAAGATGGACTGCTGGACGACTGGCAGGTGTTTCTCGACAGCCCGATGGCGATCGAAGTCACCCAGGTGTATGACCGCTGGCTCAACATCATGGATGACAAGGACATACAATGCCTGAATGATTCCGGGCGCGAATCACTGGCGGAATTTCTGCCCACCTTGAAGCTGTGCAACAGCTCCGAAGAATCGATGGCCATCAACAAGATCAAGCAGGGTGCCATCATCATCGCTGGCAGCGGCATGTGCACCGGCGGCCGCATTCGTCATCACTTCAAGCATCGCATCTGGAAAGACAACAATACCCTGCTGTTCATCGGCTTTCAGGCGCGCGGCACACTGGGCCGTCGGCTCGTGGATGGCGAGAAAAAAATCCGCCTGTTCGGTGATGAGTTCGTGGTGCGCGCCCGCATCGAGACGCTCGGTGGTTTCTCGGCACACGCGGGCCAGAGTGAATTGATCGCCTGGGCCAGAAACTTCAATCCTGCCCCGCGTCTGATGCTGGTGCACGGAGAGGCGCAGGCGTTGGAGACGCTATCGCAGACGCTGTGGACTGAGCACCGCATACGCAGCGAGATCCCCGTTCTGGGCCAGAGCGTGGCGTTCTGAGGAGGCCGCGAGCATGAATGCTCCTCACGCATGCACGGAACAGGAACTGCTGGCAGAGTTGCAGAGCGGACCCGAGGGGCTGGACAGCGCCAGCGCCGCTGAACGGCTCGCAAGTGTCGGCCCCAATCGTCTTCCAGAAGAACCGCCAACACCGGCCTGGCAGCGCCTGTTGCGCCAGTTCCGCAGCCTCTTCATCTATGTGCTGATGCTCAGCGCCGGGCTCAGCGTCATGCTCGGACACTACGTCGACGCTGGCGTCATTCTCGCAGTTGTCATCATCAACGGCATCATCGGATTCATTCAGGAAGGCAAGGCCGAGGAAGCCCTGCGCGCCATTCTTTCCATGACGACAACCGTATGTCTGGTGCAGCGCGACGGACAGCTGCGCAGCATGGATGCCGCCGCGCTGGTGCCAGGCGATCTCGTGCAGCTGCAGGCTGGCGACCGTGTGCCAGCCGATATGCGGCTGCTCTCCAGCAAGGAATTGCGCTGCGATGAATCGGCGCTGACCGGTGAGTCCAACCCGTTGGGCAAACACACGATGACGGTGCCCGTCGCCACGCCTCTGGCCGAACGTCATAACATGGTGTTCATGGGCACCATGGTGGTCGCCGGTACCGCGCGTGGCGTGGTGACCAATACCGGCTCCAGCACCGAGATCGGCACCATCAACACCATGGTACAGGCGGTCGCCATCAGTCAGACCCCGCTGCAGAAACAACTCGCAGACCTAGCCCGCAATCTCACCATCGCCGTGCTGATATTGTCCGCCGCCATCATCGCCTTCGGCATGCTGGTGCATGACTACAGTTTCGGCGAAATGCTGCAAGGGGCCATCGCCATCGCCGTCGCGGCGATTCCCGAGGAGCTGCCGGCCATCGTCACCATCGTGCTGGCCATCGGCGTGATGCGCATGGCGCGCAGCAATGCGTTGGTGCGGCGCCTGCCCGCCGTCGAGGTGCTCGGCTCCGTCGATATCATCTGTACCGACAAGACCGGCACGCTGACCGCCAACGCCATGACCGTGCGCGTCCTTGAGAGTGCCACGCGGCGCTTTGAGGTCAGTGGCGAGGGTTATTCACCCGAGGGCAGCATCGGAGAACCCGGCGAGGCGGCCCTGCCCCTTCTGGAGCAGGCGGCTCTTGTCGCCGTGCTGTGCAACGAATCCAATGTGGAAAAAAAGGCTGATGGCCAGTGGGTCATCAACGGCGACCCGACTGAAGGCGCGCTCTATGTGCTGGCCATGAAACAGGGGCTGGATGCCGTCGCGGTGAATCGCACCTGGCAGCGTCTGGATGTGCTGCCCTTCGAGGCGGAACGTCGTTACATGGCCACTCTGAACCGCAGCCCCGAGGGCGTGTCGCAGATCATGCTCAAGGGGGCGCCGGAGCGCCTGCTGGGCTTCTGTTCGCAGCAACTCGGCGACAACGGCGCGGAGCCTCTGCAGGCAACGCTGTGGCACGAGAAGATCATTGGACTCGCGGAGCGCGGCATGCGGGTGATGGCGCTGGCCTACAGGAATGTCGACGCTGACAAGACCAGCCTCGACCACGATGACATCAGTCATGACATGCTGCTGATCGCCTTGGTTGGCATCAGCGATCCTCCTCGACACGAGGCAATCGCCGCCATCGCTGACTCCCATCGCGCCGGCATCCGCGTGATGATGATCACCGGGGACAATCCCGTCACCGCCGCCGCCATCGGCCGCGAACTGGGTCTGAACACGGAGAGAGTGTTGACCGGCCAGGAGCTGGACGCCATGAGTGCCGAGGAGCTCGCGCTCGCGGCCGAAGAAGTGGACATCTATGCACGCACCAGCCCGGCCAACAAACTGCAGCTGGTGCAGAGCCTGCAGAATCATCGCCATGTGGTCGCCATGACCGGTGACGGAGTCAACGACGCCCCGGCGCTGCGTCAAGCGGATATCGGCGTCGCCATGGGCCTGAAGGGCACCGACGCAGCACGGGAGGCCGCCGACTTCGTGCTGACTGACGACAACTTTGCCACCATCGCCCGTGCCGTGGAGGCCGGACGTACCGTCTACGACAACACCCTCAAGTCCATCGTCTTCATGCTGCCCACCAATCTGGCCGAGGCCAGCATCATTCTGCTCGCCATCCTGTTCGGCTGGCTGCTGCCAATCACCGCGCCGCAGATTCTCTGGATCAACATGGTGACCACGGTGACATTGTCACTGGCACTGGCGTTCGAGGCTGCGGAGAAACAGATCATGGAGCGGCCGCCACGCCCCTATGGGCAGGGCTTCATCACGCCGATGCTGCTCAGGCGATTGCTGCTGGTTGGGGTAAGTGGCGCCATCGTCGTGTTCACGATATTCAGTTACTACCTGCAGCGCGATTTCCCCATCGACTACGCACGCACCGTGGCGGTGAATACCATGGTCATGATCGAGGGGCTCTACCTGCTGAGCAGCCGCTTCTTCACGCAGTCCATCTTTCACCGCGACATTTTCAGGGGGATCGGCCCGGTGTTGATCTCCATCGGTTTGGTAATACTGGTGCAGTTGCTGTTCACCTATCTGCCGCTGTCGCAACGAATCTTTGCGGTCAGCGCGCTGACGCTGCAGGACTGGGGACTGATTCTGCTGGCGTCGAGCGTGGTGCTGATGGTGGTGGAAGCAGACAAGGCGCTCTCTATGGTCTTTCGTAAAGAGGGCAATCAAGAGGCCCAGTGAGAGACCTCAGAGCAGATGCTGCAGCCCCTGCGCCAGCAATGGAGCCAGATCGATCTGATTGCTCACATCCGGGATGCTGTTGCTGGTCACCACGCGCAGTCCGGCCGCCTGCATCTCGGCCAGCGCACCGGCGGCGAAAATACCATGCACGCCGATGCACACTGGTGCGCACAAACCAGCCGCCTGCAAATGTGCTGCCGCTTGCAGCATCGTGCGCCCGGTGCTGATGATGTCATCCACCAGCACCGGTGTGTGCTTTCGGTAGGCGTCGACATGCGGCAATGACACGCGCACATCGCGATCTCCGAAACGCTCCTTGGTGAGCACCTCGTAAGGGCAGCCCGTGGCCTCCGCCACTCGCGCCGCCCACTGTTCGGATTCGCCGTCTGGCCCGATCACCACGGGTTTGTCGATGTTGGCACGCAGCCAGGAGGCAATCGGCTGCACCGCCGTCAGCGCCAGCGCCGGAATGCTGTAGACCTCGCTGAGGGCATGGATGCGGTGCAGATGCGGGTCGACGGTGAGCAGCCAGTCCACCTGCTGACTGAGCAGGCGGGCGAAGTAGCGGGCACTGATGCCCTCCCCTTCATGAAAACGTTTGTCCTGACGCATGTAGGCCAGATACGGCGCAATCAAACCGACGCGCCGCACGCCGAGGTCGCGCAGTGTGCTCACCAGCAGCAGCAGCGGCAGAATCTTGTCATCGGGGTGATGCAGCTGACAGAGAATGGCGACGTCAGCGCCCTTGACGTCGCTCAACACCCGCACATAACTCTCTCCATCTGGAAACCGTCGCAGCTCCATTTGCCCGGCCTGCAGGCCCGTTTGCAAATCAGCCTGCTCGCACAGGCTTTCTGCCAGTGTCGCCTGCCCCGGCATGGTCAACAACACGCGCTTCATACGACTTCCTCTTCGATGTGCAACACCTCAGGGTGCGATCGGTAGAACTCCAGTGCGTAATTCAGCTCGCCCTGTGCCTCGGCATGCAAGGTCATCAGCGGCTGACCGCGCTCGACTTTCTGCCCAAGCTGCACGTGCAGGTCCAGCCCCGCCGCCGGAGCACTGGGAGCTCCGGCAAGACTCGCCAGCCGCGAGATCACCCGGTTGTTGAACATCGCAACGATACCCGTCTTCTCCGACACGATGGGATACTGAAAGGCCGCTACTGGTGGCGTCTTCAACGCTCCTTGTGCCTCACATATCGCCTTGAATTTTTTCCAGGCCAACCTATTGCCCAGCGTTTGCGTGGCCAGCGCCATGCCGTCGCCTTCCGGGCAGACGCCGCCCATCTCCAGCAGAATGGCGGCCAGTGTCAGGGCACGCTCGCGCAGATCCGAAGGCGCCTGCTCGGCGCACTGCAACACGGCCAGCACGTCGCGCGCCTCCAGCGCCGGGCCTATGCCGCGCCCTACCGGCTGCGAGCCATCGCTGATGATGATGCGCACCTTGAGGCCCAGCGCCTCGCCGGTGCTCGTCAACAGTTGCCCGAGGTGAGCGGCCAGATCGGGACTTCGCACCTTGGCGGTGGCGCCCACCGGAATATCGATCAGTACATGGGTAGAACCGGCGGCGACCTTCTTGGAGATGACGGAGGCCACCAACTGGCCTTCGCTATCCAGATTCAGTGCCCGTTCCACACGAATGATGATGTCGTCGGTAGGGCTGAGAGCCACCGAGCCACCCCAGGCCAGACACGCACCTTGCGACCTCACTACCGAATGCATCTGGTCGAGGCTGAGAGTCACATTGGTGAGCGTCTCCATGGTATCGGCAGTGCCAGCAGGCGAGGTAATGGCGCGCGAGGAAGTCTTGGGCATGAGCAGGCCATTGGCCGCGACAATTGCCACGACGATGGGCGTAGTGCGATTGCCTGGCAGCCCGCCGACGCAATGCTTGTCCAGCACCTGCACTCCGATGCCCCAGTTGAAGCGCTGCCCACACTCCACCATGGCCTGGGTGATGGCAATGGTCTCGTCGAGACTGAGCGCATTGGCCGCGCAGGCCGTCACATACGCTGACAGCTGGATGTCGGAATACTGTTCGCGGCTGATATCGTTGATGATTTCGCGTGCCGCCTGCAGCGTGAATGGCTTGCCATAGAGCTTGCCACGCACATGACTCATCGACTCTACGGGCGGCGCGTGCTTGAAGATGGCCTTATCGCCCTCTTTCGCACCCAGCAGGCGCCAGGCGCTATTGCTCAGTGCCGCCTTCTGATGGCTGAGAAAATCGCCAGTGACGATGTTGAGCGTGGCGATGATGCTGCGGTCGCCGAGGCAGATGAGCACGCGCCCCTGTGCACTGAAACCCTCCGAGCGGCAGACGTGGCAGTCCTCGCGCATGTAGACGATGGGCTCCTGGTGAGTGTCGATGCCGAGGCAGGTCAGATAGAGGAAATCCTCAGCGCCTATTTCAATTTCTGGCTCTACTGCAGGCACTACTACTCGCTCTGTTACCGGCTCCACTACGGGCTCCACCACAAGCTCAACTCCCGGCTCTTCCTGAATGCTCATTCTTGTTTCCTCTTACGCTTTCTTCGTAAGCAGACTCTTCGTCAGCAATCCCTGCGCTGCACTGACGATCCGTGGCATGTCCTGACCATTCGCAAACTGCATGCCTGCCACATCCAGTGTGCCACCACGATTGCGGTAGCCGAGCACCAGCGTGTGTGCAGGCCCCGTGTCCAGGCGCCGCAGCACACCCGTCATCACCTCGGCATGCGTGTGACAGACAATCACGCGCCGCTGCACTGCCGGAATGAGCGCCGCAATCGCGTCATCGCTCAGCACATAGGCCGCCTCGCGCTCGTCACGCGGCAGGCGGAACCGCCCCGGCTCGATGATGGCCACCACAGAGCAGGCGATATGCTGCGCACGCAGCTCCGTTGCCGCTTGCAACACGGCGCTGAGCTGGTAAGAGCCGATCGCCAGCAGTTGCAGTTGCGCGCCTGCATCGTGACTGAGCAGCAGCGCACCGTCGCGCACTACCTGCTGCGCTTGCGCCGCCGTGCAGTAGACGGATCCGACATTCTTCGCGGCCACGACCGTCGCCACTCTACCGCGCTGCTGATATAGCGATGTCAGCACGGCAACCGCCGAGTTGCCATCGAAGGGAAAATACACAGGTGCCACGTCAGCCATTTCACCCAACCACGCCTCGCACAGCGTCGGGTCTTGATGGGATTGTTCGTTCTTGCCGTTTTCCCAGGTGTGGGAGCTGACCAGCACAGGCACCGACAACCACTGCAGCGCCCGCCCCGTCTCCAGCGTGTGGCGTGCGAAGATGACTTCCTGGCGCATGGCGCCGAGCATCTTCACCGCGAAGGCCTCGTAACTGACCGCGAGGCCGATGCCCTGCTTATTGGCGAGTGCGGCGCTGATCACTGCCTCTTCATTGAGGGCGGTAATCACGCTGCCATGGAGCGACTCGGCGATGCCCGCCTCGGGTGAAGTGACGCGATGTTTGAGCAGGTCCAGCGTCTTGTTCATGCGGTTGCTGCGCATCTCGTCGGGATTGCCGACCCGCACCCGCAGGCCCGGATTGGTCTGCACGAACTGGATGAACCACTCGTCGATGGCGGCCATTGGCGCGATGGACTGCCCCATGGCGATATCGCGCGGCGCAGGGATCACCGGAGCGGCGACCTCCAGCTTGCGCAGGCAGTGATCTCTTTCCAGAACACGCCGCTGGGCGGCATGAGTGCCAAGTGTACGAACCGCGCTCTGCAAAAGCTCCGGCGCGACATGCAGCGCCGCACAACCACTGTTGAAAGCCTCGCGGCTGGCGACATCCAGCGCGGCGCTGCCCGGCAGCGGCAGGTTGTGTGCAGCATTGGTGCCGGCTCCGGGAAAGCCGAAGCCCTTGATGGTCTCGGCGATCGCATAGGGCAGCAGCACTGGATACTGGCTGCGCCCGGCTCGAATCGCCTCGTGCTGCTGTTGCAGCCGCTCGGCCATATACAGAATGGACCACGCGAACGCGGCGGGGTCGCGGCCGTCAATATCGACTGGTTCGAAACCATTGAGCTGCAGGTGTTCGCGGAACCAGTGCACACCACCGGACTGGGACATGGTGGTGCGCTGATCGATGCGCCGCCCGTTGGCGATCATCACCGGCATCACCAACCCCGTATCCTCGCCTCGCCACCAGCGCGCTGCCCAGTCACTGCCGCGCTGTTCCTCGAAGGCGCCGTCACTCAGGAAGCTCACCAGCTCCTGCCCGGGCAGAGGCATGTGGACGTATTGCAGACCCGCGAAACCCAGGTAACCGCCTTCGCTGATACCGCCCGCGGTGTAGACGTTGACGTGGCTGCCCAGCGGCGCCACGGGACGCCCGTCCGGGCCGATCTCGTAGCTGTAGAAGTCCTGGCACAGACGGCTCAGGCCGGCGTCGGAGAGAGGGTAGCGTGCGTCCTGTTCGGGCTCCAGATTGCGAGTCAGCACATTGACGGCATCGATCGCCGCCACACAGTGCCCCTGCCCCATCACCCAGGCACGGGTGGTGCCGCTCAGCGCATTGGCCAGCAGATAGCCCACATAGGCGAGCACGATATTCAGGGCGCCACCGGTGTGTCCTTCGGGGACGACCTTGAAGTCCTCGGGCACCATGGGGCGGCCATCGAGATAGACCTGACGGGCATAGGTCATGTGTGCCGTCAGCCACAGCCCCATACTGGCCAACCGGTCGGCAGCCAGCAACAAATCCCACGCCGTTTCGGCGCTACAGACGCCCTTCTGCTCCAGGCGTTGCACCAATTGCGTCACGCGCTCACAGGTCACACTATCGTGTTGAATGACACCGCAGCCTGCACGCCACTGTTCGCTCTTGCCGCCCATGGCGTTACCTCTCTCATGTATCAATGAATTAACAACCCAGGAATTAACAACCCAGAATCTTGTATTGTCGCCACATCTCGTCCATCTCATCTACCTGGCACAACCACAGTGCCACGACACTCTCATTCGTGTGCAATTCGGTGTGGCGCTCGGCGTGCTGGTTGCGTTCGGGATCCAGCACGATGCCCAGTTCATCCAGTCCCGCAAAAATCGCCTGCCGCACTACGGGCTGGTGCTCGCCAACGCCGCCGCCGATGCTGATGGCGTCGACGCCGCCCAGCACCGCGATGGCGGCACCAACACTTTTGCGGATCTGCATGGCATAGTGGGCCAGTGCCGCGCTGGCACGAGCGGGTTCCAGCGCCAGCACCGCGCGCATGTCGCCATTGCCCGCGCCGAGTGCGGCCAGGCCTGAGCGCCGACTGAGCACGCTGTCCAGTTCGTTCACCGACAATTTTTCCTGGCGCAGCAGATGCAGAACAATGCCGGGATCGATGCTGCCGCACCGGGTCGACATCACCAGCCCTTCCAGCGGCGTGAAACCCATCGTGGTATCAATGGCCTGATCGTCACGCCAGGTGGTCACCGAGCAACCGCTGCCCAGTTGCAGCGTGATCAGACGACGGGGCGCTATTCTAGATGCTTTCTGCGAGAGCCTCTGTACGCTGCGCCACTGGCTGCGATGCGCAAGACCGTGAAATCCGTAGCGCCGCAGCGGCCAGCGCGGCGACAGATCCGCGGGCAGCGCGTAATGTGAGGCCACGTCCGGCAGGTGGGCGTAGAGCCCGGAATCGAAGATGGCATACTGGGGAAGCTGTGGCCAGCGCGCGGCGATGATGCTGATCAACTGCAGAGCCAGATGATTGTGCAACGGGGCCAGCGGGGCCCAGTGCGCGATGCGTTCGAGGAGCGCGGCATCCAGAAGACCCGGGGTCTCCGTGACCAGCCCCGCATGCACGATTCTGTGCAGGACGGCCTGCGGCATGGGCAGGTTTTCCGAGGGCATGTTGTCGAGAGCCAGACCCAGCGACGCACACAAGGTTTCGACGTCGCCCTCGAACCCCTGCTGCCACACGCAGCGCCCATCGCCTGCGACGACCTGCGCCAGTTTCAGACTGGAGCTGCCGCCATTGCACAGCAGTACGTTTGTTTCTGACTTCTGAGTCATGACATCAATCCTGATTCCTCGGCTGCACCAGCACACCATCGGCGACGGCGTCGGAAGGGAAGATTACAACCCGCTCGCCTTCCTGCAGACCACCCAGCACCTCGGCATACTCGGCACTGCGCTCGCCCGCATCGACGGCACGCAGGTGCGTCACGCCGTCCTCGACCACGAACACATGCCAGCCGCTATCGCGCCGGAACATCGCGCTGGTGGGCACGGTCAGCGCCGCAGGTTGCTCCGACGTCACGATGGCCGCCTCGATGCGATACTCGGCGCGCAGCGCGGGATTACTCGCCAGCAACTCGCCAATGACATTGACGCGCTGCTCTTCGACGCCGAGCGCTGAAAATTTGGTGAACGCCTCAGGCTCGATGTAACGCACCTTGGCCTCCAGCGTCTCGGCGCCGCCCCACCCTGAAATCAGCATGCGGTCGCCAGGGGTCACCTGCACGGCTTCCTGGGTCAGCAGATCCACCACCAGCTCCATGGCATCGCCGCGACTGATCTGAAACAGCGGGGTGCCCGCCGGCACGATACGTTCATTCTTCTCGAAGACGTGCTGCACGATGCCAGCGGTCGGAGCCAGCACCGGCACCAGCCCTTCGGGGCCTGCGTCACTGAATCCGATCAACCGCGCACTGGCGCTGTCGATTTCCGCCTGCGCAGCGTCCAGGGTCGCCTGCGCCGCCCGCAGCCGAGTCTGCGCAACAGTGGCTGATTGCAGATAAACGTCACGCTCTTCTTGTCCGATCAAGCGCCGCGCAAACAGTTGCTCCCGGCGCTGTGCCTCCTGCTGGGCCAGCTGCAGCGCACTCTGCGCCTCACTCATGCCAGCCTCGGCTGCCGTGCCGCGCGCCCGTGCGGCCACCAGGGTTGCACGCAGCACCGCTTCAGTACGTTGATCCTCCGGCGCCACGGCGATGCTGCTCAGCGCCTGTCCGGCAAGAACACGATCGCCCTCGATCAGCACTGTGCGCAACAATTGCCCGCCGACAGGTGCCGCCACGATAAAGGGCTCCCTGGCACGGGCACGCCCCTGCTCCTGCACTGTCACCAGCAGCTCTCGTCGCTCGATCAGAGCTGTATCCACCGCCATGGGTTGCGGCCGCATACCCAGCGCAATCAGCAGCCCCGCTCCCAGCAGCAGAAGCAGGCCCCACCACCAGCGGCTGCGGCGGCCATTCGCGGATGTTGTTTTGGGTGTGTTGTTCAAGATGTTCCCAGGCTCCTTCTTCAGACGTTCATTCACGCGTTTTCAAGATACTGACCAGATCGATCGCATCGAGGCGGCGGCGCACCGCCAGCGCACTGCCAGCTGCGGCCAGCAAGGTAATCATTGCAGCCAGCATATAGGTTCGTGGCGAGATCACAAATGGCACGCGGAACGTGTCCGTCTGCAATGCCTGCACCATCAGCAGGCCCATGAAGTAACCGATGATCCACCCCAGCGGAATCGCCAGCAACGTAATCACTGCCTGCTCGCCCAGCAACAGGACCGCCACCTCGCCGCGCCGAAAGCCCATGACGCGCAGGCTGGCAAGTTCGCGACCGCGCTCGGACAACCCAATGCGGGCACCATTGTAGATGACCCCGACGGCAATCACGCTCGCAAAACCGACCAGAAAGCCGACGGAGATGTAGATATTCTGCGCCAACTGTTCTTCGAACGATGCCAGCATGGAGGCCGGTGAGACGACCCCGGCCACTGCAGGTGCCAGCTTGAGTTCACTGTACAAGTTTGAGCGCTCCGATTCCTCCACGCTCAGATAGGCGCCGGAGATCACGTCAACCTCGCCGGTCAGGCGCTGCAGCGCCTGCATGTTCATGTAGGCTGAGACCCCCAGCAGGTCATCCACGATGCCCGCGATCTGCACCGAGGTGGTCTGCCTTCGCCCTTCCAGCATCTCCACCGTCAGGGTGTCGCCGACCTTTACCCGTAGCCGTTGCGCCAGCACCAGACTCAGCACCAGACCGTCGGCGGGCAAGGGCTGCACCCCACCATCGGCGGTGATGATGCGCCGCAGCTGACCATCCTCCTCCATGCCCTGAATTACCGTCTCGCGGCTCCAGTGTTCGAAACGCAGGCGGGCAGGCGCCATCCGATAGGTTTCCACGCGAGTGACGCCATCCAGCCGGGCGAGATCGTGACGCGCAGCGCCGGGCAGATTCTGCAGAAAGGAGACCGTCAGGTCTTCCCGCTGCGTCTGCCGAAATTGCACCTCCAGCAGATAGCTGATCGAATCGAACATGAACAGCCCGACCACCAGAATCGCCACGGAGAAGGCGACACCGAGAGACGAGAACAGCGCCTGCAGGGGTTTGCGCTCGAGATTGCGCAGGATCATGCGGCCCGAGGATGGCAGCAGCCTGCCGATGCCGAGCCGCTCCAGCGCCCCGGGAGTGAAACGAGCGGGCGGTTCCGGCCGCATGGCCTCTGCGGGTGGCAACCGCACCGCCTTGCGCACGGCACTCAGCGCTCCGCTGAAGGCCCCGGCGAGGCTGACCAGCAGGGCTATCCCCAGCAGCAGCGGACTGAGTCGGTATTCAAGGTTGGGCAAATCGAAATACTGCCGGTACACGCCGATGTAGGCATCCCCCAACAGCAGCCCACCCACCGTGCCGATGAGCGCACCAAACAACATAGCCACCACGGCGAACATCAGGAAATGCCGACCGACCTCCCAGTCGCGATAGCCGAAGGCCTTGAGCACGGCAATCTCGCCGCGTTGAGTGGTGATCAAGCGTCCGAGCACCAAGTGCAACAGGAACACCGCCACCGCCAGAAAGATAGCGGGAATTACCGTGCCCATCGCGCGATTCTGATCCAGCTCGCCCTGCAGCATGAGGTGCGAAGATTGATCGCGACGTGCATAGGCGCCGAAGCCACCATAGGGCGTCAGCAAGGTATTGAGGCTGGCGATCACCGCCAGCTCGTTGGCGCCCGGGCTGAGTTTCACGAAGGCTTCGTTGAAGGCGCCCTCCATGTCGTAGGCAGGACCCAGCGCCCGCCGCCCCATCCACAGGACACCATAACGATCGTCCTCGGGAATCAGCGAGCCAGGAGGCACAGAATAGGTATGCTCGGGAGAGATGGCCACGCCGACAATTTCCAGCTCGCGTGCGCGCCCGTTGATGATGGCGCGCAGACTGTCGCCGGGGCTGAGGCCGCGCGCCAGCGCAAAGTTCTCGCTGATGATGACCTCATCCGGCGCGCCCGCCTCAACATAGCGGCCCTGGGTGAGCAGGATGTCGTTGAGCACGGGGCGGCCATTCTCGGGGATGGACACGAAGCGCCCCTGCGCCGGTGCATCCAGCCCCTCCAGATCGAGAGTGGCCAGAAAGCTCACCCGCGTGTCCGCAAGTGTCACGCCGGGAATGGCCTCGATCTGTTCACGCAGGGATTCCGGGGCACGACGCAGCGAGGTCCAGACATCCGCAAAGCGCGTCTCGTTGTAGTAGCGCTGCTGCGCGTCGACCAGTGCTTCATAACTGCCGCGCATGGTCACAACGGTCATGATGCCGGTCGCCACCACCAGCGCAATCGACAGCAGCTGTCCCTTGAGGTGCCAGCACTCCCGCAACAGTTTGCGGCTCAGTGAACTCCAGCTGAGTCTTGCATCGAGGGAGGCAGCAAGAGAGGAGACGCCGGGGTTCTCTACCACTGCACAGCCTCCACGTTGGCACGTTGTGCGTTGTGCTCGCGCGTGACGATCTCGCCGCTGCTCATGTGCACTACGGTATCACCCATGGAACCAATGGCCGCATTGTGGGTGATGATCGCCATGGAGGTGCCGGTCTCGCGATTGACACGCTCCAGCACCGAGAGCACCAGGCGCCCAGTGGCGGCATCAAGCGCACCAGTGGGCTCGTCACACAGCAGAATATGCGGACGCTTGGCGATGGCGCGGGCGATGGCAACCCGTTGCTGTTCGCCGCCGGAAAGCTGGGCCGGGAAATGATCCATGCGCGGCCCCAGGCCCACGAGTTCGAGCGCATCCTCCGGCCGCATCGGTGAGCGGGCGATGTCAGTCACGAGCGCCACGTTCTCGCGCGCCGTCAGGCTGGGAATGAGATTGTAGAACTGAAAAACGAAACCCACGTGTTCACGCCGGTACATCGTCAACTCAGCCTGGTTGGCATGGCTGAGGTCATGCTCCTCACCACCCGGGCCCGTGAACCAGAGACCGCCGCTGGTGGCAACATCGAGCCCACCGAGGATATTCAGAAGTGTCGACTTGCCGCTGCCAGAGGCACCGAGCAACACCAGCAGCTCCCCTTGATGCAGCGCCAGGTCAACGTCCTTGAGTGCATGCACACTCACCTCGCCCATGGAGTAAACCTTGCTCAGTCCGCGCGCGCGCAGAACCACGGGAGATTCGGCGACGGTGTCTCGCGTGAGCGGCTGTGGATGGGATAAAACCACACATGACTCCTGTCAGGATTTGGCGACTTTTTCCGACTTCGTGCGCTGTTGATGTCGTTCGGATGTTACTCCTGTTAGCGCGCGCCACCAACCGCGCGGGCACCTCGACAGCAACAGAAATGTCTACCCGCCGCCATGGCGACGGCGCTATCATGCGGCCATTATCAGCTCCCTTGCAGACAGGACTCAATCCATGACAGGACTACTGAAAACCACTCTCGGAGCACTGGCCACTGTCGGCCTGCTTGCGGGTCTGCTGCCAACTGCGCAACTTCTGGCACAGTCTACCGACGATCCCTCTGATACCTCAGTCCCCAACCCCTATCCGCCCGGCACGCCTATGACCATGCCGATGGTGGTGCCCACCGACTTGACCAACGAGGCCGCAGCGATTACTCAGCAGTTCGTCGGCACACTGCTGCCCACGCTGCAGTTGGCCATGGCCGCCGGTGGTCCGCTCAATGCCATTGAGGTGTGTGCAGTCGAGGCTCCGGCCATTGCCGCGAAGCTCAGTGCCGACACCGGCTGGAATATACGCCGCGTCAGCCTCAAGGCCCGCAACAGCAACATAGCGAAACCGGATTTCTGGGAAACTATGGGATTGAATCTGTTTGATCAGCGGCAACGCGGCGGAGAACAGGGCGCGGACATCAATCTGGCGGAAATAGTCGCGGGAGAGTTTCGTTACATGCAGGCACAACCCGCAGCCCCTCTGTGCCTGACCTGCCATGGCACCGACATTGCAGAAGACGTGCGCAGCGCGCTGCTGCGGCATTATCCCGATGACATGGCTACAGGCTACACGGCCGGACAAATACGCGGGGCAATCAGCCTGCGCAAGTCCATGCCATAGATTTCGCTCAATGCGGAGGAGGAGTACGGCTCTGCTGATCTCAGACCCGCACGGTGTACACGTCGCAGTGAATCCCGTGCAGCACACTGTTGGCCGTCGAGCCCAGCACCGCCGCACTCACCGCCCCCTGGCCGTGGCTGCCGATCACGACCAGATCTGTCTTCAGGGACGCTGCCAGCCGCTTGATCTCATTGCCCGCCTTACCCCGCAGGAAGTGCACATCGGCCGCTGCGATGGAGGGGAATTTCGACTTCAGCATCTCGCGCGCGTGCTTGCTCACCTGCTCCTGAAACTCGTGCTGGACCTTCTGGAAATCACCCATGTTCAATTCGTAGGAATAGTTGCCAACCAGTGTCTCGAACACCAGTGCCACACTCAACTTCGCACCACTGCCAGCGATCAGATCCAGCGCCTTCTGCACAATCTTGACGGACTCGTCCGACCCATCGATAGCAACCAGCACATTCTTGTAGTGACTCATGCAACTCTCCTTTTGATGCAGTTGAAGTAATTGATTTACATACCGCCAGGGTTCCGAGGTTAAGGTCCCGACGTCAGGCGGGTTGTGCTTCCACAATTGCCAGCTTCTTCGCCCACCAGGGTGTAATCGCCGGCAAAATGGTGAGAGTCCAGATGACCACCCATGCGGTCAGCGGCATGAGCAATGTCAGTTCCGGGAACTGTGCCACAGTAATCACCGCCAGCGACACGGGAATTACCCCAGTCTCACGCACCACTGTCAGGAACAGCTTTTCCTTCATGTTGAAGTTGGTCGGCAGCAGCGAGGCCAACACAGCAACCGGCCTTGCAACAACCATGAACAACAAAGAAATCAGGAAGCCCATGACCGCTGTATCCGCCAGATCGCCCAGCGACACGAAGGGACCCACCATCATGAAGATGATCGGCTTGGAGATACTCTCGATCTTGATCTCCATGGTGTGCAGCGTCTTCTGGAAGGCGTGATTGTTGTGGTTGTAGTTGGCGAGCAGGCCTGCGATGAAGGCGGCGAGGAAGCCATTACCGTGAATGGACTGCGCCAACAAGAAGGTCACCAGTGGAACGGCCAGCACAATCGCGAAATCGTAGGCTGCCTCACTCTCACCAGTATTTTTGTGATGCGTGGACTTATATCTCTCATAGCTATACATCCCCGCCCAACCGATGAAGCCGGCAATCGTTCCGAACAGGAACTGATGACCGAGGTTCAACATGTTCTCGGCGCTGGCCAGCCCGACAGTCAATGAGGCTGTCGTATCGACCGAGGTTCCGGCCAGGATCATGACCGACACCGCACCCACGAAGATTGCGCCGACGGCATCATTCACCGCACTTTCAGCGATGGACATGCCGGCAAGACGCTTGTAACGCTCCTGGAAGACTACCTTCTTGAGGGTCGGGATCAAAGCGGCCGGATCTGTCGAACCAATGATGGCGGCGAGCAGAGCGGCGGTCTTGCCGTCCAGCCCCACCAACAACATCAGCGGGAACATCACGAAGAAGGTGATCAGATAGCCGATCACAGCCAACAGGATCACAGGGTAAGCGATCTTGACGAAGTCCAGCCTTTCAACTTCGTCACCACCACCCTTGAGGATGATGGCAGCCAGTGCGGTACACACCACCACTGGAATCATGATCTGCGGCGCTATCGGAGCCAGCGCATCGTGAAGAATGATGCCGACCAGCAACTGCAGCGTGAAATTGGGGAATACAGTGCCTTCAGCCAGTTTGCTGCAAGCCCAGCCAAACACGAGGAACAACCCCATACACCAGAGAGTCTGGGCAATGGCCGCCTCGGCTCCGGGCAGGTGAGCAAGATGCTCCAGTAATTGAGGGGCAACCATATTCAGCAGGAAGGCACCAACAAACAGACCAACAATTTTTGCGTAATTCATAGCAGCGATTCTTCTTGTTAAAGTGTTTAGACGGACAATTACCGGGGTAAAAACCTGCCGAACACTAGCTATTTTCGCCAGCAGCGTCAACAAAATCCGTACCGATTCCACCCCAGAATCATTGTCGCTTACACTTCCTCAGGAGCCTTGCAGCGTGGATCGCTGTTCTGAACACCCTCGATCACTTCGCGCGTGAAGGCGAGCGGGTCACAGCCATGACCAGTTTCACAAACGAAATCCCACTTCGGCTCCGCCTTCACATGGCATCCAAAGCAATTGCCACCAAAGCGATTGATCACATCGGTGAAGCCTCGGCTCACGATGCTTGAGCCAGTCTCGCTGACCTGCAGTTCAAAGAACTCCCAGTCATTGGTCACCGGACTGGTGCCGGGCGCCTGCTTTACCATGACCTCAGTGGGTACCAGCTGCACCACGGAGCCCGTCGGGTACAGCCCACCGTCGGCGGAATTGGCGACAGCGAGCGTCGCGTCGAGATTTCCCAGCAGGTTGTCAACGAAGAAGCCACGCACTGCAGTCATGGTTGTCAGGCAGTCGAAGCTGGTTTCATCGGCCAGCAGTGCCTGCTCTGTCGCGGCCTTGAGTTGAGTCGCGCCCAGACCGAGAGTGAGAACCGCGACACCGAGTGCCGCACCGAAACGCAGGCGGAAAAAATGTGCTTTTACTGAGAGTTTTGACGAGGGCTTGAATGAAGAGTCTGGCATGTGGGATTCCTTTTAATAGATAGAGCAGTGATTACCTTGTGCGATTGTATCGTGTGCGACATAAATAATTCAATCAATTTTCTGTGTATATATCGATATACCGTAATCCGCAGCAAACTAAAGCAAGCTATTGATCGACCACAGACTGCAGATGCGCGAGAAAGTCATCCAGCTGCTTCTTCAGCAGAATGCCTTCCTGCAGCGGATACCCGGCGCGCTTGAACAATTGCTCGGGGATGCACGCACACTTGTTGCGTAGCGCCTTGCCTTTCGCCGTGAGCACCACGTTGACGACACGTTCGTCCTGATCCGCCCGCTGGCGCTCCAGAATCCCCAGCAATTCCAAACGCTTGAGCAATGGCGTCAGCGTGTTGGTCGCCAGCTGCGCCCTTCCTCCAATGTGAGAGACCGAGCAAGGCGCGTCCTCCCACAAGATCATCAGCACGATGTACTGCGGATAGGTAAGCCCCAGCGGTTCGAGCAAGGGCTGATACAACCTCGTCAGCAGGCGGGAAGCCGCATACAGCGGAAAACACAGCTGCTTGTCGAGCTGTAGATAGTCGGTTTTGGTCGTCATAATTGCCTTGTTGATTGAAATTACTATTGAACTCTTTACTGCATTGGGGATTGTGATAGAGAGTGATGTCCATTGCGAAACCTCCACAGTACTCCGACGATGGCCATATTCACTATCGCCAGTCCGGCTATTATCGGCAGAAGAAAATCAGCGCCTCCCACCGTCATCAACCATGCTGCCAACATCGGCGCCAATGCTTGCGCCAGCAACGTTGGGCGCGCGAGTCGGCCCATGATCTGAGCGTAACGATCCGGCCCAAAAAGGACAAGCGGCACTGTGCCCCGCGCGATGGAAAACACGCCATTGCCCGCGCCGTACAACACAATCGCTATGCCCATGATGGCAAAGCCCGTGGCCAGCAGCGTCATGCCGACGGCGATCAGCACAACGGCAAACGTGAGTGTCCACAAGGGATGATGACGCCCACGATTGGACATCTCGACTATTCTGCCGACCACCTGCGCGGGACCAATCAACGTTCCCAGCAGCACGGCATTCTCCAGCGAAACGCCATGCGTCTGCAGCAGTGTCAGTAGATGAATGGTCAGGATCGAGAAGCTGGTGCCGGCCATCACAAAGACACCGGAGACAATCAGAAAAAGCCGCCGTTCGTGGGGCGAAAGTACAAATGTCGTCCCCGTCATGGCCTCACCGGGCAGTTCGACTCTGGGAAGGTGACGCGGAATCATCGTCAGGATCAACGGCAGACAGATCAGCAACTGAATCGCTGCATAGGCAAAGAATGCTCCACGCCAGCCAAGATGCGCGGCGAACCAGGCCGAGAGCGGCCAGCTGATAGTGCTGGAGAATCCCGCCCACAAGGTCAGCCCGGTGATGGCGGAGCGTGCTCGCTCTCGATAGATCTGCCCGAGCGTGGCAAAGGCGGCGTCGTACAGTCCCGCGCCCATCCCCATCCCGATGATGACCCAGCCAGCGATGAAAACAGGCAGCGTGAGAGCGAGACCAGCGACCACGAGTCCTGCGGCTAGCAGCGGGCTGGACACGGCCAGCACGAAGCGCCCTCCGCGTCGATCTATGGTGTTGCCCACTCGCGGAGAGACAATCCCCGACACGAGAAGCCCAACCGACAAAGAGCCGATGATCCAGGGCAGTGGCCAGCCGGTATCGGCCAGAATGGGGGCGGCCACGACAGTCAACAGATAGAACGAACCACCCCAGGCAAAAATCTGGACGATGCCGAGCGCGCAGACGACTGCCCAGCGTGGTCTGGCGTCGGGTCTGAGATCAGGGCTCCCGCCCGCTTTTAGATCTGCATCTGCCTCCGCATTCGGCTGGCTGCTCAAAGGGCCGCCTGCAGAGACACGCGCTTGCTCAACTCTTCGGCCGACTCCTTGCGCTCACTGTAGCGATCCGTCAGGTAGTCGGACACATCGCGCGTGAGCAGTGTAAACTTGATCAGTTCTTCCATTACATCTACCACACGGTCGTAATAGGGCGAGGGCTTCATGCGGTCGTTCTCGTCGAATTCCTGAAACGCTTTGGCCACAGAGGACTGGTTAGGAATGGTGAGCATACGCATCCAACGCCCGAGCACCCGCAGTTGATTCACCGTGTTGAAACTCTGCGAGCCTCCGCACACCTGCATCACGGCCAGAGTCCGACCCTGGGTCGGGCGCAGTGCGCCAAGCGCCAGTGGAATCCAGTCGATCTGCGCCTTCATCACCGCACTCATGGCGCCGTGCCTCTCGGGGCTCGTCCACACCTGCCCCTCGGACCACAGCACCAGCTCACGCAACTCCTGCACCTTCGGATGGTCAATCGTCGCGCCATCGGGTAGTGGCAGCCCATGGGGATCGAACACGCGGGTCTCGGCCCCCATGCGCTGCAGCAGCCGTTCGGCTTCCAGAGTCAGCAAGCGACTGAAGGAGCGCTCGCGCAACGATCCGTAGAGCAGCAGGATGCGCGGTTTGTGCGTGGACGATGATGAAGTGAGTCTCTCCAGCTTTGGAGCCTCGAACAGCTCATCAACGACATTGGGTGTACTGGCAGGCATCAACGATGCTCCTTCAATGCACAAACGGATGCGGGTTTGCATGCCCTTTGCAGCAGTTGTGGGTGAGAAATTCGACCAAGCCATTGAGAGCCGGAAAGGACACGCGGTAGATGATGGAACGCCCCTCGCGCCGGGACTGCACCAGCCCAGACTGTTCAAGATGGCTCAAATGAAAGGACATGCGCGACGAACTGCCGCCTACCCGTTCGGCGATAGTACCCGCTGGCAGCCCGGCCGGGCCAGCCGTTACCAGTAAGCGGACAATGCGCAGGCGCGTCTCCTGAGACAGCGCGGCAAAGCCATTGAGTGCGTTCTTTTCCGTGACTTTCATTTCAATATCTCAATAGATGTTGAAATACTTTACGCTCTGAAGAGCGCTCTTGCAACTGTGGGAGCGGGCCTGCCCGCGATTGTTCTTTGATCTAAGCTTAACGGGGCGCGAATCGCTGGTGGGCCTTTATGCCCTTCGGGTACGCTCCCACACAGCTGTCACACAACCGCAGTCTTTCTGCCATCCCAATGTCGTCGCAGTGTCGCAATCATTCCCTACCCTGAACGCCTCACAGTGCCTCGAAGAAATCTTCGGGCATTCGCGCACATGCGGGATGCCCCCTCCGTGAGTCAGTCACTGCTGCCAAGACGGAGCTGGAACCTGCAAATCAAGAGGAAATTCTGATGCTGAATACACTCTCACGTCGCAAGATGCTGTTGGGAATGGCTGGTGCGGCCGGTGTTGCTGCCACGGGTTTCGTCAGCAGAAGCTTCGCTGCCGAGAACATCGGCGATGAGGCCCTGCGCGCCGCTTACCGGCAATGGCTGGAGTCACTCCCAACGGCACCGGCGCCAGCGCTGAACCATCACGGTCTGGTGGCCACGGAACTCAAACGCTGGCACATCATGGAAGCGAATCAGGGCGTGGCCGTGGATGCCGAGCACTTTTACGGCATCGGCAACCACGCACTGGTCAAGCACCGCAAGGACACCGGCGAGCGTGTGGCTGAATGGTTCGGGCCGCGCGCTGGCGCCATCATTCATTTGAACTCGGGTTGGCTGGACGGCAACCGGCTGGTGCTGTCGCACTCGAATTTCTCGCAACTGCCCATGGCCAGCTCGCTGGAGATCTACGACGCGCGCAGCCTGCAGCCGCTGGAAAGCTACGCTCTGGGCATGCGTCTCGGCTCGCTGACCTGGGCCGTGCGGCATCAAGGGTTCTGGTGGGCCTGCTTCGCCAACTACAACGACGGCGGCACCACCCCGGGATTCGATCAGCGTTGGACCCATGTGGCCAAGTTCGACGACAACTGGCAGGAGCTGCAGTCATGGCTCTTCCCGCCGCAGGTCATCGCTACGTGGGGCGACAGTTCCTGCTCGGGCGGCGACTGGGGCGACGACGGCCTGCTGTATGTCACCGGCCACGATGCAGCACAGTTGCACGTGCTGCGTCTGCCCAAACAGGGCGTCACGCTGGAATATGTCACCACCATCGACGTGCCCTTCGAGGGGCAGTCGTGGGCGTGGGATCGCAGCGCGACTGGCGAGCGGGTGATCTACGGCATCAGCCGTGCGCGGCAGGAAGTAATTGTGGCGCGCATCCCCGAAGTAGTTTGAATGTGCCCGCGATTGCGCCCTGATTGAAGTTGCGTGTGGCACTATCGCGAGCGGGCTCGCTCCCACAGAGGGTTAGTGGCGGGGCGTGATCCGCGAACGCGATAGAAGTGCGTTGAATTCCTGCAGTGGTACCGGCTTGCCGAACAGATAGCCTTGGAACAGCTTGCAGCCGTGTTGGAGCAGATAGTTGCGTTGGGTGTCTTTCTCGACGCCCTCTGCCAATACTTCCATATTCAGGGTATGGGCCATATCGATGATGGTGCGGACGATAGCCATGTCTTTGTCGTTATGGCCAATGGTGCGGACGAACGACTGATCTATCTTCAGCTGACTCATTGGCAAGCGACTCAGATAGGAGAGTGACGAGTAACCCGTTCCAAAATCGTCGATAGCAAAATGCAGACCGCTTTTATTGAGGCGGGTAATAATGCTACAGGGCACCTCCGGAAATCGGAAAATTTCTCTCACCGATTTTCGGTATGCGCGGTTTCCTGCGTTAAATCCTGAGTTTTTTCACCAGCTCATCAAAAAGCCCTGATTTTCAGACCTTTCAGTGCCTCTACTGGCGCTCACTGCCCCCAATCACCTCGCGGCACACGTAGCTATCCTGCGCAAGCTCGTAAAACGGCGCAGGTTGTACACCAGATTGGTCAGGCCAACCTTCGTGCTCGCTCGCAGTATGCCAATCACCCGCACATGCAAACCATCCTGCTCATTCGTGATCGACCCAAACACATGCTCCACTCTCGCACGCACTTTGGATTTCGCCTTGTTCTTCGTCTGCTGCTTTTGCGTCAGCGGCTTGTCTCGATAAGCCCGCTCGTGAATGCGACTGCGATAACCACAAGTCTGCAACGCCAACTCATTCTCTTCGCTTCGATACGCACTATCTGCCCAGACCGCCTGGGAACTATTTTTCGTCAGTATCTCCAGCAACACCTGGCTGTCATGCACCTCTGCCGAGGTCACCTCGTACTCACGAATCAATTTATGCGCGTTATCAATGCACACATGGTTCTTGTAGCCATAATGTGTCTCGTCATTCTTCTTCGTCCAGCGAGCGTCCAGATCCTTCTGGCGCAAACAAGCCCGATTCTGTGACAGTGTCGGCGGCACTTCTCCCTTCTTGATCGCCTCATTCTCTTCCCGGCTGTTACGCTGCCGGGGAGCTTCAACAAAACTGGCATCGACAATTTGACCTTTGCGCGCTGAATAGCCTTTCTCTTGCAAGTGCAGTTCAAAATAAACGAACAATGACTTGCCCAGGTCTGCCTTTGCCAGCAGTTCGCGAAAGTCCCAGAACGTATTGCGGTCAGGCGTAGTGGATTCGGGTTGCAGCCCTAAAAAGCGCATGAAAGTAAAACGATCCCGTATTTGAAACTCCAACTCTTCATCGGACAGATTGTACAAATGCTGCAACACCAAGGCTTTGAACATCAGAATATTGTCGTAGGGCCTGCGGCCGGGACGATTCGCAGGCAATGGAGGACGCACACCATCAAGGGGTAAACGAAACAGCTCCCAATCAACAAACTTATCGAGCTGCAGCAAAGCATCTCGTTCATCCAGCTTCTTGAAGCGATCATCAAGATCGAAAAATCCGGGGTGGGCCATGAGTCACTCGCATGTGTAAAGATTTTGCGATAGTTTACAGGAATTGGTTAATTTCCGGAGGTGCCCATAAGTATGTCGTCACGCCTTTTGCAGAAGACGCAAAAGCCACGCCAACATGCTTTGGCGCCAAAGCACGGGCGTTACGCGTTCAACTGAGTTCACAATGGAAATAATAGAAGTCAAAGAGTATTCGGATCAGGTGCTATCAGCGCTCAATGTGCTGATCCCTCAGCTGTCCTCGTCCGCAGAGTTTCTTGATGAGGCCGCTTTGAGGAGTATCATCGAAAATGCTTCCACTCATCTCCTAATTGCTAAGGAGGGGGGTACGTACTATGGGGCGCTTACCGTCGTTGTTCTTCCTATACCTACGGGAATTCGAGCGTGGATAGAAGACGTGGTGGTCTCCGAGGAAGCACGAGGTAAAGGTGTCGGCAAGCTTCTCTCGAACAACGCTTTGGAACTGGCATTTTCATTAGGCGCCAAAACCGTCGATTTGACCTCGCGACCGTCACGTGTGGCGGCGAATGAACTGTATAAACAAGTTGGATTTGTTCAGCGTGATACAAATGTATATCGCTACAGCCGCACGTAACAAACAGGTGAACTGCGCGCCTTTGGCGCCGGACGTGCGCTTCACACAAGCCGGTTACCATGGGCATTGGCTTCTAAGCTCCCTAACCATGCATGAACTTTTAAGTCGGCACCACAACCGCGCTGCGGGCGCGCCGTTGTTCACGACGTCAAGTTTCCAGGAAATTATATGTACAAGTTCTGGATCGCGGCAGTAATCGTATATAGCTCACTTTGCTTGGTTTCGACTCAAGCAACAGCCGCTAACGTATTTTCCTACGCTCAGATAGATGTACCCTTTGACGTCAGAGTAGATGGCACTTGGGTAAAAGTTATTGAGAGTCGCGAAGCTTGGGAGGCATTCTATAGAGAGAATGCCGGGAAGTATCTCGCACCGGAATCAGAACTAAACATTCCGCCGCAATTTGATTTTGATGCCTATACAGTTATTGCCGGCGGTCTTGGTGCCGGGAGTGCCGGTCGGTCGTTAATGATTGAGTATGTAAAGGGCGGCGGTTCAACTACATATGTTGGCGCCTTGGTTCTGCGCTCTGATGGCGGCTGTTCCATTACGGCAAACGTAACATATCCAACTATCGTCATTCTGTTACCTAAGCCGCAGGGTAGGCTGCAACTCTTTTCCAGAGAGGCAGTTTTCTTTTGTAAATGAGAAGGCAAAGTGTCTACGAAACCCGCTGTGTAAATTTGATTTACCCCGAAAAGGATGAATAATATGGACATTAAACCGTCACGACTGCTCTTATCTTCCGCCTTAACCGTTCTACTTTTCGCGAACGCCGCCACAGCAGACCAGAATTCAGATTCAGGAATCTACGTCAGCGGAAGCGCAGGCAAAAACTGGATTCAATCCGGCCTTCCGGAAGAGAATACAACCGTACTGAAGGCCGCAGTTGGATGGCAACTCAGCCCTCATCTCGGCATTGAGCTGAGTTACGACGACCTCGGAAAATTTCCTGCCCCAACATCTGTCTATACCGACTTCGATCTTACGGGCGTCAGCGCTGTGGTGACCGGGCACCTCCCACTATCTGAAAATATTGCCCTGTTTGCCAAGGCTGGTCAGATCTGGTGGTCTGCTGATTCGTCATTTTTCTTTTTCAGTAGAAGTACTGGCATGAACAGTACCGGGAAGTTGAGCTTCAGCGAGTCAGATGCTCTGATGGGTCTTGGTGCCAGTTATGAATTATCCGAACAGCTGGAATTGGAGTTGGAGTACAACTACTACCAATTTGATTTTCCGGGCTCTCCACGTTTGAACAACAAGAACTCAGCGATGGTGTTATCACTGAAGTGGGAGTTTTAAGCATCCATATAGACTCTTCATCGGCAGCATTCAGGCAAAGAAGCAAACACTTGTCTATACCGACTTCGATCTTACGGGGGCTGCCGCTGCGACTGAAATGATTGTCGTATTGAGGTTATGGCATTACCGTCACCGGGAGGAGCGCATGTAACAAGCTCAAGGGGCCCTATATCCACCGCCCCGCATTAAACCCCAGCATCCGCCTCCGCAACATCGCTCCCACCGCCAGATCATAATCCATCTTCTCCCCCTCCCAGCGCGTCACCGCCGTGTGGGAATCAATCGCCAAACCAATCCCGTCATGCTCTCTCTCGATAGCCAGGGTTTCACTCGCCATATCCTCCGACGCTGCAAATTGCGGAACAAGGACTGCGGGCAGCGCGCCACCAGCAGGGGTCAAAAACTCGAACTGCTGCTCACCGCTTTTCACAATCTCGTAACCCTCCTGATGCAGCAGCCGATGGTGATGTCGGCACAGCAGCACCAGATTATTGAGCCTCGTCTCGCCGCCATCGCACCAGTGCTGCACATGGTGTGCGTCCACGTAGCGAGACTCGCAGCAGCCTGGAAAGCGACAACCGTGGTCGCGAATCTGCAGAGCGCGTCGAATTGAGGGAGGAATGGCGCGGGTCTTGCGGCCGACATTTAGCACATTACCGCTGGCATCCTCCAGCACTGGGACCAATGAAGCATCGCAGCACAGACGTCTGGCGGTGGCTGGTGACAGCGGCAAGTGATGAGCGCCGCTCTCAATTGAGCAATGTTGTTCACTGCCACGTTCGATGTGAACCACGACCTGATATTTGTCGGCGGAGTTCACGGGCTGCAATCCTTCCTCCATCGTGCTCATCGCCTGCTCGGCCAATGCGAGCAGTGCATCCACACGTTTCTGCGGGAACGTTCTTTCCGGGAGACTTGCAGTTTCTTCGTCCGTAACGACAGGTGGATTTTGTGCAGCAACCATCGCTTCCAAGGCTTTCATGAAGACGGCACCGTCTTCCGGTGTCATGCGTCCTCGCAGCACCAGCATCCCATCATCATCGAAGTAGCAGGTGAGTTCACGCGCTTCGTACTGGCTTTCAGCGCGGCGGTCATCCGTCAGGCTCTCGGCGCGCCGATATTTTCGCACCAGTTGCTCGACGTGTTGCGCTGTACCATGCAGCGCCACCTGCAACAGCATCTGTTCATTTTCCGGCGTCGCAGAACGGGTCATAGCGCGCACTTTGGAGTAGCTGATCG
>JAURWS010000008.1 GCA_030654835.1 Gammaproteobacteria bacterium | reverse complement strand
ATGCCGACCAGCTTGAGCAGCACCACGTCCTCGGCAAAGTCCGCCTGCAGCGCCGGATCGGTCATGGCATTGCCGCCGTACTTGATGACCAGCGTCTTGCCGTGGAACTTCCGGATGTAGGGCAGCGCCTGCGCCAGAATTTCGGCCTTGTCGCGCGGGCCTACGTGGGAGAGGTCGGGGTCCGGAGAGGAGATGGTCGTCATTGCGGCGGGCCTTGGGTGGGGAAATAATGTTGAATTGTGCAGCATGCTTGCCGGAAAACCCACACACCATTAACTCGGCTGGTATCCCTGCACATGGCACTTGAGCGTGGCCTTGATGGCCTCGACATCGTTGGCTTGCGCAACGCGCCGGAATGCACTCAATTCAGGAGCCAACTCAGACCAGGAAAGAAAAGGCTCATGGGCTTTCATGATGCGGGGATGCGCGGTGGATTCAGGGTTGTCGCCGATCAGCAGCTCTTCGTAGAGTTTTTCTCCGGGGCGCAAGCCTGTGACCTTGATCTCAATATCACCGGTATCCGCACCCTCTTCCCGCACAGTCAAACCTGACAGTTCAACCATGCGACGCGCCAGATCCATTATTTTGACCGGCTCGCCCATGTCGAGCACAAAGACATCACCCCCCACAGCCATGGCGCCAGCTTGAAGGACCAACTGCGCCGCCTCGGGAATGGTCATGAAATACCGGGTAACGTCGGCGTGGGTGACTGTGAGCGGTCCACCATCGGCCAGTTGTCGGCGAAACAGCGGCACAACGCTTCCGCTGGAATCCAACACATTGCCAAATCGCACCATGGTGAAGCAGGTATTATTGGCATGAGCGCTGCCAGACCCGGGGCCGGAGTCGAGAAAGACCGGCGCTCTTTCAGCCGCCAGCGCCTGCAGCACCAGCTCGGCCATGCGTTTGCTGGCACCCATTACATTCGTGGGACGCACGGCTTTATCGGTGGAGATCAGCACAAAACGCGCCACCGAATTCTCCAGCGCAGCGCGAGCCATGTTGAGCGTGCCGAACACGTTGTTTGCAATGCCTTCACCGGCATTGCCCTCCACCATGGGCACATGTTTGTACGCAGCCGCGTGGTAAACAATGGCTGGCTGGTAAAGCTTGCACAAGGCCGACATCCGGTCATAGCTACCCACGCTTCCGAGCAAAGGCACCAGCTCAACCGGCAGTTCAGCTATGGACTCCCTGGCGGAGCACAGTACCTGAAGCTCCTGGTGAATGGCATAGAGTCCGTATTCGCTGTGGTCCACCAGCAGCAATTGGCGTGGTCCCTGCAGAAGAATCTGGCGACACAACTCGCTACCTATGCTGCCGCCCGCACCGGTTACCAACACGACCTTGCCAGTGATATCCCGTGCGAGTAACTGCCCGTCAGGCGGAATCGGGGTGCGCCCCAACAGATCTTCCACATCCAGCTCACGAAAGTCCCTTACCGTCACCCGACCACTGGCCAAATCGGCCCAGGCAGGCAAGGTACGGATATGAACAGGCAACCCCCGCAAGCTTTCGATAATGCTATTTCGGCGTTCCCTCGATGCACGGGGCAATGCCAGCAAGATATCAGTCACCTGATGCCGGGCCACAACCTGCGGTACATCGATAAGGCCAAAGATCGGAACACCATTGATGCTGCGCCGCATCTTCGAGGCATCATCATCAATAAAACCCACCAGCTTGTACTGGCCTGTAATGCCAATCGCGGTGGCCGTCTGCACGCCGGCATTGCCTGCCCCATAAATCAGAAGGCGCCCTTCCACCTGGCGGGCCATGCGGCCGGGATCCGACAACCAGAGCCGAGCCAGCGCGCGGCTGGTACCCACCAGCACCAGAAAGAGCACCGGCTGCAAGAAACCGATAGTACGCGGTACGCCTGGCCATTGCTGCCACAGCAGCATGGCACACAGCAACACCCCGTAGATGGCGACGGCCTGCGCCGTGGCAACCAAGGCTGCAAGGCCGGTGTACCTGAAAATGGCACGGTAAAGCCCGAACTTGATAAAAACCGGAATGGCTAGCACTGGTGCCAAAACATAGGCCGCCCATTGCATGTCTTGAGGCCAGTGCAACAGGTCAAGTCGCAACGAAAACGCCAGCCACATGGCAACCACCGCCATGCCGATATCCAGCATCATGACCAGCAACCATTTGGTCACGCGCGACCAGCTCAGAACCTGGCTACGCATGCGCAAAAGCAATCCAACTCTTGCCGCCGGCTGCTCCCTCACTGACCACTGCTCGCGATTGCGTACTTCCCACCGCCGTCATGTGCATCCTGCCACTGTCAGCACCATCCAGCCCGGGGACAAACCCGCCCCGGGTCGCGTTTCCGGCACGCCAGCCGTAAGCCAGCAGCACACCCAGGGACAGGCAGAAGAAATCGCCAATATAGGCATCGTAGAGGGACGAATTAAGCAGACACGACAATACCAGCGCCCAAAGGACGGACAGACCAGCCCTGGCGACGGGAGCATCTACCTGGCCAAAATCACGCCCCACCGCGATCATCCACGCCGCCAGAAGCAATATGCCCCCTGCGCCAAGCTGCACCCCCCACAGCAAAAATTCCTGATGGGGATTTCCGACACCAAGAGACTTGCCGCGTCTGGACTGCTCAATTCTTTGATACTCCTTACTCCAGCTCCCCACCCCATAGCCCAGCAAGGGCTTTTCGGCAATCGCCTCGAGGGAGGCTCTCCAGTAGTTCAACCGGGCACCGGATGATGTCCGGGATTCCGGACGAACAGAATAAGCAGTCACTTCTTCCTTGACCATTGCAAACCGTTGCCCCACCTTGTCAAAACTCAAATACACCGCCAGGAAAATCAGCGGCGGCACCAGCAGCGAAGCCATACGGAAGCGTTTCGGTAAAACCCAGAAAATGGCGAGAGACAACATCGCGATGCCGACAAGATGACCCGTGCGCCCGGTAAACACAACAAAAACATTGCCGAATGCCAGAAGTGACAAGGCGATGGCCAGGTAAAAAGCAGGCCGGTTGGGGGCCAACAGGCGCAGATGCCAAAAAACTGCCCCCATCACGGCACTCATGATGCCTTGGTCCAAATAGCTGGAAAACACCGCATACGAAACTTTCGCCGCCCTTGAAGTTGCCCAGATCAAAGGAACATCGAAAAAAAGCAACCAGGAGCTGATCAAAACAAAGGCCTGGCCTCCGAGAAAGGCGCCCAGCACCCATGTGGCGTCACGGCGCGTTCGAACAAGAAGAAGGAAGGCCGGAATGACAAGGAACTTGCCATACTTCCCCAGGCTTCCGAGTGCTTCGGACATGTCGGCAGATGTCCAGAAAAGGCTGCAGGCAAACGAGAACAAAACCGCCAGCACAAGCCAGGGCGTCGCCATCCCCTCCAGTGGGGAAAACCGCTCCACTCCCCTGCTGCGCCGCAACAAAACGAAAAGCGTCGTGATAACGAGCAAAACTTTGGAAAGACTGATGATTGCAACCGAAAGTCCAGCGGATGCCGCAGCCAGCGATGCGACAACCAGACGACTACGGCTTGTGTTCGAACTCATCTGAATCTGGAATCCCTGGGAGATTCATGCGAACGGATTGCCGTCCCGGGAAGTGACGATGCGATCGCCTCCAGGCGGAGGTTGTGGGACAAGGGGTTGCTGGCGCAGGGCCAGCTGACGCAGCGCCTCTGGGGCGTTGATATCTTTCAGAACCGCCTGCACTCCCGCCAATGCCTTCTCTCTTGAAAGTACCGCAATCACGGTCAGGAAGCACAGCTTGATGTCCAGCCACAGTGACTGGTTTTCAATATAGAGAATACCGAGCATGCTTTTGCCCGGACGAATCAGCTGGTTGTAGGCAATGTCCGGATCCGCCTGGTCTTTCAGGATGTCGCCTTCATCGGAAAAAACAATGGATGAAATGTCGGTGATGCCTGGCTTGACCTCCAGCAGTTTTCTCTCAACGGGCGTGTACAGGTCCGTCTCGCGCTTGACGTTCGGGCGCGGCCCGACAAGGCTCATGTCGCCCTTGAAGACATTCCACAACTGGGTCAGTTCGTCGAGCTTGTAGCGGCGAATGAATTGCCCCACGGCGGTAATGCGGTTGTCATTCGCACTGGTCGAGTCCACGCCCGTTTTGTCTGCATTGATGACCATGGAGCGCAACTTGACCATTTTGAATGGCTTGTCGTTTTTGCCGACCCGCGGAGCGATGTAAAAGGGCGAATGCCTGTCCTGACGCCATACCAGAAAGATCACCGGTAGCAGCACCGGGCTGGCCACGATCAGCCCCGCAGCGGAGGCGACCACATCAAACAATCTTTTCAACATGCTTTGTCCATCAGTTTTGTGGCTTGCGACACTACCATTGCGGCCGTGGGGTAGTAGGCCTTCTCCAGCACGGACGCCGTCGGCGCCGGAGCAAAAGGCAGGGTGATCCGCGCTGGGGATTTTTTCAGGGCGGCAGGTGCCACGCGCTCAGCCACGCCGGCAAGGATCTCACCGGCCAGGCCACACGGGCTCCAGCTTCCATCCACCGCCAGGAGGCGTCCAGTCTTTTCGACCGACGCCACGATCAAATCCAGATTCAGCGGGTTGATGACGCGCAGGTCGATCACTTCGGCTGAGATGCCCTGCTGTGCCAGCTGTTCCGCAGCCTCAAGCGACAAACGGGTTGAGTAGCTGGAGGCTACCAGCGTAATATCGTGGCCTTCTCTCAAGCGACGAGGCCCTTCCAGCGCCAGCGGGTACTCAACAACCGGTGGCAAATCGGCCTCAAGATCGTAAAGCCAGCGATCATCAATGAACATCACCGGATCGGGACACAGCACCGAGGCGATCAGCAAATCCCGCGCATCGGCCACGGTGGCCGGCATGACCACCCGCAAACCAGGCACGTGCGCAAACCAGGCGTGCAGGGCCTGCGAGTGCTGTGCGCCCTGCTCGCCCCCACGGTTGATGATGCTGCGAATCGTCAAGCCCGGTCCCGCCTGCCCACCTACCATGAGCGACCACTTGGCGGCCTGATTCACCACGGCGTCCATGGCATAAAGCATGAAATCCATGCGCGGATGCACCACGATGGGCTTCATGCCCGCGAGCGCAGCGCCAACGGCTGCGCCGGTGCAAGCTGATTCGGAGACAGGTGTATCGATGATGCGATGCGCGCCGAACTTCTTGTCCAGGTCGGTCATGGAGTTGCCGACGTACCAGGGGCTCCACAAGCCCTGCCCAATCACGAACACTTCGGGGTACTTTTCCAGCAGGTATTCGAAAGCCGCCAGCATGGCGGTGCCGTAGTTGTAACGCACTCCGGTCATGCCGCCACCCCCGCATCGGCAAACACCCGCGACGTGATGGCAGACAAGGGAGGATAGGGATCCGCCAGCGCCTGCTGCCAGGCCTCGGCAACTTCGACGCCGATGTCCGCCTCCAGGCTGTTGAGCCAGGCTTCATCCATCAGGCCGGCAGCCTTGAGTCCAGCGACCAGCCGCGCAATCGGGTCGCGCCTGCGCCATGCATCGACGTGCTCCGCGCTGCGATTGACGCCCACATCGATGTCTTCACGCCAATCCACATGGCCGTACCAGCGGTATGTCACCGCTTCAATAAAACCCGGTCCTTCGCCTGCGCGCGCGCGTCCAATCAACCTGCCCGCGGCCGCGCGAACCTGCACCACATCATTGCCGTCGACGATTTCATAAGGGATGTCGTTGGCTGCGGCGAAACGCGCAGTTGCCTGTTTCGGCTGGCGCAGCGAAATATGCATATGGCTGGCAAAAAGATTGTTCTCAACGACAAAAATAGCCGGGGCCTGAAGCATGCGTGCAAGGTTGAGCGACTCGTGAACGACTCCTTCCTCCACAGCGCCATCCCCCATATAGGACACACCGACATCCCCACCGCCCTGCATTTTGGCGGCCAGCGCTGCACCCACGGCGAGAGGGACAGTCCCCGACACAATCGGCACCGAACCATAAAATCCGTTAGGCTGATCCCAGAGATGCATGGAGCCACCCATGCCGCGTGACAGCCCGGTGTCCTTGCCAAGGACCTCGGCAAACAGGCCATGCAGGCTGGAGCCCATGGACAACACGTGCGAATGGGAGCGGTGTGCGCCGAATACCCGATCCGTCTTGCGGAGTTCTGCCGCCACACCCACAGCCACGGCTTCCTGCCCCACGCCGAGATGAACCGGGCCACCTATAAGGCGCTCACGACGCCCGTCGGCAAGGCAACGTTCCGCCAGGCGGATTTTCAGCATCATGCGCAACTGGGCCAGCAAGGCTGGAACCTCCTGCCCGCTGACGTCAATCGGATGCTGGTTCCGGGCTGGATCAGCCAGGTGACCAAGAGACCAGTCGTTCATGAGTTACTTGCCGTAAAAACCGCGGATCACCTTGACGATGTAGTCCACCTCTTCATCGGTAACGGCCGAATTCATAGGCAGCATCAGGCAGCGCTTGAAGAAAGCATCCGTTTTTGGCAGATCGACAGTAAAGCCGAGTTCCTTGAACTGGTGGACCGGCGTTCCGGCCCATTGAATGATGGTCTTCACGCCCTGCGCGTCAAGATGGGCCCGCAACTCGTCGCGGCGGTCCGCCTCCAGTTCGTAGTTCTGATAGACATCGAAATGGCGGGCATCCGCATCGGGGGCGGGCGGCAGCCTCAGTTCGGCGAGGTCTCCCAATCCGGCCTGGTAACGGGCGGCGACGGAACGCCGCCGCTCGATTTCCTGCGGATAGGATTTCAGTTTGTAGTCAAGCACTGCCGCCTGCATGTTGTCCAAGCGTGAGTTGTAACCCCAGGCCACCACACGGCCATCGGCATTGCGGCCGTGATCCTTCAACAAAGCGATCTGGCTGGCCACTTCGTCGTCATTGGTCACGATGGCGCCACCGTCACCAAAACATCCCAGCAGCTTTGCAGGGTAAAAACTGATGGTGCCGAACTTGCCGAACGTGCCGGCACACTGCCCGTTAAAACGTGAGCCCAGTCCCTGCGCCGCATCCTCAACAATCATGACGCCGTGCTTTTCGGCGACTGCCCTCAACGCATCCATGTCGCAGGTGCGCCCATTGATTTGCACCGGCATGATGGCTTTTGTTTTGGAGGTAATGCGTTTTTCAACATCCGCCGCATCCAGCATGTGATCGGCGCCGCATTCGGCCAGCACCGGTGTTGCGCCCACCAAATGCACCGACGCTGCAGAGGCGATGTAAGTGTGTGACGGAAGAATGACCTCATCGCCGGCGCCGATACCGACGGCCTTCAGCCCGAGGATGATGGCGTCCGTGCCGTTGGCCACGCCAAACGCGTGCTTCACGCCCATGAACTTTGCCAGATTGGCATCAAAGTCACGGCACTCCTGCTGCAGGATGTAAGCGCCGCGCCGACAGACGCCCATCATGATGTCCGTCAGCGCAGCTTCGTCCCGCTTGAACAGGTCGGCATAAGGAAAGAAGGGAATGGTTTTCATGGAACTCCTGCAAAAAAATGAAATGGTTTCTCTAAACGGAATCAGTCTTGCTCAATCCCCGGGCAACAAGCACAAACTTGAATCCCGAGCGTTTGACACCTATCCACCGGTCAAGTCTGTCGGAAATCGACTGAGCGCCATTTTCCCCCGCCAAACGGGCCACAACAGGCATGAGATAACTGAGTGCGCCGAAATACCGGACTTCAAGCGTCTCAAAGCCCTGGCCGAGCGCCTGGATGCGGCGCAAATCGGGCATCCGCTTGAGCGTACTGAGTGAGCGATTCCCCCTGCGGTAGTGTAACCAGCGGTTCAGCCGGTAGACAGGATTGTGATTGAGCGAATCGACGCACAGCAGCATGCCCCCCGGCCGCAGTACCCGCCTGATTTCTGCCTCTACCAGCCGCGGCTCGCCATAACTCAAACTCCCTGCGCTGACCACGACATCGAAGGCGTCGGGGGCAAAAGGTAGACACTCCATGTCGGCTACCGCAGTCTCGAGATTTCCGGCGGTTTGCTGGAACCGTTGCCGGAGCAGGCTGAGCGAATGGGGAGAAATATCGCTGGCGGTGACGTGCGCCCCGGTCTGCAGCAAAGCCCGCGTGTGAAGCCCTGCGCCCGCCCCCAGCTCAAGCACCCGGTTACCGGCTTGTACCAGGTGGGCGATCTTTTGTTCGTAAACCAAATAGGGCGTGCGCAGGTAAGCCACCATGGTTTGCGAGCCCAAGGGCACTTCAGCCGCAGCTACCGTTTGCGCCAGTTGTGACTGGGCACGGGCATCGTAGCGCTCGCGTTCAATCAGTTTGTCGTTCAGTGTCATGATTGCCGTGCACGTTGAGCCATGATTTCAAGATGCCGGACCAGGCCTCCGTATACCGTGTCGAATGAGAAGCGCGCCCGGAACAAATTCAATGCATTGGCTGCAAGCCTGTCCCGCAATCCGGGCTCATGTTTCAGCCGTGCGATGCATTCAGCCAGGGTTTCGCCGGAACCATCGCCATAACTGACGCCGACGCTGGAGGCGGAGATCAATTGCCGAACCTCGCCGCGCAAGGGACTGAGCACCGGCAAACCGAGCGCCAGGGAGTCTACTACCTTGTTCGGGATGCTCATCATGAAGTCGTCGCTGTTGCGATAAGGGGCGAGTGCAGCAGTTGACCGAAGCGCCAGCGCCTCAATTTTGGCACGGTCAATCCAGCCAGGAAAACAGACATTGGGCAGATCCATCGCATTCCGACGCCAGTCTGCGGTGTGTTGACCTTCACCACACAGCACAAATTGACAGCTGTTACCCGCCGCCGCCGTGAGTCGGGCCGCTTCAAAGACCGGCCCCATGTCAAAAGCAGACGAATGGCTGCCTATGAAACAGATTCGCTGCCCACCGTCGTTCCTCACCCCCAAAGCATCCCACCAGAGTCCGGCCTCAGCCAGCTCGGCAGACGAGACCTCCCCGCTGGGGGCCGTCAAGGGGACCACCCTGTCCATCTCATGCACGGCACGGCCGGCAAAGCCGGCTGCCCACTGCAAAAATCCGTCGGCCATGGCCGACAGTGCCGTTGCATCCCGCAAAGCGCGCCGCCCATAGTGGAAATACGGCGCAAGAGCGATTCGCCCCACAGGCCGCAAAAAGCCCGGCAGCGGATCGGTGAAGATCGTGGGCCATTGGTCCTTGACGTCCACCATGCAGGGAACATGGCGTTCGGCAAGCCAGCGGGTCATGACAGCTGCGGTCTCTATGGGGGGGTAGCCCACAAAAGCGACGTCTGGCTGCGTTGTTTCAGCCGCTAGCAGCTTCGCCAGATTCCGGCCGAGGACGGCGTGATCCCACAACCGGCCAGGACCAATGTTGCGCTGATAACCAGGACTTGCAATCAGCCTGACCTCGAGCAATGGTGACACCGTGAGACGATCATTGCCGGCGGCGCGATGGCGCTTTTCCTGGTGATAAAAAGAAGAGCTCCACAAAACCACCTTGTGCCCCGCGGCCACCAGGGTTTTTGCGAGGTTCATGGCCCGCATGGGCCTGGGGTTGCCACTGTCCGTGGGCAGCGGCTCACCGGTTTGCAGCACCCAGACCGTCAATGGAGCGCTCATGACATCTCCGCCAGTTTTTTCGCGATGGCGCGTGCGGCATGGCCGTCACCATACGGTGTGACGGGCCTGCCGATGCTGCCCCGGCCCGTTCGTATGGCATCGACGAGCTGATGCGCATCGTCGGGCGGCGCAAGGCGATTCCAACCCGATTCAACCAGTTCTACCCATTCGGTTTCATCCCGCAGAGTGACACAGGGGACGCCGTGAAAAAATGCTTCTTTTTGCACACCGCCCGAATCGGTGGCAATCAACGCGGCATACTTTTCGAGCTGCACCATGTCGAGGTAGCCGACGGGATCAATCAGCTGCACTTTGGCAGCAAGGGCATCCAGCCGGCCTGCATCGCGCAATATCGCCCTGGTGCGGGGGTGCAATGGCCACACGACTCGCGTGTTCTGCGCCGTCGCCTCAAGCGCGTCGACAATCGTTGCCAGGCGCTGCGAACTGTCAGTATTTTCCGCTCGATGCACCGTCGCCAGCACATACCCCTGAGGCTCAAGGCCCAGACGCCCAAGCAGCCCGCCCTCAGAAGACACCCGGCTACCATGCTGCAAGGCAACGTCATACATGACGTCTCCTACGCGATGAACCATCGCGGGGTCAATGCCCTCATTTTCCAGATGTTCTGCGGCTGCCTGTGTTGGCGCAAACAACCACGAGGAGATCCTGTCGGTGAGGATGCGGTTGATCTCTTCAGGCATCCGCATGTTGAACGAGCGCAGGCCAGCCTCGACATGAGCCACGGGAATGTGCAGTTTGACGGCAGCCAGCGCGCCAGCCAGCGTCGAGTTGGTGTCGCCGTACACAAGGACCGCGTCAGGTCTCTCGCTTTGCAGAACACGCTCAATTTCCACAAGCATGCGCCCCGTCATGTCCCCATGAGACCCGCCATGGATATTGAGATGATGCTTGGGCCTGGGCATGCCCAGCTCCGCAAAAAACACATCCGACATGTTGGGGTCAAAATGTTGCCCCGTGTGAACCACCACTTCGTTCAATGTGCTGGTTTTCGCGATGGCATCGGAGACAACACTCGCCTTGATGAACTGGGGGCGCGCACCCAGAACTGTGACTATTTTTTTCATGCTGAAACTGCTTGAACGGGAAATAACCTCAAGTACAGGCCCTTCAGTTGAACAGCCTCATGTTCCCAGTTATAGATCTTCTTCACGGCTTCCTGGCCCTTTTTTCCCATGGCCTCTGCCTCTTCCGGGTGGTCAAGCACCCAGCGCAATGCGTCAGCAATGGCGCGGGGATCCATGGGATCGACCAGCAAACCGCAACCGGCGCCTGCCACAATCTCCCGCCAGAGGGGAAAGTCCGACGCGATCACCGGCAGTCCGGTTGACATGTACTCAAACATCTTGTTGGGCTGTGCATCCACATGGTTTGGCATGGGATGAAACAGTACCAGACCCGCCCTCGCGCTTCCCAAAAGGCGCGCGACTTCCTGGCGGCCGATCAATCCGCGGTAGATCACCTTCTGCCAGCCCGGCAAACGCGGGAGTTCCTCCGCAAAGACCTCGGGACTGATACCACCCGCCATTTCAAGACGGACATCCGGCAAGTCGGCGAGATACTCAAGCGCCTGCACCATCTCCCTGCCGCCACGAATGTCAGCCACGCCGCCGACATACGCGAATTTGGGCGGCCGCTCCGCGTACATAACCGGCTCTGCGAGAACCAACTCAGACTGAATAGGAAAATTCTGCACCAGGACCGTTTTGCGCGAAGGAAAGCGGGCCGCGATTGTGGACGTAGCAGGCACAATGCCGCTGAACAGCAGGCCGGCCAGCCATTCCATCGCGGCCGTCGCCGTGGCCACTGGCCAGCGGAAGATTACCGGAATCCAGTGTTTGCTCATGGTCTGGCGCGGCACGTCCTCATGGACGTCATAAATCACCTTGCAACCCAACAAACGAAGCACTATACCCAGCGGGATCAGCTCCGGATCATGGAAATGCACCAGTTGCGGCCGAGTGCGCCTGAAAAACCGGAACGCCCGGAGGTTGCCCGCTACGGCCCGCCGGAAACGGCTGGCCGGCAGTTTGCCCAAATCGTAGACAGGCGGCTGGCCTGCCGGCGCACTGTCGCCAAGGCCATCGGCCACCACAAGGCTGACGCCCGACGGCAGGGCGGAGAACAGGGTGACGACCTGCTTGATGAATATCCGGGTGTCGGTGCGCGGATGAACGGTGCTCAGGTGCACCCACTGCAATTTAGCGGCAGTCATCTCAGGAATAGACCTTCACCTGACGCCCGAGCATGCGTTCAATCAGGCTCTGCACCTTCTTGAGCAGACGATAGCGCCCGTCCCAGGTGGCAAAGTCCGTGTGATGATGCGAAGGTGCCGTCAAAAAGCCATCGAACTGCTGACGGGTGATGCGAAGTTTCTTGCAGAAATAAGCAATGTCGATTTCAAGTTCCTGCGGGTCATACAGGGGTTCCGCGAGTTTTGCCAGTGCTTCGTCCCGCGACATCTGGCCGGAGACAATCAGGCTGGAAAAATGGGGCTTGCGCTTATCGTAGCCAAATTTCGTCGGCAAATAATAATTCTGGAAGAGCTTGGTAAAAAGTGACTCCCCATGCTTGCGCCCGTAAGCACGCCAGCCCATGGTGCGCTCCAGCTCGTCGGCGGCCTCCTGCTTGTTGTAAGGCATGTAGTTCAGTGGGCGTGCCGTCCGCATCTTCTTGATGAAGGGATACCAGAAGAAGTAGTCAAAAAACCCGATGGTGCTGTAGGTTTTCAGTGGCCGCTCGCCGTACTTGGCGTGAATTGCCTTCAGGTTGACAGCATCCATGGCGCTACCGTGCCAGGCCTTCGGGAAGATTCCCTCCGTGGCCAAATTGCCGCCGCTGAGTATGTAGCGGATTTTGTTGCGGGTCGCGAAGTGATAGAGGCTGGCAAAAAACACGTGGTCTTGCGGCACATCCTGATTGGCAACCCCTGCCTTCAGATAGGCAAGGTGCAAGTCGCGCATCTCCTCCCAGTCCACCACATGCGTGTGCAGATCAAAGTTGCAATATTTGACGATCTTCTCGACATTGGCCACCGCCAGTTCGCTGTTCCACCCGGCATCCACATGAACAACCAGAGGGCGCAGACCCCAGTCCTTCACCTTGAGAGCCAGATAGGAGCTGTCAACGCCTCCACTCAGACCGAGAATGCAGTCGTATTCCTGCCCCTTGCCGACAGCGCGAATTTGGTCGGCGAGCGCCGCCCATTTTCTGGCGCCCTCCTCATTGGGAAACCACTCCTTGCGAGTGACTTCATCAAAATGACGGCAATGATTGCAAGCGCCTTGGGCATCAAAGGTGATTTCGGGATCGCTGGTATCCATCACGCATCGGATGCATTGCTGATAGTCATTCATTGAATACTCATTTGCTTGTTCGACGCCACATCAGACCGCTTAGACCACCGCCCTCGCTGCCGATAGACGATAGCTAATTTGCTGTGCGCAGATTATAGGTTTAGTTGCTAAGGCAGTTCGTTCGCGGGCGGATCGGCAATGCGTAGACGAGGGGGAGCCCTCTCCAAGAGAGTAAGAACAAATAACACTCCAATACCCGATGAAATCATTGCTACGGTAAAAGCTTGTTCAATGACCAATAAGCCGTACATAAAACCTAGGAATATGTATGCAGGATTTCCACTTGATTTAAACAACCGATCAGAGACCACGAGGAATACGGAAATAAAGACAACAGCAGAGAAGTACCCTAATAACCCATTGCCAGACAATGCATGCAAAAACGCGTTGGTATTCACATTGGCATCTACGTTATGAACGTATGCTTCGCCAATAAAGTATGTCACCTGAAAAGAAGAATCAATCGCACCGAGCAACCAGTCCCATTCAAAGGGTTTTGTGCTTGTTAAAAAATTGAAGTAAAAATTCAGCACTGCCGCTTGATCCGCAAAAACCCTGCGAAAAAAATAATCGACGATCATCGAATACCCGTCGAATATCTGCCACTCTGCCAAGACGCCAAAGTAGAGCCCAACGACCCCCCCCACTAACAAAAGAGCGAAGTATTTCAGTGCGCCCATTTTTATAACAGTGCCGAGCAAGAATGCAATTGCAACGTAAAAGAAGGGTGCCTTTGCCCCCATCAGCCAAAAAAAGAACAACGCTGCACAGCTCGAGAACAACAAGAGGCTCTTGCTTTTTCCCGCGCCAGCCCTGAAAGCGAGATACGGCACAAAGCCGTTCATACACATTGCCAATGCATAGGAAATCAACTCTCCCGATAGATATATTTCGCGTGCCTCAAGCCTCCTCGTGTAAGAATTATCCAAACCAAATCCAGCACTTGCCGGCGCATTTGAGAGCGCAGCGAGCAGCGTCAGGCATACCACTCCAACAACTAAATTTTGAACAGCGTGCGAACTCAGTATCCCTACCATCTTCAACTGAGGAATAAATTTTTTGAAAATGGCCAACGCCACCACAGGAACAATCAGGAATGCCAGAAATATCGTCAGCCTCCGATCATCCACCTCCTCAGCCACAGAGTGCAACACCAAAAAAGAGATCAGAACAATCGAGCAATAAAAAATCAGGAAAAAATCGCTTGGCTCTCCTCTGGCTTTCGCCAATACGCTTGCCAGCCAGAAGGTGACGGCCAAACAATAGATCCATGCCAGGTTGGTCGTGATTAGCGGGAACATGCCCGTGTTAGCCAACGCGATTTGACGGTCATAGGTATCTATTAGTGCCCACGTGTAAAACACAAGCAATATCAGGATTCCGAGAAATCGGCCAAATGCAAATGGCGCATTTGAAGGGCGGGACCGGGCTAGCATTCGAATGAGCGCGCCGAATATACGCGAAAAGAAAACGGGCAATTCAAAGTGAGTTCACTTGCGGCAATGGACATGAGCACTCGCTGATGGACAATAGCCCAATACAGCAAGGCAGTGCGGCAGTTCAGCACCACAACTAGACACCTGGCCGTAAAATTTTGCTGCGAATGACAAATGATAGCCCTCCTACACCCAGTCCCACAGCCAACCCCATCAGCAACAGGATGCGGGTCGGCGGGAAACTATTTGCACGATAAACTTTCACCGCAGAAAGCTTTGGCTTGCGGAGTTCTGATGTGTCAAGGTACCGCTTCCACGTCTCGAGCCTTCTCTTAGCCGTAACAAAATCAGCATCCGCATCCATATACAGCAGCTTAGGACCAGTCGGTGTGCTTATTTGCATCAAAGGACTTCCGTTCTTTGGGTCAATTGGAATAACAATTAGGCCGAACGTCGTCTTTAGCTTCTGAACACCATCCAGCCTATCCGTGAAAAGGTTGTCAAGCTCACGAATTTTCTTAACAGTATAGGCATCCCGCTTTCGCAAATGCTCAAGTTGTAGGGGTTCAACTTTCCGGAAAATGGCCTCGATACATTCTTTCGCAGCAACTTCGCTAATGGCTTTTACAGTGACTCCAATGTAGGGAGTATTAGGGACAACAAAAGCTCGCATCCGTTGAGAAATTACTGACCCTCTGTTTCCCCCAGTATTGAACCCACACTTCTCCCCATTGTCACCATCTAAGAAATCGGCAGCCCTGATCAAATCGACAGTAGCGTTAAGGTCGGTCACGTATTTTTCAATACCTATATCCGGATCGATCTCGTAAGGTTGATATTTGGCAAGTTCAATTTGCCCGCTAGCCTCATAGTACTGCGGTCGTAACGTTGAATATATGCCTCCTACCAGGAGGCCCAATAGCCCAAAACTGATGAGCCAAAGCCACGCACGGCGAATAAATGCAACAGCATCTTTCAGTTGGTATTCTTCGGAATAAGACCCCGACATAACTCCACCTTCCCTTTATTAGCCCAATAAAACATTCAACATTCGGCAAAAAAGGCCGAAAACGTACGATAACTGCTGCACTCCTAGCCGAGGTAAGGCTTTGGCTCAAATGCCAAGACAGCTACTACTACTTTCCATTGCGCAGCCTTCACTCTGCTTTCAAAATTGACGCAGCAGACTCCAGCTTAGGGCTAGGTGGATCTATGCGCCTCTCGAAAAGAGTTAGCAGAAACAACACCGCGACGCCCGAAGAAAGCATGGCGACCGTAAAGGCCTGTTCAACAACAAGAATGCCGTACAGAAAGCCTAAAAACAAATAGGACGGATTTCGACTGGCCTGAAATAGTCGGTCAAGTGCCACGAGAAAAAGCGGTACAAACGCGATGGCCGCCAAGTATCCCATGATGCCTTTGGCAGTTATCTGATAGAGAAAGGCATTGGTATTGGCATTGTTGTCCGGATTGTTGCTGTAGTGTTCGCCAATGTAGTACGTGGCAACAAAACTGGGGTCACTGGAACCCGTTATCCACGACCATGGGATCAACTTTGGATCAAACAAAAACTTCATGTACATACTCTGTGTTTCTGCTTGAACAGAAAAAACTCGCATGAAAAAGTAATTGGCCACTACTAAATTACGACCTCCCCAAGCCAAGTCTACCAAAACAAGCATCCAGAGAATGAGCACTGCAACCATGCAGTAATAGGCCATCGGTCTGAGTATGTTTTTTCTCACAACCAACCCCAACAGAAAACTCACAGCAATATAAAGGAAGGGGGCCTTGACGCCCAGAAGCCAGTAGAAGAAAACCACTGCGGCCATCGACAGTACAAGCAAGTCCATGCGCATTTTGAGCCCTGCCCTGAACGCAAGATAAGGCGAAAAGCCATTCATGCTCATGGCCAAACCGTAAGCCAACAGCGTTCCAGCGGGATAGGTATGCCGGCCTTCAAGGCGACGAATATAAATATCAAGAAGCCCAAAGCCGGCATTTGCCGGTGGACGCATGTAAGCAAAGACCACGACCACAAGAAGCACCAGGGCTATCAACGCGTCGATGTGCGACGATTGAAGAAAACCCCTTACTGGCAGCGAGAGCTTGATTCGCTTGAATACCTCAAGAATCACCAATGGAATCATCAAAATAGCTATCCCAGTGATGATGACAATGTAGGGCACAGGTCCGTAGACGGAATGAAGCAGTAGATAAGACGTCACTGCAATGACGCTGTAAAACAATTTAAAAAAGTCCGAGGGAAGACCAGTGATACGTGAAATAGTCCAGGCAAGGTAAGGCAATGAGAGGACGACGCCGATCCATCCGGTGGCGCTCATGTTCCACATTCTCAATCCGCTACCCGAGTTGTCCGTAAACCGTATCGCGTGCACATGAACGACAGTCGCGGAAAATGCCAGATACAGCAACAGCATGATCGGATATCGATGGCTGTTCCCGAACGACCTGAACCACTCACACGCTCCCGACCACTTCGACATATGAATCCTCTAGAAAAAAATACCGGTCGGATAGTTGATCAACACGGCACGATGTTTGCCATGAAACACGAACAGGCTTCCAGCAGCTACGGCGGAGGCTTCACCCTCAGCCAACGCCTGCCGCAGATGGTCGGGAGTACCCGCGCCTCCACAGGCAATGACAGGAACCCTGACTCGCCGCGCCACTTTTTGGATCAAAGGCAAATCAAATCCCTGCATCTGCCCATCTGAATCGATGCTGTTCAGGAATATCTCTCCCGCTCCAGCACGCTCGAGCACCTCGGCATGGTCTTCCGGTTTGATCCCGGTCTCCACCGTGCCCGATTTGGCGAACAAGCGATGCCCTCCAAACAGGGTTCTCCTGGCGTCCATAGCCCCCACAACAGCCTGGCTACCAAAGACATCTGCGATATCCCTGATGACGCCCGTAGAGTCAAACGCAGCCGAATTGATCACAACCTTCTCGATGCCACAACGTATCAATCTGCGGGCCTGCGCCAGGGTTTTGATGCCGCCGCCATAAGCCACCGGCATGAAACATTCACCTGCAATTTCCGCAATGAGTTCGTAGTTGGGCTCGCGGCCTTCGCGGGAAGCATCAATGTCCAGGATGACCAGCTCGTCAACTTCTTTCTCACTGAAGATACGAACCGCATTTACTGGATCTCCAACGTAGACGGGATTGCTGAATTTTCTGGTCTTGACCAATCCATGCCCGCGCAGCAGAAGGCAGGGAATGACGCGCGCGCGCGTCATGGGCGACCACCCGCGAATTGCCCAAGAAGTTGTTTGCCAAACCTGTGGCTTTTCTCCGGATGGAACTGCACGCCAGCAATATTCGCGCGACCTACAGCGGCAGCGAACTCGATGCCGTGTTGGGCGGTTAGCAGGACATCCTCGGGGTCCACCGGCGAAAGGTAATAACTGTGGACGAAATAAAACCTCGCATCATCACTGATCCCCTGCGTGAGCGGATGGTAAGGATGCGTTTTCCTCACGTCCCCCCATCCCATGTACGGAACCCGTATACCGGGTAGGTCTGGAAACCGCTTGACCTGAATGTCCATCCAGCCCAGCCCTGCCTCCCGACCTTCGTCGCTGCCATGCCCCAGCATTTGAGCCCCCACACAAATTCCTAGCAGGGGGACTTTCTCCACCAGCACTTTTTCGGTCAGCAAGGGAATCAGACCCGTAGCACGCAGGCCCTGCATGCAAGCATCAAAGGCCCCGTTTCCTGGCAGAATCAGCTTGTCGGCACGCCCAATTTTTTCTGGATCCGCCGTAATCTCGCACGCCGCGCCCAGCCGGTGAAGCATATTGGCGATTGCGGCGAGGTTACCGATCTCATAGTCGACAATGGCAATCATTTCGCTGCACCTTTGCTGTAGTGATACGAAAGCGCTGTGTACACCACATACAACCCGCCGTAACCTGCCGCATAAAGCGTCACCGCTGTCTCAAAATCAACAGGAAAAGTGAATGCAGCAACCGTCATGGCGAGCAACGCGCATTGCCACCCAAGGTCAACTTGCTGCTTGCCTGCGATATAGAAAACGTAACTCAACGGGCTGGCCACAAACCGCATCGCGAACATCGGCATCAGCCAGACCGCCAAGGTCCCCGCCTTCCGCCAGGGCTCACCGAAAGCGACGACAAATACGCTTTCGGCAAGGAAGAATGCACCCACGGCGAGTGTGGCTCCGCCTACGGCAAGTAACCGGAAAATCCGGAGGTAATCGTCCCTACAATTGCCTTTTTCCCTGTAGCTGCTGGATGCGGTCCTTTTAAATACATCAAGTACAGCAGTTCCCAAAAGACCTATAGGCGCCCCCAAGACGCGCAGAGCGAGCGCAAAAAGGCCGCCGGCTTCTGCGCCGAACTTACCTGCGATCAGCAACAAAGGCAGTTGTCCCGCTGCAGCGTTGATGGTATCTGCCGGGAGAGCCAGCAGCGGGAAACGCCGTTGGCTTCTCCAGAAAAACTTTAGTGTCGTCCAGAGTTGGCCTACTTCATGCAAAGGCAAAGGATTCAAGGGCATCAGGGTCGCCGAAAAAAAGACCCCCACCAGCAAACCCAGCACATGCCCAAGTGCCATTCCAAAGGCACTGGGCTCAGCCAGACCCATACCAATCTGTGCCGAAGTAATAATCAAGGCCTGAGCGATGCGTATCCACGAAAGCCCTCTGTAGTTTCCTTCCGCTGCCGCCCAGGATTGCCAAGTATGTATCACCCCCGTCAGCAGGGTCGCAGGCACAAACAGAAACACCAGCAACGGACTCACCCCATGAAGTGCCGAAGAGCCGAGATAGATCAACATGACAAGCGCTGCCAGTATGCCGCTTGCCAGGACAATGGTTGCCAGCGTAGCCGCCATGGCAAGGCGGCGCGGAGCGCCATCCGGCTCGACAGCCAAGGCCATCTCGAAGCGGCCAGTGATCACCACGCCAGCAAGCAGCAGCATCCCCAACCATGCAGAGAACACCCCAAAGTCTGCTGGGGAATAGAGTCGTGCAATAACAAGTGACCCGAGCAATGGAATTGACTGGGCCACAACTGTCCCGCCAAGAACCACGCCGATACTTTTCCAGAAAGTATTTTCGCGCTGTTGTGACTTACGAGATGGGAGCATTTGATCTGCCGGTTAAGGTGGCTTAGGGCCAGCTAACTGGTCATTGTCCCGCCTGCCAGCTCCTAGCATCCAGGCCGCCAGCCCAAGAGGGATGTAGGCCAAAGCGACCCATGCAGCGCTCCACCTGGGCGCGAGAATGCATGCAGCAGCCAGCGGCAAAAGCCACAGGCAATTAATGGAGACGAACAGAAGAGCTACCGGTTGATGGCGCCCCCATTTTCGGGAAAGCAGCTGATAAGCATGGTTTCGGTGGGCTTCGTACCAACGCTGGCCCGTAAAAGCTCGTACCAGCAATGTGACGGTCGCATCCGCGACAAAAGCCGCCCCCAGAATCGCCCACATCGCCAAGCCAGGAAGCACTGATATCCAGTCGTTGCGAATCGAGAGCAAGGCGAAAGCCAAGATCGTGAAGGACAGATAGATACTGCCAACGTCCCCCATGAATATTTTCGCGGGAGACCAGTTCAGCAAAAGGAACCCCCCGGTGGCAGCTGCTACGCAAAGCATCAACAGCCACACCGGATCACCCCGGAAGGCCGCGTTTAACCAGGTGAGAAGCGCTGCTCCAGCCATAAGCATAAAAATGGCTTGCGCACCCGCCAAGCCATCAATACCGTCCATAAAGTTGAACAGGTTAATCCACCAAACAATCACCAACAACAATACGAGGTAAATCAGGGTTCTGCTTGCATAAGCGTTCAGAAAGCGTTCTATCTCCGGCAGGCCACCAAGCAGCAACAGCAAGCAAGCGCCCATGGCTGCCTGAATACCGAGGCGAAGCGACGCTCGCATGGGGCGAAGGTCATCCAGAAAACTCACCAAAGCCAGTACAGCCGAAATAGCCAGCACCTTCGCACCGACCGGCCAACCCGCCTGCCAAACGACGAAAAGACCCGTCAAGACACCAGCCAACGCCAAACCTATTCCACCGCCGCTGGGGGTTGGCTGAAGGTGAGACGAACGGTGATTGGGATTGTCAAGCAATCGCCATTTGTGGGCATTGCGGATAACAAGAATATTACAGGCAAAGGCTATGCATGCTGCGAGCACTGGAAGGAGGTATATCCAATTCATCAGCCAAGCCCCGATACCTGCGAAACTTTCGCGGAACTGCCCATACATGGGCGAAAAAATAGCGACATAACAAGCTCGATAGGGAATCGCCTTTGAGGAGGGATTTGCTGAGACGAAGTGCTCTGCGTAAACAGACGGAAGGTAGCCAACCCGCTTATTATCTCCGCACCGGAGAAGTTTAAGGGGGTGCGCTTATGGTTTTATCGATTTTCTGGACAGCTGTTTCTCGTAAAAGGCGAGCCACGCCTTGACCACGATACCCTGGGAAAACTCTTGTTCCGCCCGTTGCCGTGCCGCCTGCCCCATTTGAGATCTCAATTCAGGTTTTGACAGGAGGAGTTCCAGCGCTTGCGCCAATGCATTTACATTTTTTGGAGAAACCAATAAACCCGTGACACCGTCCACCACCGCATCTGTCAAACCATAAATTCTGCTCGCTACACTGGGCAGGCCAGCAGCAGCCGCCTCAATTAACGAAAGCCCGAAACCCTCGCGGTAACTAGGCAAGCAAAACAGGTCAGCCGCAGCCATGTAACGCTCGGGCTCGTCCGTCAGTCCCACAAGATGGATCCTCAAGCGGCTTGTCCCCGCAAAGTCGAGTGCAGACTTCAATCCACCTTCATCGGGCCCCACCAACAATAGATGCGTATCCGGGAACCCTTCGGCAACGCTGGTGAAGGCTTGGACCAACTCGCACAACCCTTTGTCGGAATGCATGCGTCCGACATACAAGATCAAAACTGCGCTGATAGGCAGTCCCAGTTCGGCGCGCACCCTCTCCCGCGCTTGCGGCATGGGTTTAAAGCGATTTGTGTCCACGCCGCAGATGGATCCCGAAGCCAAAACCGTCAACCGCTCCTTGGCTGCGATCTTTTCGTCGGACAAAAAATCCAATTGCGATGCGCTGTCCACCAGCAAGGCGCTTGCACATTTCGCCAAAAGCCAATCAAGGGTTCGAAGGAGCCAGCGCATGGCGCCGCGCCGCGTCGCCCAAACCTGTCCCGTAAAAGTGTGAATTCGGATGGGGACGCCCGCCAGACGGGCCGCCATCATCGCGAGTAGCCCGGCTTTTGGCGTGACACTGTGGACGATATCAAAGCGGCGCGCTCGAAATAAATGGAACAGCGCGCGCAATGCCGCCAGGTCACGCAATGGCGCGATCATGCGAGCGATCTCCAGGTCCACGATCTCAATGTCGCCGCGGATGTCCTCGACCAAATTGCCAGCTCCTGCATTGACTATTACAGTCACGCTGTCGCCGCGCGCCAACAAGGCGCGAATTGCCGGCGCGACGAAAGCATTCAAGGCGAACGGGGAGGTAAGGGCAAAGCAAACGTGCATATATATCGAACTATGAAGTTTAGCGCCCGATAACGTGCGGGAATGTTTCACGATCGATTCAGAAGCCTCACGCACTCTTGCGCGCCACCAGCCAGTTCACCGCCTGTCGCAAGCCCGGCAGTGAAGCCCACTCCCACTCGCCGAGGCATTCGACCAGCGTCGCGCCAGTACCATGCTTGAAATCGAACACGCCCTTGTTGCCCAGGGGGTCGACACCGCTCAGGTCGTAGTCGCGTAAACCGAGTCGACTGCAGTGCCCCAATAGCTCCCACAGCGTCGCGTGCGAGGCATACACCTTGCGTGCCCCGCCACTGGCCACCGCCAGCAGATCCATAGCCGTGGCCCCGCACAGTCCGGCCGCGCGGATGGCCAGCAAACGTCCTTCGGCATCCAGACACCGGTAGACGATCACCTGTTCTCGGCAATGCGCAAAGATCGCGGCCAGTTCCGCATCGCTATGCTGCACCGGCAGGGATTTGAGACTTTCCATCTCGCGATAGAGTTCCGAAATGGCGTCAAGATCGGGATTTTCCCAATGCTCAATGCGCAAATCGTAACGGCCGGAGCGCTTCAGATTATGGCGCCAGTTGCCGGTGGTCCGTTTCAGTCGCTCGGCATCGTCACCGGCCAGCGCATAGGACATAGTCAGACCGCTGCTCATGGCGACCGCCGGACGCTTCCAGCCGGCTCCGGCAAGGAAAGCGGCTTCCGCGCCCTGATCGGCGCGCAGCAGACTTATCCGGCAATAGAATAATTTCGTTCCGAGTGCACTGCCGAGCGTCGCACGGAATTCGCGATCCAAAACCTCGCTCGCGCCGAGCGGACCTCCGGGAACCCAGCATACTGCGATCCCGGCCTTGCGCTTAACCAGCACGCTTGCAACCGCAACTACCTGTCCACCACGCCAGGCCAACAGGCGCAAGGGCTTCCAGCCGACGCCCCGCCGCACCTCGCTCCAGCCATAAGTCTGGTAAAAACCGCCGGACAGGGCGGCTACATGCCCGTCCCATTCACCCGCCAGACCCCGATATTGCTCCCAAATCACCATAAAAAATTAACCATCAATACATTCCGATAATGTTCCGGGGCATGTTCAACAATTGCCCCTGGCAAATCTGGCCAGGTGACGAGATCGAAGCCATGGCGATCAGCAAAGCCTTGCATAATCCGCCGCCCTGCTGCATCGCCACGAAAGGGAAAGCCGTACGGCGCACAATGCGCCGGCAATTCCTTGAAAACGGGATTGACGCCCGCCCTCACAGCAAGCGCGGCGCATGCTGCATAGGCCTTCCGCCGCCTGCCGATTTCTGCATCCACATCCACATTGAGCAAAGCATTGCGAAGACCAGACCAGGGATCCGCGCCTGACGGCAACTCGTTCTCCGAGTGCGGATCCGGTTGCGGCAGTTCGCTGCCAGTACGGAATCTGCGCACACGTCGCGCGAGGGCCGTGCTCGCCGACAGCAGGGCATCACCTAGTATAGGCATGCGCCGCATTTTGGCCTTGTAAAGTTGAGCAGGATTCAAACCTGATCCATCGAAGGGCAGTTGCGGTTGCATCCGCTCCTGTGCTTGGGGATCGTGGACCTGCAACGCGGCCCCATCCGGAATGCGCAAGGTCTTGCGCATGCTGAACAAGCCAAAGGCTGCACGCGATCCCAGCCAATTGCGGTCAGCATCCCGACTCAAGAAGCCGTGGGCGTTATCCTCGATCAAGACAGCACCGGTACGCGCCGTATAGGCGCGAAATCGCGCAAGATCCTGAGGAAAGCCGAAATAGTTGATGGCCAGAACTACTTCGGCCTTGGGCCAATCTTCCGGGGGATTTGCCGGTTCCAGTTGGTTGTCAATTTCATACCAAACGGGAATTGCCCTGAGTCGGTAAACAGGCGCCAGAAGGTCGCGACAAACGTATGAGGGCAACAATACCTTGCTGCCTGGGGCAACTCCTGCCAGCTGCAGCGCTTGCAGTAGCGCATAGCGCGCCAAACTATAGAACCGGACGCCTTTGCCTGCTTTTAGAGGCAGGGAGCCCGTCTCATGCATCCCGCTCTGCCTTGATCGCCAATTGAGTTTTTTTTAGCACGACTAGCATGTCGTTACCCCAACCAAGATCATCCAGCGGTTTCATGAAATCAAGTAGCGCCTTCGCTTTTACGATACCCAGGTGAGAAGAAAACTCCGAAGGCAGCAAGCCTGCTTCGGCAGCCGCACGAAACATTTCGGGATAGGAAAAGGTCTTGACCTCGACGGCGCTTAAACCATGTTCCCCTGCATACGCAACGATGTCTTCCGGCCTGAAATGATAGAGATGTACCGGCAGTTCAACGCAATCCGGTGCCAGGCGATAAATCAACCCGCTGTAATTCGGCACAGTAATGATGGCTTGCCCCTCCGACGAAAGATGCCGGGCAATGAAGCTGAAATATTCGCGGGGGGAATGCACATGCTCCAGCGACCAATTCATGCGGATCAGCCCGAAGTTCTCCTCCGGAGGTACCGAGGACAAATCCGGCCAACAACGTATTCCGGCCTCTGTCAGGGCCGCCCTGGCTGTCTCAGAAATTTCCACCCCGGCCACGTCGACCCGGCGATGACAGGATTGCAGCGCGCTTTCCGCTCCCCAGAAATGGGCATGGATACCGGCACCGCAACCAATATCGAGAAAAGTCCCTTGGCCACCCTCCCGATAAAAGCGCAATACTGGATCGGTAACGGATGGTCTGACGCGGGCAGCCAAACGCTTTGCCAGCACGGGTAGTGGCGCGGCTAGCCCAGCCAAGGGGCCGTTGGCCGCCCAATCGAGGATCCGATCCAACCTGCGACGCCAGCTTGGCGCACTGGCATGGAAAGCATAGCCCGCAGCGTAGTAGCGGCCAATTTCCGCCGGGGTCGGCCGCGGATTGGTAAAGTGCAAGCCGCATTGAGCACAGCGGACGACCGTGAAAACTTCTTCAGTCGTGCGATGCAGGCGATCAGTCTGGTGTGCAACCGGTTCATGCTTATCGGAACTGCACAAATCGCACTTAACGTATTCCATTCATCTACATCCTCAAGGGCATTCCGGCTGGGCACGCCGTCTGGCGAGCCAGCCTCTTATTGTCCCGACGAACTTGGCTACATCCAATACCGCCCCTAGGGGAATAGCGATAATTATCGCACGCGGATGCGATCGCCACCACCGCCGTGGGCGACTACGGCGTATCGGATCGACCACACCACGCAACAAAAGATAGGCCGAATAAACCCCCACACCCCATGGGGTACCCGTTAGCAGCGCAGCGTAAAGCGTGGGGAGTGCTATCAGAAGAACCAGCTGCTGGCGGGTACGCATGCCCGCGAGGACGCTGAAATACTCAGCCATCTGCCACTTGCGAACCACCCCCCGCCAAGTCCCCGGGAAGTGACGATAGGATACCTGCGCATCCTCACAAACCGCACGCACCCCGTACTGCATTTCATAGCGCGCAACCCAAGCCAGATCTTCGGCCGCACGCAGGTTCTCCGGAAAGTATCCGACGACCCCGAACACTTCCCTTTTGAAAATGGATGCCGGCACAACCGGATGAACGGCGCCCTGACCATTGCTCAGCGCACAGATCGCACGCTGAAAGGCCTTGTCTGCTGTAAATCGACAGACCCCGAAGACGCCCGGCGTTGCGTATAAACCCGAGAATCTCTCAAGCTGTTCCAACCATTGGCTGTCCGGATCGATTCCCGCATCGAGAAAGGCAATCCATTCACCCTGCGCGGCCCGCACTCCGGCGTTGCGCCCCGCACCGGGGTAGGCGCCCGGAAGGGAGAGCACCTGACAGCCCAACCCAGCCCAGCCTTCGCTTGCCCACCACTGACGCACCAGATCCGCACTGCCATCTGCAGAACCCGCATCCACAAAAATCAGCTCATCCGGCCGTCGGGTCTGTGCCGTGAGGGCACTCAGCAAATCCGGCAAAGTCCGTGCCTCATTGAGCATCGGCACCACTAGAGAAATACTTGGCCTCATGAGGATGCTGGATCCTGCTTACGCCAGCGATACCAGTCCCAGTCACCATGCAGCTTCTGCGCAAAGACACGCTCGCCGTCGAAAGCGACGATCTCGGTCCGTACCAACAACATCGGATCACGTTCCGGTCGGTTGACGCCGGCCCGACTGCACGCACCGAGGCGATATCCCTCAGCCAGCGCGGCATCGCGAACGCGACAATCGACAGCGCCGTAGGGATAGGCCAGCGTCCGCACCTCGCTGCCGAGCAGGTCTTCAAGATATTGCCGGCTCGACGAAAGTTCGCTGCGCAGAGCCCCATCGTCGCATTGCGTCAGATCGACGTGATTGGCACCGTGCGCACCGATCCGAGCGCCGGGCAATGCCGCCAATGCACGTAAGGCGGAGGGAGATAGAAAGCCAGCCTTGCCACTGCGAACGAATTCGGAAGTGACGAAAACGGTAAATGGCAATCCCAACTCGGTCAAGATCGGCGCTGCCACTTCGAGGTTGTCGAGGTAGCCATCGTCAAACGTGATCGCAACCCGACACCCCGAACCACTCAATGCCGTTCCATCAAACTCAACTACCCGCCCCTGCTTCCAACCTGCTAGCAGCGTCATGTGCTGCTTGAAACGATCGGGCTTCAGCGAGAACAGCCCCAGGGTATCGCCGAGCGCGGGCGTGCCGATGGCGTGGTACATCAGCACACGCAACCCGTCGGCGGGCCCACGCATCCAGGAAACCCCGGCAACCATCTCCGAAATAGATCGAGCTAGTAAACGACGCAGATTCATCGGGTTGACCGCTCAGGGCCGCCGTCCAAGGGCATTGAAAAACATTGCGGCGTAAAAGCGCGCTACCCAAGGGTAGCGCAGGACCGCCTTGAAAAAGTACCGCCAAGCCTGACGGTACTGGCCGCTATCCTGCAAGCCACGTGCTCCGCTGTATAGTATCACCGCTTCACGACGGCGCGAGCGCCTGGCCGATATTCCACCCTCCAGCGCCGCCCGGTGATGTTCGAAGACGGCCATTACAGCCTGCATATTGCGCAAGGCAACCCGACTCTGGTTGCCCTCGTGGATCAGGTATTCACCGAGCACTTCGTCGACAAAGCCGATTCTGGCGCTATTACGCGCAAGCTTGAGCCACAACTCGTAATCTTCTGCTGTGATGAATGCCGGCTGGACGCTAAAGCCACCGGCACGCTCCAGCGATTCACGACGCACCACAACCGCTGAGGTGGAGATGCAGTTGCCGTCCAGCAGGAGGCTTTCGTAAGTCGCCCTAGCCTCGGGGCCGTAGTGCACCGTACGCCGCCTTTCGGCGGGGCCGACCCAGACTTCGGCATGGCAAACCAGGTCGTACCCCTGCGCCAGCTTTTCCATGCAGCGTTGAAGCTTTTCCGGGTACCAAAAATCGTCTGAATCGAGAAAGGCGACAAAGGGCGCTTGTGTCAGGGACAGGCCGTGATTACGCGCCGCAGCGATGATGCCGTGATTGGAAAAATTGACTAATCGGATGCGCGGGTCATCGTAGGATTCAACCACGGCAATCGTGTTGTCTTCGGAGAAGTTGTTGACGACAATGGCTTCCCAGTCATCGAACGTCTGCGCGCGGATCGAATCGAGCGCGGTGCGAAGGAACTGAGCATGGTTGTAGGTCGGGATGACAATGGAGATACTTGGGTTGAACACGCTCTTGTTCACTTTCCAAAGGCTGCCAGGCACAGGCGCAGCGTCTCGTCAATTTCCCGATCGACCTCCGAGGTCAGCGCGAAACCGGTCGCAGCCAACTTGTCGCAGCGGTAGTCGAGCGCCGAAACCACAAGGCCGTCGCTGGGCGGTCGCAAGATCGCGATTTCGCGACCGGTCAGCAGCCGCCAACGCGTCGCGACGCGCTCGGTCATCGAGAGAATCGACACCGACTCGCCGCCACCTAGATTGAACAGGCCATCGGCCAGCGCCGCCGCGTGGAGTCGCAGGACGTGGTCGACCGCCCGCCCGACGTCGCCCAAAGTGATGAAGTCGCGCAACTGAGCACCAGAACTATTCAAGCGCAATTCCCCGGTTGTCACGGCTTGGCGGCAAAGGTCATTAACCAACAAGGTCCAGCGATCAACATCCGGCGTCACCGGGGCGCCAAAACCGTTGGACAATCGGATGACGACGCCTTCTATCTCCTTGCGGTCGTGCGCCGCCAGCACGAAATCCTCGGCGACCTTGTGCGTGATCGCATAGGGGTGGGCGGGCCTTGGCAAGGTCGTCTCGTCGATCCGGCCCTTCAGCGGGGCGCAATACACATGCGCGGTCGAGAAGTAGATGAAGCGCCTGACGCCGGCAAACTTCGCCGCTTCGAGCAGTCGCAGACTGGCGAGCCCGTTCATCTGCAAAGCGCCAACTGGATCTCGAGCCGATTCGATCTCGTTCGCCGCGGCGAGGTGGATCACCACGTCGACGTCACGGCAGGACTCGCTCAGGGAATCGACCGATTCCCAGTCGAGATGGGCCATTTGCATATCGGGAAACCACGACGGAGCGGACAATCCACTGCGCCGTGTCCCGCAAACTACGACATGCCCTGCCTCGCGGAGTGCCAGCGCGAGCCGTCCCCCAACGTAGCCCAAGCCACCTGTCAGCAATATGTTGGTTCTCATCGATGCTTGATCGCCCAGTCGTAGGGGATCGAGGAATCGAAAGGATCCTTGCGCTGGATCTCGTGGGGATCATGAGGAATGCTTGCGCAGTTGACCACGAGGGCTGCCTCGGTGCCGATGCCCTTGAATCCATTCCAGACCATTGGCGGAACGGTGACTAGACAGTAATTTTCGGGACCGAGAAAAATCTCCTGAATCATCCCCTGCGTCCTACTGCCCGATCGATCATCGTACAAAACGAATTTGATCAAGCCATGCGGCACCGCGTAATTGAGAACCATCCGGTGATGGATGTGCCAACCTTTGATCGCACCCGGGTTCACCGACGAAAAGTAGACTTCGCCGAAAGATGAGAAATGAGCGGCGTCGCAGCGCAGCATATGCATGACTTTGCCGCGTTCGTCGACGATCTGTTTTAACGGTGTAACGATGACGCCATCAATCACAGCTGACCTCCGTAGTATTGAGAAATCTGTTCGCGGGAAACAGTATCTGCTGGCCTTCCATCGACGAGGACCGCTTTGTACCAACCGCCTGTAACTGCCATCGTCTGGTCAAAATCCCAACGCGTATCCCACTTCAGAAGCTGCCGCGCCTTATCGCTGTTGAGCTGCAGTAAACCGGCCTCGTGCGGCATGTTAAGCGGCTCATCGATGATGACTCGACCCTCCTCGAACTGCGCAGCGATCGCGTTGGCAACGTCAAGTACAGTCCGCACATCGCCGACCTGGGGACCGAAGTTCCAGGCACCATCGAAGGCGTGTCCCTGCTCGTATAAGCTGGCAGCCAGCTTGAGATAGCCAGAAATCGGCTCGAGCACATGCTGCCAAGGCCGCGTGGCGCTCGGACTCCGGATTGTGATCGATTGTCCGGACTGTATGGCACGAATGCAATCGGGAACAATTCGGTTCGACGCCCAGTCGCCGCCACCGATGACGTTGCCGGCGCGCGCGGTGGCTGCACCGAAGTTTGGGCGTTGCGCCAAGAAGGAGCGAAGATAGGACGAAAAGACAAGTTCTACAGCCCCTTTCGACGCACTGTATGGATCGTGGCCGCCCATCGCATCTGATTCTCGATAACCCCAGATCCACTCGAGGTTCTCGTAGCATTTGTCGGAGGTGATGAACACCAACGCGCGAACGGTTTCGCAACGGCGAACTGCTTCAAGCAGATTAACACCGCCCCCGACATTGACGTCAAAAGTGGTCTTGGGATCAACGTACGACGAGCGCACCAGTGCCTGGGCTGCAAGGTGGAAAACAATCTCAGGCTGAAAGGCAGCCACTTCAGCGAGCAGTCGATCGCCGTCGCGAATGTCCGAGTTAACGTGACGGATCGATTTCTCCAGCCCAAGGCGAACGAAGTGGCTATCCTCGTACTCGGGCGGCAAGGCGTAGCCCATCACTTCAGCCCCCAGCGAACGAAGCAAGAGTGTCAGCCACGACCCCTTGAACCCTGTATGGCCGGTGACGAGTACGCGTTTGCCGCGGAAAACCTCGAGGTAGGAATCTCTTACCAGCGAACCCAAGGTGCCCTCCCCTGATCGTAAAGTGAATTCAGCAGCTGGTATTCGCGGCTGGTGTCCATCGGCTGCCAGAAATTGTCATGTTCGAAAACCATCAGTTGCCGGTCGGCGACGAGGCCGCGCATGGGCTGCCGCTCGAAGACCAGGCTGTCGTCGTCTTCCAGATAATCGAACACTTTGGATGTAGCGACGAAAAAGCCACCCGAGATTCGCCCGCCGGCCGCTTGCGGCTTCTCGTTGAATTCGGTAATGACACCTTCGGCGTGCACCAGTTCGCCGAAGCGACCGGGCGGACGCACTCCGGTCACGGTCAGCGCGCGACCATGTCCGTGATGATATTTGAGCAGTGCATCGAGATCAATGTTGCCGACGCCATCGCCGTAGGTCAGCATGAAGTCCTCATCGCCAACATACTTCTGGATGCGCTTGACTCGCGCGCCCGTCATCGCTTCCATGCCGGTTTCGGCGAGTGTAACCTTCCAGTCCGATTCATCGTGATCAGTATGGAAAGTGATTTCGCCTTTTCGTCCAAGATCGATCGTGAAATCCTTCGTGTGCGCCTCGTAGTTCAGGAAAAAATCCTTGATCACGTGGCTCTTGTAGCCGAGGCACAGGACGAAGTCGCGATGCCCGTAGCTGGCGTAGTACTTCATGATGTGCCAGAGAATCGGGAAGCGACCGATCGGGATCATCGGTTTCGGAATGTTTTCGGTTACATCGCGTATACGCGTCCCGTAACCGCCACAGAGAATGACTACTCGCATCTGGTACCTCGTATTTTCTGTTGACTCGATTGTTCAATCCGCCGTTCGTAGCAGATCGATCGGCAGATGCCTTGACAGCCAAGCATTCTCATGCGCTCAACTCAAATGCTTTCACGTATTCGGCGATCATCGTCGAAGTCGTAAAGGCGGCCTCGAAGCGAGTTCGAGCCGCGCACCCCAAGCGCGCCCGCAGCGCCGGATCCTGCTTCAACTGCTCCAGCCTGTCGGCGAGCGCAGCAGCGGCGTCCACCGGCACCAGGAAACCACTGACGCCATCCTCGATCTGCTCGGCGATGCCGCCGACATCGGTCGCGACGACGGGTTTGCCGGCACGCATCGCCTCGATGATCGACATCGGAAAACCTTCGCTATGCGAGCACAAGACCAACACATCGGCCTCAGCATAACAGGCCTCGATGGCGTTGATGAAACCCGAAAACCGCACCTGACCGGCGACACCCAACGCGGTCGCCAAGGCGCGGCAGTGCGCCATGCAGCCGTCGCCGACGTCGGCACCGACAAACTGCACTTCGATGCCGCCTACGCCCCGGCCACCGAGCTCGGCGAGCGCTTCGATGAGCAAGCGCTGGTTCTTGTTCCAGTCGAAGTAGCCGACATGGAGCACGCGCAGCATCGCGGATTCCGTCGCGCGCGAGGGCGGTAGATCGGCGATGCCGTTGTAGATGACCCCGCTGCGCTGGCGCATACTGCGCACCGCAGCAAGGCGTTCAGCGCAGGCGCGCGACACCGTGAGCAAGCGCGAACGGCGGTCAATCAGCCAGTCGAGACACCACTCGAAGGGCCGACTCGCTCCACGTGCCGGCTCAGCCATGCCGTGCACGACGTGGAAGACGCGCAGACCGGAGAGCAGCGATGCGGCCACCGTTGCAGTGCGGCAGTAGATGCCGCCGGGATAGCCGCCGTTGTTGGCGACAAAAACGTCAGCGCCAATACGTTTCAGGCGCGCGCGAAAATACGGTATGGAAAAGAGCACCAACGGATAGCGTAGCGCAAAGCTGGCGCCGCGCGCCAGCGCGCGCAGTAGCGGATTGGTCACTGCATTCGCCCAACGACTGAGTTCGGCGACGGTCACGAGTCCGTAGCGTTCGACCCGCACGTGCGGGGGCAGCGTGCCGGCGAGCAGGATTCTTGTGTCGTTGCCGCGATTGACGAGGACGCTCAGACGCTTGAACGGCAGGTTATCGATCAGCGCGCGTGCAATCTGATCGCCACCGCCAGCGATATAGTTCTCGATGAAGATTACACCCGATTGGTCAGCCATTGATCCGACGCACAATTTTCGCCGGGGCGCCGACGGCGATGCAGAAGTCAGGGATGTCGCTCACCACCACCGAGCCTGCCCCGATCACGCAGTTACGACCGATCTTTACGTTGGCCATGATCGAGACTCCGATTCCTATCCAGGTACCGTCACCAATCTCGACCGAGCCCTTAGAAGTCAGGTACTGATCACGGATCGGCAGATCGGTGCGTGCGAAGCCATGCGTAGCGTCGCCGATGAACACACGATCCGAAATCATCACATCGCGGCCAATCGTGACCCGGTTGATGCAGGCCAGCGTACCGAAGCGGCCAATGTAGCAACCATCGCCGATGCGTAATTCGGGCCGTAGCGTGATAGTCGGATTGCCGGTTTCGCGATTTTCAGTAAGCACACTGAGCCAGCAATGATCGTTGAGATGAACCCTGTCGCCCAGCGACACACACTCCGGGTGCTCGATTTTGACGCCACGCCCAAGAACGATGCCACTCCCCGCTGATCTCAGGCGTCTGAGCTGTGCGCGGGAGGCTGCATTTTCTACGCGGTTGAGAACTCTCTGAATGAAGGCGGAGACCAAGCTCATAGGCGGACGTCTGCGGACTTCGACGTCAGCTTGCGGGCGACGAAGATGAGGTTGGGACTAAAAAGCGCTGACTCGCAACCCTTGCGGCCGAAGGCCAAGCGAAGCAGCAGATTGAGACCGCGCTGTACGATGTGTAACATGCGAATGAACCGGTTGGCCAGCCGTGCTTGATGAGGCGCGGTGAACATCCAGAAGCTGAAAGTTCCGAAGTGGCCACAGCGCAGCACCTCTAAACCCGGCACTACGCAGGCGTCGCGAAAGTTTTCAGCTTTCATCAGCTCAAGGTTGTGCAGCGGCAATTGATCGGGATTGAAGCGCTGCGTCCACGGCGCGTAGATTCCGCGCAGATTGGGAATCAGGATCAACAGCAATCCGCCATCCTTGAGCAGTGCAACATGGCGCTCGACGACGGCGCGTGCGTCGACGAAATGTTCGATGAAGCCGCGCGATACAACGATGTCAAAACGCTCCGCGTTCGCTACCAGGAAAGAATCGGAAAAGAAATCGGCCTCGATAACGTTGTCGCCGCTGTAGCCGGCGGCAGCGAATACTTGTCGATTCCTCTCTGCCCCGTGACTCGTGTATTCGACACCGTACGGCTCTGCACCCAGCGTTTTGGCGAAGCGGACGAGGAAGTCGCCGGGTGCGCTGCCGATCTCGACCACAGAAAGCCCGGCGGCTCCCTGTGGCAGCAAGCGGGGAAGCACTCCCTGCCATAACAAGTAATCGTCATAGGCCGATAGCCAGTCCATCAGCCGCGAACCGAACAGCCGCTTCAGCAGGCGTTTCCGCTCGGGCTGCGGCCCTGCTTCCACCGCAGTGGCAGGCGCGGCCTGATACAGGTCTTCCCAGTAATCCTTGTCAGTCAGGCGACTCATCGCGGTCGGGCCTTGGAATCAGCGAGTATGAAGAGCGACCCCTGAATCAGCCAAGGCGCAAGCGGCTTCAGGTGCCTGTAGATCAAGCGTGAAATAGACAGTTCGAGTCCGCGCAGCCGATTCTTGCGCTGCAGCACATAGTCGGGAAAACTGGATTCAAGCAGGTGGCCGGGGTAGTCGGGGGAAATCCAGTCGACCGGTCGATGATGAGTTCGCACGAAGCGCTTAGCTCCACCGTAGGAGTAAAAATGCACATGCCCCAGTGACTCAGTCTGCAAGGCGTAGTAGCGGCGCTTCATGTACAGGTTCCGCAGCCAGTCGAAAAGGTTGCGTTCAATGGGAATGTTGTAAATGACATGCCGAGCAATGCGGTCGACGTCGTCGGCCACCGGTCCGTTGTCGGAAATGTGTTCGATCACATCAATGAGCAGTGCAAGGTCATAACGCTGCTCGCGAATAAGCGCGAAGTCAGATGTAGCGAGCGTGGTGTAGGGATTGTTTGCGCGCTGCTGCCTCAGCATTTCTGGCGAGAGGTCGAAAGCATGACATTCGACCTCGAGCCCCTGCTGCGCGAGTTGCTGGCACACGAGCAGGGCGATGCCGCCGCCACCGCCGCCGATGTCAAGGATTCGCACCGACGGCCCAACAAACGAGCATCGGGCCAGAAGGCGGCTGATATAGACAAACTTGTACTCGCCGTCTTCCCCGTGCAGCGTCGGATTGTTCCGCAGATAAGTTCCGTCGCTGTAGATGTTACCGATTTCGTCGGCAACCGGAGCAACTGCCTCTTGTCCGTTAATTCCTTTCGTCATTTTATTTGGCGCGCCTTGAAAGGGTCTCGAGTAATGTTTTCAAGTCCCGCACCGGATGCGGAGACGACCTGGCGAATTGGTCGCAGAACGCCGCCCTCGCCTCTTGGACCTCGGGGCTATCCCACCACTTCCCCACATTATCCCAGACCTCGGCCACGCGTTCTGCCACTGCGTCCGGCCCCTGCACCAAAATGCCGACGTCGATCAGTCGACGGTAGTGGATCTGCGATTCCTCCGAGAGATGGTTCAAGCCGTCGCGCCAAAAGCAGAGTACCGGAATGTTCAGGCTTAGACATTCGAGGATGCCGGTGGAATCGTAGGCGTAGACGATGAGGCGGCTTCGTTCCATTTGCCGGCCTATAGTCTCCGATCCCGTGTCGATCACGATCTCCGGATCGCGGTCCTGCCAGCGCTGCACGTCGGCCCACTCGAACTTACGGTGCGAGCCGTGCAGGCGCACCGTAAGCTGCCGGCGGATGTGTTCGGGGAGCGCCGCAGCGAAACGGAACTGCTCCTCCTGGTAGAGGCCGAACTCATGGTAATTATCCCAATGCGTGATCTGATTGAGCATACTCGCCTCCACCAGCAACAGGCCGCCCTCCCGGATAGAACGGCGTGGCTTGAGGCCTGCGGCATTGAATATGAAAGCGGGTACCGTCTGCAACGTGCCATCGGTCCAGCCCCAAGTCAGGAAGGCATCTGAGGCTGTTAATTCCGGTACGTACTTGGTTTGCATATACAAATGGGAGCCGTAGCCCGCGCCGTGCTGCCCAGCAAAGTAGGGCGTGCCTTGCGTGACTTTCGACGCTGTCCACAGTTTGAAGCCCTCGTCGACATCGAAGCTGCTAGCGGTGTAGATGAATTTGGGCCGGGCCGGCCAAGGCAAGTCCTCGACGGCGGCATGCAGCGCAGGGTAGCCCTCCAGATAGCAAGTCGGCAGCACTTCGCAAAGAAGGGCCCTAGCAAAGCGCTCGAAACCGTCGGTACCTGAAACGTCAATCAGGTGCTCACGCCGCCCGGCATCGACGACAGCATCGACGGGCTGCGGGCTACTCCATAGTTGCGGCACCTGCATCAGACTTAACTGCAACAAGGCCTCGTTAAAGCGGGACAGATGCGTATTCAGGATAAAGGCATCCGTTTCCCGGCGAAGTCCGGGCAAGAGATTGCGGGCGAAGGACACCACCCGGCCGCGCAGGTCAGACTTGGGCCGCGCCGTGGCTTCCGGCATGGCGTAACCGGAAGCCTGCCTGGCCGGCATGCGCCTCTCCGGCTCTGGTTCACCGAGATGCTGTAGCGCCCGAGCATAGAAAACGTGGTTCCACACCTTGTCGTTGCTTGCCCATAGGAAGCTCAACGAATCCCGCGTGGCAAGCGTGTAATCTTTGAATTCGAGCACCGCTGTGCCAACGACGTGGTGCTCGGCGAGCGCGCACTCCACCGCGCGGTATCGGTTAAAAGCAAGTGAGAGATAGCGCGGCAGCCAGTGCCCCAGCACGATGCGCCAGTACCGTTCGCTATGGCGCGTGCGGTGCTCGGTATTGAGAGAGGCGGCGAGTTCCTGCAAAAGCCGATCTGCCAACGCCTGCAGTGACTCGAAGTCGCGCCTTCGCTGCACGAGATCCATTCCTACCGGAGCAGCGACGACCGCGTCTATTCCTCGCCAGGCCTCGCGGCGGTGGTGCAGCCTTGCCCACTCGCCCAGGAAGAGTACAGGTCGATCGAAAGCCCAGGTCTCTTCCAGCGCGGTGGTGACGAGAAAACGTGCCGCCTGCGTCATGGTTTCACGCCACGACTTTCGATGAAACGACGCAGATCGTCTGCGACAAGACGGGATCCATGAATGGAAAGGTGATTGCTATCGCGATAAAGGAAGCGGCCATCCTTGCGCATGCGGCACACCTCATCGTCACAGAAGACTCCGATAGGGTCATACACCCGGAAGCCTTGCCGACCCGATAGCTCGGCTTGCACAAATTCACGCATGCTGCGCTGACGCTCAAGATAGGTTTCGCGGGGCACCGTGCAATTGAGCTGTTGCAGCAAGTTCCCTCGCTCTATGCAATGCGCAGGCATGAAGGGCAATTCAGGCACATCCAGCATGAGTACCACCTGCTTGCCGGCCTTAAGATAGAAGTCCACCGTGGTACCGAGTCTGGTAGTGATCGCTGCAAACCGGGTGGGCTGCGGCTCCACGGCACCAATGTTCCACAGCACGGGCTCGTTGGGCCCAAGGTGCTGGTAGGCCATGCCCTTATCCGTGTAATAAAAGGGCATGGCAAAGGCCAGGATCACAACCTCGATCTCGGGGTGGCCGGCAACATAGGTAGACACGGAATCGTTCATGCGCGTACAGCGTAGTTTGTCGCCGTAGTCGTAGGAAAGAATACCTCGCAGCGGCGGGCATGAGGGAACGCCAAAGAACAGCACGTTGCGGTCGCCAAAAGCGTCGGCGATACCGGGGAAGGAATGATCAGCGTGCGAATCGCCCAGCACAGCGATCGCAGGATCCGGTGCGCCAGCAGGCTGCGAGGTCAGGCAGTTGGCGTCGGCAACGAAGGTGCAGGACGTGAATTTCTTCTTGTACTCATGAAAGCCGCCAACGTCCTGATTGTATGCACCATTTCCGGCCATCCTGTCGGGCAGGCCAGCCTGCGAGTAGACATAGGCCGCAGCGATGCTAACCGCGAGCGACCCGAGACCGAGAACGGCCAGCGCACGCCGTGGTGCACGTGCAAAGGGCGCCTCCACATAGCGGTAGGTGAGGTAGGCCAGCAGGCCCAGTGCACAGAGCACCGCCAACCGGTCGGCCATGGGAAAGGCATGACCAGTGATGGCGTAGGCCGCCAATACAGGAAAGTGGAAGATGTAGAAGGGGTAGCTAATCAGCCCAAGTACGTTCGCCGGCGAGTTGTCGAGCAGCCTGCGACCGAGGCGAGTGCCGCTGGTGTCAAGCAAAATGCACGCGGCACCGAGAACCGCCAGCACAATATCGAAGAAGTAAAAGCCTTGAATCTGGAACAGCATGCTGACCATGATCAGCCCCAAACCGATCTCAATGTTGTACTTGAGGTGCTTGCGCAGCTCACCAAACACTGTGCCATCGCCGCGCGCTGCGATGGCAATCAGACCGCCAATGCCGATTTCCCAGAAGCGCGTTGGCAACAGGTAGAAGGTGGCTGCCGGCATAACTGTCGACAGAACAAGACAGAGCAGCATGCTAAGCACCGTCAGGATCCCCAGACAGGTCGCGATGCGCCACCGGAAACTCGCCACGACGATGGCCACCAAGGGGAACGCGACATAGAACTGCTCCTCCACTCCCAGAGACCACATGTGAATCAGAGGCTTCAGCTCCGCGTTGGCATCGAAGTAGTTGATCTCCAGCCAGGAAATAATGTTGGTGAAGAAGAAGATTGAGCCGAAGGCATATTTGGCGAGCGACCGGTATTCCTCGGACAGGAGAAGAACATAGCCAACCGCAAGCACGACAGTCAGCATGATCAGTAGCGCAGGAAACAGGCGGACGATACGCTTGGCGTAGAACAGCGGCAGGCTGAAACGCCCCTCCGCAGTTGCCTGGCTGATGTGCCCGATGATCAGGTAGCCGGAGATGACGAAGAAGACATCCACACCTTTGTAGCCTGCCAGCCACGGAAGTTGCTCGTGGAAAAAATGGAACAGTAAAACTGCCGCGATGGAATAGGCACGCAGTCCGGTGATGACCGAATCATGGTTTTTATTCACCATCAAGGTACCTTTGTATGAAGGCCTTGTTGCGGCCATGGAACGTTGCGCTGTATTCGAAGTCCAGGGCGGTGTTCTTGCGCAAGCGGTCGCGTGTCACCAGCAGCCGGTCGGCTGTCTCGATGGCGAGCTTGACCAGCGCAGTACTGAGCCGCGATTGAATATGAACAATCGATTCGGCGACATGCTTGATCGGGTCAGCGTGCTCGCCGGTGAAGTTGCTCTTCATCAAGGCAGAAAACACCGAGCTGCGTTTGGGCTCAATATCGTCGGTGAGCAAAGTAGTCAATTCGTCGAAATCGGCGGGTAAGTACGCCGTCTCGTAGATCAGCTTAAGTGCGGGCTCGTAAGCCATGGTCTGGTCGACCACGCCGCTGACCCGGTCGAGACAGATGACTGGCACGTCGATCAGGCTGGCATCAATGTAGGTGGAGGACGCCAGCCCCATGACCTTGGTGCAGCCGGACAGCCAGTCGGCGACATCAACCTCGTCGCTGACTTCAAAACGGTCACCGTAGAGCTTCTTCAGCCCTGCATACGACGCGGGATCCTCGTTCGGGTGCGGTCGCATGCTGATGCTGTAGTCGGTGTTCTTCATGATGAAGTCCACCGCGCGCAAGATGGTGAGGACAGTCTCGGATTCCACGTGCAGACGCGACAGCATCGCACCTTTGTATTTCTCCTTGGCAAGAGCGAATTCGGTGACGATGTACTCCATGGGCAGCACGCCGTAGAGATCGTTGAGCATCGCGAAGCGACCGACGATGCCGATCTTGCGGACTTTCCTGTCGCCGCGCAGGGCAGCGTAAACACGGGCCATGCGGGTGCGGGGATAGCCCGTGTTATCCAGCGTCTCCGGCGCAACATCGAGATGACGACGAACCCATTCCAGGCTTTCGCGCCCCCAGAAGAAGATTTTTTTCGTATCCCGGTAGTTAAAGCGCTCCGGGTACATCATGTGGTATTCGTTGTCGGTTGCATACCCTTCGGACGGATAGAAGTAAATATTCGTATCCCTGAAGCGGGTTTTTAACGTCTTGTTGTCGTAGACGAGGTCGTAGACGATATTGATCTGTCCGATCATGACGATATTGACCGGCGTGGAGAGCTTGAGTATCTTGGAGAAGTTTCGCCGCGACGCCACGAAGCTGAGCTGCCCCCGCTTCTTCAACAACTCCTGCAGCAGGATTGCTACGGTCGAATCCCTGCGCCGGGAGTCGCAATAGATGATGGTGAGGTCTGTCTTGAGGAATGCCATGTCCTGCTCCATGCGCGGCTATGGGTAGCCCTTGCCGATGACGATGTATTTCGCGTTATCCGTCGGCCAAGGATCCGTAGCCTGGAAATGCGCGCGCGCGGGAATGGCCGGGGCCGCGTCGGTTTCGGCACCGGGCTCGCGGGTACTTGCGCCCCTGAATACCCACTGCCCTGGCTCGGCCGCGTCCCAGCAACGCGGGTTGCGGTGCTGATCCAGCAGGAACTGCAAGGACGATGCGGTCACGCCCAGCCATTCCTGGAACAGCCCAGCAAAGCGAGGCGACGCATGCTCGTATTTCCGTACCAGCGCCAATCCCTGTACTCGCGTCAAGCGACCATGCCGTATCTCGCGACATGCATGGTCTGTGACTTTCGAATACCCATGTTTGTACAGCTTGATCTGGTCGTGTAGATCGATGAAGTTGTAGCAGTCGACGTGGTCGTAGCAGTCGAAGGTGCGCGAACTGGATGCTGTCCGGTAATCGTACAGCTTCATCATTTGCTCGTGCTGAGCCTTCGGATCCCAGCGAACGTAGTTGCCGAGATAGATGCCGGTCACACCAGCAGCGTGCAATTCTTGGTCGTCTGGATAACGATACTGCCAGATATGGTCTTCGCGCAGGGTATCGAATATGCCAAGAAGGTCGTCCGCCTCGTGCCCCATCAGATCGTGATCTTTGCGATAGCGACGGGTCATCTGCACTTCATGTTCGTGCGAAAACATGCCGACCTGCTCCAAGCCCTGGTGGGCCCCCCACACAATCAGCGGGATCCGGTATCGCACCGCCGTCTGCACCGGGAATACGGTCTGCCCGGCGATGCACGGCCAATAGATGCTGCCGAACTGCCGCAAACTGGCGCGCGTAATGGCGCGTACCGACACTGGGTTTACGTTCTGGACAAGGATGTCGCAATTAAAGCGGATGCGCAGGTTAGCCAGATTACGGATGCCGAGCGGCGTATTGAAATACTTGTTGTAAGTCACGAGCAGCGGATTCAGACCGAGCCGCTCCTTGACCGTGTGGACGATGAAGTACGAGTCATTGGCACCAGAGACAGGCACGATGCAGTCGTAGTTTCCGGCGCGGCTGCGGTGCGGCTGCACCAGTTCTTCCAGGCGCCGCCAGCGCAGCTCCCAGTCCAGCGTGTCCTTTTCTTCATGGATACGGCAGCCAGAGCAGATACCCTCCGCGTCAAGCGTTAGTCCGAGTGGATGGTCGGTGGTGTAGAGGCAGCGCTTGCAGGCTTGCGGTGCGACGGCGGACACGAAGGACATCAGCGCCCCCCCATGTAGATCGCCGGTCGTAGCGAAGGAGACTGCACCTGTTGCTTGAGATTCTGCACAGCGTGTTCCGAATAGTTGAGTGAATTGCCGACAGCGACGGCAACAACCTCCGACTGCGCCAGCAGTGTCCCGATCTGGGCGGGTTCGCTGATACCGCCGAACACGATCAGCGGGGTTGCCGGACGCGGGAAGCGCCGCACCAACTCCGCATCGAAGGCGTTACGCTGCCCTTCGTGGACTGCGTCGATAAGCAGGGCCTCCGAGACCGTACCGTCGTCGAAAAGCCGATTGGTCTCCTCCGTGTGGCGCAGCAGGCTGCCCTGCAGGTAGGCGTAGTGCCATGCCTCGCCGTTGCGCATGGCCATGGGCAACGCCGCCACCAGCGCCTGTGAACCGAGCAGCGCGGCCATGTCGCGCACGGCGCCAGGGTCGGCATGCAGCACCGCATCCAGGCAAAGTCGTTCGGCGCCCGCCTGAATCGCCTGCGCAGCCTCTGCGACGGTATGCACGCCGCCGCCGTAGCTCAGCGGTGTGGACAGCCCCAGTGCACCGAGTCTCCGGAGTAACGCGAGATCGGGCCCGTGGCCACTGCGGCTTCGGTCTATGCACAGCACCAAAATTTCGTCGACGCCCCAGCGATCCAGGTTTTCTGCAAGGCATTCCGGACTGCCCAAGGGCAAGTAGCGGCTATAACCAAAGGATTGCACAGCGACGCCCGCCTTCACGGTAATAACACCAATCAGGCGCTTTTTAAGCATCGCACAGCCTCCGCACGATCTGCTGCAGCAGCCGGTGGCCGGAGAGTTGACTTTTCTCGGGGTGGAACTGCATGCCTACCGTTTTACCCGAGCCAATCACGGATGCAAAGTCGCCGTCGAAGGCGGTGCGACACAGCTGGTATTCGTCCGCGCCGCAGTAGACGTAGGAATGGTTGAAATAGAAACTTTCGCTGCCATCCAGGTCGAACAGCGGGCTGGCCGAGACCTTTTCCACGGTGTTCCATCCGATGTGCCAGCGCCCCTGGCCAAGCGAGACCACTTCGCCGGGGATGAGCCCCAGGCCTCGGGTGAGCCCCCCCTCGTGGGACGCGTCTGTCAGAAGCTGCATTCCCAAACAGATCCCAAGAAGTGGACGCCCCTCTGCCGACTGCTCGATCAGAAAGCGGTCCAGGCCGCGAACCTGCAAAGCCTTCATGGCGAGCGGAAAAGCGCCAACACCGGGAAGGAGAAGCAAATCGCAGCCTGCGAGCACGGCGGTATCGTCACTGACGCGGCAGCGAAAATCCAGATCCTGCAGACAGTGTCTGACCGAGGTGAGGTTGCCCACGCCGTAATTCACAATACCGACCGACAACTTGCTCACAACCCCACCCCCACTTTGAAGCGGCGCCGTATCGAACCATCGGCACACACCTCGAACAGGTCGCGGTTGACCGAGGCATGCACTTTCTCCCAAAACTGCTCGACGGTGATATCGATGTAGCGGCAAAAGTCCTCGATATAGCCATCACCACAGGCGTCGTCATAGTTCTCGACGAGAAGAATGCCGTGCTCCCGGCGCATGCGGCCGAGGCGAATCTCTTCGTTCACATAGTCAGTCACCCGGCCAAAGCCGAACTTGTAGTATTTGATCATCTGGTTCAGGGTGACCCAGTCCTCATCCAATGAGGTGACACCGTGAAGGTCGCCCGTATTGGCCACAGTGTCCTCGCGTTTTTCCAAGCCATTGGTACACGCGTACAGAGCATTGTTGACCAGCGACCAGTCACCGAGGAACCAGCCCAGATACACGATTTGCAGGCCACTCGTCTCGAAGGCCTCGGGCGAAGGATAGCGGTACGCCAGGAGTTCACGTTCCGCAAGGCCGGCATCCACCATCCAGTCGAGGCTGCCACCAGCCAGGGTATTCATGAAACGCAGGTTGTTGCCGTCGTAGCCGGTACGACCCAGGGTTTTCATATCACCCAGCTGCAAGCCCGGGTTCTCACCCCACAGAATCAGCGGTATGCCGTAGCGGATCGCTAGTTGGGGCACCGAGCTGAACAGAGCCAACTCGGTCGACTTGGCCCAATTCGTAAAGCGCATGAAGGCCTCGCGCATCAGACGCTTCCAGGTGCCGGGGGCTGGGGCCGAGATCACGACATCGAAGCCCAACTCAATCAGGTTGGAGATATTGTCGACACCGCGCTCGCTGACCTGTTCTGGTGGATAGCTGAGGCAGGCCAGTAACGGGCGCAGGCCGAGCTTGTCACGTATCCATAGCGCCTGGCGGGTGCTGTCCTTGCCGCCGCTGACACCGATAATGCAGTCGTAGTACTGGCCAGGGCGGCGCGGAAAGCGAGCGAGGACATCCTTGAGTATCTCGAAGCGTTCGAGCCAGTCCACATGCTGCAGCTGCGCAAAGTAGCTACACGCGGGGCAGACGCCTGCGTCGTTGAAGACCGCGTTAGGTCGGGTGTCCGGCTGGAGGCAACGGCTGCAGTACCTCATGCAGCATGCCCCAGCAACCTGCGTACGTGGCGCAGCTCGCGGTGCGGCAGGACGCACGGCGGTGCCCAGTGCGGCAGCGAAGAAAATACAACGCGGCCAGCCTCCAGAGCCGCCACCAGGGCAAAGCTTTCGCAACCGACAACCCAGTCCGCCCACGCGATCTGCCGCGCCAGTGGTGCCGCGTCATCGATGGCGAGATCCAGACCAGCGAAACGGGTCAGCCAGTCATCGTACTTGTCGACCGGATCGGAGGGGTGCGGGCGCAAGACGATGTGCGCGTCGGCCGCGCCGACTCTTTCGAGGTAAGCGAGGAAGTATTCGAAAGCCTGCAGTTCGCCCGATCGCGTGTCCTGCCGCTCCGCTGCGCCCCAGTCGCGGCGGATGGGCTCCAGCACGTAGAGCACGCGGGTCGGCTTTTCGGCAGGCGCAACAGGATCAAAGGCGACCACTTCGTCGACCACACCCCGAAGGTAAAGGTTGGGTAGCTCACGCACCGGCATGCCGGGGAAGCATCGCTGCGCCTCGGCCATCGCATAGGCATCCGCCACCCAAAGTTCGTTCGGCAAAATCAGCTCCCCATGGCGAATAAAGCGTTCACGGTAGTTTGCCCAATGGTCTACCGCTGCAATGCTGTGGATGCCCAGGCTTTTCGCCCGCTTGCGGGCCTCGTGCTCGTAGTCGCTGGCCCAGCCGGTTCCGGTCAATAGCGTGGCTGCCCCATCCAGGGCACGCGCGATGGAAAGCAACTCCGCGCCGGGTTCCTGGCGACGCCACAGCTCGGCGGCAGGCCCGGTCATGCAGAGTCGGATTTCTCCCACCCAACCACGCAACCAGGCCGCGATCAGGTTGGCGGCCCCGGCATCGTGGCAGGCCACAGCGAGCGGCCGCATCAGGTCAAGGTGCTCTGAATTTCGCAAAATAAACGACGTCCTGCAGTTCACCATCAAAGATCTCTTGGTGCCTGCGTGTCGCCTCGTGGTGCATGCCCGCCCGCTCCATGATCCTGATCATGCCCCGGTTGCCCGAGGCCGCGCCGGCAGTGATCTTGCGCAGTGCCTGCACGTCAAACAAGTGATCCATCAGCCGCTGCCAAGCTTCGTAACCATAGCCCTGCCCCCACATGCCGCGCTCTCCGATCAGCAAGCCGATGTCTGCTGTGCCATGCTGAGGTGCGAGATAGGCGGTCATCGTGCCAATCATGTCTCCATCTCCCGCGAGCCGGACGCTCCAGAACTGATTCGGACCACGGTCGAAACTGCGCAGGTAGGCTTCGGAGCTTTGCACATCGTGCCGGCGGAAACGCTGGTTCGAGTAGCGCACCACTTCAGGGGCATTTAACCAGCCGACGTAGCGCGGGGAAATGTCCGAAGCGACAAAGGGGGTAAGGACAAGCCTCGCGCTTGCCAGTTGGACGCTCACACCACGCCCTCCGCCAGCGCGGACAAATTCGCCCACACCTTCCGGAAAGCCTCGATCAGCAGATCGATCTCTGTATCGGAGAGCTGGTGCAGGCACATCGCAAAGCCCATGTAGCTCGAATCGTTGAGCTCCTCCGCTACCGGGCAGATACCCTTGGCATAGCTCACGTCGCGATGGCAGATGTCGGAAGTCCACGGGAAGCCCTTCGACCCGTAAGCCATCTTTTTCTGGTACATCGGCAGCAGATGCAGGTTCTGATAGGCACCGGAGAGACCCTGCACCCCTTCAGCGGCGAGCGCCTCAAGGAGGCGCGTGCGCGGCACGCCGAGGACGGCGGGATCCAATGTCATTGCATAGACGTAGTATGCGTGGGTGCAGCCATCGACCACCGGCGGCGTGCGTAAACCCTTGAGTCCGGCCAGACCGCTATCCAACCGCTGGGCGGCTCGTTGCCGGTCGCCGACAAACCCCGCCAGTTTCTTGAGTTGCTCGATACCCATCGCCGACTCGATCTCGCCCAGCCGAAAGTTGTAGCCAATCATGTTCGCGAGGTCGTCCCATCCCCTGTCGGCGACGACCGCCTCGGCGTGGTTGCGGATCATGCGCATGCGTTCGGCCAGCACGTCATCATCGGTGACGAGGATGCCCCCTTCACCCGTGTGAATGTGCTTGTGGTAGTTCAGGCTGTAGCCCCCGACATGCGCCAGCGTACCGGCGTATCGGCCATGGTATGTGGCGCCTGGTGCCTGCGCCGTGTCCGAGATCACCTTGAGCCCGTGACGGGCGGCGATGTCCATCAACGCGTGCATGTTTGCTGAATGTCCAAAGATATCCACCGCCATGATGGCTTTGGTATAGGGCGTGATGCTGGCCTCGACTGCGGCGGGGTCAAGGCAGAAGGTGTCCGGCTCGATATCGGCGAACACCGGAATGGCGTTCCAGTGAAGGATCGCGGTCGCGCTGGCGCACATGGTCCAGGGGCTGACAATGACTTCGTCGCCAGGCTCTATGCCAATGGCGCCGATGGCAGCGGTCAGGCCGGAAGACCAGGAATTGACGGTGATCGCATGGCGCACGCCGAAATAGGCCTCGCAGGCACGCTCGAACTCCCGGACCTTGGGGCCACCGTTGAAATCATCATGCCAGGCACCGATGAACTGGGACAGCACGCCGCTCTCGACGACGGCCTTGGCGGCCTGAACCTCCTCGGCACCGATCGGGTTATAACGGACAAATGGCCGGTCAATTGCTTTCGGCCCGCCAAGCAAGGCTAGCTTTTGTTTGTTAAGCATGGTGTATTGATGTAGGGATGAGGGAGGCAATGCTGCTCAATGAAGTCAGGGCTTCAGTACCGGTGCAAAGCTGCGCCACACGCCCTTGCAGCGCTGCAGCGAGCTGGTCGGCGACGTGCCATTGATAACGGTCCATGCCCGAGGGAATCTCCTCCGGCAGCTCGGCGAGCCTTTTGTAACCGTCAAGTCGGCCGTCTTCGGCAACCGGCTGCCACTCAATGCGCCCGCCACCGCTCTCGTAGCGCAGGCGGCCGTTGGCGGCGATCAGTTCGACAGTGTAGTGGGAAAAATCCTCTTCCCGCGCAGCCAGGAACACCGCCCGCCCCCGCTCAAACGTAATGTCCAGATCGGGTTCGGCATCGCCATCCGGCAGCACTCGACCCGTCTGGATCACGGCCGTCCTGAGAACCGCCCCCAGCCAGTATTCGAGCAGGTTCATAAAGTGGGATCCATTGTGGCGCAGCCCCTTGGAATACCAGACCACACCCTTAAGCGGTGCTTTGATCGCGCCTGCGGCAATGCGCCGCCCGACCTCGATGGCACCAGGATCACTGCGCCGGATGTAGTTGACAAACAGCTCCACCCCCTTGGAGGCACAGGCATCGACCATGGCCTGCGCGCCATCGAGGTCATAGGCGAGCGGTTTTTCACACAGTATCGCCTGTGGGCGCGCGTGTTCAAGCACCTCCATGAGCACAGCCTGGTGATATGCCGTGGCTACGGCGATGGCCACAACATCGGGCGAGTGCGCTGCGAGCGCGGCATCAATATCTGCATAAGCTGGGCACGTATAGACTCGCTCGAAGGTGGCGCAGCGCTCCGCATCGGGATCCACGCCACCGATCAGTTCGAAGTCGGGATGCATAGTGAAAGCGCGGGCATGGGAATAGATATGCCCTGCGTCTAACGTCAGGTCATAGCCCATGCCAATCTGACCAAGGCCGATGATTAGTACCTTAAATGGCATTCGAAACTCCATCGCTTTCGTGTGACTCACGCATAGCGATTGCCGCTGCGGCCAGTGATGACGAGATCCGGATCGAGTTCATTCGGATCGACGGCGGCACCGCCGGCCAGGTGTGATTGGCCGCAGGCGAGCAGCAGGCGCTGCCCGGTAAGGATGGCGCGCTTGTCGGCAAGCACCTGGTTCGTATTGCCGTTCAGACCATCGACCAGGCGATCCAGGGCCAGACGGGTGCCACCGGGATCACCATCGGCCTCCTCGACACAAAGCCTGTCCCAATAGGCATCGTCGCCTTCGCTGCTCCGCATGCGCAGGCGACGGCCGTCCGACTCGACAGTGATCGTGCCGTTGCTGCCGGCCAGAATGACATCGCAACCACCGGTTTGGCCAATCAGACCGGTCAGGCCGTCGTCGAACTCGAAGAGCACCGACACCACGACTGGATCACCGTCTAGCCGACTGCCCTGCCGTTCCACGCTGCTCTCTGCAAAGTGCGCAGAGACGCTTTTGACACGGCGATCGCCAGCAAAGAACAGCAGTAAGTCGATGGAATGCGGGTGAGTCCACATGAGCGGTGCCTTGCCCATGTTGACCTGCACCTGGTTCAGGCCACCAAATTCTGCACCGCCAGCGAGCTCAAGGGCGCGGCGATAAATAGGCATGTAGCGCCGCAGAGTTCCGAAGGTGCAAGCGAGGCTTGGGGTTGCGAGCAGCGCTTCGAGTTGTGTCAGTTGCGCGACGCTGTTGCAAAGAGGCTTTTCCAGATGCAGGGCGCGCACGCCAGCGGCCACCGCAGCGGAGATGATGTCCGGCCGCTCGGGCGTTCGCGTGGCGACGGTGACAAGTTCCGGGCGCAGGTTGTCAAGCAACTCATGGTAATCGGCGTAACCCGGTACGCCGAAGCGCGCGACGGCGGAAGCAAGCAGTCCCGGCTCAATATCGCAAACACCCACTAGTTCGAGGCTGGGCTGCGTAACAACGGCTTCCGCATGGCTGAGCGGCATCCATGCCGCAGGCGCGAAACGCCGCATCGCATCGCTGGTAACGGCACCCATACGGCCACAGCCGATGACTGCGGCGCAAATCTTGCCGATGGAAGATGCGGTCATTGCTCAGCGGTCCAGTCCAACAGGTAGGTCAGAGGGTTGCCTTCACGGCGCATTAAGTGTTCGTAGGCGTCGCCCAACTGCGCGCCCGGGAAGCGACCGGATACAAGCTCAGCCGGGCGCAACCGCCCAGCGTGTATCCATTCAAGCAGGCGCTGCAGGTTGGCGCGTTCGTTGAAGGGCAGGAAGCCTCGCGAATCTGGCAGCTCCGGTGCCATACCCACAGCCATGATGCGCAGCTGTCGCATGTAGAAATGCGCGGAGTCGAGAGGATTGAAGGGAATGGCCTCCTCTTGACGGCCGGGAAAGCCGAGCACCGCGATCGTACCCTTCTGGCCAGCCGATTCGAGCGCAAGGCGCCAGTCGGCCCAAGCGTTGCTGGTGGTAATGACCACCTGCGCACGCGCCGTACCGAGTCGCTCTGCAAGCTGCGGAAACTCGCTGCGGCTGAAGCAGGCGGCAGCACCGAAGGCCAACGCCTTCTGGCGCGGAGCCTCGTGGTCTGAGATAGCGAACACCCGTGCGCCAGACAATGCGGCCAACGCGACGGTGGTCAGACCCAATACGCCCAAGCCTATCACCACCACGTCGCTGCCCGGGCGCAGACCCGACTTGAGCACGGCGTCGTAGCCCAGATGGAAGAGGTAGGCGCAGGCCGCATCCTCACTGGCGATGCCAGTGGACAACACCGCCAGCGCGTCGGTCGCGGGGATGCGAAAATGACTGCGATGGCTGGAGAAAGTAAGGATGCGGTCGCCGGGTGCGATGCTGCTCACGGCCTTGCCGCATGCCAGCACGCGGGCGACGTTGCAGTAGCCAACCAAGCGCGGGTAGACCACGCCCGGGCGCAGCGGCGGCGCACCGTTGTAGGCGGCAAGCTCCGTACCCGGCGAGATCACAGACACGATGGTTGCGGCCAACAGCTCACCGTCACCCAAGGACGCGGGATCCAGCGTCTCTTCCTTGAAGTGCAGGTCTCTCGGAGCTTCAAGTATGGCGGTTTGCGCCCTGATCAGATCTTTCATGGAAGACATTTTGGGCTTTTCAACCAATGAGGTCCCAGGACATCGGTGTGCCCTTCTTGATGTCACGGTTCACCCGCCGCCCGAGCAGGGTGTCATGGTATTTGGGAGCGAGGCCGAAGCCAGGCCGGATACTACGCAAGTTTGCCTCGGTGAGAACGTCGCCAGCCTTCACATCCTCAGCTATATAGAGAGAGCGGCGAAACACCAGAGACTTCTTTTCCGCCTCGCCGGGCCCGTAACTCACTGAGCCCAGCGCCTGCCAGGCACGCTCCGTCTCGATGACCAGGGAGCGCAGCTCCTCCGGCTCCAGCGAGAAGGTACTGTCCACCCCGCCGTCAGCGCGGCGCAGCGTGAAGTGTTTTTCGATGACGGTGGCACCCAGTGCTACTGCGGCAACTGAGACACCGATACCCATGGTGTGGTCGGACAGGCCAATCTGGCATCCAAACAACTCCCGCATGTGCGGGATCGTGGACACGTTCGTGTTCTCCGGCGTGGCCGGGTAGGTGCTGGTGCACTTGAGCAGCACCAGATCACGGCAGCCGGCCTCGCGAGCGGCGCGCACCGCTTCGTCGATCTCGGCGGCGGTGGCCATGCCGGTTGAGATAATCATCGGCTTGCCGGTTCGCGCTACCTTACGAATCAGGGGCAAATCAATGTTCTCGAAGGAAGCGATCTTATAAGCCGGGACATTCAAGGACTCCAGAAAGTCGACAGCGCTTGCATCGAAGGGCGAACTGAAGCAGGCCATGCCGAGCTCGGCGGCACGCGCCATGATGGGCGCGTGCCATTCCCAGGGCGTGTACGCCTTTTGGTACAAGTCGTGCAGGCTGTTGCCCTTCCAGAGGCTTTTTTCGTCATTGATGAAGAACTCGTCACTATTGATCGCGAGGGTCATCGTGTCGGCCGTGTAGGTCTGCAATTTCAAGGCATGAGCTCCAGCACCGGCGGCGGCCTCCACTATCTTGAGCGCACGTTCGAGAGACTGGTTGTGGTTGCCCGACATCTCCGCAATGATGAAAGGCGGGGTATCAGTGCCGATTTTTCGATGGCCTATCTGCATGAGTAGGTCGCTCCTAGAAATTTCCATCAGTTGGCCATCGCCATGCGATTTGCCGTTACCTTGATGCTCTCGATGAACACAACATCTACCGTATTGTCGTTGAGGCTGAGGATGGCATCCTCGCTGGTGCATACGATTGGTTCTTCGTGTGCATTGAAGGAGGTATTGATCAGCGCGAACTCACCGGTCATCTGATGCCAACGCGTCAGCAGTTCCCACAGGAAGGGATCGTCGGCCTTTTGCACAACCTGCGGCCGCGCAGTGTTGTCCACGTGTGTCACCGCTGCACATTTGTCGGCGAAGTCTGGCTTGCACTTCATCGTAGCCGTCATGTAACGCAGCGTCTCGTCTGATTCAGAGAAACCAACGAACGATTGCGCGGCCAATTCACTAGTAATGACCGGGGCGAACGGCATGAACTCCGTTCGGTTCATGCGCTTGTTCAACCAGTCGTTGCAACTGGGATCTGAGGACTTGAAAAGGATGCTGCGATGGCACAGCGCGCGCGGGCCGAATTCCATGGCACCGCGCACCAGGCCAACTACCTGACCTTGCTTAAGGCTGTCGAGGATGTCTTCCAGGACATCGTTGCATTTCTCGAAGACGTTGTTCGGGAAACGTTCGCGCTTTGCCCAGACTTCGTCCGCAGAAACGCTGGGGCCGAGATACTGGTGCTTGATCGGTACGATTTTGATCCCGGCGCGATTTTGCGCGTAGGCGGCCACGCCGACACACAGGCCACCGTCACCCATGTGCGGCTGGACAAACTCGCCAGAGACCAAAGGCAGCTCCTTGATAAGCTGGTTCACCCGAACATTGGCGAAGATACCTCCGGCCAGCACCACTGGGAGACGCCCCAGCGCATGCTTGCGAAACATTTCTTCGACCGTCTTGCACAGCATATCCTCGAGGTGTCGTTGCGCGGCGGCGGCGATGTCTTCTCGCGAGAAGTCGGCGATGCGCGCTTTCAACTCATCGCTGTAGTTTGTGTAGAAGGGGCGAAAAAGAGGCCCCAGCTTGGCCTTCACTTCACCATCGGTGAAGTCGATCATCTCCCGCATCAGTGGCAAGGCACGCTCGGCATTCCCATGAGCGGCGAGCCCGGTGATCTTCCCTTCATGCCGGCAAGGAGTAAAGCCCAAGAGGCCTGTGATACGCCCGTAGAAGAACCCAAGCGAGTCGGCCGACGTGCTCGAGCACAACTTGCGCAGCGGAGGCGTTGCCGTGGAATCGTATACCCAGCAGGTGAGCGACTCGAAGTCGCCACGTCCGTCGGCGGTGACGACGAGTGCATTTTTGAAAGGGCTCATCAGCGCGGCACTGTAGGCGTGCGCCTCATGGTGATAGCATGTGACGACAGAATCGTGCAGGCTTGACGGCAAGTTGGCCCTGGCCCAATCCCAGAATTCTTGTCGTCGCGGCAGATCTTGGCGCAACTCAGCCTCGATACGCTCGAGGAATATATCGAGAGATTCCTTACTCTCGCTAAAAAGCTCAACACCACGCAAGACGTACTTGCTCAGTACACCCTCGTCGAACCCCTTTGCCCAAGCGTAAGCGACCTGATCCAGATCGGAAAGGGCTATGCCGGCGGCATCAAGGACAGCCTGGATAGACCGCACCGGGAATGCCTGATCCATTTTCACTCGCGTCAGGCGCTCCTCGCTGACGGCAGCCATCAATTCACCGTCTTTAAAAACACATGCAGATGCTGTTTCAGCATTACATATTCCAAGTGTGATCATCAAAATCTCTCCGTCTTAATAGTGGGAAATTTACCGTGGAGCCAGCCTCATGGCCTCGACTACACGCTCAACCCCTTTTCCGTCAACTGCCCCAAAGCATGTTTCTGACCATTCGGCAGCCAAGTCTTCTGAAAAGGCTTTTCGGAGCGCAGATACCAAGTCGGCGATGCCAACGTTTTCATGATCACCGATCCATCGGACCAGGCCCTTACGATGCAAGGCTACCGCTGCAGCACGCTGGTTCTCGGCTAGCGTGATCACAATGCTTGGAAGGCCCAGGCACAGCCGCTCCCAAACATTTCCACCGCATGCGCCCACCCCTAGGTCGGCTGCGGCAATCAACGGTGCCAGGGTAGGAAGATTAAGGTGTGGCCGTATGTTCGGGTACAACGCGATCTGCGCGCGGATGTTTTCGATATCAGGATTGGAAGCGCCGACCACGACATCGACCTCCAAACCTGGGAAGTCAACGGTGTTCAAGGCGGCTATGGTAATGGCGGTCATTCCAGCCTTGTCGCCCCCACCAAAAAAAACCAGTACACGCCGGATTCTTCCAGTGCGCACTTTCGCCTGCCTTCGCGCTTGAGCGAACTCTGGCTGCAATAGGGCATATGCGGGCCCAAGCAGAGTTTCGCAGCACGAGGGCAGCAACCCGGCATAGCGCGTATCCATGTCCGCAACGAGGTTCTGATCCAGCAGCAGGTCGCAATCATGGGGCCGGTCGGCAAGATCGTCGATGGCCATCAGTTTGCCAGCGTGCGGGCGTAGCGTAGTTTCCCATCTCGCGTCGATCGCGTAGTGGTCAGCCACCAACCATTCTGGCGGTGACTCCAAACCAAGTAGCACACAACGGGTTTCTTCGGCATCACTTTGCCAATCGGCTCCAAGCCATGCGCCATACCCCGGCAGGTCGAACCGAGGTGGAGACAGCACGGACAGATCGAAGCCGCGCGTCGCTATGAGTTCGCACAGATTGCCTTCGTGCGGTCGGCACACAAAGAGCGGCTGGGCACCACGTTCACGCAGTGCTTCGGCAAGAGTGAGGCAACGCATGACGTGGCCAGCGCCGATGGTTACCGATGCGTCGACGCGAAATACGATCCGCATAGAACTAGCGAGCGGGAGTGACTGCGCAGAAGGTCTGCCACATCATCTGCGCGCGCTCCCAATCATCAGGTGTATCGATGTCCACCACCCGCCAGGCGGGGATCACCAGCCCCACGCCGCTGCGATGGATGCGATTGTTGGTCATCCATGCCTGCGCCGAGCCCCAGTAGAACTGACCGGCGTCGTAAAAGGCGGGCTCCAGATCCTGGGTGCGGGTCAGCTCGTGTTCAGGAAAGAAGGGCTGGGTGCATCCGCCGGCGTCGCGCCGCAGGGCTCGCTGGATGGCTGCGGGAAATTCCGCGATGGGAAAACTGTAGTCGGCGCCGCTCGTCACCCGCAGGTCGAAGGCGGCCGCGAGGTCTTCAGTGCGGATGAAGGGCACGCCCGGGTAGATGCAGCAAACGTCTTCCACATCCCAGCCCAGGCTGCGGCAGGCCTGGATCGCATGGGCGATGACGGGCACCGTCGGTGTATGGTCGTCGGCAAGTTCGGCGGGGCGCACAAAGGGGGTTTCCGCACCGTGACTGCGGGCGATCTCGCCGATTTCCGCGTCGTCGGTCGTCACCACGATGCGTTCGAAGAGTCCGCAAGCATGGGCAGCGCCAATTGCATGCGCGATCATCGGTTTGCCAGCGAAAGGCTTTATGTTCTTGCGCGGAATGCGCTTGCTACCGCCGCGCGCTGGAATCACCGCAATCTTCACGACAAGGCCTCCCCCAGGGCTGCGATGACAACGTCCTGCTCCGCTTCCCGCATGGCGGCGAATAGCGGCAAGGTGATCGCCTCGTCGGCGTATTGCTCCGCCCGCGGATATTGCCCCGGCGTAAATCCGAGGTCGCGATAGTAGGGCTGCAGGTGAACTGGCATGTAGTGCAGGTTCACGCCGACCCCCTTTCCACGCAGCCGCTCGAAAAGTTCACGGCGATTGGGCCGCGTAGCAGTTGCCTGCAGCCGCACCACATACAAGTGGAAGGAGGAGAGGTTGCCCGGCAACACGGTGGGCAGGTTCAGTGGCAGGTGGGCGAGCCGATCGTTGTAGCGCAAGGCAAAGGCGTTGCGCGTTGCCACGTAGCTGTCGAGGCGTTCCAGCTGGCTGGTACCCAGCGCCGCTTGCAGGTCGGTCATGCGATAGTTGTAGCCGAGCTGTTGCTGCTCGTAGGCCCACGCCGGCGGATTGCTTCCAAAGTTGCGGAATTTCTTCACGTCGCGTGTGATGCCGTGGCTACGCAGGAGGCTCATGCGTTCCGCCAGTATGGCGTCGCGGGTCGTAGCCATGCCGCCTTCGGCGCTCGTGATGATCTTTACCGGGTGAAAGCTAAACACGGTGATGTCTGACCATCGGCAACTGCCAACGGGTTCGCCGTTGCGAGCGGCACCGATGGCATGGGAAGCATCCTCAATGACCCGAAAGCCGAACTCTTGCGCCAGACGCCAGATGTCTTCCTGCTCGGTAGGCTGGCCTGCGAAATGCACCGCTACCAGCACCTTGGGCAAGCGACCCTGGCGGCGTGCCACCAGCAATTTTTCGTACAGGGCGGGAACGCTGATGTTCCAGGACACTGGGTCGATATCCACGAAGTCCACGTCGGCGCCGCAATAGCGGCCGCAATTGGCGGAGGCGACAAAAGTATTGGGCACGGTCCACAGCAAGTCGCCGGCCTGCAGGTCCAGAGCGAGGCACGCGAGGTGCAGGGCCGATGTCGCGCTGTTGACGGCCACCGCGTGCGGCGCACCGACGCGCTGGGCGACCGCCTGCTCAAAGCGCGGGACTGCCGGCCCCTGCGTCAGAAAGTCTGACCGCAGCACATCGACGACAGCGTCGATATCTGCTTGGGTAATGTCCTGCCGACCATAGGGAATCATCAAACACCTGCAACTGTATTGAACTCGACGATTTCCGGGACGGTAAGGAAGTGGGGGTTATCGCCTGAACTGTATTCAAACCCCTGCTCAACGGGGGCTCCCTTTTCACCCAGGTTGTTGACCGACCAGTCGCACTCCTCGATAAATTCGATGGTGGGCTTGATAACAAAGTGGTCTTCGAAAACCAGGGTGAGATGGGAGTCGTCCTTCGGACACATGGTCTCGTGCAGCTTTTCACCCGGACGAATGCCGATGATCTTGTGCGGGAGACCTGGTGCCATCGCGAGCGCCAGATCGACTACTTTGACCGACGGAATTTTGGGTACAAAAATTTCACCGCCATGCATGCGTGAAAAATTCTTCAGCACGAAATCGACGCCTTGCTGAAGGGTAATCCAAAAGCGCGTCATGCGGGCATCGGTCACCGGCAAATGATCAGCGCGGCCTTCGACAAGCTTCTTGAAAAATGGGACGACCGAACCCCTGGAGCCCACCACGTTTCCATAGCGGACGACCGCAAAACGTGTGCGGTGTCCGCCGGCGATATTGTTCGCAGCGACAAAGAGTTTGTCCGACACCAACTTGGTCGCACCATAAAGGTTGATTGGACTGGCGGCCTTGTCGGTCGACAAGGCAATGACCTTCTCGACGTTATTTGCCAATGCCGCATGGATGACATTTTCAGCCCCGTGGATGTTGGTCTTGATGCATTCCATCGGGTTGTACTCCGCTGCAGGCACCTGTTTGAGCGCTGCTGCGTGAATGACGAAGTCGACGCCATTCATGGCTTGCACCAGGCGCTCCCTGTCGCGGACATCGCCAATAAAATACCGCATGCACGGCGCATCGAAATCCTGCTGCATCTCGTACTGCTTGAGTTCATCTCGCGAGTACACGATCAAACGCCGGGGTTTGTAACGCTCCAGAATTGTCTGGACATATTGCTTTCCGAAGGATCCGGTGCCGCCTGTGATAAGTATGGATTTGTCGTTGAACATCGGGCTTTTCGCAGGCTTTCTACACCTGGTTTCTCTCTGGTTATCTTCAAATTTCAGGGCAAATCGTCGCAGCCGCCCCCTGCTCGGCCGAAAGCACTATTTTCCCATGCCAATCAGCGCTTCGGCCATATCCCAGTCCCATTGGGTATCGATATCCAGCCCCTCACGAGGATCGTCCATGATCAAGGGCAGCATGTCGTCACTATAGAACGACCGATTCGCCCGCAGATCCTGCGGTGCAATCAAGTAAAAAGCACCGTTCACGATGTGCGCCGGGGGCAGCGTCTGCGAACGCAGATGCAGGCCACCCTCCTGGCAAAATGGGTGTGCACGGTCATTTTCGATCAGGAAACACCACAGAGGGTGCGACTGCGCAGGGGAAAACCCCACGACAGGGCGCGCTTGCCCTTTCTGGAAAGCGGCAATACCGGCAATGATGGTTTCGCGGCTGCGAAACGGAGAAGTCGGCTGCAGCAACAACAAACCTTCGACTCGTCCCGATTCCGCTTCGTACCGATCCAGCGCATGCAGGGCGACGTCTACCGAGGTCGCTGTATCCCCGGACAAAGCGGCCGGGCGAAGCCAAGGCACCAAGGCGCCCGCGGTGCGCGCAATGCCCGCGATAGCTTCGTCGTCGGTTGAAACCAGGATGTCGCAGATATCCGGAATGCCGCGCACGGCGTCTATGCTCCACGTCAGCAAGGGGCGGCCGCCCAGGAGACGGGTATTTTTCCCCGGCAGGCGTTTGGAACCGGCCCGTGCCGTAACCAGGGCGAGGATTCTCACGAATTTTCACCTTTGACGCTGTCCTGCGCGGCGGAATAGTCCGCCGCTCGCCCGACGTCGAGCCAGGGCTCGTGCATCGGATACACGATAGTACGCTCGCCCGCTTCCTGCAGCCTGCTAAAGAGCTCCGGCATGTCGCAAGGCTCGCCGACATCGAGCGCGTCAATCGTGCGGGGCTCCAGAACGTATATGCCGGCGTTGATATGGCTGCGAGAAACGGGCTTTTCCTCGAAGCCAACGATGTCGACGCCCTTGGTTTGGATGACACCGAATGGATGCTGCCACTCGTAGAGCCGCGCCGCCATGGTGGCTACGGCGCCATAGCGATGGTGAAAATCCAGCAGTTCGCCATAATTGATGTCGGTCAACACGTCGCCGTTGGTCACCAGGAATGTCTCTCCCGGCCTATCCCTCAGAAGGCCGATAGCGCCAGCCGTTCCGAGCGGCACCTCCTCGTACAGATATTCAATGTGCACACCCCACTTGGCACCGTCGCCGAAATACTCCTCGATCATATGGCCGAGGTAGTGCACCGACAGCACAAAACGATGGAAACCTTTCGCTTTTGCCCGCTCGATGATGTGCTCCAGCATGGGTTTACCGCCCACAGGGAGCAGAGGCTTTGGGCAGTTTTCCGTATACGGCCGCAGGCGCGTTCCCTTGCCGCCAGCCATGATGATCATCCAATTGCGGCGCAGGGGCGATGTGGCGAGCTCGTGCCAGAGGTGTAAGCCGATCACGCGGCGATGGGCATCGACCACCGGCAATTGATGAATCTTGTTCGCCTGCATCAGCTGAAACACCGCATCGTGGGTCAGTTCCTGCGTCACGACCAACGGAGTCCGCTGCATGATCGAGGCGACCTGGCTTTCCATAGAAACACCGCGCAGCAGGCCGCGACGGATGTCCCCATCTGTCACCGTACCAGCCAGTACGCGGTCGTCGGTGACAACGAGGACGATCTGGGTCTTGGCCTCGTTGAGGCAGCGGATCGCGTCCGCCAGCGTAGCACCCTCCGGCAGCAAAGCTCTTTCCCACTGGCCAGCGGGTGTCTCGGTCAGTCGCGTCATCTCGTTCATCAGCTGGATTGCAATCTCATCGGTACCAGCCGTCACGTACTTCGCCTTGCAGCGTCATCGACTTCCTGAGCAGGGTCTGGTCAAGCTGGACAGCGGCCAGCGCCTCGGCCACCTTGATGCCGGCTCCGCCAAGATAATAGGGGTTGGGACTAGTGCGGGCAGCGTCGCGGAAGGCCTCGTCGTTGAGGCATTTTCGCACCGCTGCGACTATTTCATCAGCGTCGTAGTGCGAATCGATTACGTTGCTGGCGCGCAGGCGACCCTGTTGCCGAGAACCGATGTTGACAGTAGGGCAGCCGAAGGCGGGGGTTTCCTTGATACCCGACGACGAGTTGCCGACGCAGGCGACGCGGAGGGCCGGATCACGCGCCAGGCCCAGTACGCCGTGATACAGGTGACGCCCCAAGGAGCGATGCACCCGGATGCCCGCGACCTTTTTCTCGTCCAGAGCCACCAGGCCGGCGATGATGAGTCGGCCACCGGCGTCGTTATTGGGATAGGTCATGATCACCTGCACGCCCTCGGCGGCCAGCCGGCACATAGCTTCAGCGGACGAAGCGAACTGCATGGCGGCCTGATCGACCTCGGTGGTGACGGAGTGCTGGGTAAAAAGAACTATCGGCCGAGCGAGGTCCAGTCCCAGCTTTTCGACGATCTCGGTCGGCGTAGCAAAGCGCCCCTCCGAAATCAGGTCGATAGCCGGAAAGCCGACTGTATGCACGCGCCACGGCTCTTCACCCATGGCCAGAATACGATTCGACGCCTGCTGGTTGGTAGTGAAATGCATGTGTGCGAGCTTAGTCATGGCGTGACGCACCGAATCGTCCAGAGCGCCGCCCTCAGTCAGGTCGCCACCTTCGATATGCGCGGTAGGTATATTCATCTGGGTAGCCGCGATGACGGCGGCAAACCCCTCGAAGCGGTCGGCGTAGACCACCATCACGTCTGGACGGATTTCGTCTAGCGCACGACTCACCGCCAGTATGCCCGAACCGATGGCCTGCGCGGTAGCGATGCGAGAGTCTGAGTCCATTTCTATCTTCACCTCGGCGTCGACGCGGAACCCATCTTCCTGGATTTCGCTCAAGGTGCGTCCGAAATGGCTGTCCAAGTGTGCGCCCGAAACCAGTAGCCGGTACTCCAGATCGGGATGCTGGTCTACCGCTTTGATGATGGGGTACTGGAGTCCATATTCGGCGCGATTACCGGTGAATATGGCAATTTTTCTCTTGGACATAACCTAACTCTTTCCGAAAAAATATGCGCTCATATGTTCCGCGAGTGAGCGCGAGGGCGCCCATCCTAGTACCTTCGCCGCCTGTTCCACATTCAGCACGTTGACCGATGGACACAATGCGGGTCGCGTCGCGACTATCTCGCGACCAATCTCCCCGTACAGCGCCAGCGCCGTTTCCGCCAGAGCGCGGATTCGGGTGCCGACACCAGAACCGACGTTCAGCACGCCGTGTGCCCTGGCGCCAGCCAACAAGGTGAAGAATCTAGCTGCGTCGTCGACGGCGAGAAAATCCCTCACCGGCGTGTCGTCTCGGACAAAGAGGGGCCCCTCTCCCGGAATCTGGCGCAGGATATCGGACATCACATTGCCTTTCGACATCCCCGGGCCAAAAAGATTGGCAAGGCGCACTACCGTGCCCCCCGCCTCCAGCACCTCTACCTCCCCCAAAATTTTGGCGCGAGTGTATGCATCAGCAGAGACAAGCGGATCGCCGACACAAAATGGCGCGGCGCCAGCGTCACCGTACACCACACCAGACGAAGCGTAGATCATACGGTCGGCGAAACGACGACTGAGCGCCCGCACCAACCCAGTGCTTGCTTCAACATGGGCATCGCCAGCACGGCTGGCGGCGGCGCGATCAGGCTCTTCAGCCAGATGGATGAGCAGGTCACCGTCCGGCACGTCAGCGTAGTTTGCCACTTGCACCACGCCTGTGTGCTGCCCTCGCGACACGGGCACCAACTCGAATCCACCACTCAGCTGCGCCACTACGTGACGGCCGAGAAAGCCGGTCGCCCCCGTGATGACAACTCTTGTCATCAACCGCCGGGCTGAGCCACGTCCTCCACCTGCAGGTGTGTATCCATCGGCAGATCGCGCACCGCTTTTTTGCCGAGCAGTTCTTTGTAGCGTTCGGCAGAAATTCCGCCTGTACCGGGTCGTTTGACCCAGAGGTTCGCCTTGGTGAAGACGTCGCCAGCTCGCACGTCCGCGATGGTCACCACGGTCGCAAATGCAAAATCCATGGTGACCCGCTCTTCGGGTAGCGGTCCCTTCGTGCCACCGATTTCCTGGTGCAGAATACGGCTGCCGTCGATCAGCTCGCGGCAGCGCTGCACGTCCATCGAGCAAACGATGTCCGGACCTTCGCGATTCATCGTGTCGGTAAAGTGGCGCTCAAGAATGGAAGCACCCAACGCCACCGCGCCAAAACAGGCGAGGTTGTTGGTGGTGTGATCAGATAATCCAACCACCGCGCGCGGAAATGCTTCGGCCAACTGGACCATGGCGCCAAGTCTGACCAGATGTGGCGGCGTGGGGTACAGGTTGGTAGTGTGCAGCAGCGCATACGGCACTCCATTCCGCTCGAAGATCTCCACTGATTTAGCCACGCTGTCAATGCCGTTCATGCCTGTACTGAGGATGATAGGCTTACCGAAGGCAGCGATATGCTCGAGCAGAGGATAGTTGTTGCACTCGCCTGAGCCAATCTTGTAGGCGCCGACATCCATGCGTTCGAGGCGATCTGCGGCGGCACGCGAGAACGGCGTGCTGATGAAAATCATGCCGCGCGACTCAACGTATTCCTTGAGAGCGATCTCATCTTCTTCGGACAGCGCACAGCGAGCCATGATGTCGTAGATGGACTCCTCTGCATTGCCCGGAATGACATGCCGCGCCGCGCCACTCATTTCATCGCTCACCACATGCGTCTGGTGTTTAACCACTTCAACGCCCGCCTCTGCAGCAGCATCCACAAAGGTGCGCGCCAGCTCGAGGCTACCGTTATGGTTGATGCCAATTTCAGCCACCACCAACGGCGGATGAGCAGGCCCAACCCGCCGCCCGCAGATGTTTATTTCACGCATGTGCAAATCTGTCACGCCATTCATATATTGTTGATACCGGCTTTGTACTGACGCAGATTTTGCGGCTCGCTGAACCATGTAATGGTTTCAACCAAGCCACGATGAAAACCTTCCAGCCCTGCATATGCAGGGCGCCAACCAAGCATGTCGAGCGCCTTGGCATTATCCGCCCACAGGCGCTCCACCTCACTATTCTCGGGGCGGAGGCGAACCTCGTCGGTCACTATCTGAATGTCCGCGCCCATGAGTTTGGCGATGGTTCGGGCCGTATCCCCAATGGAGACCTCGAAGTTGCTGCCGATATTGATCACTTCGCCCAGACCTCGCGGCGAATCCAGGGCCGCCATGAAACCACCAACTGTGTCGGCCACGTAGTTGAAGTCACGAGTTGGGTGCACCGCACCCAATTTAATTGTTCTTTGGCCGTTGGCGATCTGCGTGATGATAGTGGGAATCACAGCACGCGCGGACTGGCGCGGTCCATAGGTGTTGAAAGGCCGAAGAACATGAATCGGCGTCCCGAAAGACGCATAAAACGACAGAGCGATCTGATCGGCACCAATCTTACTTGCCGAGTATGGCGATTGCCCTTGCAATGGATGATTCTCGGTGATAGGAACGAAACGCGCCGTACCATACACCTCGCTGGTGGACGTGTGTATTACTTTAGATACGCCAAGATCGCGCGCGGCCTGAACGATATTCAGAGTGCCTTTGATATTGGTGTCAACATAGGTATCGGGGGAATGGTAAGAATAAGGAATTGCGATCAGCGCGGCGAGGTGGAGGACAGCGTCGCAACCTTTCATCGCCGTACGCACACCGTTGGGGTCCCGAATGTCGCCAGAGAACACCTCAAACTTCCCCTTCACATCAGGGGCGCATTGATCCAGCCAACCCCAAGAATTGAATGAGTTATACAGTGTGAAGGCACGAACATCATGCCCGGCGCGAACGAGGGCCTCGGTCAAATGCGAGCCGATAAAACCATCTGCTCCGGTAACTAAAATAGCCATAAGCTAGTGCATTCCTTCGGCTTGGATCATTTCTGCGTAGCTTCCGGTATGGACAATCCTGCCTCCTGCCAATTTAACAATGAGGTCGCAATTCTTCAAAGTCGTCAGCCTGTGCGCCACGATGAGGATTGTGATATTCCTTTCAATATGATCGATTGCCTGCATAACTGCTTTCTCCGTGTCACTGTCCAACGCACTCGTTGCCTCATCAAAAACAATGACGTCCGCCTGTTTATATAGAGCGCGAGCAATACCAATTCGTTGGCGCTGTCCACCTGACAACCGAACACCGCGCTCGCCTACACTGGTATTGTATTTATTCTCCCATGAGTCGATAGTTGCGGCTATCTGTGCTTCGCTGGCCGCACGCTTGACCCGGTTAATGTCGATTTTTTCCGGGGCGACCCCGAAAGCAATATTTTCGGCAATCGTTGCATCCGCGAGGAAAATAGCTTGTGGCACATGAGCGATGTGCGCTTGCCAGGCGCGGCAGTCATGTCCCTCAACTGAAATGCCGTCGATGGCAAGAGTCCCTTGTGTCGGTTGCAACAACCCCATGAGAATATCAAGTAGCGTGCTCTTGCCGCTTCCAGTAGCGCCAATGAAGCCGATCCGACCACCCTTTGGGATAACCAAATCTACTTCTTGAAGAACCCATGGAGCAATTGAGGAATAGCGAAAACCAATTTCGCTCAGCCGTATTGATGAGTTGAAAGGCATGGGGTCAGGCAAGGGAGCGTCTGCGTAATCAGGCATAGGCTGATCAAGAAGATCAAGTACATCTCGCAACGACGCTTGACCTCCCCGTATCCCGACCCAGCTGTTATAGAGTTGTTGCAAGACCGGCAACAAGCGCTGGGCACCGGCAGCCAGTGCCCCCAAGACGGGGATCGCGCTGCCGATTCCTCCTTCACGCCCAGACAAACCATATGCCAGGACCGCAATCAAGGCCATCCCCAGAAACTCAATGAGGAAACGGGGTGCTCCCCCAATAATCTGGATGCTAGCCTGCGAGCGGCGAAGAGAAAGGTCTGCGTCGCGGTAGATTTTGCAATAGGTGGCTTGACTGCCATCTATCAGCACATCCCGAATACCGCCGAGACCTTCCTGCAAGGTTTTAATGACTTGATTAGAAGCAAGGCTAATGCGCTCCCCGTTGTGCGCAACACGTTTTTTTGTAGCAATAACGATCAGGCCATAGGGGACGCCTATGCCACCTAAAGCCGCCATCGCTACAAGAGGGTCTATGGCAACAAGGGCAAGCAAAATTGCGGTCAATATCATTCCCGAACTCATAATAGTTAACAGTGGCAGCAAAGCCGCCCCTACAACTGAATGAACTTTTATCGAGATGCCTGCAATAACTTCGCTGCTATTTCGCGCCACATGCACAGAATAGGGTTGGTAAAGCGTTTTTCTATAAATTTCAATACCAAAGTCTGCTCCGATGGCGAAGCCAAAATGCGTTTGTGCCCACAGCAAAATCACCCGCATCGTTGCGGAGAAGAGCGCCATCAGGATGAAGAGGATTGTTAACGGCCGTAATAACTGAGCAGGCTCGGTCACTCCCAGCATCAACACGATTGGTTGCGCAGACGGGTGCCGGAAGACAACTTCTGGCGCCATCAATACCCCCAAAAACGGCAACACAGCACCAATACTTGCAACTTCGGCAAAAGAGGTAACGACCATCACGATAACAAGCAGAATTAACTGCTTGCGACGTCTTGGTGCGATGTGGCGCCAGAGGCGCGCAAAGAGAGAGAAAATTTCCACGTGGGAACTTAAGCCATTATTCAATTTCGACTGTCTGCTGGAACTGCCATGTGCTGGCACACATCTCATCCACAGTACGTTTGGCTTTCCAGTTCAATAGTTCAGCCGCCTTCGTTGGGTTGGCATAACATGCCGCTACATCGCCGATACGGCGTGTATCCACTCTGTAAGGCACTTGGCGGTTGGAAGCTTTTTTAAAGGCACACACCATCTCAAGCACGCTGCACCCTTTACCCGTTCCGAGATTGATGGCATGCCAGCCGCTAGCTTGATTCAGGAACTTAAGTGCAGCCGCATGCCCCTCGGCCAAGTCCATGACGTGGATGTAGTCCCTGACGCCGGTCCCATCAGGAGTAGGGTAATCATTACCGAAGATCCTCAATTCCGAGCGTTGCCCTGCGGCAACTTGGGCAATGTAGGGCATCAGATTACTTGGCGCCCCATTGGGATTCTCGCCAATAAGACCACTTTCATGCGCCCCAACCGGATTGAAATAACGCAGACTTGCAATCCGCCAATCAGCATCTGACGATGCGGCATCACTCAACATTTCTTCAATATGAAGCTTGCTACGGCCATAGGGGTTGGTAGCGCCGGTTGGATGGTTTTCATCTAGAGGGAGGTACTGGGGTTGACCATACACGGTCGCACTGCTGCTGAAAACCAGCGTCTTGACTTGCTGCGCCTGCATAGCCTGAAGCAGGCTGATCGTGCCCTGTACGTTGTTGGCGTAGTAGTCGATAGGCTTTACGACAGACTCGCCAACCGCCTTCAGTCCCGCAAAGTGAATGACTGTATCAATGCCATAAGATGCGAGCGCATTCCTCAGCAACTCGGTGTCGCGCACATCGCCCCTTACCAGGGGAAAGTGCCGCCCTGTGATCTTGGCAAGCGTCTTCAGCACGGCGTCACGGCTATTTGACAGGTTGTCGTACAGAACTACTTCATGACCCAACTGCGATAACACGACAGCTGTATGGCTGCCGATGTAGCCAGTCCCCCCTGTAAGGAGAACCTTCATGAGATCCGACGCCCTTTCTGAGAGCACGCCTGAATCTCACGTTCAGACTTACATACCCCGATCTCGACTCGGAGCGTTTCATACTGCACTACTTTTTGCCTCAAAAACTCTGCATTCAGCTTCTCCCGCTCAACCGCCCCGGCCGGGATAGGCAAATTGACATAGCGCAACGTGTTCCTGCTGACGTTCTGCATCTCGACCAAGCTCTTTTCCACCAGGGTTTGCAAACAGAGATTGATGTCACCAAGACCACCGCCCACATCCTTGGCCATAGAGCGCTGAATGATCTGAGGAGCCCGACGCAAACGGCGCAGTACTTCGAACTGGATTTCCTTCTGGAAACCAGCCAATTTTTGAAGTCGGGATACGAACGTGGCCTTCATTAAAATCGGCTCCACCGATAAAAAGAAATTTCGATACTTGAATACTATTTATTGGTCATACGCATAATTGCGGAAACGACGCGCTGCTGCGTTGCGAGATCAAGGTCGGGACTCAACGGCAGACTCATCACACGCTCGCCAGCCCAGTGGCTGTTGACGGTTTCTCCCGCCGACGCATCATTACGGTAGGCTGGCTGGCGATTCAGTGATATCGGGTAATGCACCGCAGTTGGCACGCCCTGGGCCTGCAGGTGCTTTTGCAGCGCCTCACGGTTGTCGACGATCACGGTGAATTGGGCCCACACACAATCACGGTCGGGCCGGACCGTGATCAACTGGACCGGCAACCCGGCCTCCGTGATCAGCTTGCGATAGGCCTCTCCGAGTGCCAGGCGACGCTCGATTTCCCAATCGAAGCGTTCCAGCTTGGCCAGCACGACGGCGCACTGAATCGTGTCCATGCGACCACCGACGCCAACACGTGTATGGTAATAACGGCGCTCCTGGCCGTGTACACGGATCTCGCGCATTGCCTTGGCCAGCGCATCGTCATTGGTGAAGATCGCGCCGCCGTCGCCATAACAACCCAACGGTTTGCTGGGAAAAAAACTGGTGCAACCGATGGTTGACAGATTGCAGCTCTTTCTTTTGACGCCGGTATCACCGCTGTAGCTGGCGCCAAAGCTCTGCGCCGCGTCCTCAATCACTGAAATATTGCCGTGCCGTGCGGCCAGTGCGTTGATGGCGTCCATGTCACACACCTGGCCATACAGCGAAACTGGCATGATGGCTTTGGTACGCGGCGTGATTTTGGCTTCGATTCTGGAAACGTCAATCAGGCAGGTATCGCGCTCGATGTCCACAAACACGGGAGTGGCGCCGGCCAGCACAATCATCTCGGCCGTAGCGGCAAAGGTGAAGGGCGTGGTGATGACTTCGTCGCCAGGGCCTATGCCCAGCGCCATCAATGACATCAGCAGGGCTTCCGTGCCTGACGAACAGGTGATGCAGTGCTTGCTGCCGGTGTAGGCTGCGAGTTTTTGCTCCAACTCTGCCACCTCGGGGCCCATGATGTACTGGCCATGGTCCAGCACTTTATGGATGCGGGCGTCGATGTCCGATTTCAGCGCGCGGTACTGGGCCTTGAGGTCGATGAATTCGATCTTGGGCAAGGCGGGTTGTTCTTTAAGCAAAGCGTTCATTTCTGGCTCCTTCAAAAGCGGGTCAGGTGGCAAGAGCGCACACACCGTCAACCAGCTGGTAACGCTCGCCGGTATGAATGCATGTGGTGGTGGCATTGCCTGTCAGTGGCAAGTCCAGGCGTTCGCCAAAACGGCTCATCCATCCCATCTGCCGGGCCGGCACACCCACCATGAGCGCAAAAGCCGGCACGTTTCTGTTGACCACTGCCCCAGCGCCGACAAATGCATACTCGCCCACGGTGACACCACAAACAATGGTGCAGTTGGCCCCCAGGGTCGCGCCACGTTTTACCAGGGTACGCCGGTATTCGTCCTTGCGGGTGACCGCAGAGCGCGGGTTAAAGACGTTGGTAAACACCATGCTGGGGCCGCAGAAAACGTCATCCTCCAGGGTCACCGCATCGTAGACGGAAACATTGTTCTGGATCTTCACGTTGTGGCCAATGCACACATCGTTGCCAATGTAAACGTTTTGCCCAAGCGAGCAACGTTCACCGATGCGCGCCTGACCACTGACGTGAACCCAATGCCAAATGCGGGTGCCAGCACCAACTTGTGCGCCATCGTCGACAATGGCGGTGGAATGCGCGGTGTAGTTCATGCTGCCTTCCAGCTGGCCGGAAGCGGGCTCACAGCTCAAGGGGCAGACCAACGCGCACGCCGTCCCGGGCCGAACGGTAAGTCGCCATCAGCACCTCCAGCGTCTTCAGGCCCTCGCGTCCATCCACATCGGGCTCGGCTTCGCCGCGCAGCACCTTGATGACATTGTCGTAATACAGCGGGTGTCCAAAACCGTAAACAGACGTTGTGGTGTAGCTGGCCTCTTTGATCTTCTCGTCGTCCGGGTCAATATCGGCAAACTGCCATTCCTTGATTTCATTCACGGCCACACCGCCAATACGAACCGTGCCCTTTTCACCCAAAATGGTGACGGACCCTTCGAGGTTTTTCGGGTAGGTCAGCATGGTGCAATTGACCGAGCCCAAGGCGCCGCTACGCCATTTCACGCTCAACACACCTGTGTCTTCCGCCTCGATGTCGCGGGCCAGTGTGGCGGTGTAGGCATGCAGCGATTCGATGGGGCCTACCACCCACTCCAGCAGGTCCACATAGTGGCTGGCCTGGTTCATGAAGGCGCCGCCATCCATTTCCCAGGTACCGCGCCATTTGGCCTGGTCGTAGTAACCGACCTGCGGGCGCTGCCAGAAGACATTCAGGGTCACCATGTAGATCTGGCCGAAGCGCTTTTTCTCCACTGCCTGCTTGAGCAACTGGAGCGTCGCATTGCGGCGGTTTTGCTTGACAACAAAAAGATAAACGCCAGCCTCTTCGCAGACACGAACCATGCGCACGCCGTCTTCCCACTTGGTAGCCATGGGTTTTTCAGACAACACATGCCGGCCGCTCTGCGCAATTTCTATTGCCTGCCTCGGATGCAGGCCGCTGGGCGTGGTCACGATCACGCAGTCTGCCGTGGTTGCCGCAAGCATGGTTGTCAGCGAGGCGTGCCCCCTGGCACCGGTGGCTTTGACGGCAGCGTCGAGCGCCTTGGGGTCAATGTCGCAGATGTCCACCAGCTCGGCCCGGTCGCCGTGCTGGGCAATGGAGTCAAAGTGGTTTTTCGAAATACGTCCGCAGCCGACAAGGGCAAAGCGAATCTTGCGGTCGGTGATGTTGCTGTTCATACGGCAGGTCTTTACAGGCGCCAGACATTGAAGCCGGCAGATTCGAGTGCTTGACGGGGTTGGATGCATTTGACGTCAATCAGTACCGGCTTGTCGCCACGGGTCATGGCACGCAGTTCGCCCGGCGTCAGCGCCTTGTATTCCGTGTGCGCGACCGCAATGATCAGGGCGTCCACGGGCTGAGTGGCACTGACTTCCCCCAGGCGGAGGTCGTACTCCTCGTGAACCTCTTCAGCGTCGGCATGGGGATCGCATACCACCACCTCCACCCCATAATCCTGCAGCTCGCGAATGATGTCCATCACCTTGGAATTGCGCGTGTCGGGGCAGTTTTCCTTGAAGGTGATGCCGAGTACACCAATACGCGAACGCGCCACGTCAATGCCTTGGGCAATCATCTGCTTGATGGTATTACGCGCCACAAAGCGGCCCATGTTGTCGTTGATCCGCCGGCCCGCCAGAATTACCTGCGGTATGTAACCGAGCTTCTCGGCCTTGTGCGTCAGGTAGTAAGGATCGACGCCAATACAGTGCCCCCCCACAAGACCCGGGCGGAAGGGAAGAAAATTCCATTTACTTCCGGCGGCTTCCAGCACTTCCTGGGTGTCGATATCCATGCGCTTGAACACCACGGAAAGCTCGTTCATCAGGGCAATGTTCAGGTCGCGCTGCGTGTTTTCGATCACCTTGGCAGCCTCGGCCACCTTGATGCAACTGGCCCGATGAACACCTGCGGTGACGACCGAACCGTAAACCTCGGCCACCACGTCCAGTGTGCGCGCATCAGACCCGGAAACGATCTTCCTGATCTTCGTGAAGGTATGTTCCCGGTCACCAGGATTGATACGCTCGGGGCTGTAGCCCACCGTGAAGTCGGTGCCAAACTTGAGCCCTGAGCTGGCTTCGAGCACGGGGATACAGTCCTCTTCTGTGGCGCCGGGATAAACCGTGGATTCGTACACTACGATGTCGCCGGGTTTGAGGGCTTTTCCAACCGACCTAGACGCGCCAATCAGGGGTGACAGGTCCGGCTTGTTGCCTGTGTCAACCGGGGTGGGCACGGCAATGATGAAGAAATCACATGATTTCAGGTCATCAATCTGGCTGGTATACCGAATGTCGGCCTGCGCCAACTCGTCGGAGGTCACCTCGCCGGTACTGTCCCGCCCGGCCTGCAGTTCGGCGATACGGGCCAGTTTGATATCAAACCCCACAACTGGGTGTGTTTTGCCAAATGCCACGGCCACGGGAAGTCCCACGTAGCCAAGCCCTACCATTGCTATTTTTCTGTTCATGCTTTTGTCTGAGCCGTCTGGCCGCGAATGGCCGTCAAATTTTTTCGATTGGCAAGCGTTGGAGTGATCTGTGCCACATACCAAGGAGCTCACGATCAATCACCCGCTTTCTTAATTGTAAGGCGAAGATGTAACCTGCCGCCATCACCACCGGAAAACGTTATATGGAGGTCGCGCGGCACTGACACAGAATCCGACAAGCCCTCGTCCTGTTGGACAAGTGCAGTAATGAACCTGACAAAAGCGCCGCCGGATTGGCGGATATAGAAGCGCCGCGGCAAGCAGGCTGACTAGCTGCCCAACAGCAACTTACTGAACACCAGAACACTATTGGCCGTCCGCAGCGAGCGCGGCCTTCACGATCAGCGGGGCGATCCTTCTTGAGCCCGCCACGCTGAGGTGATTGTCGTCCGCGTACATCAGGTGCTTGTCGATAAAGCCCGAGCACCCAACCGTATTACAAAGGGCAGGCTCTCCATCGATAATGTGTAGGTAAGGGGCTCTCTCCGCCAAGGCGGCCATCTGCGCCCTATAGGGATGCATGCGACGTTGATAGGTGTCATAAGGCACCGTGCACCCGTCGGACCGCTGTGAAAGCGTCAATGGGCGTCCCAAGCAGTCTCGGACGGAAACGCCCAATTCCGGCACCTGTAACATGTAGGACACCCTCATACCTCGCTTGTGGAGGTACGAGGCCGTATTCACCAGCCCGTCGGTAAACGCTTGCTCAGGGCTGATGGGAGCTGCGTCCGGGGAAACTGAACGGGCGGAAATAGGCGGGAAGTTGTAGTTGGCTTCGACCGGCCCGAACCCCAGTCCGTTCATGTACTGTGGTCCGCGCGAGGCAATCACCACGCTGACGATCCGCTTGTCCTTGCCCAACGCCTCGACGATGGTTTCTATGCTTTGAGCGCATTGCTCGTGCTCCGCGGGCGTGCGACCCGTGACCGCGCCGACGAAAGGCGGGCATCCGGAGTTCGCCAGCAGAAGGGTACCGTAACCCTGTTGAGCGGCAAGCTCGGAAACGCCGGTAAACAGGACGTGCGCATGCGAATCCCCTATCAAGGCAATCATGCGTTCGCCGGCATGGCTTTGCCGGCAATAGACGGGAGCCGCCTTCCCCGCAAAGAGCGCGAGACAGGAGGCGTCCTGGCGCACTTCGCGAACCATTTGCCCTTCGTTCTTTTTGAATTCCTGCAGCGCCGGACGCTCCGGCAGACCTCTACAGAGCACGACGGCCAGCGCGGCCGCCAGCAAGGCCGCCATGGCGCAGCACAGGAAAACCGTCACCCGGCGCTTGCCTCGGCCGCTGCCGGCCGTCCGGCGCAGCGGCAGTTCAACACCCGCATAGGTGGCCCAAGCCAGCAGCATCGCCAGCACGGCACCGAGCCAGAGCGCCCAGGGCGCGGGGCTGCCGGATTCGGCAATCCGGGCATAGGACAAAATCGGCCAATGCCATAGGTAAAGCGGGTAGCTGATCAGCCCTACCCACACCAGGGGGCGCCAGGACAGCATACGGTTGACCATGGCGCCCGGCCCAGAGACCATCAGCATGGCCGCCCCCATGACGGGCCACAAAGTGGCCAAGCCGGGGTGCTGCAAGGTCTTGTTGAACGCGAGCAAGGCGCTTGCCGTCAAGGCCAGCCCGGCCAGCGACACAGCGTCACGCGCGCGGCCCGGATGCAGCTTGGGCGGTAGCCAGCTGGTGCCCTTCTTCTGGTGCATCCAGGCAATCGCCACTCCCGACAGCAGTTCCCAGAAGCGGGGCAGCGAGTGGTAGTACAGCTGGTCCGGGCTGATGCGGCCCAGGTGCAGTCCGTAAAACAGCGACGCCGCGGCGCAGGCGGCAATCACCCAGGCGGGATTGCAGCGAAAACGGCGTGAAGCCAGCAGCAGAATCGGCCACAGCAGGTAGAACTGCTCCTCCACCGAGAGCGACCACAGGTGCAGCAGCGGCTTGCTGTAGGAAACAGCGTCGAAATAGCCCGCCTCACCGAGCAGATGGAAATTCAGGATGAAAATAATGGCTGCGGCCGCGTGCTCGCCCAAGCGCTCGTACTCATTGGCAAACAGCGCAAAAAAGCCGAACAACAGACTCGCGGTCAGAACCAGTATCAGCGCCGGAAAGAGGCGCCTGACGCGCCGGCCGTAGAACCCGGTAAAACTGAAGCGCCCCTCGGCCTGCTCCCGGAACAGGATCAGAGAGATCAGGTAGCCGGAAATCACAAAAAAGATGTCCACGCCCAGAAACCCGCCCGGCAGCAGCGCGGGGTCCACGTGAAAAATGAGTACGGACATCACCGCCAGTGCGCGCAGGCCGTCGACGTCCGGTCGGTACTTGACAAGGCTCATGACCGCTTCACCAAAGATAGAGCCTTGCCCGTAAAGTGTAAAAAAGGCGCTGCAACGCCCAGTGCAATCGAAGAGAAAGTTTCCGAAATTTTTGGGCGAGCCATTACCTTTTTGGGATTGTGGCATGCAGCTTATACAACAGCCGAGTACCTTAGGACGAAATCTCGCAGAAAGAGAGCCCAGGGGCCTCTTGATCCTTCTTGGAGATTGTCATAGAGGCAACGTAGGGCCACTGAATACCCAAGTCGGGGTCATCCCAGCGTATGCAACGCTCGTCATCAGGAGCATAGTAGTCTGTTACCTTGTAGAAGACCTCCGCCGTCTCACTGAGAGCCAGAAACCCGTGCGCAAATCCCGGCGGCGCCCACAAGTGCTTGCGATTTTCGCTTGTCAGTTCAACCCCCACCCATCGCCCAAAGTTTGGGGAGGAACGCCGAATATCGACAACGACGTCAAAGATGGCACCCTGGATCACGTGTACAAGCTTTCCTTGTGGTTGCCTAAGCTGGTAATGCAGTCCGCGCAGTACGCCCCCACCGGATTGCGAATGGTTATCTTGAACAAAGTCCACGTCTATGCCAGTAGCAAAGGCAAAACTCCGCCGGTTGAAGCTTTCGAAAAAGCAGCCGCGATCGTCAGTAAACACCTGCGGCTCAATGACGAGAACTTCCGGCAAAGTAGTGGGCAAGACCTTCATTTGGGGAATTGTCTCTCAATATCCGTGGTGAACCGGCCGACATCCACATTTGGTGAGGGTATAGGCAGCACTTTTAGTTTCTGATCAAGTACGTAGCGCCAGCCTCAGACAGAGCCATAAGATGGCTGCATCTCTGATTTCCGGTTTACCCCTGCCGTGAGTCATCGCCCGGCAATCACTCAAAAAACGTATATCTCGCGCACCGGCTACCAACTGATCATGTTGAGTCATGATGACCCCCTGCAACTTCGACAAGCATCCGGGCAACGCCGCTCTGCCATGCGGGCGACTTCAAACCAAAGGACCTCTGAAATTTGGTGGTATCCAGTCTTGAATTATTTGGGCGTGCAGCGAGTGTGGACAACGCGGTTGTGCGAACAGGAATCACGAAGTCGGAAGAAGCTTTCAGCCTCATTCCTGCTCGCGCGGCGGTCTCGATTACAAAACTTGCGTAGCCGTGCCACGAAGTCTCGCCGGCCGCCGACACATGGTAGGTTCCTGCAAGACGATCATTTCCACGATCTTGAATTCTGCTCGCCAGGTGAGCCGTCACATCCGCGAGAAAGTCCGCACCGGTGGGTGCTCCGAACTGATCATCCACGACTGTGAACCGTTCCTGCTCACCAGCAAGTCGCAAGATTGTTTTCGCAAAGTTGCCACCCCGCGCCGCGTAAATCCAGCTACTTCGCAAAATGAGGTGCTGCTCGCATTGAGCTGCAATGCGCTGTTCGCCTTCAAGTTTGGTCCGCCCGTAAACGTTGAGCGGGCCGGTCGGATCGCTTTCTTCCCACGGTTTGCTGCCGCTGCCGTCGAACACATAGTCGGTCGAATAATGAACCAGCCAGGCGCCGACAGCGCTGGCGGCTTGGGCGAGCACGCCGGGTGCTTCCGCGTTCACTGCATGTGCGGTCGCCGCATCACTTTCGGCTTTGTCAACGGCGGTATAGGCGGCCGCATTGATGATGACGTCGGGCCGGACATGGCGCACTGTGGTGCTGATTCCGTCCAGATCGGCGAGATCGCCGCACAGGTCCGTGCTGCGCCGGTCCAGCGCAACAAGTTCACCCAGAGGTGCCAGGCTGCGCTGCAATTCCCAACCTACTTGGCCGTTTTTCCCAAAAAGCAGGATTTTCATGCAGTGGTCACGCCAGCGTAGTGGGTATTCGCCGAGTCCCTGTACGCCCCGCTTTGCACATGCGCCACCCACTCGGGGCTGGCCAGGTACCACTGCACCGTCTTGCGTATGCCGGTTTCAAAGGTTTCCGCAGGTTTCCAGCCGAGTTCGCGCTGGATTTTTCCGGCGTCGATGGCGTAGCGGCGGTCATGGCCCGGGCGGTCCTTGACATAGCTGATCTGCTCGCGGTAATGCTTCCCGTTGGGGCGCGGCCGTAACTCGTCGAGCAGGTCGCAGATGATGTTCACAATAGCGATGTTGGGCTTTTCGTTCCAGCCGCCCACGTTGTAAACCTCCCCCGCCTTGCCGGCTTCGAGCACGCGGCGGATCGCGCTGCAATGGTCTTTCACATAAAGCCAGTCGCGCACTTGCATGCCGTCGCCATAAACCGGCAGGGGTTTGCCGGCCAGCGCATTGACAATCATCAGGGGAATCAGCTTTTCGGGGAAATGGTAGGGGCCGTAGTTGTTGCTGCAGTTGGTGGTCAGCACCGGCAAACCATAGGTGTGGTGGTACGCACGCACGAGATGGTCGCTGGCGGCCTTGCTGGCTGAATAGGGGCTGTTGGGCTCGTACCGGTGCGTTTCCGTGAAGGCGGCCTCCGTGGATGCGAGTGAGCCGTACACCTCGTCGGTAGACACATGCAGGAAGCGAAAGCCGGCCTTGGCCTCAGCAGCCAGGCCACCCCAATAGGCCCGGACCGCCTCCAGCAGCCGGAAAGTGCCGACGATGTTGGTCTGGATGAAGTCTTCCGGGCTTGAAATGGACCGGTCGACATGGGATTCGGCTGCAAAATTGATGATGGCGCGCGGCTGGTGCCGGGCCAGCAACTCACCCACAAGCGCGCTGTCACCGATGTCACCCTTGATAAAAACATGCCGCGGATCGTCCTGCAATGTCGCCAAGGTTTCCAAGTTGCCGGCGTAAGTGAGCTTGTCCAGGTTGACGACCGGCTCGTCGCGCCCGGCCAGCCAGTCAAGAACAAAATTGGCGCCGATGAACCCTGCGCCTCCGGTAACCACAATCATGAGCCTGTCCCTCTGTGTCGCTATGCACCTGCGCCGCTTGATGCCCGCCTCATTATGCCTTTGGCGTTCACGCCAACACCCTTCTTCGTCGCCAGCAGCACCAACAAAAAAATCGCCCACCGGGAGCGATTTTTTGGAGAACGCAGAGATCGGTCAGAAATGAATACCGCGCATCATCTGCTGCAGCGCCACGGCTTCCGGCGACAGCGTCTGCTTGACCGGCTTGTCGCCCGGCTTGGCGCCCTTGGCAGCCGATGAGTCGGGAAACATGCGAAAGCTGGTGTTCATGGCGATTTGCGCCACGCGCGGCAGCAGCGCATGCAGCACCTGGCCGGCAATGCCCAGACGGGTGGCGATGCGCACCGGCTTGAAGATGCAGGCCTGGGCGACCAGGTCGGCTGCTTCTTCGGGGCTCAGGGTCGGTACATTGTTGTACAGGTTGGTCGGAGCGATCATCGGTGTGCGCACCAGCGGCATGTTGATGGTGGTGAAGGTGATGCCCTGATCGGCGAATTCGCTGGAAGCGCAACGTGTCCAGGCATCCAATGCCGATTTGGAGGCCACGTAGGCCGAAAAGCGCGGTGCATTGGTCAATACACCGATCGAGCTGATATTGACCACGTGACCCTTGTGTTTGGCGACCATGCCGGGCAAAAAACCCATGGTGACCCGCAGGCAGCCGAAGTAGTTGAGCTGCATGGTGCGCTCGAAATCATGAAACCGGTCATAACTGGCCTCAATGGCGCGGCGAATCGACCGGCCCGCGTTGTTGATCAGGAAATCAACGCCACCGTGTTTTTCGATCAGCGCCTGTACAAACCGGTCGCAGTCGGCCATGTCGGCAATATCGGCCGGGTAGGCAATGAAGTGGTAGCCCTTGGCCCGAGCCTCCTTGCAGGCCTCGTCGAGCTTGTCCTGGTCGCGGCCGCAGATGAGGGTGATGGCGCCGGCTTCGGCAAACTTGTGGGCTGCCGCCAGACCAATGCCCGAGGACCCGCCGGTGATCAGCACCACCTTGCCGCTGACGGTCCCCTTGAGCGATCGGTCGATATGCAGGTCGGGGTCAAGGTGACGCTCCCAGTAGTCCCACACGCGCCACGCGTAATCTTTCAGGTTGGGGCATTCGACGCCCGAGCCCTTGAGCGCGGCAAGCGTTTCGCGGCAGTCAAAGCGCGTCGGGTAGTTGACGAAGGTCAGCATGTCCTCGGGCAGGCCCAGGTCGGCCATGATGGCATTGCGCACGCGGCGAACCGGCGCAAGGGCCATCAGGCTTTTCTTGACGCTGCGCGGGATGAAACCGAGCAAGGCCGCATTGACGAACAGGTTCATCTTGGGCGCATGCGCGGCCCGGCTGAAAATGTCCAGCACGTCGCCGACGCGGTAACCCACCGGATCGACCAGGTGGAAGCATTTTTTGGCAATGCCGGCCTTGTGGCTGATGTGGTCCAGGGCATCCACCACAAAATCGACCGGGACGATGTTGATGCGGCCGCCCTCCAGGCCCACGGCCGGCATCCACGGCGGCAACAGCTGGCGCATGCGCTGGATCAGCTTGAAGAAATAATAAGGCCCGTCGATCTTGTCCATCTCGCCGGTGGTGCTGTCGCCCACCACCATGGCAGGGCGGAACACGGTCCAGGGCACCTTGCACTCCTTGCGCACGATTTTTTCGCTCTCATGCTTGGTCATGAAATACGGGTGTTCGTAGTTCTCGGCCTCCTCGAACATGTCCTCACGGAACACGCCTTCGTACAGGCCGGCTGCAGCGATGGAACTCACATGGTGGAAATGTCCGGCCTCAATGGACTTGGCGAACTCGACCGTATGGCGGGTACCGTCCACATTGACGGCAATCTGGCTTTCCTCGTCGGCGCCCAGATCGTAAACAGCCGCGAGGTGGTAGAAATGGTCAATCTGGCCTTTGAGTTTTTTGACGTCTTCGCTCGAGACGCCAAGTTTCTTCGCCGTGAGGTCACCATGGACAGGAACGGCCCTGGCGGCGCTGACACCCCAGTACTCACGCAAGGCATCAACCTTGCCGGCACTTTCCTTGCGGATCAGGAAATGCACCGTCGCACCCTTGCGCGCCAGAAGCTTTTTGACCAGCCGTTTACCGATGAAGCCGGTGGCTCCCGTGACGAAATACTGCATTGTGTTCTCCGCAAGACAACTTTGGACCAGCGTCGATTCTTGCCCAAGCCCGGCTGCCTGCCGGTCAGCAGAAACCCGCGACCGGCCCGTTTGGCGCCGTTTTTCCGTAGGGGCGTACCACTAGCGTTTTAGGAGCGCACACCTAAACCTGCACGCCTGCAGCGCTTATATTTTGCTTGCGTGTCGCCCGATGGCGACGCCAACCAGCCATCCACCTATCGACAGAGGAGTCCACCATGGTCAAGAAACTGCAAAAAATGAGCGCTGACAAGAAATCCGGCCCCCAACTCTCGGGCGCCGTGAAGGAATCGGCCCAGCAGATCTGGCTGGCCGGCCTCGGGGCTTTCTCCAAGGCTCAGGAAGAAGGCGGCAAGGTGTTCGAGACCCTGGTCAAGGAAGGTCTGTCCATCCAGCGCAAGACGCAGGCGGTTGCCGAAGAGAAGATTTCCACCGCCACCAACAAGATGGCCACCATGGCGACAGACATCACCTCGAAAGCCGGCACCCAGTGGGACAAGCTGGAAAACATTTTCGAAGAGCGCGTCGCCAAGGCCCTGAACAAGCTGGGCGTGCCTTCCGCCAAGGACGTCGAGGCCCTGATCGCCCGCATTGATGAACTCAACAAAAACGTGCAAAAGATGGGCGCCAAACCGGCGGCCTCCAAAGCAGCGCCACGTGCTGCAGCAAAACCCGCCGCCGGCAAGGCCGCGGCACGCAAGCCAGCCGCCAAACGCGCGCCGGCTCGCAAGTCCGCCTGACACCTGTTGCCTTGAGCCACCTCAAAAAAAGGACGTTGACGCGTCCTTTTTTTTCGCCCGCGTCCCTCTGAGGGATTGCTGCATAGCAGCAAATTCACGGGACCCCCCGGTCTACACTTCCAATTCATGACTTCAGCCAGGCATCCCGGAAAGCAGCAGCCAGCCGCAAAGGTAAAAAGGGCGACACGTCCAGCGGCAAAGGCGCGTATCGCGCTGGCGCTGGCAGGCGGCGGACCCTTGGGCGCCATCTACGAAATAGGCGCGCTATGTGCGCTCGATGAATCGCTGCAGGGCCTGTCGCTGACCAGGCTGGATCACTACGTGGGCGTTTCGGCCGGTGGTTTTATCGCGGCAGGCCTGGCCAACGGCATGACCCCGCGCGAGCTGTGTGCCGCTTTCATTGAAAACGACCACCAGGCCTCCGAGGTGTTCGACCCGGCCTGGCTGATGGTGCCGGCCTATGGCGAATTCTTGCGGCGCAGCGTCATGTTGCCTGGCCTGGCGGCGACGGCTTTGTGGCGCGCCACGGTGGGGCGCAAACCCCTGCTGAACGCACTCGAAAAACTCGGCCCCGCCCTGCCGACGGGGGTGTTCTCCAACGAGGAGGTGGACAGGCGCCTGAGCATCCTGTTCTCCAGGGCAGGGCGGACCAACGACTTCCGCAAGCTCAAGACGCGGCTTACGCTGGTAGCCACCAACCTGGACAGCGGCGACGCAGCACCTTTTGGCCAGCCCGGCTGGGACCATGTACCGATCTCGAAGGCGGTGCAGGCCAGTTCGGCCCTGCCGGGGCTGTTTCCGCCGGTGGAGATCGACAACCACTATTACGTGGACGGCGCGCTGAAGAAAACCCTGCACGCCGGGGTGGCCATGGACGGCGGCATGGACCTGATGTTGTGCCTCAATCCGCTGGTACCGTTTGACGCCACCCGGGCCCCCGAACTGTCGATGGCCCAGCGCGTGATGCGGCGCGGCCTGCCCAGGGAAAGACAGGCCATTCCGCGCATCGTCGACGGCGGGCTACCGGCCGTGCTGAGCCAGACCTTCCGCTCCATGATCCATTCCCGGCTGGAGCTGGGCATGAAGCACTACGAACACGCCTACCCCGACACCGACATTGTCCTGATCGAGCCGGACCACCGCGACGCCGAGCTTTTCCTGGCCAACACCTTCAGTTACGCCCAGCGCCGCCAGCTTGCAGAGCATGCCTACCAGAAGACCCGCGACATGCTGCGCTCGCGCAAAACCACGCTGTCGGCCAAGCTCGCAAAGCACGACATCTCGCTCAACCTCGAAGTGCTCGAAGACTCACGGCGCCACCTGGTCAGCGAACGCCCGGCCCCCACCCGGCTGGGCCGCGCGATCAATTCACTGGAAGAAATCATGGAGGATCTGAGCCACGCCCTGCAGGTACCGGAGGCCCGCGCCGCCCGGCGCTCGACTTCCCTACTTCCAACACCTGGGTGAGTGGGTTAGAGTCGAACAAAAATACGAGGTAGACACCATGGCGAAAAAAGCGCCGCGCCGAACTGCTGAACGCATCCTGGAAGTGACGCTTGATCTGTTCAACCGTTTTGGCGAGCCCAATGTCTCGACCACGCTGATCTCTGCCGAACTGGGCATCAGCCCCGGCAACCTCTATTACCACTACCCCGCCAAGGACGAGCTGATCAACTCGCTGTTCGACCGCTACGAGCGCGCCCTGAGCGAGCTGCTCAATGCCAGCGACAGCGTGCGCGATGTCGAGGACGCCTGGTTTTTCATGCACACGCTGTTCGAGCTGATCTGGCAATACCGCTTCCTGTACCGCGACCTCAACGACCTGCTCAGCAAGAACCGGCGGCTCGAGACCCACTTCCAGTGGGTACTGAAAAACAAGACCCGCTCGGTCAAGACCATGCTCGACAGCATGAGCCGGGCCAACACCGTCAGCATCGACTCGCGCGAGGTCGAGGCCACGGCCACCAGCATGGTGGTGGTGCTGACCTACTGGCTGAGTTTCGAATACGTGCGCGACCCGCGCCATGCGCTGGAGCCGGAAAACGCCCAGGCCGCCCTGCTGCGCGGCGCGCACCATGTCCTGAACTTGCTGATTCCCTACCTGGAGCAGGGCCAGCGCATGCACCTGCAGGCCCTGGTGGGCGCCTACACCAGCCCCGCCTGACCCCCGATTTATCAGCCAGCCAACAATAAGAATTTATTCTAAATTCCAAGGAGACGACCGATGGCCAAATGGACTGCCTTCCCCCACGCTGGCGACTACGCATTCGATGCCGCCAGCCTGAAGAAAAACTGGGCCCGCCTGCACCAGGGGGACTGCGAGCCCCTGCCCAAGGACGCCGCCGCGCTGCAGGCCTGGGTGCTGTTCCACAACGGCGAATTCCAGAAGGCTGCCGAAGCGGGCCTGAAGGCAGGCGGCGCCGGCCTCACCGTGGCCAACAAGGCCACGTCCATTTACGCCAACTACCTTGAGAACAAGGAAAAGACCAAACTCGAGCTGTTCATGGAAGTTGCCCAGCGCGCCGAGGCCCAGCAGGCCGCCGACCCCCAGAACGCCAACGCCTGGTACTGGCAGGCGTATGCCCTCGGGCGCTACAGCCAGGGCATCAGCGTGGCCAAGGCGCTCGCCCAGGGCCTGGGCAGCAAGGTCAAGAACGCGCTGGAGCAGGCCATCAGGCTCTGCCCCAAACATGCCGACGCGCACATTGCGCTGGCCGCCTTCCACGCCGAGGTGATCGACAAGGTCGGCTCCCTGATCGGCGGCATGACCTACGGTGCCAAGAAGGACGTGGGCCTGTCCCTGTTCAAGGAGTCCCTCAAGCTCAACCCTGGCTCGGCCATCGCCATGATCGAATACGCCAACGGCATGGTGATGCTCGAAGGCGACAAGCGGATGAAAGAGGCCACCAAGCTCTACGAACAGGCCGCCGCCGGCACACCCATGGACGCGATGGAGCGGCTCGACGTGGAAATGGCCAAGGCCGAACTGGAAGATTGAGCCATAAAAAAAGGCGCATTCGCTATAGTTTTTATAGCTTAATGCGCCCGTATTTCAAGGGCTTGAGCCCTAAAAGGTTATGAAGTCAGTCCGTCCACCGCCTGGAACAGCGACTCCCGCGCCTGGCTGATGATCTGTTCTTTCCAGGCGTCGGTGTCCACGTAAAACGCATCCATCATCTGCTGCTTGATCTGCGCGGCCAGTGCCGGTGGCGCGTCGCGATGGACATTGAGCCAGTGTTCGGCGCGCAGTGCCTGCATCATCTCGAAGGGCGGCAAGGTGCCGTACTCCATCGCGATGCCGGTGTATTCCGCATCGGGACACTCGTCGTAGATCGAGGTCCACATCAGGCCCGTCAGGAAAGCCGAGCTCGACGAGCCGTCGTAAATCGAGGTCACCGGTGTCGCGCCACCGCCGCCCCACCAGGCGCGTGCCCGGGCCAGCGCTTCCTTGTCATCGCGACAGGCGCAGATGCGTTCGCCGACACCGCTGGGACCCAGTCCGGTGTGAACGTCAATCCATGCCACCCGCCTGGCCTGGCGCGCATGGGTCTGCAGCACCTTGCGCAGGGTCTGGTTGCTCCAGGTCGGCGCGGTGCCGCCGAAAAACAGGCCCTCGGGGAATTCATGCTGGCCCCGGGTGATGGCTGCCTGGTAGGCATCCATGCCGCGGCTGGCGATGTAATGGTCGGTGGCCACCTTGTTGTCGTCGTTGGGCGGCCACTGCTCGGGCAGCAACAGCGGCTGCAGCTCGCGGTAAGCCTCGTTGACAGGCAAGGTCTGCGAGAAGTCATGGAAGTTGCGGTTCAGGTCCACGTTTTCATGGGTGGTGCGCCGGATGTGCGAAAAGCCATAGGGGTTGAGCGCATGCACGTACAGCACCGCCACGCCCTGCGCCCCGGCTTTGGCGCGCCACTCGGCGTCCCGCAGGGCAGCCACCTGCACGCCGGAACCGCAATAACCTTCGACGCCATGGCAGGCGCTGGTGAGGATCAGCAGCGAACGGGCGTCCACCGGGCCGTCCAGCACCACGTCCATGGCCAGCACTTCCCCCTCGCGGCCGGCTTCGGGATGCAGGTGAGAATCCACCTTCAGGCCGGCCGCAGCGGCCGCTTCCAGGAATTTGCCGCGCGCCTCGGCATAGGTGCCGGAAAAAGCGTCAGTCACCCCGCTCATGCTGCGTCCTTGGCCAGCCAGCTTTCGCTCAGGCGCACCCAGAAGGTGGCCCCCAGCGGGATCAGGTCGTCATTGAAGTCATAACTCGGGTTGTGCAGCATGCACGGCCCCCCGCCATGGCCCATTTCGCGGTGCGCGCCGTCGCCGTTGGCAATAAAGACGTAGCAGCCCGGTTTGGCCTGCAGCATGTAGGAAAAGTCTTCCGCACCCATGGTCGGTTCCTGGGCAATCACGTTGGCCTCGCCGACGATCCCGGCCATCACCTTGCGTGCAAACTCGGTTTCCTTGGCGTGGTTGATGGTGGGCGGATAGTTGCGCACAAACGCGAATTCGCACTGGGCGTCATGCGCAGCGCAAAGGTGCTCGGCGATCTGCTTCATGCGTTTTTCAATCATGTCCAGCACCTCGAGCGTGAAGGTGCGCACCGTGCCCTGCAGCTCGCAGCTGTCGGGGATCACGTTGGTGGCCTCGCCGGCGTGGATCATGGTGACCGAAATCACACCGGCATCGACCGGCTTCTTGTTGCGGCTGATGATGGTCTGGAAAGCCTGCACCATCTCGCAGGCCACCGGCACCGGATCGACGCCGTTGTGCGGCAAGGCAGCATGGCCGCCCTTGCCGCGAATGGTGATCTTGAACTCGTTGCTCGAGGCCATCACCGGGCCGGTGCTGGCGGCAAACTTGCCGACCTGCGTACCCGGCCAGTTGTGCATGCCGAACACCGCGTCCATCGGGAACTTGTCGAACAGGCCGTCCTTGATCATCTCGCGCGCACCACCGCCGCCCTCCTCGGCCGGCTGGAAAATCAGGTAGACCGTGCCGTCGAAATTGCGGTTTTTCGCGAAATGCTGCGCGGCGGCCAGCAGCATGGCCGTGTGGCCGTCGTGGCCGCAGGCGTGCATCTTGCCAGCGTGCTGGCTGGCGTGTTCAAAGGTGTTGAACTCCTGCATTGGCAGCGCGTCCATGTCGGCGCGCAGGCCGATGGCGCGGCTGGAGGTGCCGTTCTTGACGATGCCGACCACACCGGTGGTGCCCATGCCGCGGTGAATCGGGATGCCCCACTCGGTCAATTTTTGCGCCACCACGTCGGCGGTGCGCACTTCTTCGAAACACAGCTCCGGATGGGCGTGGATATCGCGGCGCACGGCGGCAATGCCGGCGGCCTGGGTGACGATGGAATCAATGACTTTCATGAAAACCTTTGGGTGATCAGGCCCACCCCACCCGCTGGTTTCAGGATGATTGGCGGACCCAGGGTTGACCTTGGTAGTGCGCATAGTCTGCCAGATTTAGCAGCGGCACGTCGCCGCGTGAATCGCCATACGCATGCAAAACAACCGCTGCGGCAGGAACGCCGCGGCCTGCCAGCCAGGCCTGCAGGCGCAGCACTTTTTCCTCGCCGTGGCAATTGCGGGTCGCCATGCGCCCGGTAAGCATGCCGTCACTGACCTCCAGCTCGGTGCAGAGCACCGCATCCATGCGCAGTACCTCACCCACCCCGTGCAGATAAATGCCGGGGGAAGCGCTCACCATCACGCAGCCATGGCCCTGCTGCTGGTGCCAGCGCAGCCGTGCCAGCGTCTCTTCCTGCCATTGCCGGGGCAGGTACTGCGCCACAAAGTCGGCCGACCAGCGCTCGATCTGCGCCGCGCTGTACCCGCCCAGGCTGGCCTGCAACAAACGCGCCTTGGCCCGGTGGTTGCTGGTGAGCCGGCAGGCGTAGGCGGCCAGCCAGGGGCTGCTGCGCAGCAAGGCGAGCAGAAAACGCGGCCAGCCCAGGCTGCGGCGCAGGTAGGGAAGCAGCGTGTCGCGCCGGGTCAGGGTGCCGTCGAAGTCGAAGGCCGCGACGACGACCGGAGTGGTGCCGGCGACCCCTACTTCGTGCATCGCACCTGGCCGCAAAGGCGCTCGCAAAACGGGCAGCCGGTCATGGGCAACCAGGCCGGAATGTTGTAGAAGCGGCCGTGAATGGTGGCAAGCACGCCCTTTTTGTAAGCGGCGTAGTTGAAGCCCCGGCCCTCGACCGCGTAAAAGGGCACGCCGTCCTGCGAAAAACTGAGCACCTGCACGCTGTCGAAGTAAGGCTGGTACTCCTCGAGGCGCGGGGCGTCCATGCGCAGGATGCGCACGGTTTTCCCCTGGTACAGCGAAAAATCAACCAGCATGTCGTCCTGCCGTGCATGGAAATTGCCCGGGCCGAACACCGGCACGTACTTGCGCAGCGTGTAGCCATAGATGGACGCGGGCGTATAGGCACTGGCCATCAATTCCACGCCAGGGGCCGCCACCTGCTGCAGCATCTCGGCGGTCTTGTAGCTTCGGATGATTTGCGGATACAGCCGGGTGCTTTTCCAGTTCTCGAGTGAGGTGGCATGGAGGCCGGCCACCACCAGCACATGCAGGCCGGCAAACGCGGCCATGCCCAGTGCACAGGTCCTGAGCTTGTCCCGCGGCAGGGCAAAGGCCAGCAACGCAAAACCGAAGGGGTAAAACGACAGCACCCAGTGCAGCCCCACCACCTTCTTCAGCGACAGCAACGCAAAAAACAGCAGCGGCACGACCACCACACAGGCCAGCAGCCGTTGCCGCCGCGCCGCGGCAGCCAGCGCCCCGCGCTGCTTCCAGACCAGCCAGGCCGCCACCGGCGTGACCAGATAAACCAGCATGGCCAGGTACAGCAGCGGCTTGTTCCAGGCGAAGCTTTCGCCTTCGTTGCGGTTGTAGAGGTTGAACATGATGTTCGACCAGCCGTGCGACATGTTGTAGGCGATGTTGATGGCCGGGCCGGGCAAGGCGCACAGCACCAGCAGCGCAAACGCCGCCCAGCGTTCGCGCCGGTAGACCGCGAAATACACGAGGTAGGTCAGGCCCAGCACCACCGAGAAGTACTTGGACAGGAAGGCGCAGCCCAGCGCCAGGCCCGACAGCGCATACAGGCTCCAGGCCGTGCGGTCCATGCGCTCGCGCCGCTCGGCGCGCAGCAACAGGGCCACCGACAGCACCGACCAGGCCATCAGCGGCGTGTCGGTGGTGATCAGCACATTGAGCCAGTTGATGGGGGCCAGCCAGAGAAACAGCACGGCCCAGGCCGCACGCACCCGGTCCAGCGGGGCCAGCGCCCAAGCCACCAGGCCGCCGAGTGCCAGCGGCAGCAGGACCACCGGCAGGCGTATGGCCCAGGTGGTGTCGCCCAGTGTCGCGCGCACCAGGGCAATCAGCCAGCCAACCATGGGCGGATGGTCGTAATAACCCCAGTCGGGATAAACGCCCCACCAGTAGAAAAAGGCCTCGTCGCCGGTGATCGGGAAGGTGGCGGAGAGCCACAGCCGCAACGCCAGCGACAGCGCACCGGCAGCGACCAGCCCGCGCACCAGGAAAGGGGAAAGAAGGGGGGCAGCCGGGGCGGCGGAACGTTCAAGCATGGGCGGGATGACTTATCTGAAACTGATGTCGCGAATGGCGGCACTATAGACCAGTGCCAGCGCACCGATGGCCACCGCCAGCCACAGGGTCAGCACCCGGACCAGCACGGTGATGCCCAGCGCCTGCGCCGCACCGGCACCCTGGAGCACCAGCAGGCCGGTCAACAGCGCCTCCATGCCGCCCAGGCCCGCCGGCAACAGGGAAAGCGCGCCGCCGACCATGGCGACGGCGTAAAAACCGGCGGCTTGCAACAGGCCAATGGACAGGCCCGCCTCGCGGCACAAGAGCCAGACGGCCAGGCCCTGCGCGGCCCAGGCCACCCCGGTCAGCGCCAGCCAGACAGCGGGACGGGTGGCCAGGCACTGCCAGGCATCACGCAGCCAGGACAGCCGCAGTAGCAGGCGCCGCCGGAATACAAAAAGAAACACCAGCAGGGCGAGTGCGGCCAAGCCGCCGCCCAGCGCCAGGCGGTAAGCCACGGGACCACCCAGCGCGACCAGCCACCAGGCCACCGGCAGGCACATCAGCAGCAGGCACAACAGGTCTGCCAGGCGTTCCGCGCCGAAAATCGCCAGGCTTTGCGCCGTGCCCAGCGGACGGCGCGCCAGCATCAGCCCACGCGCCGCCTCGCCGATGTTGCCCGGCGTCGGCGTGAAGGTGTAACCCGCCAGGTACAGGCGCAGACCTTCCGCGAGACCGAGTGCACGTCCGTAATGGGCCATCCACATGCGCCAGCGCAGGCCGCGCAACAGGTAGTTCAACAAGCACAGGGCGGCGGCTTGCAGGCCCGCGAGCGACCCCAGCCGCTGCAGGGTTGCCAGGGCGCTGCCTTCGCCGAAAACGGCCAGCGCCAGCGCATACGCCGTGACGGCCAGGCCCAGAACCAGCAACAGCGGCTTGAGCGGCAGGCGGGGCGCCGGCCGGGCCGGCGGCTTCAAAAGCGGCGCCCCAGAAACACCAGCAGCCAGGCCGCCAGCGCCGCCAGAATCCAGGGGTCGCGCACCAGGTCGCGCGACACGTCCTCGCCGCGCCCCCGGTGCACCTGGTAGGCGTAACGCAGCATGGCAAACACGACAATGGGCACGCTGTAGACCAGCCGGTTGCCGTGCTGCAGCTGCGCCTCGGCGCTGGTGGCAAACAGGCCGTAGGTCATGAGGCTGGCCGTCATGGTCACGGCCATGAACATGTCCAGCAGGGCCGGCGGGTAGTGATCGAGCACGGCGCGCTTGGCGGCCTGGTCGTGAAAGGTTTCGGCCTTGCGTTTTGAAAATCCCAGGAACAGGGCCACGAACAGGCCGGCCAGCAGCATCCAGCGCGACGGCGGAATGCCCACCGCCAGGGTGCCGGCCAGCAGCCTGAGCATGAAGCCCGAGGCAATGATGCACACATCGACCACCGGCACATGTTTGAGCCGCCATGAATAGGCCAGGTTCAGCGCAACGTAAATGCCCAGCAGCACCAGCAAGGTCCCGTTGCCGGCGGCAAACGCCAGGCCAGCGACCAGCAGCAGCGCTGCCAGCGCCAGCGCCATCACGGGCAACACGGCGCCGCTGGCCAGCGGCCGGTGGCGCTTGACCGGATGGCGGCCATCGCTGACGCGGTCCAGCCAGTCGTTCAGGATGTAGACCATGCTGGAAAAGCAGCAGAACGCGGCAAAGGCCTTCAGCACCTGGAAGGCCACCGGCCCGTCGTTCCAGCTCTCGCTGAACACCAGCCCGGCGAACACAAAGGCGTTTTTCAGCCATTGGTGGGGGCGCATCAAGGTGACGAGGCGGAACAATAAACGCATGGGCGGAGGAAAACTCGGTTGGGGCGGTCGGGCGGGCACAAGCATAGACCACGTGCGCGCGGTCGGGTTCAAGCATAACCGCCCCCGCAGCGGACGCAATTGGGCCAGAATCAGGCATGACCTTTGCCCATACCCTGCCCTCTTCCGACCTGTCCGCCCCGGCCCTGGCGCTTGCGCAGACGCTGGTGCGCATGAACACCGTCAGCCGCAACTCCAACCTGGAGCTGATCCATTTCGTGCGGGACACGCTGAAAAAATCCGGCGTGGCCAGCCGCATCACCTGGAACGCCGATAATACCAAGGCCAACCTGTTTGCCACGCTGGGAGAAGGCAAACCGGCCGGGGTGATCCTGTCGGGCCACACCGACACCGTGCCCTGGGACGGTCAAGACTGGTCGGTCGACCCGCTGTCGGCCCTGGTCCGCGACGGCAAGCTCTATGGGCGCGGC
>JAURWS010000003.1 GCA_030654835.1 Gammaproteobacteria bacterium | reverse complement strand
ATGGCGGGAAGTTGTTGCAGGCTCTTCGCGACGCGCACTTTTTCACGCGCAGCGCCCAGATCAATGCCGCAGTGGTAGTTGAGCCAATGGGCGGGCGATTTGATGCCGTGACCCTCCCATGCGTCGCGCTCGATGAGCGTAGCGAGCAGTGTCAGGAAGCGATGTTGGGCGGCGTTGATGTGCCCGGCGAGACGGGTAATCTCGTCGCTGAGCGCAGCGTTGTCTGCAGGGATGAGAGCGAGAGAAGAGGGCTGTGACATGAGACGATTCCTCCTTGGAAAGGCCACAAACGGATGGTCATAAAGCACTATTTATATGTACATATTATAGCCCTATCTAGATGATTTTGCTGCTAAATATCCACCTAGATTTTAACGAATAAATATTAATCAAGCGTAGCCGCCATCCACAATTCGGGTCAGAGCGCTCTCAATCCGCAGATCATAAAAAGTGATGCGTTCAAAAATATCAGTGATGAGAGATTGGTGCTCCTCGCCCGCTGCCACGGTGAGCAATGCGTTGACGAGTGCGTTCAATTTAAGGCATCGCGTTTCAAATCGACGCCAATAGATCGTTGACGTAAATTTTTATACTTTCTTCGTCCATGCGGCCATTGGCGAGAGCCAAAAGCTCCGTGTCCTCGACGAGATTCATCAATGCTTCATAGGCTTTCGCGGGAACGCAGTAAAAGGCTGGTTCATTCCTGTTTAGAACGAGAACGGGCATGCCTTCTCCGCGAGCGACGACTTTCATAGAGTTAGCCTTCAGCTCGGAGATGCTGGCGGAGATGTCGGTCAGGATGTGATGTGTCATGAAGTACCTGAGATCAGTATGCTTGAGGTCTGATAATATCCTGCTAGAAGGTTTGTGCAGCACCACTCAACCCGGGAGAGAGATCGAATCAGGACGTCGCGCGCTGCAGAGCCTCCTGTGCCCACGCATTAAGACTCTTGCTCTCAGCCTCGGCACGCGCAGCAGCCTTAGCATGAAGGACGGGGTCAATTCTTAGCATCAACTTCCCAGAATATGGACGCTGTGGCTTGCGATTCAGCTTCTCGCACGCTTCCAGGTAGTCGTCCACCGCCTCTTCAAACTCCTTCCTGAGTTCTGTGACGGAGTCCGCGTGAAAGCCTATCAGATCGTCAATACCAGCCAGACGACCTACCAGGCATTGATCTTCATCGCTGTATTCGATGGGGGCCGAGTAGCCCTTGTAGTGCATGATGTTCATAGTGCTATTCCAGATTCATATAAAAGTCTCTGACGATTTTGATTTGGTAGGCTTTGATTTCCTTTCCCGGATGCGGCTTGTGAAAAGCTGCTACGACACCGTTCAGCTCAAATCGCACGCGGGAGCCTCGCCCTTCAACACTTTTCGCCCCTAGAGCCAGCAGCAAGGCCTCCACCTTTCGCCACTCAAGTGACGACGGGGCGATGCCCGCGAGAATCAGCGCCAGTATCCTGCGCTGTGCGCTACTCATGTCGAATGCTATCACTAAGTGATAGCGTCTGAAAGTGACTCATCCTGTAAACCTCCCTGTTCGATAGCCCTGATCAAGTAATAGGACAGATTTATGGAGCGGTGAAATTTGAACGGAGAGCAGATTCGGATTGCGCGTGTATCACACTGCGGACGGTTAGCGCTATGGCAGTCACCTCCCGTCGCACAGTATTAAGCAATCAATTGTCTTCTGAGTGGATTCCGGGTTAGATTCCCCCAAACATGATAGGAAGAATGATCGCCATGCCACTCTTTGACACTGCCGATGTCTATGTAAGACCTATCCGACTTTCCGATGTGCCCGCATGGTACTCGTACCTCTCTATTCCCAGCGTTATCGAGCACACAAGCTGGAACTTATCTTCCGAGAATGATCTCCAAAAATTGGTCATGAGCTACCTGGCAAACGAAGCTGAATCTCCGATCCGTTTCGCAATCGTCGACAAGGTCAGCGACAATCTGGTGGGCACAATTGGGTTTCACACTCTGTCTTCTGCTAACCTTTCGGCTGAGCTGGCCTACGATATTCATCCTTCGTTCTGGGGAAGAGGTATTGCCACAGAAGTCGGCAAGGGCATTGTGAATTGGGGGCATTCCATCCGTGGTTTTTTCAGGATACAAGCCTGTGTACTGGACACGAATGTTGCTTCTATGCGGGTGCTCGAAAAATGTGGGTTTCGCCAGGAAGGCAAACTCCGGAACTTGAGAATAGTTCGAGGAGAGCCCCGAGATTGTTTTTTGTACTCCATAATTCCCACGCCAAGGATGCAGAATGAAAGATAGGTAACGTGATCTACATCACGTTATTGGAGATTGGCGGATGCACATCGCATTGCGCTTAAGAATCCGTTAATTTTCGGGGATCACGCTTCAAGTCACTTAACCAATGACAGGAGTGGAAAATATGAAGATCCCATATAAACAGCTCGCCAGTTTCAGTGCTCTGATCGGTGCAATATTCAGCGCCACAATCTCGCTCGCCGACAATGATGAATCCTACAATCTAACCAATGACGCGAGCTATCTGAGCGGTAAAATTGAAACCGTGAAGCATATTTACTACCCGGGCGATACCCTTGATGTTCGCATTAGTTTTGGAGGCGATACCGCGCTACTCAAAAGTCAAGGTGTCGAGGCTTATGTGGTTGCGTATGACCAGAGTCAAACGGCCAGCAAAGTAAAAATTGACGACTACTCTACATTTACGAGCTCTCGCTTGTTTTTCCTCGACACGGTAAGCACTGCGACTCTGGCCGAGGGGTCCTACCAACTGGCATTGATATTGGTACGAGCAGGAGGTGATCCTTCCGACACAGACGACTGGTATAACGGCTTTGCGGGCCTGCTGGATACGGATGCCGTATATTCCAGCTCAGCCACAGTCGGTGGTGATGGCGACCACGATGGGGAGTGGGATAGCGACGACGATCGCGACGGATTCTACGGCGATGATGAGGCAGACAATTCTGAGGACCGAGATTGGAATGATGATGACTGGGATAGTGATGGCAACGACGACGACAACGATTAAATTCCTGTTTTCGCGGCGGGGTCTGGGTTAGATTCCTGCTAACGCTATAGGGATGCGTGCTTGCACACTATGGCAATGCTATACATCCTCAATAGGGAGGCCATGTGCTAGAACTCAGACCAAATTGTGAGTGTTGCGACAAAGATCTTCCCCCAGAGTCGCTCGAAGCGCGAATCTGCTCCTTTGAATGTACTTTTTGTAGATCGTGCTCAGAGAGCGTGCTTGGGGGGATTTGTCCAAATTGCGGCGGTGAGCTGGTTGCACGTCCTCGGCGTCCGACCGTCAAGCTTGCCGCTAATCCGGCTTCAAATAAGCGCATATTTAAACCGGCAGGGTGCCAAAAGTTTGCGAATAACCGTACCTGATTGGCACTCAAATGGCACATTCTACTGATCAAGAATCACCCGGCGCACAATGAATTGAGCACTATTGAAATGCCACGAATTCGGTGGGATACTCCATCGCTATCTTAAAATTTCGCGCATGCACGCTAAACAACCTATACGAATGTTGAGGTAACCGATGTCTAGAGTTTCGATTCTGGTATCAATTTTTGCTTTTGCATATACGGCAAATGTTGCCGCACAAATCGAGCCCAAAATGGTCCATATACCCGAGGGTTGTGCTGAGGTGGGCACGTTGCTGATGGATTCGCAGTCAAGTCCATTGCGAGAGGTATGTTTAGGTCACTTTCTGATAAGTCAGTACGAAATCACGTTCCTGGAATACGATATTTTCACTAACGAAACTGCGCGAGCCACTCGAAACGATGCTGGGTTTGGAAGAGATAATAGGCCCGTGATTGACGTCAACTGGTTTGATGCGGTTGCCTATGCGGAATGGCTTAGTGACAAAACCGGAAAACGATATCGCCTGCCCACGGACGCGGAATGGGAATACGTTGCAAAGTTAAATACTGAATTGGGATTTAATTACAGCTGGGGCACGGAGTATGAACACGGCAGGGCAAATTGTCGGAACTGTGGAAGCGAATGGGACGCGCGAATGACAGCGCCTGTCGGTAGTTTTGAACCCAGCCTACTCGGAGTTTACGACATGCACGGCAATGTATGGGAATGGACTGCTGATTGCTACTTCGGGGATGATCCAAAGGATGAAAGTGGAATTCATTGTCAACTTGGCGTCGTGCGAGGTGGCTCTTGGGATGATGGTGCTGACGACCTTGTATTCTGGAAACGCGCCCGACAGATGTCCAGAAGACCTACTCAGGATACTGGCTTTAGATTAGTGATGGACCCATAAAGTGGGAGAATAATTAGGGTTATGCAAGCAGCGATCTTCGACATAGATGGCACCCTCCTCCAGTCCGACGCGAGCGACGACGCGATGTACCTGGAGTCAATCCGCGATGCACTTGGCGATGTCAAATTACGTCCATCCTGGGGGATGTATACCCAATTTACCGCTGCTGGTATCTTGGCCGAAATACTGCGTGACAACGATTTGGAGGCAACACCTGAGAGAGTAGCTGCGGTACGAGGCAGCTTTGTCGAAGGAGTACGCCGTCACATGTCCGAGCACGGACCATTCGCCGAGATTCCGGGCGCGCTGGCATATGTGCAGAGTCTGCACACATCGACCACGCATCGAATTGCGTACGCGACCGGCGGTTGGGGCGGGTCCGCATTGCTAAAGCTGTCACTCGCAGGATTCCCGGTGGACGGCGTTCCGCTAGCCAGCTCTGATGATCATTTCGAGAGGCCGCAAATAATGTTGCGTGCGCTCGGGCAACTGAATGGCGTCTTCGACACCATTTCGTATTATGGCGACGGACATTGGGATGCCGTCGCTGCTAACACGCTCGGCTGGCTGTTTGTCCCCGTTGGTAAAAAGCTAGACGGCTTGACAAAGTATGTGCCGCCGTTGTGCGTCCCTAATCTCAAAGCTTAGCGATCTACAAGGAGCGTGCATTGATAAGAAATGAGTTCGTCCCTGAACCAGTAATGTGTGACGCTATAATTCTGAACATTCAGGAGTTGCCAAGATTGCTGGAAAATATTGCCTAACCATGTCATCGGCTTTCCAGCGTCAGCAAGTGGGCATCGTGAAGCTGATAAGTCAGACTGCTTTTGAAAAAGAGGGGTAGGGTCATGTGCGCGGTGTTATTCCAGCGATGACAACCCACGGAGGGACGCTAATGACAAAAACGAAATTCCGAGGAGCATCCATGAAAGGCCTTCTAACAGTAATTCTAGCTTTACACTGCAGCCTATCGGCAGCAGCAGAGTCCGTATCAATCCCAACACCAAGAGGCTCGACGATTGAGGTTATCGCAGATTTCCCAATCGGAGCTGGTCCGTTCACCACGGTTATTCTCGCACCCGGTCAGGGTTATCACATGCGGCTCGCAGCGCTGGAGCAAACAGCGCGGCGTCTGGTCGAAGAGGGCATTGCTGTCTACAGGTTCGATTGGACGTATTACACGGCTACGCCACGTGGAAGTCCGTCCCAAGACTTCGGGCTTGAGATTGAGGACATGAACACGGTAGTCGCTTTGGCTGTGGCGGATAGTCGCGTGGACAGCTCGCGCGTATGGGCGGCCGGAAAATCATTGGGATCGTCCGTCGCTTGGCATGTGTTGCGCGCCAATCGGACTCTGCGCGGCGGGGTACTTCTTACGCCTGTCTGTAGCCAGGTCGAAAGTGCCGGAGCAGCTCCCGTTGCCATCCACGATTACTACTATCCAGACGTTTCCGCGGAAACGCGTCCGCTGGTCTTTGCGCAAGGAGATGCAGATCCTTTGTGTTCTACGCCAATACTCTATGGTTTGATGGCAGACCTTAGCGCTCCCACTCGGCTTTTAGTCGTAGGCGGCGATCATTCCTTTGAAGGGCTACCCCGCGCCGAGGGCAATGCACTGGACGAGAACCTCCAGGCTGTGGCCGACTTTGTGGCACTGGCTGTAGCGGACTTTTCCGCAGATTGACAATACGAATAGTCGGTCGGCAAGGTACAAAGAGCCGTAACTCTCCCCCCATTTTAGGGTTTGAAGATGAACGTAATCGAAAGAATAAAAGCAGTACTTGAAGCTGAAGCGAGAGCTATTCAATCCGTAAATGTGGATGAGTCCTTTGAGTCAGCAGTGAATACTATTCTCGCTTGTAGTGGGAAAGTCATTACTACAGGTATTGGCAAAGCTGGGCACATTGCTCACAAGTTCACAGCGACCTTATGCTCCACTGGCACACCTTCAGTATTTTTACACGCAGCTGAAGCAGCACATGGAGACTTAGGAATAGTGAGTGCAAACGATGTGTTGATTGCCTTTTCAACGAGCGGTAAGTCGAGAGAGGTGATAGAAATTCTAGAATTATCTCGGCATTTAGGCGTTTCCCATATTATCGGCATCACTTCACATCCTGACTCTGAACTAAGGGATCACTGCGAGTATATTCTTGATATGGGGATGCCTAAAGAAGCGTGTCCTCTTGAACTGACACCAACGTCTTCAATTGCGGTGATGCTTGCGATAAGCGATGCGATCGCAATCTCAGTAATGGAAAGTAGAGAGTTCACTAAAGAAGAGTGGGGGCTTCGGCACCATGGTGGCTATCTTGGCAGGGCCGCTAGAACTGACAATGAACCAAAGTGAGACTCGCCGCCTGGCTTGGCACCAGAGGCACTTAGAGATTTACGCATGATCATCAGAAAATTAAAACCGGAAGACAAGCAGCTGATTTGTATCCTGTCCGACCAAATCAACCAGGAGCATTTTGAAAATATGCCCAATGACTTCAAAGAACCGGATGGGAATGGAGGTGACTGGGAGCATTGGTGTGCATTTGACAAGGATGAACGCGGGATTCTATTGGTAGCGGAAGACGGGGATGTCGCTGTCGGATTCATCGCCGGTCGAGTAGTGGACAGCGGCAAGTCATCCTATCTTGTCCCGAAGAAGAAGCTCCAAATTTCCACTATTGTTGTGGAGCAAAGTGCACGAGGACAAGGAATTGGTCGGGCTCTAGTGGAGTCGGCTGTATCTGTCAGTTGTGGCATGGGTGCTGCCGAAGCCTTCCTTGAGGTAATGGCTTACAACGCGAGCGCTGAGAAGTTCTATTCCGCACTAGGTTTTGGAAAGTTTTCCACTAAACTGTCAAAGCAATTTAGTTGAGCTACCCTTGAGCAATCGAACAAGGAAAATATCCGCATAAAAAATTGTGAAGGAGAGATTATGTCCGATCTCAAGGACCCCCGAGTCCTGTTTGCTGCAGAACGCACCCTGCTCGCCTGGAATAGAACCAGCATAGGGTTGATTGCCTTTGGTTTTGTAGTAGAGCGCACTGGCCTCTTGATCAGGGCGATTGAACAGACATCATCGCGCGACTCTTTGCATTCGAGCACATTCTTTCTCGGCATGTGCTTTATCATTCTTGGCGCCATTTGCGCTGCCGTGTCCTCTTATCAATATGCGGCGATATTGAAAACCCTCACACAGGCCGAATTCCCGGAAGGCTATCGTCCTCGGTGGGGGCTCGTTGTAAATATCGTTGTCGCGCTATTGGGTCTGGCTTTGGTCGTAGCGTTGTATGCGCAGTAGGTGTCATATGCAAGCCGCCCCAATCCTTCGCAATGTCAGCTCCGAACTGACAACTGAGCGTCTGTATCTGCGCTGCCCGCGTGAAGGCGATGGTGCCGCTGTGCATGAGGCTGTAGTTGAGAGTCTTCAACAGTTGCGCGCTTGGCCAGCATCTCTGCCGTGGGCTCTGGCGGAACCCTCAGTCGAGGCATCTGAAATTTTCTGCCGCGAAAGCGCAGCAGCTTTCCTCAAAAGAACCTCCTTCGTCTTCCTTGTGTTTGATCATGCGGGCACCTTTGTTGCGAGCACGAGTCTTCACGGCATTAACTGGAAAGTGCCGAAATTCGAAATTGGCTTCTGGTGCCGCGCAACTCGGCAAGGGAACGGCTACACTACGGAGGCAATCTCGCGGTTGATTCGGTACGCGATTTCTGATCTGGGGGCGAATCGGGTTGATGCGCTCACGGATGAAAGAAATGTTGCCAGTCGAGCGGTGTGCGAAGCGTCCGGTATGCAGTTGGAGGGAGTTCTTCGTAATGAGGACATCACCCCTTCTGGAGTATTGTGCAACACCTGCGTTTATGCGGTCGCCTCTTCGAGAGAGATAATATTGTGAGCCATAGATGGTCTATCGACTGATTCAGACATTGCTTGTTCTGGTCCTGGCTGGTTGTACCGGAGGGCTGCCTCATCATTCAGATCCGGCCGGTATCATGCCCTCCGCTGAAGGAACTGTGACGAGCGGGGTTATCGAATCTTCCGCTCTGGGAGTTGCAAAGCGCTTCAATATCTATCTTCCCGAGGGGTATGCCGATAGCGATTTGCGCTACCCGGTGATCTATCTTGTGCACGGTTGGGGCGTGAATGAAGATGCCTGGTTGTCTCCCGGGCTTGATGTGAAGAAAGTCGCTGACAGCCTGAATCTTCAGGCCATTATTGTCATGCCGGATGGCGACAGAGGGGCGTATGTAAATTCTGTCACGCCCGTTGATTATAATGAGTGCATGAACGACGTCTCTCCTGCCCGCAATGCGCAAGAACCCCGGCAGGAATTTTGTGTCCGCACACCCAATTACGAACGTTACATGGTCGAGGAGATAGTGCCTTATATCGATGGCGCGTACCGAACCAATGCCACCAAACAAGCTCGCAGCATCGTTGGCGAGTCTGCCGGAGGCCTCGCTGCAATGCATCTTGCCCTGAGACACAAAGACTTGTTCTCTTCCGTTGCTGCGCACTCTGGTGGTGTGTCCATGCTCTATTTGCCCGGCAACGGAAAGGTGCTGACGACTATCGAGCATCGTCCCGGGTTCGAAGAGTGGGAGGCCATGTTCGGCCTGGATATAGAAGGCTGGAAGCAGTACGACCCTTACTCACTGCTGGGGGCTCTACAGCCCGATGAATTGGCTATCTACTTTGATAGTGGCACGGAAGACGAGTTTGGCTTTTACCAGATGGCGCTTCATTTCGAACAGCGGTTGAAAGAGCTGAGCCTGCAACATAAATTTGTCTCTGTTCCTGGTGGAAAACACGATGATGCATTCTTTGGAAGTCGGATACCGTTCAGTCTTGAGTTCCATATTGGGCAGTTCGAGAAGGCGGGGGTTTATCCGGAGCCATGATGAGCAATAGGGAACCCGCTGACGTCCCAACCCCTATCGACTTTCTCACCATGCGCGATGCTCAGGAATGGGAGAGCAAGGCCATGCTGCGTCCATATCGAGAGGATTTTTTCGCTGTGTTCGCGGATGAGCTGAAGGCAATCGACAAGCCTGCCATTCGGATTCTTGAATTGGGATCAGGGCCGGGATTCTTAGCACATCACGTGCTTTCGAAAATCCCAGGCGCGCAGCTGACGCTGCTCGACTATTCTTCGGCGATGCATGAACTCGCGCGCCATCGTTTGATTGACAATCCTGGCAGCGTGACTTTCGTTGAGCGCAGCTTCAAGGAGTCAGGGTGGGAGGTCGGATTAGGCCAGTTTGACGCAGTGATTACCAATCAGGCGGTTCATGAATTGAGGCATAAGAGATATGCTGCTGCTCTCCACGCGCAGGTCAAGGGGCTGCTGCGTGCCGGGGGAGTGTATCTGGTCGCTGATCACTACTTTGGTGAAAGAGCGATGCAGAATGATCAGCTATACATGTCTCTGGCCGAACAGCGTTCCTGCCTGGAGTCTGCAGGTTTTACAGTTTCAGAAATTCTCGTCAAGGGTGGCAGGGCGTTGTATCGTGCAACATGATAGAAGTAAGCCGGGGTTGAAATGCAGTATGTGTTGATTATCCACGAGGTGAAAGATTACGCAGTCTGGAAGCAGGCTTTCGACAATGCTGCCGGGATTCTGCGAGACGCGGGAGAATTCGAGTATCAAGTTCTCAAATATGAGCTGGACCCGAACAAGGTCGTACACTTCTCAAGATGGAAATCACACGGGCACGCCAGGAATTTTTTCCAATCAGCCGAGGTGGAAGAGATTCGCAGGAAGGCGGGTGTCAAAGCACCGGAATTCATTTACCTTGATCTCCTCGAGGCGGGTACTCGCTAGGGGCGACGCACACCGATGACAAACCGCGATATGGGCTTGGCCCTTTTGGTCGTTACGATCTGGGGCGCCAGTTTCACCGTCATCAGGCTGGGGCTGGATGGCGTCCCTCCGATGCTGCTTGCGGCCATGCGTTTTGCGCTGGCGGCGGTTCCGGCGGTGTTCTTTGTGCGCCGTCCTGCCATTGAGTTGCGCTACCTGATTGGTTATGGGTTGCTGGTCGGAGTGGGCCAGTTTGGTTGTCTCTTTTATGCCATGCACATTGGCATGCCAGCCGGCTTGGCATCGGTGGTGCTGCAGTCGCAGGCATTCTTCACGCTCGCATTGGCTGCGATATTTCTAAAGGAATCTGTCTCGACTTCGCAAGTGATCGGCGTCGTGGTGGCGGCCTGTGGTCTGTTTCTGATTGCACAGGGCGGCAGCGGCCCGGGCTTCGCTGCTTTGCCACTGGGAGCACTGTTGCTGTGTCTGGCGGGAGCCGCATTCTGGGGAGGCTCTAACATCATCGTGCGCAAAGCGTCGGTGGCGGCTATGCAACGCGGTGAGAGCGTGAACATGTTCAGCCTCGTCGTGTGGTCGAGCCTGGTGCCGCCGATTCCGTTGCTTGTGCTGGCATTGCAGCTCGATTCACTACAGACCATGAAGGTGGCAGTGAGCCATATCGACGTTGCATCAATTCTCGTCTTCTTCTACCTTTCTTTTTGCGCGACACTGTTCGGATTCGGGGCATGGAGCAGCCTGCTCTCCCGCTACCCAACCGCGAGCGTGGCGCCGTTATCCCTGCTGGTGCCGGTGACGGGGCTCCTAACCGCCAGTGTCGTGCTCGATGAGCATCTGTCCTGGCTGCAATGGGGTGGTTGCCTCGCGGTGCTGTGCGGGCTGGCTATCACGACGTTCGGATTGCCGCGCAAGTCTATGAGAGTGAGAGGAGTGGTGCCTTGATTTACCGGGGTGGATGTCATTGCGGTGCCATAAAGTTTGAGGTTGAGGCGCCAGAGTCAGTAGAAGTGGAAGACTGCAATTGTTCGATTTGTCGGAAGACAGGCTTTCTGCATCTGATTGTGCCGCTGCAGAGTTTTCGATTGCTGTCCGGCGCGGACACACTGACGACCTACAGATTCAATACAGGAGTGGCGGAGCACAAATTCTGCAGAGTCTGCGGCATCAAGTCCTTCTACATTCCACGCTCCAACCCTGATGGCGTGGATGTCAATCTTCGATGCCTGGCGACACAACCTGATCAGGTGACGATAGTGAGCTTTGACGGTGATAACTGGGAAGCCCATGGCGCGAAGCTCGCCAGCAAGAGCAAGCCTGTACCATAGCGTTAATGCGGTGGTTCCCCTGCGGTTAGTAATGTCCGATCATTTCGTATTCCTATTTCAGGAGAGAGCAATATGCCAAGCCCTGATTCCCGCGTCACAATCCACATGGCCGCCAGCCTCGACGGCTTCATCGCCCGCAAAGACGGGCGAGTCGACTGGCTCGAAACCACCGACGAATTCCCGGATGGCGAGACGATGGACCCGGAGTTCGTCGAGGCGTTTCTCAAGACTATCGACTGCTATGTCATGGGCTCGCGAACTTACGAGACCGCGTTGAACTTTGCAGCGCAGGGCTTCGGGTGGGCGTATGGCGACAAGCCCACTTTCGTCCTCACCACTCGCGATCTTCCGCGCATCAGGGACACTGTCGAATTCTACTCAGGCGATCTTGCGCAGCTCGTCAACGTGCGGCTGCGGCCAGCGTTCGGCAGTATCTGGTTTGTGGGCGGCGGAGCGGTGTCTGGCGAATGTTTGCGTCTCGGACTGGCTGACGAGCTGCGCTATTCGATCCTGCCGGTTCTGATCGGCGATGGAGTGCAGTTCTTTGAAAAGCTGGATAGAGACGTCGCTCTGCATTTGAAAGAGGTCAAGGCCTACAAGAGTGGTATGGTGGGGCTTTGCTATGAATTGAAGCCGTGCGGCGTGGCGATTCACAAATTGTGAGGCAAGCACAGAACACTTATGGAGCTGAATGCGATTGGTTTGGATAGCTGGTTCAAAGATCAGCGCGATCAGTTGTATCCAGGCGAGTCTCTTGCCAGGGTAACGGCCGTTGATCGTGATCGCTATATCATCAGAAATGAAAACGGCGAGCTGCCTGCCGAGCTGACAGGAAAGTTTCTGCACCTCGCAGAGTCTTCAGCCGATTTGCCCTGCGTCGGCGATTGGGTCTGCGTGCAATATCTCGACGCTGGGTCTCACGCCACCATTCATCATGTCCTGCCACGAAAATCATTTCTGAAACGGAAAATTGCCGGGAAGAATGTCGACATCCAGATGATCGCGGCAAATGTCGATGTCGCTTTCATTGTTCAATCCTGCCACTTCGATTTCAATGTTCGCAGGCTTGAGCGTTATCTGGTGATGGTGACTGAGGGCCATATAGAACCTGTTTTGCTTTTTACGAAGACGGATCTGATAAGCGCCGAGGCGCTGGACGAGTTGATCGGGCGAATTCGTCAGGCAGGGATTCACGCCAGAATTATTTCTCTCAGCAACGTGACCGGCGATGGCATCGAACAGATCCGTGCCAGCTTGATTCCCGACAAGACCTACTGCCTGCTCGGGTCATCCGGTGTCGGCAAGACGACGCTCATCAATCGCCTGATGGGCGACACGGGGTCGGAGACGGGGTTGAAGATTGAGTTAGAGACGGGCGCGGTGAGCGGGACAGGGGAAGGTCGACACACGACCACGCGTCGTCAGCTGCTACTGTTGAAAGAGGAAGCGTTGCTGATCGACATGCCGGGCATGCGTGAGCTGGGGATGCTGGGGTTCAGCGAAGGTATCGACAACAGTTTCGCGGAGATACGTGAGCTTGCGAAGAGTTGTCGCTTCAACGATTGCGGGCATGCCAACGAGCCAGGCTGTGCAGTTCGAAAGGCGATAGAGCAACATGAATTGAATGAGGAACAATTTCAGAATTATCTGAAGCTCACGAAGGAATCGGAGTTTCATGAAATGTCCTACACAGACAAGCGCAAGAAGGACCGCGCGTTCGGGAAGTTCGTCAACTCTGCAATGAAGGCCAAGAACAAGAGAGACAGGCATGACTCATGACTTCAGCCGTCTGGTCGGTTATCTTGGGTATTGTCACTAATCTTATCAAGGGACTCCCATAGTGAGTGACGTCACGCAGATTGCTGAATTGCCAGGCCTGGGGCCAAAGTCACGGGAGATGCTAGCGCGCGCGGGAATCACTACCGTTGCACAATTGCGTGAGCTTGGCGCTGTGGAGGCCTATGTCCGCACCAAGCGGGCGAATGCGGGGACCAGTCTGAACCTGCTTTGGGGTCTGGAGTCTGCACTGACGGGCATGCCGTGGCAGGAAGTAGCACGTGTGCACCGGACAAGCTTCTTGCTTGCGGTGGAAGAGCGTGAGAGAAATGTCTGACTAGCCAATCCTGGCTGTTGGTTTGGTCGATTTCGGAGTAAAGATGGAAGCAGGTTTTTGGCATCAAAAGTGGGCAGCGGGCGATATTGGGTTTCACGCGCAGGAGGTTAATCCTTCACTGCGAGAGCACTTCGGCAAACTGCAAATGGCGGCGGGTGCGAGGGTATTTCTGCCCCTTTGTGGCAAGACGCGCGACATCGCGTGGCTGCTCGACGAAGGCTATCGAGTCACTGGCGCCGAGCTGAGTGAGCTGGCCATCAAGGCGTTGTTCGACGAGCTTGGCCTCGTGCCCGAGATTACCGATGCGGGCAAACACTTGTGCTACCAGTCCCGAAACATTCGCATATTTGTCGGCGATATTTTTGATCTGTCTGCGAAGCTTCTCGGCCCCATTGACGCGATCTACGACAGGGCGGCGCTGGTGGCGTTGCCGATGGAGATGCGTGTGCGTTATGCCGCGCACCTGATCGATATTACCGATGCCGCCCAGCAGCTGCTCCTCAGCTGCGAATACAATCAGCAGCTCATGAACGGCCCGCCCTTCTCCGTGCATGCCGACGAGATTAAGCGCCTCTACTCCGTCACCTATGACGTGCGGCCGTTGGAAACGCATGACGTTCCGGGAGGATTGCGCGGTAAGGTGCCCGCCACAGAAACCGTCTGGGCGTTGCAAATGGCGCATTGTTGAATCGAATTCCACCAAGCAGGTAATGATCAATGGCAAGACATATCGAAAGACACCGGACCGATCGGGTCGGCTGGTTGCGCGCAGCAGTGCTTGGCGCGAATGACGGCATTGTTTCTACCGCCAGTCTGATAATCGGGGTGCTGGCCGCAGGTGCGAGTTCCGAATCCGTCATGGTTGCCGGGATCGCGGGCCTCGTTGCCGGCGCCATGTCGATGGCGGCGGGCGAATATGTGTCGGTAAGTTCGCAAGCGGATACTGAAAACTCCGACCTGGATCGCGAGCGCAAAGAGTTGGCAGAAGATCCCGTGCATGAACTTGAAGAGCTGACCAATATTTACATTCATCGCGGTTTGGACGCCGAGCTGGCGCGCAATGTGGCGAAGCAGTTGACAGCCAAGGATGCACTCGCTGCGCATGCACGAGATGAGCTGGGCATTTCGGAGACGCTCAAGGCCCGCCCTGTGCAGGCGGCAATCTCTTCGGCTCTAACCTTCGCAGTGGGAGCCTTTCTTCCGCTGCTTGTGATAATGCTCTTTCCCCCTTCGCTGCAGATTGTGGCGGTATCGCTTTCCTCGCTGGTATTTCTGGCGCTTCTCGGCGCACTGTCCGCCAAGGCAGGCGGTGCGTCCATGGTGAGAGCGACGTCGCGTGTCACCGGTTGGGGTGCATTGGCGATGGCGTTGACTGCCGGTGTTGGCTCAGTTTTCGGAGTGATGTGATGCTTCTGAATCGAATGCCTGGCTTTCTACTGCTCGGCATGCTGCTCGCCTTGCTCCCGATGTTCTCCCAAAGCGAAGAGTTGGCGCCTTTCACTTCGGACGGTTGCAGCGCGTTTCCGGATGGCTCACTTGAGCAGCGGCAGTTGTGGCTGAGTTGTTGTGTGGCGCACGACGTGGCGTACTGGCAAGGAGGCACTTACGAGGAACGCATGGCGGCCGATCTGGGGCTGCAGCAGTGTGTCGCGCAGGTGGGCGACTCACGAATCGCGGCGATCATGCTGGCCGGTGTGCGCGTTGGTGGCACTCCGTATCTGCCGACCCCATTCAGATGGGGATATGGCTGGCCCTATCCGCGCGGCTACAAAAAACTCACGGCTGAAGAGCTGGAGCAGGTTCAAGGAATGCGCCCTTGAGAAAGAACGGGTGAACCTCACGGGGTTCGCCCGTTTTGCTTTGCAGAGGCGCCGCTCGACGATATAGTGGCCGCCAGCCCTCCTCTTCCTATCTGTATTGGTGACCGCTTATGCACGCACGCATGCACTCAAAACGTCTGGGTATCCTTTGTTTTAGCGTTCTCTCTCTCGTGGCCTGCAGCCAGGAAGCGCCGGTCGCCTCCAACACCAGTGAAGAGTCGGCCGCTGCAGTGGCGACGACCACTCCGGATGGTACTACGGGCGCCACCGCTGCCTACACGCCACCGGCCGAGATGGAAACTCTTTATGAGAGTGAGCTGCTGCTCAACACTCACCAGCTGATCACCGAGGGCAAGCGCTCTGGCGAGGGTTACTTCAGCGCCGACGGCAACCGTCTCATCTATCAGGCCGAGCTGGAGGGTGACAACCCGTTCTACCAGATCTTCATGCGTGATCTCGTGGCTGGGACCACGACGCGCGTGTCACCCGGCATCGGGCTGACTACCTGTTCATGGATTCATCCGACACAAGACCTCGTGCTGTTCTCGTCCACTCACGAAGACCCGGATACCCTCGGCAAGCAGCAGCGCGAGATTGCGATGCGCGAGAGCGCGGCGCAGCGAGGCTACGCGTGGGACTATGACGAACACTACGAGATCTATCAGGCCAACACCGACGGGAGCGGGCTGGTGAATCTCTCCAACGCCCGTGGCTATGACGCCGAGGGTTCTTATTCTTCTGATGGCCAGACCATCATCTTCGCCTCCAACCGCGAAGCCTATAACCGGCCGCTGAGTCAGGCCGAGCAGCGTCTGTTCGAGGATGACGCGTCCTACTTCATGGACCTCTACGTGATGAACCCCGACGGCAGCAATGTGCGGCAGTTGACGCACTCCCCTGGCTACGATGGCGGTCCCTTCTTCAGCGCCGACAACCAGCAGGTCGTCTGGCGTCGTTTCAACCCAGATGGCAACAGCGCCGAGATCTGGACGATGAATGCCGATGGCAGCAACCAGCGTCAGCTCACCGATTCGGCGATGGTGTCCTGGGGTCCGTACTTCCATCCGAGTGGCGATTACATCATCTATTCCAGCAACGTGTTGGGGCATGCCAACTTCGAGTTGTTCATGGTCGACACGCTGGGCGAGCACGCGCCGGTGCGGGTGACGAATACCGAAGGCACGGACATCCTGCCGGTGTTCTCGCCGACCGGGGACAAGATGGCATGGAGCAGCACGCGCACTGCCGATGGCACGTCGCAGATCTTCATGGCTGATTGGAACCACGCGCGGGCGCTGGAGTTGCTGGGTCTGTAGCACATGTGGGAGCGGGCCTGCCCGCGATTTCTTTCCGTGAGTCTCGCAGAGCAAATCGCGGGCAGGCCCGCTCCCACAGGGTTGAGCTTTGAAGGATATGTTCATGAACAAACACACTCTCGCGCTCGCCACCCTGCTCTGGGCCGCGTCCGCCCACGCGCAGCAGAGCCTGCATCATGCGCTGGACGTGACGCTCGACCCGGCGCAGAACTCGATCAGCGTGCAGGACACGCTGACACTGCCTGCGACCTTGGCCGCGCTCACTCCCGGCCAGCGTGAGTATGAGTTTCAGCTCAATGCCAACCTGATTCTCGACAGCCTGCAGGGCAGCAACTTCCGCATCGAGGCAATTGAGAGCGAGTCCGACGACACTGCATCCACCGCCAGCAGCAGCGCCGCCGACGCAGGCCGCACCATCGCGCCCGCCAACCATTACCGTCTCCTGCTCAGCGACGATTCCGCGCAGGTGACGCTGAGCTACAGCGGTCACGTCTACGCCGATGCCGCGCAACTGACGGCCGAATACGCGCAGAGCTTCTCTTCCACCACCGGCATCATCAGTGAGCGCGGTGTCTATCTCGACCACAGCAGTGTGTGGGTGCCGGACTTCGAAGCGGGGCTGATGAGCTTCACGATGGCGGTGGACTTTGTCGGAGCGGCCGAGGGCTGGACGGCGGTAAGCCAGGGTGACTCTCAAGGTGACTCTCAAAGTGGTTCGCAAGATGGTTCTCAAAGCCGGGAAAATGTCTGGGTGAGCGCACAGCCGATGGAGGAGGTCTATCTGATCGCCGCCGACTTCACGACCTATCGCATGCCCTACCGCTCGTCAGTGGCGAGCGTGACAGGCGCAAACGGCAGCGGCGAAGTCGAGATGCTCGCCTACCTGCGCAACCCCGATCCCAATCTTGCGACGCGCTATCTCGATGCCACGGAGAGATATCTGGCCCTGTACGAGCCGATGCTCGGCGCCTATCCCTTCAGCAAGTTTGCGTTGGTCGAGAACTTCTGGGAGACCGGCTACGGCATGCCCTCGTTCACGCTGCTGGGCGAACAGATCATCCGCTTTCCTTTCATTCTCGAATCGTCGTACCCGCACGAAATTCTCCACAACTGGTGGGGCAACTCGGTGTACCCCGATTACGACACGGGCAACTGGAGTGAGGGGCTGACGGCTTATCTCGCCGACCACCTGTTTCAGGAAATGAATGCGGCTGGCGCGGAATATCGCAAGGACATGCTCGGGCGCTATCGCAGCTTCGTCACCGATGCTGCGGATTTTCCGCTGAGCCAATTCACTTCGCGCAATTCGGCGGCGTCGCAGGCCATTGGCTACGGTAAGACGCTGATGCTGTGGCACATGCTGCGCGTCGAGCTGGGCGATGAATTGTTTCTGCAGGGGCTGCGCGATCTCTACAGTGAGCGGCGCTTCCAGCGCACCTCGTTCGCCGATATCGAGGCACTATTTTCCAGAATCAGCGGTAAAGATCTGAGTGAGTTCTTCCAGCAGTGGGTCGAGCGTCCCGGTGCACCGGAACTCGCACTCAGCGTGAGTGGCGCAGCAGATGGCAGCGCGCAGATCGAACTGCAACAGATTCAACAGGGCGCTGCTTACGCACTGAGCGTGCCGGTTGCCCTTTATTACGAAGGCGAGCAGGAGGCGCAGATAGTGCAGGTGCCGATGAGCGCGAGCAGCGCCACCGCACAGCTCAGCGTGCCGAACTACGCAGCGCTGCAGGCCGTGCAGGTCGACCCTTACTTCGACGTGTTCCGCCGCCTCGATGTCGCCGAATTGCCGCCGACACTGCGACAGATGTTTGGCGCGCAGAATATCGTGTTCGTGGTGCCGCAGGAGAACCGCGCGCTGTGGCTGGAGATGGCCGAGTTTTTCACGGCGGGCACCGAGGTTAATTCCGAGATCGTCATGGCCGAAGATTTCCGCCTGCTACCCGCCGACAAATCGGTGTGGATCATGGGGCGTGACAATCCCGCCGCCAGCATCATCGCCGATGCCGTGAATTATTACGGCGTCGGTTTCGAAGACGCCGGTCTCTCGCTACTCGGCAGCGAGCTGCCCTTCGCGGAGCGCAGCACCGTGCTGACGGCAACGCATCCGGATGATCCCGAGCTGACGATCGGCTGGATCCACGCGCACTCGCCGGAGGCGATGCCCGGCCTCACCGAGAAGCTGCCGCACTACGGCAAATATTCCTATCTCAGCTTCGTCGGCAGCGAGCCCACCAATGATGTGAAGGGCCAGTGGGAGAGCCCGGATTCGCCGCTGCAGTGGCGCACGCCCGGGCTCGCCGCTGGCACACAACTGGCACTGCTGCCCGTCCAGTCGGCGCTGGCCGAGTTGCCGCCGAAATATCTGCCTGCCGGGCTGGCCGCGCATGTCGAGGTGTTAAGCGACCCGGTGATGCAAGGCCGTGGCGTCGGCACCGTCGGCATCGATCTCGCCGCCGACTACATCGCCACCCAGTTCAGAGACATTGGCCTGCAGGAGCCGGGTGATTCCTATCTGCAGACCTGGACGGAAGCGCTGCCGGGTGGCGAGAGCGCGTCGTTCAGCAATGTCATCGGCGTGCTGCCGGGCACTGACGACACGTTGAAGAACGCGCCCATCATCCTTGGGGCCCACTACGATCATCTCGGGATGGAGACAGACGCCAATGGCAACGAGTCGGTGTTCGAGGGCGCCGACGACAACGCTTCCGGCGTCGGGATTCTCATCGAAGTCGCCCGCAAGCTGCAGAAATCCTTCAGCCCGAAACGCTCGGTGATCTTCGTGGCCTTCACGGGCGAGGAGTCGGGGCTGATCGGGTCGCGTCACTTCGTGGCGAATCCACCGGCGCCGTTCGCGACCTCAAATCTCTTCGCCATGCTCAACATGGACAGCGTCGGCCGCCTCGAAGGGCGCACGCTGCAGGTCTTCGCCAGCGACAGCGCCTACGAGTGGCCGTTCATGGCGCAGGGCATCGGTTTCACCATCGGCGTGCCCGCGCAGTTCCCCGCGCAGGCAGTGGCGGGCAGCGATCATGTGAGCTTCCTGGAGGCGGGAATTCCTGCCATTCACCTGTTCAGCGGCCTGCACACGGACTATCACCGGGCCAGCGACACTGCCGACAAGGTCGATCTCGACGGCATGTCCGACATCGCGCTGTGGGTAGAGGAGGCAATGGTATATCTGGCAGATCGCGATCAGCCGCTGCGGGTGAATCTCACCAATGCGCCGGTGCGTTCGACGGAAGCTGCTGCCGGTGCGCGGGCTGCCTCGTTGGGCACGATTCCTGAATTCAACTACACCGGTGAAGGTGTGCAGATCTCAGGCGTGACACCGGGCAGTGCGGGCGAAGAAGCGGGTTTGCAGGCGGGCGATGTGCTGTTGCAGTACAACGACACTCCGATTGCGAACCTTCAGGAGTATTCCAATCTGCTAAGAGCGGCGGCGCCAGGGGATGCGGTACAGCTGCAGATCAGACGCAACGATGCACTGCTCTCTGTCGAGGCAGTGCTGAAAGCGCGTTGATTGGCTAATGCGGGATGGATCAGGCCAGGAAGAAGTACAGCACGCCGAAGACGACAGTGAAGCAGGCCAGATTGAAAAGCAGCTTCTGTCCGGTCTGTTCGTGTTGTTCCCAGCTGTAGGTCACTTCCTGGGTCAGTGTTGGGTTCATGCGGCGATCGACGTGTTTCATGATACTTCTGCTCTTTTTGATAGTGACCCAATTAGAGCCCATATCGCCGCCCGCTAGAAGTAGGAAACATGGCAATCCAGAGGGCAATTCTGACGAATTGTGGCAAAACTGACTTGTTGGAAAAGGATGTTGGAAGAATGCTGTTAGAATCGCCGCTGCTCAATTTCCCGCCGAAAACGGGAATTCCAGCCGAACCCACCCGTAACCTGAGTATTCCTGTGACGATCAAATTACCGCCTCTCGCCGCCAGTGCCGCCGCAAATTTCCCCGCAACTCCTCTGGCCAGACTCATCACTGGCCTGATGCTGGGTGTCGGCTTTTCCGGGGCATTGACAGCCCAGCCCCTCAACCAGATTGCCGAGCAACGCGCCACGCCGCTGACCCGCGTCGCCGATGCAGACGCACAGATCACGGTGGACGGCGTACTCGATGAATTCGTGTGGCAGGACATTCCGATCATCGATGGCATGGGTGTCATTCAGCCAGACACCCTGGCGTCGGCGTCACTGGAGACCCATACCCGCGTGTTCTACACCTCGCGCGGCATGTACGTCGGCGTGATGAATTATCAGGACCCGGCGACGCTGGTCTCGCGTATGAGTTCGCGCGACGCGCAGTCCCAGCGCGATAGTTACGGGTTTGCGTTCGACCCTTCCGGCACCGGCCTGTATGGCTACTTCCTGCGCATCAACCTGGGCGGCTCCCTGAACGATGGCACCATCGTGCCGGAACGTCAGATCAACCGGCAGTGGGATGGGCCGTGGAACGGCGCGACCAAGTCGCTCGACAATGGCTGGTCCGGCGAGATGTTCATTCCGTGGTCGATGATGGCGCTGCCGCAGGGTGGCGACACCCGCCGCATTGGCATCTATACGGAGCGCGTGCTGGCGGCGATGGGCGAGACCTGGTCATGGCCGGTGTTGCCGCGCAACAGTGCGGAATTCATCTCCGCATTTCAGCCCTATGAACTGACCGGCATCAACCCCTCCACCCAATTTACGCTTTACCCATATGCCTCGGCGTCCTTCGACGACATGAAGAACGAGACCGATTATCGGGTGGGCACCGACCTTTACTGGCGTCCGACCTCCAATCTGCAACTCTCGGCCGCCCTGAACCCCGACTTCGGCACCGTGGAATCCGACGACGTGGTGGTCAACCTCGGCGCCTTCGAGACTTACTTCGAAGAGAAGCGGCCGTTCTTCCTCGAAGGCCAGGACATCTTCAGCACCTCGCCTCGTGACATCGGTGGCCACGGTGGTGCCCCTTCGACATTGCTCAACACCCGGCGCATCGGTCGTCAGGCCTCTTACACGGTGCCGACAGGCGTGAACGTGATCGCCACCGACCTGAGTCGCCCCACCGATCTGCTGGCGGCAGGCAAGCTCACCGGGCAGTCGGGCAACTGGCGTTATGGCACGATGATGGCGGCAGAGGATGATTCAGCGGTGCGCGGCACGCTGGCCGATGGCTCGCGCGTGCATGTGCAGGCCGACGGACGGGACTTTGCCATCGGGCGTCTGTTATATGAAGACACCGCGTCTGGCGGGCGCAGAGCTTTTGGCTGGTTCGGCAGCAACCTCTCACATCCGAACCGTGAGGCGACGGTGAACGCCTTCGACATGCACTACTTCTCCGCCGACACCCGCTGGGTGTTCGACGGCCAGGTCATGCACAGCAGGGTGCAGGACGTCAGCGGTTCGGGCATGTATCTGGACCTCGACTTCCGCCCCAACCGGCGCCTGCAACACAGCATCACCGGCACCTATCTGGACGACAAGATCGAGCTGAATGACATCGGCTTCGTGCAGCGCAACGACCATGTGCAGCTCGATTATGTACTCAACATCACCGAGTCTGATCTGCCCGGCCTGCGCTCGCGCAACCGCAGCATGAACATCGTCAACCAATGGAACACCGACGGAGATCCAGTGCGGCTGGGCATGCATTTCACCCAGTATCTGAACTTCCTCGACAACACCTCATTGAGCTCCACGCTGCGCCTTTTCCCGGCACGCACGGACGACACGCTCAGCCGCGGCAATGGCACCTTCAAGATCCCCATGCGCATCGGCTTCGACGCCAACTGGCGCAGCGATGCCTCGCGGCCGTTCTCCTACAACGTCGGTTTCAACAGCGCCGAGGAAGACCTCGGGAAGCAGAGCCTGAGCTACTCGGCTGGCGTGAGCTGGCAGCCCAACGACCGTTTCTCCGTGGACTTGAGCACCCGCTACGTCGATCGCGAGGCGTGGCTGATTCATCAGGGCAAGGGTCGCATGACGGCCTTCGAGGCCAACGAGTGGGCGCCACGCCTGGAGATGGACTACTTCATCAGCGCCAAGCAGCAGTTGCGTTTCAGCCTGCAATGGACCGGCATCAAGGCCTTCGAGGATCGCTTCTATCAGGTCAACGCCAGCAAGGTGGAGTCATTGAACGAGACGGGCGATGTGACCGCTGGCAGCGACAATTTCGCCGTCAGCCGCATGAGCTTCCAGGCGCGCTACCGCTGGGAGATCGCACCACTGTCGGATCTGTTCTTCGTCTACACGCGCGGCGGCAACCTCGCGCGTACCTTCGAGGATGACTACAGCGGCATGTTCGAGCACGCCTGGAATGACCAGATCGTTGACAACTGGGTGGTGAAGCTGCGCTACCGGCTGGGTAGCTGAGGCCCGCTCCCACAAAAGTGACACATCCATGACACACAGCTGATTCAGGATAGGACTTCCGCCCATTTTCCCGATGAAGGATTCCCGATGCAGATCCGTCCGCAACAGTCCCGTACCGTTCTCACCCTCACCTTTCTTGGAGTGATCGCCATGAGCCTCGTGGCCTGTGACACCCCCGACAGTGCTAGCCAACCCGTCGCTCCTGCGGCCGTCCAGCCTGCAGCCCAGCCAGCACCGCCGCCCTCCTTCGGCCTCACTGGCAAAGTGGTAGTCGCCCACCGTGGCGCCAGCGGCTATCTGCCAGAGCACACGCTGCCTGCCAAGGCCATGGCCTACGCGATGGGCGCCGACTACCTGGAGCAGGACGTGGTGATGACGAAGGACGATCAGTTGATCATCATTCACGACATCACGCTCGACCGCACCACCGATGTCGCCGAGAAATTCCCCGGCCGTGCCCGTGCCGACGGCCAGCACTACGCCGTGGATTTCACGCTGGAGGAGATCCTCACACTCAATGTCACCGAGGGTTTCTCTGTCGAGAATGGCCAGAAGACGCAGAACTATGCGGACCGTTTCCCGCTCGGCAAATCGATCTTCAAGGTGCACACGCTGGCGCAGGAGATCGAGCTGATTCAGGGCCTGAATCACTCCACCGGCAAGGACATCGGCATCTACCCCGAGATCAAGTCGCCCGCGTTCCACCTTGCCGAGGGCAAGGACCTGGGCACTGCGGTGCTCGCCGTGCTCAAGCAATACGGCTACACCGGCAAGACGGACAAGGCCTTCGTGCAGACCTTCGAGTTCGATGAGCTCAAGCGCCTGCACGATGTGGTCATGCCCGCGCTGGGTGTCGATCTGAAGCTGGTGCAGTTGCTGGACGGCGGTGATGAGAACCTGTGGATGCAGACCGAAGACGGCGTGCGCCAGATCGCCCAGTATGCCGACGGCCTCGGGCCGGAGAAGACGATGATCATCGGGCCCGACTCCACGGCGGACAATCTGCAGATCAGCGGACTGGTCGGCTATGCCCACGCCAATGGGCTGCAGGTGCACCCCTATACCTTCCGCGCCGACGCGGGGCAGCTGCCTGCCTATGCCAGCAGCTTCGAGCACATGCTGGAACTGTTTTACGTCAATGCCCATGTCGACGGCGTGTTCACGGATTTTACGGACCGCGCGGTTGAATTCATCAGAAACCACTGACCTGTGGGGCTGCGGAAGGGGCACTTACTGGCTGGTTATCAAGAAACTTTGAATATAAAATAAATTGATAATTTGCGTATTTTTAGCATATTATTAATTTATTTTTAAAATAGGGTGTCTGGAATGCTGGTCGAGTTTCGTATCAAAAACTTTCGCAGTCTGCGGGACGAGCAGGTTCTCAGCCTTGTTGCGTCCAACGACAACACCTTGCTGGAAAACAATGCTCAGGGCACCGGATTGAAGGCTGCCCCTCATTTGCTCAAGAGCGCCGTGGTGTATGGCGCCAATGCCAGCGGCAAGTCCAACCTCATCAAAGCGCTGCAGTATATGCGTGGCGTGGTGTTAGAGTCTGCCGCCCTGCAGCCCGGGCAGACCTTTGACCGGCTCCACCCTTTCAAGCTGGATGCCACATCTTCAGCCCTTCCCACTGAGTTTGAGGTTACGCTCATCATTGACAATGTGCGCTATCAGTATGGCTTTGCAATGACAACACAGCGCATCGTCAGCGAGCATCTTTTGGTCTACAAGGCATTCAAGCCGCAGCGGTGGTTTGAGCGGCACTTTGATGCCGAAAAAGGCAAGGATGTGTACGATTTTGGCTCCAACATGAAGGGGGCAAAGAATTTGTGGGAAGGTGCCACCCGACCTAACGCCTTATTTCTTTCCATGGCCGTGCAGCTAAACAGCGAGGCGTTACGCCCGGTGTTTGATTGGTTCGTGAATCGCCTCGTGATATTCAACGAACAGTCGCCACCGTCTCCTCAATTTTCTGTGCAAATGCTGAAGAAGGAAGAGCAGCGCAACGCGATTTGCGAGCTTCTGAATGCCGCTGACATCAGCATTGCCGACATCGAAGTGGCCACCAAGCAGGCCATGGTGCATACCATCAAGTTCGACCTCACCACAGGAAAGCGCGAGGAGACGGCCAGCGAGGAGGCTGTGGACGAAGTGAAGTTCCACCACATAACCGAGCACGGCGAGGCCGTGTTCGACTTAATGGACGAGTCCAGTGGTACTCGCAACCTGCTTTTCCTGACCGGCCCGATCCTGGACATCCTCAACAAGGGGTTGACGCTGGTGGTAGATGAGTTGGATACCAGCCTGCACACCCGACTGGTGCAGGCATTGGTGCGGCTGTTCCATCGGCCCGAAGTCAACACTGGCGGAGCGCAGCTGATCTTCACCACCCACGACACCTCTCTGCTTGATGCTTACGGTCTACTGCGACGCGATCAGGTCTGGTTTGTAGAAAAGCGCCCGGATCAAAGTTCATCGCTGTATCCTTTGCTAGATTTCAGTCCGCGCAAGAATGAAGCGCTGGAGCGCGGTTATCTGCAAGGGCGCTATGGCGCACTGCCTTTCCTGCGCAACCAGGATCTCGGAGTGAAGCATTGATGGGGCGTGACAACCAAGCCAAAGACAGGCAGTTGCGCCGCAAGGCGGCCAATGGTTTGGCGAAATCGCTGAATGGCAAGCTGCGCAACGACGAAAGGCAACCAGTCAGCTTCAAGGCCATCGCCTCCATCCCTAGTTTCGAACTGTGGCTGTTGCTGCACTTCGAGGATATTCAGCGCCCGATCCACCGCGACGAGGTAATGGCACGTTTGAAGCAGCACATTCCCGGCTATGAAAAAGGCGTGGGAGGTGCATTTGCGACTACCCGTGACAGCTTGGAAACCGCCATTCAACGGGCGCAAGGGTTGGAAGCGAAATACAATTCCTACAACGGCTCCGAGCCATTTACCGCCCTGCACGAATTGGTTAGGTTGCTAACCACGCTGCGCGTCTGAAGTCGATCAGTCCAAATCCGGTCGAGTGATCGATCTTTTGAGTCGCTGATGATGCAGTAATTGACGACGCTGGTTTGGATTCGCTTCAAGCGAAAAATCCCAAGCTATACGCCAGATGGCCTTCTGGCGTATACTTGCCGCCCGTTTGATTTTGCAGCTGCTCTCCGCATTCAGTTTCAGCCGTCATAGTTCGTCTCTTCTATCTGACACCAGTACACAAGGCCCGATATGTCATCCAGTACACGCCCGGAACTCAGTTTCGCTGAGCTCGATTTACCACAATACCTGCAGGAAACGCTGAGCAAGGTGGGCTATGAAAAGCCCTCGCCGATCCAGCAAGCCACCATTCCTGTTCTGCTGCAAGGCAAGGACGTGGTGGGTATGGCGCAGACTGGCACCGGCAAGACAGCGGCCTTTGCACTCCCCATTCTTGCGAAGATCGATCTGAGCCAGGCGCACACACAGGCGCTGGTGCTGTGTCCGACTCGCGAACTGGCCATTCAAGTGGCCGAAGCGTTCCAGACCTATGCCGCCGGTATGCGTGGTTTCCACGTGCTGCCGATATACGGTGGTCAGGACATGGGGCGTCAGCTCAGCGGTCTGCGCCGTGGCGCGCATGTCGTCGTCGGGACGCCTGGCCGTCTGCTCGACCACCTCAATCGCAAGACCATCGACCTGAGCAAGCTCAACACGCTGGTGCTCGACGAGGCCGACGAGATGCTGCGCATGGGCTTCATCGACGACGTGGAGTCGATTCTTGAGAACACGCCCAAGACCCGTCAGGTGGCCCTGTTCTCCGCCACCATGCCGCCGCCCATCCGCAAGGTGGCCGAAAAGTATCTGAACGACCCGCAGGAGATTCGCATCCAGAGCGCCATCTCCACCAACGAAGACATCGAACAGTTCTACTGGCTGGTGCAGGGCACCAGCAAGCTCGACGCGCTGACTCGCATCCTCGAAGTGGAAGACTTCGACGCCATGCTGATCTTCGTGCGCACCAAGACCGCCACTGTCGAGTTGGCCGAAAAGCTTAGCGCGCGTGGCTTCGCCGCGTCGGCACTGAACGGTGACATGAACCAGGCCATCCGTTCGCGCACCGTCGAACAGCTCAAGAACGGCCAGCTCGACATTCTCGTCGCCACCGACGTGGCGGCCCGAGGTCTGGACGTCGACCGTCTCAGCCACGTGATGAACTACGACATTCCCTACGATGACGAAGCCTACGTGCACCGCATCGGCCGCACCGGTCGTGCCGGTCGCAGCGGCAAGGCGATTCTGTTTGTGGCCCCGCGCGAGCGCCGTCTGCTGCAGTCCATCGAGAAGACCACCCGCAAGAAGATCACCCAGATGGAGCTGCCGACCCGTGGCGAGCTGATCGAAAAGCGCAGCACTCAGTTCAAGGAAGGCATCGCCGACACCATCCGCAACGGCAAGCTGGATTTCTTCCACAAGCTGATTTCCGATCTGGTGAAAGAGCACGAATGCACACCCGAACACGTCGCCGCCGCCATGGCCTATCTGCTGCAGAAAGACCGTCCGCTGGAGCCCGCGCTCGAACACGAATCGCCGCGCAGCGACCGTGCAGGCTTTGCCTATGGCGAGCCGCGCGAAAGCAGCGCCCCGCGTCGCTCGCGCGAAGAATCGACCTCACGTCCTGTGCGCACCGAACGCGCCGCTCCGGCCCCGCGTGTCGAGCGTCCTGCCAAACCGGTTGTAGACGATAACGACGAGTTCGAAGACCGCCCGGCCAAACCGGCGCGCGAGCATCGCGTCAGCTCCGACACGTTGTTCGAGCAGATTCTTGCCGAAGACGAACACGAACATGAAGCGGCACCCCGCGCACGCGAAGTGCGTGCGCCGCGTGAAGCCCGCGAATCAAGGCAGACGCCCGGCTACGTCTCCCCGCACTCGCCTGCGGACGATGGCCGCGCCAAGCCGCTGCGCGATTACCCGGACATCAAGATGGAGCGCTTCCGCATCCACGTCGGCCACAACGACGGTGTGACGCCGCGTGAAGTCGTCGGAGCTATTGCCAACGAAGCTGACATCGAAGGCCGCTACATCGGCCACATCCGTATTTATGACGATTACTGCACCGTGGACCTGCCCGGCGGCATGCCCCCCGAAGTGATGCAGGTTCTCAAGCGGACGCATGTCTGCAGCAAGCCGCTGCTGATCGAGCCGGTGAACAAGCCTGAATACGAACGCCCCAGCGCGAAGCCCGCCTTCGAGAAACCGGCTGGCTACAGCAAGGAAGGTTTTGTGAAGAAGGAGGGGTTCGTCAAGAAAGAAGGCTTCGTGAAGAAGGATGGCTACAAGAAGGAAGGCTTCAGCAAGCCGTCTTTTGAGAAGCGTTCGTTCGACAAGCCTGCGTTTGACAAGCCAGCGTTCGAAAAACCTGCCTTTGAAAAGCCCAGCTTCAAGAAGGAAGGGTTCAAGTCTGCCGGTCCGGCGCAGGATTCCTTCCGCAAGGATGGTGCCAGCAAGCCTGCATTCAAGAAGGACGGCTATGAGAGGCCTGCCTACGCCAAGCCAGCCTACGCAAAGTCCGAAACCGGAACTGAAGGGTCCGGCAAGCCTGCGTATGCGAAGCCCGCGTATGAGAAGCCCGGTTTCAAGAAGCCCGACTTCAAGAAAGCTGAGTTTAAAAAGCCCGGCTTCAAGCGTGACACCTTCGCCAAGGACGGGGCAGCCAAGCCCGCATTCCATGGCGTCGAGAGCACCGACATTACCCGCGAAGTGCTGGAGCGCTTCCCGGCTATGGAGGCTCCCGGCATCCGTGCCGCGCGGCCAATCCTCGGCCTGAACGGCAAGCCGGTCAAACCGAAGGCGAAGAGCAAGCGCGTGGACAAAGACAAGGGCAAGCGCAAGACGCCCCACGGTCCGAAGTCCGAGTAAGCGGCTGAGCAGGACGAGATAGCAAACAGGCAGGCTTGTCAGGCAGAATGACTCCCCGGGGAGCCTGCCATGATGAGCACTGCAACACGCCTGTCGACGATTTTGCTGAAGACACTGACGCGCCTGCCAATAATTTCGCGTCAGACACTGACGCGCGCGTCAACAATTCTGCTTAATACACTGATGCGCTTTTGTGGGAGCGGGCCTCGCCCGCGATCGGGTTTTGCACTGCGGCTGATCGCGGGCGAGGCCCGCTCCCACAGGGGGTTGGTGCTCACATTGCTGCTGTGCCAGCTCCCAAATCTGCACGCAGCTGAACCCTCAATTGAACTCTCCCCCCGCTACCAAGACGCCAACGGCGACCTCGTGGCCGATCTGCCCAGCGACCCCGCGCTCTGGCGCGACCCGCGCATCCTCATCTTTGCCTACACGCCTGTCGAAGACCCGGCCATGTACTCGCAGGTATGGGACGAGTTCATTCAACATCTCGAAACGCTCACCGGCAAGGAAGTGCGCTTCTTCCCCGTGCAGTCCAATGCGGCGCAGCTCGAAGCGATGCGCGCCGGGCGCCTGCATGTCGCGGGCTTCAACACCGGCTCCACGCCCATCGCCGTGAACTGTGTCGGCTTCGTGCCCTTCACGATGATGGCGGCGAAGGACGGCAGTTATGGCTACCAGATGGAAATCATCACGTATCCCGGCAGCGGCATCGCGGCGATTCCCGATCTGGCTGGCCGCACGCTGGCGTTTACCGCGCCGACCTCCAATTCGGGATTCAAGGCACCTTCGGCATTGCTCGAATCCGAATTCGGTTTTGTAGCGGACCGCGACTACAAAACCGCCTACTCCGGCAGCCACGACAATTCGATCCTTGGCGTGGTGAACAAAGACTACGACGCGGCGGCGATTGCCAACGAAGTGCTGTACCGCATGCTGGCCCGCGACGTGGTGCGCACCGAGCAGTACACGACGATCTACAAATCGGACTCTTTCCCCACCACCGGCTACGGCATTGCGCACGATCTGCACCCGGATCTCGCGGCAAAGGTGCGGGAGGCATTCTTTACGTTTGACTGGGAAGGCACTGCGCTGCAACGTGAATTCGCCGATGCGGCGATGGAGCAGTTTCTGCCGATCACGTACCAGGAACACTGGTCGGTGGTGCGGCAGATTGATGAGGCGACGCACACGGTTTATAACTGCGATTGAACACGGGGCCCACATGCTCGCACTGAAAGGCCTGACCAAACGCTACGCCACCGGCGACCTCGCGCTCGACAGCGTCGACCTCGTCGTGCCCGCCGGTCAAGTGCTGGCGCTGATCGGCCCCTCGGGCGCGGGCAAGAGCACGCTGATACGCTGCGTCAATCGCCTCGTCGAGCCCACCGCCGGCAGCATCCATCTCGACGGCGAAGACATCACGCGCGTGCGCGGCAACCGTCTACGTCAGGCGCGTCGGCAGATCGGCATGATCTTCCAGAACTACGCGCTCGTCGAACGCCTCTCGGTGATGGAGAACGTGCTGTCGGGACGCCTCGCCTACGTCGGTTTCTGGCGCAGCTTTTTTCGCAAGTTTCCGCAGAGCGATGTTCAGCAGGCCTTCAAAATTCTTGAACGTGTCGGCCTCGAAACGATGATCGACAAGCGCGGCGACGCGCTCTCTGGAGGGCAGAAACAGCGCGTCGGTATTGCGCGTGCGCTCATGCAGAATCCAAAACTATTGCTGGTTGACGAACCCACCGCCAGTCTCGATCCGAAGACATCGCGGCAGATCATGCGGCTGATCTGCGAGCTGTGTGCGGAACAAAATCTTGCCACCATCATCAACATTCACGACGTCGCGCTCGCACAACAGTTCGTGCATCGTGTCGTTGGTTTGCGTGCGGGAGTGGTGGTATACGACGGCCCGCCCACCGGTCTCACGCCAGAAATTCTCACGACAATTTATGGCGAAGAAGATTGGACGGCGGTGCAGAAAGAAGACGAGCACGCGGCCACCGAACCACGCAAGGATGTCGAAGCGGCGTTGCTCGGAGGACATCCGTGAGTTTGTCCATAAACACGCTTGCCTCACAGGTCGACCACGCGCGCATCGACGCCGCAAAGCGTGGCAGCTGGCGCCCACTTCCACTGATCAGCAGTGCGAAGCTACGCTGGGGGCTCAACCTCGCGGCACTGACTTACCTCGTGCTCGTCTACTTCAGCGTCGACATCAACTGGGAGCGTGTCGCACAGGGGTTCGATCGCGGCCTCAATTTCGTCGGCTCGTTCTTCACGCCGGACTTCGTCACGCGCGGCGGCGAGATCGCCGTGGGTCTGCGCGAAAGCCTCACGATGACCTTCGTTGCTACTGTCATCGGTATCATCCTCGCGATTCCAGTGGGCCTCGGTGCCGCGCGCAACATCGCACCGCGCCCCGTGTATTTTTTCTGCCGCACACTCATCGCCCTGTCGCGCACGTTTCAGGAAATCATCATCGCCATTTTGTTCGTGGCGATGTTCGGCTTCGGCCCGCTGGCTGGCGTGTTCACGCTCGCGTTTGCGACGATTGGCTTCATGGCCAAGCTGCTGGCGGAAGATATCGAGGACGCGCAGAACGAACCGATGGAAGCGATTCGCGCGACAGGTGCCAGCTGGCTGCAATGGATCAACTACGCGGTGCAGCCGCAGGTGATGCCGAGGCTGATCGGATTGTCGCTGTACAGGCTCGACATCAATTTTCGCGAGTCGGCGGTGATCGGCATCGTCGGCGCGGGTGGCATTGGCGCCACGCTGAACACGTCGATCAACCGTTATGACTACGACACCTCCGCAGCGGTGCTGCTCATCATCATCGCGATTGTGCTGATGAGTGAGTATCTCTCTGGCTATGTAAGGAAATGGACCGCATGACCTGTGGGAGCGTACCCAGAGGGTGTTGTGTTGAAGTTAATGGAGAGCAAGGCCAGTAGTGTCCGGTTAAATTGATTATGCAGATGCTAAAGCCCAGTTATGACGCAGCTTTTCAGCCGATTTCATTTGGTGTCGATTTGAAACGCGATGCCTTAAGTTGAACGCACTCGCCAACGCATTGCGCGCCGATGAGCACTAATCTCTCATCACTGATATTTTTGAACGCATCACTTTTTATGATCTGCGGATTGAGAGTGCTCTGGCCAGAATTGTGGATGGTGGTTACGCTGGATTAATATTTATTCGTGAAAATATAGGGGGATATTTGGCAGCAAAATCATCGAGATAGGGCTACAATATGTACATATAAACAGTGTTTTATGACCGCCCATTTGTGGCCTTTCCAAGGAGGAATCGTCTCATGTCACAGCTCGCTTCTCTTGCTCTTATCCCACAAGACAACGCCGCGCTCAGCGACGAGATTACCCGTCTCGCCGGGCACATCAACGCCGCTCAACATCGCTTCCTGACTCTGC
>JAURWS010000002.1 GCA_030654835.1 Gammaproteobacteria bacterium | reverse complement strand
GGGCAGTGAGCGCCAGGAGAGGCACTGAAAGGTCTGAAAATCAGGGCTTTTTGATGAGCTGGTGAAAAAACTCAGGATTTAACGCAGGAAACCGCGCATACCGAAAATCGGTGAGAGAAATTTTCCGATTTCCGGAGGTGCCCAATAGATTGGTTTTATTCAGGCCTTGGTTGCTTCATTCCCCGGGCCCAGCGTTCGGGGATACACTGGAGTCCTCCAGAATAGTGCAGACAATATTTTTGGGTAACTAGTGTCGTTAAATAGGGTTAGAACAGAAGCAGATCAATTTTGTGCCTCTTAGATGTTAAATTCTTGGCACATCTTACAGCACACTTTGATCTGCCTTATCTAACCTATTAATTTAATTATAAACTTTCCATAACTCTCTATTGAATATCCTCGTGCCGGTGGTTCGAATCCGCCTCTGGGCACCATATAGAAATCCCAGCAAGTCAAAGCGCCCCAAATAGCCAAGCCAATGCTGGGACCGCAGATCCAGTAGTGCCTTAATAACTCCAATGCCATCCAAGCCAATTGGGGGGGGGAGGTAATATTTGCGGCACGCAACCACTTTGCCATGGAAAGTTCGCTATAAATTCAAATCCAACGGAACCGAAATATAGCGAGTAGGAACCCCGCAATGTCAGCTCTTCAGTCACTGCTTGACGCTTTTCGGAATAACGCTATCACCGAACGTGAAAAAGGGAAGACCTGTTCTATTACGTTTACGGATTACTGCACTCACCTGACTGCCGTGAACGCTACGCCGACAACCTAAGCAAAGAACTGCCGCGCATCCCGGCCGTGAAAAACTCCATGGACTTCTGGCACTTCTGGCACTTCTGGCACTTCTGGCACTTCTGGCACTTCTGGCACTTCTGGCACTTCTGGCACTTCTGGCACTTCTGGCACTTCTGGCACTTCTCCAAAGCCGGACGCGACTTGGCCGAACTGCACCTGAACTATGAAACCGTGGCTCCATATCCAGTGAAGATGCAGGTGACGGGTAAAACACCACTGACCGATGCCGACTACCGCGTGGAGAAAATGAAGTATGGCAAGGACAAGGACCTTACCACTCTGATCTACAATAACCGCATCACCCTCACCGGCATCGTCAACGATGCCAATGACTGGGCTGTCGAAACCGTTGGCAACCAGAAATACCCTCTGGAGCTTTTCATGCGGGTGATCACCGTGAGCCTTGAGACCATGAAGATTGTCAATTCACTCCCAAGGTTGGACATCTAATGCACGTGATTCCAAAGCCTGGAACCAAAATTTGAGACCAGCGCAGATGCAAACTCAATTTCTAAGCTATGGTTGTATTGAAACCGGCCGTCAATTTGCTGGTGAAACGTAAGAATTCGACATTTCACCAGACAAATTCTAGCCAAGGGTTGCTATTGAATATTCTTTCGGTAGAATCTCCCTCCCGTTTGTATATACAAATTATGTGTGTATGATCAACTTATGGAAATCACCTTCTCTCCCGACATTCAGAAGAAACTACTAGCAAAGCACAAAGTTCTACGTGAAGAAGTAGAGCAGTGCTTTTATAACAGGCGCGGAAAACTGCTGGAAGATTCGAGAGAAGAGCATAAAACCACTCCCCCTACCCAATGGTTTATTGCAGAAACGGACAAGAGGCGGAAACTGAAGGTCATATTTGTTCTTGATGGAGATGTTCGCGTAAAGTCAGCTTATGACGCTGACGAGGAAAGTATTCGTATATACAAGAAACATGCGTTTTAGCCGATATACCGTAAGACCTATTGAAACTTGAGGATTAAATCGTGAGCAAAAGAATCGAAAGCACCACAGAAGCATGGGAGTCAGGTCACCTTGGCACGAATGAAGCGTTCGTAAAGGTTGCATCCGAAGAGACTCATGACGCTTTGGATAAGTGCATGGATCTCAAGTTGATATCAATTCGGCTGCCCGTCAGTTTAATCGAGGAATTCAAGATCATTGCCGATTACAACCAGATTGGGTATCAGCCACTGATCCGCAAAATGCTGCAACGATTTGCTACCGCTGAACTGAAGAAAATGGCTATTGAGCTTTATGGCATGTCCAAATTGGAAAAGGAGAAAGAGCAGGAAGCTCTGCAAAAGAACCCGGAAATGAAAAAAGCCAGTTAGCTAATGTTCCGCCCTTGCAAGCGTTGAGAGGGCAAACTATTAAATGAATTAGTCGAACGCGCTTTTCGTGCTGCCCATCCTAAAAACCGACATACTGAGGTTCAGTCTCTAGAGTCTATTAATGGCGTCCGATCTCCAACATGCTCTTGGTCAGCTTGGGAACAATTCTTTCGACAAAAATTCAACGCTTACTGTTCCAGAGTACTGTACTCCTGGCTGGTGGGTCGCAGTTGCGGCCCGCGCGGCCTATTTCAGAGTCCCATTTGAAAACTTACAGTTTCAAAGCCAGACCTCTCACGAGTACGCTCAAGCCATTAAGCTGGAACAAGCCCTCAGCGCTGATAATACGGATTCCTACCCGTATGCGAGGAAAGGTGAAGGGGGAAAATTATTCCCCCATTACCCTTCTGGCGAATGTCGAGGCGGCCGATACAGCAACAGCGACCATAAATAGTTGCTTACGGAGACTTGGCCCCTCAGATAGTCAGCGCATGAGATCACTCATGAATGTGGTTGGTGAACTACATGATAATGTTTGGTCTCATGGAAAATCGACCGGATTTTCAATGGCACAGAAATTCAAGGTTCCGTATGAAGAAGATTATTTTATTGAATTTGCTTTGGCGGATATGGGGCTGGGTCTTCGAGGGGAAATGATACGAGCTGGCAAGGAGGTGTCATCCCATGAAGCTGCTATTGAGTGGTGTTTAAAGAAGGTAATACCACTAAGCCAAATCTAACCACCGATGGTTGGGCTCAAAGACTTCCATTCGATCATCAGGGTGGTTCACCGTATGGGCCTAGTATTGCGGTTACAGCTACTGAAAATCACCATCAAGGCCTTGGTTTACACAAACTTGTCCAATTAGTGAGAGCGCACTCGGGTCAGCTCCAAATGGCTTCAGGCGATTGTTTGTTTCGCATTGAAGAGGATAGTGGCACACATTGGATTCCCTTACGGTGTGATTGGAAAGGCGTAGCAATTTCGTGTAGATTCAGAGCGTCACAGTTGGCAGTAGATAACGATGTGATCACAGAAGATCCGCAACTAGAATACATTTTCAAGCGGCTTTTGGAGGGGAACAGAGATGAACAAAATTAAGATTAGTAAAACGGACTTGGCCTCTAGGTCTACGGCTGGACAGTTGCGATTGCAACTGCTCCAAATCCTGTCTACCAACTCAACTCTAGAGCTGGATCTATCTAGCGTAGAGTCAATTTCAGACTCATATGCGGATGAGCTATTTGGAGTGTTATCCGCCTCAATAGGTCTGGAGAATTTTTTCTCAAGGGTAAAAATCGTTGGCGCACGCCAAGATCTGGCTAGGGTCATCGCACAAAACATACGGAATAGAACAACGGAGCTAGCTGCCTAGCGAGGCACTAGAACACACCGCTATGTGGGGGTGCGTCCGCTGAGAACTCCCAGTTACTTGATACTTTCTGGCTTCCCTAGAGCAATGAGCTTCAACAACTCCAGGTTTCTGGTGCTTAGCACCTGACTCAGCGACTCGATTGAGTTGAACCAGATTTTTGGCTCATCGGGTGTCACTTTGCGTCGCCCAGCCGCAATATCCTGCACGCGGGCCTTGTAGTTGTCATAAGACATCACACCGACTTTCACTGTTTCCATCATATTCCTCGGTCAATCTCATTTAACCCTTTTATCGACTTCAAAAAGAAGTTTTTCATTAACTGATCACATGCAGCGTGCCCCGTCAAGATTAGCAGAACATGCTATTTCGTAGCCACCGGCTCCCCCACCAACTCAACAAACGCCCGCAGATAATCCACTCCAATGTCTGTCTAGCGCGCGACCATTTGCAGCAAAATGAAAAAGGGGCCACGAAGGCTCCTTTGCTATTCAACCGCGAGTGGTCACTGAAAAATTACTCACATTCCCTGTAGCGTGACTCCAGGCACTTGTCTGCCATGGCCTGAGCCTGCGCGAGTTGTTCTTCGCTCAAATTGGCGACCACGCTGTCACGATTCATCACGATCTGGTCGCGTTCTTCGCCGAAGGAAATTTTCTCGGCGATATTCAGCCACATGCCAGCCTTGAGCAGGTCCTGCTCCACACCCAGCCCGTTGCCATAGAGAATGCCGAGGTTGTTCTGGGCACTGAAGTAACCTTCCATCGCAGCGCGACGATACCAGCCGAAAGCAGCAGAATAATCCTGCGGTACACCCTGCGCGTCTTCATACATCACACCAAGCCTGTACATCGCGGTGAGATGCCCTTGCTCTGCAGCCATACCATACCATTTGACAGCCTCGGCGAAATCCTGAGCAACGCCTTGTCCATCGTGATGCATCACCGCAAGGTTGAACTGAGCAACTCCTTCACCTTGCTCGGCGGCGAGCCTGTAGTACTTGACGGCCTCGGCCAGATCCTGATCCACGCCCTTGCCGACGTAGAATATCTCCGCCATGCTCATCTGCGCCGTCAGGTCCCCTTTGTCAGCCGCCATGGTGTACCACTTGGCGGCTTCTGCGAAGTCCTGATCCACTCCATAACCATTGCTGTAGAGCAACGCCAGGTTCAGTTGCGCAACTGTGATGCCCTGCTCGGCGGCGGGACGAAACCATTTCTCCGCCTCGACATAGTCCTGCTGCACGCCCATGCCGAAGTTGTACATCATGCCCAGGTTCATCTGCGCCATGGCATTACCCTGATCAGCTGCCAGGTGGTACCACTTGGCCGCCTCCATCATGTCCGGAGGAACGTCCTGTCCGGTCTGGTACATGACGCCAAGCGTCTGCTGCGCATCTGCGTCACCGGCCTCTGCCTTGGTGATCAGCTCAGCTGTGCCATAGCTTTGGGCGTGACTGAACAGCGCCGTACAGGCCAGCGCCGCTGCGATAAGAAGTGTACTGATACGTCTCAAAGACATGTTTCTTTACCTCTGATGGCGAGACCCTGCGGCGAGCCATCAATCTTGAGTTGATTTATGTGTGCTGAATGCTATTCCCAAAGCGCCGAAAAGGAAAGATTGGCCTGGCTCGAGGGCTGGTTTATGATCTGCCCCATGAAAATAACAATGCTCCCTATCCTGCTGGCTTCCAGCCTGCTGCTGACTCAGTGCCAGTCCGCAGCTGGCAGCGACGCTGAGCAGATTCTGGTAGACCAGTTCTGGCGCGCGAACGGCGAGCCAGCACAGCAGCGATCCACGGCACAGTTGCTGGAATCTGCCGCTGATGTCACGGCGCTTTACGAATGGCTCAAGGTCGGCCCGGGTTACTCGTCGGATGTTCCCACCGGTCAGCTGGAGCTGAGCCGCACAGCACCGGACGGCACCTTATTTCCTTACGTCGTTCTCGTTCCCGAGGACTACGACTCAAGCCGCGCCTATCCCGTGGAATTCAACCTGCACGGCGGTGTGAACCGCCCGCCAATGGCGCCGGGCGAACCATTGTGGAGGCAAGGCTACGATGGCCTGCGCGATTCAGGACGCATCGTTGTGGTTCCAGCCGCTTGGGACGAGGCGTTCTGGTGGTTCGACAATCAAGCCGACAGCGTGCCGGCGATTTTGCGAAGCATCAAGCAAACCTATAACGTCGACGATAACCGGGTCTACCTGACTGGCGTCTCAGACGGCGGCACCGGCAGCTACTTCTTCGCTTTCATGCAGCCCACCGAGTGGGCGGCGTTCCTGCCTTATATAGGCAACCCCGGCGTCCTGCAGAATCCTGCCGGACAAGCCAGCTATTCACTCTCCTTCGACAACCTGGCGGGCAAAGCCCTCTACATCGTCAATGGCGAGAATGACCCTCTGTATCCAGCGCGCGCGGTGCAGCGCTATATCGACTACATGGCAAGGGCCAACGTCGAGCACATTTTCAAGGTGATCCCCAACGGCGGACACAACACGGCGTGGATGCCAGAAGAACGGCCAGCCATAGAAGCCTTCAAACGCACCCATGTCCGCGATCCGCTGCCCGAGAGAGTGCAATGGGCCACCAATCGCACCGACCGCTACAACCGCAACCACTGGCTGCTGATCGACGAGCTGGATAAAGAGGGCGAGCCCGGCAGGGTGATTGTGTTCCGGGAAGGCAACCAGATTCGCGTCAACGCCTACTACGTCAATTCCTTTACGTTGCTGCTCAACCCGGAAGAGATCGATTTCAGTCTGCCGGTGACCGTCATCATCAACGACGACGTGGTGCACGACGGCCTCGTGGCCGAGAGTGCCGACACATTGCTGAAGTGGGCGGCACGGGATCGGGATCGCTCCATGTTGTTTACCGCCGAGCTGACGCTGAGGGTGCCGCTTACACCGCAGTAACAAACCTCTGGATCAGGGCGGGTGCAGGTCAGAGCAGCTTCCCCAGCAGGCGCGGCCAGTCGTAGCCCGCATCTCCCATCGCCAGGAAGAAGGGATTCAAGACATCGTCCTTGCTGTTGTAGCGCAAGGGCGAGAAATCCGTCCGACACACCATGCCCCCCGCAGCACACAGCACCGCCTGTGCCGCCGCAGTGTCCCATTCGCTGGTCGGCGCCAGGCGCGGATAAATATCGGCGCCGCCCTCCGCCAGAATGCATATCTTCAACGAACTGCCCATGCTCACAAGTTCGACTTCATTGAATTGCCGGGCCAAATTGTCCAGCATGCTCTGCAGCGCCTCGGCGCCGTGACGGCGGCTGGCCACCACTCTGATTTTCCCGTCGCTGTTCTCTGCAGGCATCGACACCGTGCCGATTGCTCGCAAGCTTCCCGCTCCTTCCTGTTTCCAGGCACCACTTCCCGGCAGACCAGTCCAGGTCTCCGCCAGCGCCGGGGCATGCACCACTCCCAGCACCGGGACGCCGCCTCTGACCAGGGCAATGTTCACCGTGAATTCGTCGTTGCGATTGATGAACTCCTTGGTACCGTCCAGCGGGTCGATCAGCCAGTACTCACGCCACAGCTGACGTTGAGCATAGGGCGGCAGAGCTGATTCTTCGGACAACATTGGAATAGAGGGAGTCAATTTCTGCAGCTCGCCCACGATCAGCGCGTTGGCGCGGGTATCCGCCTCGGTGAGGGGAGAGTCGTCGCTCTTGGCCTGACTAGGGATGTTGCCACCACGGCGATAGACTTCGAGTATCTCTTCACCGGCGCGTTTGGCAATCTCGGACACTGCGGCAAGCAGGCTCAGTTCATCTGTCATCACGCTTTCATCCTTTGTTTGTTCGACGGCGCTCTGTTGGCAATGCTAGCATGGCTCGCCTCGGATGCGGGATTACACCCGGCAACCACTGCAACGCTGTCGATAACAAAAACCATAACAACAAGGAAACTCCTCATGCGCGTTCTTTCCTCAATCCTGATGCTCCTGTTGCTGGCGGGCACCGCCCAGGCGCAACTCGCAGTGCCCAATGAAGCAGGTCTGACCTATGGCCACGTCCACCTCAACGTCACCGACATAGAGCTGCATAAGCAACTGTGGGTCGAGCATTTCGGCGGTACTGTCGTCGTGAAGGGCACGCTGACGGCGGTGCGGATGCCGAACATGATGGTCGTCCTGACGGATCGCGACCCAACCGGCGGCTCGCAGGGCACCGTGATGGATCATTTCGGTTTCAAGGTCCGCAACATCGCCACCTTCCTCGCCAAATGGCGCGCGGCGGGGCTTCCCGTGGGTCGCGAGTTCATCGGCGCCGAAGGCCAGCCCAACGCCTACGTGATGATGCCTGACGATGTCTACGTGGAATTACAGGAAGATCAGGCTCTGCCAGTTGAAATTTCCCCCTACCACATCCATTTCTATACTCCGGAGTTCGAATCCCTGCTGGCCTGGTACACCGAATTGCTGAACATTGAGGTGCGTCCGCGTGGCTCGATCACTTCGACCACCAACGTCCCGGGCATGAACCTAAGCTTTGCCAACTCCAACGAACCACGTCTGGCCACCAAGGGTCGCTCGATCGATCACATCGGCTTCGAAGTGGATGACCTGGAAGCGTTCTGCAAGCTGCTGGAAGCCAAGGGCATTGCCTTTGATGTCGCCTATCGCGATGTGCCGACCATCGGGCTGAAGATTGCTTTCATCACCGATCCATCCGGGGTCTACATCGAGTTTACGGAAGGCTTTGACGAGTACTGAAAATTGACGACGAGGGTCTGATGCTGGAGTGGAATTCAATCGATACCGTGCTGTTCGACATGGATGGCACCGTGCTCGATCTGCACTTTGACAACCACTTCTGGGAAGACCTCGTCCCGGCCCGCTACGCCGAGCGCCACGGCCTGGAGAAGGCCGAGGCGCAAGCGTTGCTGCGCAAACGCTACGAGAACGTGAAAGGCACGCTGGACTGGTACTGCCTCGACTTCTGGTCTGAGAGTCTAGACATGGATATCGCCGGCATGAAAGAGCAGGCCCGCCACAAGATCGCCCTGCGCCCCTTTGCGCTGGAGTTTCTGAAGCAATTACGCAACAGCGGCAGAACGGCGTTGCTCGTCACCAATGCTCACCCCGACAGCCTGAACCTGAAGATGCGCCACACCGGCCTCGCGGAGCACTTCGACCGCACCGTCAGTTCCCACACCGTCGGTTCTCAGAACCTGCGTCTGGCCAAGGAAAATGTCGGCTTCTGGCACGCGTTGCGTCAACAGCACCCATTCGACCCGCAGCGCACGTTGTTGATTGACGATAGTCTGCCGGTGCTGCGCCGCGCCGCTGCGGAAGGCATCCGCCATCTGCTCGCCATCCGCCAGCCGGACAGCCAGCGCGCACCACTGCAGCCGGAAGAGTTCATGCAGCTGGATGATTTTACCCAGATCATGCAGGGCTTGCAGCAAGCCAACACTTGTGGGAGCGGACCTGTCCGCGATTGAATTAATCCCGAGAGCCACAATGAAGAAAGAAGACGAATCCACTCCCAGCATCCGCCTCGACAAATGGCTCTGGGCCGCACGCCTCTTTAAAACCCGCGCCATCGCCAAAGACGCGGTAGAAAGTGGCAAAGTGCAGTGCGAAGGACAGAAGTTAAAACCCGGTCGGCTGGTCTCTACGGGATCAGTTCTCACTGTACGCCAGGGCTGGGATGAAAAAACCCTCCTGGTGACTGGATTGTCAGAGCAGCGCCGAGGCGCCCAGGAAGCTTCGGCGCTGTATACAGAGACGCCAGAGAGTATTGAGAAACGCCAGCAGTCGGCAGAACAACGCCGCTTGCACGCGCTGCTGTTGCTGCAACCGATGGCGAAGCCCGACAAGAAGGACCGTCGACTACGGCAACAACTCAAGCATCAGATTGATTGAGTAGGAAAGAAATGCCCGTTAGATGCCCCGGATTTTATTTGGCATAATCCGGCGACTGACGATGAGACAATAATTATTCGGTTCAGCCGGACTCGGCACTAAAAATGCGGGCTGGCGCTGTGCCATAAATATGCAATAAAAAAGCTTGAGACTGCCCTGTCCGGGAGATCTCAGCATACAGGGGATGGGGCTTGACCAAACAACTCAAAGAAAGTCTTGAACGATTTAATCTGTCTGAATTCAAACCGGAGTGGGGAAAATTCCTCCGAGGCATAGAGAAGGAAAGTCTGCGAGTCACCACCAAGGGACAACTGGCCCAGTCCGATCATCCCGCTGGCCTGGGTTCCGCTCTCACGCATCCCTATATCACGACAGACTTCTCCGAATCCCTGATGGAGTTGATCACGCCAGCGACTGATAGCATTGACGGCTGCCTGAACTTTCTCGCCGATCTGCACACCTATACCTACAGCCAACTGCCTGCTGACGAGCGACTCTGGGTCTCCAGCATGCCCTGTCAACTGGAAGGCGACGAGCACATTCCGCTGGCGCGCTACGGCAGCTCCAACATCGGGCGCATGAAGACGCTCTACCGCGAGGGCCTGGGCCATCGCTATGGCCGCGTGATGCAGACCATTGCCGGCATCCATTACAACTTCTCGATGCCCGAAAGCTTCTGGGCCGCTTACCGCGATATCCGTAAATCAGCGGACGATCTGCAGACCTTTCAAACGCGCCAGTACCTGCATCTGATCCGCAATTTCCACCGCAACTGCTGGCTGCTGCCTTATCTGTTCGGCGCATCGCCCGCCGTCAACAAGACGTTCCCGCAAGGGCGCGAACACGATCTGGAAGACTTCGATCAGTACACGCTTTACAAACCCTATGCCACCGCTCTGCGCATGGGCAACCTCGGCTACAAGAGCGAGGCGCAGAAGTCATTGTTCGTGTGCTACAACGATCTGGACAACTATCTGGACAGCCTGCAGGGCGCTCTCTCTACTCCGTACCCACCCTATGCAGCGATCGGTACACAGCAGGACGGCCACTATCTGCAGATCAACACGAACCTGCTGCAGCTGGAAAATGAGTTCTATGGCACCATCCGCCCGAAACGCGTGGGCAATGCCAGCGAACGCCCCCTGACGCTGCTGCGCGAGAAAGGCATCCAGTACATCGAAGTGCGGGTGCTGGACCTGAACCCTTTCCTGCCGCTCGGGATAGATGCCGAAGAGATTCGCTTCCTCGATGCCTTCCTGCTGTTTTGCCTGCTCTCCGACAGTCCCACGTGCACAAGCGTCGGCTTTGCGGAAATCGACGAGAACCTTTCCCGCGTCGTGAATAATGGACGCGCACCGGGGCTGACACTGACCCGTACAGGCAACGAAATTGCCTTTGCCGACTGGACATCCGAACTGCTGCAGGATATCCGCCATACGGCCGACATTCTCGACCATATCAATCACACTACGGCGTACACGGAGGCGACCGAGCGGCAAGCGGCCAAGATCGCGGACCCCGAGCTGACCCCTTCGGCACAATTGCTGCGACGCATGCGTGAGGAAAAGCGCCCGTTCTGCGCCTTGACCACGGCCCAGTCCATCGGCTTCGAAGAGCATTTCCGGAACAACCCACTGAGCGCGGCGCGGCTCGCTGAACTACAGGAGACCAGCCGCACTTCGGTGCAGCGTCAAGCACAGATCGAAGCCGAGGACACCCTCAGCTTCGACGAATATCTGCGCAAGTGGAACGCTATTGCTGAATTACGAAAGAAGTGAAGTAGAGCTCAAGGATATTCTCGGCACCAGCACCGTCCAGTTCGGTGAGGATGCGTCGAATCTCCTCCAGTGCAGCGAGGCGCAGCGCCTCCTTGCCATCGGTGGAAGAGATGTTTTCCTCGAGCTGTGACGAAAACAATCTCACCAGGCTGTTGCGGATGTAAGGCATGTGGTGAAGCACCGCTTCATCGGTAGGTTTGCGCGCTCGCACGCTGACATCGATCTTGAGGTAGCGCAGTCGGCCACCACCGTCGTAGTTGGTAACAAAGGCTGGCGCCAGATCGACATAGGGGGTATCGCTGCCGCCGCCACTGGGGCCGGCATCGGAGGCAAGAGCTGGAGCGGCAAGGCTGCCACTCAGCAGCAGGCCACTCAGCAGCACCAGGCAGGTAGTGAATTTCGGCATGGGAACAATCCTTCTGATCAATAGAATCCGCGTGACGAAGGAGTTATCGGCCAGGGAAGCCGTTTTCTGAAGAGCGAAATGAAGAGTGAAATGAGGAACCCGGCGGCGCTCGCGAACATATATACAGCCGACGATATTTGTTTAGAATAGGCCGCGTTTCCGTCCAGACCAGATATTTTTTGAGCCCGAAGTGGCAGTGAGTTTTCAAGATGACAAAATTGTTGGCAATGATCCCGGGCTCGAGAAATCTCAACCTGCTGGTGTTCGCGGCGTGCACGTCGATGATCCTCATCGCCCTGTACATGGAACACGTGATGCTGCTGCAGCCTTGCGGCCTGTGTATCACGCAGCGCGTGTTCGTCATCCTGACCGGGCTGGTGTGTCTGGCCTCCGCCATCCACAACCCCTCACCGGCAGGCGTGCGCAATTATGCATTGCTGGCAGCCAGCATGTGTGTGGCGGGTGCTTACTTCGCGGGACGCCAGATCTGGCTGCAGCATCTGCCCGAAGATCAGGTTCCTGCCTGCGGCCCCGGCCTGAGCTACATCATGGACAATTTCCCACTGATGGACATGTTGTCGTTCCTTCTCAAGGGGGACGGCAACTGCGCAGAAGTCACCTGGCGCTTCCTCGGAATCTTCTCCATCGCTGAACTGTCGATGATTGGGCTCGTCATGCTGTTCGGCATCTGCATCTTCCAGGCTGTGCGCCGCAGCTGATCAACCCTGTGGGAGCGGGCCTGCCCGCGATAGATTCATCGCAATTCAATCGCGGGCAGGCCCGCTCCCACAAAAACGAATCACCCACGGCGCCAGCGGAAGTAGCGCTCCGCCCAAGGAAGCAGGTGCTTGGGAATACGAGCGCTGCGCCAGGCGTTAGCGGTGAAGCGATTGGCCTCGGACAGCGTCGGGTAGATGTGGGTCGTGGCGGCAATCTTCTTCAGCCCGAGACCATGGGTCATCGCCAGCACGAACTCGGTCAGCAATTCTCCCGCGTGATAACCCACGATAGTCGCCCCCAGAATGCGGTCGCTGCCCGGCTGTGTCAGCACCTTCACGAACCCATGAGCTTCCTCGTCCGCGATGGCACGGTCCAGATCATCGATCTCGTAGCGGGTCAGTTCGTAGGCAATCCCCTGCTCTCTCGCCTCCTGCTCGCTCAAACCCACACGCGCCACCTCCGGGTCGGTAAAGGTCGCCCAAGGCACCACGGAGTAATGAACCTTGAAGCGTTTCAGACCACCGAGCATGGCATTGAGCACCGCGAACCAGGCCTGGAATGAGGCCATGTGCGTAAATTGATACGGCCCGGCGACATCGCCGCAGCCATAGATGTTCGGATAGGCGGTCTGCAGGTATTCGTTTACCTTGAGAGTGCCGCGCGGCTCCAGCGGCATGCCCAGCTCCTCCAGGCCAAAGCCCTCGACATTGGCCTTGCGCCCGATAGCAACCAACACCTTATCGAACTCCAGACGCAGAGGACCGGTGGCTGTTTCCACCACCAGCACGCCGCCCTCTGCAGTGCGCTCAAAGGACTGCGCCTTGCTGCCGGTGAGCACGCGAATACCTCCGGCAGCAAAGCGCTCCATGACCAGTGCGGCGACGTCGTCGTCTTCGCGCGGCATGATGCGCGGCGCCTGATCGACAAGCGTGACCTGCGAGCCGAGCCGCGCAAAGCTCTGCGCCAGCTCACAGCCGATCGGGCCACCCCCCAGCACCAGCAGCTCTTTAGGCAGCTCGCGCAGCTCCCAGAGCGAATCGGAAGTCAGGTAGTCGATGCCATCCAGCCCGGGAATTGGCGGCACGAATGGCCGCGCTCCTGTGGCGATGATGATGGCGCGCGTGGTAATCGTGCGGCCGTCGACCTCGACGCTGTAAGGAGAACGTATGAAGGCCTCGCCGCTGACGCACTCCACGCCCAGTCCGGTAAATCGTTCGACGGAGTCGTGTGGCTCGATGGCGGTGACGACGCGTTGCACCCGCTCCATGACCTTGGCAAAGTTGACTTCACCGCCAGCATTGTCGATACCAAACTCACTGGCACGCTTGAGATAGTCGGCAATTCTGGCGCTGCGGATCAGCGCCTTGCTGGGGACGCACCCGGTGTTCAGACAATCACCGCCCATGCGGTGCTTCTCAATCAGGACCACCTTGGCCTTCGCTCCGGCCGCAATGATGGAAGACACCAGCCCCGCAGACCCGGCGCCGATCACCACCACATTGGCATCGAAGTGACGCGGCTTGGCGAAGGTCCTCGGAGCGCGGGGGCGACGCAGTAATCCCAGCAAGCCACGCGCCAGCCACGGGAATATCCCGAGCAGGGCAAACGAGAAGACGATGGAAGGACTGACCAACCCGGACAGCGACTCGATCTGCCCCAGCTCGGCGCCAGCATTCACGTACACCGCCGTTCCCAGCAACATGCCGACCTGGCTCACTACGAAATAGGGCACGACTCTGATTGGGGTCAACCCCATCAGCAGATTCACCATGAAGAACGGGAACAGCGGCACCATACGCAGACTGAAGAGATAGAAGTTGCCGTCTTTCTTGACCCCCTCGTTGATGGCCTTGAGGGTATTGCCGAAGCGCTGCTGCACCCAGTCCCGCAACAGCAGGCGCGAGGTCAAAAAAGCCAGCGTCGCACCGATGGTGCTGGCGAACGATACCAGCAGCGTCCCCCAGAACAGCCCGAAGATGGCGCCGCCCGCGAGCGTCACGACCACTGCGCCGGGAATCGAGAGGGCCGTCACCGTCACGTAGGCGAGGAAGTAGAGCGCTGCCGCCGTCGTGAAATTTTCACTGGCAAAGGTCTGAATGGCACCGAGTTGTGACTGCACATAGTCGAGCGTCAGAAAGCGCCCAAGATCGAACACAAAATAGCTGGCGATCAACGCCACAAATACGGCCAGTACAAGGCCTTTCGTTTTCGTCATGATGAGGTCTGCTGTAATGCCCGTGGAGGATTGACCTGTCCGGGCAGTCTCATTGCCAGGTCGACCCGGTTTATCTGATGGGCGTTGGTATGCTATAAGGCTTCTCGAACCCGAAACCCGCAGCAACGCCCAGAGATATTCAAAAGTGCCAAACGATACCACAAGCCCGGACGGCAAAGCTTCCCGTCAGTTTCCAGCGACCCGCATGCGTCGTATGCGGCACGACGATTTCAGTCGACGACTCATGCGTGAGACGCGACTTAGTGCAGATGACCTCATTTTCCCGATCTTTATTGTCGAGGGCAGCAATCAGCGTCAACCGATCCATTCCATGCCGGACATTTATCGCCTCAGCATTGACGAGCTGCTCAAGGAAGCCGCCGAGTTGGTGGAATTGAACATTCCCGCCATCGCCCTGTTTCCCTCTCCACACGCAGAAACCAAAACCCTGGACGGGCGCGAGGCCTGGAATCCCGAAGGGCTTGTGCAGCGAGCGGTGCGCAGCCTCAAGGCGCGGTTTCCGCAACTCGGCGTGATCACTGACGTGGCACTTGACCCCTATACCACGCACGGACAGGACGGCATCATCGATGACGAGGGTTATGTGCTCAATGACGTCACTGTCGACGCACTGCTTCGCCAGGCACTGTCACATGCAGCGGCAGGTGCGGATATCGTGGCACCTTCCGACATGATGGATGGCCGCATCGGTGCTATCCGCGATGCGCTGGAAGCGAACGGTTACATTCACACGCGCATCCTCGCCTATTCCGCCAAGTATGCTTCAAGTTACTACGGACCCTTTCGGGATGCCGTGGGCTCCAGCGCCAATCTCGGCAAGGGCAACAAACACACCTATCAGATGGACATCGGCAACAGTGATGAGGCGCTGCACGAAGTGGCTCTCGATCTTGCAGAGGGTGCCGATATGGTGATGGTGAAGCCGGGCATGCCTTATCTGGACATCGTGCGCCGCGTAAAAGATGAATTCGGAGCGCCAACATTTGTCTATCAGGTCAGTGGAGAGTACGCGATGCATATGGCGGCAGCACGCAACGGCTGGCTCGATGAGTCGGCGGTAGCAATCGAATCACTGACCTGCATCAAGCGCGCAGGAGCAGATGCCATTCTGACGTATTTCGCCAAGAAGGTCGCAATCCTTCTCAAAGGCTGAAGGCTATTACATCGATAACAATTTCTTACTTGAAACCGCGACTTTAAGCCTTATGATACGCACACACCCTGTTTTCAAGACGCCTTATTGACGCCATACAGACATTACACAACGTTACTACACAACCGAAGGAAAGTAATATGAGTGACCATATCGTTCAGATTTCTGACGCCAGTTTCGAGCAAGACGTACTGAATGCCGCCGGCCCTGTGCTGGTCGACTTCTGGGCAGAATGGTGCGGTCCATGCAAGATGATTGCTCCCGTGCTCGAAGATCTAGCCGAGGAATATGCGGGAAAGCTCACCATCGCAAAGCTGAATATTGATTCAAATATGCTGACCGCACCAAAATATGGTGTGCGCGGAATTCCGACACTGATTCTCTTCAAGAACGGCAAGGTTGAGGGCACCAAAGTGGGCGCCCTGTCCCGCACGCAGCTCGCCGCCTTCATCGACAGCGTCATCTGAGAACTGTCCAGGTTCAGCTCTTCGGAAATCCCTCTTTGCAGTCTGCAATCCCTGACAGGGACAGTATGCAGAGAGGGCTGTGATACGCGCGGCAGGCCAATTTGTCGACACAATTAAAGACAAAATTTCGCTGGACAGCCCGTGTTAAGTCGTTCTATATTGAGGCCATCGTCGTCTCCAACTGGCGATCTTATCTTATCTACACCGCTCCAGTATCTACACAGCTCCAGAACAACAAGCTTTAAACTAAAACCCTTTTAACCAGTAAGCTTTTACTAAAAAACAGCCAACCACCCTGTTCACAACCAATACAAGCTTTCAAGCCCATCGAAGTCCGGCTGCATAATGCCAGGATTCGTTTTTGGGTCTGAGCTTCACCTTACCCCACAAACCTACGTATCAAATCATCATGAATCTAACTGACTTAAAGAAACAGCCCATCGCAGACCTCTTGACCATGTCCCAGGAGATGGGACTCGAAAACCTCTCCAGAACCCGCAAGCAAGACATCATCTTCGCAATCCTCAAGAAACACGCAAAGAACGGCGAAGACATCTCCGGTGATGGTGTGTTGGAAATTCTGCAGGACGGTTTCGGTTTTCTAAGGTCGGCGGACTCCTCTTACCTGGCGGGTCCCGATGACATTTATGTTTCTCCCAGTCAGATTCGACGTTTCAATTTGCGTACCGGGGACACGATATCGGGGAAGATCAGACCCCCAAAAGAAGGTGAACGCTACTTTGCTCTGCTGAAAATCTCCGAAGTCAATTTCTCCAAACCCGAAAATTCCAAGAACAAAATCCTCTTCGAAAACCTGACCCCCCTGTTCCCAACCAAGCGTCTGCGTCTGGAAATCGGCAACGGCAGTACCGAGGATTTGAGTGCGCGCACCATCGACCTGACGGCGCCTATCGGCAAGGGTCAGCGCGGCCTGATCGTGTCACCACCCAAGGCCGGTAAAACATTTATCCTGCAGAACATCGCGCAGTCCATTGCCAGGAACAACCCTGAGTGCCGCCTGATCGTTCTGCTGATCGACGAGCGCCCCGAAGAGGTGACCGAAATGCAGCGTTCCGTGCGCGGCGAAGTGGTCGCCAGTACATTCGACGAGCCGCCCGCACGTCACGTACAGGTCGCCGAGATGGTGATCGAGAAGGCAAAGCGTCTGGTTGAACACAAAGAGGACGTGGTGATTCTGCTCGACTCGATTACTCGTCTGGCACGCGCCTACAACACCATCGTTCCATCATCAGGCAAAGTACTGACGGGCGGTGTGGATGCGCACGCACTGGAACGCCCGAAGCGTTTCTTCGGTGCCGCGCGTAATCTGGAAGAAGGCGGCAGCCTGACCATCATCGCCACGGCGCTGGTGGAAACCGGCTCGAAGATGGACGAAGTGATTTACGAAGAATTCAAAGGCACCGGCAACATGGAACTGCATCTCGACCGCAAAATTGCCGAGAAGCGCGTGTATCCGGCCATCAACGTGCGCCGTTCCGGCACTCGTCGCGAAGAATTGCTGACGGGCGAAGAAGAACTGCAACGCATGTGGATTCTGCGCAAAATCCTCAGCTCCATGGAAGATGTGCAGGCTACCGAGTTCATCCTCGACAAGCTCAAGGACACGAAGACCAACGAAGACTTCTTCAACTCCATGAAACGCAAGTAATCTCCTGTGGGAGCTTGCCTTGCAAGCGATTGCTGTCGATAGACATAGATCGCTTGCAAGGCAAGCTCCCACAGGAACTGACTACGGATCGCACTCATGCCCTGCAAAGACCTCCGCGAATTCATCGCCCTTCTGGAAGAGAAGGGCGAACTGAAGCGCATCAAGACCGAAGTCGATCCGTACCTGGAAGTCACCGAGATCTGCGACCGCACACTGCGCGCCAACGGTCCGGCACTGCTGTTTGAAAACCCCCGTAATTCCAAAATCCCACTGCTCGGCAATCTGTTTGGCAACACGCGCCGCGTCGCGCTGGCAATGGGTCAGGAAGATCTGCAAGGGCTGCGTGATGTCGGGCACCTGCTCGCCTTCCTGAAGGAGCCGGTTCCGCCCAAGGGCTGGAAAGAGCTGTGGCAGAATCTGCCGGCCTACAAACAAGTGCTCAACATTGCTCCGGACGTGAAGAAGAAGGCGCCATGTCAGGATGTCGTCATTGATGAGCCGGATATCGACCTGTCATTCCTGCCGATTCAAACCTGCTGGCCCGGCGATGCCGCGCCGCTGATAACATGGCCACTGGTCATCACGCGCGGTCCGGAAAAAGAACGACAGAATCTCGGCATCTATCGCATGCAAGTGATCGGTCGCAACAAACTGATCATGCGTTGGCTCTCGCATCGCGGCGGCGCCCTGGATTTCCGTGACTGGCAATTGAAGCATCCGGGGCAACCTTTCCCGGTATCCATCGCGATTGGTGCCGACCCGGCGACAATTCTTGCCACCGTGACACCGATTCCCGACACGCTCTCCGAATACGCTTTCGCGGGATTGCTGCGTGGCGAGAAGACCGAAGTGGTGAAGTGTTTGACGAATGATCTGCAGGTTCCTGCTAGTGCCGAGTTCGTGTTCGAAGGTGTGATCGAACCCGGTGAGATGGCCGCAGAAGGTCCGTTCGGAGATCACACCGGCTATTACAACGAAGTCGACAAGTTTCCTGTCTTCACCATCAAGAAACTCACACACAGAAAAGACCCCATCTATCACAGCACTTATACGGGCCGTCCACCCGATGAGCCTGCGATGTTGGGAGTAGCGCTCAACGAAGTGTTCATTCCACTGATTCAGAAACAGTACCCGGAGATTGTGGACTTCTATCTGCCACCGGAAGGATGTTCGTATCGTCTGGCCGTGGTCAGCATTCGCAAGCAATATCCCGGGCACGCCAAGCGCATAATGATGGGCACATGGTCATTCCTGCGTCAGTTCATGTATACCAAGTTCGTCATCATCGTCGATGAGGACGTCAACGTGCGCGACTGGAAGGACGTGATCTGGGCCATGACTACGCGCATGGACCCGGCGCGCGACACGGTGATGATCGAGAACACGCCCATCGACTATCTCGACTTCGCCTCTCCCGTGTCAGGCCTGGGCTCGAAGATCGGCATGGACGCCACCAACAAATGGCCGGGCGAGACCCAACGCGAATGGGGCACGCCCATCGAAATGAGCGCGAGCGTGAAAAAGCGCGTGGATGACATCTGGGATGAGCTTGGGATAAATCCCTGAGTCACTAAAAGCGATGTGGGAGCGGGCCTGCCCGCGATAGAATTCCGCGCAAAAAACTTATCGCGGGCAAGGCCCGCTCCCACAGGATCGCAATACAGAAATTTGGGGTCAGAGTAAAAATACAGGCTGTATTTTTACTCTGACCCCAAATTTCTTAGGGCTGCGGGAATTTCGGCAGGCCAGCGCCCACCGTGCCAGTGTGTGGACGCAGATAGTGCGGATTGCGCTCGGGTTCGTGGAGGTTTTGCAGCAGGCGTGCCAGCTCGGCAAAGACTTCCGTATCAGGGACCAGTTTCAGACTGCGCTCAAAATAATCCCGCGCTTTTCCCCACAGCTGGTTACGCAGACTCAGTCGTCCCAGTGCCATCAACAGCACAGCATCCTGCGGGTGGCCTTCCAACCACACCTCGGCACGTTGCAACTGCTTCGTGGCGCCCGGTGTGTCCAGCAGCAAGGACAGCAGTGCATAGCGACGCACCAGCACAGCGTTCCACTCCCGCTCAAGACTTCCTTCGATAACAGTCACCGCCTCGGCAATCGCACCGATATACTCCAGCACGTTGAGGTATTCGGACACCACATCGATATCGTCCGCAAATTTTCTGGCGCGCTTCTTCCAGAACTTGCGCGGATCCGCGAGCTTGATCACCTCGGCAACCGGCACACTCCGCAACTCCTGCAGTTCGACGATGAGTTGCCGTTCCGCGAGATTTGCAGGCGCAGCTGCCTCCGCCTCCTTTCGCAGCCTGCGCTGCAGTGACCAGGAACGTCCAAAACTCAACAGATGCAGCGGGTTGATCCAATCCAGAATCATGAACAGCAGACGCAGCAACAACACCAGCACCAGCAAGGCAATGAACAATGCAAACAGGCTGGTCTCGAAGGTGTAATGCTGGAAGGAAATCAGCAGATAGCCGGGGTCACTCGCGAGCAGGAGCGTAACCACCAGCCCCATGACGATTGCCAACAGCGTGTAGAGAAACAATCTGATCATGTCAGTTGCCGTCGCTCAGTGGTTGCAAGCGGTTCTCACTGATCTGCAACAGCGCTTCCAGGGAGCCAGAGATATCGGGACGCACCTCGCTGATTCGCTCGGCAGAGAGCGCGCGCAATTCATCCGTGAGTGTGCGACCCGCCCCGGCGTCGATAGCGAAGTAACGCGCCGCCCAATCACTGCCCTTGGCGAGACTGTCGCGATACACGGTCTCCTCCTTCATCAGCAGAGCGAGCTGCGCCTGCTCCAGCATCAGCCGCAGATTCTGCTTCAGCATAGCCTCCTGCGGCGCGGGCAGCAGGGCTTCGGGCGCTACATCCCAGCGCTGCCATACGAAGATCGAACCGAGAATGTCGAGACCACGCTCCAGCAAACCGACATCGGCATCAGTGGTCACCTGATTACCAGCCTGCCCCGGCAACTGCGCCGTGTAGTTCTGCACCAACGCATTGCGCAGCGAGAGCCCTTCGATGGTCGGCATCAGATTGTTCAGTCGGACGTAGAGCCCTGCCACATCGATCTGCTCCATGTTGCGCACTGCAAGGATATCCGCTGCCAGTGCCTCACGGACTGAAAACAGCGCAGGATCATCCTCCTGACTCAGCATTTTATCCACGGTGGTCAATAACAGCAGCGCGGATTCGGCATCCCCTTCCAGCTGCAACTTCTGATTCGCCAGCCGCAACAGATATTCCGATTCGGTCCACAACCAGTCGCGTGTAGCGCCCTCCGGAGGTGTGGCGGACAACTGTGATTGCAGCCCCGCTGTGGTGCTGCTCAATGCCTCGATGCGCGACTCCAGACTCAGGCGCAGATCATCGAGCATCTGCGGGTCAAGGCCCGGCGTGGCACTGACAGGATTGCCGAGCGCCGCCTGCAGCGTTTCATTTTCCAGGCGCAGTTCTTCAAGAGCGGCATCGGTGCGAGCCTGCTCGATAGTCAGCCACGTCATGAAGAGCACGACAGGAATCAGCATCACCAGGATGATGGTGAAACGGCGCAGGCCGCTGTGTCGACGCCAGCTCTTGGAGCGGGCCGAGTTCTGTTTGCTCAGTTCGTCCAGCACCTTGGGCGTATCAAGACGCGCAGCGGTGCCGGGTGCCTCACCTTGCCCTGCACTTCCTGAACCGCTGCCGATTTTCGCGTCTGTCACTTTGCCTCCTTCCTGTCGACTGATGCAGCCTGGCACTCTTGCAGACTGGTCAGCACAGCCTTGTCATCTGCGCCACGGGCGTCGATAACGTGCCTGAAGCCCGCCGCCAGCGCGTGCTCTCGCACACGCTGCGAGGGCACTACGATACGAATATCCTGCAGTGTCTGTGGCAAATGGCCCTCTACGCAGAGCAGTGCGATGAGGCTGTCCAATATCTGCTGACTCGTCGCCAGCGCGGCATTGATAGCGTTGTCACCGATCAGCTTCAACACATCCGCACGCGAATACTCGGGCACACGGCGCTGATAAATCTCCAGATAATCCACGCGGGCACCACGCTCCCGCAGCGTCTCGGCCAGCAACTCGCGGCCACCCTGTCCTCTGAATAGAGCAATGCGCTTGCCGGCGACATTTTGCAAGCCCGGCAGTGCTAACAAATGTTCGCTGGTCACGCCGACGTCGGAACAATGCACCGGCCAGGGCAGTTGTCGCAGAATTTCCGCAGTGCCAGGCCCCACCGCATAGGCCTCAAGCCCAACCGGCAACTGCGGCCAGTAGTTCTCGATCCATTCCAGCCCCAGTGTCGCGGCATTGGTGCTGATGAAGATCGCGGCGTCGTAATTGTCCAGCGCCATGATGAAGGTCTTGAGGCGCTCAACGGCAGCGCGTTCGGTGATCGGCTCGATTGCCAGCAGAGGCAACTGCGTCACCCGTCCGCCGAGGCTCTGAATGGCAGCTGCCTGTGTGTCGGCCCGCCCCGCTGGCCGGGTCAGCAACACGCTCAATCCGGCAAGCGGCAAAACACCTGCCGCTTCACCGGTCGCCTGTTGCGCACCGGCGGTCACGTTCATGCAGACACCACCGCAGCGGCGTCATCGTGCAAGGCCTTGAGAATCTTGTCGGCACCCTGCGCCAGCAGCGCTTCGGCCGCTGCAACGCCGAGCTTTTCGGCATCCACGCGCGGTCCACGAATCTCGCTGCGCAGGATGCGTTGTCCGTTTGCTTCGCCAACCAGGGCACGCAGATAAAGATCATCGCCCTCGATCTCGGCGAAGCAGGCGATGGGCACCTGGCAACCACCGTGCAGATGCGTGTTGACGGCACGCTCGGCGACCACGCGATCCGCAGTCTCCTGGTGATGCAGCGGCTGCAGCAGTGCGATCACGTCCTTGTCCGCCATGCGGCACTCGATGCCGACCGCGCCTTGTCCGCCTGCTGGCAGAGAGGTATGAGTAGCCAGACGTTGACGGATGCGCTCGGCGAGCTTGAGGCGCACCAGCCCCGCTGTCGCCAGAATGATGGCGTCATAGTCGCCGCGATCGAGCTTGCTCAAGCGTGTGCCGACATTGCCGCGCAGATCGCCGATCTGCAGGTCCGGGCGCAACGCGCGCAGCTGACACTGACGGCGCAGGCTGGAAGTGCCCACACGGGCGCCCAGCGGCAGGTCTTCGAGGCGGGCATAGGTGTTGGAGACAAAAGCATCGGTCGGGTCTTCGCGTTCGCAGATCACCGTCAGGCCAAGCCCTTGCGGAAACTCCATCGGCACGTCTTTCATCGAATGCACCGCGATGTCCGCAGTCCCTTCCAGCAGCGCGACCTCCAGCTCCTTTACGAACAGCGCCTTGCCACCGATCTTGGAGAGGGGCGAATCGAGGATCACGTCGCCACGGGTGGTCATGCCGATCAGCTCGACGCTAAGCGTGGGGTACAACGCCAGAAGCGCGCTCTTGACGTACTCTGCCTGCCACAGCGCCAGCGGGCTCTCCCGCGTGGCGATGCGAATTCTGTCTACTGCCATAGGTTGTCTCGTGCTGAATGAATATCTGCGGCGATTCTACGTCAACGGCAACGAAATTTCCCCTGTCCCCTGTCCCCTGTCCCCTGTCCCCTGCCCTCTGTCCATGTCCTCTGTTTCCTGTGTGCGGGCCTTGCCCGCGATAAGCAGTGCCACTCCACTCAATCGCGGGCAGGCCCGCTCCCACAGAATCGCGAGCAGGCTCGCTTGTATGTTTATGGTGGACAAGCGATAAGGGGCTTGTCGGGGGTGGAGGGACTAGGCTCGCATCTGCATAGACAGACCGTGGGAGACATCGCCCCACCTTCTCACCGCAAGCGCCAATATGGAATCTATCGGCATAAGACCGACGATTAGTGGCAAGCCAGCGTTCGTGTGAGCCCCGACAAGCAAGCTCACATTAACGCGGAGGTGTGCTCATGGCAACTTGTGTGAAGGCTCTTCAGATCGGAGTGGATGTCAGCAAAG
>JAURWS010000039.1 GCA_030654835.1 Gammaproteobacteria bacterium | reverse complement strand
GCCAGGACGGCGGCAGTCGAGCCCCCACGGACGGGTCTACGGCGTGTCCTGCTCAACCCTACTCGTTACCCAAACCGGCGTGCGAAGTGCTGACTAAATCAACTCAGCTCTTGCACTGAGACATAGAATCTCCCACAGGGGAAAATAAAAAGTACACCGCTTACTCAATGTACTGATAATTCCCAGTCAGCAACCCCGTGGCGAGGATGTGCCCTTCCATCGCATCCAGCAGCGACTGCTTGTTGAGCCCATCGGCCAGGTTCAGCTCGTGGTCCAGCGCATAGATGCGGAAGTTGTAGGTGTGGACCTTGCCGTCGGCGGGCGGGCGCGGGCCGAAATAGCCGCTGCGGCGGGTGCCGTTGGCGCCATTGATCATGCCTTCGAGGCCGGGGTGAGTGACGATGGCGTCGGCAGAGAGGCCTTCGGGCAGACCGGTTGCGGTGACGGGGATGTTGTAGGCGATCCAGTGTACGAAGGGTTGAAACCCGACGACGGGGTCATCCAGAATCAGGGCGAGCTGGCGGGTGCCTTCCGGCAGGTTGCGCCACGAAATGTCGGGTGCAATGTTGTCGCCATACGCGGAGTAGCGCAGCGGCATGTCAGTGTTGTGCTCGAAGGCGCGGCTGCTGACGAGGATCGTTTCCGGAGCCTCGGCGGACCAGGCGGGGAGGCAGCTCAGGAGCAGCAGTGTCGCCCCCAGCAGGTTGCCGAGTGCGGTGCGGATCGTTTTCATTGTTGTATCTCCGTGTTGTTGGCGAGCGAGTGAATAGTATGTCTGTTTCGGTGGTGCTCCTCTACCCCCGACGGGCTTGTAAAGTTGTCATCGATCGGGACGTTTTCTTTTGCTTGATTGCTGGTAAGGTAGCGCTGTGTGGAAGCCCCTCCTTTTTTGAACGCACGAAGCGGCATGACCGCTGGCGAGGAACAATAAGCATGAATAATAAAAACAAGAACCCCGAGCATGCGATCGGGAGCAAGGGAGAGGCAGTGCTCTCCCGCCGGAATCTCCTGAAAGGAGTTGGATTGAGCGGGGCGGCACTGATGACCGCAGGCAGCGGCTCCATCATCGCGCAGTCTTCGGACCCTGCGGCCAGCCCGGCTCGCATCCGCGTCCTCGAAGCATTCGAGACGCTCACCGCCGCAGAGAGCGCGGCACTGGATGCCTTTGCGTCGCGCATCCTGCCGAGCGACGACGGTACTCCGGGGGCGCACGAGGCCCGCGCCGTCCACTTCATCGACCGTGGCTTGACCGGCGCCATGGCGGCATCACGCGAACAGTACGCCGAGGGGCTGGTGGCACTGGACGAACATGCCATGCAGGTCGGTGGCAGTGCCTTTTACCAGCTGTCGGCGTCTGAGCAGGATGCCATCATCGAGGCGATGACGCAGAGCGCCATCCCTGACTTCCCGATGCTGAATGCAGGCTTCTTCAATCTGGTCAGAAATCACACCATCGAGGGCACGTTCAGTGATCCTTACTACGGTGGCAACCGTGACTTCATTGGCTGGGATCTGATTGGCTATCCGGGCGTGCGCGTCATGTCGACGCCGGAAGATGTCCGTCTTGGTAAAGATCTGGCGCCCAGCCGACAATCAGCCTACGACATGCCGACTCATACCAAGGATCCCGTAGCTGCACCAGCAGGAGGTGTTTCTCATGGCCACTGAACTTCCCAGAACTGATGTCGTTGTGATCGGGCTTGGCGCAGTGGGCGGCGTCGCAGTACTGCCGCTGGTGAACGCTGGCCTGAATGTCATCGGCCTTGAGGCCGGCGGCTGGATGACTGCCCGCGACTTCGCCCCGGACGAGATTCGCAACAATATTCGCGACTGGCCTCAGGCAGTGCCCAAGGCCAAGAATGAAATCCCTACTTCCCGTGCCAACATCAACTTTGAAGCGGTGCAGGGCGGCGGACATCCTATGATGAACGGCGTGGGCGGCACGTCGCTGCATTATTGGGCGCAGAGCTGGCGCCTCAATCCCTGGGACTTCAAGACGGTCAGTGAGACCACCAAGCGCTATGGTGCTCATCGCATCCCGGCTGACTCGACAGTAGAAGACTGGCCGATCACTTATGACGATCTCGAGCCCTTCTACGACCGCGTCGAATACGCGCTGGGCGTCTCAGGCTACGCGGGCAACGTCAATGGCACGCTGCAGCCCAATGGCAGTCAGTTTGAAGGCCCCCGCTCAAGGCCATATCCCATGCCGGGCCTGCGCAGTTCAGGATTCACCGACATGATGAGCGATGCCGCGCGCCAGCTCGGATGGAATCCGTTCCAGGGGCCGGCAGCAATCAACTCAGAGATCTACGGTAACCGGCCCGGTTGCTTCTATCATGGTTTCTGCGACCGCGGCGGTTGTCACGCAACGGCCAAGAGCTCTACGGCCGTCACCACTATCCCCGAGGCGATGAAGTCAGGCTTGCTGAAGGTGGTGACCCACGCGCGCGTGCTGAAGATCGTCAACGATGCCGACGGCCGGGTGACCGGCGTGGAGTATCTCAGTGGCAACCAGGTTCTGTTCCAGCCTGCCGATGCTGTGTTGCTGGCCAGCCACACCTACGAAAATGCGCGCCTGCTCCTGCTGTCGAAGTCCCGTGAGTTTCCCGACGGGCTCGCCAACAACAGCGGCCAGGTCGGTCAGCATTACCTGAGTCACCATCAGGGTGCGCCGGTTCTCGCGCTGTTTCCGAAGAATCTGAACAACTGGTATGGATTGCCCGCGCAAGGCGTGGCCATCGACGAGTGGGCGGACGACAACTTCGACCACAGCGATCTGGATTTCATCGGCGGCGGCAATCTCTGGGCGCACACCGACCGCAAGCCGATCTCGGCGGCCAAGATGTCGACGTTCGATCTGGTGCCGACCTGGGGCGCAAAATGGAAGGCTTTCATTAGCGAGAATGCTGACAGAACCAACACGTCCTACATCCAGAAGACGACGCTGCCTTACCGGGGCAACTACCTCGATCTGGACCCTCAGGTGAAGGACAAGCTTGGCTTCCCCGTCATCCGTATCACTGCCGAACTCAGGGACAATGAAAAGCGCATTGCTGCTTTCACCCAGGAGCGCATGGAGGAGTGGTATCGGGCTGCGGGTGCTGTGCAGATTGTCCGCACTGGACTCGGCACCGCGATGGGCCCCTCGACGCATGCTTATGGAGGCACCCGAATGGGCGACGATCCGAGCACCAATGTGACCGATCGTTTCGGATTCGCGCACGAGTCTCCTAACCTTGGTGTGTTGGGCGCATCCGTGATGGGGACCAGTGGTGCGAGAAATCCGACGCTGACGGCGCAAGCATTGGCGTGGCGCACGGCAGAGCATCTAGCCAATAACTGGGACACCATTACTCGATAACTTTGCTTCTTGCGGAGATCCCGGGGTGTTGCCTATGCCCGCAGGCGACGGACCTGCGCCGCTCCGCGGTGCCCTCTCTCCGCAAAAAGCCCAAGGTCTTTTTGCTGCGCTCGGCGCTGGCCCTGATTGTCGCCTGCGGGCATAGGCAACACCCCCTGGCACGCTGCAGACCCGGCCCCTGCCTCCCGCCGCCGCTCGAAGCTGCCATCTAGAATTTCCATGAATCCCAAATGCAAAAGCCCCGGTGTCCACGACAACCGGGGCTTTTGCATTCAGTACAAAGCAGTGCTTACTTCTTCTCGCGCAATGCCGCCTGTGCAGCCGCCAGACGCGCGATGGGAACGCGGGGTGGTGAACAGCTCACGTAGTGCAGACCCAGACGGTGACAGAAGTCGATGGAGTCTGGATCACCCGCGTGCTCGCCGCAGATACCCAGCTTCAGGTCAGGACGCGACTTGCGGCCATTGGCGACTGCGAACTCCATCAGCTTGCCAACACCAGTCTGATCGAGGCTGGCGAAGGGGTTCTTGTTGTAGATCTCCTTGCGCTGGTACTCGTCGTAGAACAGCCCCATGTCGTCACGGCTCAGGCCCAGAGTGGTCTGAGTCAGGTCATTGGTACCGAAGCTGAAGAACTCCGCCTGTACGGCGATCTCTTCCGCTGTGATGGCAGCGCGAGGTACTTCCACCATGGTGCCGACAATGTAGTCGATTTCGATGTTGTTCTTCGCCATCACTTCTTTCGCGACGCGATGCACAATCGCCAGCTGATCTGCCAGTTCGGCCTTGAAGCCAACCAACGGGATCATGATCTCTGGATTCACAGGAACCGGCGTCTTCGCAGTCAGTACCAGTGCGGCAGCCTCGAATACGGCTCGTACCTGCATCTCGGTGATTTCCGGATAGAGGATGCCCAGACGGCAGCCACGGCAACCCAGCATCGGGTTTTCTTCGTGCAGCGCCTTGATGCGCTCGATCACGAATTCCAGTGGCAGGCCCAGCTTGTCGGCCAGCTGACGGCGCACGGCGTCGTCCTGCGGCAGGAACTCGTGCAGAGGCGGGTCCAGCAGACGAATGGTCACCGGTCGTCCGGCCATGGCCTTGAATAGACCCACGAAATCCTTGCGCTGGAACGGCAGGAGTTTCTTCAGGGCTTCGGTGCGTTGTACCTGATCGACAGCCAGAATCATTTGACGCATGTAGTCGATGCGGTCGCCTTCGAAGAACATGTGCTCTGTACGGCACAAACCGATACCTTCGGCACCGTAGGCCACAGCCTGTTCGGCCATCGCCGGGGTGTCGGCGTTGGTACGGATGCGCAGACGACGGTACTTGTCTGACCACTCCATCACGGTCTGGAACAGCTCGTAGGTGTAGCTCTTCTCGGGCTTCAATGAACCTTCGAGAACGCGTTTCACTTCTGAGTCGGCGCTCTCGATCAGGCCCTTGTAGATGGCTCCGGTGGTGCCGTTGATAGAGATGTAGTCGCCTTCCTGCAGCACATGGCCGCCAGCGGTCAGAGTACGCTTCTCGTAATTGATGGTGACTTCACCGGCGCCGCAGACACACACCTTGCCAAGCTGACGCGCCACGAGTGCCGCGTGTGAGGACACGCCGCCACGGGTTGTCAGGATGCCCTGGGAGTAGAGCATGCCCTTGAGGTCATCCGGGGAGGTTTCCGTACGGCACAACACCACCTTGTTGCCCTTGCGGGTTTCGATCTCGGCGGCTGCTGCCGTGAAGGCGATGCGACCGGTGGCGCCACCAGGACCTGCAGGGAGACCCTTGCCGATCAGCGTGGCATCTTTCTGTGATTTCGTATCGAAGATCGGCACCAGCAGTGAGTCGACAGACTCGGCCGGGATCTTCAGCAGCGCGGTGCGCTGATCCATGAGCTTCTCTTTCACCATTTCCACAGCGATGCGGATGGCGGCCAGACCGGTCCGTTTACCGTTACGGGTCTGCAGCATGAACAGGCGACCTTTCTCGATAGTGAACTCGAAGTCCTGCATGTCCTTGAAGTGCTTCTCCAGTTTGGAGCGCACTTTCTCCAGTGCGGCAAAGCTCTCGGGCATTTCCTTTTCCATGGCGGCGATGGCTTTTGGTGTGCGAACACCGGCCACCACGTCTTCGCCCTGGGCATTGATCAGGTATTCGCCGTAGAAGGATTTCTCGCCATTGGCCGGGTCGCGGGTGAATGCCACGCCAGTGGCGCTGTCATCGCCGGCATTGCCGAACACCATCGCCTGAATGTTGACCGCTGTGCCCCACTCGGCAGGAATGCCGTACTGCTGACGATACAGAATGGCGCGGTCGTTTCTCCAGGAGCCGAACACGGCACCCGTGGCGCCCCACAGCTGTTCGTAGACGTCCTGCGGGAAGGCAGCGCCTGTGCGCTGGCGGATGAGTTCTTTGTACTGAGTGACCAGCTTCTGCAGATCGCCGGCATTGAGGTCGTTGTCCTGGGTCTTGCCCAGTGACTTCTTCAGCGCGTCCAGCAGTTCGTGGAAGGGATCGTGTGACTCCTCATCCGCTGCCTGCACGCCCATCACCACATCGCCGTACATCTGGATGAAACGACGGTAGCAGTCCCAGGCAAAACGGGGATTGCCGGAGATTGCGGCCAGGCCCTCGACGGTGACGTCGTTCAGGCCGAGGTTCAGAATGGTGTCCATCATGCCGGGCATGGAGTCGCGGGCGCCGGAGCGCACGGAGACCAGCAGGGGGTTGTCCTTGCCGCCGAATTGCTTCTTCATCTGCGCTTCGATCAGACCCACGGCCGTCTTGACATCGGCAGCCAGTGACTTGGGATAGCTGCGGTCATGAGCATAGAAATAAGTACAGACTTCGGTGCTGATGGTGAATCCGGGAGGGACTGGGAGGCCGATTGCCGCCATCTCCGCCAGATTGGCGCCCTTGCCACCGAGCAGCTCGCGCATACTGGCATTGCCATCGGTCTGACGGCCAAAGTTGTATACGTATTGAGATTTCTTGGTGGATTTCGCGGGAGCTGCCGCTTTGGATGTGGTTTTGCTGGTGCTGCTGGTCTTAGTACTTTGTTTCATAGTCCCAGGTCTGCTGAGGAGAAGTGGAGCGGCAGGATAAAACAAATGCCTCTTGAAATCCAGAGCCGCGCGCGTGGCAGGGAGGCTCAACAGGCGCGAAAATTCGCGACTGCGTCGGGTTTTCAACCACAATTTCCTTATGTCTGCCGCTGCGCTATTCTTGCTGCACTGCCTGCCCGCGAAGAGTCACCTGTGTCTCATCTTGTCCCAGCCGATACTACCCAGCCCTCGCTACCCGTTGCCGAGTCGTGGAGCATATTCTGCTCGGTCATCGACAATTTCGGCGACATGGGGGTGTGCTGGCGCCTCGCCCGGCAACTGGTGCATGAGTATGGATTCGACGTGACACTCTGGATCGATGATGTGGACGCGTTTGCCAGGTTTGTGCGCAGAAACGTTTGGGTGGCGGAGGATGTACAAGCTGAGGATGTACAAACTGAGTATGTACAAGGAGTACAACAGGAATTCGGCGTCCATGTGCGCCGCTGGTGCTCCCCGTGGCAGGAGTCAGAACAGACCAACACGGCAATTGCCAATTCAGCCGTCGTCATAGAGGCGTTCGCCTGCGAGCTACCAGTGCCAGTGATTGCCGCCATGGCTCGTCAGGCTCGGCCCCCGGTGTGGATCAATCTGGAATATCTGAGTGCCGAACCGTGGGTGGCCGGATGTCACCGATTGCAATCCATGCACAGTGTCCCCGTCGAAGATGTTCATCAGGAAAGCGGTGCGTCGGCCATTGTCACGCTGAACAAGACCTTCTTCTTTCCGGGTTTCGAGCAAGGCACGGGCGGCTTGCTGCGCGAGAAAGACCTGCTGGGCAGACACGCCGCCTGGCAACGAGATGAGCGCGCTGCCCGCTTGCAGTTCATGGCCGCACTGGGTCTGCCTCGGATCTGTGGCGACATAGCCCTGTGGATATCCGTCTTCACCTACGAAAGCCCGACATTTGCCAGCTGGCTGACGGCGTTGGGTGAGGAGGGGCAGCCAGCCCTGTGTCTGGTGCCAGAAGGGAGGGCGCTGAACAGTATCACTGCCTTTCTGAACCTTGATGAGCCTCCGGTGGTTGGAGAGCCAGTGCAGCTTGGAACACTGACGATTGCGGTGACCCCCTTCCTTTCTCAGGACGATTATGACTGCCTGTTGAGTCTTTGCGATCTCAATCTGGTGCGCGGGGAGGATTCTTTCGTCCGCGCTCAGTGGGCAGGCAAACCATTGATCTGGCACATTTACCCGCAGCAGGATGATGTCCACATGGAGAAGCTCGACGCGTTTCTGGCGCTGTATTTTGCGGATGGCGCGGATGACCGCAGTGAAAATGACCGTGCTGACTTGGACGCGTGGCGGCAGTTCTGCCGGTTCTGGAATCTGGGTGAAGATTGCCGAGAATTGTGGCATCATCTGCGCCCACAACTTCCCGGACTGCGTCAGCAGGCCAGGAAATGGCGACAGAAGCTGGTGCAACTGCCTGATCTGGCTGAAAATCTAGTGCAGTTTTACGATACCGCGCATTGCCTGGGCAAGCGGCGGTCAGCCCCGTCGTCGGAGTATCAAGCAACAGTTCGCAACATTAATATCGGGCCAAGCCCGTCAAATTCCGAGTAATTATTCATGAAAACAGCGCAAGAAGTCCGAGCCGGACAGGTCATCATGATCGGCGGTTCGCCCTGGAAAGTGCAGAGGAGCGAGTTCACCAAATCAGGTCGCAACTCTGCCATCTGCAAGATGAAGCTGAAGAACCTGCTGAACGGCTTTCAGACTGAGACTGTGTACAAGGCAGACGACAAGTTCGAGATGGTTATCCTCGATCAGAAGGAAGTGACTTACTCGTACTTCGCAGATCCGATGTACGTTTTCGTCGACACCGAGTATGAGCAGATCGAGATCGAGAAAGACGATCTGGAAAGCGTGCTCGACTACCTCGAAGAAGGCATGGAAGATATCTGCAACGCTGTATTCTACAACGGCAAAGTGATTTCCATTGATCTACCCAACACGATCACTCGCGAGATCGTCTACACAGAGCCTTCTGCGCGCGGTGATACCTCCGGAAAGGTCATGAAGACTGCCCGGCTGAAGAGCGGCCACGAGATGCAGGTTTCTGCATTCTGCGAAATCGGCGACTACGTTGAAATCGATACTCGCACGGGCGAATACAAGTCACGCGTCAAACGCTAATAGGTTGTAGTCACGTAATACCGGGCTGGCCGCCATCAGGCTGGCCAGCCCGGGTTTCAATTCCTCCGCTGTTCCGGCACCTCCTCCCAAATTTTCCTCTGCGCTACTCCAAACTCGTATTGAAACTGTCTCTGACTAAGGGGTAGAGTACAGGTGTGGCAGTGCTACGCTGCGTCGCCAACGTTCAACAGTTCAAGGAGTCATCATCATGACGAAAGAGCGCAATGCAAAAAAAGAAGTGAAAAAGAAACCTGCCTTGACCATGAAGGAAAAGAAAGTAGCCAAGAAGACCAAAAAAGAAACCCGAGGAGAATAAGTCGCTCTAGGCTTGATCCTTGAAAATGCTCCTGTGCCTGCCTTGTGGCGGGCACAGCGACGCGCGATTTCTTCCGCTGAGGCAGTGCCCGCCGAGTGTGTTTGGAAAGATGACAAACTATCAGGTATTGGTAATCGGGCCGCGGCGGGGGCTCATTGAAGTGTTGCGCGCGCGCGCAATTCCCTTCTCCGTATGGCAGGAAAAAAACTATTTCGTGGCGACTGCTCCGCAAAAGAGTGTCACCGCGCCCCTGTGGAATTCCCCTGAAAAAATTCGCGAGCAGATTCGCACCTCGTTCCCCAGGGAGCAGTTCACCCATGTCATTGCAGGCACCGAAGCAGGAGTGCTGCCCGCTTCCATTGCGCGGCGCCAGTTGAGGGCAAGGCTCTCCAGCACCGTCACGGGCAATCGCTGCCGCGACAAATTGCTGATGAAAGAATATCTAAGCGGCTTCGGCATTCCTATGACGCGTTATATGGCCGATCGCGCAGATCTTGTCCCTGCAGAGGTGTTTGCCGCGCTGGGCAGTCCCGTGGTGCGCAAGTACCGTAAATCCTCCGGTGGCAAGGGCTTGCAGCTCATCCAGCGACCGGAGGACTTTGCGCCGGGAACACACGGCCTTTCAATTCTCGAGCGCTACGTCGATTCCCCTGAAGCCAGCATCGAGTCATTCATCGATGATGGACGCATCCGCTTCACCAATATCACACGCTATGAGGTGAAGGGGCACACCAATTTCGTGCCGGCATGTTTCGACAGCGAGAGCGAACGGACGCTGCGCTCGCTCAATGAACGCGTGATACAGGCACTCAATATCGACTGGGGTATGACGCACCTGGAAGTCTATATGACGAGCAGGGGGCCGTTGTTTGGAGAAATAGCCCTGCGGCCTCCCGGCGGCTACATCATGAATGCTCTGCAACACGCCTGGGATTTCAACCCCTGGGAAGCATTTCTGGCGATGGAGCTGGGAGAGAAGTTTGAGTTTCCTAAGGAGCCAATCAATTTCGCTGCCGCCGAAGTTCTTCATCCGGGTGCCGGCCGTGTGACTGCGGTGCACGGGAAGTCGACAGTTCTTGCCGAGCAAGGCGTGCGGGAGTTTCGTATCAAGGTGAAGCCGGGTGATGTTATCGATAACCGCAGCGGTTTTGGGCAGGATGCTGGTTATGTGTTGCATGTGAGTGCCAGCGCGCAGGAGCGGCAGAGGCTTCATGACTTGATTCTGAAGGAACTAGTGATTGAGGTTTGTGGGAGCTTGCCTGCAAGCGATCATTAATTAGCAATCGCTTGCGGGCAAGCTCCCACAGGTCAGTCTTTCACGAACAGGGTCACCAGCGGGTCGTCGCCCAACTGGCGGCTCCAGTGGCCATGAATGGCCGGATTGAACACCGCGCCGTGGGGCAGCAGGTCAGCAGAGTAAAAATGCTCCCCCGCTTTGAAAATTCGAGAGGTCCCATCGGCCAGCCCGATCTCCATCTGCCCTTTCAGCACGAACAGCCAGTTAGGCGAGCCCGTGCAATGCATTGCGCTTCTGAAGCCCACCGGGCTTTCTCTGAGCACCAGTCCCTGTGCGGCAAACTCTCGTGACAATCTTGACTGTGGAGTGCCCTCAGTCAAGGGAATCTCTTCCGTACGAAACTGAGCGCGGCCATCCGGGCCGGTGTACAACACCACTTTGGTAAACGTCTGCATGCTTTCTTCCTCAACTGCCCCTGTGACTACATGGCACGACGGGCTTCTTGGATGACGAATTCGACAGGCGTAGTTCCGATGTTGCGGACTTGATAGGTGCTGTGCGCGTTGCGCCAGGCCCAGCCGCCCATGGCTGTCAGTTCTGCGGTGATGCCGTCTTCGCGGGTGACATGGGTCATGCCATCGGTGACCTGCACGACGATGCTCGGGTTGTGATGCATCTGCATAGCAGTGCTCTCGCCCGGGGCCAGCGTGATGCGGTAGGAGCGGAACCAGAGGTTTTCGAGCTGGGGTTCACCCTCGATTCCGGTTGGGCGGTCGGAGGTCAGTTCTGCCATGGGCGGGCCATAGTTGGTCAGGGCGATGATACGGAACAGACCTGGTCCTTCGTTGCTGACCTGGTGCGTGAAGTTCTCGGTCACATAGTCGGTGTTGCTCGTGACACGGCCGCCGGACGGGCCTTCACCCGAGCTGATGAAAGCGTACATGATGGCAGCGTTGTGTGTGTGTTGCAGAGTCATGTCGCCCGGGTTGATCTGGACGTCCAGGACTCTGATGTCGCCGTCCTGATGCATGAGGCGGTGGCGCGGCTCCTGCAGGATGTTGACGATGCGGGTAGGATCTCCAACTTCAGCGGCGCTGACGCTGTTGCTGATGCCCATTGGACCGGTCAAGGCCAGGAGGAGAAGCGATAACAAGGCTGAGCTGCCTTGCACTGACAGATTGAGAATGCGCATCGGGTTGTCCCTCGTGCTTTCATTTATTGTTGTTTTCGAGTGCCCCGCGTGGAGCGTCTTCTGCGGTTTCGGGCGCAGGGGTCCAAGAGTAAACAGCCTGTGTCTGCGAAGCAATCCTCTTGTTGTGCAATTCGCCAGACAAGCGCAGTCCGACGGTCAGTGCCGAATGAACCAGGTGCGGTGAATCTTCTGGTTGCGTTCGAAATCCTTGTCGATGCTGGCTTCTGAGCAGTCTTCGATCTGATAGCGGGTGCCCAGTTCTTCGTCGAGTTTGAAGCGCCTGTTGTTGTTCGAAAAAATCAGCAGTCCGTCCGGCGCCAGCAGATTCATGCACAGTTCAATCAACAGCGGGTGATCGCGCTGGATATCCAGCACGTTCTCGGTGCTCTTGGAGTTGGAGAAAGTCGGTGGGTCCAGGAATATCAGGTCAAACTGTTCCCGGCACTGTTGCAGAAACTTCAGGCAGTCCATCTGCACCAGTGTATGGGCGCGCGGATCGATGCCATTCAGTTCGAAGTTGCGCGCCGCCCAGTTCATATAGGTGCGCGACATATCCACACTGGTGGACGAATGAGCTCCTCCCAGTGCCGCGTGGATTGTCGCCGTGGCGGTGTAGCAGAACAGGTTCAGGAAGCGGCTGTGCTGTGCGTGTTCGCCGATCCACAGACGAATGGGGCGATGGTCCAGAAACAGCCCGGTGTCCAGATAGCGCTCCAGGTTGATGATGAATTTCGCATTGCCTTCCGTCACCACGAAATCCTCACCGCTCTTTTGCAGCGGCTGGTATTGCTCGTTGCCACGCTGCCGTTCGCGCACTTTCAGCGTGACATTGCGCGCCGGAATCTGCGGTGTCTGCTCCATGACCTGACACAGTGCCTGATAGGCCTGCCGCCGACGCAGCGCTGCATCTTCCTCGCTGATGGAAAGAGGCGCCTTGTACTCCTGCATGTGAATATGCTCGCCGTAACAATCGATGGCGAAGGCATATTCGGGCATGTCGGCATCATAGAGCCGGTAGCACTCGTAGCCGCGCTGCTGCGCCCAGCGGCCAAGGTTCTTGAGGTTCTTGCGCAGGCGGTTCGCAAACATCTGGGCGCCGTTGTCCAGGGGCATCGGTGCCGGAACAGGCGGTCTTTCTGGCGTCATGCTGGCAGTGGAATCCTGGTCGACAGGTGGCTGTGTTGGTGCCGCATGCTTCTGGTAGATTGCTTCGGGTGTGACATTCATCAGCAACAACTTGGCCGGCAGTGCACCATTGAACAACGCATATTGCTTGTGACTGTGGATGCCCAGCAACTTGCCCCATTCGGGTTTGGCGGTGAAGACCGCAGCCTTGGCGCCCATGGCGTGACGGCGCAGCAGGGCGCCGAGTTCGCCGTAAAGCAGCTCGACCTCGGTCTGTTCGCCCAGCCGTTCGGCATAGGGAGGGTTGCAGATTACCAGCGTTGGCGCAGTCGGTGGCACGGCCTCGGTGATGGGGCATTCCACAAATTCAATATAAGCGGCGACACCGGCACGCTCAGCGTTGCGGCGCGCGAAGCCGATGGAGCGTGGGTCGATATCGCTGCCAAAGGCGCGGCCTTGCCAATTGGCTCCGGCTTCTTTGCGCGCCTGTGCCTCTGCCACCACGGCGGCCATCGCCTGCTGGTCGTGATGTGGCCAGGGAGTGAGCGAACTGCCCCGTACCAACCCCGGCGCTATGTCCAGCGCCATCAACACCCCTTCGATCAGCAGTGTTCCCGAGCCGCACATCGGGTCCCATAACAGGGGGTGAGGCGACAGAGTGTCAGCGAGATCCTTTTGTGGCCAGCCAGCGCGCATCAGCAGGGCGGCCGCCAGGGTTTCCTTGAGCGGTGCCTCGCCTTGTTCGGTGCGGTAATGGCGGCGATGCAGGCTGGCCCCGGCCAGGTCGATGCCCAGGCTCAGGCGATCCTTTTTAATCACGGCGTGAATCAGCAGGTCTGGCGCGTCGCGGGACACATCGGGTCGCGCCAGGCCTTTGCTGCGGAACTGGTCGACAATGGCGTCCTTGATTTTCTGCGCGATGAACTGGGTATGGATCAGGTGTTCGGTGCCGCCGGCGGCGCTGACCGCGAGTGTCTGCCCGGGCAGGAGATGATCGCTCCAGTCCACGGTGGCGGCACTGGCATACAGGTCTTCGGCCGTGAGCACTGGCCCTTCGGCCACCAGCAGAATGACGCGGTTGCACAGGCGCGAGAAGATGATGACGCGATAGGCCGTTGCCAGTGTCGCAAAACAATACACGCCCGCCACGCTCTGCCGGACCTTGTCGGCGCCGCAGCCCAGCAACTCCTGCTCAAGCAAGGATTCGAGCCCTTTGGAGCAGGTGATGAAGAGAGCGTGCTGGCGGGTGTCCGGCGCTGAGGGCTTGGTTGTAGTCATGTTGGTCTACCTGTGGTCTGCCCGAGGTGCATCCGGCGTCAGGGTTGGAGAAAGTTCATGAGTGCGGTCAGGCTGACTGAACCACCGAAAATATAGATGGCGCAAATCACGCCCTCGCCGATTGACACTCCTAGCAGCGTCTTCCAGATGCTGACGCGCAGCACGCTGCAGATGCAGACAATCATGTCCGTCGGGGTGAAAGGTGCGAACCCCCACAGGGTGATGACGGGCAGCTCGCGCTTGTTCAACAACAGGATCAGCTTCTCGACCTGTGCCGGGTATTTATCGTAAAAAAAGTGATCAAACTTCATCACGCGCGTCATGTAGTAGAGGATGGCAGTGGACGAATACACGGCAGCCTGATTGACCAGAAACAGGGGCAGTGGAGGAAATACCAGAATGCCGGCCAGCACGAACGGCGTCAGTGGGATCAGCGTGAATCCGCGCAGAGTCGCAATCACGAAGAAAATCATCAGGCCGCTGATGAGATTGTCGGAAAAGAAGTGCTGAGCTCGCTCTGGCGCGAAAAGGTCCGGTCGCAGGACATAAAGAGAAAGGCAGCTGACAATCAGGGCGAGCCAAAGATAGAGACCAATCGATTTTCCGGTTCCAGAAGTTGCTTTTTTCACGGTCAAAGCTTCGCTATCACTTGGTCATGCTGTAAACGAATGCGGGCAGGATGTTCAGTGGCACGAAATCGATTTCGTCCATCTCTTTCCCGAACACGGCCTCGATATCGGCCTTGTTGCTCTTGAAGTACTGATATTGCAGATAAATGCCACCGTTGTTGAGAGCAAACTTGAAACCCTCGATCAAGCGGTAGAGGAAAGCATTCTGGTCGTTCATTTTCGTGAAGTTTTTCAGTGGCAATGATGACACGATGACGTCGTAGAGTTCGGGCGCGGTCAGAAGGCCGGTGACACAGCCGTTATGGAGCCTGACCTGTTTGTGAGGATGCTCCTCCATCAGCCGTTCGATCCAGGGGTTGTACTCGCTCTTGATCTCGCAGACAACCAGAGTTGAATCAGTCGACATTCTGCGGATGATTTCCCGGGTGAACGGCCCCTTGCCACTGCCGATTTCAAGAATTTTCAAAGGTCGTGAGAAGTCGATCTTGCCGACCATCGTGTTGACGAGAAATCCGGAGCTGCTGACGATCAGGCCATCTTCACTGATATTGCGTCTGATTTTTCTGTAGAAATTGATGGCCACAAAATGCTCTGGAGATTGATTCGGGAGTGACCCGCGCGGTGTTCGTACACTAGCACAGAATGCCCCTCAGAGCACCGCAGCAGGGCATTAATGTTTGAATTGCTGTCAGGCGTCGCCAATTGTTTTGATTTCCCATTGCTATCAAGTAGTTGTGGCGTCGCTGACGATGCTGTCAGGGGTGGGAAAAAATACTTTTTTTTATGGGAAAAATTTCTATATTATGCGCCCCTGAGCCGTAAAGCGGGGAGGCTGGAACAGGTCTTGCGCGGGCTCGCGGACGTGTGTGTCGGATTCAACATCAATTACTTCAGGGATAAATTATGCTGCTGGCACTCGTTGTTGCATACCTCGTTATCTCCATTGCCATTGGTCTGGTCGCCTCTCGCCGCGTGCATTCGGCCAGCGACTACATCACTGCGGGCCGCAGTCTGCCCATGCCGATGGTGATGGCCATGGTGTTTGCCACCTGGTTCGGTGCCGAGACTGTGCTGGGAATATCCGCGACCTTCCTCGACGAAGGTTTCAGGGGGCTGACCTCGGATCCATTGGGCGCGGCATTGTGTCTGGTCCTGTTCGGACTGATCTTCGCGTTGCCACTTTATCGACTCAGACTGATCACCCTTGGTGACTTCTTTCATATCCGCTACAACAAGAAAACCGAGCTGATCCTCTCCTCTTGTATCGTGCTCTCCTACCTCGGCTGGGTTTCGGCTCAGGTGACGGCGCTGGGTCTGGTCTTCAACGTGCTATCCGAGGGGACGGTGACGATGACGCAAGGCATGATCATTGGTGCTGCCGTGGTGATGGTTTATACCCTGTTCGGAGGCATGTGGTCGGTGGCGGTTACTACTTTCCTGCAGATGATCATCATCGTGATTGGTCTGATGCTGGTGACCAACAACGCAGCCGACATGGCTGGCGGAATATCGGTAGTAATCGAGAAGGCCGCCGCCGAGGGCAAGTTTGAATGGCTGCCCACCATGGATCTGGTAGACATCCTGGGCTGGATGGCGGCGCTGTTCACCATGGCGCTGGGCTCGATTCCTCAGCAGGACGTCTTCCAGCGCGTCAACACCTCCAAGAATGAGATGGTTGCCGTGTGGGCAACCACTTGCGGCGGCATTGCTTACTTTTTCTTCGCGGCGGTCCCTTTATTCCTGGCCTACAGTGCGAGCATGGTTGACCCGGAGATGACTTCGCGCCTGATGGCAGAGGATGCCCAGCTGGTTCTGCCAACGTTTGTGATTACCCATATGCCGTTCTGGCTGCAGGCGGTGTTCTTTGGCGCGCTACTCTCCGTCATCATGAGTACCGCCTCTGGAACACTGTTGGCACCGTCGGTGACCTTCACCGAGAACGTGCTGAAAAACTTCCGCCCCAACATGACTGACAAGCAGCTGCTGACCTCCACGCGCTGGACGGTGTTTGTCTTCACGCTGCTGGTCGTGGCCAACGCCATCTTGTCCAGTTCAGACATCCATGCCATGGTGGAGAATGCCTACCGTATCACCCTGGCCGGGGTGTTCGTGCCCCTGACGGCGGGTCTGTTCTGGCGTCGGGCGAGCAATCTGGGCGCTACGTTGTCGATCGTTATGGGGCTGGGAAGCTGGTTATTCCTGGAGATATTTATCCCCGGGATCGCCTTCGAGCCGCAATTGATAGGCTTGCTCGCCAGCCTTGTCGGTATGATTGTCGGTTCACTGGTATCGCCCAATCCCCATTTTGCGAACAAGCACGGGATTGCCGAGCCTCGACCCATCTGACAGGAGAGCTTGATGCTCAGTTATCGTCACGGGTATCACGCCGGCAATCACGCCGACGTGCTCAAACATCTGGTATTGCTGGGGCTGTTGCAGAGACTTCTCAGCAAAGATAAGCCCTTCACTTACATTGATTCCCACAGCGGTGCCGGGGTCTACGACCTGAATAGCGCCGAGGCCCGCCTGAATACCGAGCACGCCTCGGGCATCTCGCGCGTCTGGCATAGCCGCTCGGATGACCCCCTTCTGAGTTTGTATGTGGGACGCGTTCGCGCACTTAACGAGGATGGCAGGCTGCGCTGGTATCCGGGCTCACCGATGCTGGCCGCCGACTGTTTGCGGGCAGAGGATCACATGCATCTGCTGGAGCTGCACCCGGCCGAAGTGGAAGAGCTGCGCTTCAATCACCTGCACGGTCTGGGAACCGATGATCGCGTCAGCATTCATCAGCGCGATGCCTTCGAGGGGCTGCTGGCGATCACTCCGCCCGAGCCGCGCCGGGGATTGGCGCTGATTGATCCCGCCTACGAAGACAAACAAGACTACCAAAAAGTGGTCAATACCGTGCTCAAGCTGCAGCGGCGCTGGCCCGTCGGCATCGTTGCGGTGTGGTATCCCCTGCTGGCGCGTCAGCGTGATCGCAGCGCCTGGCTGAAGTCGGCGTTTGCCCGCGAAAACCTGCCCGATCTGTTGAGTATCGAGCTCAGTGTGGAGGAGCAGGCAGAGGACTTCGGGATGCATGGTTCAGGCATGCTGATCATTAACGCCCCCTGGCAGTTTCGGGAGCAGATGCAGGCAACACTGGGGGCGTTGATGAAGGAATTGAGCGCGGGTTGCTCGTTCACAATTGACTCACCGGGCAGCGTTGTCACCCGAGGCTAGGCCGTCTTCAGAGCCAGATTGTTTGTTGGACTTGCCCTGAACCCTGCGCTAATCTTCGCCGCAGGGGAAGACCAAGGTTGCAACAGAAGCTGGATCGCTGTTTGTCTGCAGTTTAATTTTGCTCAGTGAGGAAAAAATAATGATAAGAGAGCATGTCAGGTCGGGAGATTCCCGGCAACCGGTGAGCAATCGCTGGCGTTCATTGACCCGGTCACTGATGAAGGCCCTGCCATTGGGGTTGCTACTGGCTGCGACCACTCCGGCGCAGGCCCAGGACACTGTGGAATGGACTCATCTGGGCGGAAACGCACACCACACTCGTTACACTCCTGCCAATAACGTGACTCCTCAGAATTTCAGCGAACTGAAAGAAGCCTGGGTGTGGGACGGCGCCAGCTTTGCGGCGGCTTCCGGTCGTTCAACGCCAAGCTACGTGGATGGCAAACTGTTTACCGTCGCCGGCCCGCGCCGCCATGTGATCGCGATGGACCCGGAATCTGGTGAGACGCTGTGGTCTTACCGTGAACCGAACACCTTCCGCTGGGAATACTCTATGCGTCAGGATTACGGCAAGGGCGTCGCCTATGCCGAAGTCGATGGCAAGGGCGTGGTCTACATCATCAGCCCGGCCTTCTTCCTGACTGCGCTCGATGCCGACACCGGCGCACCGCTGCCAGGCTTTGGTGCTCCAGTTCCCATTGACGGGTTTCCGCAGACCGGCGTGATCGATCTGCTGGCCCACATGGGCCACGATTACGATCCCTATTACGGCATCCCCAAGGAAGTCGGTTACGTCACATCTTCCTCGCCGCCCATCGTGGTCAATGGCGTGGTGGTGGTGGGTAACTCTGCGGAGCAGGGCTACAACCAGTCCCGCATCGAAAACATCCCCGGTGACATTCTGGCGTTCGATGCCAAGACTGGCGACTTCAAGTGGAAGTTCAATGTGATCCCGCGTCCTGGCGAATTTGGCCATGACACCTGGGAAAACGACGCCTGGCAGTACACCGGTGACGTTTCCCCTTGGGCGCCGCTGTCTGCCGATCCAGAGTTGGGGCTGGTCTATGTCCCGACCAACCCGCCCACAGTGGATTACTACGGCGGCTTCAGCCCCGGCGACAACCTCTTCGGCACCAGCCTGATTGCGCTGGATGTGGAGACAGGTGAACGGCGTTGGCATTTCCAGTTTGTCCACCATGACATATGGAACTACGACGTGCCGACCGCACCCGTACTGCTGGATGTGACGATCAATGGCGAGAGAATTCCTGCCGTTGCCCAGGCAACCAAGCAGTCCATTCTGTTTGCCTTCAACCGCGAGACCGGTGAGCCGCTGTGGCCGATCGAAGAGCGTCCGGTGCCTGAATCGCACGTGCCTGGTGAGTTTGCTTCCCCGACACAGCCTTTCCCGACCAAGCCGCTTCCGTATGACCTCAACGGTCTGACCGAAGATGATCTGATCGACTTCACGCCGGAGATGCGTGCGCAGGCGATTGCTGCTCTGGAAGATTGGCAGATTGGTCCGCTCTACAACCCACCGTTGCACCGTGACAATGATCTCGGCAAGCGCGGCGCGTTCTGGTGCCCGGGCGGCGGCGGTGGTTCCAACATCACCGGTCCGGCCGCAGGAGATCCCGAGACTGGCATCGTGTTCGTGACCTCGCAGAGCGCCTGCAGCGCGATTCAGTTGCTGCCGGGTGAAGAGGCCGATCTTCGCTACATGACCGATAACGGCACGACGACCACCGGTGTGACTCCGGCTCGCTATGCCAACGGGCCGGGTGCGGGTGCTCCGCGTCATCCAACCGGTCTGCCACTGTGGAAGCCGCCTTACAGCCGCATCACGGCGATCGACCTGAACACCGGCGAGCATCTATGGATGATTCCGGTAGGCGAGACCCCTGACCGCATCAGGAACAACCCGGCCCTGGCTGGTATTGATGTGGGCAACACCGGCACTGGCGCCATGGCGCCGATGATGGTGACACCGTCCATGCTGGTCTACGCCGGTGAGGTGAGTGATGGGACGCCGCATCTGTTCGCAATCGAAAAGACTACCGGTCGTGAACTGGCGCGAGTGCCGGTGTCAGCCTCCAGCCGCTACGGCATGATGAGCTACGTACACAAGGGCGAGCAGTACATCATTCTGCTGACTGGCAGCAAGTTGACAGCGATGTCATTGCACGGTCCGCGAGCCTCAGCGGCAGCGCACTGAGTAGTGTCATGGAGTAGTGTAATGACCGAACGGTGACCCCGGTTTTTCCGGAGTTTCGGTCTGAAAAGAAACCCGGTAACCGCGAGGCTGCCGGGTTTTTTATTGCCTTACTTTTTGACACAGTCTGTTTATAGACTTGTTGTACTGCCAGCGCTATGCTCGGGCCTCGCCAGACAAGTCTGGTGCAAAAACCCCTTTCAACCGTGTCATTGCGGAGTGATAGATCAGCTCAACGAGGGAACAATAATGATAAAAAAACACGTTGGGTCGGGAGATTCCCGGCAACCGGCGAGCAATCGCTGGCGTTCATTGACACGGTCCTTGCTGACGGCGCTGCCGCTGGGCCTCTGGGTGGCTGCGACCAGCCCTGTTCAGGCGCAGGATACTGTGGAATGGACACACCTGGGCGGTAACGCTGCTCACACCCGCTATACCCCCGCCACCAACATCACTCCCGACAACTTCAGCGAGCTGAAAGAAGCGTGGGTCTGGGACGGTGCCAGCTTTGCGGCGGCTTCCGGTCGCTCCACACCGAGCTACGTGGATGGCAAGCTGTTTACCGTCGCCGGCCCGCGCCGCCATGTGATCGCGATGGACCCGGAGACCGGTGAGACGCTGTGGTCTTACCGTGAACCGAACACCTTCCGTTGGGAATACTCCATGCGTCAGGATTACGGCAAGGGCGTCGCCTATGCCGAAGTCGATGGCAAGGGCGTGGTCTACATCATCAGCCCGGCCTTCTTCCTGACAGCGCTCGATGCCGACACCGGCGCACCGCTGCCAGGCTTTGGTGCTCCAGTTCCCATCGACGGGTTTCCGCAGACCGGCGTGATCGATCTGCTGGCCCATATGGGTCACGACCATGACCCCTATTACGGCATCCCCAAGGAAGTGGGATTCGTGACGTCGTCCTCTCCACCCATCGTGGTCAATGGCGTGGTGGTGGTCGGTAACTCAGCTGAGCAGGGCTACAATCAGTCCCGCATTGAAAATATCCCCGGCGACATTCTGGCGTTCGATGCCAAGACCGGTGATTTCAAGTGGAAGTTCAATGTGATTCCCCGTCCTGGCGAATTTGGTCACGAGACCTGGGAAAACGATGCCTGGCAGTACACCGGCGACGTGTCTCCCTGGGCGCCACTGTCAGCCGACCCGGAACTGGGTCTGGTTTATGTGGCCACCAATCCGCCCACAGTGGACTACTACGGCGGCTTCAGCCCTGGTGACAACCTTTTCGGAACCAGCCTGATTGCGCTGGATGTGAATACAGGTGAACGGCGCTGGCACTTCCAACTGGTCCATCACGATGTCTGGAACTATGACATCCCGACTGCGCCGATATTGATCGATGTCACTCACAACGGCCAGAAAATCAAGGCCGTCGCGCAGGCGACCAAGCAGGCCATGTTGTTCGCCTTCAACCGTGAGACCGGTGAGCCGCTGTGGCCGATTGAAGAACGCCCCGTTCCAGAGTCCCTGGTGCCGGGTGAAAAACTCTCTCCCACGCAGCCCTTCCAGACCAAGCCGCTACCCTATGAGCCCGGCGGCCTGAGCGAAGATGATCTGATCGACTTCACGCCGGAGATGCGCGCGCAGGCGATTGCCGCTCTGGAAGACTGGCAGATCGGCCCGCTCTACAACCCGCCACTGCACCGCGACAATCCGCTGGGCAAGCGCGGTGCGTTCTGGTGTCCGAGTGGTGGCAGCAACATCACGGGTCCTGCTGTCGCTGATCCAGTGGCGGGTGTTGTCTTCGTGACCTCGCGCATGGGCTGCAGTGCCAACCAGCTGTTGCCGGGTGAAGAGGCCGATCTTCGCTACATGACCGATAACGGCACGACGACTACCGGTGTGACACCGGCTCGCTATGCCAATGGCCCGGGCGCCGGAGCACCGCGTCATCCTACCGGTCTGCCACTGTGGAAGCCGCCGTACAGTCGCATCACGGCAATCGACCTGAACACCGGCGAGCATCTGTGGATGATTCCGGTGGGTGAGACCCCTGATCGGATCAAGAACAACCCGGCCCTGGCCGGCATCGATATCGGCAACACCGGCAGCGGCTCTCACGCGCCGATGCTGGTGACGCCCTCCATGCTGGTCTACGCCGACGCCATCAGTGACGGCACGCCGCACATCTTTGCGGTCGATAAGGCGACTGGACGTGAACTGGCCCGGGTACCTGTGTCGAAAGATAGTGGTTACGGGATGATGAGTTATGTGCACAAAGGCGAGCAGTACATCGTATTGCAAACCGGCAGTACACTCACTGCCATGTCGCTGCATGGTCCGGTTGCAGCGGCCGCAGCGCACTGATTGGAAAGACGCTCTCGGAGTGGCGCTGGTGCTGCTCTGAGGAGCTGTTTGGCAATGGACTTGCCGGAAGGCCTGCGTTATGCTCGGCGCCTCATTTCAGCCGTTGTAAAAGGCAGGCTAGAAGGGCGCTTGAAAGGCTCGTTCGGAAGAAGGTTCGAGAGAAGTTTCGAAATGCAGTACCAATAAAAACAGTCGATGACACTTGGGCGATGTTTCTGCTCAACGAGGAAAAAAACAATGATTAAAGAGCATGTTCGGTCGGGAGACTCCCGACTGCCAGCGCGCAATCGCTGGCAATCTCTAACCAGAGCACTGACAAAAGTGTTGCCGCTGGGCCTGCTGGTGGCCGCGACAACCTCGGTTCAGGCTCAGGACACAGTAGAGTGGACGCATCTGGGCGGCGACGTCCATCACACTCGTTACACCCCTGCCAACAACATCACCCCCGAGAATTTCAGCGAGCTGAAGGAAGCGTGGGTCTGGGATGGCGCCAGTTTTGCAGCGGCTTCCGGTCGCTCCACACCAAGCTATGTGGATGGTAAGTTGTTCACAGTGGCTGGTCCGCGTCGTCATGTGATTGCGATGGATCCGGAGTCTGGTGAGACCCTGTGGTCCTACCGTGAGCCAAACACCTTCCGCTGGGAATACTCCATGCGTCAGGATTACGGCAAGGGCGTCGCCTATGCCGAAGTCGATGGCAAGGGTGTGGTCTACATCATCAGCCCGGCATTCTTCCTGACTGCACTCGATGCCGATACTGGCGCGCCTCTGGAAGGTTTCGGTAACCCGGTGCCTATCGAAGGTTTTGCTCAGACTGGTGTGGTCGACATGCTGGCAGACCTGGGTCACGAGTTTGACCCCTACTACGGTGTTCCGAAAGAAGTCGGTTACGTGACTTCTTCCTCGCCACCCATCGTCGTCAATGGCGTGGTCGTGGTGGGTAACTCAGCAGAGCAGGGTTACAACCAGTCCCGTATGGAAAACATCCCTGGCGACATCCTTGCCTATGATGCGAAGACCGGTGACTTCAAATGGAAGTTCAACGTGATTCCGCAGCCGGGTGAATTTGGTCATGAAACCTGGGAAAACGATGCCTGGCAGTACACCGGTGACGTGTCTCCCTGGGCGCCACTGTCAGCCGACCCGGAACTGGGTCTGGTTTATGTGGCTACCAACCCGCCTACAGTGGATTACTACGGTGGTTTCCGCCCTGGCAACACGCTGTTTGGTACCAGCCTGATTGCGCTTGATGCGCAGACAGGTGAGCGCCGCTGGCACTTCCAGTTTGTGCACCACGATGTCTGGAACTATGACATTCCGACTGCACCAGTCCTCCTGGACGTGACCGTCAATGGCGAGCGCATCCCGGCTGTGGCACAAGCCACCAAGCAGACACTCCTGTTCGCCTTCAACCGCGAAACGGGTGAGCCGCTGTGGCCGATCGAAGAGCGTCCCGTGCCGGCATCTCTGATTCCTGGCGAGAAGCTGTCTCCGACTCAGCCGTTCCCGACCAAGCCTGCTCCATACGATCTGGCTGGCATTACCGAGGATGACCTGATCGACTTCACTCCTGAGCTGCGTCAGCAGGCAATTGCTGCACTGGCAGATTGGGAATATGGTCCGCTCTATAATCCACCACTGCACCGTGACAACCCTCTGGGCAAGCGCGGTTCCTACTGGTGTCCAGGTGACGGTGGTGGCTCCAACATCACTGGCCCTGCGGCTGGTGATCCCGAGACAGGTATCATCTACCTGACCTCACAGAGCGCTTGTGCTGCCCACACCCTGGTTCCAGGTGACGAAGCGGATCTGCGTTACATGACTGATGCCGGCACGACCACCACTGGTGTGACTCCTGCTCAGTACGCGAACGGTGCCGGTGGTGGTGCTCCACGTCATCCAAGCGGCCTGCCGCTGATGAAGCCGCCATACAGCCGTATCACTGCAATCGATCTGAACACTGGTGAACACCTGTGGATGATCCCGATTGGTGAAACGCCCGACCGCATCAAGAACAATCCGGCTCTGGCTGGCATCGACGTTGGCAATACCGGTACTGGCGCTCAGGCTCCAATGATGGTGACTCCGTCCATGCTGGTATACGCCGGTGACGTCAGCGATGGCACACCACACCTGTTCGCGATCGACAAGGCGACTGGTCGTGAACTGGCTCGTATCCCGGTATCGGCTGCAAGCCGCTACGGCATGATGAGCTACGTGCACAAGGGCGAGCAGTACATCATTCTGCAGACTGGCCCGAAACTGACGGCCATGTCACTGCACGGACCGCGTGCTACTGCGGCCGCTCACTGATAATGCAGTCTGGGTGACACGCAGCCCTTGGGGTGTCGTGTCGCCGAAACAAGAAGCCCGATCACTGCAAAGTGGTCGGGCTTTTTCGTTTGCGGATATCGTGACGGAATAATTTGCGGGTGTTGTACGGTCTTGAGTTTACCGAATCGTGCAATCGCTTTGTGCAATCAATAGAGAGCCGAGCTTGAATCAGCCATGATCTCCTGCGGCTGGCTCTCATGGACTTGATTTGGTGGCTGGGGTATTCTGCCCGCTCTTTTCAGAGATCAACCATCCCGGATTTACACTCGCCAGGACGGGATTTTGATGGTCTTATCAGCAAGTTAGACATTTACCCAACGAGGAAGACAAACAATGACAAACAGGCGTGTTGAGTCGGGTCAAGCCCGACAGCCGGCGAAGAATCGCTGGCGTTCCATCAGGAGTTCGCTGACGCGGGTACTCCCGCTTGGCCTGCTCTTGACGGCAGCGACATCCGTGAGCGCTCAGGACACCGTAGAGTGGACTCACCTTGGCGGCGCTGCTGACCATACCCGCTATTCTCCCGCTGCCAATATCACTGCCGAAAACTTTGGTGATTTGAAGGAAGCGTGGGTCTGGGATGGTGCAAGCTTCCAGGGGACCAGCGGTCGCGCGACTCCCAGCTACGTAGACGGCAAACTCTTCACCGTATCCGGTCCGCGTCGTCATGTGATTGCGATGGATCCGGAATCCGGCGAGACCATCTGGTCCTATCGCGAGCCTAATACCCACCGTTACGAATACTCCATGCGTGCCGACTACGGCAAGGGCGTTGCCTTCGCAGAAGTCGATGGCAAAGGCGTCGTGTACATTTCCACGCCGGCGTTCTTCCTGATCGCTCTGGATGCAGATACTGGCGCTCCTCTGCCAGGTTTCGGTGGTCAGGTTCCCGTGGAAGGTTTCCCGGAAACCGGCGTGGTCGACATGCTGACTGACCTTGGTCACGAGTTTGACCCCTACTACGGCATTCCGAAAGAAGTCGGTTATATCACTACCTCCTCGCCTCCCATCGTCGTGAATGACGTGGTCGTCGTGGGTAACTCTGCGGAGCAGGGCTACAATCAGTCCCGTATCGAAAACGTGCCGGGCGATATTCTGGCCTATGACGCGAAGTCCGGTGACTTCCTGTGGAAGTTCAACGTGGTGCCAAGACCCGGTGAGTTCGGCAACGAGACCTGGGAAAATGATTCCTGGCAGTACGTCGGTGACGTGTCTTCCTGGGCTCCGATGTCTGCTGACGCAGAACTGGGGCTGGTCTACATTCCCACCAACGGCGGCACTATCGACTTCTACGGTGGCCACCGCCCTGGCGACAACCTCTTCGGCACCAGTTTGATTGCATTGGACGTGAAGACAGGTGAGCGCAAGTGGCACTTCCAGATGGTGCACCACGATATCTGGAACTACGACACCCCGACAGCTCCCGTCCTGCTGGACGTCATGCACAACGGCCAGAAGATTCCGGCTATCGCTCAGGTGACCAAGCAGGCCTTCACCTATGTCTTCAATCGTGAGACAGGTGAGCCGCTGTGGCCAATCGAAGAGCGTCCGGTTCCCCAGTCGCACATCCCTGGTGAAGTGCTGTCCGCTACTCAGCCTTTCCCGACCAAGCCTGTGGCATTTGATCGTCAGGGTATTGTCGAAGACGAGCTGATCAATTACACACCGGAACTGCGTGCACAGGCCCTTGAAATACTGTCTGAGTGGGAAGTGGGCCCGTTGTTTACTCCTCCACTGCACCGTGACAATGACCTCGGCAAGCGTGGTGCCCTCTGGTGTCCAGGCGACGTCGGCGGCGTGAATATCAGTGGCCCGGCTGCTGGTGACCCCGAGACGGGCATTCTGTATGTGACTTCCTTGAGCGGCTGCACCACGCGTGCCATCGTTCCGGGAGCCGAGGCTGACCTGCGTTATGAGACAGATGCAGGCACGACCACCACTGGTTTGACCGTTGCCCAGTACGCTGTCGGCACTGGTGGCGGTGGCCCACGTGGCCCGCAGGGTCTGCCCCTGTTCAAGCCACCCTATAGCCGAATCACTGCAATCGATCTGAACACCGGCGAGCACCTGTGGATGATCCCAGTGGGTGAAACACCTGACCGCATCAAGAACAACCCGGCCTTGGCTGGCATCGACGTTGGCAATACCGGTACCGGTGCCCACGCTCCGATGACCATCACCAAAACCATGTTGATCTATGCGTCGCAGGCCAGTGATGGTACTCCGCACCTGTTCGCGGTAGACAAGGCGACTGGTCGTCAGATTGGCAAAGTGCCCGTGTCAGCGGATACACGATATGGCATGATGACTTATGTCCACAAAGGCGAGCAGTATCTGCTTCTGCAGACCGGTGGCAAGTTGACGGCCATGTCTCTGCACGGACCACGTGCTTCTGCCGCTGCTCACTAAGAGCTGACGCAGGCAAACAGAAGCCCGGCCGCCGCAAGGTAGCCGGGCTTTTTTTTCGGCACGATCCGTTGCAACAGGGAGAGGTGAAGATGCTGGCTCGGTTGCGGAACGGTTTGCGCTCGTGGCGTTTGTGGTGTTGGGTGGCTGGCGTGCTGGCGACTTACACCGTTGCGGGATTCTTGGCGGTGCCATGGGTAATTGAGCGTCAGCTGACTGCGTTGCTGCAGGAACGCCTCGGCGTGCGGATGACGGTGGAGGATATTCAGCTCAACCCCTGGGCGCTGACTTTCGGAATCGACGGGCTGGATCTCATAGATGCGGACGGCCGCCGCGTCATCTCTCTGGAACGTGCCTTTGCAAATCTGCAGGTGAACAGCCTGACGCGGAAGGCGTGGAGTATCAAGGAACTGCATCTGTTTGGGTTGCACGGCTCACTGCGTCGGTACTCCGCCACCGACAGCAATATTGCCCGCCTTGCCTCGCGCTGGAGCGCCACCGCTGAGCCCGTGACAGAGCCTCTCCCACCCTCGGAGCCGGGGGCAATGCCGCGACTTCTCATCGCCGACCTTCGTGTTGAGAACGCCAGTGCGGCGCTCACCGATGACGTGTTGTCACCGCCATTCTTCACCAGCATTGATGATCTGGATGTCACCGTCACGAACCTGAGCACGTTGCCAGATGCACTTGCGCCGGAGACACTCAGTCTGGTTATGGGGAATGGCTCGCAATTGCACTGGACAGGGTCTGTATCGCTCAATCCTCTGCGCTCGGAGGGCGAGATGAGGCTGGTCGGCCCTTACGTCGATCTGGCCTACAGCTATTTGCGCTCAGTACTGCCGGTGCGCCTGGGTGGTGGCTGGCTGGAGGCCGAATTTCAGGTTGATGCCGCTTTGCCTGTTCGGGGAGGGTTCGAGGCTGCGATCAATGGTTTCGACGCCAGCCTCAGCGATCTGCAGATCAGTGATCGCGGGAATGGCACGCGGCTGGCCAGCGTACCGCTGCTGGCGGTGGAGGGCGGGGCGCTGCAATGGGCAGAGCGCAGCATCACGCTTGAGCGGTTGCTGTTCGATGGCGTGGACCTGCGACCGGAGCGCGCCGCTGATGGCACAATCAATTTCATGCGTTTGCTCCCCGGTGCCAGGCAGACGGCGAGTGATCCAACGGGATCTGCCGCAGCTGCGACTTCTCCAGCACCTGCGCCTTCCTCAATTCCAACGGCGCCGACACCGTCAGCGCCTTGGCAGATGCGTGCCAACCAGCTCGCCTTGCAGAACTGGACTATTGGTCTGGTTGACAATGTGCCCGCCCAACCCGTTGCGGTGGAAGTGAGTGTCGAAGCTACCCTCGACGACCTGAGTAACGTGCCGCAGACCCCGGTCACCGTGGCGGCACTGGTGGACCTGAGCAGCGGCGGCACATTGCGCGCCGGAGGTGTGCTGAATGTCCTGCCGCAGATCGACTTCAGCGGAGAGATGGTGCTGGAAGGCCTGGCTCTGCCCGTGATTCAGCCCTATGTCGCTCCTTTTGCCAATATCAGTGTGGACTCCGGGCTCTTCGGCGGCAGCGGCGACCTGTCGGCGGCCCCCGGCAGCGTGCGCTTTGTGGGGTCTGTGGCGCTGGACGACATTGCCCTGACCGACACTGTGGGGCGCGAGTCGCTGCTGGGGTTGAGTGAGCTCGCCATCGAATCTCTCACAGTTGCTGCCGAGGAGCAGCTGCAGATAGACATTGGTGATATCCACATCCGCGAGCCCTATGCCCGTGTCGAGATCGAACAGAACGGGGAAAACAATATCGCTCGCACGCTGATTCCAAGAGAGTCAGCCACAGCAGCTTCGACTCAGGATTCCGCTCAGGAGGTCGCTGCACCGGAGCTGCTGCCGATCACCGTCCAGAACATCACCATCGAGAATGGCAGCGCTGATTTTTCGGATGAGTCTTTGCCGTTGCCGTTCGCGGTGCACATGGCTGGTCTGGCGGGGGAGGTCTCGGCACTGTCGACGCACTCCACCGAGCCAGCGCGTGTGAACCTGGAGGGGCAGGTGGACGAGTATGGGCTGGTGACCATCAGCGGGCAGTTGCGCCCCTTCGCGCCAGCGGAGCTGACCGAGATCGATCTGCGCTTCCGCAATCTCGACATCCCGTCGATGTCCCCCTACATCATCAAGTTTGCAGGCAGGCGCATCGACGACGGCGATCTTGATGTCGATCTCTCTTACCGTATCAACGATGGCCAGCTCAGCGGCGACAACGCGCTGGTGATGCGGGATCTGGTGCTTGGCGAGCGGGTGCCGCATCCTGACGCTCTCGATCTTCCGCTCGGACTGGCGGTGGCGCTCCTCAAGGATCGCAATGGTGTGATCGATCTGGAGGTGCCGGTCAGCGGCGACATCAATAGCCCGGAGTTCAATTACGGTCAGATTATTCGGCGGGCGCTGGCCAATGTCATTAGCAGCATCGTGACCTCGCCATTCCGCCTGCTGGCCAGGCTGGTGGGTTCCGGCGATGAGGAGCTGGGTGCCATCAACTTCATGCCGGGCCGCGCAGACGTGGCGCCGCCCGAGCGTGAGACGCTGGCTTCGCTGGCGGGCGCGTTGCAGCAGCGCCCGCAGTTGTTGCTCAAGATCAATGGCGTTGCTGCCGAAGCGGAAGATACTCAAGCGCTACGCGAACAGTTCCTGGAGCGGCGCATTGAAGAGTCCCTTGTTGCGGGCGCCGCTGTTCCTGCTGCAGGAGCCGCTCCGGCAGACAATGCGGATGTGGCAGCCCCGACCCGCACGAGCGTGCTGGAAGGCTTCTACATGACGGCACAGCAGGGCGTCGATGTGGATGCAACCGCCTTCCTGCAGCAGCTGCGTGTGCAGCATACCCGCCCGGCGACAGCAGGTGAGCCTGAGCAGTTCGATGAGCTGGCCTATGCCAGCGCTCTGCGGCGGGAGATGTTGCCGCTGGAACCAGTGTCAGCGCAGGACCTGGAGGTTCTCGGGCAAGCGCGCGCCGCCGCCGTTCTGGAGCAACTGAAAGCGGTTGATCCCACTCTGATTGGCCGGGCACAACTGACTGGAGTTGTCGTTGCGGGCGCGATGGAGGAGGGCTGGATCGGCATGGAGTTGGAGGTGGATGTCTCGCAGTGAGTCTATTGCCGCCCGTGTGATCGTATGTCGCGTGTATCCATCAGGATTGCGTGCCGGGATCGCTCGGGGCTGTGGTAGCATGGCTGCAGCTTCGCGGGATGCCTGGCAGTGCCGACGCAAACCCCGCAAATCAAATTGTTCCAATCTCGAATTGTTTCCCAGGTTGACCATGCAATCCTCGCTCGTACCCGAACGCCCCTTGGTGATTTCACCGACGCTTGCCGCGACCATTGGTCTCGAAGAAGCGGTCATGCTGCATGTGCTCAGCGAGCTGATGGCTCACCGTCCACTGCGCAGCAAGGATCGCCTGAGCTGGATCGAACTCGGTCAGCAAGAACTGTGCAATGCCTTCCCGTTCTGGGCGTTGATTGACATCAAGCGCGTACAGAAGAGCCTGCAGGATCTGGGATTGATCCTGATAGATCCGCAGTCCGCGCGCCCGGATGCCTCCTGGTATGCGATCAACCAGGTGCGGGAGGCTGTTGCGGAGCGCCAGCACAGTCATCACGGTCACAGTCAAGGTCACAGCGCTGTGGCCAGCCCCGTGACGAGCGCGGCGGAATCCATCTTTCAGACCCCGCCCACGCAGGGGGCCAGCTATATCTCCCCCAGTTGGCAGCCGGGAGAGGACTGGATTCGCCAGTGCCGTCAGCAGAATATCCCCGAGGAATTTGTCCGTCAGCTGGTGCCAGGCTTCGTGATGTATTGGCGCGAGCGGCGGCAGGCGCGTTTTTCCTGGGGCAATGCGTTTTACAAATATGTGTTGCGCGAGTGGCGGCAGGAGCAGTCCCGCCGAGGCGTCAACGAGCTGGATACGGATATGTCGGCCGACTGGTGGCCGAGCGTGGAGGCGATCACCATCCTGGAGAATGCTGGGATAAGCCCCACCTTCATCGAAGACGCGATCCCCGAGTTTGTGCTCTATTGGCGCGAGCGTGGCGCCGTCAACGGTGCCTGGAACACACGTTTCATCGAGCATATCCGCAGGCAGTGGGGCAAGTATTCCGCATCCATTCAGCACGATACGCAGCCGCGCCGCATCAGTGAAGACTGGCAGCCGAGTCCGGAGTGTTTCGAGATTCTCAAGCTGGCCGAAATCGACGAGGATTTCGCGCGCTCCAAGGTCGGCGAGTTTGTGTTGTATTGGCGCGATACCAATCAGGTGCATGCGTCCTGGAATACCCGGTTTCTGCAGTTCATCAAATTCCAATGGTCAAGACGACTCGAAGAGTCGCAGGCAGTGAGCTTAGTCGATGCAAACGATCAATCCTTTACTGGAAAAAGCCAGCAAGGCCTTGGCGCGGCCTTCCAGCGCTTCACAGACCGAAGCTGGGCCGAATAGCCACAGCGACTCCGCAGAGGATGTAGCGCGCGAGGGGCCCGATCGAATCGATGCGATCAATCAGTTGTTCGCGGAGTTCGAGCTCGCCTATCACAATCAGTATCACAAGGCTTATGGCAGTGAAGATCGTCTGGTGATGGCCAAGAAGTACTGGCTTGGCTGCCTTGCCGCCTACAGTCCTCTGCAGATCGTGGCAGCGGCGCGGCGTGTGGTGAAGACTCACGACTTCCTGCCGACCATCTCTGTGGTGGTGAGAGCTTGCGAGGAAGGAGCCGGGTTATTCGGCTTGCCCACACCTCGTGAGGCCTACATTGAGGCGTGCCGCGCAGAGCCACCTAAGGCAGCGTTTGCCTGGAGTCACCCGGCGGTTTATTTCGCGGGCAGGGCAGCCGGTTGGTTCCTGTTGGCCACGGAGCCTGAGGACAGGGTGTTCCCTCTGTTCGAGTATTACTATAACGAGTTGTGTCAGCGGGCGATGCGGGGAGAAGATCTGGGGGCGCCGCAGGCGGTTGCCCTGCCGGAGCACATTTCGCGGCCCTTGAGCGGTGAGGAAAATCACGCGCGAATGCTGTTGTTGCGGGAGCAGCTGGGGTTGTAATGCTGAAGTCTTTAGCCGAGTGCTGAGAGTTCGCGTTCGAGGAGGGTGGTGTCACCCGTGTTGAGTTCGACCAGTCGCCGCAGATGGATCATGCTGTCCAGCTCCATTTCTTCGCAGATCATGCCCACCCTGCTCCGTTCCTGATGCGCCACGCGCACGCGCATGCATATCTGCAGGTCGCCCGCCAGATGAATGACCACCTCCGCCGACTTGCTGGTATCTAGCGCCATGTCGCCAGGATTCTTGACCAGCAGGCCATGCAGCGAGATGTCGATCAGTTCGACTGGCCAGCAATGCCCTCCCTGCATCACCACGGTTTCTGCATCGAAGAAGATTCTTGTGAAGGCTCGGCGTTCGGCCTCGGTGCTTGTGCTGTTCCTTTCGGACATTGAATGACTGCTCGCAAATGGGATTTCTATGGCCTTTTATAGCGGCAGAATGTCCCGCGAGATTAGGGGAAACTCGGGGAAATTCGGGGTCAGAGTAAAAATACAGTACTGTATTTTTACTCTGACCCCGAATCCTTAGTGCGAGCCAATGTGTGCGGGCCTTGCCCGCGATCGGTTTGATGCAAGATCGATCGCGGGCAGGCCCGCTCCCACAGTGCTTTCAGGCGAGGCGTTTGTACTTGATGCGCGTCGGCTGGGCATTGTCTCCGAGGCGTTTCTTGCGGTCTGCCTCGTAGTCGCTATAGTTGCCTTCGTGGAAGACCACCTGACTGTTGCCTTCGAAGGCGAGGATGTGGGTGCACAGGCGATCCAGAAACCAGCGATCGTGCGACACGACGATGACATTTCCGGGGAAGTTCATCAGACCCTCCTCCAGCGCCCGCAGAGTTTCCACGTCCAGATCGTTGGTCGGTTCGTCCAGCAGCAGCACGTTGGCGCCGCGCTTGAGCAGTTTTGCCAGATGCAGACGATTGCGCTCACCGCCAGAGAGATCCTTGACGAACTTCTGCTGATCACTGCCCCGGAAGTTGAAGCGGCTGGCGTAGGAGCGCGACTGCACCTCGTAGCGGCCGATCTGCAGTATCTCGTGGCCGTCGGAGATTTCCTGCCACACCGTCACGTTGTCGTTAAGCGCATCGCGGCTCTGGTCTACATAGGCCAGCTCCACCGTCTCACCCAGGCGGATGCTGCCACTGTCCGGCTGCTCCTGGCCGACCAGCATGCGCAGGAATGTCGTCTTGCCCGCGCCATTGCCGCCGATGATGCCGACGATACTGCCCTTGGGAATGCTGAAGCTGAGGTTGTCGATCAGCGTGCGGTCGCCGAAGCCTTTGCAGAGATTGTTGACCTCGATGACCATGTCACCCAGACGCTGGCCGGGCGGAATGTACAGCTCGGTCGTCTCGTTGCGCTTCTGGAAATCCTGAGAATTCAATTCTTCGAAGCGCGCGATACGGGCCTTGCTCTTGGCCTGACGGCCCTTCGGATTGGCGCGCACCCATTCCAGTTCGGACTTGATGGTGCGCTCGCGGGCTGCTTCCTGCTTGGCTTCGGTCGCCAAACGCTGCTCTTTGGTCTCGAGCCAGGTGGTGTAGTTGCCCTCGTAGGGGATGCCGTAGCCGCGGTCGAGTTCCAGAATCCAGCCGGCAGCGTTGTCGAGGAAGTAGCGGTCGTGGGTGATAGCGACCACCGTGCCGGGATATTCCTTCAGGAAGCGCTCAAGCCAGCCGACGCTCTCCGCGTCCAGATGGTTGGTCGGTTCGTCGAGCAGAAGCATGTCAGGGTTGGAGAGCAGCAGTCGACACAGCGCCACGCGGCGCTTCTCCCCGCCAGAAAGGGTGCTGACGTCGGCATCCCAGGGCGGCAGGCGCAAGGCATCTGCGGCGATTTCGAGTTTACGCTCGATGTCCCAGCCTTCTGCCGCGTCGATGGCGTTCTGCAATTCGCCCTGCTTCTCCAGCAAGTCGTTCATCTCGTTATCGCTCATCGGCTCGGCGAAGCGGTCGCTGATGGCATTGAAATCCTCGATCAGCCTGATGACCGGCCCCATGGCCTCCTCGACATTGCCGCGCACGTCCTTGTCGGGATTAAGCGCGGGCTCCTGTGGCAGGTAGCCGATGTTGATGCCAGTCTGGGCCCGGGCTTCGCCGTGATGCTCCTTGTCGATGCCGGCCATGATGCGCAGCAAGGTCGATTTGCCTGACCCGTTCAAGCCAAGCACGCCGATCTTGGCGCCTGGGAAAAACGACAACGAGATGTCCTTGAGGATTTCTTTCTTGGGCGGAACAACCTTGCCCACCTGATGCATGGTGTAAACGAACTGAGCCATAACCTACGAATTCCCGTGGTGTGTTGTCTGAATTAGGCGCGGGCATTATGGCATATAACTTATGCGCTCCGTAGGTCGCGCAGCGCGGGCGATGAAGATGGTCAGGACACGCCCACGAGCACATCCATGTGGGGCTCGGATCGCGCCATCCATGGCGCTCAACGGTCCTGCCCATCTTCATCGCCTACGCCGCGCTGACATCCGCGTTACTCGTGTGCTTTCAGCCATTGTTCGACTGCGGACTCGTTCCATTCATACCACTGAGTTGTGATCGCGTAGAGGTGCCCCGATCGCTCGAACTCGAATCTCCATGTCCAACGAGGAACATCGTCTGGCGTTCTGACGGCCTTCTTCTTCTCTGCTTTATTACTGGCTGATGGGAGTCGTACAAACAAAGGGAAATTGATGCCAAACACATCCTTTGAATGCTGGAGATCGCAAAATTCCTCCAGCTCTTCGTCTGTAAGAACCTGTGCAGCCATTGCTACGCGCTTCTGGATTTCCTTGTTTGGCAAACGCCTCCCTTTATCTTCCAGGGTTGAATCAATGTACCCAAGCGGACTCGCTAGAGAGTTGTCGTTCGGCAGATCTTTCTCGAAGCATTCAAGAAGTCGCTCTATGACCTTCGAAGGAGTATCGAATCCTCTGGCATGTTTTTCGAGGCGACAGTAAGTCTGTGGGGTGACGCGTATAGTAGGGCGCATATGATGGCCTCCTTTAAATTTACAATTTCCGCGTGTCAGTGAATGTCTGAAATGGCATTTAGGTCAGAGCGGGGCCGGGGATAGGGATGGGCAGGACCGTTGAGCGCCATGGCAGAAAAATGCTCCTGCATTTTCTGCACTCCCGCCATCCATGGCGGTCGGATAGCGGCGATCGAGCCCCACATGGATGTGCTCGTGGGCGTGTCCTGACGATCCCTATCCCCGGCCCCGCTCGGAATGCGAAGTGCAAGAGATCGCGTGCAGGCACGCTCCCACAATAAGATTTGGTCTGCGGTTGCTGGCAGGCAATGCATTACATGCAGGTTATTCATCGCGTCGATGTGAACAAATCCAGACAAAAGACTTAAAGCACAGCACATTGTGGGTGCTCACGCAGGAGCCTTGGGTTAAAATGCCGCTCCACTGAATCTTAGGCCTGCCAATGGGGAATTGCATGTTTAGTAGTGAAATGACAATTGCGGAATTTGATCCGGAACTGAGCGCCGCCATCAACGCGGAAGCCCAGCGCCAGGAACACCATATCGAATTGATTGCTTCGGAGAATTACACCAGCCCGCGCGTGATGGAAGCACAAGGCAGTGTGCTGACCAACAAGTACGCGGAAGGCTATCCGGGCAAGCGCTACTACGGCGGCTGCGAACACGTTGATGTCGTGGAAACGCTGGCCATTGAACGCGCCAAGCAGCTGTTCGGTGCCGACTACGCAAACGTTCAACCACACTCCGGCTCTCAGGCCAATGCTGCGGTCTACATGGCTCTGCTCAAGCCGGGCGAAACCGTGCTAGGCATGAGTCTCGCAGATGGTGGCCACCTCACTCACGGCGCCAGCGTCAGCTTCTCCGGCCGCATTTACAATGCCGTTCAGTACGGCCTGAACAGTGCAACCGGTGAGATCGACTATGACCAAGTCGAGCGACTCGCCCTCGAGCACAAGCCCAAGATGATTGTGGCCGGTTTCTCCGCGTATTCCCGCGTCGTGGACTGGCAACGTTTCCGCAAGATCGCCGACATGGTGGGAGCCTGGCTTGTAGTCGACATGGCTCACGTCGCCGGTCTCGTTGCCGCAGGTGTGTACCCCAGCCCTGTGCAGATTGCCGATGTCACCACCTCTACCACCCACAAAACGCTGGGCGGCCCGCGGGGTGGCCTGATTCTGGCCAAAGCCAACCCCGAGCTGGAAAAGAAACTGAATTTTGCCGTGTTCCCCGAGAGTCAGGGTGGCCCGCTGATGCACGTGATCGCTGCCAAGGCGGTCTGCTTCAAGGAAGCCATGAGCCCCGAGTTCAAGGTCTACCAGCGGCAGGTCGTGAAGAATGCTCAGGCGATGGCGGCAGGCTTCATCAAGCGCGGCTATGACATCGTCTCCAACGGCACCGATGACCATCTGTTCCTGCTGAGCCTGGTCAAGCAAGGGATTACCGGCAAGGATGCAGACGCTGCACTGGGCCGCGCCAACATCACCGTCAACAAGAACGCCGTGCCAAACGACCCGCGTCCACCATTCGTCACCAGCGGTCTGCGCATCGGCTCCCCGGCCGTCACGCGTCGCGGTTTCAAGGAAGCGGAAGTGATGCAACTCACCGACTGGATCTGCGACATTCTCGACAACATCGAGAACGAATCCGTGATCGAGCAGGTGAAAAACAAAGTGCTGGCACTGTGCGAGCGCTTCCCAGTCTACGGTTGATCCAGGGGCCCGGATACTCCGGGTCTGTATCGACGACATCAGGCAGATTCGGTTATGCATTGCCCCTTTTGTAACGCGCTGGACACCAAGGTGATCGATTCACGCCTGGTGTCCGAAGGCAACCAGGTCAGGCGCCGCCGCGAGTGCATCACCTGCGCCGAGCGCTTCACGACCTTCGAGAGCGCCGAGCTGGTGATGCCGCGTATCGTGAAGTCGAACGGTAATCGCGAGCCTTTCGACGAGAGCAAGCTGCATTCCGGGTTGCTCAAGGCGCTGGAGAAGCGTCCTGTCAGCATCGAGAAGGTCGATGAGGCCATCAACCGCATCAAGAATTACCTGCGCGCCACGGGCGAACGCGAAGTGCCTTCCCGCATGGTGGGCGAGCGGGTGATGCAGGAGCTGCGTCAGCTCGACGAGGTTGCTTTCGTGCGCTTCGCCTCGGTCTACCGCAGCTTCAAGGATTTGAATGAGTTCCGCGCCGAAATCGACCGTCTGGCCAACGATAACTGAGCATCCGGACCCTGTGATGAACAGCACTGCCGCTTACTTCATGAACGTGGCCATAACGGCGGCGGCTAATGTCTATTCGACGACACCCAACCCTCGTGTAGGCTGTGTCATCGTCAAGGATGGTCAGATTGTCGGCACCGGCTGGCACGAGAAACCTGGCCACTCCCACGCCGAGGTCAACGCCCTCCTGGCTGCGGGTGAGTCAGCTCGTGGTGCCATCGCTTATGTCTCCCTCGAACCCTGCTGCCATCATGGCAAGACCCCACCCTGTACCGAGGCGCTGATCGCCGCCGGTGTCGCCGAGGTCGTCTACGGCATGCTCGACCCGAACCCCGTCGTGGCGGGCAAGGGGATTCAGGCGCTACGCGAGGCGGGTATTCGCGTCAGCGGCCCGCTATTGGGAGAAGAGTCCCGTGCGCTCAACAGAGGATTCATCAAACGCATGACCGAAGGTCTGCCCTATGTGCGTTGCAAGATGGCCATGAGTCTGGATGGCCGCACGGCGATGGCTTCCGGGGAAAGTCAGTGGATCACCGGCCCAGCTGCCAGAGCGAATGTGCAGCGACTGCGAGCCTCGGCCTGTGCGGTGATGACGGGCGTGAACACGGTACTGATCGACAATCCCAGTCTCAATGTCCGCCCCGAGCAGTGGACAGATCCTCATCTGGCACCCGATCAGGCGCAAGAGATTGCTGCGCGCCAACCCCTGCGGGTTATCCTGGATTCTGCCCTGCGGACGCCGCCCGAGGCAAAGCTATTGTCGTTGCCGGGGGATACCCTGGTGTTGACGTGCAGTCCACATGGTCAGCATGCAGAGCGCTTTGCCGACAGCGGTGCGATCGTGCGCGAAGTCTCTACCGAACAGGAAGGGCGCGTGGACCTGCGTGCGGCCATGCAGTGCCTGGCGAATGAATATGGTTGCAACGAGGTGCTGCTGGAGTCTGGTCCCACGCTGAGCGGCGCCATGATCAAGGCAGGTCTCGTCGACGAAGTCGTCATTTACATCGGCGCGATGTTCCTGGGCAGCGATGCACAGCCATTGTTGAATCTGCCGGGGCTGCGGCATATGTCGGATCGAGTCCGGCTCGACATCGTCGACGTGAGCATGCTCGACGGCGACTGCCGCATCACGGCGCGCATCATCCATCATTGACCGGGAACGGCGGCGAGGCGAGGACAACATGTTTACGGGAATCATCGAGGCACTGGGAACGGTGGCGGATCTGCAGCTCAGAGGCGGCGAGTGGCGCCTGAGCGTGAGCAGCCCGGCGCTGGATTTCAGCGATGTCGTGCTGGGCGACAGCATTGCCGTCAACGGCGTGTGTCTGACGGTGACCCGTCTTGGACCGGCGCAATTTGAAGCCGACGTCTCCAACGAGACCATGCAGCTGACCACGCTGCACAGCCTGAGCAAGGGCGCGACACTGAATCTGGAGAAAGCCCTGACGCCGACCAAACGCCTCGGCGGTCACATCGTCAGCGGCCATGTCGATGGCGTCGGCGAGCTGATCGACCGCCGCCCCGATGGCGCCAGCGTGCGCATGAACTTCCGTGCCCCTAAAGCGCTGGCCAGATACATAGCCCAGAAAGGCTCCATCTGCATCGACGGTACCAGCCTCACCGTGAACACCGTCAACGGCGCCACCTTCAGCGTGAACATCATCCCGCACACCCAGGCCCAGACCATCATCCAGGATTACCGCCCGGGCCAGCAGGTGAACCTGGAAGTAGACCTCATCAGCCGCTACCTGGAGCGCCTCATGCAAGGCGACCACGCCGCCGACGAGACAGAGGGCGAAGCCAGCAAACTGACGCATGCGTTCCTGGCCGAGCGAGGTTTTGCTTGAGGACAGAGTAAGCACCAGACGAGGGGGGAGTGACGGGGATTGCAGAGCAGGACCGTCTTGAGCCATGGATGGCGAAAGCGAGCCTACATGGATGTATTCACGGCGTGTCCTGTACTGCAATCCCCGTCACTCCAACCGACAAGCGGAGTACAAGTCGCCAGCAGGCTGGCTCATACAAGTGAGTGACTGAGCAAAACATGAAACTGAACACTGTTGAAGAAATTATCGAAGACATCCGCCAGGGCCGCATGGTCATCCTGATGGACGATGAAGATCGCGAGAACGAGGGTGACCTCGTCATCGCCGCCGAACGTGTGCGCACCGAAGACATCAACTTCATGGCCACCAACGCGCGCGGCCTGATTTGCCTTACCCTCAGCCGCGAGCGCTGCGAGTACCTCAATCTACGACCCATGGTCAGCAAGAACGGGACGCAGTTTGCCACTAATTTCACCGCTTCTATCGAGGCGGCGACTGGAGTGACGACGGGCATTTCCGCCGCCGATCGTGCCCGCACCATTCAGGTGGCAGTGGCGCGCGACAGCAAGCCGGATGACATCGTGCAACCAGGCCACGTCTTCCCGATCATGGCGCAGCCCGGCGGCGTGCTGCAGCGCGCCGGTCATACTGAAGCCGGTTGTGATCTGGCGCGGCTGGCGGGCTTCACCCCGGCGGCGGCCATTGTTGAGATCATGAACGATGACGGTACGATGGCCCGGCGGCCGGATCTGGAGATCTTTGCGCAGAAGCATGGCCTGAAGATCGGCACCATTGTCGATCTGATCCATTACCGCATCGCCAACGAACGCACGGTGGTACGCAAGGACAGTCACGTCGTCCAGACCGAACATGGCGAGTTCACGGTACACACCTTCAAGGACACCATTCAGGGTGGGCCGCATCTGGCCTTCACCATGGGCGAGATCAACACGATCGACCCGACCCTGGTCCGCGTCCACGTCGCCAATACGTTGCGCGATGTCTGTGATGTAGTGAATCCCGCCTGGCCATCCTGGTCCTTCGGAGCCGCACTGGCGCGAATCGCACAGGAAGGCCGGGGGGTGGCTGTGTTACTATCCGGCGCAGAATATGCGGAGGACATCAACGAGACGCTGAGCAGCGCTTTCGGCGATGACAGCGGAACTCCAAGGGCTGCGAGAAAAGGCAACGATCTGACCATCGGCACCGGCTCGCAGATACTGCGTGATCTCGGCGTCGGCAAGATGCGTCTGCTCAGCTATCCCGCTCGCTACCATGCCATTTCCGGTTTTGATCTGGAGGTGGTGGAGTTTGTCCCGTTTGACGAAGCCTTCATGCTGTCAGCGGAAGCGCGCGAATTTTCGAATCAAAGGTGAGGGAAAATGAACAATATCAAGGTAATAGAAGGAAATCTTGTCGCTGAAAAGGCAACCTACGCGATCGTCGTGGCGCGCTTCAACAGTTTCATCGTCGACAAGCTGCTCGAAGGGGCAATTGACACCCTGCGCCGTCATGGCGTACCGGATGAAGACATCACCGTTATCAAGGCTCCCGGTGCTTTCGAACTGCCTGTGCTGACCCGCAATGTGCTGGCCACTGGCACTTATGACGCGGTCATCGCTCTGGGCGCCGTGATCCGTGGCGGCACGCCACACTTCGAGTATGTCGCTGGCGAGTGCGTGAAAGGATTGAGCGTTGTCAGTCTGGAGAGCCGTATTCCCGTGGCCTTCGGTGTCCTCACCGTCGACACCATCGAGCAGGCTATCGAACGTGCAGGCACCAAGGCCGGCAACAAGGGCGCGGAAGCTGCGCTGAGCGCGATCGAAATGGTCAGTGTTATCAATAAATTGAAGTCGCTGTAGGTGATGCTAGTGTCCGTTAAACCCGAATCATTGGAATCCCTGCTGGCAAAGCCGCTGTCTGCAAAACTCGAGGCCGATCCCAGTCTGCCAGGTGCCCGGCCACCGTTGCCGAGCGCTGCGCGCGACGATTCCAAAAAGAAGCTGTCGGAGCGCCAGAAGGCTCGTCGCATGGTGCTGCAGGCGCTGTATCAGTGGCAGATTGCCCGTGCGCCAGTGGCAGATATTCAGGCGGAGTTTCGCAGCTACTACCTGGGCAAGATCGACTGGGCCTATTTCCTCGAAGTTTTCCCCGCCATCCCGCCACTGGTGAAAGAACTGGATGCCGCTATTGAGCCGATGCTGGATCGCCGTATTGACGCGCTCGATCCCGTGGAGCTGTCGCTCCTGCGCTATGGCATGTATGAGCTGTTGCACCGTATCGACGTGCCCTACAAGGTCGTCATCAATGAGTGTGTGGAACTGGCGCGGGTGTTTGGCGCCACCGACGGCCACAAGTACATCAACGGCATTCTCGATCGTGCCGCCCGGTCCATCCGGACTCTCGAAGTCTGAGATCCGAGGTTTAAAACCAAAAATCTGACGCCTGCAGCTCCCGAGGTTTCCCGACGTGGCTTCCGATGAATTCGACATTATCCGCCGCTATTTCCAGCGCAGCGAACTGGCGTTTGCGGCGCCCGGCGTAGCGCTTGGCATTGGCGACGACGGCGCCCTGCTGCGGGTCGGACCCGGGCAAGAGCTTGTAATATCTATGGATTTGCTACAAGAGGGTGTGCATTTCTTGCCTGACAGCGATCCTTACCTGCTCGGTCAGCGGGTTTTATTGGTCAATTTGAGCGATCTCGCTGCCATGGGCGCACAGCCTGTCTGTTTTACCCTTGCTTTGAGTCTTCCTAACGCCGACCCGCAATGGCTTGACCGTTTCAGCGCCGGACTCGGCGTTGTCGCCAGCGCACATGCCTGCCCCCTCGTCGGTGGCGACACCACGGCCTGTCACCCGGACCATCGTGTGTTGACGGTCTGTATTCAGGTCCATGGCAGTGTGCCGCAGGGTGCGGCTCTGCTGCGTAACGGTGCCCAGGAGGGCGACATGATCTATGTCACCGGGACGCTCGGGGATGCAGCTGCCGGGCTGATGCTGTTGCAGGGCCGAGCACAGGACGAGCGCGCGACGCCCGCGCAGCGGCAGGCGTTGATCGATGCCTTTCACCTGCCCGAATCCAGAGTGCGTGCCGCACTGCGCCTGCGGCAACTGGCCTCAGCCGCCATCGACCTCTCCGACGGACTGGCCTCCGATCTCGGACACATCGCCCGTGCCAGCGGTCTCGGTGCCGTCGTCAATGTCGATGCCCTGCCGCTGTCCGCTGCCTTTCGTGCGCTGATTCCGCCGCAGGATCATCTGGCATTGGCGCTCGGTGGTGGCGACGATTATGAATTGTGCTTCACCGTGCCCTCTGACCACACCGAGATGCTGGAACAACAGATGCGGGAGGCTGGCACCCCGGTTGCGTGCATAGGTCACATCACGGCGGGCAGGGGTGTGCGCTGGCAGCGCGATGGTGAGACGTTGGACTTGAACGTGCGCGGCTACAATCACTTTCCGTCCAGCGGCACTGCCGCGTCCGGTTCGCAGGAGTGTCGCTGATGGCAGCCACCCCCCGCTCAGTCTGGTGTAATCCCATCCATTTTGCGGCCTTCGGCTTCGGCAGTGGAGCTGCGCCTGTCGCTCCCGGCACCTTCGGCACGCTCATGGGGATGGCATTGTATCTGTTGCTGCCCGTCATGAGCTGGCCGCTGTACCTCTTGTTTCTGCTCGCCGCCGCACTGGTCGGCATATGGCTCTGTGACATAACGGCGCGTGACATTGGCGTGCATGACCATGGCGGTATTGTCTGGGATGAGTTCGTTGGTTACTGGATCACCATGTTCATGGCGCCAGGCGGCTGGTTGTGGATCACGGTCGGCTTTGTCTTGTTCAGATTTTTCGACATCGTGAAGCCTTGGCCGATCCGCTGGCTCGATCAGCATGTCAAAGGCGGGTTCGGCGTGATGATCGACGATGTCCTGGCAGGAGTTATGGCACTGGTCTGTCTGCAGGCTGCAGCGTATATAACAGGTCAATCAGTATTTGGTTAAAAGAGGAAGATTCAGTGCAAGTCAAATACGTGGCAGGAGCGATGCTGCCCACCGAATGGGGTGACTTTACCATTCACGGTTTCGAAGATGCCCGCACCGGCAAAGAACATGTCGTACTCGCCATGGGCGACCTCAGCACCGGCGAGCCAGCACTGTGCCGTGTGCATTCCGAGTGTCTGACCGGTGACGCTATGTTCAGCCTGCGCTGCGACTGTGGTCCGCAATTGCAGTACGCGATGCAGCACATCGCCAAAGAAGGGCGTGGTCTGATTCTCTATCTGCGTCAGGAAGGACGCGGCATCGGGCTGCTGAACAAGATCAAGGCCTATGCGCTGCAGGATGCCGGGGCTGACACGGTAGAGGCGAACGAGCGTCTGGGATTTCTGGCAGATGGGCGTGAGTACGAGATCTGTCGGCCGATGTTGGCGCATTTCGGCGTGAAGGCGTTGCGGTTGCTGACCAATAATCCAGCGAAGGTGGCGGGGATGGAGGCGATTGGGGTCAGCGTGACTGAGCGGGTGCCCATTCATACGGGTCATAACCTGCACAACAAAGCCTATCTGGCGGTCAAGGCGACCAAGATGGGGCATCTGACACACGATGATTAATGTGCTTTTGGGCACTCTGTAGGTCGATCGGGGGGTGGCCTTGGCCCGTTCAGGACACGCCCGTGAACCCATCCATGGATGGCGCGATCGAGCCCCCCATGGATGGGTTCACGGGCGTGTCCTGCCTGCCTCACCCCACCCGCCACCGCTCGTCCTACGAAGCACAATCGACAAAAATCAAATCAAGCTAGGCTGAGGATTCTGGTTCAGGCGCTGGACAGCGTCTTCCATGTCCGCCAGTGAGATGGGGCGGCCCAGGAAATAACCTTGGATGTAATCACAATCGAAGCTTCTGAGCAGATCAATGTCTTCCTGCGACTCCGCCCCCTCCATCGTCACCAGCATCCCATTGGTGTGACACAACTCCACCAATGGCTTCAGGATCTGCCGGTTGCCCCGTTTCAGCGTCTGCTGAATGAAATTCTTGTCGAACTTCACCATTGAGATTGGATACTCCACGATGCGCAGCAGCGACGTGAAACCCGCCCCGAAGTCATCCAGCGCCAGCAGATAACCGGCATTGTGCAACTGGTTCAAGAAAGTGCTCGCGTAGGACGTGTACTCGATGTTGACTGTCTCCGTGATCTCCAGCTGGATAAACTGCGGCTGGATGCCGAAGCGCTGGGCGTAATGATCCAGCACCTCCTGCAGATTGCTGAGCTGCAGCTGTGCGGACGAGATGTTCAATGAAATTTTGAAGTCGCGCGCCAGCATGCTGCGAATGGCGGGGTAACTCGACAAACCCGTGCGGATCACCCACTCATCAATCATGGCAAATACGCCACAGGACTCGGCAATGGGTACGAATTCATCCGGCTCCACATTGCCGAAGCGCGGTGAATCCCAGCGCAGTAGCACCTCAAACCCATCCAATTCTCCGCTGCGGGCATTGAGCAGGGGCATGTACACCAGCTTGAATTCCTGGTCGGGGTTGACGACCTTCAGCTCTGTCTCGATCTCCTGGCGTCGTCGCAGCTTGCCCGCCAGTGCTGGCGAATAATAGGCGATCTGATTCTTGCCCTGCAGTTTGGCCTGATGCATTGCTGTGTCGGCATTGGAGATCAGCTGGCTGACGGCGTCGGCGTCCTGCGGAAATACCGCAATACCGATGCTGACGGTGATGGGGAAATGGGCGTGCGCAAAGCTAAGTCCGCCGGACAGCAGATTCAACACCCGCTCGGCAATCTCGCGAATGATGATGAAGGCCTGCGGATGACGCACCAGCAGACAGAACTGATCACCAGCGACCCTGCCTGGCAGAATCTGCGGAATCTGCTCTAGATCGGCCTTTCGGGTGGCGATTTCTGCCACTTCGGAGAGGTGAGACGCAAAGGCGACCAGCAGTTCGTCGCCGAACTTGTGGCCATACTTGTCATTGACGAACTTGAAGTTGTCCAGATCCAGATAGAGGAGGGCGACCTGATCTCCTGACTCCTTCGCCTCCAACAACGCAATCTTGGCCATTTCATTGACATGGCTGAGGTTGTAAAGGTTCGTGAGGTTGTCGCGCTGCATCAGGCGGCGCGTGGCCTCGTAGGCACTGGCGAGGTCGCCATAGAGGGTGCGGAAGGTGTTGGCGAGACGACTGATCTCGTCATCCCCGCCCTGTCGGACAGGAATGCTGGGGCTGCGTCCGGCGATGACATCCGCAAGATCTCTCTCCAGCACCGACACCGGACGCGTGACATAACGGCGCACCAAACCATGCAGGCAGATGGAGGCGGTAGTGGCGAACAGAAGGGAGATCACGATCAGCCATCCGGTGACCGGACGTAATTGCTGCTGCAGGTGATCCTCGGGCAATCCTGCGAACAGCAATCGGTTATCGCTCAATAGCGCGGACGCCTGCAAGCCTGCAAACTCTGGCGGTTGCTCGGCGATGATGAAATTGGCCCGCAGTTCTGCTTCCAGCTGTGAGCGCAATTGATTGAACTCGGTGGGTTCGATAGCCAGTTGCACGACGAAGCTGTCTGACAGCTGACCGGGGAAGGGCTCGGAGAGCGTGAATCGATCGATCAGTTCGGCCTTGACGATCGTATTGCGCTCACCGGGCGGCTGCAGGTAATCCCAGCGCTCTGTCTTTCCGCTCTTGAGGACGTCAAAGGCAAATTCGGAGAGTCCAGGGGAGATGGTACTGAAAGGGTTGTCGCTGAGTTCGAAGTAATACGTGATGACGGGTTCGGGGGAGCGGTTGGCGATCGCCAGGCTGAGGTAGTCGGAGTGATGCTGCCGGAAGCTCCGCAGGCTGTCTTCCACGCTGCGTACCAGTGCCAGCTCGTTGTAGGCCTCGTCATTGGTTTGCAGATACTCGTGAAAGGCGTGGCTCTCGGTAATGGCGTGCAGATAGCTTTCGGTGAATGTCGTGTATTGGTTGAAGACAGCGGCGAGCTGGCTGACCGCGTAGTTGAGTCGATTCTGCTCCTGGCGCTGGACGAACAACTGCGCCTGCTCATAAATAATCAACGACGCCACGAGGAAGCTCAAAAGCACCACGGGTGATATGACGAGTAGCGAGCGTTTACTCAGATTCATGAATGTTTACCAGCGAGCTGGTGATGCGGTTGCGGAGGCGCACATTGGCATTGTCCATGTCGTAGTCATAATTCTGACTGCTGGAGAGCGTCTCCTCATCTGGATAGATCAGCGTATTGCTGCGGAAGTGCTTGGACTGTAACGGCAAAGCCGCCGCATTGGTCGTGGCAACGAACAAAGCCTCCGAGTTGGCGGCAGCAACGTCCGGACTGTTCATGAAGTTCAGAAAATTGAAAGCCAGTGCCTGATTCTGCGACGTCGACAATACTGCCAGACAGTCGACCCATAAGACAGTGCCTTCGCTGGGAATGACGTACTGCCAGAGATCGCCGCCGCTCAATTCGTTGAGCTCCAACTGGTCGCCACTGTAGGCCAGCGCGAGGTGCAGATTGTCGGCCTCGGGGCTCTCGCCGACGAAGGTGATCGGATAGTCGAACGTCAGGACAGAGGGCAAGAGGCTGCGCATCTCGACGAATACTTCTGCCAGCAACGCCTCGTCACTGGAGTTGATGTCTGCGCCGCGTACCAGCAGAGATGGAGCCAGCGTGTCGATGTAGTCTTCCAGCAGACCGATGTGACCGCTCAGGGATATGGAGGGCGTCAGCAGGTCGCGCCAGGACGCAGGAGCCTTCGCCAGCTTGTCCGTGCGATATACCAGCCCCATGGTTCCCCAGAGATAGGGGCTACTGTATTCGCCACACTGGGCCTGCCACATCGGGTCGATATGGCGCAGATTCGGAGTGTCCTGATATTTCGCCAGTGGCAGCAGGATTCCCCTGCGGCCGAAGACCGGTGCCGTGACCTGATCAATGATCACCAAGTCGATGGCTCTCTGGTCATAGGAGGTCAGCAGCGAGTTGCGACTCTCGTCGTTGTCGAAATAAATCTGTCGGATGGAGGCGCTGGTGCTGGCTTCCCACTGCGCGATGGCCTCCTCGGAGAGGTAGGCATCCCAGTTGAGAATAGTAAGAGTTTGACCGTACCCGATAGAGCACATCATGAAGCCGGTCAAGAAGAGTGTCAGTCGTCGCAATAGCATGGAAAAAGCGCTTAGCCGCAAGGTACGAAATTATAGTCCGACGGCACGGGAAATATCGGAGGCTCTGCACAATATCGCCGAAGATGTCCCCCTTTCTTCCAGCAAGGTGCCTGCCCACCGCTGCGAATGTGCAGTTTTTCCCAGGGATGGATGAGAGTCATTGTCATTAACGGTTGTTGGCAGGGCTGTGGCGGGCGGCCTCGATATGCTGGCAGGTCTGCTCGGTGCCACTGAGCACCCGCAGGCTGTGACGCTGGACCAGATCAGGGGGGACGAAATAGAGATGGCCGTTGGCAACTGCCTGCAGTTGTGGCCAGCGCAGCCAGTCATCCAGCCAGGCGGGGCGGGAAGCATCCATGCCACTGGCGATGATGACCGCAGGGTCACGCAACAGCACCGCTTCTTCGCTCACCTTTGGGGCCAGGCCCAGATCGCCGAAGATGTTGCTGCCGCCACACAGCCGAATGATGTCGTTGATCAATTCATTGCCCCCGACGCTGATCAAAGGTTCGTTCCAGACCTGGTAGAACACGCTCACGGGTTCTCTGTTTCGGTAAGTGTTGTCCAGCAGGGCCAGCTCTTCGCGAAAATGTTCGGCAGTGGCAAGTCCTATAGCTTGCGTGCCAGCCAGGGTGGCGAAGCGCTCAATGTGGTCGGCAATGCTGGCAATGGTGGTGGGTTCGGCCACATAGACGTTGAAACCCAGATCGATGAGGCTCTGCACGGCGGAGCGTGGATTGCCGGTGCGCCAGGCGACGATGAGATCCGGCGCGAGGGCGACGATGGTCTCCATGTCCAGAAGGTCATAGCGTCCGACGACAGGCAGGGTCTTGGCTTCCGGTGGAAAGTCACTGTATTCGCTCACCCCGACGACCTGTGCGCCTGCGCCTGCCGCATACAGCAATTCCGTTAGTGACGGCGCCAGGCTGACAATGCGCTGAGCGGGCTGGGCTAGCGTGACAGTTCTCTGGTTGTCATCGGTCACGCTGATGGCGGGCGGGCTGTTAGAGGGCGGGCTGGTTTGTGCGATTGCTGAGGAGGTCAGCGCCAGTGTCAGCGCCAAGAGTTCAGTCTTGAACCCAGTCATAAACCGCATGGATGAAAAGTGTCGCATCAGTAGTCGATCCCTTTCTGTACCTTGATGCCGCTATTGAATGCGTGTTTGACATCCCGAACCTCGCTGACTGTGTCGGCCAACCCCATCAGAGCGTCGCTGGCGTTGCGTCCAGTGACGATGACATGCTGGTGTGTCGGCCGTTCCGCAAGCGTCTGCAGTACTTCGGCAGCGTCCAGGTACCCGTAGGTCAGCATGTAGGTCAGCTCGTCGAGGACCACGACCTGCACCTGCGGGTCACGCAGCAGCTCGGCCGCATGCAGCCAGGTGGCTCGGGCCGCCGCGATGTCCTTGTCTCGGTCCTGCGTCTCCCATGTGAAGCCTGTGTTCATGACGTGGAACTCCACGAGGGGATGGTCCTTGAACAGCAGGTGCTCGCCACACTCCCATTGTCCTTTGATGAATTGCACGACGCCGCAGCGCAGGCCATGACCTACGCTGCGGGCGAGCATCCCGAAGGCCGACGAACTCTTGCCCTTGCCATTGCCGGTGAGCACCACCATGAGCCCTTTGTCGATGGTCGCGGCGGCGATGCGCTCGTCGACCAGCGCCTTCTTGCGCTGCATCGCCTTCTTGTGGCGTGCGTTTCTATCGTCCTGCATGCTCATGGGGGGGCTCCCGGCGGTGATGGTTTACGGCCTGTCAGAAGTTGGCGCGAATGCCGACATAGACCGACCTGCCAGCGGTGTTATACCCCAACACTTCCTCGTAGTCTGCGTCAGTCGCATTATCGATTCTGGCGTAGACGTTGAGAATGCGGGAGAGGTCAAAGCTGGCGCTCAAATCGACCACATCGTAATCCTCCAATGCCACAGAGCTGCCGGAGAGAGAGTCGACGGTGTCCTGTGAGCGACGGTAGAAAGTGCTCAGATGCAGACGTTCATCGGCGCTCTGCCAGGACAATCCCAGGTTGGCGAGATGTTTGGGGCGCAGGAAGCGCTGGCTGCCATCAGGCCGCAGCGCCTCGTTGTAGGTGTAGTTGCTGTTCAGCGTCAGCTGAGCCGTCAGTGGCAGGTTGGCGGAGAGTTCCACACCCTCTGAGGTGCTCTTGCCGACGTCCTGCAGATAGCCGGAATAGGCGTTCAGGTCGAACTGAATGGCATCCTCGATTTTCTGGTCGAAATACACGACCTCCAGATGCAACCCGGCAGGCGTGTAGTATTCCACCGCCAGCTCGTATCCGGCACTCGTTTCCTCGGTCAGGCTGACCAGCGAAGCTGGTGGCCGTGCGGACGCTCCTCGGTTGTAAGCAGCTTCGTAGGGGCTGGGAGCGCGGAACCCGGTGCCCAGACTGGCACGCAATTTCAGTTCCGCGTTGTTCTGCATGCCAATCAGGTAAGCGCTGCTGATGCGATAGCTGTTGTGATCGCCGAAGTCGTCGCTGTCGTCACGCCGCGCTCCGGCGGTGAGGAATAACGCGTCCGAGAAGTCGCTGAGATATTCGACGTAGTAGCCAAGCTGGTCGCGAGTGTCGCCGTGATTGTCCTCTTCTTCCAGATCGGCGCCATAGACGAGATTGAATTTTGCGAATCCGGTAGCGGTGCCCAGATACTCCCAGCGCTGAGTCTTGCCGACAAAATCGTATGCCGGTGCGCCCAGCGTAAAGTAGCCACGCTCGGTGGCTGTTCTGGCATAGGCCAGGGATTGGGTGCCGGTTGCCCCTTCATAGGTGGCAGAGGCACGGGATGCCTGTTGCTCAAAATCCACGTCACAGTCGTGGACCTGGCTGTAGTTCGTGGGATGGAAGCAGCCATCGTAAGCAGACTCACCCGTGACGTCGCGGTGTACCAACTCCAGTCGCAGATTTTCGCGAGCATTGATGCCGACGCGCGCGTGCATTGACGTGTTGTCGTAGCCGTCATCATCAGCGGTCACATTGTCGGCCTTGCGGGTATTGAAACCATCGGTTTCCAGCTGGCTCGCGGAGACGAAGAAATCGCCGCGATCATTGCCGGCGCTGACGTTGCCGTTCACTTGTTGTGTGCCAAAGGCGCCGGATAGCACATCCACGGTGGAGCGTAATTCATTGGTGCTGCGGCGCGTGCTGATATTCACCACGCCCCCGGCATCGGCGCCGTAGCTCAGGCCTTGAGGGCCGCGCAAAATCTCTACGCGTTCGATGCCGCTGCTGAGCAGGTGCTCCAGTTGTGGTTGCACTTGCGTCACGCTCGGGTCTGACAGTTTCATGCCATCTAGCAGCGTGAGTGTGCGATAGCCTTCTTCGCCGCGAATGCGCATCGTCGATATCTGCCCCGGTCCGCCGTTGTTGCTGACGGCGACGGCGGGCAATGTGCGCAGGATATCGAGCAGGGAATCGTTCGATCGCGCATTCAGATCGTCGCTGTTCAGTACCGACACGGAAGTGCCGACTTGCCGGAGCGGGGTGGCGATGCGGCTGGATGTGACGATGACCTCGTTCAGTCCGTTGGACCCTGAACTGGGCTGTGCAAGTGCCGGTTGGCATATCAACGGGGATAGCGTAGCGCCTGTCGTACAAGCCAGGGCCAGAAGTTTACGGTAATGCATGGTTGGTTTTCCTCTATGAAAAAAAATTCATGAGGGAGGGGAGCGGCAGGAAAAAATCGACAGGAGACGACTGAACCGACCACCGATGGAGCCCTCCGCTTCATCACAGGTGTAATTCATCGTCAGGCTGGTATCGGGCTCATGCAACACGCCTTTGAGAGCATGTCACGCATTACCGTTGCGGGGGCAGCGCTGGAATCAAACCAGCTTCCCATTTATCTCGACAGCGGCTAGTCCTTGAACGAGCAGCCATCGAGCACCTGAACAACTAATCAGCATTGCGGCGCGAGCAAGGCCCGCTCCGCAATGCTGGCGAGTCTACGCACTGCTCCCCCCTGAGTCAATCCGCGCGGGTCAATCCGCGCGGGTCAGACCCGCGTAACAGCATGAAACTTAAGTACTTGTTGCAATTTTTGGTAGTATTTTATGGCTAAGAATGCAGTTTTGTACTACCTTTTAAGCAGGTAGACATCATTTATCGGAGGGCAAGGATGCCGCGCGCCAATCGTTTTTTTCTGCAGGGACATGTCTGGCACATTACCCATCGCTGCCATCAGCAGCAGTTTCTATTCAAATTCTCACGTGACCGCGCGCGCTGGCTTTACTGGCTGTTCCAGGCCCGAAAGCGATACCAGTTGTGCGTATTGAATTACATTGTCACGTCAAACCATATCCATCTCCTGGTGCAGGATCGCGGCCTTGGTGAGATAGCGGATGCAATGCAGTTGATTGAAGGCAGAACGGCCCAGGAATACAACCAGCGCAAAGCGCGCCGAGGGGCTTTCTGGGAGGATCGTTATCATGCCACGGCGGTTGATAGCGAGCGCTATCTTGCGGAATGTCTGGTCTACATTGATATGAACATGGTGCGAGCGGGAGTCGTGAAACACCCGGAAAAATGGGAGCATTGTGGATATCTCGAACTGCAGTCACCCTCCAAGCGCTACCGGATCATCGATTCGGACGCTTTGTTGAAGTTACTAGGTTTCACGAATGCAGTTGAGATGCGTGATGCGCACAAGCTTTGGGTTCAGGAGGCGTTACTTCGTGGGCATCTGCGGCGAGATGAACGATGGACGAAGAGCCTTGCTGTTGGAAGCGAGGAGTTTGTGAGGAGATTCCAGAAAGATCTAGGCATAACCGCTCATTATCGTGAGGTGCTTGAGCAGACGGATTTCTGCTCGCTCAATGATAGCGGCGGCTCCTATAGCGTTGATTTTGAGGCCGGAATCATACTTCCAAGCCTTAAAATTGCGGGGAAATGATGAAAATACTAAATATTATCAATATATTACGTGGGTCTGACCCGCGCGCGGATGGCGGTGACGATGGAGGTTGTGTCCAGGCCTGCTTTGGCGAGGATGTCGGGGACTTTGCCGTGGCTCAGGAAGGCGTCGGGCAGCCCCAGGTTTAGCACGGGGACGCGATGGTCCTCGCGCAGCAGGAACTCGTTGATGGCTGATCCGGCGCCACCCATGACTGTGTTCTCTTCCAACGTCACGATCAACTGATGTTGTCGTGCCATGTCTCCCGTCAGCTCCTCATCAAGAGGTTTGATGAAGCGCATATCCACCACCGTGGCGTCGAGAATCTCTGCAACTTCCAGCGCGGTAGTCACCATGCTGCCGAATGCGAGAATGGCAACATCCTGACCCCTTCTGCGGACCAGGCCTTTGCCAATCGGCAGCAATTCCATCATCGGGCTCATCTCGACACCTGGCCCCTTGCCGCGCGGATAACGAACCGCAGCTGGCCCTTTGTGACAATAGCCGGTGTAGAGCATCTGCCGGGCTTCGTTCTCATTGCTCGGTGCCATGACCACCATATTGGGAATGCAGCGCAGGAAGCTCAGGTCAAAACTGCCGGCGTGGGTGGGGCCGTCTTCACCCACCAGTCCTGCGCGATCGATGGCAAAGAGCACATCAAGGTTTTGCAGTGCTACGTCGTGTATCAGTTGATCGTAGGCGCGTTGAAGGAATGTCGAATAGATCGCCACCACGGGTTTCAGTCCGTCACAGGCCATCCCGGCGGCCAATGTTACGGCGTGTTGTTCGGCTATGGCGACATCGTGGAACTGGCGCGGAAATTTCTCGGCAAACTGGTCCATGCCCGATCCGGCCCCCATGGCCGGGGTGATGGCAGCCAGCAGCGGATGATCGACCGCCATGTCGCACAGCCACTGTCCAAACACCGCAGAGTAGGTAGGAGTTTCGGCCTTGCGTGCGGTGGGTTGTGATTGTTTCGCCTCGACCTTGTTCATGGCGTGCATGCCGAACGGATCGCATTCCGATGCCGTATAGCCCTTGCCTTTCTGCGTTACGATGTGCAACAGCTGCGGGCCGCGCAGTTGTTTGATGTTGGCAAGAATATCGATCAGCCCGAGCGTGTCGTGTCCATCCACGAGACCGATGTAGTTGAATCCAATCTCCTCGAACAGAGTGCCAGGTGACACCATGCCCTTCATATACTCTTCCGCTCGGTGCGCTGCTTTCAAAGCGGGAGGAATGTGCGAAAGGACCTTCTTGCCCCCCGTGCGAATGAAGTTATAGGGGCGGCTCGCCCACATACGGGCAAAATAGCTCGACAATCCGCCGACGTTTCTGGAGATCGACATGTTGTTGTCGTTGAGTATCACCAGCAGATTCTCGTCGATATCGCCGGCATGATTGAGCGCCTCGAATGCCATGCCGGCAGTCATGGCGCCATCGCCGATAATCGCTACCGTGTGGCGGTCGATCTGCTGCTCGCGGGCGGCGATCAACATGCCGAGTGCGGCGCTGATCGATGTGCTGGAGTGTCCTACTCCGAAACAGTCGTACTCGCTCTCCTCGCGACTCGGGAACGCCGCCAGTCCGCCAGCCTGTCGCATTGTCAGCATGCGCTCGCGCCGACCCGTAAGAATCTTGTGAGGATAAGTCTGGTGGCCGACATCCCACACCAGGCGATCGTGCGGAGTATTGAAGACATAGTGCAGCGCGATAGTCAGCTCCACGACCCCCAGTCCCGCGCCGAAGTGGCCTCCGGTCTGCCCGACAGAATAGAGCAGGAATTTGCGAACTTCCCGAGCGAGGTCCTGCAATTGGGCCGGGTCTATCTTTTTCAGGTCGTCCGGACTTTGAATCTGGTCAAGCAGCGGGGTGTCAGGGCGGCTAAGAGGGATTTCGTCGAGCATTTGGATGTGCTTACTCTTGATGGATCGGGTTGGCGCTAACTTAATGGAATGACCTGACTGCGTCAATCAAGCGCAAAGCGGGTCAACTCTTGCGCTCCACTATATAAAGGGCTATCTGTCGCAGGGCGTCGGCGTGGGTATCGAAGTCCCGCAGTGCGTCGACAGCGGCGTCGCACAGTTCACGCGCCTTGCGGGTTGCCCCTTCCAGCCCCAGCAATGATACGTAGGTCGGTTTATTCAGTGCCTGATCGGCCCCCTGCGTTTTGCCGAGCGTGGCGGTGTCGCTTATCACGTCGAGAATGTCATCCTGCACCTGAAAGGCCAGGCCTATGCAGCGGCTGTAATGCTGCAGTGCCGCCAGTTGTGCCGTTGTTGCCCGCTCTGTGCACAGTGCGCCCAGTTGCACACTCGCGCTGATCAGGGCTCCTGTTTTCAGACTGTGCATGTTTTCTAGCTGTTCCAGCGTCAGGGTGTGTCCCATCGCGTCAAAATCGATGGATTGTCCTGACACCATTCCTTCATAGCCGGAAGCGGCTGCCAGCAGGTTGATCATGCGCAGACTGGTGCCGTCGCTGACACCCGCGCTAGGCGGGTCACTGAGCAGACGAAAGGCCAGGCTCAGCAGCGCGTCGCCGGCCAGAATGGCGGTAGCCTCATTGAAGGCGATGTGCACAGTCGGGATGCCACGACGCAAGGCGTCATCGTCCATGGCTGGAAGGTCGTCGTGCACCAGGGAATAGCAGTGCACGAGTTCGACGGCGCAGGCGGCGATGTCGGCTTTCGCCAGACTTTCACCCAGGGCCCGTGCGGCGGCGTACACCAGCAGTGGACGTACTCGCTTGCCGCCCTGCAGGCAGGCGTACTGCATCGCTTTGCGCAACCCGGCTGCACTTGAGGGCAAGGCTTCCAGATGATCGCTCAGTGCCGCTTGGATGCGCTGCTGGCACAGGTGCATGAAGTCTTTGAGCACGAAAGAGGGGGGAGCGTTTGTGCTGGAGAAAGAGCTGGTCATTGTGCTTCACTGTTATCAACGGCACTGTCATCGACGGCATTGGCATCAACGGCATTGGCAGCATCGAAGCTGATGGGTTCCGGGCTGCCATTCTCGTCGATGAGTATCTGCACAGTCTGCTCTGCTTTCTGCAACGCGGCCTGGCATTCACGAGTCAGGCGTATGCCCTTCTCGAAGGCCTGCAGTGATTCTTCCAGGCTCAGCTCACCATCTTCCATGGCTGACACCAGACTCTCCAGATTCGCGAGAGACTCCTCGAAGTTGAATGCACTGTCTTTTTTCTTGCTCATCGACCGGATTCCAGTGGCTTGCGCGGGCGGCCAATTATCGATTTTCTGCCCCGCAATAGCAATGCGCGGTGCCCTGCCTTGTTATTCGTTGACCCGCCAGGGGGCAGGCAGTAATCTAGCCAGCGTTCGCTGCAGCTCCCGGTTTTATTGGAAACAATCTGACAGTATGCAGATTCTGAATTACAGATCGGTGGAGAAAGAAAGTTGGAAGAAGTCAGTGAGGACAAGAACATCCCCAGCGTGATAGAAGATCAGCACAAGGACTGGAGGATTTTGTTCGGCCTGGTTCTGACGCTGGTGTGGCTGTTGCTGGCCGTCCTCTATATCTCCACCAATGTTGGCTGGAGCTATTTCATCTATCTGCCCATCGGTGAGATGGGTAACTTCCTGGAAGGTGCGTTTGCCCCGCTGGCATTCCTCTGGCTGGTCATCGGGCTGTTCATTCAGCAGAGTGTGCTGGCGGAAAACAATCGCGAATTGCGCCACAATAACGTGCAGTCCGAGAAGCAGACCATGGCGATTGCCGCCACCGAAATGAATGCCCGTCAGGAGACCTTCTTCAAGATCGCCGACAACACCCGACGTCAACTCGGTGGCATCAGTGGTCTGCTGCTGCAGTCCAGCAAGGGGCCGCAGGGCGACGAGACCTATTCGGAAGCGGAGTCCATGGAAATGTGGCATCTGTTCGCGACCGGTGACTTCGAGATTTTTTCGCGCAATTTCCTGGTGCTGTCGGGCAAGGGAGTGGATCTGCAGCCATTGTTTTACGGCACACAGATACGCTGTACACATACCGACAATTTCATCATGAACTTCGATCGCCTGCTGCGTCTGGCCAAGGAGTGTGATACCAATGGCATTATCACTGATGCGCAGTTACATTCAGCCCACGGACTGTTGAGTTCCCGAATGCGGGAACTGCATCCACGCATCAAGTTCAAGCGTTATGAGGTGACTCGCTCCAGTTCGTATCTTGAGCAGATCATCAAGAACAGCCAGGGACAGACACAATAAAAAACCACGTTTAGAAGGAGCAGGCCCGATGGAGTATGTCGCACTGGTGATCGTTGCAGCATTGCTGCAATATTTCTATTTTGGAATCCTGGTGGGCAATGCGCGCGGCAAGTTCAACGTTGCCGCGCCGGCAATCACTGGACATCCGGTTTTCGAGCGCTATTACCGGGTGCACCAGAACACTCTGGAAATGCTGGTCATCTTCATTCCCGCCATCGTCCTGTTCGGTTACTGGGTGCGTCCCGATCTCGGAGCCGGCATCGGTGCGGTCTATCTGGTGGGCAGGCTGGTCTATCTGCGCGCCTATGTCTCTGATCCTGGCACTCGCTCTCTGGGATTCGGTTTGAGCATTCTCCCCACACTCATTCTATTGTTGGGAGGTGGCGTCGCCGCCATCTTCTCGCTGCTGTAGTTGTTGATAGTTTTTCGCGAAAGTCTCCAGCCCCATTTCTCGTATCTGCTCGTCGATCAGGCTGTCCATGATCCGCAGCAGCGGCGTGTATTTATTCTCTTCGCCCTCTAAAGCGCCCTCTACAAGAGCCAGCGCATGGACAACGGCCTCCAGTGTCGAGAGTGCAGCGCTGTGCGGCTCCTTGCGGATGCGATAACGGCTTGGCGGTGGGGATTCCAGATGATAACGCGGCTGCGCGGCGAGCCATGCGGATTCCAGCAACAGCCGCCGACTCTTGCGCCAGGTGGCATCGATAAAGAGTAGTCGTTGTGGCGGCTGTTCGCGCAGAACCGAGAGTGGCTGACTGGCGGTGCCAGGATAGATCAGCGCGATGCTCTTTTCAGCAACCTGCCCTGCAACCTCAGCCTGCAATGTCTCTGTGTCGCCGACGAGCAACGTGCAATCGCTCAGCCCCAGTTGTGCGATGCGGGCAGTGCCGAGCGCGTGACGACTTTCCTGCGGATGCTGCAGGATCGTGACGGGCCAGTGGTTCTGCAGGGCGGGGGAAGGCAGCTGCGCGCAGTAACAGCGGAGGGAAGGACGCTGGCAGCGTGGGCAACGCGCTCGGGGCGGCATGCGGGTTACCCTCTGTCAGCGTTTCCAGGGCGAACCGGTTTCTTCCGTGCCGGCATCCACATGCATGGAACAACGCCGAACCTTGAATTTCTGACCCTTGATGGGACGGCCTGCCAGTTGCTCCAGCGCCTCTTTGACGAGGGCAGTGTCGATCGCGACGTAGCTGGCATGATCCAGAATGTCGATCCTACCGATTGCGGTGCCTGGAATCACGCCTCCCGCAGTCAGCGCGCCGAGCACATCGCCCGGGCGGATCTTGTTCTTGCGTCCACCCGCGATACTCAGCGTCTGCCAAGCGGGCGGTGCGGGTTTGCCGCGTTCCTGCGGCACCATTGCAATGCTCTGGATGTCGGAGTCCGACAGCTGTTCCTGGCGCGCCCGCAGCGCGTCCACTCTGAACCTTTCGTTCTCGAAAAAGACGCTCAAGGACATGCCCGTGTTGCCAGCGCGTCCGGTGCGTCCGATGCGATGTGTGTAGACTTCGAGGTCGCGCGGCAATTCGCAGTTGATCACCATTGGCAGTTGTTCGATGTCCAGACCGCGCGCCGCGACATCGGTGGCCACCAGTATCTGACAGCTCTGATGACGGAACTGGATCAGCACCTGATCGCGTTCGCGTTGCTCCATGTCCCCGTGCAGAGGCATGGCACTCAAGCCCGCATGCACGAGAAAGCGCGCGGTGTCACGGGTCGCCTGCTTGGTATTGCAGAACACCAGGCACGATTCGGGCTTGAAATGCAGCAGCAGGCGCAGCACCGCGACATAGCGACTGTCGCCCGCCTCGGTGGCGCCGCAGCTGTAATAATGCTGGGCAATGCTGGCGGCACCATGACCTTCCTCGATGGTTACCCTGCGAGCCCCTTTCTGGTACTTGGCGCTCAGGCTTTCGATGTCGTGCGGGAAGGTGGCCGAGAATAGCAGTGTCTGCCGCGTTGCCGGGGTCTGGTCGATGATCAGCTCGATGTCTTCGGAGAAGCCCATGTCGAGCATGCGGTCAGCCTCATCCAGCACCAGAGTGCTGACGCGGCTCAGATTCAACGTCTGCTTCTCGATGTGATCGCGAATGCGCCCGGGCGTACCGATGACGATGTGAGCGCCGTGTTCGAGTGAACCGACCTGTGGCCCGAATGCTTGTCCACCACACAGCACCACCACCTTGAGGTTGGGAAGGTAGCGCGCGAGTCGACGAATTTCGGTGGCGACCTGGGTGGCCAGTTCGCGGGTCGGGCACAAGATCAGTGTCTGCGTGCCGAAGTCGCGCTGGTTGATGCGGTTGAGCAAAGCGATGCCAAAGGCGGCAGTCTTGCCGCTGCCGGTGCGCGCCTGCACGATCAGATCACCGCCCTGCAGGGCAATCGGCAGTGCCTGCGCCTGCACCGGGGTCATGCGGGTGTAGCCCAGTGCGGTGAGATTGTCGATCTGCTCGGGGGGCAGATTCAGTGCGGTGAAGGCATCGGTCACATGTGGCTCGCTCATTCCACGCCCTGTTGATGCAGATACTCGTCGTAGTCGCCCTTGAAGTCGGCGACGCCATTTGTCGAAATTTCCAGAATACGAGTCGCTAGCGACGACACAAACTCGCGGTCATGGGAGACGAAGATCAAGGTGCCGGGGTAGTTCTCCAGCGCCAGGTTGAGACCTTCGATGGACTCCATGTCCAGGTGGTTGGTCGGTTCGTCCATGACCATGATGTTCGGCTTCTGCAGCATCATCTTGCCGAACAACATGCGGCCCTTTTCCCCTCCGGAGATGACTTTGACTTTCTTGAGGCTGTCGTCCTTGGAGAACAGCATCTTGCCGAGAATGCCGCGAATCACCTGCTCGTCGTCGCCGGGCTTGGCCCACTGGCTCATCCAGTCGAACAGATTGATGTCATCCGCGAATTCGTGGTTATGGTCCTGCGCGTAGTAGCCAATGTTGGCGTTTTCAGACCATTTGACCTGGCCCGCCAGCGTCTCGCCAGGCTTCTTGCCGAAATTCCCCGTCAGTGCCTGTAGCAGAGTGGTCTTACCGATACCGTTCGGCCCGAGGATTGCAACACGCTCGCCGACTTCGATCATCAGGCTGAGATTCTTGATCAGGGTGTTGTCACCGTAAGACAGACTCAGCTTGTGGATTTCCAGCGCAAGGCGGTGCAGCTTCTTCTCCTGCTCAAAGCGGATGAAAGGGCTGATGCGGCTCGAAGGCTTGAGGTCTTCCAGTTTGATTTTCTCGATTTGCTTGGCGCGTGAGGTCGCCTGTTTGGCCTTGGAGGCATTCGCGGAGAAGCGACTGACGAACGACTGCAGTTCGGATATCTGCGTCTTTTTCTTGGCGTTATCGGACTGGATGCGTTCGCGCGCCTGGGTCGAGGCGATCATAAAGTCATCATAAGTGCCGGGATACAGGCGCAGCTCGCCGTAGTCCACGTCTACCATGTGGGTGCACACGCTGTTCAGGAAGTGGCGGTCGTGGGAGATGATGATCATGGTGCAGTCGCGCTGATTGAGGATGCCTTCCAGCCAGCGGATCGCGTTGATGTCGAGGTTGTTGGTCGGTTCGTCCAGCAGCATGATGTCCGGATCGGCGAACAGGGCTTGCGCCAGCAGCACGCGCAACTTCCAGCCCGGCGCAATGGCGCTCATGGGGCCGTAATGCTGCTCCAATGGAATGCCCAGGCCCAGCAGCAACTCTCCGGCATTGGCCTCGGCGGAGTAACCATCCAGTTCCGCGAACTCAATCTCCAGCTCGGCCACGCGCATGCCGTCGTCTTCACTCATCTCCGGGAGATTGTAGATGCCGTCTTTCTCCTCCTTGATCTTCCACAGCTTGTCATGGCCCATGATCACCGTGTCGATCGCCGTGAAGTCCTCAAAGGCGAACTGGTTCTGGCGCAGAATGCCCACACGCTCATCGGCATCCACGTTCACATTGCCAGCGGAGGGCTGAATCTCGCCACTGAGGATCTTCATGAAGGTGGACTTGCCGGAGCCGTTGGCGCCGATCAGGCCGTAGCGGTTGCCGTTGCCGAAGCGCAGGGAAACATTCTCGAAAAGCGGCTTGGCACCAAACTGGATGGTGATATTGGAGGCAGTAATCAAAGTATTGTCCGTTCTTTACAGATGAGTGTTGCGGGTGAGAGTCACTGCGGAATTGCGGCAGTAGTGGCCCTGCAGGTGCTACTGACACTGCGGAGGGCATGATGGTTGTAATTGTGATTGTCGATTGCAGGCGCGCGGCATTATAAAGGAGGCGTGCTCAGGCGACTACTGCTTATTTGCCAGCAGCTTGCTAGACTCACGCCGTTAGACTCACGGCTGCAATTGCAGTATCTTGCCGCCGCCACGGGCCTTCGGCCCTGGCACGCACCAGTCATTCGGGGAACAGCGTTGAAAATCATAGTCCGCAATCTTGCTCGGGAAACGACACAGGCAGAGCTTCTCGCCCTGTTTCAGGCACAGGGGCGCGTACAGTCCTGCACCATCGTCATGGATTCCGCGACCGGGGGTTCCAAGGGGTTCGGATTCGTCAACATGCCCGTCCCCTATGAGGCCAAAGCGGCGATTCGGACACTGAACAACGTCGAGGTGGGAGGTAGTCGCATCCGCGTCAAGAAGGCGCAGGAAGTAGCTGAGGCGACCCCGGCCGCGCAAGGTGAAACCGCAGCGGCAGAAGTTTCAGTGGAGACAGCAGCCCCTGGCGACGCGGCCGCTGGCCGTGCCCGCATCAAGAAGGATGGCACGCCGCTGGGGTTCAAAAAACCGCGCACCTTCAGCAAGAAGAAGCGGGACTGATCCATTGGCCGCTGCCCACGCCGCTGAAGAGGACCTGTTTGCCCGCATCGCCGAAGATCTCCTGGCCAATTCCTGGAGCGTCCTCCCCGCCTGCCTGCCCCCCGCGTTAAGTACCGCATTGCAGCAGCAACTGCAATCGATCGGCACAATCGATTTCAGCCCGGCCGGCATCGGCCGCGGGACTGATCACGCCGTCGTCGCGCAGGTCCGACGGGACGAAATTCTCTGGATAGAAGGCGCGACGGCGGCAGAGCGGGAGTGGCTGGACTGGTCCGGCCGTCTGCAGTCCTATCTGAACAGACGTCTGTTTCTTGGGCTCTTCTCCTTTGAGAGTCACTTCGCGCATTATGCTCCCGGGGCCTACTACCGCACGCACCTTGACGCCTTCAAGGCACAGTCGAATCTGGACGACGCCGGGGGAGACGGGACCAACCGGGTAGTCTCGCTGGTCGCCTACCTGAACTCGGAGTGGCAGCCTGAAGATGAGGGGGAGCTGGTGCTCTACGCGGCAGATGGCAACATGGAGGTGGGCCGGGTAATCCCGGCGCTGGGGACTCTGGTAGTCTTTCTGAGTGAGGATGTTCCGCACGAAGTGCTGCCGGCGCGCCGGGATCGTTTCAGCATTGCCGGCTGGTATCGCGTCAACCAGACGCGCCACGGGCGCACGGATCCTCCGCGCTGATTTGCATTCGGGGGGGGGCGTCGCCGGTCAGGGGTTAATCGCCGGCTTGGGGTAAATCGACAGACAGATGTATTGCAAGGTCAGTTGCCGCCTAGATCTTCTGGCGGTACCGAGGGTGCCCGTGTTACTTTTTTACCCGCATTCTTAACCACGTACCCCGGGGATTCTTCACCATGTTCAAAAACACAATTTCCAGAATTTCACGCCTCACTATCGCAGCAGTCTTCACGCTGAGCGCTCAATTTGCCAGCGCCGACGTCAGCGGCAGCTGGGCTTTCGCCGTTGATATCATGGGGCAGACCGGCAATGCCGCTGTGACCATGGCGCAGGGCAGCGATGGCGCTGTGACCGGGCACTACACAGGCCAGCTTGGTGATACAGACTTCACCGGGACTGCCACAGGGGACGACTTCCAGTTCACGCTGACAGGCGACGCGGGCTCTGTTGTCTACAAGGGCACGCTGCAGGACGACGGCACCATCACCGGCACCGTGGATCTGGGTGGCATGGCCACCGGCACGTTTACCGGCAAGAAATCCGGCTGATCGCCCTCCTGCTCCACCCGTTTTGCCTTTATTCGCCCAGGGTGTAGCGCGAAAAGAGCGCGTCATCTGCCTGGCGGGCCGACCCTTCGACAAACTGATGATAACGCTCGTCTCCATCCATATAGAGTTTCAGTCAGGCGATTCCGTAACGCCCCAAGAGCGCAAGCGTTTCAAGAGGATTTCCGGTACTCCGTGCAGCACTTCATCATTGCAGGTTGCTTGATTTCTATGGCTTGACACTCCTTGAGGCGAAGTGTTTATATCGGCCGACCAAAAGCGGAGGTCCTGAAACATGCTCGGTTGTAAAAGGAAGTTGAATTGCCTGTCTGCCGTACTTCTGTTGGCGTCGCTGGCCGCCTGCTCTCCAGCGGGAACTCCACCTGCGGAAGATCCCGCTGCGGCTGCCGTTACCGCCGCCCCGGCCAGCACTATCCCCAGGACACCCGACGGCAAGCCTGATCTCAACGGTATCTGGCAGGTCATGAGCACAGCGAACAACAATCTCGAATCGGCGCCTGCCAAGGCTGCCCTCGCGATGGTGCCAGGTGATTTCGTACCGGTGCCGGCTCCGGAAATCGTGGCGATGGGGGCAATAGGTTCGGTGCCTGCCAGTTATTCTGTCGTGGATGGAGGGGCAATCCCCTACAAGCCGGAAGCATTGGCGCAGCGCCAGACCAATCAGGAAAACTGGCTGACCAGTGACCCCGAGATCAAGTGCTTTATGCCCGGCGTCCCCCGTGCGACCTACATGCCGCACCCTTTCCAGATTTTCCAGAGCCAGCAGGCAATGTTCATTGCCTATTCGTTTGCCGGTGCAGTGCGCAACGTCTATCTTGAAAACCCGGGTGAACCGCCCCTGGATGCGTGGATGGGGCAGTCGTATGGATATTGGGACGGTGATACCTTCGTCGTCGAAGTCACAGGTCTTGACGACAGATCCTGGTTTGACCGGGCAGGCAACTATCACACCTACAAACTCAAGGTGACCGAGCGTTACACGCTCGTCAGCGAGAATGTGATTGAGTACGAAGCGACGATGGAGGATCCGGATATTTTTGAGCGTCCGTGGACTATCAGTATGCCGATCTACCGAAGACTTGAAGAAGGCTTCGAACTGCCGCAATTCAAGTGCGTGGAATTCGTGGAAGAGTTAATGTACGGACAGTTCAGAAAGGGACGCGAAGATGAGCTTTTCGGACAGGAAGTTGACCGCTGAGACTAAGTTAATTCAGACCAAGCAAAGGGGTGAGAATATGAAGATCAAGACGATGATGGCTGTGGTGGCAGTCGCGGGGAGTATGGCCGCAGCGAGCATGCCGGCGTCCGCACACCACGCATTCTCTGCGGAGTTCGATGCGAATCTGCCGATTGCGCTGCGTGGACCGATTACCCGCGTAGAGTGGATCAATCCGCACTCCTGGATACATCTGGAGAACACCAATGAAGACGGCACCAAGCAGCTATGGATGGTTGAGGGCGGCACGCCCAACACACTGCTGCGCCGTGGTATCAATCGCGACTCTCTGCAGATTGGTGCTGAGATCATCGTGACGGGTTATCAGAGCAAGGATCGTCTGTGCACTCCGGAATGCCGTGGCAATGGCCGTGACATCACCTTCCCGGATGGTCGCAAGCTGTTCATGGGATCCTCCGGCACTGGTGCGCCAGTCGATGGTTCCGATACGGGCGACAGATAACAGCTCCGCCTGCGCTCAATAAAGCCCGCATCGCCAAGGCAGTGCGGGCTTTTTAATGGGCTGCTGTTCAGCGGCAACGACAACCGTCAGTTCAGGACTGGCTCCAGGGTCTGTTCGAAGACCCCACCGTCACGAAAGAGAATCGTGCCCTCGTAAAATCCTGCGCTGTGCAGACGCAATACCACTTCCTCGAAGGTGCGGTTTTCCCAGAACCAGCCATGAATGCCGGTGAACGGGGCGTGGTAAGTGCCCATGCTGCTGGTCGCGGTTCCCTTGTCAAAACTCTCCACAAATTCCTCGCCTTCCAAGTTATCGGGATCTGCATGCATGTCATAGACCAGCGCGCCCGTCGCCTGCCAGGAGTAGATCATGCTGTTGCCCTCATTGAACCGGTATTTGTATTCCAGTGACTGGAATGGCCCCAGCACGAACTCCACGGTGTCGGCTCTGTGGGCCGTGGTTTGCGTCTCTAAAGGCCCTTCGCTGGCGTCGGCCAGTTCCTGCAGCCCGAGCGCACGACCGACGCCCAGTGGATCGATCCCGAATTCGGCTGGTAGAACTGCCACGATCAATATTGCGCCTGCGATCAGAATGGCGGCTGCGGTGCCCAGCAGTATCTGTCGGCCTGAAAGAGGGGCGTGAGCTTGCTGGGTGTCAGTTGGTTCTGTCATCGCGGATCTCCAACCCCTGGTCAGCATGTCGGGGAATTCATTGGTTCAGTTGGTCAGGCTCAGTTGAGCAGATAGTGGGTGAACTGGTAAGCGGCAAGCAGGAATCCCCCGCTCATCAGAGCGGTGTTCGTGATGAAGGCATGACGCAGGTAGCTGGCGAAGCGGCGCCAATAGCTCAGCACGATGAAAATGATGAACAGCGCCAGAAACTGCCCCAGTTCCACGCCGACATTGAAACTGATGATATTGACGATCAGGCCGTTCGGGGAAAGCTCGAATTCCTGCAGCTTGGTGGCGAGTCCCAGCCCGTGAAACAGTCCAAAAACGAATACAGCCAGGCGGGGATCTGGGTGTAATCTCCCGAGCTTCTCGAAGCCGCCCATGTTTTCGAGCGCCTTGTAGGCAATGGACAGACCGATGATGGTGTCAATCAGATAGGCGTTCACCTGCAGATCTGCCAGCACTCCGGTCAGCAGCGTGATGCTGTGTCCCGCGGCAAACAGGGTGACATATTGAACCACCTGCACCGGACGATAGAGAAAGAAGACGACACCGATCAGGTATAGCAGATGATCGTAGCCGGTGACCATGTGCTTGGCGCCCAGATAGATGAAGGGCACGACGGCGGGGCCATCAATGTCCTGCACGAAGTTGGCGTCATTGCCGGTGATGGAGTGGGCCTGAGCATTGCCTGCCAACGCCAGCAACACCATCGCCAGCAACATCAGCACGACCGAGGTGCGCAGGAAAGCGGTCTGCATGAAAGCGATCAGCAATGCCGACGTGGTGGACGCAGTGTTGTCCGGCCATAGGATGTGGCGAATTGCTGTCTTCGCTGGCATGCGACGCATCGTCCAGTCAGTTGGTGGCAAACTTGGAAGTGATTTCGGGATTGTAGGACTGGTGACAGGCGGTACAGACGCTGTACAGCTGTGCTCCGGCCTGGAAGAAGTCCTCCTCGTTCTGGACGGCGGCGGCCTCCATGGCGAGCGCTCCCGCCTGGCTCAAACCGTTGGCATAAGTCAGCCACGCATCGTTGTCGACGGCTCGCCCTGGCAGCGCGAGCATGTTGCCAATCTCGATGATGAGTGCCGCATGGCGCCGCACGTAGTCCCATTGCTCGTCAGTGGTCGGGTAGAGCTCCTCGTAACCGGTTTCTCTGCTGTCTACCCAGCCTGCGGAATCCCAGAGGACGTCTGCTGCCGGGTCGAGAATCAGATTCATGAAGTCCCGCATGTCCAGCGAGGTGTCAAAGGCCGCCGCTGCATTATCGGCAGCACTGGCGGCAGTTGCATTGGGTTCGGTTGCAGGTTCGCTGCATCCTGCGAGAAACAGCAAGGCACTCAGCGCACCTGTCAACGAGCGGAAAAATTGTAGCGGGAGACTGATGTGCATGGGCCTGACCTCGATAATTATAATTGGCTTCGTGTCTCTGAAAAATCGTGGTGCAACTGCCTGGCCGGGTGATTGCCAGCCCTGCTGATACAAAGCATTCTACAGTAAAAGCTTACCAAGGCGATTCCCGTGATCCCGGCGATCACTGCGGTTGGTCGCGATATCTATTCCTGCACTCCTTGATTAAACTGAGGCGCTGGTTTAGTTTGCTCACAGGATGTTTTTTGCGCAAAAATTGATCGGGCACAAGGGAGCAGGCAGAGAGCCTGATAATATCCTGCAACGAAGCCTGCAAAAGAGTAAGGACATTCATGAATTATCGCTTGTACGAATGGAAGATCATCTACGTCTTCATCGTGGTGTTCGCGTTGATCCAGATCGGAGCCTACATGGTGCTCACGGTCAGCAATGAAAACATCGCGCGCGAGAACGCTGGTCATGATCTGCAGATCGCATCCGATGTCATGCGCAATCTCGTCCTCCTGCGCAGTCGGCAACTGGCATTGGCAGGCCAAGTGATCGCGGCTGACGCCACTGTGCGGGAGGCGATAGCAACCGGGGACAGGCTGGCCATGGAGGCGACGTTGCAGAATAACGGCTTTCGCATTCAGGCGGCAGCCATGCTCCTCACCGACATGAACCGGAATGTGATTGCCTATGTGTCCGGGCCAGCCTCCACCCGCCAATCCGGCACTGTCAGAGTAAATCCTGCGATCCTGCAGTCGCCTCTGCCCCTGCAGTTGATCGCGCCGATGGATAGCAGCGGTGAGGTTCTCCACCAGATAGTGACAATTCCCATCAATGCCCCGCAGCCAGTCGGCTGGCTCAGTATCGGCTTCCCGATGGGAGACCCTTTGTGGCAGGCATTGGGAGGAGACGCCAATGCCAACTATGCGTTCTTTGCCCGCATTGTCGGCACGCCGTGGAAGATGCATGCCTCGACCTTTCCGACAGAAGTCGGCGATGGCATGCTGGAACAGTTCATCTCGGCGGACGGGGTTGCACCATCTTTCGAGAGTGGCCAGCACAACTATCTTCTGAACATGCTGCCGCTGGTTCGTTCCGAGGGTCTGGAGGTCATTGGCGTCATGGGCAAGTCGCTCGATGAGGTCATGGGGCCCTTCGATCAACTGCAGACCAGCCTGATGAGATGGATGCTGGCCAGCGTGGCGTTGAGTGTTCTTGCCGTGTTCCTGCTGACCCGCTTGATGGTTGGCCCTCTGAACACGCTCGCACACCTTGACACACTGACCGGGGTTGCCAATCGGCGCCTGCTGGACATGAGTATCGGTCGGTTGTGCATGAAGCCCGTGGGAGCACCGTTCAACAGCTTTGCCGTGCTGCTCCTCGATATGAATGATTTCAAACAGATCAACGATACGCGCGGGCACGACGCGGGCGATCAGGTCCTGCGGATTATTGGCCGACGCTTGAAGGCCGCATTGCGCAAATCAGATCTGATCGCACGCTATGGTGGCGATGAGTTTGCTGTGCTGCTGCATGGTGCGACGCGGGAGTCGACCCGGCAGGTGATGGAGGGGCTGATGCTGTCTCTCCAAAAACCCATGCAGGTGGATGGACGCGAGTTCCCGGTGCGTTTCAGTATTGGTGCCGCGCTCGCCCCTCAGGATGGTACCGAGGGCGCGGAGTTGTTGAGGAACGCCGACCAGGCCATGTATGCCGCCAAGAAGTCCCCCCACGCCTTTGTCTTCTTCGATGAGATCGGCGAACCGGAAAAGGTCACGGGTCGATTGACCGCCCGCAGTGCCTGATACTTTTCTTCGTCGGCGTTTTTCCAATTGCAAGTCTAAATGAGATCGATTATCATCTCCTCCATGATACGGTGCTCTCTTTGCTGCCAGATATGACAGCCATTCCCTCACTCAACCCGCACCGAGGAGTCGTCTCCATGCTTAGAAAATTTACGCTGACGCTGCTGGCCGTTTGTTGCACTCCTTATTGCGTACCGGCGCTTGCCGACGAAGTGAATATCTATTCCGCCAGGCAGGAAAATCTCATCAAACCGATTCTGGATATCTTCACAGAGCGCACCGGCGTGACCGTGAATCTGGTGACGGGCTCTGCAGATGAACTGATCCAGCGTCTGACTTTGGAGGGGGATAACTCTCCGGCGGATATGCTGATTGCCGAAGACGTTGGCCGTCTCTATCGTGCCAAAGAGGCGGGTGTTCTGCAGGCTGTGGAATCTGCGGCTATCAACGACATCATTCCTGCCCAGTACCGCGATTCCGAGGGCTATTGGTATGGCCTGACGCTACGTTCACGCGTCATTATCTATGACAGGGCGCGCGTGAATCCTGCGGATCTGTCCACTTATGCCGATCTGGCCGATCCGAAGTGGGATAACAAGATTTGCGTGCGTTCCTCCGGCAACATCTACAACCAGTCTCTGGTGGCGTCGATGATCAGCCGCAATGGCGTTGAGGCGACGGAAGCCTGGGCCACTGGCCTGGTGGCGAACTTCGGCCGCGACCCGCAAGGTGGCGACCGCGAGCAGATCAGTGCAGTGGCCGCAGGGCAGTGCGATCTGGCCATCAGCAACACCTACTACTTCGGTGGCATGCTCAAGTCCACCAATGAGGCAGAGCGCAAGGCGGCTGCGGCCGTAGCCGTGTTCTTCCCGGATCAGAATGGCAATGGCGCGCACATGAACATCAGCGGTGCGGGTATTACCAAGGCTGCGAAGAATCGCGATGCCGCCGTGCAGTTGATGGAATTCCTGGCTGGTGAAGAAGCGCAGGCCTGGTACGCAGAAGTGAACAACGAGTTCCCGGTGCGTGCCGATGTGCCTGCCAGCGAGGTGCTGCAGTCCTGGGGAACCTTTAAGGCTGACAATCTTGCGCTGGAAGAACTCGGCATCCATAATGCCGAAGCAGTCCGCCTGATGGACAGAGCCGGCTGGCAGTAACAAGGGTGGCAACCACCGCCCGCACCTGACAAGCAGATGTCTCCATGATCAATAGTGTGGACAGAGCCCCGGAAGGGGCCTTGTCGTCTCTGAAAACCGGGTTTTACAGCCGTCTCCCCATGCTGGGTATCCTGCTGTTGTGTCTGCTGCTCAGCGTGCCGGTGCTCACCATTCTCACGTCGATTACCAGCAGTAGCGACGGCGTCTGGCAACACCTCTATGACACGGTGCTCGGCGACTATGTCACCCATTCCCTGACGCTGCTGGTGGGCGTTGGTCTCGTGGTGCTGGTGCTCGGCATCGGGCCGGCCTGGCTGGTGACGATGACCCGCTTTCCGGGCAGCCGCATACTGGAGTGGGCGCTGGTGCTGCCACTCGCCATGCCCGCCTACATCATTGCCTACACCTATACAGGGATGCTGGACGTCGGCGGGCCGCTACAGGTGTGGATTCGCGAGACCTTCGACGTGCGCTTCGGTGACTACTGGTTTCCCAATGTCCGCTCTCTGGCTGGCGCTGTCGCCATGCTGTCGCTGGTGCTCTATCCCTACGTCTATCTGCTCTCCCGCACCGCCTTTCTGGAGCAGTCGGTGTGTGTGCTGGAGGTCTCGCGCACGCTCGGTGCCAGCCCCTGGCAGGCATTCACCCGCGTGGCGATGCCGCTCGCTCGACCTGCCATCATCGCTGGCCTGTCGCTGGTGCTGATGGAGACGCTGGCGGACTACGGAACCGTGCAGTATTTCGGAGTGTCTGCCTTCACCACCGGCATCTTCCGCACCTGGTTCGGTTTGGGCAGCCTCACAGCGGCAGCCCAGCTCGCGGCCGTGTTGTTGATCTTCATCCTGTTTCTGGTGATGACGGAGCATTGGTCGCGGCACAAGGCGCGCTACCACCACACCAGCAACAAGTACTCACGCCTGCCACAGATCCCGTTGACCGGCTGGAAGCGTGCGGCGGCCATGATCTACTGCATCCTGCCGGTCCTGCTCGGCTTCCTGATCCCCTTCATCCAGCTGTCGCTCTGGGCCGTGGATACCTGGCATCTGGTCGACAAGGACAGCTTCTTTACCCTGTTCATGAACAGTCTGGAACTCGCCTCGATCACAGCCATCATCGCACTGCTGCTGGGCGTGTTCATTACTTACAGCAAGCGCCTGCGTCCGACCCTGCCGCTGCGCGGGATCGTCAGAGTGATGGGGCTCGGCTATGCGATCCCAGGCACGGTGATCGCGGTGGGCGTGCTGATTCCCTTCGCGTGGTTCGACAACACGCTGGATGGGTGGATGCGTGAGCACTTCGACATTGCCACCGGGCTGCTGCTGAGTGGCACGTTGATCGCCGTCGTGTTCGCCTATCTGGTGCGCTTCCTGCCCGTCGCGCTGAATACACTGGATGCCGGGCTGGGCAAGATCAAGCCGACGATGGACGATGTCGGCCGCTCTATGGGCCTCAGCCCTTTGCAGATTTTGCGTCGCGTGCATGTGCCGCTGCTGCAGGGCAGTCTCTTGACCGCCAGCCTGCTGGTATTCGTGGATGTACTCAAGGAGTTGCCCGCTACTCTTATCCTGCGACCGTTCAATTTCAACACACTGGCGATCCGTACCTACGAACTGGCCAATCAGGAGCGCCTCGCGGAGGCCTCCAGCTCGGCCCTGATGATCGTGTTGGCCGGTATCATTCCTGTTATCATCCTCAGTAAATCGATCTCCAGATCCCGGCCGGGCCATGACTCAAGTACTTGAACTGAAAGATGTTTCCGTTGCTCTTGACGGCAATCCCATTGTGCGCGGCATTTCCTTGCAACTCAGTCACGGCACCATCGGTTGTCTGTTGGGGCCGAGCGGCTGTGGCAAGACCACCTTGCTGCGTGCCATCGCCGGGTTTGAGAAGGTCCAGCAGGGCGAGATCAGCATCGCCGGACACCCGGTCAGCAATCAGCAACTGTGTCTGCCGGTGGAGAAGCGCCATGTCGGCATGGTATTCCAGGACTATGCCCTGTTTCCGCATCTGACGGTCACGGAGAACATCGCCTTTGGCCTTTCGGCCATGAGTAGGGCGGACCGCCAGAAGCGAGTGCACGAGTTGGCGGAGATGCTCAAGATTGGTGATTTTCTCAATGCCTATCCGCATCGCCTGTCCGGCGGGCAGCAGCAGCGCGTTGCGGTGGCGCGGGCCATGGCGCCGAAACCCGGCATCCTGTTGCTGGACGAACCCTTCGCCAGCCTCGATGTGGAATTGCGTGAACAGATTGCCCGCGAGATTCGTGTCGTGCTGAAGCAGGACGGCATCACCGCCATTCTGGTCAGCCACAATCAGTACGAGGCGTTCGCCATGGCCGATGAGATCGGCGTCATGCGTGCGGGAGAGTTGCTGCAGTGGAGCACACCCTTCGAGCTCTATCACCAGCCAGCCTGTGCCTATGTGGCCGATTTCGTGGGCGAGGGCGTCTTCCTCAACGGCACCGTCGTGGACCCTTCACGGGTAGAGACGGCGCTGGGGCTGCTGGGTGGGGATGAATTGCATGGCTACCCGATGGGCAGCAGGGTGACCGTATTGATTCGGCCGGATGATGTGATTCACGATGACGCCAGCCCGACTCATGCCCGAGTGGTTGACAAGGCCTTTCGCGGCGCGGGCTACCTCTACACACTGGCACTGCCGGATGGCTCGCACGTGCTGAGTCTGGTGCCGAGCCATCACGCCCATACCGAGGGGGAGATGATCGGCATTCATATCGAGATGGATCATCTGGTGGCGTTCAGAGCGAGCTAGTCGCCCTGTTCTACAAGGAAGGTCTCCAGGCTCTCGCCCGTCAGTTTTTTCACCTGTGAGAATACAAACCAGATCGCCAGCATGAGAATCACCATGCTCGGCAGGGCTATCACCGGATAGCTGAGCGCGGTCATCTTGCCCAGTTCGGCGCTGAACTCCGTGGTGCCGGGCGGGCTGACCAGAATGATTTTGGCGAGCACGAAGTTCAGCACTGACGAGACGAAGAACGACCCCGCCACAATCAGCGATGCCTGCGCCAGGCGGCGCTCGAACAGATCAGTCTTGCCCTTGTCCGCCAGCGCTGTATAGAGCGCTTCGACGCGGATCAATTGGGCGTTCAGGATCAGCGTCTTCACCAGCGGGAAACGGGTACGCTGGGTCAGCAGCACGGCGATGCCGATGCAGGCTGGAATTGTCGCCTCTTTGATGGCGATGTACTTGGGGTCCAGCTCCAGCAGGCTGATGCCACCGGTCAGGAACACGCTCACTACGCCGAGGATGGAGAATGGATTGATCTTGCCGGACTGGCGCAGATCCCACAGACCATAGCCAATGGGGAAGGCCAGCGCGAAGACAATACTCAGCGACGGGCCAAGGCTGTCGACGCCACTCAGTCGGCTCAGGATGAACACGGGAATGATAATGTTGAAGGCGAGGTTGGCCAGAAAGCCGCCGCCACTGGGGGTGCTTTCCTTGCCCTTGGCCTGCATCACGGCGCCGGGTTCTGTCACGGGGGTTGAATTGTCGGGGTTGCCTTCGCTCATGATCTTCAGTCGGTGATTTTTCGTCCGGGCAGTATACGAAATTTATCTAGCCTGTTACCACCGGCAGTGTCGCATCCGCTCCCCATTCTGCCCAGGAGCCATCGTACACGGCGATGTCCCGATAGCCAGCCACGTGTGCTGCAAGAGCGATGACGCAAGAGGTGACGCCCGAACCGCAGGTGGCAATGATGCGATCGGACGCCGGTGCGCGAGCCGACAGAGCCAGTTGCAACTCGTTCACAGGACGCATGCGGCCGCCGTTTATCAGTTGGTCGAAAGGCAGGTTGCGAGAACCCGGCATGTGTCCGCCGCGCAGGCCGGGGCGCGGCTCAGGCGCTCTGGCGTGGAAACGATCTGCCGAGCGGGCATCGAGGATGCTGACGTCGTTCGCGGACGTCGCCAGCAGCACCTCGCGCCAGTCGCTGATCAGCGTGGGGCGATAGCTGGCCGTGAAGTCGCCGCTGTGCCGGGTCGGCTCCGGTGCCGAGTCGTGCAATTGCAGCCCGGCCTGCCGCCACGCCGGCAATCCGCCATCCAGCACGGCGCTGCGTCGGAGTCCCATCGCCTGCAACATCCACCAGGCGCGCGGGCTGGAGAAGATGCCGACACTGTCATAGACGACTACCGTGCTGTCGCTGTTCACGCCGAGCCGACGCAGCTCGGTGGTAAACAGCTCCGGGTCCGGCATCATGTGGGGCAGGCTGGAGTCGCGGTCGCAGATGCGGTTGTCGAAATCGAAGAAGCGCGCACCGGGGATGCGCTGTGCCAGCCATTCCTGCTCGGCATCGCGGGCGCTGCCGGGCATGTGCCAGCTGGCGTCGAGCACGATCAGTGACTGATCTTGCAAAGCAGCGGCGAGCCAGCCCACACTGACCAGCGCACCGGGAAGTTCTATATCGGACATATCGGTTCTCCGTGAAAGTCGGGGTCAGGAAAGTCGGGGTCAGGGATATTTGGGGTCAGAGTAAAAATACAGTACTGTATTTTTACTCTGACCCCAAATATACCTGACCCCATTTATTACATTTCGTATTGCAGCAGTCGCAC
>JAURWS010000037.1 GCA_030654835.1 Gammaproteobacteria bacterium | reverse complement strand
TCATGAACCCAAGAGTCAAGTCTGTATCACCTTTGCCGGGCTATAAACTGCTGCTTGAATTCACTAGCGGTGAGCGCGGGCAGTATGACTGCACTCCAGTGCTTGAGTTTGGAGTGTTCAAGGAGCTGAAGGATGCTCAATATTTCCGGCGGGCCAGCGTCATGGATGGCACAGTAGTATGGCCTCATGAGCAGGATATATGTCCGGATACGTTGTATCTGGACTCGGTGAAGGTTTGATTTGTGGGAGCGGGCCTGCCCGCGATGATTTTTTGTCGCAAGGAAAAAATCGCGGGCAGGCCCGCTCCCACAGGGTGGGTTTGCATACAGGCGGGCTCTTGTAGTAGGAGAATAAGGTCCTGAAATGAAACGGCCTTTAACCTAATATTCCCGATTCTAAAAAATCGATTTTGTATATTTAAGTTGTACTCATACACGTTTGTAGCGCGATTAAATCATTAAGCAAATCGGCAACTGTCAGAATGCTGTCCTCATCGTAGGCACCAGTAAATCGACTGAGCGTATCAGCCTGGTGATCGTTGATGCTGTGAAGTAGCCTCCAGCTTTTATCGCTAAATTTTGTGCAATAATTCTTGGCAAGGAATATTACGTCATGCAGGTCGCGTGCGGCCGTTCGCTCTTGAAGTGCGGTAACTTTTTGTCTGATCAGCTCGGTGACGGTGTAGGTCAAAATGCCATCCACCACAGCCAACACTTTTTCATCGGGCTTTGATCGGCGCGAAACCTCAATCTTTAGTCGCCTGTCCTGATTGTCTGCATAGCGCAAAATGTAACGACTTACCATTGCTGTGTCTTTTTTTGTGTCAATTGTCGCATTGCGCATCTCAGGAACGCTTTTGCCAATGTGCTGAGCGCACTGCGCCAGAAAGCTCTCGAGATTCAGCTTCACGGCGCTGTCCAGATCGATGTCCTCACTGAACCGATCGAGCCCGTAACACATTCTGAGCGCTGTTCCGCCCTTCAGCACCAATGGCTTTCCTTGCTCGTGAATCATCTTGCATAGCGATCGAATGACTTTCTCGTGCAGTATCTGGCTATCAGATAATTTCATTGGCACTCATCCATTGCTTAAGGTTGTCGTGTTGCTGCTTGTTGGAAGTGGCAAGCCACTGGTGAAGGCGCTGGCTTAGCGCGGGCCGGTCAATCTCAACGAGGAGCTCGCTCAGAATGATAGTGGGTACGGCGCAGCGTACGAATACCGCGTGATAAACCATATCGCACACCGCTCGCTCGGTGGTGGCGCAAAGATGTGTCGGCCAGTTCAGTGCGTGCTTGTCGATAAACCAGCTCACATCAATTAGGTCACTGGGAGTAAGATCAGGTGAGGCGGTGTAATTTTCGCCAGCCACCACCAGCTTTTGGGAGCGCAGCATGCCCTGGGTATGCCAGTCAGCGACATCACCGTGCTTATCCGGGATATTGAGTGCGCTCCAAGCGCTGATGTAGCGGACAACTGTACCGTCTGGCGCAACGGACTCGCAAAAGGTGCGCATTTGGGGCGGGCGCGCCTTCAGTGCGTGGGCGCGTTGTTTGTCCGGGAACTCAAAAAGCAATCCCCCAAGAAACTGGCGCTGGGCGTTGTCCAGATCCAGTCCCGCTGCCAGCGCCCATTCAATGGCATTGAGAAGCTCGCCCAACTCGCGACTGATGCCGGACAAGCGCTGGGGGCGCACTTGGCGAAAACGCATGCAAAAGTCATTGACCTGTATCGGCGCAAGGCGCTTGTCGGTGTCGTAGGTGGCGACGGCGGGTTCTTGCGCCAAAAAATACTGACAAGCTGCCCACTGGCCGGAGCGGTGCAGGGTTGCTGCGTACTGGGCCTTTATAGCTCTTTCAAGTGCCTCGACAGGTATCAGTTCGGCTTGCAGCAAGTCAGAGATCTTCGGCTTCCAATACACGCCATTACGAATCTTTCTGAGTCCGGCTTCCCGGCTTACAGGCCCCAAAATCTTGTCCAGCGCCTGACGATTTTCCGGGCCATGCTGAAGCTGGGCAGAGGTAATCACACCGCCCATAGGCAGCTTGGATACAGATGTTCTGACCTGACGCACGATCGCTTCCATAACGATAAAATCACATGATATTTTACTCTGGTGTCGACCAGTGTACGCGAGGGCCATATATCCCACAAGTGCACAGCTTTTGGTCTTCAGGGGATCGGCTCAGTCGGACGCGAAATGGCATATGGGTGTGGCAGTCGGGGACGCAGATTGCAAAGGCGGCCTAACTTAAACGGCCTCCACGAAACCCGGGGCGATTCAGTTTTTTTGCCTTGATTTAGTTCCTTATTGCCTGTTTCATAACTTTAATGTCCGAATACAGCTCTCAAACAGTGGGCAACATTGTCATGCCGACCGATTGCGCTTTTCTGTCAAAGGTCACTATCGATTCGCATCTCATTTGCCTTGCTGATGCAACAATCAAAGCGTCACTGAAATCTGCCGTACCATGAGAGAAGTTTTCCAACGCCAGGTAGACAGCTGCTGCATTCTCGACCTGCAATTTGCGGGTGGTTAGCAGCCCGAGTATGACAGCCTCGATGGCGGCCGTGGGCTGTTCATAGCAAGACTCCAGAACCCACACTACTTCCACCAGCGTGATCAGTGTGATCAGGCCGGGTGTCTGAGGCGTCAATATTGTCTCGAACAGTGCGTTGACAGCGCGAGCCTGCTCGGGATCATCCTGCGTGAGGTAGCGGATGATGATGTTGGTATCCAATCCAATCACAGGTTCTTTGCTCTCATCCTGATGGCTTTGTTCATCTTTTCTACGCTGACTGTGCATCTGGCCTTTACCATCCCCCGCAACTGCGTGATGTCCTGAGTCGCGGCAATGATCTCGAAACGATCATCCGCAGTCTGGATGAAATCAATACGATCTCCGGGGCCGATTTTCAGGGCGTCCCTGACGGTTGCTGGAATGGTGATCTGACTTTTGCTGCTGACTGTTGCGCTGGACATGGTTGTCTCCTTTGTTGCCTTACTGCTTGTAAGGTAGCACAAAAGTGTGGGAGCGGGCCTGCCCGCGATTGATTTTGCTTTTGAAGTTGATCGGGGCACTGAACCGCGGGCAGGCCCGCTCCCACAGGGACTTGCTGTTCTCTCATCATAAAGTTACAGTATTTGAAACTTTCTGCAGAGCCAGACTGCCATGCAACCCATCAAGCGCCTCGCGAACGGACTGGCTGCCCTGGCCAGTTCTGAACACTATCTGTACTCGCCTTCAGATCTGCGTGTGTTGCTGGCCGATCTTTCCGATCAGGCTTTCAAGACCCTTCTGACGCGCGCGGTCAGTGCTGGAGTGCTGCAGCGTGTCTGTCGTGGCATATATCTCTATCCGCAAACAAGCGTGCCTCAAGGGCTGGTGCTCCATCATGCCGCCGCGCGCCTGCGGGCCGACGCCTTCAATTACCTCAGCCTCGAATCTGTTCTCAGTGAGGCGGGGGTCATTTCGCAAGTCCCGCTGAACTGGATTACCGTGATGTCCTCGGGGCGCAGCAGCATTATTCCCTGCGCGCAGTGGGGCAGCATCGAGTTTGTCCATACCGCACGAACACCCGACGCCGTGGCACCTGCACTTCAATACGATGTGCGCTGCCATTTGTGGCGGGCCTCAGTAATGCAGGCGCTGCAAGACATGCGTGCCACGCGTCGAACCACCTTGGAGCTTGTGGACTGGACTGCCGCAAAGGAGTTTGGCGTATGAGCCTGTTTGATCTGCTGGTGGACTCTGCCCTGCAGGGGCGGCCAGGTCTTGCACCCCTGCGGCCCGTGGTTGAGAAAGAACTTCTGCATCAGGACATTCTGCGCGAGCTGAGCGAGGCCGGCTTGTTGCAACGCCTGACCTTCATTGGCGGAACCTGTCTGCGCTTGTGCTATGGTTCTCAGCGTCTGAGCGAAGACCTGGACTTCACGGGGGGAAGCGACTTTGACCGCGAAACGCTTGGCGATTTGTCCACTGTGCTCGTAACCAGACTGAAGCAGAAGTATGGGTTGCAGGTGAGTGTGGATCCGCCCATTCGTGAGAGTGGCAATGTAGACACCTGGCGCGTCAAGCTGCAAACCCGACCAGATCGGCGAGACCTGCCGGCACAGCGCATCAACATCGACATCTGTGCAGTGCCGAGTTATCAGGTGCAACCGATGATGCTGCGCAACCATTATGGCGTCGACATGGGTGCCAGCGGCTTGATCATCAACGCACAAAGTCGGGCCGAGATACTGGCAGACAAGTTGGTCGCCTTTGCGCTGCGCCCGAACCGCATCAAGAACCGTGACTTGTGGGACATTGTCTGGCTGCACCAGCAGGGCGCCGAGTTGCCGCTTGCGTTGATTCCACTCAAGCTGCGCGACCACCACTGCGCGCCTGCGGACTATAGTGCTTTGTTGCAGGAGCGACAGGCGTCGCTCGCGGCTGATCCGGCAATCCATACAGCCTTCAAGCAAGAAATGCGGCGCTTCGTGGCGGTGGGAGGTGGCCAGAATATGGGAGGTGGCTCGCCCGCGAACATCGTTGCAACAGAAAACTACTGGCAGTTCTTGTGTTACCTGATGGGAGAGCATGCCCGGCGAATCACCGAAGCGCTGTGAAGTGCTCAATTGCTTGCCTGTGGGAGCGGGCCTTGCCCGCGATTGACATGGCGCCAAATCATCGCGGGAAAGGCCCGCTCCCACAGGTTCCATGTTTTACGGTTTGGTTGTCTACGTGTACTATCTCGACAACAGGCAGCATGAGCTGCCTCATATCAAAGCGCGAAGCGCTAAGGTAATTCATGAATCCAAGAGTCAAATCTGTATCACCTTTGCCTGGCTATAAACTGCTGCTGGAGTTCAGTAGCGGTGAGCGCGGGCGGTACGACTGCACTCCAGTGCTTGAGTTTGGAGTGTTCAAGGAACTGAAGGATGCTCAATATTTCCGGCGGGCCAGCGTCATGGATGGCACAGTAGTTTGGCCTCATGAGCAGGATATATGTCCGGATACGTTGTATCTGGACTCGGTGAAGGACTAATAGTCAAGATCAACCCCTCTGACACTTCGCTGCCACTTCAATTGAACATGAATTGTGGGAGCGGGCCTTGCCCGCGATGATTTGGCGCCATGTCAATCGCGGGCAGGCCCGCTCCCACAGGGCGATAGTTTTATTTAAAGGTTAGTTACGCGTGGAGATCTAGTCCAGGTTATCAAACCCTTGAGCAACTCGGGCTTGTAAGTCGAGCTAGACTTAATCTCCATCGGAATCAGATTGCAGCAGGCGCCCGGCGTATTTCATGCAATATTGAAGTTCAACTTCAATATTGCATAGTTTGTGGGAGCGGGCCTGCCCGCGATGTTTGTGCTAGAGCAATCGCGGGCAAGGCCCGCTCCCACAAGTTCGAATGGAGTATTAAATTGTACTTTTAATAAGTTCACTTTCGAGTAGAACCATCCTCCATGGAAGGTCAATTTCAACCAACCTTGCCGCAAACTCGCAGCGTCGCAGGCAAGTCAACCCTCGCAAGGTTTACCCGCTAAACTCCGACTAATTGATGTGGGAGCTTGCCTGCAAGCGATGATTTTGAATGTGGTTAGAGGGATCTCATGAGTACACAAACCTACCCGCAGTTTCTGCACCACGGCGCCGCCGACGGCGTCACCGGCAGTTGCCATCGCTACATCGCCAGCCCTGAGCTGCATCTGTTGATTGATTGTGGTTTGTTTCAGGGAGTAGAGGCGGGTGGTGACGAGCGCCGTCCTCCTGAAATTGAATTCGACATTCCTCTGGTGCGCGCCCTGGTTGTCACCCATGTGCACATCGATCACATCGGGCGCTTGCCCTATCTGCTGGCTGCCGGTTTCAAGGGGCCTATCTTCTGCAGTATTCCCTCCGCACGTTTGTTGCCTCTGGTGATTGAGGACGCTCTCAAGCTTGGCTTCACGCGCGATGCGCGATTGATTGAGAATTTCCTCGCCACTGTGCAGCAGCAATTGATGCCGCTGAATTACAACCAATGGTATGTGATGGTGAATCAGGAGTTGCTGAAGCTGAAGGTGAGGCTGCAGATGGCGGGGCATATTCTTGGGTCTGCCTATGTGGAGCTGGATCTACAGTGGCGAGAGTCAGCGGATTCCAAGTGGACATCGCATCGCACCGTTTTCTCTGGCGATCTTGGGGCGCCTTATGCGCCATTGTTGCCTTCACCGAAGGCGCCGTATGCGGCGGATACGTTGGTGATTGAGAGTACGTATGGAAACCGGCGGCATGAGAGCCGCCGTGAGCGCAGGTTGAAGCTGAAGGCGTTGGTGGAACGAGCGCTGATGGATGGGGGGGCGGTGTTGATTCCGGCGTTCAGCATTGGCCGAACGCAGGAGTTGTTGTATGAGTTTGAGGGGATTATTCACGATGTGAGAGCGGCCCAAGCCCGCAATGTGGGAGCGGGCCTTGCCCGCGATGCGACTGTGGGAGCGGGCCTTGCCCGCGATGGGGGTGGTGGTAAGTCTCATCGCGAGCGGGGCTCGCTCCCACAGGATCGTGGTAAGGTCGATTGGAGTGCGTTGCAGGTGATCGTGGATTCACCACTCGCGGCGAAGTTCACTGAGGTCTATCGCGAGCTGAAGCCGTTCTGGGACAAAGAAGCGCTGCAGCGCGTGAGAGCCGGGCGGCATCCGTTGGATTTCGAGACGCTGCTGACAATCGATTCGCATGAGGACCATGAGAAAGTTGTGCGGCATCTGGCCGAGACAAAACGGCCAGCGATCGTCATCGCCGCCAGTGGCATGGCGGCGGGTGGGCGGATTGTGAATTACCTGAAGGCCATGATTGATGACCCCGCGCACTGTGTTTTGTTTGTGGGGTATCAGGTGCCGGGGACGCCGGGGCATGCAATCGCTTCTGTGGGAGCGGGCCTGCCCGCGATTGCTGGCGCGAAAGTTAATCGCGAGCAAGGCTCGCTCCCACAGGTGGAGTTGGATGGGGAGAGGTATTCAATCAGGGCGATGGTGGCTTCGATTGGTGGATATAGCGCGCATGCAGATCAGCAGAATTTGTTGAGTTTTGTGCGGGGAATGAAACGCTGGCCTACGCAGGTACGGGTGGTGCATGGGGATGATGCAGCGCGGCGAGCGTTAAAGCTTCTATTGGAGGCGATGGCCAAACGGGCTGGAAAGGAAATGGAGGTATTGTTGCCGAGGAGGACTTAACGAAGGCTGTTGGCGGGCCTTGGGCTGTTGAACTTTTGGTAAAGTTTATTCCAGGACATATAGACGCCGAAGATGATCATGAACAGCAGAAACATGAACGCTTCGCTGGCTTGCGTAACGTAGCCCAGCAGGCCGATGGAGCCCATCAGCGCGCCCGCTGTATACAGCCCCAGCACCGTCTGCTTGCGCGAGTAACCAGCCCTCATGAGCCTGTGGTGCAGATGATCAGTCCCAGCAGAGAAAGGCGACTTGCCTTGCAGAGGGCGCTTTATCAGCAGGCTTACTGTGTCTATCAAGGGAATAGCAAGGAACCAAAGTGCATAGACTGGAGCCATATCGGGGTTAGTCCCCTGAGTCGCTTCAATAATCAGCCAGGTCAGTATGAAGCCCAGCATGGTGCTGCCCGCGTCGCCCATGTATATCAGGGCGCACTGTTTCCATGGCAGGCGGAAATTCAGCATCAGGAAGGCGAGCAGTGCACATATGAGCAGTGTCGTGAACTGCAGCATCGGCACATTACCGCTCTCGAAGGCCACGGCACCAAGGAACAGCAGTGCTATCACCACCAGACCGCCTGAAAGGCCATCCACACCGTCGGTCATGTTGACGGCGTTAATAACACCTACAGTGGCAAATACAGTAATGGGTATTGCCAACAGCCCGAGCCCTACAATTCCGAAGCCAAGAATATTGCCGAGAGATACGAGTTGATTGCCAGCGGCTACAGCCATTAGCAGTGCGGCCAGGCCATGGGCTCCCATGCGGACTGAGACGCGCAGTTCGCGCGCATCATCGAAAATGCCGACCAGCAGGACGAGCGCTGACAGTATCAGCATGGCGCTGTAATGAGTCAGCACAACAGGGGTGAACAGGCAGATGAAAAGCGTGCCGAAATAAATGCCGACGCCACCAATGAGGGGAGTTGGGGCCTTGTGCTCCTTGCGGCCGCCGGGAATATCAATGAGGCCTACTCTGTCTGCCACCGGTTTAAGGGCGAACAGTGAAATAGACGTGATAACGAATGCGCTGAGGAGATTTAGAAAACTCATGTTCTGACTATCGACACCTTTAAACCACGTAGATGGGCGGGCTAGTGCCAGGTTCCTTGTAACGGTCCTGAGATTCTTTGCTGCTGAATGCAGAAGGGGGGATCGCTCCCCCCTTCATTGTCCTCTTACATACCGTAGAGGATTTGCACGCCACTGGCAGTGATGAACTCGTAGTCCATCTTGCCATCGCCGTTTGATTCCTTCGCACGGAACGCCACGCCATCTGCATTCTTGTTCGCGTTCAGGAATGTGGTATCAGCATCTGTCAGCGCTTTGACGAAGAAGCCAGGCTTGAACGAGCCAGCGGTTCCAACACGCACGGTACCGGTATTGCGATCGGTAGTGACTTCCAGGCCGGAATTGGCAAGGGTTGTGTAGAACTTCGTATCAGCCGCAAACGGCGTGATGCGCTGAGTGGTACCGTTCGCACACCTGGCCATGAAGGCGTAAGTGGTAGCAGCCGGGCTTCCGGTTGGTGCGGTGAAGGTCATCGCGCCGCAGGTGGCCGAAGTAGTCGTGCCTACGCTGTCGTACGCGAACGCTCCAGAGAAGGTCTCATTAGCGCTCAGCGTAATCCCGACGCTGCCGTTTTCGCGGAAATTCATACTGAAACCAGCGTTATAAACTGCTGTCGTAAAGCCAATCGTATTGACGGAAGTAGGAGCCAGGTCGACACCGACACCGCTTTCTACCAGCAGTGTGCGACCATCAGGCAGGCTGCTTACACCGGTTGCAACAGAGGACGGAACCAGACGTGCGGCAGAAGCGATGGCGATAATATTGGCGCTGCCAACTTTAACCGACATGGTGCCAGATTCTTTATCGGAGGTAATCGTATCGCCAGTCGCAGCTGCGATATTGAGTCCCTCTACCAATGATGAACTCGTACCGAAACGAGAGAGCAGACGAATCATCAGGTCGATTACCTTTACGGTCGAGCCCAGGACTTGAACACTCGCCTCTTCAGGACGGTATCGTGCAGTCAATGTTTCTGAGACGGCGGTCTGCGCCCGCTGAGCCTGCTGCGCGTTGCTAATGGAGTTGCCAACCAGGTTAAGGGTAGTTGTGCTCGCAACAAACTTCGCCTGCTCTGGTACTTTCAAGGAGTTGCTAATGGCCTGCTGTGTCATCGTAGGTGAGGCGCTGAGAGCCGCTGCCAACGCTATGGGGTTGCTCGTGTCGACGCCCTTGGATATCGCTGGTGGCAGTGTGGCGACAATCGCCTTCAGCGCCGTCGTTGCCAGCGTCTGGGCTTGAGTCACCAGAGCCGCAGAAACGGTCTGAGTTTCTTTGACCAGACTTTCCAGCAGAGCAACGTTGGCGTTGATCAGTGCACCGATCTGCACTGCGGTAGTCGTCGAATCGATCAATTTTACAGAGGACTCAAACGTCGAGGTCACAATGTTGGTGGCAGTTGTTATCTCCGCAGGAGTCATGACCGATGCAGTTGACAGGTTCGACAATGCACTGGCGATGTTGGTTACAGAACTGATTGCGCTCGTCATATTGATGGTCGCGCCAATCACGTTTGCTGAACCTGCAGTCGCCAGTGCGTTACTGGAGGTATCCAGAGCCGAAAGTGCCACTGTCGTCGTGATCGTACCGGCGGCAATCTGGTTTGCTGTGTTAGTGGCAAGAGTGGCTGACGTATCAACCGCAGTGTTCACCAAGGTCTGAGTTGCTGCGGGCACCTCTACCTGCGTACCGCCACCTGTTGGGGGAGGGGGCAGCACAATGTCGGTGATCTGTTGATTAAGGTTAGTCGTTGTTTCGGTAACAGGAGGGACTACTACAGGCGGAGGCGTTACAGTTCCGCCCCCAGTGGTAGCTGGCGTGCAGTCGTCAGTGAACGCAGTCAATGTGCCGAACGACGAGGCAGAGCCTGTGGCGCTGAACTGCCCTTGGACTGCATAGGCTTCGGTAAATGAGCTAGCGACTTCATTGGAGTTCAGCACGAACACTGACGAGCTCTGCGAATTGGTATTCAGCGAGCAGGTGGTACGGACCTTCGGGAACGGAACGAAACCAGTAGTACCAAAGCCTATGGCTGCACCGCTGGTTTGCTGCACCACGATACGGTAAGTGTAGTGAGACGCGCTGCCGAATTCGTCGACAATGGTTGTGAGGCCAGGGTTGCTGGCTCTGATTCTTGCGATTAACGCTTCGGCATCAAAGGAGACGGTGCCGCCTGTGATCGCAACGGGACCATTGGTGGCTGCGTTGCTCAGGTCAGCCAAAACTGTCACGGAGCCAGAGCCATCGCGTCCAAGTACGCGCAATGTTTGAGCAGGAATGCTGCCAGTCAGCGTGGCACCGCTTCCACTGATAGTCAGCTGCAGGGTCTCGAGCTTGGCTTCTATACGACGCTCAGTGGCGTTGTCATCGATAGTGACCCCAACGCGGAAGGTGTAGCTGCCATCAACCGCAGGGGAACCAGCAGCGTTCAAGGTAAAGTTGAAACTGGGGATGCCCATATTGGCAACCAACGGTACGTTGGCCACATTGGCCAGTAACCCGGTAGAACCCACAGCCGCAGATTGAGAGAACCCAGCGCTGTCTCCAGAACCAACGATATTGACCGCATTACCTGTCAGATATAAATCTGCTGCCTGAGCGTAAACCCCCAGACCAGTCAACAAGCTGGCCACCGCGACTTGGCTGATGCGTTTGTAGCTGCGACGATTCTTCAACATTTTTTATTCCCTCAATTTCCGTTGGTTTCTAGCCTAAAGTTTTTTTGTGACTTCCGAATGACAATGTCAGGCAAAGTGTGAGGCAGTACACGCTTTTTATGCTAATCGCGCTCACGCGACGGTTCTCAAGCGGGTATTCTGCACGGGATGGTAGTAAAACACGCCCGCATTTGCCAGTAGTTTGTTGAATTTCATTGAAACTTTTAATCACGATCGGTCAGCTTTTGTCCAGGTGATGCCATACAGTGCTTGTATGTAAAACTTCAGCATAAAATGTGCCATTGCCCCAATACGAAGTTTATGCTCAAAAACAGCCCTGATGTGTGGCGTATTTCCACTACGAACGCACTCTAAGCGTGCTCGCCGCTGCCTCATGCCCCGGCAGAGAGCCAATGCGTTTTAAATCTGCAGACCTATCTGGATGCCTGCGTAGCCATACGGTTTCTCTGAAAACGATCCGCTCAGAGGGTTATCAAAGTGCGGGATTACCCCTCGAAATTGGTTGCTGAATAATTTACCTGTCAGGCTGACATTAAACTTGGGGGTAACCCAGAAGGTCAGGCTGCCGCGCAGGGTGTGATTAGCACTGACATCGATGGTGCTGACGTTATTGGCCTGAAGAAAGGAAGGCAATAGTACATTGGAGGGATTGACTACTGCCGTGACGTCGCTGTTGGTAATGCGAATATATTCGTAACTTAATTGCAGAGGCATGCGAGGTGTCACTTGCCAGTTAAGCCCGGCTCCAATCAGGGCCTGCTGATCTTCCACGGTGAATTTTTGTCTGAACGCCGCAGCCAGGAAGGCGGCGGTCATATCGGAGTCAGTTCCCGAGGTGGCCTCGGTTTCCGCATATCCCGCCCACACACTGGTGGTGAGAGCGTTACCCATCGGAAAGCTGTACAGCAAGCGTGCCTGCCAGCCTTCGTCTTCCATGTTGTCGACGCGGAAAGTCTGTGGCTTGGTAAACACGACACTGGTATCCCCGTTCAAGGTGATCCGGTCCAGTGTGCCTTCGAAATTATCGGTGTTGTTTTCTGTGCGGGTGATCTCAAGGCTCGCTGCATACCAGGAGCGGGCGTTGTCGAAATAGCCCGATTCGTAGAAGTTCCACTTCAGTCCGTAGGCCGTGCTGGTCGTCTCCAAGGCATCGTCAATCGCAAGCAGATTTATGGATTTCACTTCTCCCAGATCCAAGGACAATGCTTGTTGCTGGCGCCGGTAAAAGGCGCTCAGGTATGACGTGATTCCAAACTGAATCTCGGCGCGCTCTCCGTCCAAGTCTCCGCTATCTCCCTGCAGTTGACGCGTTCCTGCCAGCAAATCATCGCGGATGTCCAGGAAGTCGATGGTGTCGTTGACGGCCAATACACTGCCTGTGAGTTCCAGCTTCATGGCGCCCGGTGTGTAGGCGCTCAGATGATCCGAGTTCATCCAGCCCAGCGGGGTGTCCGCCTGAAGCGTGCCGCTGGCGCCGACGGCGATCAGCAAAGAGGGGAAGGTCAGAGCGAGGCGGGATTTCCTGGAGCGAAGTATGTTGATCATAAAATTGATAGCCACCGAGACAGTAAAAGCGTTGATGGGCGAGCTTAGTGACAACGGCATTCGTTGTCCAGCCGCGCGGCGCGGGGATTTTTTTGTGTCATTCTCCGCGCCATATCGGATAAACTTACCCGCGCCCTGATGCTCTCGGAAGAGCCCTCCAAAGAGCCTTATAAAAAGCCCTCAGGCGCAACCTCATTAAAAGTCTCCGAAATCTTCTGTATCTCACTGATTTCGTGGCGCTAATAACAGAGTCTTTCATGCGTTTGAAATGTATCAAATTAGCCGGTTTCAAGTCCTTCGTTGATCCCACTACGGTAAATTTTCCCAGCAATCTGTGTGCGGTGGTCGGGCCCAATGGCTGCGGCAAATCCAACATCATCGATGCCGTGCGCTGGGTGATGGGGGAAAGCTCTGCGAAGAACCTGCGCGGCGAGAACATGACCGACGTTATTTTCAACGGTTCTGGTGGGCGCAAGCCGGTGGGGCAGGCCAGCATCGAGCTGGTGTTCGACAACAGTGACAACCGCATCAAGGGCGAATACGCCCAGTACAACGAGATATCCATCAAGCGCAAAGTGTCCCGCGACGGCCAGTCCGGGTACATGCTCAACGGCATCAAGTGCCGCCGCCGCGACATCACCGACATCTTCCTTGGCACCGGCCTGGGTCCGCGCAGTTACTCCATCATCGAGCAGGGCATGGTGTCGCGGCTGATCGAGTCGCGCCCCGAAGACCTGCGCATCTTCATCGAGGAAGCCGCCGGCATCTCCAAGTACAAGGAGCGCCGCCGCGAGACCGAGAACCGCATCAAACGTACCCGCGAAAACCTCGAACGCCTGACCGACCTGCGCGACGAACTCGGTCGCCAACTGCAGCATCTGCACCGTCAGGCGCAGGCCGCCGAGAAATACGGCGAGTTCAAGCAGCAGGAGCGGGCGATGACCGCGCAGCACAGCGCGCTGCGCTGGAAGGCGCTCAATGATGAGCTGCAAATCAAACAGGCCGCCGTCGGGGAGCTGGAGATCCGCATCGAGGCGACGATCGCGCAGCAGCGCTCGATCGACGCCCAGATCGAGAAGCACCTGGTCGACAACTCCGAATTCAACGACCAGCTGAGCGAGATTCAGGGCCGTTACTACAGCTTGGGCAGCGACATCGCCCGTATCGAACAATCCATCGAGCACCACATTGAGCGCGTCAGCCAGCTCAAACGCGACCTGGCCGAGACCCAGCAAGGCTTCGGTGTGACGCAGGGCGAGCTGGAGTCGGACGTCAGCAAGGTGGCCTCGCTGGAAGCGGAATTGCGCATCGTCGAGCCGAAGCTGGAAGAGGCGCAGGCCGTGGAAGAGGAGTCCGCGTTCGCGCTGGAGGAAGCCGACGAGCGCATGTTGCAGTGGCAGCAGGAATGGGACGAGTTCAATCGCCGTGCCGAAGAGCCGCGTCAGATCGCCGAAGTCGAACAATCACGCATCCAGCAGCTGGAGAAGATCGTGGAGCGCGGCCTGGATCGCAAGGCCCGCCTGCAGGAGGAGAAGAAGGCGCTGGGCGACAACCCGGAGCAGGATGTCATCGACGAGCTGTCGATTCAGGTCTCGCATCTGGAAGAACAGTTGGAGTTGCATCAGTCCAGCAACAGCGAGCTGGCCGACGAGATAGAAGAAGAGCGCAGCCGCGTGCAGACCATCGCCAGTGATCTGGACCGCGCGCGCAGCGAGCTGCAGAGCCTGAAGGGCCGCGCTGCGTCGCTGGAGGCATTGCAGAAGGCCGCACTTGGGCGCAACAACGAGGGGCTGAATCGCTGGCTGCAGAGCCGCAACCTCAGCCAGCACAAGCGGCTCGGCGAGAGCATTCGCGTCAGTAGCGGCTATGAGTCTGCGGTGGAAGCCGTGCTCGGCGACTACCTGCAGAGTATCTGTGTCGAGAATATCGACAATGTCGAGACTTTGCTCAAAGAGCTGCCTGCCGGGCTGTTGTCGCTGGTGGACATGGGCGTGGTCAGTGACAAACCGTCCACTGTGTCGGGGCGCGTGTTGCTGAGCGCCAAAATTGAATCGAGCTGGGACAGCGCCGCGCTGCTCGCTGGCATCTATGTCGCCGACGATCTGCCAGCGGCCCTGAGCCTGCGTGCCAGCCTGACTGCGGGTGAGTCGATTGTCACCCGGCAGGGCGTGTGGCTCGGCAAATCCTGGATTCGCGTACGCAAGGCCGCCGACGAGAAGGCCGGTCTGCTGGAACGCAAGGGCGAGATCACACGCCTCGAAGAGAACATCGCTTTGCAGCAGTCTCGCGTGGATGAATTGCTGGAGGCACAAGCACTTAGCCGCCAGACTTTACGTGATATCGAGTCGCGGCGCGAAGACGTTCAGCGCCAGATCGCCCAGACAGCACGGCAGTACAGCGAGCAGAAATCGCAGCTTGGCGCCCGCCTGATGAAGGTCGAGCAGAACAACCTGCGCCGCGAGCGGCTGCAGCACGAGCTGGACGAGCTGACCAAGCAGCTGGTCACCGAAGAAGAAAATACAGCTCTGGCCCGCTCCAACCTGCAGAGCGCGCTGGATGCCATGGAAGAGGACACCGAGCGCAAGGAGATTCTGCTGCAACAGCGCGACGAGCGGCGCGAGCGGCTGGATCAGGCGCGCCAGAAAGCGCGGCATGATAAAGATGTGGCGCACCATCTGGCGCTGCAGCAGCAGTCATTGAATTCCCAGCTCAAGTCCGTGCGCGACACGCTGGACCGCATGGCTTCCCAGGTGCAGCGCGCCAAGGAGCGCATCGAGTCCTTGAGTCGGCAGCTGGCCGACTCCGATTCCCCGCTGGAGATGAAGCGCGCCGAGCTGGAGATGCAGCTGCAGAAGCGTCTCGAAGTGGAAGACCAGCTGACCGCCGCCAAGGCGCGTGCCGATGGCAACGAACATACGCTGCGCGGTCTGGAGCAGCAGCGCGCCCAGTTCGAACGCGGGGCTGGCGTGTTGCGCGAACAGCTGATGGAGCACCGCCTCAAATGCGAGGGCGATCTGGTCAAGCGTGAGGCGCTGGCGCAGCAGCTGGTGGACAGCAAATACGATCTGCAGACGGTGCTGGCGAACCTGCCGGAAGATCTGGATCAGGCCACCTGTGAAAACGAACTGGCCGCGATTGCGCAGCGCATTCAGCGCCTTGGGGCGATCAACCTCGCCGCCATCGACGAATACAAGCAGCAGTCCGAGCGCAAGGTGTATCTGGACTCGCAAAACGACGATCTGGAGCGCGCGCTGACGACGCTCGAAAATGCCATCCGCAAGATCGATAAAGAGACTCGTACCCGCTTCAAGGAGACCTTCGACAAGATCAACGCTGGGCTGCAGGAGCTGTTCCCCAAGGTGTTCGGAGGCGGCCACGCTTATCTGGACATGACGGGCGAAGACCTGCTCGATACCGGGGTGGCAATCATGGCGCGGCCGCCCGGCAAGAAGAACAGCACCATCCACCTGCTTTCCGGTGGTGAGAAGGCCATGACGGCAATTGCGCTGGTTTTCTCGATTTTCCAGCTTAACCCGTCGCCGTTCTGTATGCTGGACGAAGTGGACGCGCCGCTGGACGATGCCAACGTGGGCCGTTACGCGCGTTTGGTGAAGGAAATGTCGGAATCGGTGCAGTTTGTCTTCATCACCCACAACAAGCTGACCATGGAAATGGCCAACCAGTTGCTGGGCGTGACGATGCACGAGCCGGGCGTGTCGCGCATTGTGGCCGTCGACATCGCCGAGGCCGCCGAGCTGGCCGCGATGTAACCTGTGGGAGCGTGCCTGCACGCGATGCTTTTGATTTTCAAGACCTATCGCGGGCAGGCCCGCTCCCACAGGGCGGGGCTTTCGTTCAGACACATGTTTGAGTTATAAAACCAATTAAATTAACGCTTTCTGCATTTATTAGGACTGAGTTTTGTTATGGGGCTGCGAGAACTCGTAATACTGGTATTGATCCTGGCCATCGTCGGCGTGATTCTGCGGGGGCTCTATGTCGCCCTCAAGGCACGCCGCGGGCAGCTGCGCATGGCCTTGGAGAAGAATATCCCCCAGTATGACCCGGAAGAGCTGTCCCTCTCCGAACTGCCCAACGGCGGGGCACGCATGGTCGAGCGCTCTTTCGCGCAGGTGGTGAGACAAAACTCCGAATTCAGCTCCCGTGATCGCCTGCACAAGGGCCGCTCCGAGCAGGCCATTCCCGTGTTGATGGACACCGTCACGGATGATTATGACGACAAAGGCGTCGGGTCCGCGCGCACAGCACCCTCCGCTGTGGCTGGCGCCCGTCAGGCAGCCAGACAGCGGCACGGCATCAAGCCCAGCTCCGCCCGCCCGCCCCAGAAGCCTACTCACCGGCCTATTGATCGCATGGCCGATCGAATGGCCGAACTCCAGCAGAGCGCGGCCACTGCGGTGACCACGGTTGCCGAGCCAACGCTTTATGAAACTCCGATTCAGGTAGCTCCACAGCCCTCCTTCGCTGATCCCCTGGACAGTCATGTCTTCCGCGACGATGAAGTGGAAGAGCCGCGTTACGATGCGCCAGCCTTCGAGAGCCCGAGCCTTGCGGCGGCAGCAGCCGAAGACGACTATGATGACGTCGAGCAGCGCTATGAGGCACGCTCTGACGAGCAATATCCGGAAGACGACGAAGACGATTATGACGACGAGCTGGAAGAAGACGAGGGGTTCTCCGAATTTGACGACAAGGCGCAGGCCGAACCGGAACAGGATCTCGATGACGATGACGATGACGATGAGTACCAGGCGGAGTCTTTCGAGAGTGTCTATGCCGACGATGTTGACGATGACTATGACGATGATCAGGAAGCAGATGACGAGAATGATGAGGTAGATGATCCGCTTGCATCCCGTTTCGAAGATGATCTTGACGACGACGAGGAGGACGAGGAGTTTGCTGAAGAAGCGGAGGAGTACCACTACGAGACGGACTTTGCCGATGATCAAGAGCCCGATGACCAGGATGACGACTACTACGAAGACGATGAAGAGGATGAAGTAGTGGAGCAGAAGACGGGTCCGCGACGCTGGCTGCAATGGGCAGGCGAGAAGCTCTCCGGAATGACAGCTGCCGCCGCCAGCGAAGGCGAGCGGGTTCGTGAAAAGGCCGCTGAAGAACAGGCCCGTGCCCGCGCCGAAATGACCGACAGAGCTGCCAAAGCTGCGTCCAAAGCAGACAGAAAGGCCGACAGCAAGGCTGAGACAAAGGGGCGCACTGAACGTGCCGAACCTATATTCGGGGCCGCGTCGTTTGACGATGCTCTGTTGGATGACGATCAGGATTATCAAGACCGCCGCGCATTCAATGAGCCCGCGCGCGCGAAACTGGACGCTCAATCGCGGGCACGGCCCGCTCCCACAGAAGGGGCCGCTCCGCGCAAGAAATTGGAGTCGTTGGACAGGTCGCGCCAGAGTGAGCTGAATCTGGATGAGCCTGAGGATTTGCGAGCCGACTCGAGAACAGAATTGCGGGCAGAACCGAGAGTGGAGTCAAGGGCGGAGTCGAAAAATCCCTCGAAAGAACAGCAACCCGAAGCCGACGCAGTGCCCGAATACAGCGAAGTCCTGGTGATCAACGTAGTAGCCAAGCCAGAGCGCGAATTCACCGGAGTGGATCTGTTGCCCGTGCTGCTGACCAGTGGTCTGCGCTTCGGCGACATGAGCATCTTCCATCGTCACATCGAGGCCGATTCCCGCAGCCCGGTGTTGTTCAGTGTCGCCAACATCGTCAACCCCGGTACCTTCGATCTCAACCAGATCAACGACTTTGCAACGCGCGGCCTGTGTTTCTTCATGACGCTGCCCAACGTGGCGAACAGCATGCAGGCCTTCGACAAGATGCTGGATGTCGCCCAGCAGGTGAGAATCGCGCTCGATGGCGATCTCAAGGACGACAACCGCAGCGTGATGACTGCGCAGACGATCGAGCATTACCGCCAGCGCGTCCGTGACTTCGACCTCAGGCAACTGCGTCAGCACAAATGACCGAGAAAGCACACCCCGGGCAGGACTTGGTGCAGGAGCTCAGGCTCCTGCGGACGCAGATCGCCCGTCATGACTACCTCTATCACACCCTCGATGCCCCGGTGATTCCCGATGTGGAATACGACCGGCTGTTCGCACGTCTGGAACAGCTTGAGGCGCAGCATCCCGAATTGATTACCCCGGATTCGCCCACGCAGCGCGTCGGCTCGGCGCCGCTCGCAGGTTTCGTGCAGGTGACTCACGAGATCCCCATGATGTCGCTGGCCAAGGTGTTCGATGCCGCCGATCTGGAGGATTTCGAGGCGCGTATCAAGAAGCGGCTCGATACCCACGCGGACATCTCTTACAGCTGTGAACCCAAGATCGATGGCGTGGCCGTCAGCCTGCTGTACGAAGACGGCGTCCTGACTCGCGCGGCAACCCGGGGCGACGGCATCACCGGTGAGGACATTACCCACAATGTGCGTACGCTGCGTGACATTCCGCTGCGGCTGGGCATCTTCCATGAAGGCGCCGCTGCCGTGCCCCGGCGCCTGGAAGTGCGGGGCGAGATCTACATGACGCGCTCCGGCTTCGACGCCATGAATCGGGAAGCGGAGAACAGTGGTGGCAGGACCTTCGTCAACCCCCGCAATGCCGCCGCTGGCACTTTGCGGCAGCTCGATCCGCGCATCACCGATCAGCGTCCCCTGCGGTTGTTTTGTTACAGCGCGGCGGTTTTGGGCAGCGCGGCTGAAAATGAAGGCAAGGGCGAAAGCCTCGGCGCGAATCTCAGCGCAACCTTCACCCTGCTCGAACAGTGGGGGCTGCCGGTGAACCCGGAACGGCGCACGGTCACCGGTGCCGCCGAGTGTCTGGCCTATGCACAGGCGTTGCTGGAGAAGCGACCTTCACTGGACTACGAGATCGATGGCGCGGTGATCAAGGTTGATCGTCTGCAGCTGCAGGCCGAACTGGGCTTCAACGCTCGTACTCCGCGCTGGGCCACGGCGTACAAGTTTCCCGCCGAGGAGGTCTCTACTGTGGTCGAGGGTGTCGACTTTCAGGTTGGCCGAACCGGCACGATCACCCCGGTGGCGCGTCTGCGTCCGGTGTTCGTCGGGGGCGTCACCGTCAGCAACGCCACGCTGCACAACATGGCAGAGATCGCCCGGCTGGGTCTGCATGTCGGCGATACCGTGATCATTCGGCGTGCCGGAGATGTGATTCCGAAGGTGGTGAAGGTGACCACCGAGGAGGGCGGAGCTGCCGATCTGGTGGACGTGATGATGCCGACCCACTGTCCGGCCTGCGGCTCCGAGGTGGAGCCCGATGGCGATATCCTGATCCGCTGCAGCGGCGGCCTGGTCTGCCCGGCCCAGCGCAAAGAGGCGGTGCGCCACTTCTGTGCGCGGGGCGCGTTGGATATCGAGGGGCTTGGCGAGAAGCTGGTGGAGCAATTGGTGGACGGAGGACTAGTGCACGATGTCGCCGATGTCTTTCACCTGCGCCGCGAGGATTTCGAAGGCCTGGAACGCATGGGCGAGAAATCGGTGGGTAATCTGCTAACCGCCATCGACAAGGCCCGCTCGACGACTCTGCCACGCTTCCTGTTCGGCCTCGGCATCCCCGAGGTAGGCGAGGCGACTGCGCTGGCGCTGGTAAATCATTTCGGCACGCTGGACAGGATCATGGCTGCGGATGCGACCTCACTGGAGGAAGTAGAGGACGTGGGGCCAATCGTCGCCGCTCACGTGCAGCACTTCTTCGCGAATGAGGAGAATCGTGCCGTCGTCGCCAGGCTGCGGCAGAGTGGCGTGCGCTGGAACGAATCTGAGGTGGCGGCGCAGTCCGATGTCCTCAATGGGCAGATCTTCGTCCTCACCGGCACGCTGGAGGTGATGACTCGCGACGAGGCCAAGGAGCGACTGCAGGCGCTGGGCGCGAAGGTGGCTGGCAGCGTCTCCAAGAAAACGACGTATGTGGTGGCCGGACCGGGCGCCGGCTCGAAGTTGGACAAGGCCCTGGAGCTGGATATCCCCGTGCTCGATGAACAACAGTTCCTGGCCTTCCTGTGGGAACGTGCCTGCACGCGATAGAATCTGGCACAAATCGCGTGCAGGCACGCTCCCACATGAGGTGTTGAAATAAATATGATGCATCGCCCCATACTGTTGGCCCTGCTGCTGACCCTGACCGGCTGCCTCAGCAGCCAGCCGCGCAACGTGACGAACGTGTGCGACATGTTCGAGGACCGCCGTTCCTGGTACGAAGCCGCCGTGCGCACCGAACAGCGCTGGAATGTGCCCGTATCTGTCTCCATGTCTTTCATCTATCAGGAATCGGCGTTCGAGTCCCGCGCCAAACCGGCACGCACCCGGCTGCTGTGGGTGATTCCATGGGTTCGTCCCTCCGATGCATTTGGATATCCTCAAGCGCTGGACAGCACCTGGGATGACTATCGTGAGTCGACCGGGAACTTCATCGCCCGGCGCGCCAACTTCGCGGATGCCGTGGATTTCATCGGCTGGTATAACGCCAACAGCTATCGTCGCAACAATATCGCCCTGCACGACGCCCGCAACCTGTATCTCGCTTATCACGAAGGCAATACCGGTTTTGACAGGCGCACCTACGAAGGCAAACAGTGGCTGCTCGATGCGGCCGCCCGCGTCCAGAACAACGCAGATCGCTATGAGGCGCAACTGGGGCAATGCCGTGCAGATCTGGAGATGAGCTGGTTCGGCAGGCTGCTCAATTAGTAACGAACAATAGAGACTGGCTGGAAGGGAGTGAGCATATGAGTTGGTGGGGCAAGGTGATCGGCGGGACGTTTGGATTCGTGATGGGCGGACCGTTGGGTGCGGTGCTAGGCGCGGCGGTCGGCAATTACTTCGATAACGGTATGGACCGCATTACGGCCAATGACGCCCTGCTGGGGGCCGCAGATCCGCAGTCGAACGAGCGTGTGCAGACCGCGTTCTTCACGGCAGTGTTCTCATTGATGGGCTATATCGCCAAGGCCGACGGCAAGGTCAGCCGTGACGAGATATCGCTGGCCGAGCAGGTCATGGGGCAGATGCAGCTACAGGCGGTGCAAAAGAAGCTCGCCGTCAGCCTGTTCGAACAGGGCAAGCAACCGGACTTCCCCTATGCTCAGGTGCTGGAACAGTTCCGCCTGGAGTGCCATCGTCGCCGCAATCTGATCCAGATGTTTCTGGAGATTCTCACCGCCACGGCACTGGCTGACGGGCAAATGGACCCAGCCGAACGGCGTGTGCTGCTGTCGATCGCGACGAGTCTCGGCTACGCCAAGGCGGACTATGACAGGCTCGTCATGCGCATGAGCGCGCAGTATCGATTCAACACTGACGAGACGCCGGCGCGGAAACTCAACGATGCCTACAAGGTGCTCGGTCTTACTGCAAATGCCGACACGGCCGAGGTCAAGAAAGCCTATCGCAAGCTCATGAGTCAGCATCATCCGGACAAGCTGGTGTCGAAAGGACTGCCGGAAGAGATGATGGAAATGGCGACGAAAAAAACGCAGGAAATCAAAACAGCATACGAAACTATTATGACAAACCGTGGGGTATGACAAACTGCGGATAAAAAAAAGCCCAACCGAAGTTGGGCTTAAGTTACTACTATCAAGGGAGAGATAAAATGAAACAAAACCCACAATTTTGTCTGCAATCTACCTACATACTGTCTGACTGTGCCATTCCTGCTAAGTTCCAACCTTCGTAGAAAAATATTTGAATTATTTTTCACGCATTATGGTGCAGGTGCTGCCTTTTCCTCAGACAAACATCTATCTGTTTGAATGTAAAAGATATTTACTCTAAATGGAAAACTCTTCCAGACCCATGCCTTGCACTGATTTCAGCTGCTGAGAATTGCTGATCACTCCAATGCTCGCCTTTTCCGGCTGTAAATAGAGGAGTGCCACACGCTGCAGATCTTCGACCTGAGTTGCTAAAACCTGACGGCGATAGGCCAGTCTCTGCTCGCGGGTACGCCCGAACAACTCGTTGTAGAACGCCTGTTTTGCCTCGCCGGCTGGCGAGGAAGACTTGTCCATGGCGCTGATGACACCGAGGATTGCCTCTTCAACCTGACGCCACTCGTGCGTGTCCTGCAGCACCCATTCTATGGCGCGATTGAAGTCGTTCAGAGTTTCGCTCAGGCGCGGATCGCGGTAGGAATAGAAACGGAAGGCTGCGGAATTGGCATCCTGATCCGCACCGCCACCATAGGCGCCACCTTGCTCACGAATGCTGCGATGCAGGAATCCGTTGCGCAGGAAGCCGCCCAGAACCGTGAGCGTGGCGTGGTCTGGATGACTTGCTGGCACCGTCGGATAGGCCTTGGCGCAGAAGTTGACCTGGGTGTTGGTGGTCCAGATCTGCCGCACTTTCTCGCGAACCGGCGGCAATTGCAGGCCGGAGGAGGTGGCATCTGTCACATCCGCAAGCTGGCTCCAGTGCTGTTCCAGCGTACTGGTCAGGTCATCTTGATGCGCCGCTTCGCCGATCAACAGGAAGCGGCGCGGAGCACGCAGAACCTGTTCGTGGATGGCCTGAAAGCGCTCCAGAAGTGCTTTCGCCTCTTTGCTGACCTTGAGCGACTTGCTCAGATTGCGCAGAGTGCTGATGCCGGCAAGCCCGGTGAACTGATGGCTGAGGCGGGCGCTGGGACTCATGCCGCTGCAGGCCAGCGACATTGCCAGCGAGTGACCTTGACCGGTGATGCTGCTGTCACGGCGTGCCGTGATCTGGTCCATGATTTCGCGCAGACGCTGGGCTTCGTCGAAACGGCAGTGCGTGAAAGTCTCGGCGAGCAGCTCGGAAAGCGCCTCGTGATTGCTCTGCAACGCCTTGCTGGAGAGCACCAGAATGGCCTTGCTCTTCTGCTCGTCATTGATCTGACTGCGGATGTTGGCGTAGTAGTTGACGCCTCCGCTGATTCTGGACTGCCAGGTTTGCACCTCTGCGTAGCCGCGTTTGCCGACGCCGAACTCCGGCAGGCAGCTGCTGTAATAGGGCAGCAGTGCCAGCAGTTCGTCGTCCAGTGACGGCAGTTCCACCACCACCTGCTGATAGCACAGACCGTTGGTGCCTTGCGCGTAGAAGTCCACGGGCATGGATCGGTGCACGGATTTGATGACTGTCTTGGTAGCGGTCAGCTGCGGCAGATCGGCAGGCACGTCTTCCAGACCAACCTTGGGCAGAATAGACGGGTCGTCCTGTGCCTCCTGGCGCTCCGCGAGTCTCTTGCTGCGCTCGACGATGGCCTGCGCTTCTGCCGGGGCCAGGCTGTTCTTGATTTCCTGCAGCTTGCGCTGTTCACCGGCGCTCTGGCGCTCCGCGAGCTGCGTATCCGGACGCAGCGTCAATATGACGTTGTGCGGGTTGTCGATCAACAGGCGCTTAATGAGCCCGGGAATGAAAGCGGGGTCCTTGATCTGTTCGCGCAAGGCGGCCAGCGTCGGATCGATGTCGAGCAGATTGATTGGATCGCCACCATGGATCGCGCTGGACAGGCTGGCGATGATCAGCTGCAATCCATAGGGATGGCTGTCACCGGTGATCTCGCGCTGATTCAGTTCCAACTGATGCAGTGCGGCTTCGACCTGTTCTTCTGGAATGCCTTGTTCGGCAATGCGCACGAGAGTATCGCGCACCAGCTTCTCGACCTCTGACGTGGCGTCGCTGGCACAGCCTTCGAGACCACACATCAAGCTCATTTCGCGGTTGCTGTCCTCTAGTCCGCACAATGGAGAGGGTGAGGAACCTAGCCCGCATGTCTCCAACACCTGCATGAGAGGACTGGCACTATTGTCCATCAGTACGCTGGAGAGCAGCTGGGCCTGGAACATGTCGTTCAGATCGATGCTCTTGCCAAGCAGCCAGCTCAGCACCACATGAGTCTTGTTCTTGCTGCTGATTTCGTCGACGTCATCGACCTCTTCTTCCTGCAGCGGGTAACTTTCCTCCACACGCACCGGTGCGTAGTAGCGCTTCTCATCGCGCACGTTGATGTGGATGTCGAGCTTCTCGAAACGCGACAGCGCCAACTCCTCGAAGCGCTGCTGGTGTTCTATGGCCGGGATGTCGCCATAGGTCATGAACACGGCATTGCTGGGGTGGTAATGAGTCTCGTAGAAGGCTTTGAGGTCTGCGTAGCTCAGGTCGGGAATATGCTCGGGTTCGCCGCCGCTGTTGTAGTGGTAAGTGGTCGTGGGGTACAGATACTTGCTCAATGTGTGCCACAGAATCGAGTTGGTGGAGCTCATGGCACCTTTCATCTCGTTGTAGACCACGCCCTTGAATTGCAGCTCGCTCACGGGGTTTTCCGGCTCGCTGAATTCCAGGCGATGACCTTCCTGTGCGAAGTCCAGTTCGTGCAGACGTGAAAAGAACACCGCATCCAGATAGACCTCCAGCAGATTGTTGAAGTCCTTGCGGTTCTTGCTGGCAAACGGATAGGCCGTCCAGTCGCTGCTGGTAAAAGCGTTCATGAAGGTATTGAGCGAGCGCCGGATCATCATGAAGAACGGATCGCGCACCGGATATTTCTGGCTGCCACACAGCACTGTGTGCTCAAGAATGTGAGCCACTCCAGTGGAGTCCATCGGCACCGTACGCAGGCCTACTAGAAAAACATTTTCGACGTCATCGGCAACCAGGTGAAAGTGCAGGGCGCCGGTAACGCGATGCCGGAACTCCTGCATGTCGACATTCAATGTGGGAATGCGCTGACTGCGTATCCACTCGAAGGCCGGGTGGCAGATGCCAGCCACCGGGTTTACCGGAGCCGCCTGGGCAGTGTTTTCAGTTCTCATCATTGTGTTCTCTCGCTGGGCTTATTTTGGCGAATTACTGCGTGAATATAACGTGTACGGCCACCAGCTCGACGCTGGCCTGCTTCATACACTGATGCAATTGCAGTGTTTGTTCTTTCAAGTATTCCAGTTCCGACTCCCGCACATTGGGGTTGACCTGTTTCAGGGCCACCAGGCGCTTGATCTCGCCGGTTTGCACCTGCAGCATGCTGGCAGCGGCGGCGTTTACCGCCTCGCTCATCTGTAGCTGGGCGCGCTTCTCGCCCTGTTGCAGCAACTGCGTGATGCGTGCCTGCTGATCGCTGACCAGTGCGGCGGCTTCATGCTTGTCGATGAAACGCAGTTTCTGCCGCGCCTTGCCTAGCCTCACGAGGCTGCTGCGCTCGCCTTCGACCTCGGGTACCAGGGTGAAGTGAAAGCTGGTGGTGGGTAGGAATCTCGACATCTGCAGATGTTTCGGCGCCGGGGCCAGCGTGCGGAAGATCGCCTCCACAATGAATTCATGCTCTGCCAGATCGGCCTCGTCTCCTTCCAGATCGCGAAGGTCGCGCGCCCTCAGCAGACTGACCGCCGCGCCACCCTGGGGCGAATCCAGCACCAGATCGATGGCACCGCGCACCATCGGGTGCTGCCAGGTGAGGAACTGAATATCCTCGCGATGCAGGCTGAGCTGACGGTTGAAGGTCGCGTCCATGCCATCGTCCGGCAGCGCCGGGAACGAGGACACGATCATCTCTTCGGTGGGCTGCACCGCGTAGCTGTCGTCCGAGTTGTGTTCGTAGTGAATGCCGAAGGTGTCGAAGACCTCCTTCATGTACGCCTCGGGCGTGCAGACGGATTCGAATTCACGAATCTGTTGCACCGTGCGCTCTGCAATCTCCTTGTTGAAGGAGTTTATTTCAAGCAGGCGATCGCGGCCATGTTCCAATTCGGCGTTGAGTTCGGCGTTGAGCGCACGCGCCTCGGCGACAAAAGTCTTGAATGCAGGCGCTTTGGCGTCACCTGCCAGCATGAAGGCGTGCAGTGTGTCGCTGTGCTGTCGATAGATGCGGTAGGCGGCAGGGGCTACTTGTTCAAAGGCATTAAGAGCGTCCTGGTACCAGTGGTAGAGAACCTCCTGGGCGCTGCCCGCAAACATTGGCAGATGAATCTGAATGGTGTGTTTTTGACCGATTCTGTCGAGTCGACCGATACGCTGTTCCAGCAGGTCCGGATTCAAAGGCAGATCGAACAGGACGAGGTGGCGACAGAACTGGAAGTTGCGGCCCTCGCTGCCGATTTCCGAACACACCAGAATCTGGGCGCTGCTCTCGGTGCCGGCAAAATAGGCGGCGGCACGGTCGCGGTCGAGCAGGTCCATATGCCGATGGAAGACACTGCTGCGGATGCCGGCAGTCACGCGCAGATATTTCTCCAGACTGATGGCGGTGACGTCTTGCGCACAGATCAGCAACACCTTTTCGCCGCGCTTGCTCTGCAGGAATTCAACCAGCCATTTCACGCGCTCGTCGAACGAGGTCCAGGGCAGCGTGCGGGCTTCCTCGTCATCGTCCAACCCGGCGACGGCGCTGATGAAGGCGCTCTCCGGCTTCAGATGCGCGTCGATTTTGTCGGGCTGCTGCTGCAACAGTTCTGCATAGGACTCGGGCAGCTCCAGTCTGTGTGCATGTACGGTGCGGCTCGGGAATCCAGTCAAGGATTTGCGCGTGTTGCGGAACAGAATACGACCTGTGCCATGTTGATCTAGCAGAAGCCGAATCAGCCGTTGACGAGTAGCGCTTTGGTCCGCTGCCGACACTTTCGACGAAGGCAGCAATGGGTTGAGCAGCGCGGCGATGGCTTCCTTCTTGTGATTCTTGCTCAACACGGATTCCAGTTGTCGCTGGTGCTCCGGCGTGAGGGCCTGTTGGCTGACCAGCGCGTTGATCGTGGTGGCGAGGCCGTGGTAATGCTCGTGCTCTTCTTTATAAGAGGCATAGTCGCGAAAACGATTCGGATCGAGCAATTGCAGCAGGGCGAAGTGGTTCTCCTGACCCATCTGTTCCGGCGTTGCTGTCAGAAGCAGGATGCCCTTGCTGGATTCGGCGATCTGTTTGATGCGGGCGTAATCGTTGAGTTTCCTCACAGACTTCGCATCCGCATTGTCAGCAATGCGGGCATCGTCACGGAGGTGGTGCGCTTCGTCGATGATGCACAAATCCCAGTCGCCCTTCAGCGCGAAGTCATACCATTCCGGCTGGTGGTGGAAGAGATCGATGCTGGTCAGCACCAGTTGCTCTTCCAGGAAGGGATTGCGCTGTTTGGATAGCGGTGTGTCTTCGTCCTCGCGCATGGCTTCGAGGATCTCGCCGCAACGCTCTTCATCGTAAATGCTGAAGTGCAGGCTGAAGCGGCGCAACATTTCCACCAGCCACTGGTTCAGCAGCGCCTCGGGGACGATCACCAGCACGCGACTGGCCAGACCATTGACCAGTTGTTGCTGCAGGATCAGGCCCGCTTCGATCGTCTTACCCAGACCCACTTCGTCGGCGAGCATGACGCGCGGTGCGAAACGGCTGGCGACTTCTGCGGCGATGTAGAGCTGGTGCGGAATGAGATCGGTGCGGCCGCTGCACAGCCCCAGCACGGGGGACTTCTCGATGTCGGCCAGGCGCTCGAGCGTGTGTTTGCGCAGGTAGAACCACTGTGCCGCATCGGTTTGGCCGGAAAACAGGCGCTCGGTGGGTTTGTTCAGCACCAAGGTATCGCTCAGCAGCGACTCCGGCAGCTTGATGGTCTCCGCTGGGTCGTCTTTTTGATGCGCGTGATAGATCACGGTGTCTTTATAGGGCAGCACCTCGAGCACAATCAGTTCATCGCCGGTGATGGTGGTGATGGTGTCACCAGCCGAGAAGAGGATGCGGCTGAGTGGCGCCTGATGACGCGCGTAGCGGCGCGTCTGCTCACAGGAGCGGAATTCAAGGGTCACGGTGCGATGATCGTGGTCAACGACAATACCGAGACCGAGCTCTGGCTCGCTCTCACTCAGCCAGCGCTGGCCGGCGACAAAGGTTTGGTGTTTCTGCATAGAATTCTGGAGTCGACCTCAAGGGCGTGAAACGAGCGCGGTATCTTAGCCGATTAGCCCTGCCAGTGGCAGGCATAATTGTCGCGACACTCCTGTGGGAGCGGGCCTGCCCGCGATTTAGTTCAGGGGGTTATCCGATCGCGGGCAGGCCCGCTCCCACAGAAAATTTGGGGTCAGAGTAAAAATACAGGCTGTATTTTTACTCTGACCCCAAATTTGACCCCAAATTTGCAAGGCCCGCTCCCACAGGGACGGGCCGCTCTAGGGTCATGGGGCCCAGGCGCCCCGTGCGGTAGTCGTTGACGAGCAGTTCCGAAACTTTGTGCCAGTCAACATCCTGATCCTTGCGCACGCAACCTTTGCTGCGGGCCAGTTCTGCGAGGAAGTCTTCTCCGCTGGCAGGCAGTACCTCCATCTTGTAGCGCTCTTTGAGTCGCTTGGGGAACTGGTCAATCAGCATCTGCGCGGCAAAGAGGGCGACTTCCACAAACTCGATGGCGGTATTGCGGATGGCACCCGAGAGGGCGAGGCGATAGGCAGCAGATTGATCTTCCAGCTTCGGCCACAGCACTCCCGGCGTATCCACCAGAAACCAGTGGTCGTTCAGCCGCACGCGCTGCTGCCCCTTGGTGATGGCAGGCTCGTTTCCCGTCTTGGCGATCTTCTTGCCGATGAGTTTGTTCATGATCGAGGACTTCCCGACGTTAGGGATGCCGACGATCATCACCTGATTCTTCTGCTGTTGCTTCTTCCAGTCCTTGAGGCTCTGCAGATCCGCGTTGGGAGACACCATTTGCTGTACAACAGGTTTCCCCGCATTGGCCTGCCGCATCAGCTTTTGACACAGATGAACCACATCAGAGGTTTCGATGGGTTTATCTTTCGAGCTGGTCACTGCGAAAGACAGTGGTTGGCTGTTGAAATGCGCCAACCAGGCTTTGGTCAGATGGGGATCGGCTAAATCAGCCTTGTTGAGGACATGCAGACAAGGCTTGCCCTTACGCATGCTGCGCAGCAGCGGGTTGGAGCTGGCTTGGGGCATGCGCGCGTCCAGCACCTCAATGACCACGTCTATTTCCTTGATGAGGGCCGCCATTTCCTTGTTGGCCTTGTGCATATGCCCGGGGTACCAGGAGATTGTCATGAGTCGGAGAAGCCTTGCCGGTTAGCGATAAGAGAAGAGGGTGGTGAAAAGAAGGGTGAATTCTATCTTGATTGCCGAGGTCGCAACAGGCTTGCATTGCTCAACGTCCCATAAGACACTTCCCTCAACCATATCTAACAGTGAGGGAAACATGAAAGTTCACGCTGCCATCGAGGAGCGCTTGCGCAAGTCGATCATTCTCGAGCATCTCGAGATCGTCAACGAGAGCCACAAACACAGTGGACCAGCAACCGAATCTCATTTCAAGATCACCGCAGTCGCCGACGAATTCGAAGGCATGAGTGCTGTAAAACGTCATCAACGGCTGTACGCATTGCTGGCCGAATACCTCAAAAATGGTGTGCACGCCCTCGCGTTGCACACCTATACCCCCGACGAGTGGGACTTCAAGAATGCTGTATCACCCAGCTCACCGGAGTGCGTAGGGGGGAGTCACTGAAGGTCGATAACATTGCTTTACGCTTTTTTTTCGGTTACCTTCCAGCTGCGTTTGCCTTTGCAAGAGTGTTTCGACCTCTGCAGCAGCGGCTGCTGATCGCGGCAATCGAGTTAACCCGGTACTTTTACAACATAAAAATCAATAAGTTAGTCGTTTTCTTTTGGGTCTCAGCTCGCTCAATCCTGTCTGACAACAAAATAGGCTATTGGTTTTAATGTTTAAATTTTTGACGTACCCCAAACTTCCTACCCTGCTGCGTTTTTACGCACTGGTGATCATCATCGCCTTGATTGCGGCGTTGATCATGAAATACCGGCAGACCTCGCAGGTGGAACCAGCTGACAGTGCTCCGGCCGTTGAAGAAGAGGCTTTTGTCAGCGAACTGCCCGATTTTTCGTCCATCACCAATATCGACCAGAAGAAGCAGAGCTTTTTCGCCTTCCTGCACCACTACATCGATACTGAGAATCAACGCATTCTCAAGAGCCGTGCGGTTCTTCTGGAGCTCTCCGAGATCCTGTTGATTGCCCCTGACGTGAGCCCTGCCGAGCTTTCGACCCGCGAACAGCTGGCACTGGACGCCATCGCTGCCGAATATCGCCTGCAGGACAGCGGCATGAGCAATGCCGAATTGGTGGAAGAGCTGCTGGTGCGGGTGGATGTGATTCCGGTATCGCTGGCGTTGGCGCAGGCCGCTACAGAATCAGCCTGGGGAACGTCCCGCTTCGCCAAACAGGGCAACAACATCTTCGGACAGTGGTGTTTCGACGAGGGCTGCGGGCTGATCCCGGGTCGCCGTGCGGATTCTGCAAGCCATGAGGTGCGGGCTTTTGCCTCGGTAGAAGCATCAGTCACGGCGTATTTCCGTAACCTGAACACCAATCCGACCTACGAATATCTGCGCGAACTGCGTGCACAGATGCGTATGCAGGGTAAGGCGCTCGATCCCATGCGGCTGGCAGCTGGGCTGTCACGCTACTCCGAGCGCGGCCATGTCTATGTGGCCGAAGTGCAGGACATCATCCGTTACAACGACCTGATTGCCCACGATCAACAAAGCTGACTGATCCTTTGAGAGCAGATCAGTCCTGATTGCCGGGCAGCGTGCGTGTCCAATCCTTTGAATACCAATAGAAACGTCCAGGCGCCTCGCGAACCGGTGCAGTGCACAGGTAGCGGAAGCGCCGGGTCGTGAAATTCTGCTCTGTGCTCAGGCGTACCAGCCCGTTTTCCTGATCCAGCCACTCCATCTGTAATGGTTGTCCCCCCGCGTAACACCCTATTTGCCGGAAGTTGAAGTTGCCCTGTGCAAATTGCAGAGTCACAGACGGGTTGGTTTCCGTCGTCATCGGCGTTTCCGGATCAACTTGCGTCAAGTGAAAGGACAGGGTCTGTACTTTCTGTTTGAAGTCATTGAAATCGGTAAAGCTGCCCCCGAACGGAAAGCGTGGCAGGGCGAGGAAGTCGGAGTCGAAACCAACGGCGCCGGACTGCTGCCCGAACGCCACTATGCCCAGTTCCTCCATCATATGCTTGACCGGCACGTCGTACTCGCCATAGGGATACGCCATGAACTGATGATCCTGCCCGGTCTTCTCGAGAATACGGGCCTGCGATCTCACCAGCTCGGCACGCAGCCGCTCGATGCGCGCGGCCTCATCCTCACGGGCGAGTGCATCCACCATGTGGGGATGATTTTCCATGTGATTGGCGATGGTGACGCCCGCATCGGACATCTCGCTTATCTGCTCCCAGCTCATGTAGCCACGCATCTTGTCGTTGTGTGGCTGGGTGTTGATGAACACCGCGAAAGGGAAGCCAAATTCCTGAAGCATGGGGAATGCAGTGTCGTAGATCGAGATATAGCCGTCGTCGAAGGTGATGGCAACCGTTTTATCCGGCAGTTCGCGGCGCTCCTGCAGAGCCTGCACCAGTTCGGGCAACGCGATGACATGAAAGCCGCCCTGACGCAAATGTTCGAGCTGCTCACGGAATTTGGCCGGTGGCACGCTGGTGGAAGCTGGCGTGGTTTCGGAAATGTGGTGATACAGGGTAATGGTGGCGTGTTCCGCCGCCTGCGCAGGCGAAATCAAACCTACAGTGGCAATCGACGCAGCGACGACACCTGCAAGGCGGCGAGTGCAGGAGTTTGGAAGCAGGGGAGGAACAGGGGGCATTGGCATTTCCCAGGCAGTGACGTTGGTGGCTATTCTGCAGGATAGGCCTGCGGGCGACAAGGCGTGCAACTGTCTATCACTACCGAGTTTCACTATAATGCGGGCCTTCACGAGACAAGGGGCAGGCGAAATGTACAGTGGCGAAATGTACACGGGAAAGACGGTCCGTCTGACCCGGATGGAATCCGGCATCGGGCATCTGTGTTTTGACCTGCAAGGGGCATCCGTCAACAAGTTCAATCAGGCGACACTGGACGAGTTGCGGGAAGCACTTGAGGTGGCCGCGGCCAGCGGACCAGAGAACAATGGCTTGCAGGGGCTAGTGTGCACCAGTGCGAAGAGCAGCTTCATTGTCGGTGCAGATATCACTGAATTTTCGTCCGTGTTCAAACTGCCTGAAGATGAATTGCTGCGCTGGTGTGAAGACTGTAATGCCATCTTCAATGCACTGGAAGACTTGCCATTCCCCACCGTGAGCGCTGTGGCCGGTGTCGCTCTGGGCGGTGGCCTGGAATTCTGCCTCGCCACCGACTATCGGGTTGCCGCGCCATCAGCTGCTTTTGGATTTCCCGAGGTAGGGCTGGGCATCTGCCCGGGTTTCGGTGGAACAGTACGGGCGCCCCGGATATTGGAGCCACTCAAGGCCATCGAGTGGATCAGTGGCGGTCGTCAGTACTCCGCAGCGGAAGCATTGAACGATGGCGCCATCGATACGATTACAGCGCCGGAATTGTTGCTGGACACGGCGCTTGAGCTGATCCAGGAGGCTCTCGATAACAAGGAGCAATGGCAGGAGCGGCGTTCCTGCAAGCGCTCCGTTGTGCCGATTGATCTCAGCGCTATTTTCGCAGGTGCTCAGGGCCGATTGCTGGCCGACCGCCGCAATCACAATCCGGCGCCTCTGCGCGTGGTCGAAGCCATGTCTCGCAGTGCCCGCATGGATCGCACCGCCGCCCTGCAGATCGAACATCGTGTTTTCACCGAACTGGCGCGCAGCGAGATCGCGGCCAATCTGGTGCAGATATTTCTCAACGATCAGTGGCTCAAGCAGAAGAGCAAGCGATTGCAGGCCTTGGCCGGTTCGGTGCAACAAGCCGCCGTTCTCGGCGCCGGTATCATGGGAGGTGGTATCGCCTATCAGTCTGCGCTCAAGGGCGTGCCGGTGCTCATGAAGGACATCGCGCAGCAAGGGCTGGATGCCGGGATCAACGAGGCGTCGCAGTTGTTGCAGAAGCAGGTTGCCAAAGGACGCCTGAGTGAAGACAAGGCCCGCACGGTGTTGGCCAGCATCCGTCCGACACTGAATTACGACGGCATTGAAACAGTCGATATCGTGGTCGAGGCGGTGGTCGAGAACCCGAAAGTCAAAAAGGCAGTGTTGTCCGAGGTCGAGAGCAAACTCTCCCCGACAGCGGTCTTGGCCTCCAATACCTCGACGATTTCGATCACCTCACTGGCCAGCAGTCTGCAGCATCCCGAACGTTTCTGCGGGATGCACTTCTTTAACCCAGTGCCATTGATGGCGTTGGTAGAAGTGATTCGCGGTGCGGCAAGCTCGGAGGAGACGATTGCGACCACCGTGGCCTACGCCCAGCGTCTCGGCAAGACTCCGATTGTCGTCAACGATTGCCCCGGCTTCCTCGTCAACCGCATCCTGTTTCCCTATTTTGGCGCCTTCTCGCAGCTGGTGCGCGATGGTGCAGACTATCGGCAGATCGACGCCGCCATGGAAGCATTTGGCTGGCCGATGGGACCGGCCTGGCTGCTCGATGTCGTCGGCATCGACACCGCCGTCCACGCGCAGGCGGTCATGGCCGAGGGCTTTCCCGAGCGGATGGCCTACGACTTCGTGAGCGCGATGGACCTGCTGTTTGCAGAAAAGCAGTACGGGCAAAAGAGTGGCGCGGGCTTCTATCGTTACGAGCTTGGTAGCGGTGGACGGCAGAACAAGATCGTGGACGATGCCATTGTCGCGAAGCTGGCTGGCGCCCAGCAGCACCAACGCGTATTCACCGATACCGAAATTGTCGAGCGCATGATGCTGGCACTGTGCCTGGAAACAGTGCGGTGCCTGGAAGACGGCATCGTGTCGAATCCGATTGAGGCGGACATGGGACTGATCCTGGGGTTGGGCTTCCCGACCTTCAGAGGCGGAGCGCTGCGCCACATCGAATCGGTAGGATTGTCACAGTTCTGTGCACTTGCCGATCGCTACGCTGCGTTGGGCCCCTTGTATCGGCCGACTGAACATCTGCGGGCAATGGCCGCTGCTGGCGAGAAATTTTACGTCTGAGAGGAAAGGTTTGAACATGATGGGTGTGGAAATGATGGAAGTGGATGTCACTGAAGTAGATGTCACTGAGGCGCGGACAGAAAGCGAGGAGCAGCGCCGCCAGCGCCATCTCAATCGCTGCCACAAGAATCTGCGCCGGGACGTCGGCCGCGCCATCGCCGATTACAACATGATCGAGGAAGGTGATCTGGTCATGGTGTGCATGTCCGGTGGCAAGGATTCTTACACCATGTTGGACATCCTGCTCAGCCTGCAGAAACACGCGCCGATCGATTTCGCAATCAAGGCGGTCAACCTCGATCAGAAGCAACCCGGCTTTCCCGAACACGTGCTGCCCGAATATCTGTCCAAACTGGAGGTGGATTTCCACATCATCGAGGCGGACACCTATTCCATCGTCAAAGAGAAGACGGCCGAGGGCAAGACTTTCTGCGGCCTGTGCTCGCGACTACGGCGCGGCAACCTCTATGGCTATGCCAGAGACATAGGCGCCACCAAAATTGCGCTGGGGCATCACCGCGAAGACATCGTCGAAACGCTGTTCCTGAACATGTTCTTCGGCGGCACACTCAAGGCCATGCCGCCCAAGCTGCTCAGTGATGACAAACAGAACGTGCTGATTCGCCCCATGGCCTATTGCAGCGAGCAGGAGATCGCCCGTTACGCACAGCTTCGCGAGTTCCCGATCATTCCCTGCAACCTGTGCGGAACGCAGGAGAACATGCAGCGTCGCAACATCAAGGAGATGCTCAAGCAGTGGGACAAGGAAACTCCCGGCCGCGTGGAAAGCATCTTTCGCAGTATTGCCAACGTGGCGCCGTCCCAGCTTGCCGATCCGAAGCTGTTCCCCTTCAGCGCCTTGAAGGCGATCAAGTCAGAGTCAGCACAGATTGACTGTGTCAACCTGCCCTGGGAGTAATACGAACGCAATGCTGGATATCCCCTATGAGCAACTGGCGCCGGAGACTCTGACAGCGATTCTGGAGGAGTATGCCAGCCGCGAGGGCACTGACTACGGCGATGTGGTCTACACGCTGGAGCAGAAAGTGCAGGCGCTGCGCAAACAGTTGGAGCGCGGCGACATTGGCATCACCTTCGACACCCAGACCGAGACGTGTTCACTGGTGAGCCTGCGACGCTGAGATCCTTGATACTGCGGTGCGCTGGAATTCCGTACTGAATCCTTTAACCGAGAGTTTGCAATGCCTGACCACAACGATGAAAGCCTGCAGGTGCAGCCAGTCAGCCAGCTGGATGCCTGCGGCCTGTTCTGTCCCGAGCCCGTAATGCTGCTGCACAACCGCATCAGGGATATGGCGTCCGGCGACGTGGTTGAGGTTGTCGCCACCGATCCTTCGACCACCCGCGACATTCCCAAGTTCTGCCTGTTCCTCGGGCATGAGTTGCTCGACAAGCATCAGCAGGCCGATCGTTATCATTACCTGATCAAGAAGAAATAAGCACCGTTGCGGAACGCTTGCGTCGCCGCTGAGAGCCTTCATGTCCAAGCCCGTGTATCTGGTGGATGCGTCCATCTACATCTTTCAGGCCTATTTCTCTCCGCACCTGCAGGTCTGGGCGCAAGATGGCCGGGACTTGAGTGCGTTCTTCGGGTTTGCCCAGTTCCTGTTGCGCTTCCTGCGTCAGGCCCGTCCTCAGCATGTGGCCGCGGCCTTCGATGAAAGCCTGTTCTGCGGCTTCCGGCATACCCTCTATCCGGCCTACAAATCCAATCGCGAGCTGCCCGACGAGAATCTTGCACGACAGCTGCAGGCCTGTGCCGAGCTGACGACACTACTGGGGGTGTCTGCGTTTGGAAGTCGGGCGTACGAAGCGGATGACATCATCGGCACCTTGGCCGCCCGCGTGCGAGCGCAGCACCGGGAGATGAACCTGGAGAGGGCGCCTGGCATCAGCATCGTCAGCCGCGACAAAGACCTCGCGCAGTTGCTGCACAGCGAGCAGGATCACCTCTGGGATTTCAGCGGCGCTTCACGACGTTTCCGCAAGCACATCGTCGAACAGTACGGCATTCGAGCCGAGCAGTTCCCCGATTATCTCGGGCTGGTGGGGGATGCGGTAGACAGTATTCCCGGTGTTCCTGGCATCGGCCCCGTGGCCGCCACCTGCCTGCTGCGACATTTCGAATCGATTCCCTTGCTGTATGAGAATCTCGCAGATGTCGCCTTGCTTTCCTATCGAGGGGCTAACAAAGGCCCCGAGCTGTTGCGGCGCTATGAGTCCGAAGCGCGCTTGAGTCGGACGTTGGCGACGATCGTGCAGGATGTCGACTCGCCTGAGGAGCCGTTTTCGCAGATACCCGTTTCCTCGCTGCGGTGGTGTGCGCCCGAGACACAAGGCGTTCGAGGATTGCTGCAACGCGAGGGCCTCGAACCGCAAATAGTAGAGCGCTATTTGGCCTTGTTGGCGGGCTTGCAGTCGGTGGCGGTTGCCGAAACGGAGGTCTCATGAAAGCAGGCTCTATGAAAGCTGCTTCTAAGAAAACAGGTCCCGAGCAAGCAGGCACACTCAAAATAGTGGCCGATGAGAACATCGTTGCCGTCGAAGACTTGTTTCGTCAACACGGTGATTTGCAGCTGCTGCCAGGTCGCCAGATCTGCGCGGCCGACGTGCGTGATGCCGATGTACTGCTGGTTCGCTCCATCACCCGGGTGGATCGTGCACTGCTCGAAGGTTCGCGAGTGCGATTCGTAGCGACTGCGACCAGTGGCACCGATCATCTGGACTTGGGGTACCTGCGAGCTGCCGGTATCGGCGTGGCGGAGGCGGCGGGAAGTAATGCCAACGCCGTGGTGGAATATTGTCTGAGCGGCATCGCCGAGCTCATCTGCCGTGGGGGATTTTCACTTCGAGGGCGGCGCGCGGCGATCATTGGCTTCGGCCATGTCGGCAGGGGACTTTATCGCCGCCTGCGGGAACTGGGTGTTGACTGCGTCGTCTGTGATCCGTTTGTGGCGCAGCTGGTGGAGAGACAGGGGGCTGGGGATGTCCATTTTTGCGACCTGGAAACTGCGCTGTCTGCATCACTCATTTCTCTGCACACGCCACTGAGTCGCGACGGTGAACATCCAACCTGGCATCTGGTGAATGAGGAACGACTGGATATGCTCGCGCCAGGCACTTTGCTGATCAATGCTTCTCGCGGGGAAGTGGTGGACAACGCGGCGCTGTGCAGAAGACTGGGGAGAAGCAACGATCTGCTGACACTCTGGGACGTCTGGGAGAATGAGCCGGAGATCTCTCGCGATTTACTCGGTCTAGTCGGCCTCGGCACTCCCCACATCGCGGGCTATAGCGTGGAAGCCAAACGCAGCGCGAGTGAACGCAATTACGAGGCTTTCTTGCAGTACTTCAAATTGCCGACAAATTCAGACAGCAATTCTGTGGCGGAACCCAGAACAAGACTGGAAGTTCGTCTTGAGGAGATGCCCCGCAGTGGTGTCAGCAATCCGGACGAGCGTGTCTGGGCGGAGTGCCTGCGTGCTGCTTTCGGCGTCAGTGCTGTCGATCAGCGCCTGCGCAGTACCGCTGCGGCCAACGGCGCCGCAGTGTTCGACAGTATCCGCAAAACCCTCAGCGCCCGCCGCGAATTCTCACATTACACCCTGGACCAATGCCTGCTGGAAAAAGGCCTGCTCACCCCAGCCGTCGCGACCAGACTGACGGCGCTGGGGTTCAGTTTTTCAAGAGTTTAAAGAGAGATTAAAACTCGACCTTCTGGAGGAACCGCTCGATCTTGGAAATCGCCTGTTGCAACACATCGCTGCTGGGCAGGAACACTATGCGGAAGTGATTCTTGTCTTTGATGTTGAACGCGCTCCCTTGCACCAGCAGAATCTTTTCCTTCTCCAGCAAATCGTAAATGAACTTTGCATCATCCTTCACCGGATACATCTGCGGGTCCAGTTTCGGGAACATATAGATCGCGCCCTTCGGTTTCACACAAGTCACGCCCGGAATCTGCGAAAGCATGCTCCACGCCAGATCGCGCTGTTCGCGCAACCTGCCACCGGGCAGTATGAGTTCATTGATGCTCTGATAGCCGCCGAGCGCCGTCTGCACCGCATACTGGGCTGGCACGTTGGCACACAGACGCATGTTGGAGAGAATCTCCAGGCCCTCGATGTAATTCTCGGCCTTGTCTTTCGCGCCACTCAGAATCATCCAGCCGGAGCGGAAGCCCGCCAGGCGATACGACTTGGAGAGGCCATTGAAGGTCACTACCAGCAGATCGTCGCAGAGCGAAGCGATGGGAATGTGCACCGCATCGTCGTAGAGAATCTTGCTGTAAATTTCGTCGGAGAAGATCACCAGCTTGTGCTTGCGGGCGAACTTGACGATATCCAGCAGCACTTCCTTGCTGTAGACCGCGCCTGTCGGATTGTTCGGATTGATGATGACCAGTGCCTTGGTATTGGGCGTGATCTTCTTTTCCATGTCCTTGAGGTCGGGGAACCAGTCGGCGCCTTCATCACAGACATAATGTACCGGAGTACCGCCGGCGAGGCTCACAGCCGCAGTCCATAGTGGATAATCCGGAGCTGGCAGCAGAACCTCATCACCATTATTCAACAGTGCCTGCATGGCCATGACGATCAGTTCGCTGACGCCATTGCCAAGATAAATGTCATTAATGTCGACACCGCCGATCTCAAGCTTCTGGCACTCCTGCATGATGGCCTTGCGCGCAGAGAAGAGACCTTTCGAGTCGCTGTAACCCTGAGCGTTCGACAGGTTGAGGATCACATCCTGAATAATCTCATCCGGCGCCTCGAAACCGAACGCTGCGGGGTTGCCGATGTTCAACTTCAGAATACGATGACCTTCCTCTTCGAGGCGTTTGGCCTCCTCCAGTACGGGGCCCCGAATGTCGTAACAGACTTTGCTGAGTTTGTCCGACTGTTTGATCTTCTTCATAACCATTCTTCTCTAATCCCTTAACCATAAAGAGAGTTGCGTGTTGATCCGGAAATTGATGCGCGTATGATGGCTTGAGGCCATGTAAATTGGCGGCTATTGTAAACCGAAGCAAAAAAAATGACAGGCCCGGCGATGAGCCGCACTGGAGAGAAACGATGACAGACAGAGGGCAGGGTAAAGCGGTTCGCAGACGCTCGAACGATGATCTGCGCAAGCGCTTAGGCGATGATGTTTATCATATCGTGAGAGAGAAGGGGACAGAACGCGCCTTCACGGGCAAATACTGGAATTGTGAGAAAAACGGCACCTATCGTTGCGTCTCATGCAGTACACCGTTGTTTTCGTCCGTCACGAAATTTGATTCGGGAAGTGGCTGGCCGAGCTTTCATTCCCCCGTATCCGCAGAGAATGTGCATACCGCAGCCGACAACAGTCTGCTCATGCCCAGAACTGAGGTGCTGTGCAAGCACTGCGATGCGCATCTGGGACACGTGTTCGAAGATGGCCCGGCCCCGACTGGTCTGCGCTATTGCATCAACTCTGCGTCGCTGGAGCTTGATGAGAGTTTGTGAAGGTTAAGGTAGTGAGCGCTATTGCGGAGACACTACCTGAGCCTTGTCATCAAGGATGACCAGTCCACCCACACGATGTTGATTATTGGCCTGATCCAGCAGGTCGAATCCCATAAGAAACTCTTCCGCGTTCGCGCCGGTAAATAATCCCCCAAGGCTCGCGTTAGCGTTGGTGAAGGTGGAGGTCGTCGTACCCAGGTGTTCCACCTGAGCGTTGGTAATGTTGTTCAGAGTCACGGCACCCGCATTGACATTACCGGCGAAATTCAGACGCCAGACGTGGTCATCCGGGCCGCTGAGGTCGTCAACGTCGACGCGTAGAGCGCCATCTGTGATGACGCCGGTCCCCAGATTGACCTTCAGAGAAGCATCCACTGAAGTTGCATTTCCGTGGCTGCCTTTCACGAGGTAATCATTCGTATCTCTATAAGTGTATTCCCCGGTCAGGTTGGCAACAGGAGCGACGGCCGAGGATCTTGAGAAAAAGTCTGTGACCTCTTGCTGAGTAGGAGCAGACCAATTCATCCCCACGGGATTGTTCCAGGCCCCCCAGCCAACGCCTTGACCCACCAGCATCGTGCCGGAGACATTTTCCTGCGGGCCGGAAGTATTGTTGTTGTAAAGGCTGAACGCAGAGACCATCGCTTCACCAGACTTCACGAACATTCCAGAAATGCCGCCCGCGATGCTGACATTGCTGAGCAGATTCTTGTTGCTGTCACGGATAGTGCCATTGGTGAGTGACATACTTACCAGGTCACGTTTGGCCGTCAGCGCGGAACCATTGAAGTCGACCGACCAGGTCTTCCGTGTTTCCAGGCTCGTACCCGCTTCAAGTGAGAGATGGCCATTAGTAATCGCCCCGGTCGTCATCACCATGGAGAAGCCAAAATAATTGATCTTGCCGCTAAACGAGCCGGTACCAGTACCGATTTGATAGTCAATGAGCTTCGCATAGCGGTATTGTCCGGTGGCGTTCTCGTTGACGCTGGGGGTCGCTATGAACCAGAAGGCGTTCTGAGCAATGTTGTCACCACCACCACCGCGTAGTACACGCTGAATGGAGTTGGACGAGCTGACATCCCAGCGCCCCCACGTGACCAATTTACTACCAAGGCTGCCGACGTTATCGTTGATATATCCCTGCGTGGCGGTGCCTTTGCGTAGCAGGCGGCCTGGTGGATAGTCATTGAAGGCCCCTGGCAAACTAGAAGTGCCCAGCAAGGAATAATCGGCCAAGATGACTGTCGAGGGATTTTCGATGTGTCGCGCACGGCCGCCACTGAGTATGTTGAGCGGGCCGGAACTGGCAAACATACCATAGGTGCCGGTGCCTAGCGCCAGTAATTCCGAGGCCGTCAGGTAGGTCCCGGTCGGCATCAGGTATGCGGCGTTGATGTAGTGGGCAGGGGTCCCTGTTTCGTGCAGATTGATGCCGCCAACGAAGCTGTTGGCAATGCGATCATTGGTATCGCCATCACCTATCAACGCGCCTACAAGATCGCCGGTGATAGTCCGCACACTGTCGGTGCCATCAGCAATATCGGTGCTCTGCAGCGTCACATTGGTCAGGACACCTTTGTTGAAGGTACCAGTATAGACAATCTTCCAGGTCTCTTTGACACCTTGCTCAAGCTCGCTGTCTGCAAAGCAACGATCACCGCCAACACAGATTACCAGCCCGCCGTTCGTCAAGCTTCCTGTTCCCATATCGACGTCGAATATCGAGCGCAGTTCGCTGACCGAGAGATAGCTGCTGCTGATCACGTTGCCTGGAGCGATGCGCGAATAGGTAGAGGAGTCAGAGCCAAGGTAGGTTCTCTTGACCGAACCGAGGGTCGTCAATCTACTCTCTGATGTCGGAGCGAAACTCGCGAAAATTGCGTCGCTATCCAGCAGGGTAAACTCGTCGGCGTCGTTGTAATCCGTTTCCAGTTTGATTCTGGTGGCTGGGCTGCCCTGCGGGTTGCTATCCCAGCGTCCCCAGTGAAGACCCAGGTTTCCGATATTCGTGTCAGCAGTATTTTGCACAAGAGCAGTTCCATTGCGTCTCGCCACCCGACTCGGGGTCTCATCAAGGGTCAGAAGGCTGGAAGGATCGTTATCGATGATCATGTCAACCGCGTTGACCTGCTGCGTCACGTTGCCAAAGAGCGTGACACGTCTCTGAGTCCCACCTTCAATAGATGGAGTGTTCGGAACCAGCAGGAATCCGAATCGATTGGAGTTGCGCAGTGCTGTGATGTCCCCGCTGCTGAAAGAGGGGATGCCGCTGGTTCTCTCGAACAACGTCACCCCGGTGATATATTTGCTGTTGGCTCCTTGAAGGTCGAATCCAAGTACATATCCTTTCGCGTCCGTACCAGTCACCACTCCATTGATTTTGCCAGAGAATGTGGGATCGCTTTGCGAATTGACCGCCTCCCACGGTTTGACTCGACCAGCGATATTCATCTGCGATAACACCCCATTCGCAGAGATGGTCCCGCTGAAGGTGTCGCTGAGCCATTCATAGTAGCTTCCGCTAGTGTCGATTTTTACACGGAGCACTCCATTCGAAAGCTGGCCCGTGCCGAGATCAATGTTGAAGCTTCCCAAAACGGAATGAAGCTGACCCGCATTGGAGTTGGCCATGTAATGGCTGGTGGCTCCAAATTTGCCAGCGCCAGTCAGGTTGGTAATATTCGTGGCCAGTACCGAGGTCATCACGACTGGCGAGGTGATTGTATTGAAGACGGTCCCGTCATTCAGATTAGTCTGAACCTTCACAGGAGAGTTCGTAGTGCCCGTCCAACGTCCCCAGGTAACCGGGTAGCTACCAACATTAGTGGCGATGTCACTGGGAGCGGATGTTGTTCGCAAGACAAAGCCAGGGTCTGCGCTGTAAATGAGACGGGTATTCGTGCTATTGAAATCGGGTGCCTGACCAAACAGCAATCCCTGATTCGGTCCTGGGCCCAGTAATCCGAATCCAATGCGGTTCAATGTATTACGCTCACTTGAGCTTATTGCTGGATCAGGTACGTCCAACTTGAACAGACTCACACCCGCGAGATAATCATTCCCACTCGTCAGATCGAATCCCATGACAAAATTATTGGCTTGCTGCCCGGTAACGACTCCGTTGATAGTTCCGGAAATTGCAGGCGTCGCGGTGGCGGCAGTAGTGACGTTGGTATCAGTATAAACAGCCCCACTCACATTCGTCTTAGCCAGTATTCCATTGGTCACAGTGCCGCTGAAACCCTCTATTTTCCATTTCAGCCCCGTGCCACTGACATTGACACCTACGTGCAAATGACCATTCGAGACAGTCCCAGAATCCAGATTCACACTGAAGCCGCCGGTGAGCGAAGTGACGGAATATCCAGAACTGTGTTTGGCCAGATAGTGGCCTTCCTCTTCAAACAACCGCGTACCAGTTCGGCTGGTACTTGAAGCAGGCGTTGCAGAGACAAACAGAACGTCGGTATCGATTGGCGTAAAGATTGAGCCATCGGTGCGATCAGTTTGCAGGCGTGCCTTTGATGTACCTTCGCTGGCCCAGGCGCCCCAACTTACACCGGTTCCGGACACGTTGTACTGGATCTCGCTGCCTGCGGACGAGTAGCTTCGCAAAACTACACTGGAATTTGCCACCAGAGTGGAAGTAGAGGGTGATGCTAGCGTAGGGGACTCCCCGATAATCACACCACGATTCGTTCCTGACCGAATGATGCCAAATCCGTAGTTCACAAGACTCGCAACCTCAGTACTATTCAGTGCGGGCTCCTTGTCGTTAAGCTTCAGCAGGCTCAGACCGCTCAAATAACTGTTGGAGACGCCGGACTCTGCAAGGTTGAAATCAATTACCAAGCCTCTGGAGTCGGTGCCCGTAAACACACCATTCATTGTTCCGGTGAAGTTGCGAGTTGTGGTGGCAGACAGCGCACTGCCTCCGGCTGACGCAGCAAGCAGGGTAGGTTGTGTCACTGTCGGCACTATTGTACCGGTGACGCTGGCACCCTGAATTCTGCCGCTGCTGAATTGTCCGCTGACGCTGCCATCCCATTTTTCAGTCGCGGCGCTGCACCCGCTAACGTTGCAAACATTGACATCCAGATCCCCGGAAAACGAAGCATGATCGAAATTGATGTTGAACGTGCCGCTGACGCCTTTGACAGATGTCGTGCCTCCTCCGACAGCAAGAAATTGCCCTCCGGTATTGAAGGTTTTGGTACCCGTGAAGGTAGGAGTGCTTGGTGCGGCCGTGAAGTACAGTAATGACGCATCAGTCAACAGTGAGAATTGTGCCGCATTCTGACGATCCTGCAGTTTGATAGGGTTCTGCGCAGTGCCACGCCATCCTCCCCAGTTGACCTGAAAACCATCGACGCCACTGGCAGGGCTGAGAATCTCAGCGTTCTCTACTCTGAATACCTGGGTGCTGCTGGCTATCAAGGGAGTACCGGCTCCGCTCACATCCACACTGGCATAGCCACTGATCTGCGTGCGCGTATCTCCTCTGATAAGCGCGACACCGGCACTTCTCACTAGAGATGCTTGCTCCGACGTGCTCAGCGCAGGTTGAGGTTCAGGTTGCGGCTGTGGCGTTGGCTCCGGTTGAGGTTGAGGTTGCGGCGTGGGCTCCGGCTGTGGCTCAGGTTTCGGTTCAGGCTGAGGCTGAGGCTCGGGTTTGGGCTCAGGCTGTGGTTCCGGTTGTGGTTCGGGTTTAGGCTCAGGCTGTGGTTCCGGTTGTGACTCGGGTTTAGGCTCAGGCTGTGGTTCCGGTGGTGGCTCGGGTCGAGGTTCAGGCTGAGGTTCCGGTTGCGGCTCAGGCTGTGGTTCTGGTCCTGGTTGTGGTTGTGGCTCCGGTTGGGGTTCAGGCTCAGGATCTGGATCTCTGCACACCTGAGAATCGGCGGCACAGGTAATAATACCGTCGCCACTGTCGTTCGGGTTGATCGTCACCGCTAGTGCCTGTCCCTGACTTTGAGTGGTGTTGTTAGAAGACCCGCCCGGCGTAAACCCGACAATAGTCTCATCTCTGATGGTAGCGAATGTAGCCGCAGGAGGCAGCTGTCGATCTGGTGTATTGGTTCCACCGGCTGCACCAGCAACATTGTTGCCTGCACCGTTACCGCCATTGCCAGCAGCTGCATTGCCGCCGCCAGCAGCGTTGTCAGCATCGGTATCAGTGTCGTCGTCCGCATCCGCGTCTTGATCAGCCACATCTTCAGTCACGAGTTCAATTGGGATATTGCCAAGTTCAACGGGTTGATCCACCAATCCGACTGGAGGGTTTTCGGGCGAGGGGACGAAGGCATAGTCATAGTCAGCATTAACGCCGAGATCGATGCTGCCGGATTCATTCTGGATAGTCGTGCCACCGTCCCACACACCTGTGTAAAGCCCGTCCGGCGTGATGGCCCCTTCATGATCTGTGCCACGGATGCCGATCGTGGCAAAAGGCGTCTCGACGCTATAGGCGTCCTTGTCTACATCTCCTATGGTACCGGTGATGGTGCGGAAACCGCCTTGAATCAGATTCATGGTGGCTCGATCAGGCTGACCAGACGCTGATTGGAATGTGTACTCGGTGATGGCAAACGCGGTGTCGGCTTTCAGTGCAACAATGGCTGAATCTGTCAGTTTGATCTGTGCCCAGCCATCGGGCCCTGTCGTGATAGTGTCACCCACAAACACTTCGGATCCACGGGCAAGTGTCCTTGTTCCGTTGTTGTTGATGGCGGCCACTTCCCCGGTAACACGCACCACTCGCCCCGCGAGCTCTTCCTCTGCTGCGTGTAGAGCAGGGTTATAAAACGAGAGGCAAAGCGTAAAAAAAGCCAGATTGAAGAGCCTGCAAAGTCGTTTTGAAAGTATGGTCATATGTTCTTACTCATTAGCGAATCAGAGCAAATATCGCTTTGCCCAGCTGAATAATGCAATTAGCGGTCGCCTCGTTGCAGCCGATTTACAGCTGATAGCGAAGCCCGGCCTGGTAGCGAAACCGGGTGTACTCGAATAGGGGAATATTGCTGTTGGCCTCTGTATACATCAGCTCACCGTTCACAGACAGTCTGCGAGAGTACTGCCATACCCACCCTACGGAGCCAGTGACTGTCGTGTCGCCGCGCAGGTCATTGAAGAACACCGGATGATTGTCGTGATGATCAGTCTTCTGAACAGATAGCCTGGCAAAAGGGGAATGATTGTTGTTCGGACGCCACATGACGCTGTGCGCTGCACCATAGAAGTCTCGGCCATTGTGCTTGCCAGCACTGTTGCGGGCTCTATCGTCCGCATAAAAGAGTGTGAAACTGTGAGTGAAAGCCTGCGACAGTTTGATGATGGAACCCGAGAGCATGATCTGATTGGTATCGCGCAAATCGTTACTGGGAGAGGCGCTGGTATTATCATGACGGGTCGTGGAGAGCGATGCGGCCAGACTCTGATACCAGCCATTGGCGCCAGCTCGCTGCCAGGAATTGTTCAGGCGCAATGAGCTCTGGAATGCGGCCCGGTCCAGATAAACGGTTTGAAGCTGGAGACTGTGTCGAAAGCGATTGGTCTCGTTGCCATACCCATAGGAGACATCGCCAAGCATGTAGTCCATGTCGAATTGACTACTGGAGCTGTTGTCATGCCGATTCAGGGTGAGAGAACTGTCCAATGATTTATCACGGGTCAGTGGCCTCCGGTAGCCGAGACCTATTGTCAAATCAGCAAAGTCATCTCCGGTCTTCAGCCCGTCGGGATTGAGCTCGATTTCGCCGATCAGCGGAGTTTCGATCAGACCGTTGGTTGTCGCGCTATTGATGTTGTCGTCGTGGCCTATTGTTGGAGCTACGGAAAAACTGAAGGTTGAGCGCTGAGTGTTCTGACGCGCTTCAATCAACGCAAGAAAGGCTTCGATATTGTCGCGAACGTTTTGAGGCGGATTGCTTTCCAGCACCTCAGTAAACAGTGTTTGCGAGGCCACCAGGTTGTTGGTCAACAAGTGCGCCCGGGCGAGTTCCAGTCGTGCACGTTGTCGCAACGTCACATCTTCAGCTGTCAATGCAACACGCTCAAAGGCGAAGACAGCCTCATTGGGGTTGCCCGATTCAATGGCGGCAATGCCATAGACAAAATCGAATTCAGTATCGCCTTCCCATTCCGTGAGATTGCTGGTGGCTAGCTGATAGGCTTGCTCATACTGTGCCGCCCCTATCAGCTGATTCAATTCCTGATTTGGAGGAGGGGATTGGGCCAGCCCACGCGGCATGTGTGCACTGCCGGCTAAGATGGCCAGCAATAGTAGGTGTTTGGGTCTCATTGAATTATCCATATTATGAGATATCGACAAGGCGACTTATTCCGACGCATCATCGCTTAAGTAATATTATTCTAAATCAGACGCGAGCAAATCCGGGCTGGAAGGCCAGCACTGACGGCATTACTCTACATTGTATTCCTGTCCATTCAAGTATTTACACCAATCTCATCAGGATTTGTGTGACTCAAGTCGAATTATAGATTCTGAATTTTCGCACTTTCCCTGGCTCACGGCGAAATCGTCGATTTTGAGCTTTGACATCAGTGACATCAAAAGGTAGTTTGCCCCGATTACTATGGAGCTGCAGATTGATTAATTCATTACTGAAGTACACCACCACACTACCTTTAGGCATGGGTTTAAGTCTGTGCTGCGCGAATGCGGCCCTCGCGCAGGAACCAGAAAATTCACCGGCTCGGCACAACCTGTCGATAGGCGGATATTACAGTTCTGGCGACTACGGAGAGTCACAAGATACAACCATTCACTATTTGCCAGTCTCCTACGATTACACAGTGTCAAACTGGAATCTCAAAGTCGCCGTTCCCTATCTGGAAGTCTCTGGTGCAGGAAATGTCTTGGTGAATGTCGGCGGAATTGGAACAGGTGACGTTAGTGGTCTGGCTTCGTCGGATGACTCCTCTACATCACGCGGGAAAGGGGACACAGTACTTTCTGCAACTTACCAGTTTCCATCGTTTGCTGAAGGCATGCCGTTCGTCGATCTGGGATTTGAAGTCAAAGTCCCGACTGCTGACGAGGAAAAAGCGTTGGGAACCGGGGAGGTAGACTACGGATTACAGCTCGATCTTTACCAGATGCTTGGAAATTCTACTTTATTTGCCACAGCGGGCTATAAGTTCAGAGGGAGATCAGCGCTCTTCAGTGAGATGACCAATTCCGCGTATGTGTCGTTTGGCGTTAGCCGACCGCTTTCGCAGGCTTGGAGTTATGGATTGATTTACGACTATCGAGAAGCGGCCTCGGAAACCTCGAAGGAAACCCACGAATTGCTGCCGTACTTGTCTTGGCTGCCAGCGCCAGGCTGGTCGTTGATGAGTTATGCGGTGAAAGGCTTCACTCGCGACAGTGCTGACTATGCGCTGGGCGTGCAGCTGAGTTACCGCTGGTAATTCGGCTTTCTCATAGGCTCAGTAATTAGATTCTCATCGGCTGTACGCGTGATGGGACCATAATCGAGGCCCTGTCAACGGGGCGGACACGCTGGAAAGGTGGAAGATCAGGACGCTGAATCCGGTCTGGCAGAGCACTTCTGTCAATTTCCTGCTCGTTCTCTTTTGCTGCGGTCTCCAGTTTCACAGATACACTCTCAGCGCCTGCTGCCGTGTTCAATGATTCGACCGCAAGGTCTGATGGGCGGTTGCTTTGATCTTGTTGAACAATCTGCAACTGCGGATCCAAAGCTGCTTCGTCGAATACTTCCACTTCCCCAGAACGAGCCAGCTCTGGTTGCTTAACCACCACCGAGGGTTGCACTCGCTCTGGAACAACGGGACGGGCTTCGGCTAATTGCACCTCAAGCGCTTTTTCCGGTAACGATAGGGCCGGCACAGGTATGGAAGGTTCGACAACGTCCGGGGTATTGCCAGATGCAAGAGTGCTGTCTGACTCAATGAGTATTGCGCTTTGCTCGATAGAATCCGCCAAGTCCTGGGAGAGCGCTATCTCAGGCTCTAAGGCATCGCTGGCAGGGGTGGGGGCAACCGGTTCCTGATCGTCTACACTGGTAATGAACGGCGAAGGACCTCCGGTACCACCAAAGCCACTGCCTCCGAACTCGCCCGATTTTCCCGTCCCGCCGATACCGCTTCCACCATCGCCATCATCGCCACCACCAACTCCTGCTGTACCCATGCTGGCCGCAGTCATGACAAGAGTCGCCATGAAAAGAAGCAGTGCAATGATCAATGTCGCCGGATACGTGCGAATGGCTAATATGGCTTTAGGCATCTTGGTCGCCTTTTAAATCCCTGTCCTCTGATTTATGGACAGCATTGTAATTGAACACGCCGAAATTCATTCGATAGTCGCGCTCTGCCTTGGATTGATCCTTTTGTTGCAGCACCAATGCGCTCTTGTTGAGGGCCGTAAGCGCATTCATGCCAAGCTCATTCGCGAGTAAATTCAATTGCTGCACGGAGTCCAAGGTGAGGTTGTCATAATAAACACTTCTATCGAAATAGGAAGGTTGTTGACCCAGCAGGTTATTCGTACTTGCACTCAGATGGTCATGGATATTTTTGCCGAAGAAGAAGGCCTTCTCATCGAATCCCCGTCCCGGTGTGAATGCGCCAGTGTTCAGAACGACGCGATTCTTAGAGTCCAGGGTGGCAACGCCGATATTAAGCCACTCGTCCAGAATGACTCTTGGTCTTATATCTTGTTTGCAAACCATTTCCACCAGGTCGTCGAAGCACTTTGAGTTCCTCGATGCCCCCGAGGTGCGTAGCGGTAGCGGCAGCGGATGTCCCGTCGCATCAGAAAATTGTTCCGAGCCCAGCCATACGGAGATCAATTGCGCACCAATCGAAATATTCCTGGGCATTTTCGAATGTTCTTCTGGCTCCGATCGCAACCTTTTGACGTCCTTGCGATGGACCCCAGTCAGCAGATTCACTCGACTGTCTGATGGGCGTTTGTTTCCTACTTTGAATTCTTCCTCGGCGACCTCTACGTATATCGCCTTGAGAAGGTTAATCATGAAAGGGTAGGTAATCTGGAAGGCCAGCATCAGACGGACGAGCGGGCGCAGCAACTTACGAATCGCTATGACCAGGACTGCAGGTGGCTGTCCCGTGCCGTTGACAGGGGCTGGAAGATTATTCATGAGCCGGAGTATAGCCGAGGGTGGGAATTAATCCCACATCACACTTGAGAAATTTTCGCAAAATTCACAATTGATCCTTTATATGATCCAAACCCGAATCGGGCAATTGACGTGGGAATATTTCCCACTTATGATGCTTCAAAGGAAGAACTTTCTTGGGATCAAGCTTTCTTGGGATCAAGCTTTCTATGCTATCTGCACAGGGGAAGATACAGGCTATGATTACGCGAGTAATGGAAGACCGCACTGAGTCTTTGCCTCTCCAGGCAACCGCAGACGTCAAGTTTGCCGTATTACCGGATGGTCGCAGACTTTCTTACACCGAATTCGGTGATCCAACGGGATTCCCGCTGTTCTACTGCCATAGCTCAGGCAGTACAAGATTGGAAGCTACTTTATTCCACCGTGAAGCAAAGAATGCCAAATTCCACCTTATTGCCTTTGATAGACCAGGCCTTGGTTATTCTGACTTCGTGAGGGGCGGGGGGCAGGCTGGATTTGCACAGGATTTGCTGAACCTGGCTGATGGTCTTCAATGTGATAAGTTTGGGTTGCTCTGTAGCGGCGGGGGCACCAGCCTCGCGCTCGCGGCTTCCTGCTGGTACCCAGATCGAATATCCGTGGTCCTTGGTCTTTCCTTTTCCTCCTCTCCATTCGGAGTACTGCATACTGCTCCCGCATTTATCAGAACCATGGCATTAATAGCATTGCGTCTATACGCAGGCTTTATGCAGAAGCGTTGTGCTTGTAACCCCATGCGTTATCTGGAGCGACTGCGCGATACGGTCTGTTACACAGACAAGCGAGTGCTTGAGGATCCTCTCGTGCTGGAGATGCTCAGCAAGGATGTCAAAGAGTCCGTTCGCCAGGGGAGTCGTGGCTTTGTTCATGATGTTTCGCAAAATTTTGAACGCTGGGAGTTTGACCCGCGAGAGGTGCATGTCCCGGTACATCTTTGGCAGGGTACAGCGGATACCATTGCTTCGAGGAGTGGCTCAACGTCTGTGGTCGGCATGTTGCAGAATGCAATCCTGCACAAAGTAACCAGTCGCGGCCACTTTTTTTATTTTCGTCTTATGGATGAAATCTTCGCGGTTGCCAATAAACAGTTAAATAGGGAAGCGCGACGCAACCCCTTTCACTCAAAGCGCACTATTCGCAAAACGATTGAGTACACAACCCCATCAGTAGCACTCCATACAGGCTAACGAGCGCTGTGTAGATCAAAGTCGCATACTTGGTGACCGAAATTCAGGGCGCTATTACTGTCACCATAATCTTTACCCTCAGTCACTTTGTAAATTTCCTTCGTCACGAACAACTCCAAAAGCTGCGTATCGATTGCACCTGCCACTGCTTCATTGCGCATTATCTCCAATGCCTTTTCGGTGCTCACTGCTGTCTTATAGGGTCTGTCAGAGGCCGTCAACGCATCGTAAATATCACATATGGCCATTACCTTTGACGCAAAGGGAATTCGATCAGCCTTTATTCCTTGAGGATATCCGCTGCCGTTTAGTTTTTCATGATGGGCACCAGCAATCTCTGGAACTTTCTTCAATTCCTCTGTCCACGGAATCAGGTCAAGGAAGGCTCGAGTGTGGGTAACATGCGACTCAATTTCAAGTCTCTCTTCTGCAGATAGACTTCCTTTACGAATCGACAATAGCTTGAACTCATCAGCGCTCATGATGAAAAAGTCATTCTCAGGAACGCCCGGAGGGTGATAGTCTGCAACATGAGTAAGATTTTCCAGACTCTCAGCCTCCAATACACTGGGTTCATTGGCATGGCAAATCGTTTGGAAAAAACTATCCAGTTTTTCAAGTTCCTGCGCCAGAGTCGATTGGGTCTCTGACAGCCACTGTTGAGTGAAAATGCCATCCTGCATCATTTTTATTTGTTCGCGTAACGTTTTGTTATGAAGTCTCTCCTTGGCAATTAATATTCTGTAGCGAATGCTTTCCAAGTTTTCAACGCTTAGCTTCTTGGCCTTGACGAGCACTGACTCTCGCACTCCAACCTTTCCAAAATCGTGTAAAAGGGCTGCATAACGAAGCTCTCGAAGTTGTTGGCTGGATTGTATATACGTCATGAGCTCGGGACGGTCGCTGTCATTAACTGCTTCAGCAAGCGCAACACATAAATCTGCAACCCGAAACGAGTGTCCGCTGGTTGTCGGATCGCGCTGTTCGATTGCCATTACAGACGCACGGACGAAACCTTCAAAAAGATTCTGGATATCATTATGGAGAATCGCATTTTCTATCGCGACGCCCGCCTGACCTGCCAGTGCCTGCAATAGCATGAAGGACTCTGAATCGAAGGGGATAATCAGGTCATTGGTGCCGCTGTTCGGCAAGAGCTTCAAATTTCGTTCTCTTTTTTTGTTAATGAATTGCAACACGGCAATCACTGATTTTTTCTTGTTAAGTGCAGGCAGTGTCAACATGCTAATCGTTTTGTAACCAGTGGTCTCGTCGAAACTTCTATTGAATTTATAAGGAGCTTCCTCAGATATCTGATAGGCATTCGAGATATTCAGTGGTTCTTTTGTTATAACCACGTTGCCTGCAATAGAGTGTGCATCCAGTGGAAAACTGCTTTCTTGAAACGGAAAATCGAAGGAGTCGTTCTGCGTTAGCTTGAACGTAATCTGCCTCTTTTCATTATCGATCAGGAATAGTGACGCAGCATCGCAGCACGAAATGTTTTGTCCTTCTGTTAATATTTTTCTCAGTAGAATTGCCAAATCCGTTTCGGAAGAAAGGGCTATCCCGACGCTGGCAAGTTTTCCGAGATTTCTTTCGGTTGAATTCAAAAGTGCTTGGCTATTTGCGGCGTGAATTCGAGTAACGAGGGTTTCACGCGCCAGCGCTATCAATTGAACACTTTGCCGAACAGGCAGCCCGTCCGAAAGAATGACATCTGTCGAGATATTTGCGGAATTTTCACTGAGAAATATGGCTCGAGGAAATAACGCTCTCCATACGGCAAGAGGCTCCGTCGCTATCAATTGGCGGTCGAGAAGAATTAAAGCTGCGGATTTATCTACGGCGTCCTTTGCCGAGCGGATAAGTTCAATGCGTAGATTATCGAACGCTAAGGTTGCCCAAAGTGGATTGGTGGCGTATTGGGCACCATAGTAGAAACTCACTGTGGCGTCGTCACCGCACGATGAAATGGAGGAAATAGTTGTTTTCTTCTTCACTAAAATCCCTGTGTCAATGAGCCTCTTGCGACAATAGAACTTTCGCGGCGCATGGTGCAGGGAGTGTAACCCGTCCATTAGAGCATGGCGACCAGGATATCGAGGGTAATACAGGTTTAGATGCCAGCTCGTACTAACGTAAGCGCCCGCTCGGCAGTCTCTGCGATTGCGCTTAAGCGAAAGTGAGGCTTCGGCGCCTGTGGTTGAGCCTCTATCGCCATCATGTCTCGAATGAATTGTGTCAGCATCTGACGCGCCTCTGATTCATATCGAAATGGCCCAACGTCCCGGCCTTCTCTGGTTCGAAAGTACCACAGACTGGCTTTGTTGAAGACGCGTTCGGAGCGGCAGGGGGAAATCCGTGCAGATCGATCACTCTTGCGTACATTTGCCATTTTCAGCCTCCTAATTGGTCTCCGTCGGCCTAGGGCAGTCTGGAATAAGGGGTCTACCTCAACAGCATACGCGACACCCCTAAGCCGACGAGTGATACAACCTTAAAATAAGAAATGAAGTAATGAGAAGAGCGCAAATTACATGCCATTATCTCGCTAGCAATGAACCAGCAAGTAATAGAGAAATATGCAAAATATAATCTTAATCAATAAGATATGACCACATGTTAGTGAATCCATGCGATCCAAATCGCTTTTGGATTCAAAGTGTTACCTTTATGAATTAATACTTGCGCAAATGATCTGCACGAACTGCTGATAATTTAACTTAGCGAAGCTCTGACTAGCTTTTCCCTTTTAGATTTAGTGTGTTGAAGACAAACTAAAATAAAAAAATTTCTAGCACCCCTCATTCTGCTGGCTTGCTCAAGACGGCATATTGCTCAGCCAAACCCCTTGCGCTCTCTAAATCCTCTGGTGTGTTGATGTTATTGAAAAATCCTGGCGCCAATTGGTGGTAATCAACAGTTGCGTGCCTTCTGCTGCGGATAAACTGCATTGGGCTATACATTCCTCTTGCTAGTGCATCCTCCAAAGCCGGACCCAGGGTTATCGACCATACGGAAAAAAGAGGTTGAACCTGCCCGTCTGTACGCAGCCATACCACTTCACTCCCTGTTTCTTGCATTGCTTGAAGCATTCTTTCGACTACGTCACCAGGAAACCACGGTACATCACCCGGGAAGCACACAATAATTTTGGCCGCAGGGACATGGGTAGTCACCCAATATATAGTTGAAAGAATTCCGGCCAAAGGTCCTGCGAAATCACCTCTACTGTCGCTGATTATCGGAACATTGAAGCGGTTATAGAGTTCGTGACTGCAGTTGACATTGATGATCAGCCTGCCAACCTGTCTGTTCGCGATATCCAGGATGGACTCGATAATAGTTCTCCCTCCAATTTCAAGTAGCGGCTTATCGGAATAGTTCATGCGCGAGCCCTTGCCGCCCGCGAGTATCACACCAGCAGTTGTAGATAAGTCGAGGTTCACAGTTTGATGGCTCGCTATGAAGTAGTGTTTATATCCAGCTAGCGGTTACAACTGTCAGCTAGTGTGATCCGGCCAGCACCGTTCATTTGACGTAAAAATGGCACTGCGCAGAGGGGTATCAGGTGGAAAGAGCATAGTGCACGCTCGCGGGCTCGAACAAGATTATTTATTGAATAAAGCCATGCAATATGGGACAATCGCGCACTTCTTATGTCGGGAATATCGAATTAACCTCTTGATTTTAATAGACTAAGCCACGGCTTTTCAAGGGCGCGGTCGAATCGATTCTGGCAGAGTAAAAATTCCCAATTTGTGTTACCTGTCGCCTGCGCTGTTGGCACAGTTTTCTTTTACTATTGATGGCCATTGACCGCCGTGCCGGTCAGGTCGGCCTGTGAGGGTGTTTAATGCAAGTCTCTATTGAAACTACTTCTGGTCTTGAGCGTCGCATGACGGTTGAAGTGCCAGCTTCGGTCGTAGAAAGTGCCGTGAACGCGCGCCTGCAGGAAGCCGCTGGAAACGTGCGGTTGAATGGTTTTCGCAAGGGCAAAGTCCCAATGAAGGTAATTCAAGGGCGTTATGGTCGCGGTGTTCGCCAGGAGGTGGTCGGCGAAGTAATGAGCAAGACTTACTACCAGGCTATAAGTGAGCAAAACCTCAAACCTGCAGGGCAACCAAGAATTGAGCCTAAGTCGCTTGAAGAAGGCAAGAATCTCTCCTACGTAGCAGTTTTCGAAGTCTTCCCTGAAGTGGCTTTGAGTGATTTCAGCAAGCTCAAGGTTGAAAAGCTCGTTGCAGAAGTGGGTGATGAAAACATCGACAAGATGATCGAAACGCTTCGTCAACAAAGACAGACGTGGGAACCCGTCACTCGGCAGAGCAAGAACAAAGACCGCATCAATATCGACTATATCGGGACAATTGAGGGGGTGGCTTTTAACGGTGGATCTGCGCAGGGTGCAAATCTGGTTCTGGGCTCTGATCGAATGATTGAGGGCTTTGAAAAGGGTTTGTTGAAGAAAAAGGCAGGCGATGAGGTCGTACTCGATCTGGCTTTCCCTGAGGATTATCACAATAAGGAACTCGCGGGAAAGCCCGTCAGGTTCGAAATAAAGATCAATTCAGTCAGCGCTCCCGCATTGCCGGAACTGAATGACGAATTTTTTGCCGTGTTTGGCATTGAAGAAGGGGGTGTCGAGGCTTTCCGCAAGGAAGTCGCCGCCAATATGAGCAGAGAGCTCAACAACGCTAGCAAAGCCAAGCTCAAGAATCGCGTGATGGATCTTTTGCTATCTCAAAACGAAGTTGCTCTGCCGTCAGCACTAGTCAAAAACGAGATCGAAGCGCTGCGCCAGCAGGCTTTGCAACAATTTGGAGGAGGGAAGAAAAATGTCGATCCTTCGATGTTGCCTGACGAATTATTTCGAGAACAGGCCGGGAAGCGCATTGCGTTGGGACTGATACTTGGCGAAGTCATCAAGAGCAAAGGCCTGAAGGCCGACCCAGCGCAGGTCAAAAGCACAATCGAGGATATTGCCTCTACCTATGAATCACCCGAACAGGTAGTTCGCTGGTATTACAGCAACAAGGAACAACTGGCATCTGTAGAGTCGGCGGTTCTTGAAGATCAGGCTTTCGACGCCATATTGGCGGAAGCAAAGGTCACAGAGAAGAAAGTCAGCTATGACGATGTAATCAAACCAGATGCCCCCAAAGCCAGCAAATAACAGGTGTTTATGCAATCTAAGGAAGATTTGGTGATGTCAACGCTGGTTCCCATGGTGGTCGAACAAACCGCAAGAGGAGAGCGATCCTACGACATTTATTCACGACTCCTGAAAGAACGGGTGATCTTCATGGTAGGCCAGGTAGAGGATCACATGGCTAACCTGGTGGTCGCCCAGTTATTGTTTCTTGAGTCGGAAAATCCTGACAAGGACATCCACCTGTATATCAACTCACCAGGTGGGTCGGTAACGGCGGGGCTCTCGATTTATGACACGATGCAGTTCATCAAACCTGATGTCAGTACTATGTGTATTGGTCAGGCTGCCAGTATGGGGGCCTTGCTGCTGGCGGGCGGAGCGAAGGGAAAACGATTCGCACTCCCGCACTCTCGCATGATGATCCATCAGCCAAGCGGTGGAGCGCACGGCCAGGCAGCGGATATCGAAATCCAAGCCAATGAAATTATCAAACTCAGACATCAATTGAACAAAATCATGGCCGTACACACAGGCAAAGACCTGGACGAGATTGCCAGGGATACTGAGCGTGATAATTTTATGAGCGCCAACGAGGCCGTGAAGTATGGCTTAGTGGACAAAGTCCTCAGTCATCGCGTCATGTAATGGCAAAGTTTAGACCTGGCGCTGTAAGACAAGCTCTTTCGGCGCTCTTATGTCTTGTTAAAATTCCCCATCCCGGTGTTATCATTCGCCTACGGCAGATCACTATTCTGCCGATTACATGGGTGTGGGTCGACGACTGTGGAGTTTTCGCTGCCCTGTATGAAGTGGCATGCGGCCCCCATGCTCTGGTTCTGCAGCGAATTTGAGAGGTAGTTTAATGTCAGATGATCGTTTCAACAAAGGTGACGACAGCGGCAAGTTGCTCTATTGTTCCTTCTGTGGCAAGAGTCAGCATGAGGTTCGTAAGCTGATAGCTGGCCCTTCTGTCTTCGTCTGCGACGAGTGTGTAGACCTCTGCAATGATATTATCAGGGAAGAGATTCAAGAGAAGGATTCTGAGTCTGGTACGAAGAAGCTGCCCATTCCTGAAGATATCAAGAAAACTCTCGACGAGTATGTTATTGGCCAGGAAAACGCCAAGAAAGTTCTCGCTGTTGCCGTTTATAATCACTATAAGCGCCTGAACTATGACGAAACCAGTGGCGGGGTGGAGCTCGGAAAGAGCAATATCCTGATGATTGGCCCGACAGGCACGGGGAAAACTCTGCTCGCGGAAACTCTGGCTCGGTTGCTGGATGTACCATTTACCATAGCGGATGCTACGACACTGACCGAAGCTGGTTATGTCGGAGAAGACGTCGAAAACATCATTCAGAAGCTGCTACAGAAGTGCGATTACGATGTCGAGAAGGCGCAAATCGGTATTGTATATATCGACGAGATCGACAAGATTTCTCGAAAATCAGATAACCCATCCATTACCCGCGATGTCTCTGGTGAGGGGGTGCAACAGGCCCTGCTTAAACTGATTGAAGGGACAGTTGCTTCAGTCCCGCCTCAAGGCGGTCGCAAACATCCTCAGCAGGAATTCCTGCAGGTAGATACTTCAAATATCCTGTTCATCTGCGGTGGCGCCTTTGCTGGATTGGAGAAGATAATCCGTGATCGCTCGGAGAAAGGAGGCATTGGTTTCGGCGCAGAAGTACGCAGTAAAGATCTTGATCACCGCATGGGTGAAACGCTGCGGGATGTCGAACCAGAGGATCTTGTCAAATACGGACTTATTCCTGAGTTCGTGGGCAGGCTCCCCATGATTGCGACTTTGGATGAGTTGGATCTTGATGCCATGGTTCGAATAATCAAAGAACCACGAAATTCTCTGATCAAGCAGTATCAAAAACTGTTTGAAATGGAAGGAGTAGAGATCCAATTCCGGGATGAGGCGTTGAAAGCAGTCGCCCAGAAAGCCAAGGAACGAAAAACAGGAGCGCGAGGATTGCGCTCAATAATGGAGAGCGTTCTGCTGGACACTATGTACAAAATTCCCTCCATGGAGAATGTCAGCAAAGTGATTATCGACGCTGCCGTCATCAATGGGGAGTCCGAACCATTACTGGTTTACGAAAATCGCGAGCAACCATCTTCCAGGACAGCGTCAGAAGAAAATTGAAAGATTGCCGGTATGACGAGATACCCGAATCCTGCTTTCCTTCGCCTTTTTTTGAGGCAACCGGGGAGTAAGATTCGCTGGCTCAGTTTTTCTTTGCAAGCTTTACCCTCTGTACGATTGAAAAGACAATAGGCCGACCCAAGATCGGAGTCTATGTATATACGAGCAGGGCTCCCTCTCGTACTTTCACCATCAGGACGTAAGATATGAGTCTTTTGCCAGATACAATCGATGCCGGGAAAACTGTTCTACCGCTCCTCCCACTGCGTGATGTTGTTGTCTATCCGCAGATTGTACAACCACTCTTCGTTGGAAGGCCTAAATCCATCAAGGCCCTTGAAGTGGCAATGAGTGCGGGCAAACAAGTATTGCTTGTCGCCCAGAAAAGCCCCTCAGAAGACGATCCCAGCGAGCAGGATATCTTTGAAATAGGCACAGTTGCAAGCATCCTGCAGCTCATTCGATTGCCTGACGGCACCGTTAAAGTACTTGTAGAAGGCGTAAGCAGGGCACGCATCAAGTCAGTAGAGCTCGCCACAGACTACTATCAGGCGAACATCCATCTTGTGAGTGGCGACCCCTTGGCTGATAAACAGTCCGAGCTGCTGACTCGTTCATTGCTTTCGCAATTCGATCAATACGTGCAATTAAGCAAGAAAATCCCTCCTGAGGTTCTTACCTCAATTTCCAGTATTGATGAGGCAGGGCGTCTGGTAGATACCATTGCATCGCATATGTCACTGCAACTTCAGGAGAAGCAAAATCTCCTGGAGCTGGTTGCTCTGCAGCCCAGAATTGAACATCTGATGGCGCTCATCGAATCCGAAATTGATCTTTTTCAAGTAGAGAAGAGGATTCGTGGACGCGTTAAGAAACAGATGGAGAAAAGCCAGCGAGAGTACTACCTCAATGAGCAGATGAAGGCCATTCAGAAGGAAATGGGGGAATTGGATGATAGCCCCAATGAGGCAGAGGAATTAAAACAGCGCATTGAGGAAGCGGGAATGCCCGTGGAGGCGCGAGACAAAGCACTTTCGGAGCTTAACAAGTTAAGGATGATGTCACCTATGTCGTCCGAAGCCTCCGTCGTGAGAACCTACATTGACTGGATGGTCAGCCTGCCATGGAAAGCACGCAGCAAAGTCCGTCTGGATCTGGAGAAGGCTGAACAAGTCCTTGAAAACGATCACTATGGCCTGGAAGAGGTAAAGACCAGAATCCTCGAATATCTGGCGGTGCAGAAGCGTGTCAAGAAATTGAAAGGCCCGATTTTGTGTCTGGTAGGTCCCCCTGGGGTTGGCAAGACATCACTGGGGGAATCGATCGCCCGCGCAACAAACAGAAAGTTTGTGCGTATGGCATTGGGTGGGGTGCGCGATGAGGCTGAAATCAGAGGTCATCGAAGAACCTACATCGGGTCTCTGCCGGGTAAATTACTGCAAAAACTTGCAAAAGTAGGAGTGAAAAATCCACTATTTTTACTCGACGAAATAGACAAGATGGGAATGGACAACCGGGGAGATCCCGCATCCGCATTGCTGGAGGTTCTTGATCCAGAACAGAACCACAGCTTCAACGATCACTATCTGGAGGTCGATTACGACCTGTCAGAAGTCATGTTCGTTTGCACATCCAATACCATGAACATTCCTGGCCCACTGCTTGACCGCATGGAGATTATTCGCCTGCCGGGCTATACCGAAGATGAAAAAGTCAACATCGCCAATCGGTACCTTGTACCCAAGCAGCAGCAAAACAATGGGCTGCGTAAAGGCGAACTCAGTATCGGCGAAGACTCCATCAAGGATCTGATTCGATACTACACCAGAGAGGCCGGCGTGCGAGGCCTGGAGCGAGAGATAGCGAAAATCTGCCGCAAAGTAGTCAAGCAACACTCCTCAACTGGCCCGACTGCTCCAGTTGTCGTCAAAAGTGAGCTGCTGGAAAACTACTCTGGCGTTCGAAAGTATGATTTTGGTCGCGCTGAAGAAAATAATCTCGTTGGGCAGGTTAACGGGCTGGCATGGACTCAGGTTGGCGGCGAATTGCTGACCATAGAAGCCGTAGCTTTAGAGGGGAAAGGAAAAACCATCAAGACTGGATCATTGGGTGATGTCATGCAGGAGTCGATCCAGGCTGCCATTACTGTAGTTCGCAGCCGTGCGGCGGTGTTGGGCCTCAAGCCCGGCTTTCATGAAACCATGGATTTGCATATTCATGTTCCAGAGGGAGCAACGCCGAAAGATGGGCCGAGTGCTGGTATAGGAATGTGTACTGCACTTGTGTCCGCGTTGACGGGTATTCCTGTGAGAGCGGATGTTGCCATGACCGGTGAAATTACCTTGCGAGGTCAGGTTCTACGTATTGGGGGCCTCAAGGAGAAGCTGCTCGCCGCACATAGAGGCAATATCAAGACGGTTATTATTCCTGCGGACAACGAGAGGGATTTGCGAGAGATTCCCGATAATGTAAAAGCTGATATGAAAATTTGTCCTGTCAAATGGATAGATCAAGTTTTAGAGCTTGCCCTGGAATATCAGCCTGTTCCAAATTCAGATGTTGTCGCTTCGAAAACTGTAATTTCCGTAGCCAGTGATGATGTCGATAAAACCAAGGATGAAATGCATATAAATACGCACTGAATCACAGTGGAAGCCAGTGTTTATGGTTGACACAGCTTTCTTTGGCTTGGTATAAAGTGCCGGTCGTATTGGTTATCAAGCCATCTCTTGAATAAAAAATCAGACAGAATATAAATACTAGCGCGGGCATTGAAACGCCACTTCGCCCGCTTGATTTCAAGTAATAACTCAACTTAGAAAAATAAGGGGACAACGTGAATAAATCAGAATTAATCGATGCTGTTGCTGCAAGTGCTGACATTCCAAAAGCTGCAGCCGGACGCGTGATAGATGCCATGATTGATGCCATCACTGACTCGCTGAAGAAAAGCGATCCGGTCGTACTCGTTGGTTTCGGTACTTTTACAACCAAAGAGCGCGCAGCACGCCAAGGTCGCAATCCACAAACTGGTGCGACAATTCAAATCAAAGCAGCCAAAGTGCCTACATTCAAAGCTGGCAAGGCTCTTAAAGACGCCGTAAATCTCTAACCATACAGTTAAAATTCGACAGCGGGTCAGTCCGGACAAAGACGGCTTACATAAAGATCGGAAGGTTGGTCTGACTGCTTAGAAGTGTTTTTGGGGCGCATCAATGATGCGCCTTTTTAGTTTAGAGAAGGTGCTATTTATTCACGCTTCGCACCAATTCGATCGTTGTATCAAGCACGGTATTCGACAGGAAATGACATGCTGCAAAAAATAAGAGACAACTCCCAGGGGATGATTGCAAAGGTCATTATTGGCTTCATTATTGCGCTGATGGCATTGTTCGGAGTCGAATCCATTGTTGGTGGGTTTGTAAACAATTCGACCGTTGCCGAGGTGAATGGTGAAGAGATCACTGAACCAGAGCTGGCGACAAGCGTACAGAACCTGATGATGAGTGTCGGTGCAGATCTCGCCAATCTGGATGAAGGGTTGTTACGCGAAGTTGCTTTGAATCAGATTATTGAGGACAGATTACTCAATCAATCAGCGAGAAACGCCTCCATGACGATCTCGAGCGATGCCATTGATCGCCAGATTATCAATAATCCACAGTTCCAGATCGGAGGAGTATTTGACTCGAATCTGGCGCTGCGAACCATGGCCACACAAGGGTTCAGCGTGCAGGCTTATCGCGATGCTTTGTCTAAGCAAATGGTGGTAGGTCAGCTGGTCAACGCATACGCCTCCTCCAGTTTTATGACGCAGAACGAGTTGGAGCGCATCGCCGCGTTGACTTCGCAAACTCGGGATTTCCGATTTTTGTCCGTTACCCTCGGCAATAGAACTGAAGGAGAGGTCATACCGGCTGATCAGATTGAGACCTATTATCAAAATAACCAATCTCGCTTCATGGTTGAAGAAGAAGTAGCGGTCGATTATGCCCTGCTTGATAAAAGTGCCATTTTTGGTGAGGTAGAAGTAAGTGATGCGGATGTTCAGGCTCAGTATGAGATCGAACGTAATGCATCCTCAGCTGCTACACAAAGACGAGCGTCTCACATCCTGCTTGAGCTCAGTAATGCGAGGACTCAAGAACAGGCCTTAGCGCAGGCAGCTGACCTGAAGACGCGATTGGATCAAGGCGAGGATTTCGCTGCAATTGCGCTGGAGGCTTCCAGCGATACGATTTCAGCTCAGTCTGGAGGCGATATTGGCTATTCCGATGGATCGGCATTCCCCCCGGAGCTGGAGGAGGTGTTGGCAACTCTTGAGGTCGGACAGATCTCTGCCCCGGTTGTATCTGAATTCGGAGTTCATATCGTCAAACTGACCGAGTACGATCTGAATGAATTTGCACCAATTGAAGAAGTGTCTGATCGAATCCGTCGCGATCTCAGCAGTGCCGAAGTCGATCAATTGTATTTTTCCCGCTTGGAAACACTCGCAAACCTAGCCTTCGAGACAACAGATCTGAGAGAGATATCAGAAGACCTTGGTCTTGAGATAGTGGAAAGCGAGGCGTTTTCTCGCCTGGGTGGCACGACAGAAATTACCAGCAACAGCAATGTTGTCGCAGCGGCATTCACGGAAGAAGTGCTGGTGGGTGGCAATAACAGCGAGGTGGTTGAGATTGGGGATTCACGCGCGCTGGTTCTGAATCTGCGGGAGCACAACGAAGCGCATCTGAGACCACTCGAGGAAGTGCGTGGTGAAATCGCAGCCATCTTGCGCACCGAACTGGAGAAGGAAAGGGCACGGGCAGTGGGTGAGGAGCTATTGGCTTCGCTCCGCAATGGACAACCAGTGGAAGAGATGATCGCGGAAAGTGAGTTGCAGTGGATATCTCAGAACGGGGTGTCCAGGGATCAGTCTGGTCTCAACACAGAAGTGTTGCAGCGCGCATTCACTATGTTACCACCCGAGGGAGACATCCCAACACTCGATGGTTTCGCTTTGAGCAATGGCACTTATGTCATATTGGAGCTGCAGTCCGTCAATCTAGGCACACTGGACCAGCTCGCTACTGAGGAGCGCACAACGCTGATTAGTTCAAGTGTGGAAGCTGACGGTAGAGCTGCATTCGATGCTTTCTTGTCAAACTCCAGAAATAACGCGGACATTACCGAAAGCTTGGTGGAAGAAGAACCATTGCTGTAAAAGACATATGTCTCGGAGAGGAGCTTAGCTGGTATCAGTTAAGCTCCGAACCCTCGGGATGCAAAAGCAGTTGTTGCCCGGGGTGTATCAACCCTTTAGCTTGAAGGTCATTCCACTCGAGAAGTTCCGCGACCTCTACACCATATTTTCTTGCAATACGGGCAAGCGTGTCGCCAGATTTGACTGTGTACTGAATTGCATCATTACCTCTTCCACTTTCGACCGCTTGCGCGATAGCTGGATCGGAGTGAAGCATCAGAATCTGGCCGGGGCGCAAGACGGCCTCAGTTGAAATGTTATTCCACGCGGCAAGTGTCGATGTATTCAGATTATAGCGATTCGCTATCCGCCATAGACTATCGCCAGAGCGGACCTCATATCGTGTAGGTGGTGTAATACCAAGTGGAGACACATCACCGGCAATGGCTACACCAGCCAAGTATTCAGGAGCATTCGGGGTGGCTAATGGGGCTGCCGATTTATAGGCGCGGGGTATCAGGAGTGATTCGCCGGCAATTATACGACTACCTTCAATGCCGTTGGCCTGCTGTAATGCCGCAACTTGCGTATTGAACTGGCGTGCAATCTTGCCAAGCGTATCGCCAGACTGTACAACATACCTGTCCCAGGTGACTGGAGTCTGACCTTTCAGGCTCGCCACTGCAGACTCAAAAGCATCTACTTGATCAATTGGAACCAGAAGTGTATGCGGACCATCCGGGTGCGTGGCCCATTGTCTGATTCCAGGGTTCAGTTGATAGAGAATTTCGGGGTCAACCCCAGCCAGACTGGCAACCAACGCCAAATCAATCTGTGTCCCTGCCTCCAGTCTGGCAACCACTCTCTCATTTCCGACATCCGCCAATTCCACGCCATAATGGTCAGGAGTGGAAATCAATCGAGAAAGGGCAATAAGTTTCGGAACAAAATCCTCCGTGGTCGAGGAGAGATTCAGAGACCAGTAATCCGTTGCACGAGATCTACGGCTGTTTTGTTCGATAGCCTTCTGGACGTTACCCTGGCCCGTGTTATACGCGGCTAAAGTGAGAAGCCAATCGTTTTCAAACATCTCGTTGAGTGTAGTCAAGTAGTCCAGCGCTGCGCTGGTCGAGGCGATTGGATCCCGTCGGCCGTCATACCACCAATCCTGCTTAATCCCTAGACTTCTGGCAGTAGCGTTAACAATTTGCCATAGCCCAACTGAATTTTTTCCAGCCGTGGCATTGGGGTTGTAGGCACTTTCCACGATGGGAAGAAGTGCCAACTCCAAGGGTAGAGAGCGTCTCTCTAGCTCCTCAACAATTTCATAGATGAAAGGCCTTGATCGCTCCGTGACTGTCTTTAAAAAGGCGGGGTTGTCTTTATAGAAAGCGATCTGTTCCTCTATCCTCTCATTGTCATGACTTAGGCTGAACGAAAGGCCACTGCCAATCCTCGTCCATATATTATCGAATTGATCAGCAGCAGTTTCGCTGCTTCCTGACCCGGACTGAATATGAATCCTTGCCGGATCTGCTCGACCAGTTACGATTCGGGCAGAATTGCTCGTCGTTCCCTGAGCTGTTTGCGTATCCCCTTGGAGGACAATGTTTGGATCTTGAACGACACTGCAGGCATTCAGTAGCGTAACAACTGAAATCAAAGCACTTAGCTTGTTCAGTCGCACCGGCGCTATCGCTCCAGAGAAGCCGTAAATTGATCTTAAAGTGTTAAAATTCAAAAACATTATATAACTTGCCAGATTGAAAATTGCGGGGCGCAAGGTTGTCTATAGCCTGGATATTATGCAGAAAAACTGTCCTTCCATCGTCTAAGTGCCGCAAATACTTCGATGTCACTACTGTCGAAGGGGATGGCCATTTTCTCGATAACGGTTTCTCTGACGGCCTTAGTATGACAGCGTAAAAAAGGATTAGTTCGCAACTCCATTGATAACATGGATGGAACTGTTGAGACCTCCGCGCTACGGGCTTCGTTCACCTGCTGAAGCCGTTCAATCGTGTCTCGGTTACCTGGATCTGCATACAACGCAAAGCGTAGATTGTTCTGCGTGTATTCGTGGGCGCAATATACCATGGTCGACGCTGGCAAGGACGCCAGTTTATCCAGCGAAGCGTACATCATGCCGGGGTTACCTTCAAAAATTCTTCCACATCCTCCACAAAAAAGGGTATCTCCACAAAATAGCAGCCCAGATTCGATGTTTTCTTCGTTTGAATGGCTGCACGTATGGTAAGCAATGTGATCTAAAGTATGCCCGGGCACAGATATTACTGAGAACTCGGCTCCTGCCACATTTAGCTTGTCACCGTCACCAAGCGGAGAGGTCACTGAATCAATTTTACTGGATTGCGGGCCGTAGACAGGCGTGTCTGGAAATTCTGCCAAGAGTGCTTCCACCCCACCGATGTGATCCGCATGGTGATGGGTCAGCAGAATTGCGGATATGTGTAGATCTTCGGCAAGTAACATTGCTAGGACGGGGTCTGCATCGCCGGGATCAACGATACACACATCTCTGCTGCCGTCTTGACCAAACGCCCATATATAATTGTCACTAAAAGCGCGGATGGAACTTACTTTGAGAGCCATAGTGTATTATCCGTAGAACTAAAGACCATGCATTCCGACAGATGGATGTAAGTTGTAACCATGTCACTTTTCTCAAACTATCGAATGCGATGGCAGCAGCGCCATCAATTGCCTGAGCCTCAAATCTTGTTTCAGGATATGGATGTCTGGCTGCGGTCTCCGCTTGGTCGTGAGTTGCTGGCGACTGAAAAAGACATGCTTGAACCGCTTCTGGCACGTGTCTTTGGATATCATATTCTGCAGTTGGGTTGTTGCGCGCAGTCCATGTTAGGCGAAAGTCCCGTGGGGCATAAGTTTTTTTTCACCCCGTCCCATATTACCGGTACTCGTTTCCCTGTCGCCAGTAATGAGTTCTTGCCGTTATCGAACGAAAGCGTTGATGCTGTACTAATACACCACGCACTGGATTTCACACCTGACAGCCACAGGCTGCTGAGAGAGGCCGCCAGGGTTGTTATGCCCGGCGGAAAGCTGCTGATTATAGGATTCAATCCCGTAAGTACATGGGGGCTCAGAAAGCTTTTTCGTTGGAAAAGCTGCGTTCCGTGGAGTGGGCGATTCATCTCGAGCGGGAGGGTGAGTGACTGGTTGAAACTGCTGGATTTCAGCATCGACAAAGTGATGCATAGCGGTTACCTCCTTCCAATCAACAATCTGAAAATGGTTAGTCTGGCGCCAAAAATGGAAGGGCTCGGGCGACGCTTTCTGCATCCGCTCGGGGCTGTGTATTTTATAGTAGCGTGCAAACAAGTGATGCCAATGACGCCAATTGTGCCGCGCTGGCCACGAATTCCACGGCCTGTTATTGTGCGCCAGGTTGGTGAAACGGTGGGAATACACAACGAAGACGACAAAACCAGAACGCCCGTCTCCAGTTAAAGCACATAGTTAAGATTCACATCGTGGAAGGTGTTTGATTGTCAAATGTTGTAGAAATGTACACAGACGGAGCGTGCAAAGGTAACCCTGGAAAAGGTGGGTGGGGAGTCTTGCTGAGATATAAGGGGATCGAAAAAATTCTCTATGGAGGAGAAACTCTCACCACCAATAATCGCATGGAACTTACTGCGGTAATACAAGGGCTCATGGCACTCAAACGTTCAGGGTGTGATGTCACCGTTATTAGCGACTCGAAATACGTATTAACGGGAATTACCGAGTGGTTGCCCAACTGGAAAAAGCGCAATTGGAAAACCGCTGCCAAAAAGCCAGTGCTCAATGACGATCTTTGGCGAAAGCTGGATGAACTTGCCGTGCAGCACAAAATCAGATGGGAGTGGGTCAAAGGCCACAGTGGTCATCGTGAAAATGAATTGGCCGATGAACTGGCCAATCGTGGGATTGATGAGCTGCTTAAAAATTACAGCGAATAATTCAACAATATCAGGCTATTAGATAGACTATGCGACAAATTGTCTTAGATACTGAAACCACCGGACTCGATCCCGCTCAAGGTCACAGAGTCATCGAGATCGGATGCATCGAAATTGAAAATAGACGTCTCACCGGACGTCATTTTCATTGCTACTTGAATCCAGATCGTGAGATCGACGAAGGTGCTGTCCAAGTACATGGCATCACATCAGCCTTCCTTGCCGATAAACCTCGATTCCGAAACGTGGCTGACGATTTTTTGCACTTCGTCTCAGAGGCCGAACTGATCATACATAATGCGCCGTTTGACATTGGATTTCTCAATAGTGAGCTCAAGCTCGCCGGGACGCAGCACGGTCGAATGGAAGACTATTGCTCTGTCGTCGATACCTTGACGATGGCACGTAAGAAGCACCCGGGACAGCGCAACAGTCTGGACGCTCTCTGCAAGCGCTATGAGGTGGATAACTCACAACGAGATCTGCACGGTGCGTTGCTGGATGCGGAGATTCTTGCCGATGTCTATCTGTTGATGACCGGAGGGCAGACGTCATTACTGTTAGGAACAGAAGAGACTAATGTCAGGAAGATTGAGGTCGTAAGTCGCAAACTCGATTTTGACCGTCCGCCACTGCTTGTAAGCCATATAGAAGAGGAAGCAATAGCCGCCCATACGCGCTTACTTTTGCGTATCAACAAGCAAAGCGGTAACCGTTGTCTTTGGACGACTTCTGAGCATTGAGCCCACTCAAGGAACTGGCGTTGCATGGAACTAAAATCTGAGTACTTTTTGACACCAGAAAATTTTTCCGGCAAAGAGCAGGTATTACTCTTCCACAATGGGGAAATTCTCCACCGAAACGAAAATTACTTTTGGCCTGCAACAACCCTGCAGGATATCTGCATTGAGTCACAGCAACATTCGCTGATGATAGGCGAATTTGCCTTGCGTCCATGCTTGGCTCTTGGGCTCAGTGATGCGAGTTTTCGCCTGCTTGATGCTGAAAAAACTTCACTCAGGAAACTGCTGTTCAGCCAGAACATGGATGTCTTTGCCGCTGCAGGCAAAGCCAATCAGTTGCTCCATTGGTACGATAATCATCGATATTGTGGAAGATGCGGAGCCCATACGGTGCCACATAGTTCCGAGCGAGCACTGGTCTGCACTTCCTGCAAACTCCATTTTTATCCTCGAATCAATCCCTGCGTGATAGTCCTGGTCATCAAACAGGATGAAATACTGCTTGCACGCCATTTTGGTAAATCTAGCGCATTCTTCAGCTGTCTGGCGGGATTCATGGAGGTGGGAGAAACTCCCGAAGAAGCGGTTGTGAGAGAGGTACAAGAAGAGGTAGGAATCGAAGTGGAAAACATCCGCTATATAAGGAGTCAGTCATGGCCATTCCCATCGCAATTGATGCTCGGTTTTTTTGCCGATTACAAGTCTGGTGACATCAGTGTAGATGGCAAGGAGATCGCCGAAGCAGGCTGGTTCCGGCGCGCCGATTTACCCATAATTCCAGCAGCCAGTATCAGTGTCGCAGGACAACTCATTGAGTTATTCTTGCAGCACTTTGAATTGCGAGAGCGCAATTGAATTTAAGGAGAAATTTTTGGAGTATTTTATTGAGTATTGCCTGTTTCTAGCAAAGGTCGTCACCTTGGCTGCTGCTTTCACTGTGGTCATTGGAGCAATGATTGCAATTGGGGGAAGGGGGCGGAGAGCAGCAGGGAAGGGGGCCATCAGTGTTGTTCGTCTCAATGATGAATTGGACGACATGCGCGATGCCATGAAAAAAGTTGTCTACGACAAGGACACTTTCAAACATGAACAGAAGCGAGAAAGAAAGAGGCATAAAGAGGAGGCGCGCGAACTTAAGAACTCAAGGCGAAGCCTGGAGTCAGATTCCGAGATTGACCCTCATTCAAAAAAACGTGTCTATGTAATAGATTTTAATGGGGATATTCAGGCTAGCGAAGTGGAGTCACTACGCGAGGAAATTACTGCAATCCTGTCGTTGGCCACTTCACAAGACGAAGTTTTGGTTAGATTGGAGAGCCCCGGCGGCATGGTCCATGCCTATGGACTGGCCGCATCACAATTGTCTCGAATCAAGGAACATGGCATACCGCTGACTGTATGTGTTGATATGGTTGCTGCCAGTGGTGGCTACATGATGGCTTGCCTCGCTGATAGATTGGTCGCGGCCCCATTCGCGATTCTTGGTTCGATTGGGGTGTTGGTCCAGTTGCCAAACTTTCATCGCCTCTTGCACAAGCATGAGGTCGATTATGAAACTATCAGCGCCGGGGAATTCAAGACGACTCTTACGACCTTTGGCGAGATCACACAGCGTGGACGAGACAAGGTCAAGGAAGATGTCGAGGAGATGCACGCCATATTCAAGGACTGGGTGAAACAACATCGTCCTGCAGTGGAAATTGACAGCATAGCCACCGGTGAGACATGGGTTGGTCTGCAAGCCCTGGAACGCAGCATGATTGACGGAATCATTACTAGTGACGAATGCATCATTAGAGCCTGTGACGACGCCGATGTCTTTGCTGTGCGCTTTGAAATACGCAGAACCATTAGCGATAAATTGGGTGCGGCGATTCACACCACTATTGATAAAACGGTTTTGTCGTGGCTCAAGAGAGCCCGTCAGAGTGCTTATTTCTCCTAAACTCTTCTACTCAGCATTTATCTTTCGTACGGATAGTTCTGATGGTACGTCACATAGACAAGTTCAAAGCGTTTCGGATTACAGAGAGGACTCTCGGAGGTAAACCCGAGTACGTTGGAGAAGTTGTAGATCGTGCTATTAGCGACTTGCCTGCGGGCGAAGTACTGATAAAAGTTCATTACTCTTCGTTGAATTACAAAGATGCCTTGTCAGCTTCTGGCAATCGAGGTGTAACTAGGCAGTATCCCCACACGCCTGGCATAGATGCAGCGGGGGAAGTAATGACATCCAGTTCGGCCAAATTCCGGCTTGGGGATTCGGTGCTCGCCACCGGATTCGACTTAGGCATGAATACCGATGGTGGCTTCGCTGAATTTATACGGGTGCCTGCCGACTGGGTTGTACCAATTCCCGTGGGTTTAAGCGTACGACACGCAATGATACTGGGCACAGCAGGATTGACAGCCGGTCTGTGTGTGGAGAAGCTGCTCCTGAATGGTGTCTCTGCTGAGCGAGGGGAAGTGCTTGTCACCGGGGCAACCGGTGGGGTAGGCGCTATTGCAATTGCGCTACTTGCAAAGCTTGGTTTCACCGTCGTCGCTTGTACTGGAAAGCTGGAGCAAGAGTCTTATCTGCGTTCCATTGGCGCAGCCTCAATCATTGATAGGCAGACTCTTTCCGAACCTTCCTCGCGAGCCTTGCAGAAAGAGCGTTGGTCAGGGGCTATCGATGTGGCGGGGGGTCAGTTACTACTCAATATCCTGAGCTCCCTGCGTTATGGCGGGAGCGTAGCGTGCTGCGGTTTAGTTGCTTCACCTGTTTTCGAGGCTAGCGTTTTCCCATTTATTCTTCGAGGAATCAACCTCCTGGGGGTTGACTCGGTCAATCTTTCTATCGAACACAAAGCGAGAATTTGGAGAAAGTTCGCAACAGAGTGGAATTTGTCGAATTTAGAGAAAATGGCGCATGAAATCGGCATGCAAGATTTACCAGAAGCATTAAGCACGTTGCGGATGGGAAGGTCTATTGGGCGTGTATTGCTTAACGTATCCCAGGCATCGTGATCAGAGCTGCAAGCAGTTGATCAGCGGCGTCTGAATAGTGGGATAGGTTTGTCCACACTTGCTTGATAGCCTTCAGTGAAATCGTTAAAGGCGGAGAGGGCTCTTTCCAGATTTTGGTCGTCACGCATAAGAAATGCGTCAAATCCACAACGGGACATGTAGTAAAGCTGATCTCTGAGCACATCACCGATAGCGCGAATTTCCCCCTTGTATCCAAGATTGCTGCGCAATTCCCGGGCCGAGGTGTACGCTCGTCCATCCGAAAAAATCGGGAAATTCAGAGCAATGACCTCCAGGCTGTGCAGATCCGAGCCGAGCGATTGCGGCACTTCGTTGCTATTCAGCCATACCGCTGTCTTGCCTGATCGTTGCTGAATGCGGTTGTGTTCTGCGAGCCAGAATGCCAGAGGAACAATCAGATCCTGACTACTATAGGCCTGCAAATCCTCTAATTGACGGCTCTCTTTAATCAATACCCATCGATCATCAATTATCTGACGATTTTTAATCAGCTTTGGCATAAACCTCTTCCTTGAACGGATCTATTCCGACACGATTGAAAGTCTCAACAAAGCGTTCGCCGGATTGACGGTTTTTCATGTAGACATTAACGATCTTCTCAATCACATCAGGAACTTCTTCCTGCGCAAAGGAAGGTCCAACAATTTGTCCCAGCGCGGTATCGTTATCTACAGATCCACCTAGAGATATTTGATAAAACTCGGCTCCCTTTTTGTCAACACCAAGGATGCCGATATTACCCACATGATGATGACCGCACGCATTCATACAGCCCGATATATTCAGAGATAAGGCTCCGATATCCCTCAATCTTGAGGCGTCTCCGAAGCGACGCTGGATCGACTCTGCGATGGGGATAGACTTCGCGTTGGCCAGTGAACAAAAGTCACCACCGGGACAGCAGATTATATCTGTCAGCAAACCACGATTATCACTGTTCAACTTTTGGGATTTAAGAGATTGCCACAGCGCATAGAGCGCTGACTTTTCAACATCGGCAAGGATGATATTTTGCTCGTGGCTGACACGTAATTCACCAAAGCTGTAGCTATCCGCCAAGTCTGCGGCAAAGTTCATCTGATCGCTGGTAATGTCCCCTGGCGCGGTACCAGTTTGCTTGAGGCATATTGTAACGATTGAGTACCCGGCCTTCTTGTGTGCGCTGACATTCTGATTGTACCAACCGGCAAAGAGTACGTTCTCTCCAAGAACTTGGAGCAATTGCGGTGAGTCTTCGGAAAGCTCCTTATACTCCGGATCCTGAAAGTATCGTTTGCAGCGTAAAAATTCTGCATCGGTCAGCGTCAGTGGTCCATCTTTAAGAGCAAGCCATTCTTGCTCAACCTTTTCTCGAAATAACTCAATACCCGTCTCTTTCACTAAAATCTTGATACGCGCTTTATACTTGTTATCTCTACGCCCTTCACGGTTATAGACTCTAAGGATTGCATCCAGATAAGTTAGCAAATGCTGTTTCGGGAGGAACGACAGAATCTCCTTACCAATGACAGGTGTTCTTCCCAAGCCCCCACCAACCAAGACTCTGAAGCCGATTTCCCCCGTGTCACTCTTGACAATGAACAGACCAATATCGTGCACTTGAGTAGCAGCCTGATCATCTACCGTACCGCAAACCGCAATCTTGAATTTGCGTGGCAAATAGGCGAATTCCGGATGAAACGTTGACCACTGGCGAATGATTTCGCAGTAGGGGCGGCTATCTTCAATCTCGTTAACTGCGCTACCCGCAAACTGGTCAGTAGTGGTGTTTCTTATGCAATTGCCACTTGTCTGAATTGCGTGCATTTCCACTTCGGCAAGATGTGCAAGTATGTCGGGTACGTCCACCAGTGCTGGCCAATTAAATTGTATGTTTTGCCTGGTCGTAAAATGCCCATACCCTTTGTCGTAATAATCGGCGATATGAGCCAGTTTTCTCAGTTGCCTGCTGGAAAGCATGCCATAAGGGATGGCAATCCGAAGCATTGGGGCAAGACGCTGGACATACAGCCCATTCTGAAGGCGAAGGGGTAAGAATTCTGGTCCAGCCAGCTCACCTTTCAGATATCGCTCTGTTTGATGGCGAAATTGTGCGATGCGGTCTGCGAGCATCTGATGGTCATAGTTGTCGTATCGATACATGATTATTGTCTAAGTCAGATGGTTCGGATTGCTCTGTGGATTCTCATCAGAGCGAAAAGAGGCGGCAATTGTAAAGCAAGTCCTGCAATATGTGCCAGCGGCTCTGGATAATCGGCAAATGTGACACCCGATTACGTCTCTGCTTCTATTGCAAGTTTTTCTTGATTATGTTCACCGAGTCTTTAAAATGCCCCACTGTTTTTCAATTCCCGCAAACCCAGCAATTCAGCCAAATTGGAATAGGATATGAGCCATCACGACGAGCCTGTAAAGCCCCCGGTCGATCACGAAGAAATGGATGCGAACAGCCGTGCTGACGCCATCGCTCTGTTCTCTCTGGTGGTGATCATTGTGACGATCGCGGTTTTTTTCGCGAGCCGTTAATGTAACCACATTAACTGACCCGCGACTTAAGCGCACCCGCTGACCGCTACGGGAACATGTTCTGGATTGTAGTCCCCGTTATGGGAGCACAAGCCTCACAACAGTGACCAGAACAGCAATGAATATCGCCGTGAATATCAAAGCGGCGACGACAAACCCCGCAATCGAACCACTTGCAAAATCTCGTTCCTTGTTCGCCTTATTCTGGACTCCGAAACTGGCCTGCATGACACTCAGGAGCATACGCCAGAACGGTATTTTAACTTTTTCGACGTCCTTCGAAGTTTCTTCTCTATCACTCATTCCTCACCCCCTGTAAATTCTCGGACAACTTTCAGATAAGACTTGGCGTCAACAATTTGCTGACTTCCTCAATCGTTAACTCCTTGCGCTCAGCCATGGACTGAACTTGGTCAGTGTCTATCTTGCCGACCGCGAAGTACCGTGCCTCAGGGTTGGCAAAATAGAACCCACTGACACTCGCTGCCGGGCTCATTGCAAAACTCTCAGTAAGATTCATACCGATATGCGCTGGTACTTCTAGGAGGTTGAACAAAGTCTCTTTATCTGAGTGCTCGGGGCAGGCCGGATATCCGGGGGCAGGGCGTATGCCCCGATACTGTTCCTTGACTAGCTCTTCGTTACTCAATTCCTCATTGGCTGCATATGGCCAGAACTCGGTGCGTACACGTTGGTGCATGTGTTCTGCGAATGCCTCCGCGAGTCGATCAGCCAGCGCCTTAACCAACAGTGCGCTGTAGTCATTATGCTCTGCCTCGTATTTCTGAGCTAGAGCATCGGCGCCAATGCCAGTGGTCACTGCAAATCCTCCTAAATAATCCGGCTGCTCACTAGTCAACGGGGCGATGAAGTCAGACAGACATAAATTAGGAATGCCATCTGCCTTCACAGACTGTTGGCGTAAAAAGTTAAAACTCGCGATCGGAGTGGTCTTCGCCAGATCCTCATAGAGAACCACGTCATTCACTCCGACCTGAGCAGCTGGCCAAAAACCAATGACAGCCTGCGCTTTAAGTAACTTATTCTCTACAATTTCATGCAACATGCTCTGAGCGTCGCGAAACAGGTCCCGCGCTGCCTCGCCAACGACTTCGTCATTCAATATTGCGGGGTACTTTCCAGCCAAACTCCATGTAATAAAAAACGGGGTCCAATCGATATACGGGATCAGGACTTCCAGTGGGTAGTCATCAAAGACTCGTTTACCCAGAAACTGAGGAGCAGTAGCCTTAAATTTTTGCCAATCCACTTTCAGTGCATTTTCGTTCGCCTGCGCGAAACTTATTATATTCTTGCGAGTGTCCCTGTTAGCGTTGCGAGCGCGCACCGCATCATATTCTTCGTGAACTTTACGTTTAAACTCTATACCTCCGTCCTCACTAAGCAGGTTGCTCACAACGGTGACACTTCGTGATGCATCCGGCACGTAGACAGTCGCGTTGTTGTGATAATTCTGCTCAATCTTGACGGCGGTATGTGCTTTGGAAGTAGTAGCCCCCCCAATTAGGAGGGGAATTTTCAATCCCAGGCGTTGCATTTCCTTGGCAACATGAACCATTTCATCAAGGGAAGGGGTGATCAGGCCGCTGAGACCGATGATGTCGACTCGTTCATCAATGGCAGTCTGCAATATCCGTTCACACGACACCATGACACCAAGATCTACAATTTCATAATTGTTGCAGCCAAGTACTACGCCCACAATATTCTTGCCAATATCGTGAACATCTCCCTTCACCGTAGCGAGCAGAATTTTGCCTTTCGCTTTGATTTCCCGCCCGTGTTTACGTTCTTCTATATACGGTAGCAGGTAGGCAACAGCTTGCTTCATGACGCGTGCACTTTTCACCACTTGAGGCAAAAACATCTTGCCACTACCAAACAGGTCTCCGACGATGTCCATGCCAGCCATAAGCGGACCCTCGATTACCTCAATCGGCTCAGCAAATTGTAGTCTTGCTTCTTCAGTATCCAGCTCTATATATCGGGTAATTCCTTTGACTAAAGAATGGGCAATTCGTGAACTGACATCAGCCTCTCTCCAGCCCAGATCTTCGTGGCTCTCAGTACTCGCTTCACCACTATACTTGCGGGTAATTTCCATCAGCCGGTCCGTGGAGTCTTGACGGCGATTCAGAATGATATCCTCAACCCGCTCCTTGAGCTCCGCAGGGATCTGATCATATACCGTGAGCTGACCAGCATTCACAATTCCCATGCTCAGACCTGCCTTGATCGCGTGGTACAAGAACACGGAATGAATGGCTTCCCGCACTATGTCATTGCCACGAAAGGAGAATGAAACATTGCTGACTCCGCCCGATATCAGCGCATGAGGAAGCTCGCGTTTTATATACTCACAACTTTTAATGAAATCGACCGCATAGTTATTGTGTTCTTCAATTCCGGTTGCAACTGCAAATATGTTCGGATCAAATATGATGTCTTCTGGAGGGAATCCGACCGCATTTACAAGTATGTCGTAGCTTCTCTTGCAGATAGCACATTTCTTTTCAAACGTATCTGCCTGTCCTTTCTCATCAAATGCCATAACGACGACGGCTGCGCCATATCGCATGCACAATCGAGCCTTGCTGGTGAATTCTTCTTCGCCTTCCTTGAGACTTATAGAATTAACCACCCCTTTCCCCTGAATGCATTTCAGGCCTTCCTCAATAATTTCCCACTTGGACGAGTCAATCATCACGGGGACGCGACTGATGTCGGGCTCTGAGGCCACGAGTCGGAGGAAATGCGACATGGCGGCCTTGGAATCAAGCATCCCTTCATCCATGTTAATGTCGACGATTTGTGCGCCTGACTCCACCTGCTGCAAAGCTACATCAAGAGCGCCAGCATAATTTCCTTCCCTTATAAGCCTTGCAAACTTCTTGGAGCCCGTAATATTCGTGCGTTCGCCGACATTCACGAACAAGGAAGCCGGCGTAATGTTAAACGCCTCTAAACCGCTCAAGCGGCACGCTGGCTGGATCTCTGGTATCTGCCGCGGCGTGTACTGTGAAACTGCCTGAGCAATGGCACGAATGTGGGACGGTGTTGTGCCGCAACAGCCGCCAACAATATTGAGAAATCCGCTCTGGGCAAACTCTTCAATAATCGCGGCCATTTCGCGAGCACTTTGATCATATTCACCAAATTCATTCGGTAATCCGGCGTTGGGGTGCGCCGATACAAAGGTGTTCGCAATTCGGGAAATTTCTTCGATGTGTGGACGTAATTGAGCGGCTCCCAACGCACAATTGAAACCGATAGAAATGGGTTTGGCATGCGCGACAGAATTCCAGAAAGCTTCAACAGTTTGTCCTGAGAGAGTCCTTCCACTGGCATCGGTTATTGTTCCCGATATCATAATTGGGAGAAACCTCCCAAGACTTTCCATCTGTTCCTGAACCGCGTAAATGGCCGCTTTTGCATTGAGGGTATCAAATACTGTTTCAATCAATAGGAGGTCTGCTCCACCCTTAATCAGCCCGTCAGTAGCGACTTTGTAATTCTCCACCAGCTCATCGAACGTGACATTTCGGAAAGCTGGATCATTCACATCTGGAGAGATAGAGCCAGTCCGACTTGTTGGGCCTAAAACACCCGCTACAAACCGCAGTTTGTCAGGAGTGGTGGCATTGATCTCGTCACACACGGAACGTGCGAGGCGCGCGCCTTCATAGTTGAGCTCATAAGCCAGGGACTGCAATCCGTAGTCTGACTGAGATATGGAAGTAGAGTTGAACGTATTCGTTTCGATTATATCAGCACCCGCATGGAGGTACTTTCGGTGGATCTCACAAATCACACCAGGCTGCGTAAGAGTCAGTAAATCGTTATTGCCTACGAGATCAACCGCGCTGCTCTTGAAGCGCTCCCCCCTGAAATCGGCCTCTTTAAACTTATGTCCTTGAATCATGGTGCCCATGGCCCCGTCCAGGACAAGAATTCGCTGCTGCAACGCCAATCGAAGAGATTGGTTAGACACTATATTTGACATGGTTGGTTCTCGGGGGCTGATGCCCAATTCAGATCGTGCCAGCGTAAAAAAGTGTGGCATTCTACCAGAACGGTATCGACACTGTAACGAACTGAGCCCCGTCAGCGCCAGGTTCAGATGTACTTGGCCAGCGCATGAATAACCAACTAAAACACTCCAGTATTTATCTTCGGCAATACTTAGCGTAAACTGCGCGCAATTTGAACTGGGTGAGCAGTGGAATCCTCTATGATCAATATTACGGAATCTGCGCAGGAGTATCTTGCAGAATTGTTAAGAAAGCAGGATTGCGATGGAATTGCCGTTAGGATTTTCATCCTGGATGCAGGTACCCCAAAAGCGGAAACCTGTATTTCGTTTTGTCGGCCTGGAGAATCGCAGGAAACCGATGAAGTCAGGCAGTATGCGAGTTTCAATGCCTACTTGGAACAGAGAAGCATCCCTTACTTGAAGGATGCTGTTGTCGACTATGCGAAGGATTCTATGGGGGGGCAACTAACAATCAAAGCCCCAAACTCAAGGCTACCCCAAATTGGGCAAGATAGTTCACTGGAGGACCGCGTCAATTATGTGCTGTATAACGAGATTAATCCTTCTCTCGCAGCTCATGGCGGTGTTGTTACACTGGAGGAGATATTTGACGGCACCGTTGCGGTACTGAAATTCGGTGGAGGCTGTCAAGGATGTGGAATGGTGGACCTGACATTAAAAGAAGGTGTAGAGAAGACTCTACGTGAAAAAATTCCGGAACTGACTGAGGTCAGGGACATAACCGACCACACCAAGAGGGATAATGCCTACTTCAAGTAGCAATCTTGCATGGTAATACCTTTTAGCGCCAACTCGCCTTCAATCGGCTGATTACCTGGGATAGCGAGCTTCCAGGAGCTGATATAGTTTTTCAGGATAAGAGGAGTCTCGTGAGTCGAGGTAATTCATAACTTCGATAAGATGCTCGTTGTCCTCTTTTCCTTGCCACTCTTTAAGGTAGCTTCCATCCTTATATCCATGATCTTGTCTGAAAAAATTTAATACATTCTTACCCACGTACTGCTGAAACAATATACCCCAGTCCATTTTGCAGTCTTTGAGGAGAGCGCTGAATAGCTCGAGTTCAATGCGTCTTGAAACGGACACGCCGATTAAAAGCTCTAATTTCGCGAGCAGGCTTAGTGACGACAACTGATAGACTTCCCCATCAAATTCTATTTGATGGCTGCCTAGCTGTTTGTCGTTGACAGACAATAATAGCCGCATCGCAACATCCTGATCATTCTTGGTCCTAATCAATATCGCTGAAAGGATGAAGTGCCATATATCCACAATTTCCATCTGCAATTGGGCTGTATCGCATTGTTGTTTCTTCCACCACTTCCATCCATAGTGCTCAATCGCTTCAGCTCCCTCAATTATCACCGCACGTAGATAAGGAAAATCTTCTTTAACCCAGTCGGTACATATTTTGGAATTCATTTGGGACTGCATTGCCAACATTAATTGTGCGTGATTTGAGGAAAGAGCTGTCATAGATGACCTGTATAGCGATTGGTAGTTTGGTTCTTGGGGCGGGTTGTAATTGAAGGTGTATCAGGGGATTGGCTTTTCTAACGACAATAGCGCTTCCAGCATTTCTTTGCGGCTTCTCAACATATCGTTGTACGCTACCCGCGCGTCAATGACCACCTGATTTGCAAAATCGTCTTTTTCGAGCTCGGCAAGCCAGCTCTCGAGAATTTCTACTTCACTCGATAACTGCGCAGTACCTTCCTGAATTAGCGTGTGATCTATCTTGCTGCGCCTTATGGCTTTACGTTTTTCCCTTATTTCCATTTCTGGCCACCTCGGACATTGCTATCTCAGTTACTATCTACATATTGATGTCCTGAACTGCCAACCATCATATCGGCCGGAAATAGAATTAACTGAGAGCTGTGTCAAATATAGCTAACAGGGGTGGTCATGAAAAAATAAAGAACACTAAAATGACGCCCCATTTTCACAGATTACAACGTTCACGAATCATCCATTAAAGAGACTAATCAGCAGCGCAGTCACGATCAGCTCCACATGGAAAGGCTCTCACACTTTGTCATAGCGGGCAAGTTCAGATACTCGAAACCTCCGATAGCTCGTTAACCGCTTTTGATCCTATCAAGCATTTCATCTAAACGGGCGATGACACCAACAAGTTTGTTGTGTAGCATTGCCCGATCGTGTGCGGTGTGGGTGGTCTAGCTACTATAGATGTCTCAAAGCCCTAATAGCTCCCAACAGAGTTGCGATACCGGCCTAAGTTTTAAAAAGTTTACATTTCCTCTTGACGGGGGCTGGTAAGCTTCTTAAAATGCGCCGCCTTCTGTGAGAAGACAGAGGAAAAGATTGACTCTAGTCCCCTTCGTCTAGAGGCCTAGGACACCGGGTTTTCATCCCGGCAACGGGGGTTCGAAACCCCCAGGGGACGCCAAATTAAAAAGCCTGACATTGTCAGGCTTTTTTTTGTTCGATAGAATTGCCGGTTAACCGGTTAGCGACCGGAAGTTACCTTTGATAGAATTGACATGTGCTCCTTTCGCTATTTCCCTATTACCGCTTTTGCATAGGTCAGCTCTGGCAGTCACCGCACCATAGTAAGCGCAATCTCCGTCCATACAGAAACTGAATAAAACCTATGCCAATGCGCATCAAGCGGAGGGACGGGGCTTCGACATTAATAATTGGGCTAGCATAAAAACATGAAAAAGAATCCTCTTGGGCTGATTACGTCATACCCAAACAAGTACGCGCCTGAATTACTGTTTGCAATTCCTCGGCAGGATAATCGAAGCAGTCTTGGGATCAGCTCAGAAAATTTGCCGTTTATGGGCTATGACGTTTGGAGAGCCTACGAGCTCTCATGGCTTAATTCTAGAGGAAAACCAATTGCAGCAATTGGAGAATTTACCATCCCCTGCGAATCTCCCAATATTGTCGAGTCAAAGTCCTTAAAACTCTATCTCAATTCAATGAATCAAACTCAATTCACTGATATGACGACTGTTGAGAAATTGGTAACTCATGATTTAAGTCGACTTGTAAATACCAAAGTTAATGTACGATTAATGCCAGTTACCAGTCATAAAGAGTTGGAAGTTGTAGAACCGCCAGGAATATGCATTGACGATTTGGATATTGACGTCACTTGTTATCAGCCATCGCCACACTTTCTTAAATCGGATGAGAATAGGATTATTTCAGAAACGCTGTACAGCGAAGTGTTCCGATCAAATTGCCCAGTCACATTTCAGCCCGATTGGGGTACGGTTATTATCAATTATCGTGGAGGCGCTATCGATCATGCAGGGTTGCTTGCCTATCTTGTATCATTTCGATCACACGAAGGCTTTCATGAAGACTGCACTGAACACATATTTCGAGACTTAAGCGCGCATTGCTCAATGCAGAACCTCCAGATATCTATAAACTTCCTACGGAGGGGTGGAATAGAAATTAACCCCATCAGGTTTTCTGCAGCCCAGCAGACGAACTCGCGCTTGGCGAGATTCATACGTCAGTAGCAGATGAGCTTGCATTTATGCGCGCACTGTTATAGATTGGCGCGCCCTCAAAATGACTGCCGATGGGCTGAAATTGAGATTACGGTGAGGTGTCCGAGTGGCTGAAGGAGCACGCCTGGAAAGTGTGTATACGGAAACGTATCGAGGGTTCGAATCCCTCCCTCACCGCCACTAATGTAATAGCTAGATTGTCAGACGATTCTTAGCTCACTGATTTTTTATCCCCCCCCCCCCCCAAAAAACTTGCCACTCTTATTTTCACATCCACGCTAAATAACCATAGCATTGAGTGGAGAAATGCTGGGCTCGATTTTGCCCGATGTATTTGATGATCCAGTGAATTCTATTCGCAACCCCTTACCAGTCAGCACTTGATTAATGCTTGCTGTTTCAACATAATGCCGAGACGTGGTCACGCGACATGTGCGTCTACGCTTTATGGTATCTCTTGCCGGTCCCCTCGCAATGATAGGTTGTGAATCCCGCCAGGCCCGGAAGGGAGCAACGGTAGTAGCTGACTCATGTGCCGTGGTTAGGCTGGCAGGGGATACCTCCAATTAATCTTGTGCGCAGCTCGTTCCGATACGTCGGGAGATTACGACTCAAGACCCTAGACGCCACTGACACCCCACCGCAGTAATTCAACTATTGAATCGAGCTCGGATCTTTGAACGGAAAAAGATGACTTACCAGGTATTGGCGAGAAAATGGCGTCCAAAGACATTCAGCGATATGGCTGGCCAAGAGCATGTACTTCAAACCTTGATTCATGCTCTGAACAACAATCGTCTTCATCATGCCTACCTGTTTACTGGCACTAGAGGCGTCGGCAAAACTACTATTGCGAGGATTTTCGCAAAGTGTCTGAACTGTGAGCAGGGAGTCAGTTCTACTCCATGTGGTAAATGTGCCTCCTGTGTAGAAATAGCCGAGGGGCGATTTATTGATTTGATTGAGGTCGATGCCGCGTCAAAGACAAAGGTGGAAGACACTCGAGAATTACTGGATAACGTCCAATATGCCCCCTCACGTGGACGTTACAAGGTATACCTGATAGATGAAGTTCATATGCTTTCTCAGCATAGTTTCAACGCACTACTTAAGACTTTGGAGGAACCCCCACCCCATATAGTCTTCCTGCTGGCAACTACGGATCCGCATAAACTTCCGGTCACCATTCTCTCGCGATGTCTGCAATTTAGTCTCAAGAATCTTAGCCCACAAAAAATAGTGGATTATCTTCGCTCTGTTCTGATTGCAGAACAATTCAGCTTTGAAGAGCCTGCTCTTTGGATTCTGGCTAAAGCAGCCCAAGGAAGCATGCGAGATGCGCTTACCCTCTTGGACCAAAGCATTTCCTTCTGCGCGGGCAAAGTAAATGAATCAGAAGTCAGTGCGCTACTTGGGACCCCCGACCAAGCTTTGCTGGTCAAGGTACTGGAAGCACTCGAGAGCTCAGACCCGACAGGACTACTTGACTGTGTCAATGTAATAGCTGAGCGTTCATTTGATTATTTTTTGTTTCTTGAGAGCCTTTTAACCTCCTTACACCGAATCGCAGTAGCTCAATTGGTCCCTGGTGGTGTCGACAATAGCCAAGGGGACAGAGAGCAGATATTGGGGTTTGCACAAAGATTTGCCCCAGAAGACATTCAGTTGTATTACCAGATAGCACTGAATGGGAAACAGGATATTGCGGTATCTCACGATCCCCGCATGGCTTTCGAAATGTTATTGCTTCGGATGCTGGTGTTCTCCCCCCAAGCGGTCTCGCCAGGTGAATCAACTTCTACTTCTACGGAAGCACGAAAACCAACAAGTATTTCATTGCCATCCATTGAAAATGGATCGACTACGGATGAAGAAAAAAAAAAGGTTGATCTTGCAGGAAATTTTACAAAAATATTAGAAAATTCTAACAGTGTTATCGAGATATCTGAATGCACCGCCGTTATATTACCAAAGATCGAAATCAAGGACTGGGGACAAGTTGTTGAGGAATTGGGGATCACAGGGATTACAGGGAATTTATTGGCTAATTGTGTAATAAAATCCGTAGATGGCAACCGACTTCTGTTAACTCTGGATGAAACTCAAAGTTCACTATTCAACGAAGAACATCAAAAGAGAATTTTTCAATCTTTGTCTCGTTATTTTGATGCAGAGATAGAAGTACAAATATCTTCTGGAAAGCTTAATACTGAGTCACCGGCACAAATTAAACAACGACAACGTGAGGAGAGAATTCTCCAATCACTGAAAGCTTTCGAAAGTGATAAGAACATTCAAGATATCTTGCAAAATTTCTCCGCTCATATCGTACAAAACAGCATCTCCGTTGTAAGCGAGGCGAAATCATGACCGACATAAATGAATTGATGAAACAAGCCAAAAAAATGCAGGAACAAATGCTGAATGCTCAAAAGGAAGCAGAATCTTTGATTCTAGTAGGCGAGTCTGGAGCGGGCTTGGTTAAAATTCATATGAACGGTCGACATGACGTTAAGCAAGTAGTTTTAAATTCCGCACTGATGAGCGAAGACAAACAGGTAATCGAAGACCTGATTGCAGCAGCATTCAATGATGCTGTTAAAAAATTGGAGGAACAGAATCGTAATATCGTCAGTGGGGTGACAGGTGGGTTAAAAATACCAGAGGGTTTCAAGTTTCCCTTTTAATTACCCATCAAGTTCATAGTGAGATGTAGAAATGTTTTCCAGCCCGCTGATTGAAAAATTAGTCGATTCCTTCAGATGCTTGCCAGGAGTTGGGCCAAAATCAGCACAACGGATGGCATTGCATCTTCTAGAGCGCAACCGGTCAGGCGGGCGACACTTAAGCATGGTACTTAGTGAGGCACTCGAAAGAGTCGGAAATTGCAGTCAGTGTCGTACATTAACCGAGGACTCGGTTTGCAGAATCTGTTCTAACGGTGCTCGCAACTCAGGAATGTTGTGCATTGTGGAGTCCCCCGCCGATGTGAACGCTATAGAGCAGACAGGCAGCTACAAGGGCCTATATTTCGTCTTGATGGGCCACCTTTCCCCCATTGATGGTATGGGGCCAGATCAGATAGGCATTCCCGCGTTACTTGAACTACTGCGCAGCAAGCACTTTGACGAGGTAATTCTGGCAAGCAATCCAACAGTGGAAGGAGAGGCAACTGCCTATTATATTGCTGAGCAGATTAAGGGATATAATCTCATCATTTCGAGAATAGCACACGGGGTCCCAATTGGAGGAGAGCTGGAGTTCGTGGATGGCGGCACACTCAGCCATGCATTCAATGGCAGACAGGTGGTCCGAAATCTATGAATCTCACGACAGAAATTCTTACTAAACCTGTCTTGATCACTAGCAATGAGGAGCTGATTCAACTTTGCAACAAGTGGAATTCCTTATCGGTGCTTGCTTTGGACACGGAATTTATCCGTATCGACACCTTCTCCCCTAAACTCGGACTTATCCAGGTCTGTGACGATGGGGGTAGTTTTCTTCTGGACCCGCTTACGTTAACAGATTGGGCCGCATTCAACGCAATTCTAAGCAACACATCAATTACAAAGGTTCTCCATTCCTGTTCGGAAGACCTTGTGGTTTTCAAAGAATTTTTTGGGATTCTGCCATCTCCGATTTTTGATACACAGAAGGCTGCGGCATTCCTCGGCTTTGGTTACAGTATAAGCTATCAAAATTTAGTCAAAGCGATCCTGAAAATCGAGATCAGCAAAGGGGAAACCCGCTCTGACTGGCTTAGACGACCACTGAGTGAAGAGCAACTCAAATATGCCGCGCTTGACGTCGCTTACCTTCCTGAAATTTACCGAATCTTACAAGGATTTCTGTCCGAAAAACTCCGCTTGAGTTGGCTTCAGGCAGAGTGTACAGAAATGGTGATGTCAGCAATTTCAGAGGTCAGTGGATCGAGCTGGGAAAGTTGCTACCAAAATATTGCTTCTGCATGGAAACTCGATAATTATCAACTGGCGATTTTACAACGCCTCTGCATTTGGAGAGAAAAGGAGGCACGCAAGCGAGACAAACCTCGGAGTTGGATAGCAAAGGACTCCGATCTTATCAGCCTGGCAGAACAGATTCCTAAAGATAAAAATTCGCTTCTCGGCATAAGTGAACTTTCTAAATTTCTTGTCAGCAAGGACTCGGACATACTACTCGAGATAATTAATACTCCACATCTCGAAGCGCTTCCCAATTTAACTCCTATTGATTTACCACTCTCTGCAGCGTTGCGGGGTTATTTGAAGAAATGCCAGGCAGTTGTTCAATGCAAGGCAGAAGAACTGGGTATAGCACCCGAAATGCTGGCTCGTAAAAAGCAGTTAGTGCCTCTTGTAATCGAGCGTAACAAAAGCAAGGACTTTCCTTGGCCAGATTCACTTTCAGGGTGGCGTCAGCCATTGCTCGAATCTGCCATTCGTCAGGCTTTGTGTTGACACATGTGTAGACACACTAGATCAATCGAGGTGACGCGTGACTGAGACACTAAACTTTTGGGAAAAGCCTCTGGCGGCGCTTACCCGTAAAGAATGGGAAGCACTCTGTGATGGCTGTGGTCGCTGCTGCTTAAAGAAGCTCCTCGATGAACAAAACGGAGAAATTCATTACACAAGAGTAGTTTGTCGTCACATGGAGCAATCTATGTGCAGTTGCAAGGCTTATCAGCGCCGTCAAAAATTGGTTCCAGAATGTCTTGTGCTCGATATTGACATTCTGCCACAGTTGCACTGGATCCCGGATACTTGCGCATATAAGCTACGGTACGACGAAAAACCACTTCCAAGCTGGCACCCTCTTATTACCGGATCACGAGCAGCGATGATCGAGCAGGGGATCAGTGTCACCGGGAAGACCATTTCCGAGGATTATGTCCATGAGGATGGATTGGAAGAGCACATCGTTCGATGGGTGGCACCGGCATGTTAGATATTTATGATTACCTTATCGGTTGGACTATCTATATAGCTGCGGGAGCACTTTGCTACATAATATTTTATCGCTTTACAGGGATATTACGTTTTAAGCCGTTAGCTAACGCGCTACGTGCAGTACTGATAGCCGTCATGTTTACACCATGGTATGTCAGCGCTGAAGACGATCTGCTTGCTCCTGCAATTATTGTAATGGCCCTCGATCTGGTCACTATCGGGGGAACGTCATTTGTAAGAGCAATGGTTCCGCTTACCTTAGCGGTGCTGTTTGCAGTGGTAGTGGCACTTGCCGGCAGAATAGTTCAAAAAAGATTCAGGGGGATTCAGCCGTAACTCCCATTAAATTGAGAGATCACCTCTCGATTCCAACCCTAGATTGACACAGAACTAATTCAGAGTTCCTGCGACAGCACTCCGCAATTACATCCTATGGTTAATGGAAATTTTAGGAAAGCGGGTTGATTCAGGCAGTAGGGGGCCAAACGAGCAGAGGGGATAATGATGAGCATAGAACAGCAATTGCAATTGAATGGCGATCTGGACCCTGATCAATTCTCCAGCCTGCCGGAGTTGTATGACTATGCATGCCAGGTGTATGCAAAAAAATCTGCATTTTCCGCTCTAGGCTGTACGATCACATACTCTGAATTGCAGGAGTATAGCGATGCCTTTTCTTGGTATCTGCAAAAAAAGTCCTCACTGAAACCTGGCGATAGAATCGCCATCCAGCTTCCAAATGTTCTGCAATTTCCAATTGCAGCAATCGGAGCATTGAAAGCAGGCTTGGTATTGGTGAATACGAATCCGTTGTATACAGCGAGGGAAATGAAACACCAATTCAAAGATTCTGGCGTTAGAGCCATAGTCATACTGGCTAATTTCTGTAGAAAATTGGAGGAAATACTGCCCGATACGGGAATTGAGTTCGTAATAACAACCGAATTGGGCGACATGCTGCCACCGATCAAGCGAATTGTTGTGAATGCTGCAGCACGCTACATTAAGCGGATGGTTCCTGAATACAAGATAGCAAACACAACAGCCTGGACATCTGTCTTTAATAAGTACGCTCTTACTGCCGAACACAAGAACGTCAACTCAGGAACAGATACAGCCATCATTCTATATACCGGCGGGACTACAGGGATAGCAAAAGGGGCAATGCTTACCCACAAAAATTTGTTAGCGAATATGATGCAACTAAGAGCCGTCAGCAAATCAGTAATTCGTGACGGTCAAGACACTATCATAGCCCCGTTGCCGCTTTATCACACATACGCATTTATGTTTCATTGCTTGACGATGGTGTACGCTGGCAATCACAGTGTTCTAATTCCAAATCCAAGAGATGTGGATAGTCTCCTCAAAGTCATGCGTCGTGTTAAACCCAACGGATTTGTAGGAATTAACACTTTGTATCTGGCACTGTGCCGACATAAGGATATCCATTCTGTTGACTTCAGTGATTTACGATTTTCCGGAGCTGGTGGTATGGCCATGACGGTAAACGTCGCAAAAGAATGGACCAGTATTACTAACTGCGAAGTTTTTGAGGGATACGGTTTGACGGAATGCTCCCCCGTGGTGACTGTCAATCCACCTGGGCGCGTGAAACTTGGAACGGTGGGGCCAGCTGTTCCAAGAACGCAACTAAAGGTTGTGAGCGACGACGGCCAAGATTTAGAGCAAGGAGAAACGGGCGAGCTTTGGGTCAGAGGACCGCAGGTAATGAAGGGTTATTGGCAAAACGCGGAAGCTACTGCGCAGGCCATTACCTCGGACGGCTGGTTCAAGACAGGCGATTACGCTCAAATAGACAGCGATGGCTACGTGAGAATAGTAGATCGAAAGAAGGATATGGTTATAGTTTCGGGATTCAATGTTTTCCCGAGTGAAATCGAAGAGCTGGTAAACTCCCACCCCGAAGTCTTTGAGAGCGCAGTTATTGGAATTCCGAATGAAAAGAGTGGGGAGCTTGTAAAGCTCTTTGTAGTCCCTAAGAGTATGTCTTTAACAAAGGAGCAAATTCTCCAATTCTGTAAGCTAAATTTGACTCCTTACAAAGTACCTAAGGAAATAGTCTTTGTTAAAGAATTACCTAAATCTAACGTCGGAAAAATTCTAAGACGTGAATTGCGCGAACGGGAGCTGCGAAATCCCAGCGGCGTGTAAATGGCGTCACCGTTTGAGTAATGAATCGAAAGGAATTTTTAGTCGTGCTGGAAAAATTTGATATCGATATCAGTAAATGTCTTCTAACAGATCAGGGAAGGTTCCGCAGTCAGCTGGAAAGACTTCGTCGATTGCAGACTGGTCATGGGGCCAGAGAGTTACAACTAGAAAATCTAAGTAAGAATGTTATCTCATCCATTGAAGAGGTTAATCGTCGCCTAGCGTCAATTCCTGCGCTCAATTACCCAGAGCACCTTCCTGTCAGTGAGAAAAGGGAACTCATTTCAAATGCGCTTCTAAATCATCAAGTCATCATATTGGCTGGGGAAACAGGATCAGGTAAGACTACTCAGATCCCCAAAATTTGTCTGGAACTTGGATATGGCGCCAAAGGATTGATAGGCCATACGCAACCGCGCCGCCTGGCCGCTCGCGCAGTGGCAGGAAGAATTGCCGATGAACTTGGAGTTGAACTAGGCAAAAAAGTAGGCTACCAGGTCCGATTCTCCGACAATACTGTGCCGGAAACGCTAGTAAAATTAATGACTGACGGAGTCTTGCTGGCAGAAATTCAGCATGACCGCAACCTTCGAAAGTATGAAGTTTTGATTATCGATGAGGCACACGAACGTAGCCTCAATATTGATTTCCTTCTTGGCTACCTGCGTCAACTCCTTCCTGCCCGCCCCGATCTGAAGATTGTAATTACTTCAGCGACGATAGATGTCGATAGATTTTCTCGTCATTTCAACAACGCCCCTATCATTACGATCTCAGGACGCACATTTCCTGTCGACATCATTTATAGACCTGTCAACTTGGAGGGCAATGAACCTGAACGGGGAGAGTCGGGGGGCAATAGTGATCCTCTTGCTTCAGCCGTACTTAACGCGCTCTCCGAAATAGAATTAAATGAAAAACACGACCGGAAAGGTCCAGGAGATGTATTGGTATTTCTGAGTGGTGAGCGCGAAATCAGAGATATTTCCATCGAATTACGCAAACGTTCATTGCGTGACACTGAAGTATTGCCGCTATATGCCAGACTCACTCCGGCCGAACAGAGTAGAATTTTTGCTCAACATTCAGGCCGAAGGATCATTCTTGCCACTAACGTAGCGGAAACCTCTCTCACTGTTCCCGGTATCGTCTACGTTATAGATTCCGGATTTGCACGCATTAGTCGATATAGTGTACAGAGCAAAGTTCAGCGGTTGCCTGTCGAGCGTATCTCTCAAGCCAGTGCAAATCAACGGTCCGGACGTTGCGGGCGCGTCAGCCATGGAACATGTATCAGACTGTACAGCGACGATGACTTCTCAAGCCGACCCTTGTTTACAGACCCAGAAATTCAGCGCACAAATTTAAGCGCTGTCATCCTCCAAATGTTGATGCTCGGTCTCGGCAATATCAGTGCATTCCCCTTCATCGATAAGCCCGATCAAAAGGCAATCAATGACGGCTTCAAATTGCTGTTCGAGTTGGGAGCCATCGACAAGGAGAGGAAACTCACGAATATTGGAAGAATTATGGCGAAGATTCCTGCTGATCCTAGATTAGCGAGGATGTTGCTTGAGGCCGATTCTCGTAATTGTTTGCAGGAAGTACTCATCATTGTCAGCGCACTATGTGTTCAGGACCCCCGTGATTTTCCAGCGGAAAGCCGCCAAGCTGCACGTGAAAGACATCAACAATTTACCCATCCTGAGTCTGATTTCTTTACGTGGATACAATTGTGGTCGCACTTCGAATCCCAGCGACAAATTTTAAGTCAAAGCGCGATAAGACAATATTGTAAGAAGAATTTTCTTTCCTTCTTACGCATGCGTGAATGGCGCGAAACTCACAGGCAACTTCATCTTTCGTGTCAACAATTGGGCTTGAGAGAAAATCATCGCCCGGATACCCCCGTTTGTATGGAGGAGGTGAGCTATGAGGCTGTTCATCGCTCTATATTAAAAGGCTCGCTCAATCAGCTGGGCCTGAAGACTGACGATGGTTTCTATCTAGGAAGCAGGGGACGAAAATTCTCGCTCTTTCCAACTTCGTGTCTATTCAAGAAATCGCCAAAATGGGTTGTCACCGCTGAACTTATAGAGACAAAAAAGCTGTATGCAACACTGGCTGCACGAATTCAACCAGAATGGGTCGTTGATGCCGCACCAGAGCTATTAAAGCGCGAGTACTCTGAGGTTCATTGGGAGAAAGGGCGAGGACAGGTAGTCGCTTATGCAAGAATCTCCATATTCGGATTGCCTCTGATTGAACGACAAAGAGTACCCTATTCAAGTATTGATCCCGTAATGAGCAGAGAGGTGTTCATACGCGAAGCGTTAGTGGGTAGAGAATTGAAAAGCAATGCCGAATTCCTGGCTCACAACACTGCGCTCATGGAGGAGTTGAAAGGACAGGAAGAGAAACAACGGCGCCCCGACCTAATCGCCGGAGACGAAATAATTTACGAATACTACGCTGGCAGAATTCCTCCAGATATTTGTGACTCAAGAAGCCTTGAGCAATGGCTGAAAATCGCGAATAAGAAAAATAACCGAATTCTTTTCATGAATCGCGAAGACGTATTGCAGCGTGATATTGCGGAAGAAGCAATCCTGGAATTCCCCGATCAAGTCAAAATTCAGAATAATGCACTACCTATCACGTATCGATTCGAACCTGGTTGCGTCGATGACGGGGCAAGCATCCAGATACCACAACGAGTGTTGAGCCAATTAACCGCCGCAGATATAGATTGGGCGATACCTGGTCAAGTGAGAAGCCGTTGTATAGCTATACTAAAAGGCCTCCCCAAGAGCCTGCGTAAACACTTTATTCCAGTGCCGGATTTCGTAGACGGCTTCATGCACCACATCAACCTCCAGGATTCAACTGTAACAGCCAAGAAGAGGTTGACAGACATTTTAAGAGACTACGCCAGGACATCCAAGGGAGTGGACTTGGACAAAAACACTCTTAATGACGTTGAACTACCTCCGTATCTAATACCAAGGTTGACGGTAGTTGATGATGATGGGCGAGAGGTTGCCAAGAGTCTGGCTCTGCAAGAACTTCAACTAAACTACAGCTCTTCGCCTCAAAAGGTCGTATCCCAAGGTAACCTCCATCCATTGGAGCGGGAAGGACTTACAGATTGGAGTTTCGGACAATTACCGTTCGAAGTCGACGTACAATCGGTCGTACATTTCCACCTGTACCCTGCCTTGGTCGATAAGGGAAGTAGTGTTTCTCTCGTACTTCAAGACAATCCTCAATTGGCGGAAAGCTTAACAAGAGCAGCATTGTGCCGATTGCTCATGTTTAGAACTCCGCAACAAAGAGGGGTAATGTTAAAGCGACTTCGCATTCTCGAAAAAAAACTCGCGTTGAAAGTGCCCAATACTGCCATTGATTTTGGCGAAGAGAGTTTAGTGGCCATCTATCGGGTTGCGTTTGAACTAAACCATACACCCCTACCTCGCGATGAGGTCGCATTTGAACGTCTACTGCTTCAAGGCAAGTCTCGTCTTCTTGAAACAGGGGAGAGCATTGAAGGTCTGCTGGAACGGATCGTGGATGAGCTTTTTCAGGTCAGAAGACGCCTTCAATCACTTGGCAAGCCCGAATTTAGCAAAACAAAACAGGATATTGTTGAACAAATTGAGGCACTTATCTACCCAGGCTATCTGTCCAAGACGCCCGTTGAATGGCTCATGGAGTACCCACGCTATTTAAAAGCTATTGAAATGCGAATTGACAAGCTTCCCCAGCAATTGAGTAAGGATAGTGAGTGCTCTAGAGTGGTACATAATTTCCAGCAGGGCTTGCGAGCAATAAGGGACGATGCATCGACGATGCCCGGGAAAACTGAATTGCGATGGATGATTGAAGAACTCAGGGTATCTCTGTATGCCCAGACCCTGAAGACTAAAATCCCCATATCAGAAAAGCGGATACAGAGGAAATTCGAAGAAATTGCGCATTAACATCGACATATAGCCCTTCGCGAATCGATTTCCACCCATTTCAGGGGGCTATAAGATGAATTGGGACATGATATAAATGAGCTTGCACTACTAGGAACCATAATCAACATGGCGCATAATGCGCGCCGTTCTGCCTGAACTCGGTATATGGAACAAGAATGGCTTTGAAATCAATGGAAATGCTTTCTAAGATGCGAATCAAGCCTGTGTCAAAAATCCTCTCAGTGAATCAGCGTTTATTCAGCAGTGTTTTAACTTGTCTCCTGACATTGTCTAGTCTGCCAGCGATGGCCAATGACCCCTGGGAGACTACGAATACACGCATCTATCATTTTAATAAATTCCTGGATAGCTGGCTGCTAAGACCAATCGCGATCGGATATAACAACTTCATGCCTGCTGTAGTTCGACAAGGTGTCGGCAATTTTTTCAGCAATATTGATGACGTAAACGTGTTGGCAAACGACTTGTTGCAATTGAAATTACGCGATGCAGCCACTGACTCCGGAAGGCTTATCATCAACACAAGCGTTGGGTTTGCAGGAGTAATTGACGTAGCCTCCTCGGTAGGTCTCAGCAAGAACGAAGAAGACTTTGGTCAAACATTCGGGCGCTGGGGGGTAGGGGCAGGTCCATACGTGGTGTTACCTCTGTTCGGTCCAAGCTCGGTACGTGATTCGGTTGGCCTCGTGCTTGACACAGTCTTTAACCCGATCCAATACCACGAGGATGACTCAGTGCGAACCACTTTACTGGTCTTGGGACAGTTGGACGACAGGGCCTCAATTATTGCTATGGAGGGATTAATCTCTGGAGATGAATATCTCTTTATCCGTGAGGCTTATTTGCAGCAACGCGAATATCTCGTCAATGACGGCGCGTACTACGACGATATGGATGAATTCTAAGCTGAATATTCACCGTAGCAAACTGCTCAGCTGACAGAGACGACATCACGAATTTTCAATTTTGCTTTGATAAAATCGCTGTGATTGACGTAAATCAGATCCGAAATTCGACGAATCAGGTTGTCTTCATAACGGTCAATTCTTTTGTCGGAATAAGCAACACGCCACAAATTCTCTATCAATCGAACTCGTTGGTCATAGTTATAGCTAGCATTTATCAAGCTTGTGAAGTCAAAGAGGGACGTGGATCGGTGCGATTCAATCTCTGCCAGTTTGATAATGTCTTCCAGCGTCTGCTGATCGAGTGAAAAGGTGCTAGCCAACACCTCGGCAATCGCATGAGTCTCGCGTTCATCAAAGTGCCCATCTATCTTCATGAGCTCAAGCAGAAGTGCAGCACTGGCCAGTTCTATACGATGCGCATTTTCCTCCTGATTTACTTCGGTGGTGAGAAATAATTTGTCCTCGAAGAATTTCTTAATCGCTAAAATCACCTGCAACTCCTATCAATTCAACCTGCGGCATTCTGGCTCAAAAAGCCAAATTCTGAGTACTCAGGTACTAGATCCAATGCATCCTGCAATACAGAGATAGTAGCTTCCTTGCGAAATGCATTTGTACTTAAATGGCGACGAAAGGCCTTTCCTCCTGGTTGCCCATGGAACAATCCAAGTATATGTCTGGTCATGTGCTGCAGCGGGGTACCCTCGCGGAGCTGAGTCTCCACATAGGGAAAATATGAACGCATCACTTCATGACGTGTTCTCGATGCCGATGAAATACCATACAACTCGTTATCAACATCAGCGAGAATCCAAGGGTTTTGATACGCCTCTCGCCCCATCATGACCCCATCAACCTTTTTGAGCAGTGATTTACACTCATCTATAGATCTGACTCCACCATTCAACACTACACATAAGTCTGGATTGACCTCCTTTATAGAAATAACCCTGGGATAATTGAGAGGGGGAATCTCGCGATTTTCCTTTGGGCTCAGCCCTTGAAGGAGCGCGATACGGGCGTGAATTATGAACGTCCTGCAACCCGCCGCCGCAACTTCGTGAATGAAATCCTGCAAAAATGCATCACTGTCTTGATCATCTATACCTATGCGACACTTGACGCTTACAGGAATGGACACCGATGCACGCATTGCTCGGATACACTCAGCAACCAAAGCCGACTTCGCCATCAGACATGCACCAAACTGACCTGACTGTACACGACTACTTGGGCAGCCAACGTTGAGATTTATCTCGTCATAGCCGAATTGTTCAGCCATCACTGAGCATTTAGCAAGCTGCTCAGGGTCGCTCCCCCCAAGCTGGAGAGCCAACGGATGCTCTTCATGATTGAACCTAAGATGACGTTCAACATCCCCATGGATCAAAGCGCCAACAGTTACCATTTCCGTGTATAGCATTGCTTTATGACTAATCAGCCGTAGAAAATACCTTTCATGCCTGTCTGTCCAATCAAGCATCGGGGCAACGCAAAATCGATGCATTGAAGCTGAACCTGCAGTTTGCTCTTTGAGTATCACTATAACGACGATCCATTCATGATGGCTGGATAACTTTTAAAGGAAAGCTAACGATAGTATTGGGGAGTGGATTATAGCGAATACCCCCATCATAGACACTCTCAGCAATAACGTAGTGTGCATCCTGGTTGCAACTCTCGATATTGGATGGCGTATAATCAACTCCCTAAAACGTTGAGCACCGCACTTTAAGGACGACCATGCAAAAAGTGAGAACCCGAATAGCCCCATCACCCACAGGCGACCCTCACGTTGGCACCGCCTACATCGCACTATTCAATCGTTGCTTTGCTCAACAACACGGCGGGGAATTCATACTTCGCATTGAGGACACCGACCAGGTACGTAGTTCGGCGAAATCGGAGCAGGATATTCTCAATGCACTGAACTGGTTAGGTTTGAGCTGGAGCGAGGGCCCAGACATTGGGGGTGAGTTCGCACCCTATCGCCAAAGTGAAAGAAGCGCACTTTACAATGCTGAAATATTGAAACTACTTGAGAACCAGCATGCATTCCGTTGCTTCTGCACATCGGAAAGGCTGCAGGATTTGCGCGTCAAACAAATGGGGGAGAAGAGTACCATCGGATACGATGGACACTGCCTGCAAATCTCAGCGGAGGAAGTTGCAAACAAAATTTCTAGAGGGGAGGAACACGTTATTCGCATGCGCATTCCTGAGGCCGGAGACTGCGTGTTCAATGACCTTCTACGGGGAGAAATACGAATTGCTTGGCAGCAAATCGACATGCAGATTTTGATCAAGTCTGATGGATTACCCACCTATCATTTTGCAAATGTTGTGGATGACCACCATATGAAAATCAGCCACGTCATCCGCGGCGAAGAGTGGATCAACTCCACTCCCAAGCACCTGTTACTTTATCAGTACTTTGGTTGGGAGCCACCGGTATACTGCCATATGCCATTGTTACGCAATACTGACAAGAGCAAACTCAGTAAACGGAAAAACCCTACTAGCATAGGTTACTACAGGGATATGGGATATTTGCCTGAAGCAGTCGTGAACTATCTTGGCATGATGGGCTGGACAATGCCTGATGGGCGAGAAAAGTTCACAATTCAAGAGATGACAGCGAGTTTTGATCTCTCGCGGGTATCACTCGGGGGACCCGTATTCGATGTAACCAAACTTGACTGGCTAAATGGCAAGTACATCCGAGAAAACCTGAATGATGAACAGTTTGCGAATTTATTTGCTGAGTGGGCATTCAAACCCGAAAAGGTCGCACGTATTATTCCTTTGCTAAAAGAGCGCGTCGAAAGATTCACAGACGTAGCACCATTGGCGGCCTTCTTTTTTGCGGGGCTACCTGAAATTGATGCGACTAGATTTGAACACAAAAAACTGAGTCAGGAAGATTCAAGGAAGATTCTCCAATTCATTCTTTGGCAGTTGGAGCAACTACGCGGGTTTGACCGTGATGATATAGAGGCAGCCTGCCTAGGACTTGCAGAAACACTCAACACCAAGATTCGCGATTTACTTTTCCCTCTGTTTGTCGCTATATCGGGAAAGTCCACCTCGACATCAGTCATCGACTCAATAAGCATCTTAGGTCTTGACATAACGCGCGCGCGAGTTCGTTATGCTATCTCAGTGTTAGGTGGAATTTCTAATAAGGAAGCGAAGGCGTTCGAAAAGGAATTCAGAGAGCTTGGACAGGCTTCAGACAAACAGCTGACTAATGATTGACAGCTGAGGTGTCGGTGCTTAGAATGCGCGGACTCTGAATTTGTGCGCTTCCCAGCAGCAAATTCAGAGTAACTTTAAGCCTGAGTACTATGTTGACGTACCTAAGCGAGAGGTTTGAAAAGCTTTAATTTGTGGGGTCTTAGCTCAGCTGGGAGAGCGCAACGCTGGCAGCGTTGAGGTCATCGGTTCGATCCCGATAGGCTCCACCAACTTTCCACCCCCTCTCTTGCAACTCGCTCCCCATTCAGTCCCGCTTTCATTTTCACGAATTCTTAAATACTCGCCTGGAACTCTAGTTCTTTGGGTAATCACGTCTTGGCTTTCCCGTGTAAAGTTGGCAAGACCTGCCGAGACGGTACGAATTGCTTGTCGTCTCATGCCAATGAGATATCCAGCCAAGTGCTCTCCCATAGCAAATATTACAGCGGACATCGACGCTGATATCCCAATACCCTTCAGGATAACCCCTGAGTAAAAATCAACGTTGAGGTAAAGTCTACGTTCGATAAAATATTCGTCCCCAAGTGCCATTTCTTCAAGTCTGCGAGCAATCCTGAACAAAGGATCATTCTCAACACCGAAATACTCCAAGACCTCATCACATGTCTGTCGCATTACTTTCCAGCTCTGACCGTCTTCTTGTCCTTGTACTGCTCCTTAATATTTCAGTCATACTTCTGATTGTCGTGCGTAAAGATAAATAGAAGTCAGAGCCTAGACAAATTGTCGCGCAATATCCTGAGCTCGCGTCTTTTAGATCCTAGACGATGGTATCAGGGTGCACTTTTTAGGGGCGCAAATCGCATGAAGCAGTTGCAATTTAATGACAAAATGTTGTCAGTCTAGGGGCGTGGAACTCGCGCCTTTATTGTAATCCAAGGGCCATAAGCTTATACTCTCCGGCGGGGCAGCACGCGCCTGAATTGCACGAATAATCAAGCAGATCGGCCTTTTATGGACCGATCACTTTTATTAACCATGCCCATCAGGGCCTCAAGAAACTTAAAAATCCGTGAACGATAAAAGACCTAGAAACTTGGATTTTACAACTCTCCGACTGCCCCTCCCGGCAATTACCTCGATTCTGCATCGAGTCTCAGGTATTTTTATATTTGCCGGCGTGGCTGTACTTCTCTGGCTTTTCAGTGAATCACTGACATCCGCAGATGGTTTTGCTCGCGTCGAACAGTGGTTGAATCAAATCCCCGTCAGGTTGCTGCTATGGGCTGTGCTTGCAGGCCTTTTGTATCACCTCATTGCGGGAATCAAACATCTCTTGATGGACATGGGCATTGGCGAGACTTTTGCTGGCGGCTTGCTGGGCGCCAAGCTTGTGATAGCGATCTCTGCTCTCACAATCATACTTACGGGAGTCTGGTTATGGTAACTAACGTCACTAGTTTTGGGCGGAGCGGACTCTACGATTGGCTCGTTCAACGCATAACGGCAGTGATCCTGGCTGTATATTTTGTAACCCTGTTTGGTTACCTGCTTCTCAACCCGGATCTAGACTATCAGCAATGGCAGAAACTATTCAGTGCTACCTGGATGCGCATTGCCAGCCTCATGGCGCTCATGGCGCTCTGCGCACACGCATGGATTGGTATGTGGACTATCTCCACGGACTATCTGACGTCTGACATGCTGGGAGGGAAAGCAACGGTAATCCGCTTTTTCTTCCAGACAGCATGCGTTGTTTTGATGTTCATTTACCTCGTTTGGGGTATTCAGATTCTGTGGGGTATATAAATGTCTGGCATGCGCACACTGTCATTTGATGCAGTGATAGTTGGGGGAGGCGGCGCAGGTATGCGCGCTGCCCTGCAATTAGCCCAATCAGGTTATAAAACAGCAGTTATCAGTAAGGTTTTTCCAACCCGCTCACATACAGTCTCGGCTCAGGGCGGCATAACTTGCGCCATTGCAAGCTCAGATCCGAATGACGATTGGCGTTGGCATATGTATGACACTGTGAAAGGCTCTGATTATATTGGGGATCAAGACGCTATTGAGTACATGTGCAGTGAGGGCCCTCAGACTGTTTATGAACTTGAACACATGGGCCTGCCTTTCTCGCGAACCGAAAATGGGCGCATCTATCAGCGTCCGTTCGGGGGACAGTCAAAAGACTATGGAAAAGGAGGGCAGGCAGCGCGTACATGTGCGGCTGCAGACCGTACCGGTCACGCACTTCTCCATGCGCTATACCAAGGCAATCTCAAGAACAAGACTGTTTTCTTCAACGAATGGTATGCGACGGACCTGGTAAGAAATCAGGATGGCGTGGTCGTGGGTGTAATAGCCATCTGCATTGAAACCGGCGAGACCGTCTACGTTAAGTCAAAAGCGACGGTTTTTGCTACGGGAGGTGCAGGTCGCATATACGCGTCGACTACCAATGCCATGATCAATACAGGTGACGGTGTCGGGATGGCGTTAAGGGCGGGATATCCGGTTCAGGATATTGAAATGTGGCAGTTCCACCCGACCGGCATTTATGGCGCAGGCACCTTGGTAACCGAAGGCTGTCGCGGCGAGGGTGGCTACCTCATCAATAAAGACGGCGAGCGGTTCATGGAACGCTATGCTCCAAATGCGAAAGATCTTGCGGGGCGTGATGTAGTTGCCAGATCCATAATTCTGGAAATCATTCAAGGGCGCGGTTGTGGCCCCGACGGCGACCACGTACTTTTGAAACTGGATCACCTTGGTGAAAAAGTTCTAAATTCCAAACTCCCAGGCATTCTCGAATTGTCGCGTACATTCGCACATGTGGACCCCGTAAAGGAACCCATCCCTGTTGTCCCCACGTGCCATTACATGATGGGCGGAATTCCCACCAATATTAACGGTCAAGCATTAACGCAAGACAGTAATGGCAAGGACAAGATTATTGAGGGATTGTTTGCGGTAGGGGAGGTCGCTTGTGTTTCAGTCCATGGCGCCAATCGACTGGGTGGCAACTCATTGCTGGACCTCGTGGTATTTGGGCGGGCGGCGGGCATGCACATCGAGACCATGCTGCGTCAAGGCATAGAGCAACGATCCGCTTCTCAGTCAGATATTGAGCAAGCGCTATCTCGTCTGAACCGACTTAATACCACCACTTCTGGCGAAAGCGTTGCGGAGGTTCGTACCGATCTTCAAACAATAATGCAGAATCATTTCGGCGTCTTCCGTCGTGGTGATTTCATGCGTGACGGCATCGAAAAACTGAAGACTCTGCGTGAACGTGTTGCAAACATTAATCTCGTTGATAAGAGTAATGCTTTCAACACAGCACGTATTGAAGCTCTGGAGCTTGAAAACCTTTTTGAAGTAGCAGAAGCGACAGCCATTGCGGCGGAGACCAGAACTGAAAGTCGTGGAGCACACGCAAGGGACGATTTTCAAGAACGTGACGACGAGAATTGGCTTTGTCACTCTCTGTACTTCCCGACGACGAAGTCCATCAGCAAGCGAGCGGTCAACTTCTCTCCGAAGACTGTTGAAAAGTTTGAGCCGAAAGTACGAACCTATTAATTCACCTCGAACAGCATTGACTACTTGAACTTAGTTCAGGAAAAGGTAGAGATAACGTGTTAGTAAGCTTATATCGCTATAATCCAGAAACTGATGCAAAGCCCAGCATGCAAGACCATGAAGTCGAGATTCCAGCAGGGAAAGATCTCATGGTTCTGGATGTACTTGAGTTGCTGAAGCGCAAGGATCCTTCCATCACGTATCGACGCTCCTGTAGAGAAGGCGTTTGCGGATCCGATGGTATGAATATCAACGGGACGAACGGACTGGCATGCATCACACCGGTATCCAGTGTGGTGAAATCGGGCGGCAAGTTGGTAATACGACCACTTCCCGGTCTGCCAGTGGTGCGCGATCTGGTTGTGGATATGACTGTCTTCTATAAGCAGTTTGAGAAGATCCAGCCCTTCTTGATCAACAACACTCCAGCACCCGCGATCGAACGACTTCAATCGCCCGAAGATCGTGAAAAACTCGATGGCCTTTATGAATGCATTTTGTGCGCGTGCTGCAGCACTAACTGTCCTTCTTTTTGGTGGAATCCTGAAAAATTCATCGGTCCTGCAGGACTGTTGCAAGCATATAGATTCCTGGCCGACAGCAGGGATACTGCAATTAATGAACGTCTCGCAAATCTTGAGGATCCATTCAGCGTATTCAGGTGCCGCGGAATCATGAACTGTGTCGCCGTATGCCCGAAAGGATTGAATCCTACGCGTGCGATTGGACATATTCGTTCAATGCTTCTACAGCGCGCCACCTGAAACAAAAATTCGTTTATGAGGAATGAGCCTGCGATAACTGCGTTTTCTTGATTAGTAATCTACAGCGTCCTCAATTACTCGGGAAATATACAGATGCATGACAGCATTATGGAGTTGATGTGGAGTACGGGGCATTTATCAGGCGGTAATGCTTCATACGTTGAACAATTGTACGACCAGTTCCTCAAGGATCCCGAACAGGTTTCGCAGGAATGGCGAATTTTTTTCCAGAATCTTCCCAAAGTATCCGACTCCAATACGTCGGATATTTCTCATTTGGAGATACAGGAATATTTCAAAAGACTCGGCAAAACGAGTCGTTTTAACCCGCTGCTGACAAACGATGCAGTGGTAAATTCCGAGCATGAGAATAAACAGGTTCGAGTGCTTCACTTGATTAGTTCATATCGAGTGCGCGGGCACCAGAAGGCAAAACTTGACCCATTGAATCTGATGCGAAGGGAGCATATTCCGGATTTGCAGCTTGATTTTCACGGTCTCTCTCCAGCCGATAATTCTACTGTTTTTCAAACGGGTTCACTCTTCATAAAGAAGGATAAGGCTCCTCTTCGAGAAATCACAGACCTTCTTGAGCGCATATATTGCGGATCGATTGGTTATGAATTCATGCACATTGTGAATTTGGCTGAAAAACAATGGATCCAGAAACGCATAGAAAGCAAACACGGAAACCCTGATTTCGGCCCTGAAGTACAGCGACACTTGCTGGAAAGACTCAGTGCTGCCGAAGGTCTTGAGAAGCACCTCGACTCCAAATATCCAGGCACCAAACGATTCGGTTTAGAGGGCGGCGAGTCGCTTATCCCTCTGATTGATGAACTAATCCAGCGCTCTGGAAGTTATGGTGTTAAGGAAGTTGTAATAGGGATGGCCCACAGAGGTCGACTTAATGTTCTTGTAAACACTCTCGGTAAAAATCCTTCAGATTTGTTCAGTGAATTCGAAGGGCGTGCTACTTACAAGAGTTCAGGGGACGTTAAGTATCACCAGGGTTTTTCCTCAAACGTGATGACGCCGGGCGGAGAAGTACATCTGGCCATGGCATTCAACCCTTCACATCTGGAAATTGTTTCTCCTGTGGTAGAAGGATCCGTAAGGGCTCGCCAGGATCGACGACAGGACCATCACGGCAACGCGGTCATCCCATTGATCATTCATGGGGATGCTGCGTTCGCCGGTCAGGGCGTCGTAATGGAAACCTTCCAGATGTCGAAGACCCGGGCTTATTCAACAGGCGGCACTGTCCACATCATAGTGAACAATCAAGTAGGTTTCACTACGCACCGCCAAGATGATGCACGTTCTTCCGAATACTGTACCGACGTTGCGAAAATGGTTCAGGCTCCAATATTCCATGTTAATGGTGACGATCCAGAAGCAGTATTGTTTGTCACCCAGCTCGCATTGGACTTCCGGTATGAGTTCAAAAAAGACGTGGTCATTGACTTGGTTTGCTATCGCCGCCGCGGCCACAACGAGACAGATGAGCCCTCCAGCACTCAGCCGTTGATGTATAACCAAATCAGGCAGCAAAAGACAACCAGAGCCTTGTATGCTGAAAAGTTGATTTCAGAGTCTGTGCTGACTGAAGAGGAAGCGGAATACCTGAATTCATCCTATCGCAAAGCACTAGACACAGGCTCACATGTCGTCAAGTCACTGGTAAAAGAGCCGTCAATTGAGTTGTTCGTGGACTGGAATCCCTATTTGGGACATGAATGGAGTCCTCATTACAACACCACAATCAAACTCGAGACGCTCAAGGCGTTGGCGCGAAAACTCGTATCAATTCCTGCAAATTTCAATCTGCAAAAACAAGTGCAGAAGATCAATGACGATAGAGCGCTTATGGCCGCCGGGGAGAAACCTGTAGATTGGGGCTTCGCCGAAACATTGGCGTATGCGAGCATTCTAACAACCGGCAACAAAGTTCGCATTACCGGTCAGGACGTCGGCAGAGGGACTTTCTCTCATCGACACGCAGTACTTCATGATCAGGAAAACGGTAGCGAATACATTCCACTGAAATCAATATCATCTGATCAGCGAACCTTTTCAATCTACGACTCACTTCTTTCAGAAGTGGCCGTTCTTGCATTTGAGTATGGTTACGCCACCACGACTCCAAATGCATTGGTAGTCTGGGAGGCTCAATTTGGAGATTTCGCCAACTCAGCTCAAGTCGTCATCGACCAGTTCATCACCAGTGGCGAGCACAAGTGGCAACGACTTTGCGGTCTGACGATGCTGCTTCCGCACGGTTATGAAGGGCAGGGGCCAGAGCACTCCTCAGCCAGGCTTGAGCGCTTCCTGCAGTTATGCGCCGAGCAAAACATTCAGGTTTGCTTACCTACCACATCAGCGCAGGTCTTCCATATGCTGCGGCGTCAAGTGCTTAGTCCACTTAGGAAGCCTCTCATAGTGATGTCGCCTAAGAGTCTCTTGCGCCACAAGGAAACCACTTCAACACTTGAAGAGCTATCAGAAGGTACATTCCAGGTAGTAATTGGCGAAACCGATTCGCTACCCGCCAGCAAAGTTACGCGCATCGTTTTGTGCAGCGGGAAAGTTTACTACGACCTTCGGCAGGAACGCAGAGCACGTGGTATCGACAACATTGCAATTATCCGCCTGGAACAACTCTATCCGTTCCCCTCTGATGATTTGCGTCAGGCTATGAGCTTGTACGGCAACTTCAACGAAGTTGTATGGTGCCAGGAAGAGCCAATGAATCAAGGAGCATGGTATTCAAGTCAGCACCACATGCGCAGGGTTTCTCAAGAGCTCAATACAAACGTCAAACTAAACTATGCTGGTAGAGAGGCCTCTGCTGCTGCGGCAGCCGGGTATCCTGCACTGCACCTTGAACAACAGCGACTTTTTATAGATCAGGCTTTGCAGCTTGTCGACTAAATACCGAAAACGTAGCTAAGGGAAAATATCATGACTATTGAAATTAAAGCACCGACTTTGCCCGAATCAGTTCCTGATGGAACAATTGCGACGTGGCATAAAAAAGCAGGTGATGCTGTAAAACGTGATGAGTTGCTGGTAGATATTGAGACCGATAAGGTCGTGATAGAAGTCGTTTCCCCTGCCGACGGCGTGCTTCAGAAAATCCTCAAAAAAACTGGCGACACCATAGTCAGTAACGAGCTCATTGCTACCGTGCAGGCAGGAGCAACTGCGGTTGCGTCCTCTAAAACGACATCAGAAAAGAAACAGGAAACTCCAGCTTCTGCTGAATCCAACGTCGCAGATGAGCCCATGCTAAGCCCGGCTGCCAAGAAAATTGCAGAGGAAAACGGGGTGAATATCGAAAGTATCAAAGGCTCCGGCAAGAACGGCCGGGTCACAAAGGAGGATGTCCTGGAATTTATTGCCAAACCCAAATCACAGCCAACAGCACCTGCCCCCGTAGCGGCACAACCCTCGCTCACGCTTGATCTGTCTTCAGGTCGAGTTGAAGAAAGAGTCCCCATGAGCAGACTGCGCGCTAAAGTGGCAGAGCGCCTGCTGCAGGCAAGCCAGACTACGGCAATGCTGACAACTTTCAATGAAGTTGATATGGCTCCAATAATGGCAATACGTAGCAAGTACAAAGACATGTTCGAAAAAACACATGCTGGTGTTCGACTTGGATTCATGTCTTTCTTCGTGCGCGCAAGCGTGGAGGCACTGAAGCGCTTCCCGGCCGTCAATGCTTCAATCGATGGCAATGACATTGTTTATCACGGCTATCACGATATTGGCGTTGCTGTATCTTCCCCTCGCGGACTGGTAGTGCCGGTGCTGCGTAACGCCGATCACATGGGGCTTGCCCAGATTGAAGGTCAGATTCGCGAATTCGGAATGAAGGCCCAGGACGGTAAACTGTCCATCGAGGAGATGAGCGGTGGGACATTCACGATCTCCAATGGTGGCGTATTTGGATCTTTGCTCTCCACACCTATTCTGAATCCCCCGCAAACAGCGATCCTCGGAATGCACAAAATTCAAGAGCGACCAGTAGCGATCGATGGTGAAGTCAAGATACGCCCCATGATGTACCTCGCTCTCTCGTATGACCACCGCATGATCGATGGCAAGGAAGCGGTACAGTTTCTGGTAACGATCAAAGACCTTCTGGAAGACCCAGCGAGAATATTGCTGGAAATCTAATTCATTTGTTGAAAAGACCACGAGTATCTCTATGACTAGTAAATATGACGTCGTTGTAATCGGAGCCGGCCCTGCTGGGTATGTCGCCGCTATCCGCTGCGCACAGCTTGGATTCAAAACTGCCTGTGTGGAAAAATGGCACGACGAGAAGAAAAACCCCGTTTATGGCGGCACATGCCTTAACGTTGGCTGCATCCCTTCCAAAGCACTACTGGATAGTTCGCACAAATTCGTGGAAGCCCAGAAGGGTTTTCAATTGCATGGTATCAAAGCTGACAATGTCAGCATCGATGTCGAAGCCATGATCGCCCGAAAAGCCAAAATTGTTGGCCAACTCACGCAAGGCGTTAAATCCCTGTTCACCGCCAACAAGGTTGAAGGGATTGCAGGTACGGGCCGTCTGTTAAGCGACAAGAAAGTACTGGTGACCAAACACGACGGCTCTACAGAAGAAATCGCGGCTGACAATGTCATCATTGCCGCAGGATCTGTACCAATCAATATTCCACCAGCGCCCATCGACAACGAAACAATCGTTGATTCAACCGGCGCACTTGAATTTAAGAGTGTCCCCAAGCGTCTTGGCGTAATCGGTGCGGGTGTTATCGGGCTGGAGCTCGGAAGTGTCTGGTCACGTCTTGGTGCTGAAGTCACCGTGATCGAAGCTATGGACGCTTTCCTGCCAGCCGTCGACACACAGATCGCCAAAGAAGCTCAGAAAATCCTGACCAAGCAGGGATTGAACATCAAACTCGGCGCAAAAGTCACAGGCACTACCATCAACAAAGGCAAAGCCAAGACGGTGACAGTCACATACACCGATCAGAATGGGCCTCAGGAGGCGGTGTTCGACAAACTCATCGTCGCAGTAGGGCGCCGTCCTTTGACTGAAAATCTGATCGATGAAAAGAGCGGCGTGCAGCTGGACAAGCGTGGTTTTGTGATAGTTGACGACAGCTGTTCCACTCCCGTCCCTGGTATATATGCGGCTGGTGACGTCGTGCGTGGCCCGATGCTCGCGCACAAGGGTATGGAGGAGGGCGTAATGGTTGCCGAACGCATTGCTGGCAAGAAAACCCAAGTCAACTATGCTCTTGTCCCTTTTGTAATTTACACACATCCGGAAATCGCTTGGGTCGGTAAGACCGAACAGCAATTGCAGGAGGAGGGACGTGAATATAACGTGGGAACATTTCCGTTCAGCATTAACGGCCGTGCAATGGCTGCGAATGAGACTGAAGGCATGGTCAAGCTTTTAGCCGACGCCAAGACTGATCGAATTCTGGGATGCCACATCATTGGAGCAAGCGCTGCAGACCTGGTGCAGCAAATTGTCATTGCCATGGAATTCAGTGCCAGTGCTGAAGACATAGGGCTAACCATGTTTGCACATCCAGCGTTGTCTGAGGCCTTACATGAAGCAGCACTAGCGGCCAATGGCCACGCTGTGCACATGGCCAACAAGCGAAAACGCTGAGCAATCAACCGCTTCAATCAAGCTACTTATTTAAGATGCACGAGGATGCAGTATGAATTTACACGAATATCAGGCAAAGCAGTTGTTTGCTGAATACGGGTTGCCAGTCTCGACAGGCTACGCCGTGGATACCCCAGAGGATGCTACAGCCGCAGCAGACAAGCTGGGTGGTGACAAATGGGTAGTGAAGGCACAGGTACATGCTGGCGGCCGAGGCAAAGCCGGCGGCGTTAAACTGGTTTCAAGCAAAGAGGAAATCCGGGCATTCGCTGAAAAGTGGCTCGGCAAGAATCTGGTGACGTATCAGACAGATGCCAACGGACAGCCTGTCAGTAAAATTCTGGTGGAAACCTGCACAGATATAGCCCAGGAATTGTATCTCGGCGCCGTTATCGATCGATCTTCCCGTCGCATAGTTTTCATGGCATCTACCGAAGGTGGCGTAGAGATTGAAAAAGTCGCAGAAGAAACGCCAGAGAAAATTATCAAAGCCACAATCGATCCGCTGTGCGGAGCGCAGCCGTTCCAGGCTCGCGAGTTGGCCTTCCAACTTGGCTTGAATGATCTGCAGGTCAAACAATTTACCAATTTATTCCTCGGATTAGCCAAGCTGTTTGCAGACCTAGATCTAGCATTACTCGAAATTAATCCTTTGGTCATCACCAGCGAGGGCAATCTGCATTGTCTGGACGGCAAAATCACTATTGATGGCAACGCCATGTACAGGCAACCAAAGTTGCGCGCGATGCATGACCCAAGCCAGGATGATGAACGCGAAGCTCGTGCAGCAAAGTGGGAACTCAATTACGTTGCATTGGACGGCAATATCGGCTGCATGGTGAACGGAGCCGGACTTGCGATGGGCACCATGGATATCGTGCAGTTGCACGGTGGCAAGCCGGCCAATTTCCTGGATGTTGGTGGAGGCGCAACCAAGGAACGAGTTACAGAGGCTTTCAAGATCATTCTCTCTGACAGCAATGTACAGGCTGTGCTTATCAATATCTTTGGTGGCATCGTGCGTTGCGACATGATCGCAGAGGGTATCATCGGTGCCGTTGCCGAAGTGGGCGTGACAGTGCCGGTGGTCGTTAGACTGGAAGGTAACAACGCAGAATTGGGTCGCAAGGTTCTGGGCGACAGCGGATTGAACATTATCGCTGCAAGCAGCCTGACGGATGCGGCAGAAAAAGTAGTCGCAGCTGCAAGGGGCGTGAAATGAGTATATTGCTGAGTAAAAACACCCGAGTTATTTGCCAGGGATTCACGGGATCTCAAGGCACATTTCACTCAGAGCAGGCCATTCAATATGGTACAAGAATGGTTGGCGGCGTGACCCCCGGAAAGGGTGGCCAGATACATCTTGGTCTACCCGTGTTCAATACAGTAAAAGATGCGATCCGTGATACAGGTGCAGAAGCATCTGTCATCTACGTTCCCGCTCCGTTCTGCAAAGATTCCATCCTTGAGGCCGCATTTGCAGGCATCAAGCTTATTGTTTGCATAACAGAAGGTATTCCAACATTGGACATGCTTGATGTGAAGGTGAAGTGCGACGAGTTGGGCGTACGTCTGATAGGACCGAACTGCCCAGGCGTTATCACCCCCGGCGAATCCAAGATTGGAATTATGCCAGGCAACATTCACAAACAGGGCCGGGTGGGGATCGTTTCACGTTCAGGCACTTTGACATATGAAGCCGTGAAACAGACTACCGATTTTGGCTTTGGGCAGTCGTCATGTGTAGGTATTGGAGGAGACCCTATTCCTGGCTCCAACTTCATCGACATTCTGGCCTTGTTTGAAAAGGATGAACAAACTGAAGCCATCGTCATGATCGGTGAGATTGGCGGTACGGCCGAAGAGGAGGCTGCTGCTTATATTAAAGCCAATGTCCGCAAGCCCGTTGTCTCCTACATTGCAGGAGTCACCGCTCCTGCCGGCAAACGTATGGGACACGCGGGAGCAATTATTTCTGGCGGTAAGGGGACTGCTGCTGAAAAATTTGCAGCCTTGCAGGATGCGGGAGTGAAGACCGTCCGCAGTCTTGCCGATATCGGAAACGGCATCAAGGAAATCACAGGCTGGTAGTTCTTGGGATGATCTCTGTCAGTCGAATCTGAGGCCTTTCTCGTTAAATTTTATGCGTTAAAAGGTTCTAAAAAACGGACGTACTGTGATAGGCTTGCTTCAGAATTCGGCACGGAAAGCCGAATTTTGCGTAATAAATGACAATTTTTTCGACAATAGTTACCAGAAAACCCACATTTGTTTTTTTTGGGAAGATTGGTAACCACAAGTTGAAGAACTTGCATAGCTGGGAAACTGCGGGCAGGTTTGGAAACAGATTGTCGGGGGACCTGAGCGAAAAAAAAACAGGATTTGTTTCACTAAAACACAAGTTGTCGGGTTTGCACTTTGCAGAAGATCGCAGACGTCTAAGCAAACTTAGATAGATCAATACCATAATAGGATGGCACATGAATAACCGTCGATTATATTACAAGGTTCTAGCTCCTTTCGCTTCGTTGATTGTAGCTGGCGCGTCACAAGCAGCTGAGGTTGATACAAGCATCATAGATCAAGCCTTGAATATCATAGATCAGCAAAACCAGGCCGCAGCTCAATCTCAGGAAAACGTTACCAAGCTGTCGAACTCAGCAAGCACTCTGTTCGAAGAGTTCAAGCTTGAGAACGACAATCTTGAAGCGATGCTGGTGCTGAACGCCGGTTTGCGCAAGCAGATCTCTATTCAAGAACAAAATATCGCCACGATTCAGCAGTCAATCACCGACGTCGCTGTCGTGACTCAAGAGATGCCGATGCTGATCAACAAGATGTTGACCAGTATAGAGCAGTTCGTAGAGCTCGATGTGCCATTCCAGGTAGAAGAACGCCGTTCACGTTTGCAATTTGCTCGCGACGCAGTGGATAGCCCTGACGTTTCCGTAGCAGAAAAATTCCGTCAAATTCTGGTTCTGTATCAAGTTGAGAACAACTATGGCCGAACCTACGAAACTTACTCTACGACTCTGAATGTTGATGGTACTGACAGGGATGTGGACATGATGCGCGTTGGCCGTGTCGCTCTCGTATACCAGACCAAGGACAGAACAATGACTGGCGCTTGGGATCAGCAGTCGCGCTCTTGGGTTGCCCTTGATGCTAGCCAGTACCGAACCGCCATTCAGCGCGCCATCGGTGTGACTAGCGGCCTCTCGTCACCAGCCATTCTGGAACTTCCTATTGTTGCACCGGAGTCAGTACAGTGAAAAAAATAATTAAATTTGCGAGCATTTCAGCTACAGGCCTCCTCCTGTCTGTATCTTCACTTAGTTATGCACAACAGCCAGCATCTCTTTCAGATCTTCTGAATGCAGTTGAACAGGATCGTGTTGCACAATCTCAAGAACATCGTGAACGTGAACAGCGCTTCCAGCAACAAGCCAACAATCAGCAGCAGATTGTTGACGAGGTAAAAGCCCGAATCGAGCAGGAAAATGCTACGAATGGTGAGCTTACCGTTACATTCGACACTAATCAGCTGACCATTGCCGAGCGCCGCGAAGCACTGCGTACAGCCCGTGCTGACCTCAATGAACTGCTCGGCACTATCCAGGGCGTTGCCGGTGACTTCCGTGGCATATTCCAGGACTCACTGATCAGCGCTCAGTATGATGGTCGCGAAGAGTTCCTCGATGACTTCATCAGCCGCGTGGCCAGCGACACCGAGCAGGTTCGTATTGATGAGATCGAGCGGTTCTGGTTCTTCATGCAGCAGGAACTGATTGAATCCGGCAAAGTTGTCAAGTACAGCGGTACTGTCAGTGATCCAGCCGGGGATCAAACCACTCGTACCATCACCCGCATCGGTTCATTCAATGCCGTTGCCGAAGGCGACTACCTGAGCTATAGCGGCGACATCGGCCACCTTCAGGTGTTACCGCGTCAACCGTCAGCTGATGTGGTTGGTCGTGCAGGCGCTCTTGAGAATGCACAGTCAGGCAGTGGCCTTTACCAGATCGGTATCGATCCTACCGGTGCGCTCGGTGGCAGTATGATGGCCAACCTGGTGAACTTCCCAACTGCAGCAGAGCAAGTGCGTGACAACTCTGGCGTGATCGGTTTCGCGATTATTGGTGTTGGTGCAATTGCCATACTTATCGGGTTGATCCGAACGCTGATTCTGACTGTGGTTGCTGCTAAAGTTAACGCTCAGATCAAATCTGGAAAGCCCAACAAGAACAACCCACTGGGCCGCGTCTTGCTGGTAGCTGAAGCTAACCCGAATGTTGACACTGAGACGCTCGAGTTGAAACTGGGCGAGGCGATCCTGCAGGAGACGCCAGCGCTTGAGCGCTTCCTGGTTCTGATCAAGATCTGTTCAACTATCGCTCCATTGATGGGTCTGCTTGGTACAGTAACCGGTATGATCCAGGTGTTCCAACAAATCACCGTATACGGTGCCGGTGACCCCACCATCATGGCTGGCGGTATTTCCATGGCATTGATGACAACGGTAGAAGGTATCGTAGCTGCAATTCCCGCGATCCTCATGCACGCATGGGTCAAGGGTAAAGCTGACGGCATTACTCATATTCTGGAAGAGCAGGCAACAGGGATTATCGCGAGAAAGTCCGAAGAATCTAACAAAGCGTAAGGCTTAACGGAGATTTCCATTATGTATTTCGCTCTTATGGATTTTTATGACTCTATATCAGGATTTATGGACAGGGGAGGCAGTGTACTGTGGGTAATCGCCTTCCTACTGTTGCTTAAATTCTCGCTGGTGTTCGAACGCCTGTGGTACTTGTACTCTACTCATACCAAGCGGACCAAGCAGACGCTTGCCGCCTGGAATGCCCGGGCGGACAAGAGTTCCTGGAAAGCACGGCAGATTCGCATGATGATGATATCCCAGCTGTCACTGGACTTGCGTGCCGGCTTGAACATGATCGAAGCATTGGTTGTGATCTGTCCTCTGCTGGGCCTTCTGGGCACAGTAACAGGAATGATTGAGGTGTTTTTCGTGATGGCAATCACCGGTGGCGGCGATGCCAAATCGATGGCCGGCGGTGTTTCCAAGGCAACGATTCCAACCATGGCAGGCATGGTTGGCGCGTTGTCCGGAATCTTCGCGTTCAACTTCCTCAAGAACAAAGTCGACAAGGATCTGGAACTTTTGGCAGACCACATGGCTCTGAATAATTAAACTCAGATAACAAGGCAAAAAAATGAAAAGCGGTTTAATGAAGAAAAGAAATGACGACGGCCCCGGGGAGATCGATCTTACCCCGATGCTCGACGTCGTATTCATCCTGCTGATCTTCTTTATCGTTACCTCAGTTTTCGTAACAGAGGCCGGTATCGACGTCAGCAAGCCACAAGCTTCGACAGCCGAGCCCAAGTCCAAAGACCTTATTCTTATTGCTGTCACCAGTGATGGCGAGGTCTGGATGAATGGCGAAGTTATCGACCCGCGCTTTATTCGCTCGGAGTTTGAATTGCGCCTGGCAGACGCACCAAACTCGTCAGTTGTCATTCAAGGCGACGAGAATGCAACCAACGATATGGTGATGGCGATCATGCGTGCTGCTCGCGAAGCGGAAATTGCAAACGTTTCAATATCAACGGAGGCATAAACTATGATAGCTATCAGATGGTTTGTTGCGATGGTTCTTGCAGCGCTGATTACATTGGGTCTGTTCTATTTGATGCAGGCGCTGATTGCTACCGGTGAGGCATTTACCCAACGCGCTACTGTTGTAAAGGTTGTCGACGCCACAATGCCTGACATTCGGATGGAAGTGGTTCGAGAAGTCGAGAGGCCTCAGCCGATCGAGCAGCTTGACACCCCGCCACCGCCAGCTGCGGAGCGTCAAGCTAACCTGGATTCAGGTCCAAGCCTGTCAATCGAGCGTGCAGCTGTTCAAGTGGATGCGGATCTCGAAATTGGTGGGGCAAGTATCTCCATTACTGATGGAGAGATGCTGCCTCTGGTCAACGTGACGCCAACTTACCCAACCCGAGCTGCCTCCAGAGGTATTGAGGGATGGTGCCAGGTAAGTTTCACAGTGACCGATACAGGCGGTGTACGTGATGTCATAGTGGTAGACGCAGAACCGCCCGAGATATTCGACACAGCTTCCGTGAGGGCTGCTGAAAAGTTCAAATTCCAACCCAAAGTAGTGGATGGTAAAGGAGTTGAAGTGCCAAACGTACAGTACATTTTCCGCTATGAACTGGAAGGTGAACAGTGATGATCAAGATATTCAAACGTAAGAGTCTGACACGCGACATCGTCTCAGCCCTGACTATGGCTGGGCTGGTTGCCTGCACAGCTGTCTACTCTTCCGCGTCATTCGCAGCAGATGAGGAAAAGGACGGTGCACGCAAGCCGCCACCCTCGCGCACCTCTGATGTATTGACCGAAAGGGTCTTCAACCAGGTGTCTGAAATTCAGGCCCTGATGAGCCCCGAGGAGGCAGGTGAAGAACCTGACTACGAGGGAGCCAAGGTTCTTCTGGATGAGCTTAACGAACGTTATGATCGTCTCAATGATTTTGAGAAATCGACTGTGCTGAATTTTTATACCAACTATTATCTGAGTACAGATAACGTTGAGATGGCACTGCAGACATTCGAGAAGATCTTGACCATTGAGAACCTGCGTATCGAAGTACAGCAGCGCGCCATGATGGCACTGGGTCAGTTGTATATGGGCGAAGAGCGCTTCGAAGAAGCAATCGAAGCCTACGACCGCTGGAGAGAGGTTTCCGAAGAGGAGCACGAAAACGTGTTTCTCGGTTTGGCCAACTCCTATTACAACCTGGCGAAGTACAACGAAGCGATTCCTTTCCTGATACAACACATGGAAATGCTGGAAACGCAGGGCAAGAATGTCGCCCGTAATATCTACGGTCTGTTGAACCTCATGTACATTGAGCTTGAGGACTATGTCAACGCAGAGCGCATCACCAAGCAGATGGTTGTCTTGTATGATGAGCCGGCTGATTGGCGTAACCTGTCGGCAATCTATGGCTATCTGGATGATGACAAAGCTCGAATCGAGACGCTGTCTCTGACTTTCGCCAAGGGCTACATGGCGAATGAGTCAGAGTTCATCAACCTTGCGCAGTCGCTCGCAGGTATCGAAGCCCCTTATAAAGGAGCAAAGGTTCTTGAGAAGGGCTTTCAGGATGGCATTGTCGAGGAGAATGAAGAGAATCTTCAGCGACTCGTGCAACTCTATCTGCTTGCCAATGAATATGAAGCGGCTCTCGTGCCTGCAGTCAAAGCAGCAGAACTAGGTGAAACAGGGACTTCTTATGACCAGTTGGGCTACATCTATTACATGATGCACGACTATTCAAACTCTGTTGATGCGACTCAAAAGGCAATCGAGCGCGGTGGTCTTGATAATCTTGGAGATGCTCAGTTGTTCCTTGCAAGAGCGTTGGTTGAACTTGATCAGTTCGAGGCCGCTACCGTAGCTGCTCGCAGAGCTCAAGAGCTTGGTGAAAGCTCTGCCGGTTCGTTCATCAATTACATTGAGAACAGCAAAGCCCGGTTTGAGAACCTGAAACAACGTAAGGAAGACGCTGGCGAATTTTATCGCTCGTAATCATCCAGACGCTTGAAATACGGGGCATAAAGCCCCATCTAGAACCCAGCTACTCACAAGGTGGCTGGGTTTTTTTATTTTCTTGAAAACGCAGAGGCAGTGCAGATGACTACTGAGATAAAAAAAGAGACGCGTGGTTTCGAAACAGAGGCTAAACAACTCCTTCACCTGATGATCCACTCCCTGTACAGCAACAAGGAAGTGTTTCTGCGCGAACTAATTTCCAACGCGTCGGATGCGGCAGACAAATTGCGCTTTGAGGCTCTATCCAAGCCTGATATCTATGAGTCAGATTCAGATCTTAAAGTGATTGTCGATTTCGACAAGGAAGCTGGAACCATCACCATCTCCGACAACGGTATCGGAATGTCACGAGATGAAGTTATCAGCCACCTTGGCACCATCGCCAGATCAGGGACTGCGCAGTTCCTGAAAAATCTCTCTGGTGATCAACGCAAAGACTCACAGTTGATCGGCCAGTTTGGTGTTGGTTTCTACTCAGCATTCATTGTCGCATCAGAAGTGGAGGTGCTCACCAGACGCGCTGGCGCGAAGCCATCAGAGGCTGTGCGGTGGACTTCAGCTGGAGAAGCCGAATACACGATTGAAGACATCGAGAAAGCCCAACGGGGTACTACCGTCATTCTGCATCTGCGCGCAGAAGACAAGGACTTTGCTGAGTACTATCGACTGAAGAATATCGTCAAGAAATATGCAGACCACATCTCCATTCCCGTACTGATGCCGAAGCAGTCATCACTCCAAGAAGATGAAGAGGACAAGTCCGCGCCCGTGGAGTTTGAAGCGGTCAACTCTGCCAAGGCCCTCTGGACGCGCTCACGCAGCGATATCAAGGACGAGGAATATACAGAGTTTTATAAACATATTTCCCACGACTTCGAAAGCCCACTGATTTGGAGTCATAACAAGGTCGAAGGGAAGCTCGAATATACCGGGCTACTCTACACACCGGCACGAGCCCCCTATGACCTTTGGAATCGCGACGGGGCACGAGGCTTGAAATTGTACGTCCAGCGCGTATTCATTATGGACGACGCTGAACAATTCATGCCCTTGTATCTGCGTTTCATCAAAGGCGTTGTGGACTCAAGCGACATTTCACTCAACGTCTCACGGGAAATTTTGCAGAAGGATCCGGTTGTAGATTCCATGCGCAGCGCTCTCACCAAAAAAGCGTTGGAAATGCTTGGGAAGCTGAAAAAAGATGATCCTGCAAAATACGCGACGTTCTGGAAAGAATTTGGTCAGGTACTGAAAGAGGGGCCGGGAGAGGACTATGCGAATCGCGAGAAGATAGCGGGTTTGCTGCTTTTCGCCTCCACCCACAACAATTCATCTGAGCAAGATCAAGGCCTGTCAGATTACGTCGCACGTATGAAGCCGGAGCAGGACAAAATTTATTTTGTCATTGCCGATTCAGTAAATGCCGCAAGAAATAGCCCCCATCTGGAGATTTTCAGAAAGAAAAATATCGAAGTCCTTTTACTGTCGGATCGAATTGATGAGTGGCTTATGAGCCACCTGCACGAGTTCGAAGGAAAGCAGTTGCAGGATATCACTCGCGGTTCGCTGGATCTGGGTAAACTCGAAGATCAAGCGGAGAAAGAAAAGCAGGGCGAGACAGAGAAAAAATTTGAGGTTCTCACGAATCGAATCAAGACTCAGTTGGGGGAAGGGGTCAAGGATGTCAGAGTCACTCATCGTCTGACAGATTCTCCTGCTTGCTTGGTAATCGATGAAGATGACATGGGTGCGCAGATGCGGCGTATCATGGAGGCGTCGGGTCAAACACCACCGGTGACCAAGCCAATCTTTGAGATAAACCCGGAGCATCCACTGATCATAAAACTCGACCAAGAGCAGGATGAAGAACGTTTCGACGATCTGATATCAGTTTTGTTTGATCAAGCCAGTCTCGCCGAAGGGCGACAGCTCGATGATCCAGGTAGATTCACGAAACGCCTCAACAAGCTGCTGCTGGAAATGTGTCAGCTATCTTGAAAAACACCGCTTGAAAAGCAACGAGCTCATGGCTTAAGCGGTGACATGCCAGACAAAGCAATGTCTGGCATGTCACCAGACACCAAAATTACATTTGTTCCAACGTTTCCAGACCAAGCAGCCCCAAGCCCTGCTTGAGTGTCGCGGCAGTCAGACTCACAAGAGTCACCCTTGATGCACGCAGATCGCTCTCCGCCTTCAGCACTGGGCACGCCTCGTAGAATCTCATGAATATACCGGCGAGCTCATAGAGATAGGCGCAAAGATAATTGGGATAACACTCTGAAGCGACAACATCTACCACCTCAGGGAATTGAAGAATCTTGATGATCAGATTCCGCTCTTCCACTGCAGTAATTCTGACCTCACTTCGCTCTGGATGTACGCCTTCTCCCTGCCTGCGCAAAATACTTTTAATCCGGGCATAGGCATAAAGCATGTAGGGGGCGGTGTTCCCATCGAAAGACAACATGGTCGACCAATCGAAAACGTAATCACTGGTGCGATTTTTGGACAAGTCCGCGTACTTGACTGCTGCTATGCCGACGACATTGGAGATCTGTTCTCTGTGTTCGGGGGACAGCTCCGGGCTCTTCGCACTGACAATGTCATGGGCGCGGCGAACCGACTCGTCCAACAACTCCCTCAATTTCACGGTATCGCCGCTCCGTGTCTTGAAGGGCTTGCCGTCTTCTCCCATCATCGTGCCATAAGCAATGTGCTCCAGAGAGCAGGCGCCCGGAACGAAGCCCGCCTTGCGCGCTATCGCGAAGACCTGTTGGAAATGCAGACTCTGGCGCGCATCGACGACATAGAGGACACGTTGTGCCGCAAGATTTTTTCCTCTATAGCGCAATGCGGCCAGATCGGTGGTGGCATACAAATAGCCACCATCAGACTTTTGTACGATAGCAGGCAATGGCGAACCCTCTTTGCCCTTGAACTCTTCCAGGAATACACACTGTGCCCCCTCAGAAGCAGTGAGCATATCTGCCTCACGCAACGCATTTACAATGTTTGCTAACTCATTGTTATAGAAGCTTTCTGGCCTAAGGTCATCCTTCGATAAGGTGACTCCCAGGAGTTCGTATATGTCCTCGCAGTGCCCAAGGGATTCGTCAATAAACTTCTGCCAGGCACTCAAGCAATCCCGATCACCACCCTGAAGCTTTACCACATAACTACGCGCCAGATCTGCAAACCCGGGTTCGAGATCAAAACGCGACTTTGCCTCGCGGTAGAAGGTCTCCAGATCTGCAAGCTGGGTGTGAACCTTGGCGGAGTTTTCACCCAAGGACTCCATATGGGCGATCAACATCCCGAACTGGGTTCCCCAATCTCCAACATGGTTCTGACGAATGACGTCATGCCCCACAACCTCCAGAACCCGAACTATGCAGTCCCCAATGATGGTGCCCCGAAGATGTCCCACGTGCATCTCTTTAGCCAAATTGGGTCCGGAATAATCAACGACAATTCGCTGCGGGTGGTCTACAGCATCGAGCAGATTCTGCTCTCCATGAGCAAAACGCGTAGCGGCAGTGGCGAGAGTAACATCATTGAGGAAAAGGTTAATGAATCCCGGCCCTGCTACTTGCGCATCAGCAATCAAATCATTGCTCTGCAATGCAGAAACAACGCGCACCGCCAACTCTCTCGGGTTGCTCTTAAGCTGCTTCGCAATTGCCATTATCCCATTCGCCTGGTAATCGCCGAATTCAGGCCTTGACGAGTAGATGACGTTCGCATTGCAATCGGATAATCCCGTTGCCTCTGCAATTGCCGCGCTCACCAGCAGTTCAAGAGAGTGCTTGATGTTAAACATGATATGTGTCCCGAAAATCAAAATGCCGTGAATTGTACACCATCCAATATTGCGAGTTGGGCAATAATCCCCATGCTGATATAATTCGCGCCCACTCACTTTCCGGTAAGCGTCAACTTGAAAAATCCAGCGAGTCCCGAATCTCTCCCTGCCAGCGAATGCAGGGGGGTCGAGTTCATTGAGGTCAGCACAGACGCGGATAATCAACGAGTGGACAATTTCCTTCTTGGTCGCCTCAAGGGTGTACCCAAATCACGAATTTATCGATTGATTCGCAAGGGAGAGGTTCGGGTCAATAAAAAAAGAGTCAAACCGGAAAGCAGGCTGCATGCCGGTGACAATGTGCGTGTTCCGCCGATTCGGGTTGCCGATTCCACGCCACCTGTCAGACCCGGTTCAAGCCTGGTGAAACTCATCAAAGACAGTATTATTTTTGAAGACGCGGAGCTTATTGTCATCAATAAACCGCAAGGCATAGCCGTGCATGGCGGCTCGGGATTGAAAACGGGACTGATAGAATCAATGCGCTGGATACTGCAGGAAGCAGGGCAGGGGGGGGAATTCCTTGAGCTCGCACATCGTATCGACCGGGAGACCACCGGCTGCCTGGTCATTGCCAAAACCCCCAGGATGCTGAAACACCTGCACAACGAGCTTAAGGCGAAGAGGGTCACCAAGTCCTATCACGCTTTGGTACACGGTCGCTGGCCTGATGACGTGATACAGGTCAATGCCCCTCTGAGAAAGAATGAGGTCAAGGCCGGAGAAAAGGTCGTTGTCGTTGACCCAGAGGGCAAACCTTCGATCACCAACTTCAGAATACTTAAACGATTCAGTAATGCCACCCTCATAGAGGCAAGCCCTCTCACGGGGCGCACGCACCAGATTCGAGTCCACTGCCAATACGCTGGACACCCGATAGTTGGAGACCAGAAATACACCTCAACGACACGAGATCAGTTCTCAGACACTAAAATCCTATGCCTGCATGCGGCGATGATCAGTTTCAATCGCCCTGAGAGCGATCAGAGGTTCTCCACAAACGCTCCTGTCAACCCAATGATGCTGCAACTTCTGGATTCTTTGCGCTAGAAGCCCTGGTAAAAGGCGTAAATTGTCGGAAAATCATGCCGTTGTGGGCATATTTTTTTGACAGAAGTGCTTTGTACGCCTATCATTGCGCGCCTATGACGGACACCCTTATTCCAGACTATGTTGACGCCAAGAAAATCTTTACTCAACAGGCTGTTATAACTGGCAGTTTGCCAGTGGCAAAATTTGAAAGATTTTCTGATCTTCTCGCCAACACGTCTGGCTTTGTCGAGATAACGCTGAAATTCTTCTTAAATGAAGATTTCCGGAGGGTGATCTCCGGTGAACTTAAAGCAGATATTCAAGTGCTATGTCAGCGCTGCCTAGAAGGCACAACGATAACGCTGGAAGACCGTTTTCAGCTGGCCCTCGTGGAATCCGAAAGTCAGGCTGACAAGCTGCCAAAGGATCTGGAGCCGTGGCTCTGCACCGATACCAAGCTGGTACTGGCAGATATCGTGGAAGAGCAACTGATTCTCGCTATGCCAATAGTCAGCTATCACAAAGAGAATTGTACGCAGAACGAATTGTTGGAACCTGGCACCCCGAAAGGGGACGCCCTGAAAAATTCAGAAAAACCAGACAAGCCGAATCCTTTCGCGATTCTGCAGTCGCTGAAAGAACCAAGATAAGCATTACCATTTAAGCGAGCCGAACAAGCAGAATTCCTGCACAGTTCAGCTGCCAACCAGGAGTAACAAGCATGGCCGTTCAACAAGTTAAAGTTTCCCGTTCACGCCGCAATATGCGCCGCGCGCACGATGCCTTGCCAGGCGTCACACTGTCTACAGACCAGACTACTGGCGAAGTACATCGTCGCCACCACATCACTGCTGACGGCTACTACAAAGGCAAGAAAGTACTGGATCTCGGTGACAAGTAAGTTTGTCTACGCTTAAGCGCATTGCAATCGACGCTATGGGAGGGGACTACGGCCCCTCCGTAGCAGTTCCGGCGGCACTGAAGTGCTTGGCGCTACATCCAGAGTTGTCTCTGGTGCTGGTAGGCGATCAGGTCAAGATAGAACCTTATCTGGCTGGCCAAGCCGAATCCTTACGCAAGAGGTTGGAGGTGTTTCACACGGAAATCAGTGTGGATAACTCTACAAAACCAGAAAGCGTGTTGCGAAAATACAAAAATTCATCGATGTACATCGCCGTTGATCTGGTTAAAGAAAAGCGCGTCGACGCCTGTGTCAGCGCAGGTAATACTGGCGCGCTTCTCATGACAGGTCGTCACCTCCTGAAGACCATCCCCGGAATCAGCAAGCCCGCCATCATTGCCAGCATTCCTGCCTCAACGACTAACAGGCGCTGTTATATTCTTGATGTCGGTGCCAACATCAACTGCGATGCCCGGCAATTACTTGAATTCGCGGTAATGGGATCCGTCCTCGCATCCTCTTTGAACAATACTACAACTCCCAGAATTGGGCTGTTGAATATCGGGCATGAAGAACACAAGGGTACCGAACAGATCAAATTGGCGGCGCAATTGCTGGAGAAGTCCGCAGCACTGAATTACATCGGCTTTGTCGAGGGCAATGAAATTTTCGGCGATAAGGTTGATGTTGTCGTGTGCGATGGATTCGCCGGCAATGTCACGATCAAGACCAGTGCCGGTGTGGTCCATGTCATAGAAAATCTGTTGGAAGAAAGCGCCACCCGAAACTGGCTGACCCGCTTGCACTACCTGATAGCGTCACCTCTGCTGCGCTCACTCAAATCCCAGATCAATCCAGCAAGATTCAATGGCGCCAGCCTGCTGGGCTTGCAAGGTATTATTGTGAAGAGCCATGGCAATGCCTTGATCGAAGGTTTTTATTACGCCATTGAACAAGCAATCAAGGAAGTCAGCGACGCTGTCCCCGATCTCATCAGTCGCAAAATGTCTGACTTCCTGGGAGAAGCGGACACCATCGATGAGCTGGCGACCTGAAATCGAGAATTCTCAAACTTGTAAGAACAAAGGACAATCAACATGCCTAAATTTGGTTTTGTCTTTCCAGGACAAGGTTCCCAAAAGTCCGGAATGCTCACCGCCCTCGCTGCACAGCACCCTTGCATAGAAGAGGTTTTTGCGGAGGCATCCGAGGCAATATCCACAGATCTGTGGAAGATTTCAACGACCGACACATCGGGCCTCCTGGATCAAACTCAAATTACCCAACCAGCACTTCTGGCGGCTTCTGTCGCAATCTGGCGGCTTTGGATGCAGCAAGGAGGGCGCCTCCCTGAACTGCTTGCTGGCCATAGCCTTGGGGAATATTCAGCACTGGTATGCGCGGGCGTGCTCAGCCTCAAAGAGACAGCAAAAGTAGTACATCAACGCGGCAAGTACATGCAGGACGCAGTTCCAGCAGGCACTGGTGGTATGGCAGCAATACTCGGATTGGATGACGACAAGATCATCGCTATCTGCAAGGAAGTGCAACAGGGCTCCGTCGTTGCCGCTGCCAACTTCAATTCGATCGGGCAGACTGTTATCGCGGGTGAGAAAGCGGCTGTTGAAAGAGCCATGCATGCATGCAAGGAGGCTGGAGCGAAACGTGCTCTGCCATTGAACGTCAGCGTTCCCTCGCATTGTGCATTGATGCTACCAGCGGCTCAGAGACTTGGCGAGGATCTCGAGCACCTGACCTTTAAAACGCCAACGGTTCCAATTGTGCAAAACATCAATGGACTTGTAGCAAAGACGCCTGATGAAATAAGAGAGAATTTGCTCAAACAGTTGTACATGCCAGTACAGTGGGTGGACACCATTACCTGTATGCGGGAGCTGGGACTTGGACGCATTGTCGAATGCGGGCCAGGCAAAGTGCTCTGCGGACTGATCAAGCGCATTGAACCGGGAATGGAGTGTTATAGCACTGAAGATCCGGAAAGTTTTGCGCAGGCGAAAGCTGCGCAGACAATCTAAAATACAGGATCGAAGATTCGTTCATAAATTAGCATGGGGACCGGATACAGCATTATGACCAATGAAATCAAGAAAGTTGCCCTGGTCACAGGAGCAAGCAGGGGGATTGGCAAAGCCATTGCCATTGAACTTGGAAAGCAGGGCATGACGGTTATCGGCACTGCAACTACAGACAAAGGTGCTGCTGATATCTCTGCCTACCTCGAAGAAAATGCAATTACCGGAGCAGGATATTGCCTGAATGTCGCTGTTAGCGAGTCTATTACTTCGGTGCTGGAGTCGATCGAGAGTCGTTTTGGTGTGCCATTGGTGCTGGTGAATAATGCCGGCATCACCAAAGACAACTTGTTGATGCGCATGAAGGAAGAGGAGTGGGAATCCGTAATGAATACCAACCTCAATGCTCTCTATAGACTCTGCAAATTGACCCTCAAAGGAATGACCAAAGCACGCTGGGGAAGAATCATCAGCATCAGCTCGGTGGTCGCTTCAAGTGGCAATCCGGGACAAACCAATTACGCAGCATCCAAAGCGGCAATTGAAGGATTTTCACGCTCACTCGCGCGCGAAATCGGCTCCCGCGGGATCACCGTGAACTGCATTGCCCCTGGCTTTATTGACACCGACATGACCAGGGCGCTGGCAGAAAAACAGATAGAAGTACTGCTGAATCAGATCCCTTTGGCGCGCTTCGGCAAGGCTGAAGAAATAGCTGCAGTTGCAGGGTTTTTAGCCTCGGAATCCGGTGCTTACATCACCGGGGAAACCCTGCATGTGAACGGCGGAATGTATATGTCGTAAACTCTTAGCCTGAAGACTCAACCACTTGAATTTGTTTAGTATTAATCTGAGACCACGAATTATTTTAGACTTTCAGATTACAACCCGTTGAAAATAGATGTAAACTTGCGTTTTCGGTTATCTGGGCTGATCAATTTATAACCAGACTTAATCTAAAAGCAGTTTTAAAATTTCGTATTTAGGAGCTAATAATAGTTATGAGTAGCATTGAAGAACGCGTTAAGAAAATTGTCTGCGAACAGCTGGGCGTTAAAGAAGAAGAGGTAAAATCTTCTTCCTCATTTGTAGAAGATTTAGGCGCTGACTCTTTGGATACTGTGGAATTGGTTATGGCTCTGGAAGAAGAGTTTGAGACCGAGATTCCTGATGAAGAAGCTGAAAAAATCACCACGGTACAACTGGCCTGTGATTACATCAATAAGCACCTCTGAGCGACTTTAAGCGAAATAATGAAGCTACTCCGGGCGAGAATCTGGAGTAGCTTTTATTTTTTCCGCTGCAATCAGTCAAGGCTGATGTTTTTCATAAACTGCACTGGAGAGCGAAGCAGTGAACGGTAGAAGAGTGGTAATCACCGGTTTAGGGCTTATAACACCTCTCGGTAACGACGTAGAAACAACCTGGCAGGCACTGCGAAACGCTCGCAGCGGCATCAACTTGCTGGAACAGTTCGATACGTCCGACTTCACAACGCGCTTCGGCGGCTCAGTTAAAAACTTCGACTGCTCCCCTTACATCAGTGACAAAGAAGCACGCCGCATGGATGTCTTCATCCAATACGGGTTGGCGGCGGGCGTGCAAGCCGTTACCGATTCAGGCCTCCTTGAATCTTCGGTAGATATGGAGCGCGTCGGGGTAGCCATTGGCTCAGGCATTGGTGGAATTACGTCGATCGAGAACAACTCGGAACTCGTCAAGACCAGCGGCCCCAGAAAGATTTCGCCGTTCTTTGTCCCAGGCTCGATCATCAACATGCTGGGCGGAACGCTCTCCATTCGCTACAACTTTCAAGGCCCCAATATCGCCATTACGACGGCGTGCTCCACAGGCACTCATAACATCGGTGTTGCTGCCAACATGATCAGCCACGGCCAGGCAGATGTCATGCTGGCCGGTGGAGCCGAAATGGCAACCTCACCGGTTGGATTGGGCGGATTTTGTGCGGCACGAGCACTCTCTACTCGCAACGATGAGCCGCAACGCGCCAGTCGTCCATGGGACAAGGATCGCGATGGATTTGTCCTGAGTGATGGCGCCGGGATCATGGTCCTGGAAGAGTATGAGCACGCTAAACGTCGAGGCGCTAAAATTTACGCAGAACTCAGCGGCTTCGGAATGAGCGGTGACGCTTACCACATCACCTCTCCATCCGAGGGAGGGAAGGGCGCAGCCCTGTGCATGCGCAACGCTCTGCAAAGTGCACGACTCGACCACTCCGCCGTCAATTACATCAACGCCCATGGCACTTCGACAATCGCCGGTGATATCGCTGAGACGCTGGCCATCAAAAGTGTTTTCAAGCAACACGCCAGCGGCCTGGCGATCAGTTCAACGAAATCCATGCTTGGGCACCTGCTGGGGGCATCCGGCGCCGTGGAGGCGATCGTTTGCGTTCTGTCCATACGCGACCAGATCATCACCCCGACCATTAACCTCGACAATCCCGACGAACAGTGCGATCTCGACTATGTTCCGCACACCTCAAGAGACGCGAAACTGGATGTTGCACTCAGCAACTCCTTCGGGTTTGGCGGCACCAACGGCAGCCTGGTTTTCACTCGCCTGCAATGATTTTCTACACCCGTCTGTCGACTCATCGACAGTGCGGGCTGTGTCGATTACGGAGACTTCATGCTGGTAAACGGCCAGGCACAGAATTTCCTGCCAATCGGTGATCGAGCGGTGCAGTATGGCGATGGTCTGTTCGAGACAATGAAGATCAAAGCCAGAACTCCGTTGTTCTGGGATCGACACCTGACCCGCCTCAGAGCCTCCTGTGAGAGATTGCAAATCCCCTGCGACTTTCAGTTGCTGGTAGCTGAAGTCAGTCAGGTGCTGAGTTCCATCGAGAGTCATGATCAGGGCAGTCACATCCTGAAGATAATCGTCACCCGAGGGTCGGGCGGGCGTGGTTACACTCCACCCCCCATAGTCTCTGCGACCCGAATCGTGCAACTGCACAGTTTCCCTGACGGCTATGCAAGAAATGCTATTGACGGCATTCAAGCGCAACATTGCCGCCACCCTGTCTCCAGAAACAGCGCTCTAGCTGGAATGAAGCACCTGAATAGACTCGATCAGGTCATGGCCAGCATGGAGCTTACCGAGACAGCCTCTGAAGGCCTGATGTGTGATGATGCAGAGCATCTGATCGAGGGAATCAAAACCAACGTCTTTGCGGTTCTCGACGGGAAGATTACTACCCCAGCACTGACTGAAGCAGGCATCGCAGGCATTATGCGTGACGTGGTTCTAGAGCATTTCTCCAGCCACGGGAGGCCGGTCGACGTGCGGCCCATTCACATTGGTGAATTAAGCGGTGCCAGCGAGCTCTTTGTATGCAACAGCGTACTGGGTGTGTGGCCATTAGTGGCGCTAGCAACCTCAGGTGACAACCTGAGTTTTCCAATCGGCCCAGTGACTCGCGAGGCTCAAGGGTTGTTGAGTGATACTTTCTGATCCATGAAACAACGACTGATCCGCTACATTCTCGGCCTGATAACGCTGCTGGTACTGGGTGCCGCGATCTTCTACGTCCAGTTTGTCAACTTTCTGGACTCGCCACTGGCAATCACCACCGAGGTCGTTATCGACGTCCGCCCGGGCAGCTCAATGCAACAGGTGGCAAATCAGCTTGCCTCCTTGGCTGCCTTGAAACGACCGAGACTGTTCAGCCTCTGGGCTCGCTACCATGGCTTCGATACCGGGCTGAAAGCAGGTGAGTACGCTCTGCGGGTGGGCATGAGCCCGAGAAGCGCACTCGCTCACCTCATGTCAGGTCAATCCATACAATACCCCGTAGTGTTCATCGAAGGCACCAGCGTCAGGCAGGCCCTGAACACGTTGTGGAGCAGTCCCAAACTGCTGAACACACTGCAAGACAAGAGTGAGTTAGAGATTCTCTCAATGATACAGGCTGCATTGCCAACCTCGGTGCAGAGACCGGTAGTCAGCCTGGAAGGACTCCTGTTCCCCGACACATATTTCTACACATCCGGGGCCACGGATATTTCGATCTTGCGGCGCTCGGCGGCTCAACTCCAAATGGTCCTTGCAGAAGAGTGGGAGCAGAGGGAAGCAGATCTGCCACTCAGCACGCCCTACGAAGCGCTCATCCTTGCATCTATTGTCGAGAAGGAATCAGGATTGCTCAGTGAGCGCGAGCAAATTGCGGGGGTCTTCATGCGGAGGCTGCAGTCAGGCATGCGCCTGCAATCTGATCCGACAGTGATATACGGCATGGGCGACGCCTACAACGGCAATATTCGCCGTGTGGATCTCGACGCCACAACCCCGTACAACACCTATCGCATCGATGGATTGCCACCGACACCGATAGCGATGGCGGGGAGAGATGCATTGCATGCCACATTACATCCAAGTGATGATACAGCCCTGTATTTTGTTGCGCGTGGCGACGGCGGCCATCATTTTTCGAATACACTGGAAGAACACAACGCGGCGGTAAGACGCTACCTCCTGGACAACCGTCCGCAATAATGACTTTGGATTTGATCCCCAATGATCAGCAACATCGCAAGAGCCCGATTCATCACGATCGAAGGTGTAGAGGGCGTCGGCAAGACGACCAACATTCAATTCATCACATCGATGCTGGACGCAGCACAGATTCCCTACATCGTGACTCGCGAACCCGGTGGTACGCCAGTCGCTGAATTGATTCGCCAACTCCTGCTGCATAAGCGCGATGAGCACATCTGCGAACTCACAGAATTGTTGCTTATCTTCGCCGCCAGAGCACAGCATATTCACCATGTGATTGTCCCAGCCCTGCAGGCAGGCAAATGGGTCGTATGTGACAGATTTACCGATGCGACCTATGCTTATCAAGGGGGCGGAAGGGGGTTGTCGACGAGTACCATCGCGGCGCTGGAGACGATGGTGCAGGGCGAGTTGCGGCCGGACGTTACCTACATTCTCGATCTGGAGCCCGAGATTGGCCTGCAGCGGGCACGCCAGAGGGGAGAGCTGGACCGCTTCGAACAGGAGAAAGTCGAATTCTTCAACCGTGTACGGGAAGCTTACCTGACACGCGCCAGCCAGGACCCCGAGCGTTGCGTCGTGATTGATGCGGCCATGACGCTGGAAAGCGTGCAAACTGAAATCCGCAAACACCTGGAAACCATGTTGTGAAATCTCCGATACTGCAAAAAACGCTGCCCTGGCAGCAGGAGGCATGGGATTTGGCGCTCAGACAGTGTCGCAGCGACAAGATGCCTCATGCTTTCATGCTCAGAGGCAATGCCGATACGGGTAAGCGCTATTTTGCGACCATGCTCGCGCAATTCCTCCTGTGCCGGAATCCCGAGGCCAATGCTCCCTGCGGCAGCTGCTCCACCTGCTTGTTGAACGAAGCTGGCAACAACCCCGATCTGCTGCTGGTGGAGGCTGAGGATGGTGGCAAAGTCATCAAAGTCGACCAGATCCGGGAATTGAAATCATTTCTGGAAACCAGCTCTCACGCATTTGGGCGCCGTATTATCATCCTCGATACCGCTGAAAGTCTGGGCATCAGCTCGGCCAATGCGTTGTTGAAAGGGCTGGAAGAACCGCCTGCCGACGTACTGTTTCTGTTGCTGACGGACCGCCCCAAAGCCGTACTCGCCACGATCGCCAGCCGTTGCCAGGTGCTGAACCTGCCCAGACCAGCGAACTGGCAATCTCTCGCCTGGCTGGGAGAGCAAATCAAGGAGCCCACCAGTGAACTCGAACTGCTGCTCGAATTGACCCAGGGCCGTCCATTCGCCGCCCGAGCCATGCACACCTCCGGGAACAGTGAGCAAGTGCAGGAAATCGGCGAAGCCTTGTTGCAGCTGATTCAGGGCCGCATACAGCCACTGGCGCTGGCAGCACGCTATGCCAAATCCCAACCGACCGAGGTACTGCGGGTACTGGGGTTCTGGCTTAGCTCGTTGATCAAATACCGCCTCTGTGGTCAAAAGGACCTGCTCAAAGGGGAGGCGTTGAGGAATGCTGCGGTAACCTTGCTGGGGCAGGCGAATGACACGAATCTACCGACACGATCACTGTTTTCACTCTACAATGAAGTTGCTGCGGTGCAGGCCCAGCTGGCTGGCACTGCTAATCCGAACAGCCAGTTGATGCTGGAAGACCTGTTCCTGCGACTACGCAAACTGGTTCTGCAAGCCGACACCAAGCCAGGGCATTGAGATGATGAGCACCGCCGAAAGCGAAAACAAACCAGCCAAACATGGCATTCTGTCGCTAACCATCAAGGACAGGACGGTGCTCTATGCTGCTTACATGCCCCATATCATCAATGGCGGGCTTTTCATCCCCACTACCAAGACTTACGAACTGGGGAACGATGTCTTCATGTTGTTGAAACTCCTGGACGAAGGCGACCGGATTCCTGTCGCAGGCACTGTCGTCTGGATTACGCCGCGTCGCGCTCAGGGCAATCGGGCAACCGGCATTGGCATCCAGTTCAAGGATGTTGAAGGCAATGTGCGCAAGAAAATAGAGACATTGCTGGCAGGCCAGCTCAATTCCGAAAAACTGACCCATACAATGTGAGGTTTTATGCAGTTCAAACACTTTCAATTCCCGGCAAACAATCTGTACCGACTCAGAGGCCTGTTCCCCTTGGTGCTGGCACTGGCATTGACCAGTTGCCAACAGGAGAACATCAACGCAGCGAGCCAGGCAAGCCTGCCTGAAGAAGTCGCCAAGGAAGTGGTTGCAAAGGAAGAGGTCGCAAAAACAATCCTGCAGGTGTTCAAGGATCCAACCTGCGGATGCTGCGAACTGTGGATCGACCACGTCAACGATCACGGCTTCGTGGCACAGATCAATCATCCCGAGAATCTCGCTCTGGAGAAGCTCAATCGTGGCGTCCCACCCATTTACCAATCCTGCCATACCGCAGTTTCAGAGCAGGGATACTTCTTCGAGGGACACGTGCCCGCGAAGATCATTCAGCGGTTTCTGGATGAGCAACCTGATTACGCAGTGGGTCTCGCTGTCCCCGGCATGCCAATGGGAAGTCCGGGCATGGAGATAGGGGACCAGTTTCAACCGTATGAGGTATTGCTGATCAAAGCTGATGGCACCGCTGAGGTGTATGCCTCGATAAAAACCAAAGAAGAGCAGTACTGAAAGGACTGAATTCCGATACCTGAAGAGCAGCTGTCAGGCTTGGAGAGCGCCTATTCCTGAAGGGTTCCTTTGTCGGCAACCAATCTGGCAATCGCCAGGCTGGCAGTCAGCCCCGGCGATTCAATGCCGAACAACTGCACCAGACCTGGCAGGCCATGCGTGGTTTCGTCTTGAATGAGAAAGTCTGCGACACCTCCATCGGGGGCACGCAGTTTCGGACGTATCCCTGAGTAGTCAGGATGCAATTGACCAGCACGCAATCCAGGATAATAGCGACGGATCGCCTCCACGAAAATCTCACGACGCTCCTCTGGCACCCTGTAGTCAATCTCTTCGACATACTCAACGTCGGGCCCAAATCGGACCTGACCTGCCAGATCGAGCGTGGCGTGAATCCCCAAGCCACGCTGGTTCTGCTCGGGTACCGGGTAAATCAGGTGTCGGAACGGTGCCTTGCCAGCGAGGCTGAAATAGCACCCTCGACTCAGAAAGAGCGCAGGCACATCGGACTTGTCCAGTCCTTCAATACGCTTCGCCAGCTCCTGTGCATGCAGACCAGCCGCATTGATGAGATACCGACAGCGAAATTCAAAATTCTCCAGATGTCCCGGCACACCACACTCTGTCTGCACTATGAAGCCCCCATCCTGTGCCTGCACAGCAACAACTTTCGTGAGCGGGGCATACTGAACGCCAGCCCGCTCGGCCTCAGCCAACAGGGTACTCATCAGACCGTGACTGTCTAGGATTCCCGTGCCTGGGGAATACAGGGCGTGGCTCGCGTGCACGAGGGGTTCCATCTCCGATAGCGCCTGCTGGCTCACCCACTGGAGATCTTCGACGCCATTCTGCATGGCGGTATGAAAAGCGCGCTCAAGACTCTCCAGTTCGTGCTCTTGTGCGACGATGAACTTCCCGATCCGGCGATGCGCGATGCCGTGTAGCTGACAGTACTGATAGAGAAGGTGCCGTCCCTCTGTACAGAGTTGTGCCTTGAGGCTGCCGGGAGTGTAGTAAATACCGGCATGAATAACTTCGCTATTTCGGCTGCTGGTCTCCCGCCCAAAGGAAGCGTTGCTGTCAACCAGCAGAATGGAAAACGTACGCGGCCGGGTGTGGGCAAAGCGCTCTGCCAGGGCCAATCCGACGACGCCGGCGCCGACGATACAAAGTTCAAAGTGTTCCACTGGTGGTCCGGTTTTTTGTGTTCATACACATGAGATACATCTCATAACATAAGGCGCAAAGTCTTGATGGGTTTTTCAAGGCGCTGCCAATCAATCCAGCAGCGCAAGCAGCGCCTCCAACTTCTCGACAGGCATACTGCGTAGTTTGCGGCTGAGCTTGGAATCCAGCGGTTCCTTGTGCTCGCCCGCCATAAATCCCTGTTCCTCAAGATAATGTCCCAGCAGCAAAATGATCTCGGAATTCATGCTGCGACGATGACGACGGGAAATCTGCATCATCTTCTTGCGCAGATTCGCTGGCAGGCGCACCACAAACTTGTCACCCTGCGCCCTGAACTCAGCTGGAATGGCGATGGCAGACCTCTTTGCTGCATCCTTCACAGACAGGCGCGGCTTGGCAGCGGTCGGTTTGCCTTCCTTCTCATCGGCAGCAGGGACTCCTGCATCAATTTGCATTTCCATATTAAGTCTGTATCCACTCAAATTATTCTGGGATCATAGCTGCACAAAAAGCTATTCTCAAGGGCTGGCAATATTCATCCTCCATCGAAAGGTGCAACGCAATTGACTGATTTTGATTATGATTTTTTCGTGATCGGTGGGGGCTCCGGCGGCGTCCGCGCTGGCCGCATCGCGGCAGGACTGGGCGCCAGAGTCGGTCTGGCCGAAGAACGCTATCTGGGGGGCACCTGCGTCAACGTTGGCTGCATACCCAAAAAACTCTTCAGCTATGCCTCGCACTATGCACAGGACTTCGAGGATGCACGCGGTTACGGTTGGGAGCTGCCCGGCGAACCGCGCTTCCACTGGCCAACCTTGCGCGACAACAAGGATCGCGAGATTCAGCGTCTGAATGCTGTGTATCTGCGAATGCTGGAGGGGGCAGGTGTCGTCATGCATCGACAGCGCGCTCTGCTGCTGGACAAGCACACGATCGCTCTCGGCGACAAGACGATCACTGCAAAGGAAATTCTGGTCGCCACGGGTGGATGGCCTGCCATCCCGGATATCGAAGGCAAAGAGCATTCAATCACCTCCAATGAGCTGTTCTCATTGACTGCGTTGCCTGAGTCGATACTGATTGTGGGCGGCGGTTACATTGCAGTGGAGTTTGCAGGAATCCTGGCAGGGCTGAAGGTCTCGACCACCTTGGTGCACAGAGGCCCTTCTCTGTTGCGTGGTTTCGACGCAGAGATTGCCGGTGCTTTCGCCGTTGAACTGCAAAAGTATGCGACGCTGCAGCTGGATACAGATGTTGTAAAAATCCACAAGCTTGCGGATGGCGGATTGCAGGTGTTGTTGTCCAATGATGTTGTGCTGACAGTAAATGCAGTGATGTTTGCCACGGGTCGCAACCCCAATACTGCCAACCTGGGGCTGGAGGCGCTGGGTATCGAGCTTGGGGAAAATGGAGCCATCATCGTGAATGACGATTTCACGACCAACGTCCCCAACATTCATGCCGTAGGCGACGTGATTGATCGGGTCGCCTTGACGCCTGTCGCCCTTGCCGAGGGGCAGATCCTGGCACAGCGACTCTTCGGCAAAACCGATGGAGGCAAGCGAAGAGCAATGCGATACGAAAACATTCCGACGGCAGTCTTCAGCAATCCCAATATTGCGACCGTTGGTCTGGACGAGGAGGGCGCTCGTCAGCAGTATCCCAACCTGGCTGTCTACAGAAGCCATTTCAAAGCATTGCGCCATACGCTTAGCGGTCGTCACGAGAAGACCTTCCTGAAGCTGCTGGTCGATACCAACACGGATCGTGTAGTGGGTATTCATATGCTGGGCGCCGACGCTGGAGAGATCGTGCAGGGCCTGGCGGTGGCTATCAACGCTGGCGCCACCAAGGCCGATTTCGACGCGACTCTGGGGATTCACCCAACCGTGGCAGAAGAATTCGTCACCATGCGCACGCCGTCATAATTGTGCTGGCCGAAAGCGTTTCAGGCGCAGCGCGTTGCCCAGCACAAACACACTGGACAATGCCATCGCCCCGGCGGCAAATACGGGTGAGAGCTGCAACCCGTAGGCAGGATAGAGCGCGCCAGTAGCCAGCGGAATCAGCGCCACGTTGTAGGCGAAAGCCCAGAACAGATTCTCCTTGATGTTGCGCATCGTGGCGCGCGCCAGCAAGACCGCATTTACCACGGCGCCAAGCTCGCCCGTCATCAAGACAACGTCAGCACTCTCAATGGCGATGTCAGTGCCACTACCCATCGCAATGCCAATGTCGGCCTCGGCCAGCGCTGGCGCATCATTGATGCCATCGCCAACATACGTGAGCAGCGTCCCTTCGGTACGCAATGACTTCAGCGTCGCGACTTTGCCTTCAGGCAGTACTTCAGCAAAGACCTGATCCAGCTGCAGCGTCTTGGCGACCGCCTGTGCCGTTCGCGCATTGTCACCTGTAATCATGGCGGTTCTGAAACCTGCACGGCGCAGCGCCTGCAACGCGGCGGGGGAGGACGCTCTGACGGTATCGGCCACAGCAATGACCGCTGCCAAGCGCCCACCAATCGCCATATACAACGGGGTCTTGCCCTGTTCAGCAAGTTCGACAGCAGCGGGCAACGCCGCACGTGCGTCCAGACCGAGCTTTTCCAGAAGGCGACTCGCTCCGATGTCGACTCTTTCTCCGTTGACACAGGCGCGCAGACCATAGCCGGGCAGGGCCTCGAAATCCTTGACCGGCGGCAGGCTCAATCCCTGCAACCGAGCGGCGGCGACAATAGCGAGACCAATAGGGTGCTCCGATTTTTCTTCAACGGCCGCTGCGATCGCCAATACTTCAGCAGCATCGAAACCTGGTTGCGCAAGCAAATCGGTCAGCTCGGGCTTGCCCTGCGTAATGGTGCCGGTTTTATCGAAGGCGATAGTGCGAGTCTGACTGAGCATTTGCAGCGCGTTGCCGTTGCGGAACAGCACACCCATCTCTGCGGAACGCCCCGTCGCCACCATGATCGATACAGGCGTTGCCAGACCCATGGCGCACGGGCAGGCCACAATCAGCACGGAGACGGCATGAACCAGTGCTGTACCCAGTCCCGCATCCGTCGCCAGAAGCCAGTACAGGAACGTGGAGACCGCCACCAGCATCACAGCGGGCACAAACCAGAGTGTGATTTTGTCCACAAGGGATTGGATGGGGAGCTTGGAACCCTGTGCGCTCTCTACCATCGCGATTATCCGCGCCAGCACCGTGTCTTCACCTACGCGAAGAACCCGGAAACTGAAGGCGCCAGTCTTATTGATGGTGCCACCGGTAACGGCCGCGCCCGGTTCCTTCTTGACGGGCAGTGGCTCACCGGTGAGCATCGACTCATCCACGAAGGAGTGGCCATCGACAAGCTGCCCATCCAGAGGAATCCGCTCGCCAGGCTGGACCTGCACCGTGTCTCCAGGACGAATCGATTCGATCGCTGTTTCCACGACCTGATCACCCTGCAGCACCATTGCAGTTTCCGGCTGTAACGTCAGCAGTTTGGCGATGGCCTCGCCGGTACGCCCACGAGCCTTGCCTTCAAGAAAACGCCCCATGAGAATCAGGCAGACTATGACCGCAGCCGCCTCAAAATAGACATTTCCTGAATCCCCAGGCAGAACGCTGGGGAAAAAAGTGACAACGGTCGAATATCCCCACGCTGCACTGGTCCCCATGGCCACCAGTGAATTCATGTCCGGAGCCAGACGCAAAAGCGCGGGAACGCCGAGCAGAAAGAAGCGTCTGCCAGGCCAGAACAGCACGATACTTGTCAGCACAAACTGGACGATCCAATTGTTGCGATGTCCAAGGGTGCCGTGGACAAAGTCCGCAAAGCCCGGCAGGACGTGACCGCCCATTTCGAGCAGAAATACCGGTAGCGTGAACAGCACCGAGATCAAGAACGCGCGCTTCAGCGACTGCAGTTCCTCCTTGAGCTGCCGTTCGCGTTTCTGGGCATCTGCCTTGCGGTCTACAGCCACAGTCGCCTCATAGCCGGCGTTGATGACAGCTTTCGTCAAATCGCTGGCCGTTGGACCGCTTGTTGAGATATTCACGTGAGCCCGGCCACTGGCCAGATTGACACTGGCATCCATGACGCCAGGCACATTCTTGAGTGCTTTTTCGACACGCCCGACGCAGGACGCGCAAGTCATGCCGGAGACATTCAGATCGATTTCACACACTTCAGGTTCTGTTGACGCCATGATTGCTGACCCCCAGAGTCAAAATCTGTATGGTTTGGCGGGGAATACTATTGAAACGGTCAGCATCATCAGGCTTACCACAGTGGGAAGGTCAAGAGACGTTTTGGCGGAAGATTACCAGCGCTTCAAGCTCTAAATTACATTATGTAATTTTCTTATATATTTGTTTTATTTACAAATAGTGAGGACTATCTCCAAATTCTTAAATTTCCGGTAATAAAGATTACCGGAAATTTAAGATTAAGAATCTATCGAATTCCAAGCTGGCGCCGCCTTTTGCCGGTTCAGGTCGCCGCCCCCGCTCTCTGCATAATTCGGTCGCTCCGTTTGTCGCGGGCAGGCCCGCTCCCACACAGAATTCTGTCACTCAACGTGGCTCCGGTACACTCCAGTCGCATCCTTCACACTCAGGCGATTTGTCGTTCGCGGCCAGCACGGAGAAGATGAAATCTTTCCAAACCTGATTCGGTGTCCACACCGAATTCATATCGCGCTTGGCGTCAGCCACCGGAACATCCTGGTAGATCACGCGATACAGGAAGCTGAATGCCGTAGCACGGGCATTCACCTGACAATGCAGCAGCGTTTTGCGATCAGATTCGCGTTGCATGGCATCGGCAAAGGTATTGAAATCACGGATGGTGGGATTGTTGAAATCCACCGGAATATGCAGGTAATCCATGCCCAGCGCCTTTACCAGCTGGTCTTCCTCGGGAATTGCCGGGCCAACAGTGCTGAACGCGATGTAAATGACTCTCTCGTACCCACTGTCCTTGATGATTTGCAATTGTTCCCGTGTTGGCTGCCCTGCACTCGCAAACGTGGGTGAATACTGCCTGAAATTGAGAATCTCATTCATTTTGTTGCTCTCCACTTCCTGTGCACTGGCTACCCCGACCCCGCCAATAATGGCGCCCACACAGGAGATCGCTGCAAGCGTCAGAATCGCCACCAGCTTGCGTGGCAAAGCCGCGTAAATAACCTTTCTCGACGACACCCCGTTCATTGGAACTCCTGCAAAGGGAAATGAATGGAATTTGCGGCAAGCATAGCCCAGTTCGGGGGACTTTAACAAAGCAACGCAATGGCTTTGATTTGACAGTAAATATCCATCCCATTTATCAACCCCATCTGTTGACAGGAGTACTCTGAAATTCTGGCCAACAAAAGCTCGTCGGACCCCGCCAGACGCAACTGGATCAGCTGCTGCCCTTTATTGTCCGAGGCTGACAACTGCGTGATCGTGGCTTGCAGGATGTTCAGAATACTGCTGCCCACCGGCCTCTGATTGCACAGGCTGACATCCCGCGCGTTGATGCGCAGACGGATGTCCTGTCGCTGTCCGGCCGTGATGCGCGGGACATAGACTCTGTCACCCGCAGCCGTACTCAGCACCGAGAGATGGCAGGGACCATCGAGCTCGACGATATCGCAGTGAATCACACTGAAGGCTTCGTCAGTGCGGGCCAGCGGCGAATCCACCCTGCCCAGCACGTCGGCCAAAGGGCCTTGGGCCAGCACAGTCCCCTCTTCCATCAACAGCAGGTGATCCGCCAGGCGGGCCACCTCGTCAGGAGCATGACTGACATAGAGGACGGGTATACCGGCGCTGGCAAACAAGCGATCCAGAAATGGCAGGATTTCCTCTTTGCTGTGCAGATCGAGCGCGGCCAGCGGCTCGTCCATCAACAACAGCGCGGGAGAACTCAGCAGCGCCCTGGCTATCGCCACGCGCTGCTTCTCTCCGCCTGAAAGCGTGACGGGATTGCGCCAGAGGAAATTCTCCAGCCCAAGCAGAGCGGTGACCTCATCGAATGCAGGCACTCCCCTCTGCACATCGCCTTGCACATCGCCTTGCACACCGTCCCGCCCCCCTCTCTGCGCCCCACGGCCAACGCTGCGTTTCAGTGCATATTCGAGGTTGCCGCGCACGCAGAGATGCGGAAACAATCCGGGCTCTTGAAAGACATAACCCACTCGGCGCTGATGCACAGGAACGTTGATCCCCTGCCCCAGCCAGGTCACGCCATTGACGCTGATTGCACCGCCTGGTTGTGGAGTCTCCAGGCCCGCGAGCGCACGCAGAAGCGTGCTCTTGCCAGAACCAGAGCGCCCAAAGACCGCAGTAACGCCCTGCCCTGGCGCCTCGAACTGCGCCTGCAGGGTGAAAGCGCCTCTGCTCAGACTGACATTGGCGCGAATAGTCATACCTTCACCATGTCGAAGCGCCTGTTCAGTCCATACACGATCAATAGCAAGAAAAAGGAGAACACCAGGAGACTGCCGGCAAGCCAGTGTGCGCTGGCGTATTCGAGCGACTCCACATGGTCATAGATCGCTATCGACAGCACTTGAGTCTGGCCCGGGATATTGCCACCGATCATCAAGACAACGCCGAACTCCCCCAGCGTGTGAGCGAAGCCCAGCACCGCAGCGGTGAGGTATCCGGATCGGGAAAGCGGTACTACGATGGTGAGAAAGCGATCCAGCGGGCGCGCTCCAAGGGTAGCGGCGACTTCCAGTGGAGCCCGACCAATTCCGGAAAAGGTACTCTGCAGGGGTTGCACCACGAACGGCAGCGAATAGACGACGGACCCGAGCACCAGACCGGTGAAGCTGAATGCCAGAGGGCGAACTCCGAGCCAGTTCGTGAACTGCCCGATCGGACCGTCCGGACCCATGGCGACGAGCAGATAGAAGCCAATCACTGTCGGAGGTAGAACCAATGGCAGAGCGACGGCGGCCTCTATTACCGCCTTGTAGCGCCAGCGCGAATTGGCGAGCCACCACGCCAGCGGTGTCCCCACCATCAGCAGCGCCAGCGCCGTAATCAGCGCCAGTCGCAGGGTAATCCACAAAGCTGCGATGTCATTCTCGAACAGCATGAGCCACCTATGGTTCGACCGCTGCAGCGGCATGAGGGACACCATAGCCGCTCGCGGCGATGAGTGCCAACGTGGATGGCTGCAGCAAGTAGGCAACAAATTCGCGAGCGGGAGCGCTGTCCTTCAGCACGATCAACTCCTGCGTCAACGGCGCGTGCAGATTCTCAGGGACCAGCCAATGCGAACCGGCTGCGCCATTTTCCAGCACCTGGGAATAAGCCACGAGACCCAACTCGGCATTCCCGCTGTCAACAAACTGATAGGCCTGCGCAATGTTTTCGCCTTGAACCAGCCTTGGGGAGAGTCGCTCGTATTGACCGAGTGCGGTAAGCACCTCGACGGCCGCCTTGCCATAGGGAGCCAGGCGCGGATTGGCAATCGAAAGTCGACGGAAATCTCCGTCAGCCAATACGGCACCTTGAGCATCAACGTAGTCGGGAGTTCGACTCCAGAGCGACAGACGACCAGTCGCATAGACCGCCCTGGAGCCGGTGACGGCTCTGCCCTCCTCTTCCAGCCGCGCCGTTACTTCGGCGTCTGCAGCAAGGAGCACGTCATAAGGGGCACCATTGACGATCTGTGCGTAGTGCCTGCCGGTCGCCCCACTGACGATGGTCACTGCATGTCCGGACGAGCGCTCAAATTCCGGCGCAAGTTTCTCCAGAGTAGGGGTAAAATTCGACGCAACTGCCACCACCACTTCGGCGGCCTGCAAGTGTCCTGTTCCACAACCAAGGAACAATAGCGTCATGAACACTTTAAATTTCAATCGTCGAACCCCATTGAGTTGAACCAGAAGGTGTATTGGAAAGCGCTATGTAGAATAGTACATAACGAATGAATGGTTCAATGACTAAATCCACGGCCTCGGCGATGTTGAGAAGCATTCTATGACCAGATCCAAAAGCCCGCGCGCGCTTTTCGATACGCTCGAGGAAATGCCCAATCCCTTCAAACATCCTGCGCAAAGCGTCGAGCATCTCCTCGCGGACCCGGTCGACAATGCGCTCGACGACTACCGACTCGCCAATGAATTCCTGTACAGCTATCGCGGCAGTCCCGACACCTTTTCCACTTATCGTCGCGAGATCGAGCATTTCCTCCAGTGGTGCTGGCTCGTGGCGCGCAAGCCGGTGGGCAGCATCCAGCGCGAAGACATTGAGGCTTATGTCGAATTTACCAGGGAACCGCCGACGTCCTGGATCGGCGAGAAAAATGTCGCCCGCTTCGTCACTCGCAACGGCCAGCGCGAACCGAATGAGGAGTGGCGTCCCTATGTGTGCAGCGGCGGGACATATGTCTGCTCGCAGTCTGCACTGCAGTCGCTGTTCAGTGTATTGAGCAGCTACTTCAACTTTCTGATTCAGGAAAAGAACGTTGCCGCCAATCCGGTGGCGCAGATCCGGCAGAAAAGCAAATTCCTGCGCAAGCATCAGGCCAAGGGGCAGGTCCGGCGCCTCTCCCCCATTCAATGGTCTTGTGTAATTGAGACGGCAGAAGAGCTGGCGAAGGCAGATTCGGTCAACCACGAACGCACTTTATTCATCATGAATGCTCTCTTTGCCATGTACCTGCGTATATCAGAGTTGGTAGAGACACCACGCTGGGCGCCGCAGATGGGACATTTTCAGCCAGACTCCGAAGATAATTGGTGGTTCACCACCGTCGGAAAAGGCAACAAGGAACGTGAGGTGTCCGTGAGCGACGAGATGCTCAATGCCCTGCGCCGCTACAGGTTGTCGCGGGGCCTCAGCTCCCTGCCCACCCCTGGAGAGGCAACGGCCCTGATTCACAAGACCAGAGGCAAAGGCGGCATCACCAGCACTCGCCAGATCCGCGGCATTGTGCAGAAATGTTTCGATTGCGCGGAAGAAAAGCTGCGCAAAGGCGGTTTCCCTGAGGAGGCCGAGCGACTGAGCGCCGCGACTGTCCACTGGCTGCGTCACACCGGCATCTCCGAGGACGTGAAAATTCGCCCGAGAGAGCATGTGCGTGACGATGCAGGACACGGTTCCAGTGCCATTACCGATCGCTATATCGATGTTGAACGTACGGAACGGCATGCTTCGGCAAGAAGCAAGCAGATCAAGGGCTGAAGCCTGCCCGGTCCTGGAAAAAATACAGTAAGGTGGCTTCCTGAAGCGGTGGCTTCGCGCTAGACTCAATCAACAGTCATAGCAGTGGCTCAATACACAGACAATGTGACGGTACGGTGCGATATGAAAAGGTCAGTATTTACAGTTTCAAGCAAGTTCGGACTAAGTACCTTTCGTGACAAGAGCAGACTCGCCTCGGCAATCGCCTTGACACTGATGTTCGGCGCAGGGTCCGCGTATGCTCAGGTGGAGACGCCGGAGCCTGAAACACTGAACCCGGTGCTGGTACTGGATGCACTTTACACAGAACTGTCCTCGGAGCCGGTATATGGGCAAACGGCCGCCGCGCTACTGGCAGAGCTGGAGGAAAAGCACTACTCACGCGTGCTTTTCGATGACCAGTTCTCCCAGAAAGTCTTCGATGCCTTTATCGAAGGACTGGACAGCTCCAAGCTGTATTTCCTGCAATCGGACATCGACGCTCTCGGTGCGCATCGCAACGGGCTCGATGACACGCTGAAAAGCGGCAGCATCGATCCCGCCTTCGATATCTACAATCTATATTACAAACGCCTGCTGGAGCGGCTGATCTACGCCATCAATCACGTCGAGAATTCATTGGATACCGTCGACTTCAGCATCGATGAATCCATCGAGATCGATCGTGAAGAAGCCCCCTATGCCACGACTACGGAAGAGCTGGACGAACTCTGGCGGCAGCGCGTCAAGAACAGCGCATTGAGCCTGAAGCTCGCCAATCTTGATATTCCGACCATCAAAGAGCGTCTGAGCAAGCGTTACCGCACCCAGCTGAACCAGATACTCAAGACCAACAACCGCGACATCTTCCAGTCCTATCTGACAACCGTCGCCAGCACCATCGATCCACACACCAGCTACTTCTCGCCACGCGAGTCCGAGAACTTCAACATGGGCCTGCGTCTGTCCTTGCAGGGCATTGGCGCACAACTGACGACGGACGAGGAATACACCAAGGTCGTCGAGCTCATCAAGGGTGGCCCGGCAGAGCGCGGCAGTGAACTGCAGGCTGGCGACCGCATTATCGGCATCGCCCAAGGCGTTGACGGCGAAATGAAGGACGTCATCGGTCTGCGCCTGGACGATGTCGTCGATCAGATCCGTGGCGAGAAAGACACCGTCGTGCGCCTGAACGTCATCCCGGCCGAAGCCACCGGCGAGACCGAGGCCCATGTCGTCAGCATCACCCGCGATACGGTGAAGCTGGAAGATCAGTCCGCCAAGAAGGAAGTCATCGAGGTGACCTACAACGAAGGCACCTACAAGGTGGGCGTCATCAAACTGCCGACCTTCTACTTTGACTTCGAAGCCGCGTCTGCTGGCCAGCCAGATTTCAAGAGCTCAACCCGTGACGTGAAGGCCTTGTTGGAAGAACTCAAGGCCGAAGGCGTGGACGCGGTGGTCATGGACCTGCGCGACAATGGCGGCGGCTCTCTTACGGAAGCCAACGACCTGGTGGGCCTGTTCATCGACACCGGCAACACCGTGCAGATCCGCTACTCGGGCCTGCGCAACGGCTTTGTGCGCGCCTATGGCGATGGCAATCCGGAAATCACCTATGACGGCCCGCTCGGTGTACTGGTCAACCGTGCCAGCGCCTCTGCCTCGGAGATCTTTGCTGGCGCGATTCAGGACTACCAGCGCGGCATCATTCTGGGCGGCCAGACCTTCGGCAAGGGCACCGTGCAGGAAATCATCCCGATGGAGTACGGCCAGGTGAAACTGACCCGCTCCAAGTTCTATCGAATCTCCGGTGCCAGCACTCAACACCGTGGTGTCATGCCCGACATCGCCTTCCCTGATCGCTACACGGCAATCGAAGAAATGGGCGAGAGCAATCTCGATGGCGCCCTGCCCTGGGATACCGTGCGTCCGGTAGAGTACAACACCTACTTCCCGATCAAGGAAGTGCTACCCGGTCTGCAGACTCTGCACAATGATCGCGTCGCCACAGATCCGGATTTCATTTATCTGGCGAACCAGATTGAACGCACCAAGGTACTGCGCGAGAGGACTACCCTCTCCCTCAACGAGGCTGTCGTCAGAAAAGAACGCGATGACAACCGTCTCGAAGAGTTCAATGCCAACAACATGCGTCTGTTCCTGAAGGGCCTGCCCGTTGAGGAATGGAAGGAACCGACGGAAGAGGAACTCGATCCTGATGCCGACATCGCGGCAGTCACGGACGAGGAAGAGGCCGACGAGAAAAAAGAGGAAGATCCGCTTCTCGTAGAAAGCAGTTACGTCCTTATCGACATGGCGCAGTTGCTCGGCAGCCCGATGACTGCCGATGTCAGCACTGGTCTTAATGCCGCGTCGCGCTAAGCCTTGCCGACGAAAAAAAGCCCTCACTTGAGGGCTTTTTTTGCTCGAAGGTTACATCGCGAAACTCACACCCTTAAACTCAAGAGCCCAGCCTGTAACGCAACTTCACGACCAGCTGGCTGCCCAGCGGGTTGTCCCACGAATTCTCGAACATCTCGTCGAACTGCATCAAGGCACTGCGACGGTTGTCTCCTTTCGTATACACGATGAAGAGGTCAGACAACGGCGCTATCTGCCAGCGGTAACGCAATTGAAAGTTCAGCTGTGACAAGCCGAAGCTGTCAGTCGGCCCGGCAGGTTTTGCCACTTTCACCAGATCGCGGTTCTTGGTTGGCAAGTGCCTCGGCAGGTTATAGAACTCGTCCTCGACTGCCTCGATGCCCACCCACTGCAGCGCCATGCTCAACTGCTGACGCGAAGACAGGAAGTAATCAAAAGTCATGTCCAGACGCCACTGGTCTGCATCGAAGGTCGTGAAGTTCTGACGCTCCTGGTGCAGCAGCCAGCCGTTGCGGTCGTCGTAGGTCACGTCGGTGCCGAAGGCGATGTTGTCGCGCGGACGCCACGTAATACCTGCGTTGGCCTGCTGGCTGTCCCCTCCTGTAAATTCACCGGAAGTCCCGAATCCAAACGTGTAGCTCACCGGCAGCGCGGTATTGGTCTGGTAACTGAAGCTGGAGTTGACCCGCTCGCTGGTGGCAAAGGTGCCGTTGCCGAAACTGTTCTGGTCATCGTAGCGCTTGGGAAAGTGTTGCAGCCCCAGGTTGATACGGTCCAAGTTGTTCAAGGTGACGGTCGCCGCCAGCACCGGGAAGGCGTTATTGGTGCGATCCCCGGCGGCGTTTTCCTCGTAGCGCATGAAGGGGTTGAAGCGGAAGTTGCGCACCCGCTTCAAGTCAGACTTTACCCACTCGAAGCGATACCAGATCTCGCGCGAATCGGCACGCTCCTGGAAACCGAAGTCGTTGACGTTGAAGGTCTCGTCCAGATAGGTCAGCTGCACCGTGTGACGCAAGCCAGGTCGCGGCGTATAGACGATATCCGCGAACGCACCGCCACCCGAGCCGACATCACCGGAATCGGTGTTGAGGAGCTGTCCGTCGACATTCCAGCGTCCACCCTGAGTCAGGTAGTGGAAGTCCACCGCGTGCACCTCGGCGTCCGAATCCGGGTGCTGGACCAGCGAGCCGATGTAACCCAGCCCCCGATAGGCGGCACCCTGATTGTCCTCATAGATCATGCGGAACGTGGCAAAGTCGCGGCCGTCCTGAGAGTAACGTGCATTGCCCACGGCAAACTCGCTTTCGTCCTCGATCGCCGTCATCACGCCATAACGCACTGCACCAACCTGCCCTGTGGCCTTCACGGCCCCCAGCAGATCGGCCGGGCGGATACGTTCGCGAATCGGCAGGCTGACACCCGGAGGCAGATCGGGAGCCCGCGGCCTTGCGCCAATGCGGCGGGTATTGACTACGGAGAGGCGCTTGCCATTGGCGCCGGTGGAGCGCGGCGTGGTGTTGAACACCTCCTGACCTTCCTGGAAGAACAACCGTTTTTCCGGGAAAAAGGTTTCGTTGGCAGTGAGGTTGACCACGACGTTATCGGACTCGGTCGAACCGAAGTCCGGATTGGCGGCTCCTGTCAGCTGGAAATTGCTCGAGGGACGCCAGAACACGTCGAAACCGGCCTTGTAGTCGACATCACTGTCGATCTCGTCGAAAGTCGACGAGGCGTAAGGGAAAATGCTCCATTGCTGACGAACGTCGACACCCTCCAGTTGCAGCAAGGGCAGATTACTCATGAAGATCGAGTCGGATTCTGTAATCGCGGGCCACGCCCAGGTCTGATTCAGGTGGGCAACCTTGCGCTCGGTATAGATGCCAATGCGACGTACACCATCCTCGCGCGGCATCGCCATCTGCCCCCAGGGGATGAAAAATTCTGCGGACCAGCCCCGTGCCGTTTCCTGCGTGGCGCCATACCAGGCACCATCCCACTGCGTGCTGTATTGGCGTTCTGGCAACACCGTGCCATCGGCCTGGTTGTCTCCCAGGCCCAGTGACATCCAATAGGCGAACAAGCCCTCACCCGAGGTATCCAGCGTGATGGAGACCTTGTCACGATTCAGCGCGATATTGTCGCGGGTGCTGATGCGCTGCACGATGGTGTCGGCAGGTTGCTCCATGTCGAAGGAGATATACATCCCGCGTTCGGTGTAGAAAATCCGTGCATCGGTGGCATAAGGCACACCATCGAGAGTCTCGGGGTCGATCACCCGCATCTGGTTTATGGGGGCGACCCGCCCCCAAGCTGCCTCGTCAATAATGCCGTCGACGTCGATATCAACTTCTGCGTGATCGAAGCGTTGCAACGGGATGGCTGGCCCCCTGCCCAGGTTGACCTCCACACCAGCGTCCGGTGCTGTGGCATTGGCAGAGGAAGCTGCGGATGAATTTCCAGGAGTCTGAGCGTAGGAAAGATTGCCGAGAATGATACAACTTAATACTGAGGGTACTGCCATGCGGTAATTCAAACGACTCACCTTGTTCTAATTCCATGGGTGGATGATCGCTGAATAGCCCCCAATTCAGCACGAAGAAGCCGCAAGAATAAACGGCCTCTGCGCATGAGTCCACCTTAACGGCTTATCAGTTGCTCACGCACACTGATCTCCGAGATACCCGCCACCTCCGCAGTAGTCGACATGTTGCAGCTGAATATGCAGTCCATCCGGATCAGAGAAATAGAGCTCGGGCGTCCCCCCTTCCGCACCACCACGATTCGGCATGCGCATGCTGACCCAATGCGACAACGGTGGAGTGGCCGATGCATCCGCACGCGCAGTCAGTCCATAGCCCGTGAGTTTGGCAAGAATGGCATCCACATCAAAATCGGTGACGCTCAGGCTGACATGATCGATGCGTCCCGGTAGCGTGGGTGCCGTTTCCTGTGACCCGCCGACAAACATCAGAAACTGCTTGCCGTCGCCAACGCCAACAGTCGGTGAATTCGGTCCCTGAAAGGATTGGTACTGCAGGCCGAACAGATCCAGATAGAACTGATTGGCACGCGGGCTATGGGTCATGTAATTGGTGAAGTGATTGATATCCACCAGCGCCATCAGGCCAGCGCCATTCGCGGCCTCCGGTGCCTCGCACTGCTCGCCGAGAGTGCCGGTTCCGCCGCAATGTGCAGGGCTGCACAACTGAAAGACCAAGCCTTCGGAGTCGGCAAAGAAAAGCTCCACCGCGCTGGCCTCGGGCCGCTCGCGTCTCCAACTGCGCTTCGCGAGTGCCAGAGGCGATTGTCCCGTCTGCAATGGCGCAGAGGGCGTGATGCCATGTGCCTCCAGACTGGCAGACGTGCCGTCCACGCTGAAGTCGGTCGCGCTGATTCCTATGTGGCTGATACCTGGCATCTCACCCGCACGCACGGGTGTCAGTGAGAAAAACGCTGGCCCGGCACCAATCTGCAGACAGACCGTATCGCCCTGGCGTGCCACGATGGGCATGCCAAACAGGTCCTGATAGAAAGCCACCGAACGCGCCACATCCGTGACACGCAAGCCGAAGGTGTGCAGCTTCTGAATGCGGATGGGGCTCGTCTGACCTTGCGCCAGCAGCCGGGGAGAAAAAAAGGAGGTAATGAGTAGCTTCAGTACATTGCGACGGGAGAGGCTTTTGCTCAGACTGCTCTTGATGGCGTTCATCTTGTTATTCACCTGTTTACGAGTGGCGGGTGCCTGATTTTAGAAGGTCCGGACGTTTGCAAATTTATAGCACGGAAAACTCCTCATGTTCACACTAAAAAAGCTCGTCTCCCGTTCAGTCTTGCTCGGTCTGGGATTGATGTCACTGCCCGGCATGCAGACGCTGGCCCAGACGACTTTGATCTCGAATATCCAGGGTTACACGCTTGGCCAACCCATTGCGGGCGGCGCCAGCCCAGCTGCGACTGAGGAAAGAACACTGCAGCACTTCAGCGCACTGCAGTTCACTGGCGACAGGATCGACAGAGTTTATGGCACCGGGGAAGCCTTGCCTGACACCTCCAGCATGACCGTCATCGACGGACAAGGCAAAACACTGCTGCCGGGACTGATCGACGCCCACGGCCATGTGCTCAGCTATGGGCTGAGCCTGCTCAGGGTCGATCTGACGGGAACCACCTCCGAACAGGAAGCCGTGCAGCGCATTGTGGAGTTTCAGCAACGCAATGGCAGCCTGGACTGGATTCAAGGCCGCGGTTGGAATCAAGTCCTCTGGGACAGCAATGCCTTCCCTGCCGCTCAGTCACTCGACACGCTGTTCGGCGACACCCCCGTCTGGCTCAGCCGCGTGGACGGACACGCTGGCTGGGCCAACACTGCCGCCATGGAGATTGCCGGCGTCGACATCCTCACCCAGGATCCGAACGGCGGGCAGATTATCCGCGACGCGGAAGGCCGCCCCACGGGGGTGTTTGTCGACAACGCAATGGATCTGATTACTGCCAATATTCCCGAGCTCAGCATCGAAGATCAGAAGCTGGCCCTGCGCAAGGCACTCAATGCGCTGGCCACCTATGGCATGACCAGCGTTCATGACGCCGGCATCTCCGCACGGACGCTGCAGGCCTACAAGGAACTGCTCGCCGAAGGTCCATTGCCGGTGCGCGTCAATGCGATGCTGGCAGCGGGCGACCCGGAGCTGGAGACATTGCTGGCAGCCGGGCATTTCACCAGTGCCGATGCCACCCTTACCGTCAACAGCATCAAGATCTCGGCCGATGGGGCGCTCGGCAGCCGAGGCGCCGCCCTCATCGAGGACTACAGTGACATGCCCGGCCATCGTGGCTTGTTGCTGCTCTCCCCGGAGCAGCTTGGTGGCTACATGGAGACCGCCATGCGCGCAGGCTTTCAGGTGAATGTCCACGCCATCGGCGACGATGCCAACCGCATCGTCCTCGACAACTTTGCGCGCCTTATTCCACAGACCGATACCCGTGCCCTGCGACATCGCATTGAGCACGCCCAGGTCCTGCAATATCAGGACATCCTGCGCTTCGCCGAGCTGGGGGTGATTCCTGCCATGCAATCCACCCATGCCACCAGCGACAAGAACATGGCTCAGGACAGGCTGGGCGAGATCAGAATTCAGGGCGCCTATGCCTGGCGCAAACTGCTGGATGCAGGCGCGGTGATCGCCAATGGCTCCGACTTCCCCGTGGAGTCCCCCAACCCCTTCTTCGGGCTGCACGCGGCGATAACCCGACAGGATCATCAGAATGAACCCGCCGGTGGCTGGTTCCCCGAGGAGCGCATGACTACCGAAGAAGCCTTTGCCAGTTTCACCATTGATGCCGCTTATGCCGGCCACCAAGAGGAACTGCTGGGCACCTTGGAGCAAGGCAAGGCTGCGGATTTCATCCTTCTGGAACAGGACATCTTCGCCGCCGCCCCCAGTGAAATATGGAAGGCGACAGTGCTGGAGACCTGGGTGAATGGCAAACGAGTAATGGAGGCCGTGCCACCACAATAGTCGCGACAACCACACCAGAATGGATACTTTTCGTAGCACGTAAAGAATTGACGTAGCTCAATTCGCGAAAACAGCGATGGGAGTACATTCCAATCGCAATGTCAGTCACGAAAGTATCCAACGAGGGTGTACCTGATGAAAAACCCCGCGAAAAAATTCACGCTGTTATCAGCCTCTATCCTCGCCGCCGCTCTGAGCGCCACCGGTAATGCCGCACCAGAGCGTGCTGGTGATTTTGCCTTGATAGATCACACCGGCGGCATTCACCAGCTCAGTCGCTATCGTCACAAAGAAGCTCTGGTCGTCGTGTCACAAGCCAGCAGTTGCGCGAACGCGCAGAATGGCTACACGCAGTTGCAGAATCTGCGCAAGGAATGGGAAAGCAAGGACGTTGCCTTCCTGATGATCAACGCTGTGGGCGACGATGTTGCCGAGATTCGCGCCGCCGCCGAGGCGCAAGGCCTTGAAATCCCCATCCTGATTGATGCCAGCGGGATGGTCACCAAGACGCTGGGATTCTCGAAAGCGGGTGAAGCGGTCTTGCTGAGCCCCGATAGTTTCAATGTGCTCTACCGTGGACCACTCGATCAAAATATCAACGCGACGCTCAGCAATTCCGCCCGGGATTCCGCGCAGGAAACCTTGGTGCTGCAGGCGTCCGGCTGCGACCTCAATCGCCCCGACGCCACAACACTGGCAAGTGCCGTGCCCGATTACACCACTGAGATTGCCCCGATCATCGTCGAGAATTGTGCGGAGTGTCATCGCGCGGGCGGCATCGGCCCATTCGCCATGAACAGTCATCTGATGCTCAAGGGCTGGTCACCGATGATTCGCGAGACTCTGCTCACCCGCCGCATGCCCCCCATGCAGGTGGACCCGAATGTGGGGCACTTCAACAATGCCAATTACCTGGCGCCTGAAGACATGGCGAAGCTGGTCAGCTGGATTGATGCGGGTTCTCCCCGTGGCATCGCCTCCGAAGATCCTCTCGGCAAGGTCGAGCATGTCGACATGCGTGCCTGGCAACTGGGCGAACCGGATTTCATCGTGAAGATGCCTGCCAATGAGATCCCGGCTACCGGCGTGCTGGAATACATCAACGTCGATGCGCAGTTACCCTTCACTGAAGACAAGTATGTGCGTGCCGTGCAATTCATTCCCGGCGACTCCACCGTACTGCATCACCTGTTGACTTATGTCACCGCGGCGAATGAGGACTTCGACGGCGGTGAGGCAGATCAGCGCGCAATCGAACGCCGCTTCCTGGAGGGCTATGCACCTGGCAAGGTAGCCGCGATGACCTTCCCTGAAGATACTGGCGTGTTCATTCCAAAAGGCAACAAGCTCTCCATGCAATTCCACTACACCACCAATGGTCGTGCCACTGTGGACGAGACGCTGCTCGGTCTGTACTTCTACGACGAGAAGCCTGCCCACGAAAATCTCACGCGCGCCGTGTCCGGTCGCTTCGTAATTCCGCCCCATGCGCTTGATCACAAGACGCATGGCGAATATGTGTTTGACGAGGCGGTGAACGTGATCGGTCTGCGCGCCCACATGCACTTCCGTGGCAGGGACATGCGCTTCTCTGTGGAATACCCGGACGGCACCATGGAAGAACTGCTGAACGAAGTGAACTACAGCTATGCCTGGCAGCCCACCTACCAACTGAGTCAGCCGAAATACCTGCCAGCGGGCACCAAGGTGCACGTTAATGGCACCTTCGACAACTCGGAGTTCAACCCAGGCAACCCCGATCCCGATGCACGGGTGACCTTCGGCCTGCAGAGCTGGGATGAAATGTTCATCGGCTACTGGACCTACTATGCAGCCGACGAGAAGGCCAACGAGCAGGCCTCCAACTAGTGGTGCAGGTCGTCAGTACGGCATTACGCGACTGTCGAACAATGTCAGCCCGCGCCCATCATTGGGTCGGACAAACTGTGTTTCCCTGTTTCAACCCGACCCGCAAACCGGCGCTGAAATCCACCGCGTTTGTCACAACTGACGCAGAGGTCATACCAGTGGGCACTATCCTTCAATGACCATTGTTTCTGCACCGACTCTCCCGGTGTGACCTCGATCACCCAGGGGCCGCCACTGCGGTAGACACTGTCCTCGATCAGGAATTTGCAGCTTTCCGATCCCGTATTGTGAAATGCAATCGTCACGTCTCCCAGTACTTCGTCGTATTCCAATTGGCATTCCGGTTGCGCGCCGACCTTGGGGGTTGCCGTGAGGTCTGAAATGGCCCTGACGAAACCATTGGGAGCATAAACCCATAGATCATAGCGCCCCTGATCCGGAGCAATACTCCATTCATCCGCCAGCGTCTTGCCTGCTTCCACAGTGTAGCGGCGCGGAATCCTTTCCAGATGCAATTTGTCGTAAACATGGAATACGACGCCTTTGCTGCCTGTATTGCGGAACAGCAATCGTACCGTCTCATCGCCCTCGACCAGAGTGTCCACATGCAACTCATAGGGTAGCTTGCGAGAGAAACGTGTGCCTCGTTCTTGATACAAAGGCTCGTGAGTAATCGGGATGGAATAGCGCGCCATTGCCATCTGCTGGGTATCGGTGAGGGCATAACGACTGGTATCTGGCAGCTGCGTCAAGTCTGCTGATTCATGTCCACTGAAGTCGAATGCAGAAGAGAGATCGCCACAGACGGCTCTGTGCCAGGGGCTGATACTGGGGACCGTGAGATCAAAGCGCTTCTCCAGGAACATTGCCAGGGAGGTGTGATCGAAGACCTCCGAGGACACCCACCCTCCTTTGCTCCAGGGCGAGACGAGATACATCGGAACGCGAGCGCTTAGCCCGAAGGGGCGCAGGGTGCCAGAGATCGTGTCTTCCTCTTTCAGATGGGCCCGTGCCGGGTCCGAGAAGTATTCTCCGTCCAATGGCAGTGTGGAGGCTCCTGCCAATGTGCCATCGGCGTTGTAGGACGGTACGGCAGGTGGCGGCAGATGATCGAACAGCCCATCGTTCTCATCGAAAGTGAGAAAGAATACAGTCTTGCTCCAGACCTCTTCATTGCTGGTCAGGGCGTTCAACACCTTCTCGGTGAAATTACTGCCTTTTTGGGGGCTGGAAGGGCCGCCGGGATGTTCCGAAAATTCCCTCGGAGGCAGCACCCAGGACACTGCGGGAAGAGTTCCGTTTTTGACATCCCGTGCCAGATTATCCAGGCTCCAGTGAGACATGCCATTTTCATAGATGGGTGTCCCCGGCTTCGCCTCGCGGAAGCTGGCGAATGCGAGCCCCCCATTCATGGCACCTGTCCAGTTATCATTTGGGTCCTGGTATATCCGCCAACTCACGCCTGCCGCTTCCAACACGTCGGGCAGTGTAGGCCAGTGAAAGGCGCTGTCTTTGTAGGTGTAACCGGGATCTGGCCACTTGTCCAGCTCGGGGTTCGCGATCCAGCAGCGCAGGTTGTCTGGCTCCGAATCTGCATCCGTGCAATTGGTGCCCCTGGCACCCATTTCCGGGTCGAAATTGGAGCCGCTGAAGAAGGTAATGCGGTTAGGATCAGTGCCCGAGGTAATGGAGCAATAATAGGCATCGCAGATGGTGAAGGATTCGGCAAGTGCAAACTGGAACGGGATATCACTGCGTTTAAAATAGCCCATGGAATTGTCGTTCTTGTACTTCGGCCAATAGCCGAATTTCCCCTGGTTCCATGCGGCCTGTGAATCTGAAAAGCTGTGTGGTGTGCTGGGAGCCAGGTAGGCGTTGAATTTTTCCGGGTTCATGTGAAAAGGCGATATTTCGGTTTCACCATTGGACTGGAACCAGACAGGCTTTCCGCTTTCAAGCGGTACCGGAAAGCGATCACCATAGCCACGCACACCTTTCATGGTGCCGAAGTAATGGTCGAAACCGCGGTTCTCCTGCATCAATATCACTATGTGTTTGACATCCTTGATGGTGCCCGTCTCTACGGCTGCCTGAACGGCGAGGGCTTTGCGTATGCTCAGGGGCAAGGCGCCAAGGGCAATCGTGGCGCTGGTGCCCGCCGATAGTGACAAAAATTTGCGACGATCAATCGTCATGACGGTAAGTCCTCGATTATTGGTATTGAAAACGGAACATACGCCACCGCGTACGACCTGCCCTGGTGACAAAACATTCACGCCCGAGGGAACTCTAGTGAGGAAATATTGCAGAAGAATTACAGTGATTTGATCGTTTGTGTACACCTTGATGACAAGTCACTATGCCAGGTTCAAGAGAGTGTCATTCAGTTCCCAATACCTTGACTGGTCGATGATTGCAGGCATTGTCAGAATTGGCGGTGCTTCGTAAATTCCTGTGGAGCTTACGTCAACGGAACTGCGGTTTCGGCGTTACAGAAGGAAAGAAATCCTCTCATACCTTGAAGCGAGAACGCTGACCATGCTCAAGATCGCAACCACCCTGCTCAGATCCCGAATAGTACTGTCTACCATCGTGTCGCTCTTTACCTGTTTCACCGCCGCAACACAGGCGGACAATCGCAGCGACGCCGAGGCGCTCTTCTCTTTCGCCGAGCAACAGCACACGACGTACTTCAGCCCGCCAGGCCAGACCACTCAGGAATTGGAGGGCTATCTGGTGCGCTACTACTCCGGCACCAATACTTATCTCGCCACCCGTGGCCAGGAAGTCTATGTGCATGGCAGTCAGTTCGGGGTCGGCATCATCCGCGTCGGCGTGATCGCCGACTTCATCAACACCAGCGGCGCTGCGGTCCGCGACATTACGGATGCGATATTGCTGGAGCGCGCCGCCAGTTGCGCCGAGTACGCCGGCAACTACAGCTCCGCAGTGACCGACGTCAAACGCAGCCTGAATTTTGCGGGGACGCTGGAGATAGCGGTTGCCAACGGACTCTGTACGTTCACCTCCAACAACATTCCCAATCATGATTTCGGCAACGGCGGCAGCTTTGCCACGCCAGTCGCTGCGGTGGCACACAGCTACAGCATGACTGCGATGCCGACGCTTGCTTCGGCATCCACGGCGCTGACGCTGGAGTGGGACAACGCGGTGATGCTGAATGGGGTGAAGGTCGATGTCTGGGCGGCGGCCTGCTACGGCGTGGGTGACGGCAAGATCGGCTGCAGCAACCCAAACCAGCCCTGGCGCTATGACCCGATGTCACCACGCAACAACTTCGGCACCGACGATCACAACGCCCATACGCAACCGACAGGCGCTTATCATTACCACGGCAACCCGAAGGCGTTGTTCAATGCCAACGGCGGAGCCACCTCGCCCGTCGTGGGCTTTGCTGCCGATGGGTTTCCCATCCTGGGTACGTACTTCGATGCCAGTGGAGTGATACGCAAGGCCACCAGCAGCTATCGCCTGAAAGCGGGCAGCCGTCCAACGGGGGCTGGCAATCCCGGCGGGACTTATGACGGCACCTATCGGGATGACTATGAATACGTGGCGGGATTGGGAGATCTGGATCGGTGCAACGGCATGACGGTCAACGGCCAGTATGGCTATTACATCACCGACAACTTTCCCTACATGATGTTCTGCTTCAGTGGCACGCCGCACACCTCGTTCAACAAGCTGGCGGCAGGCGCCAGACCCTGAAGTCAGAACCTGAGGTCAGACTTCAGCGCACCCGCCGCTGCAACAGCGGCGGGCTTGTCCCCTCAACACCGACCAGACCGAGGACAAGCAGCAGCGCCATCTGCGGCCCGCGCTCCGAGTCACGCGGATCGAACCACTCCTCCGGGGAGTGCTCGCCACCACTCTCGCCACCACCGGTGATGGTGATGGCGGGGATGCCCAGCGCCATGGGGATGTTGGAGTCGGTGCTGGAGAGGCGCACGCCCTGCAATTCACCACCCGCCTCCGCCATGGCCAGCGCCGCCACCTGGACGATTGGGCTGTCTACGGCCGTGCGACCCGAGGGGCGGTCACCGATCAAGCGGAACTCCACAGTAATCTCGCCGTTGTTGTCCCAGCGTGCGTTCTCCGCCGCGACGCCCGCCTGCACCGCCTCTCTGACACGCGCCTCAAGGCGAGTCAACTCGCCAGCGTCGTTGGAACGCATGTCCAGTTCGAATGCCGCACGGGCAGCGATGGAATTCACCGACGTACCCCCGCTGACCGTCCCAACGGTGAAAGTGGTCTTCGGTTCGGTCGGCGTCTCCAGCTCACTGATATTGGCAATCGCCCGCCCCATGGCGTGAATGGCGCTGACAAGCCCGAAGGCGCTGAACGAATGTCCGCCCGGACCGGTGAACACTACCTCGAAGCGACGACTGCCAGTCGCTCCGGTCGTGATGCTGCTCAACCCGGAACCATCGATTGAGACGAAGCCGTCAATCTGTGGATTGTCGCGAAATATTGCCTTGATGCCCCGCAGGTCACCCAGCCCCTCCTCGCCCACATTGCCGATAAACAGGATATCGCCGACAGTGTCGATAGCGCTATTGTTAAGCGTTTCGATCAACGTCAACAGCACCGTCAGGCCACGGCCATCATCGCTGATGCCAGGGGCGTAATAGCGTCCGTCACGCTGTTCCACTGTCAAATCGGTCTCCAGCGGAAATACCGTATCCAGGTGTGCGGCAATGGCCAGCAACGGGCCCTCGCCGCTGCCCCGATGCCTGCCAATCACATTGCCTTCAGCGTCTATGTAGGCGTCAGGCAACCCGCGACTCTGCATCGCTCTCAGATAATATTCGGCTCGCTGCTGTTCCTGGAACGGCGGGGCGGGAATTTCAGTCAAACGGATCTGTTCCGCGATGGTCTCCGGTTCGCCCGCCGCGATGGCCTTCATCGCTACCCGGACCTGCGCATTCGCGGTGAGCTGTTCGAACTCTACTGCGACAGAGCTATCGACGGGAACCTCAGCACTCACCGGCACCGGCGTCTGAGCGCCCAGCTGTGCACTCCACAGCACTGACACTAAACAGGCGATCAATGCCTGACATCCAACCCTGCCGATCAAACCCATGCCCTGCACTCCTTGTTAACCCTATTGACCGGCCGCCGCCAAGCGCTTTACCACATCGAGATGGGCGTGCACGAAACGGTAGAGCTCACTTTCGAGAATGCGTTCCTGGTCGCTGTGAGCACCGAAGCCCAGAGGACCATCCTCGGCATCAATGCCTGGTCCGATCCCGAAGCACTGCACACCTCGCGCACGCAGATAGGCCATATCGGTTGCACCTGTGCTCATGACAGGTACTACCGGCGCGCCATAGTGCTCACCGAACACCGCTTCAATCGCTCTAAAGGCCTCGTTGTCCAGCGAGCTTGCAGCGCCCGGGCGCAGATTGCGGGGCGCCCATTCGACATTGACAGCGGGGTTGTCGATCACCTCGCGCAAGGCGGTGATGAACTGTTCCGGGTTCTCATCCGGCAGCAAGCGCACATCCAACGTAGCGACGGCCTCCGACGGAATCACATTCACCCGATAGCCGCCGTCGAAGATATTCGGCGAAATGGTGCTGAACAGCACCGCAGCATTGCGCGGCTCATTTTCCTTCAGATATTGCAGCGCGGCCCTGCCTTCGTCCGACTCGGGATTCAATAGAGCACGATAACGGGCCGCCGCCTCGGGAGTAGAAATCGCGGCCATCTTCGAGAAGTAGGAAGCGGTGGTATCACTAAGACGTACGGGCGGTTGCCACTCCGCCGCAGCTGCCACGGCACGCGCGAGATTGACGATGGCATTGCTCTGCAATGGCACCGAGCCGTGGCCGGAAATGCCGTTACTGGTCAGCACCACAGCACGTGGCAGCTTCTCCACAGACTGCACCGAGGCATAGTGCACCTGCCCGTTCTGGCGCACGACGCTGCCCCCCTCGGCCAGGCAGTATTCGGCATCTATGCTCTGGAAGTGCTCGTTGACCATATGTTCAATGCCGACCTGAGTGGAGCCCTCCTCCCCGGCCTCCGCCAGCAGAATCACGTCACGATCCAACTCAACCCCTTGACGCTTGAGCAGCACCATCGTCATCAGCGCGGCCACCAGATTGTCCTTGTCATCGAGCGTGCCACGCCCATAGATCCAACCGCCATCGAGGGTCGCGCTGAAAGGCGGGAATACCCATTTGCTGGCATCCACGTTGACGACATCGGTATGGGCCATCAACAGCAGCGGCCGTTTATTGCCATTGCCGCGCAACCTGGCCACCAGATTGGGACGATTCTCGGCCTGCGTAAAAGTCTCTACCTCGATGCCCTCAGCCTGCAGTGCATTCACCAGATAATTGACGAGATCGATCTCGCGACCGGGCGGATCGGCGGTGTCAGTGCGCACCATGGCCTGGAAGTGCCGCAGAGTCTCTTCATCAATGGCACTGCGCTCGGCTTCGGCCGCCCAGGCGGACGATGCTGCCAGCGTCAGCGCGGCATACAGAGAATGGCGCAACAGCATTCGCGCGGTCTTGCCAACAGACTTGTTCATGGGTTTTTTCACTGTGCTCTCCCGACAGGCAGAAAGGGGTGGCAGATTCAAAGGGCCACCTGATGCTACGGAAGTTTGCGGAGATTTGCACCGCTTCTCCAGTCTGCATTATGATCGAGTTCAGTTTTAATGCGCTTCGCTGACACTGCACTCAAAAAATTACAAAAAGAGGCCCGCCCATGCGACACCCGAACCCCGGATTGATTATCAAACCTCTGGCCGCCGCCATGCTGTTGTGGAGCGTCATGAGTTATGGCGCTGATGCAGACACATCCTCGATCAGGATGATCGACCCCGCCGCCTTCAACATCGACCAGACGGAGATTGCCGCCATCAAAACGCAGATGCAGGCGGCGGTGGATGGAGGCCACATCCCCGGGGCCCTGCTGCTGGTGGGCAACAACGACGGGGTCGGCCTTCTGGAGACGGCGGGAAGCCAAGGGCCTGGAGATACAACCCCGGTAGATGCCCAGACTATCTTCCGCGTCTACTCCATGACCAAACCAATCATCAGCGTGGCCGCCATGTCGCTGGTTGAAGACGGGCTGTTGCGCGTCGAAGACCCGGTCAGCAAGTACATCCCCGAATTTGCCGATATGCAGGTAATCGACAGCGCCACCGGCGAGATCACCGCAGCACGCAATACCATGACAGTGGAGCACCTGCTGACGCACAAGTCCGGGCTGATTCAGGCGATCTTCTCGCCCGACACCGCACTGGGCAAGCAGTACACCGAGCAGATCCCCTCCGACGGTAGCCTCACCGCGCTGCAAGTCGCCCAGCGCATCGGCAAGCTGCCTCTGTTCTTCGAGCCGGGCACGAAATGGCACTACGGACACTCTACGGATGTGCTGGGCGCGGTGCTGGAAGTTGCCGCTGGTCAGACGCTCGACGTGCTGCTCAAAGAGCGTATCTTCGACCCACTGGGCATGGACGAGACTTCTTTCTATGTGCCCGCCGCCAAAGCTGCGCGCATCGCCGAACCGATCCACGGTGCGATGTCTGACAATACCGTGGTCAAGCCCTTCCTCTCAGGTGGCGGTGGCCTCAACTCCACCACGGAAGACTACCTGCGCTTCGCCAATATGCTGCTCAACGGCGGCGAGTATCGCGGTGAGCGCATCATTGAGGAGGCGACGCTGGACCTGATGACCGAGAAGCGCATCGACGAGAGCGTTTCCAGAGAGCACTTCTTCTTCGGTGACCGAGGCAACTGGAGCATGGGTTTTCATCTGCAGCCAATTGCCGCCGACAAGCCGGACGGCCCGCACAACTTCGGGTGGCGCGGCATCGGGGGGACTCTGTTTCTGGTCGATCGGGAGAATGACTTCTTCATGCTCTACATGGAGCAGAAAATGAACGGCCCACGCGGTGCGCCCTTTGACAACAACACGGCCCAACGTATGGTGTACGAGGCCGTGCTGGACTGAGATATACCGTTTATTCCTTTTGTTCGTAGTGGCCCATCAGCATGCCGGTGCCCAGAACGTGGCCTTCAATCGCCGCCAGCAGGTCGGCCTTGTTGAGGCCGGCCGCGAGATTCAATGCGGCATCCAGCGCATAGATGCGGAAGTGATAGGCGTGCAGCTTGCCATCGACGGGGGGGCGCGGACCAAAGTATCCGGCTTGACGTACCCCGTTGAGCCCGTTGATCATGCCAGCCAGCTCAGCAATACCGGTGACTTCCGCTTCCTTCATCAAAGCCTCTGGCAGGCCTGACGCTGCAGCGGGGATGTTGTAGGCCACCCAGTGCACGAAAGGCTGTGGTGTCGGCGCGATGGGATCGTCCATCACCAGTGCGAGCTGTACGGTACCGGCAGGCAGATTGCCCCAGCTCAGTTGCGGGGAGAGATTCTCACCGTAGGCGGAATGCTTCAATGGCACGGTGCCGTGATTTTCGAAGGCGGGGCTGCTGACAGTGATGGTGTCTTCCATTTCGGCGGCCGAAACCAGACCCGACACGAGTGACAAGCCGAGCACAACAGCGCTCAAGGTTTTATTGATCAAGTTCATTGCAATACTCCTGTGTTAAGCGGAGATACCACTATAGCCGTGCCCGTCGGAAAGCTGAAGCCGGGCGAAAGCGGAAAACGACGAGGCGAATACAATCAATCCGCGCTCACATACCCTTTTTCTCGGAACAAACGCAGGCAGGCCGCCGCAGCGTCAGCGTCGTAAATCACCCCGGCACCACGCTCAATCTCCTCCAGCGCCAGATCGATGCCAAGCATGGGGCGGTAAGGACGATGTGAACTCATGGACTCCACCACGTCCGCCACGGCCGTGATGCGGGCTTCGAGAATAATGTCTATGCCCTTCAATCCCCGCGGGTAGCCACTGCCATCCAGACGCTCGTGGTGCTGCCTCGCAACCTCTGCCACGGGCTAGGGAAATGCCACGTCCTTGAGTATCTGATAGCCCTGCTCGGCGTGCTGTTTAATGAGTTCATATTCCACGTTGGAAAGGCGTCCGGGCTTGGAAAGTATCTCAGACGGCACCATGATCTTGCCGACGTCATGCACCGCGCCCGCCACGCGCAATCCCCGCTGCATATCCTCGTCCAGCCCCATTTCTGCGGCGATGGCTGCCGCCAGTTCGCCGACTCGACGTTCGTGTCCTGCCGTGTAGGGATCCCGCAGCTCCACCATCTGGGAAACCGCCGCAGTGGTCGCCAGCACCGCTTCTTCGAGGCGTTTCAGATAGGTTTGACTGACCTCCTGCGCTCGTCGGGTCTCGGTGATATCGGTCACGATTCCCTGGTAGAACAGCGGCACGCCATCCACCCCACGCTCGATGTTGGTGAGATCCTCCACCCAGCGCTCTTCCTGTGCCGCCGTCAATATGCGATAGGTCTGGCGGAACTCACTGCTCCCCTCGGCAGTGTAACGCTGCACCTCCTCCATCACCTGAGCAAGGTCATCGGGGTGCACCATCTGCGCGAACGCAATGCGCCCGGAGTACAGGCTTGCAACGCTATAGCCCCAGCGTGCGATGTTCTGAGACACAAACTCCACAGGCCAACCCGGCTCCGCCCGCCAGCGGAACAAGACCACCGGGCTGGTGTCGATGACACTGGCGGCGGTACGTAGAGCTACCGTGCGCTCCAGGCTGTTCAGGCCAAAGGAAATTTCGCGGGTGATCTCCTCTATCGTGGCCAGCTCGTTGGCGCCAAAATAGTGGGAATCAACTGCGTACAGGTTGAGCGTTCCAATGATCTCGCCACCACTGAGAATGGGGAACGCCCCCGAGGCCTTGATGTCTGCCTGTCGGGCCAGCGCATGCCATGGTGCCGTCCTAGGGTCAGCGAAGAGGTCGTTGCAGACGACGGCATGTCCGGTACGCAGCGCCTCGCCTGCCGGGCCTTTGCCACCTTCGGTTGAGGCATCGGCCTGCACCCGCACAGCCTCCACATACCCCTTGTCCTCCCCCGCCGATGCCACGGGTTTTATCACGCCAGTGGAGTCCAGCATGCCTATCCAGCCAAACCGAAAAGCTCCATGCTCCACGGCGATGCGACAGATGCCGTCGAACAACTCCTGCCGGTTGGCAGCATGCACAAGCAGCATGCTGGACTTTGAGAGCATGGCGTAGAGTCGCCCCATGCGTGCCAGCTCGCGTTCATTCTCTCGTTGCGCTGTCACGTCGCGTACAATCGACAGCAGCACTGTCTGGCCGTCCCGATCTATTGGCCCGGAGAGCACGGCGACATCGCGCTCTGTGCCAGCTGCCTGACGATGACGAAAGTAAAACTCTGAGGATTCCTGTTGCAGGGCCCTGTCCATTTCCGCCTGAACCTGATTGGCGTCCATGACGCTGATTTCCGAGATGCGCATGGCCAGCAATTGTTGGTAACTCCAGCCGTAGAATTGCACCGCAGCACTGCTGGCATCGAGGATGGCACCGCTATGCGGTTCAATCACCAGGATGATGGCGTGATGGTTGTCCAGCAATGCACGATAACGCTGCAATTCACGACGACTTTGACTCAGCAGCATCCACGCCAGCGTCAATGCCGTCACGAAGACAAAGCCCCAGCCTTTGAGGATGCTGATACGCTGCACGACGGCAGGATCTGACCAGAGCATGAACACGATACGATCGCTGAACACTATGTAGAGCGCAGCCACCAACGCGTAAACGCCGACAACTTTCCAAATCTGATTTAGGGACATGTCCATTCCTTGTCGAGTCCGTTGAGCACTATAACTTTGCACCAGGCAAAGCTGAAGCATTCCCGCTGCAGGTTAGGCAGACTGTGTCTTTCCCTATACTATTGCAGCACCTATTTTCCTGATGAGATTGCGCGCCTCAATGCCAACGGAACCAACACAGCAATCCTCTCCTGCCGTTTCCGCCGAGCAGATTGCTCACTACTACAACACCAACACGTCACACTTTCTGCGCCTCGGTGGCAGTGGCAACACGGCGGCCATTCACCGGGCCATATGGGCGCCTGGTGTCATCAATAAGCAGCAGGCCTTCGGTTATCTCAATGCTCTGGTCGCCCAGGCCGTACAGCCACTGCCCGACACCGCCCCCGAGAATGTGCATCTGCTGGATCTCGGTTGCGGCGTCGGTGGAACTTCCACCTGGTTGGCCCAAACGTTGGGGATCAAGGTGACGGGGATCACCCTCAGCGCTGCGCAGGTAGAGGTCGCCAGGGAGAGAGCGCAGAGACTGGGGCTGACGGAGCAGGTCGACTTTGTCCTGGCTGACTTTGCCGCGCTGCCCGAGATAGCCCCGGCGCAGGCGGCCTGTGCCATAGAGTCGTTTGTGCATGCCCGCGATGCCAGTGCATTCTTCACCATGGCGGCTCGACATATCCAGCCCAGGGGACGCCTGGTGATCTGTGATGACTTCCTGAACCCTCCGCATTCCGCCTCGGCACAGAAATGGATCGGGCGCTTCGTGCGCGGTTGGCATCTGAACAATCTGCAGCCAGTGGACGAGGTGCTGCGACTGGCTGAAATGGCAGGCTTTCGACTGCTGGAGGCGCATGACCTTTCGCATTGTGTGCGCTCGTTCTCAACACCTCTGTTGTGGGCGGTGACGACGCTGACCCGGCTGCCAGTGCCATGGGCCTATTGGCACAATCTCTCCGGAGGTACTGCCCTGCAAGTATGCCTGCGCAGAGGGTGGACCAAGTACTGGGCGCTGGTGTGGGAGCGTCAGCAATCGTGACGACGGTTCAGTTGCAGCTGACGTACCCGGTATCCAGGCAGCGTTGCGCCAGATCCTGTGCGTGCTGAAGCTGCTCGGGTGAAAGGTGACGCGCGATCGTGTCGCGATTGCGCACTATACGACTGCGGAGAGTATCGTTTGCGAGCGCTGCGGAGATGTGCGTCCACATAAACGCCAGCTCGTGACTTTGTGGTACACCGGACCCTAGCTCATAAAGCTCACCGAGTTTGTACTGGGCTTCCGTATCTCCCTGCTGCGCAGCTGCGAGATACCAGCGCGCCGCCTGCTCTTTATTCTGGGCACCCGCCACTCCCGAGCTGAGCATATCCGCGAGGCTTAATTGAGCCGCCGCATGGTCGCGCTGTGCAGCCAGCAGATACCACTTTTCTGCAATCACAAAGTCCCGCTCGACACCGGTACCATTGCTGTACATTGCACCCAGATTGAATTCGGCACTTGGATAAGCCTGTGTCGCAGCGAGCTGCAGCCAGCGCAACGCCTCCGCATAATCCTGTCGAACTCCGAGGCCGTATTTGAACATATAACCAAGATTGTTCTGCGCGGCTGCATACCCTTGCTCCGCCGCTGCACGATACCATCGCGCAGCTTCCGCATAGTCCTGCTGCACGCTCTGCGCGTTGTCATACATGAACCCCAGATTGAACTGTGCGAGCATGTGTTTCTGTTCTGCCGCCCTGCGGTACCAGAGCAGTGCCTCCGCAAAGTTCTGGGTGACTCCGAAACCATTCGCGAACATGTTGCCGTAGTTGAACTGCGCGTCTGCATTGCCCTGCTCGGCAGCCAGCAAAATCCAGCGCAACGCCTCCGCATAATCCTGGGTTACGCCTTCACCGGTCGCGTAGATAAACCCGAGTTCACTCTGAGCTGCGGGATCACCCAGCTGCGCACGCTTCAAGAGATCGGCATCTTGTGAAACGGCAAAACTACTGATCAGGAGACTTGCGAAAATCAATAGCGCCTTGCAGAGACTTGCAGAGGTCATGTTGAACTTTTACACCTTCATCGTTGTGTGAACGCAAGATGACTTCAGAGGGTACTGCGGATCGGGGAATTTTGCGAGGTTGGCGGAGGGGGAGAGATTCGAACTCTCGAAGGACTTTCATCCTCGCCGGTTTTCAAGACCGGTGCATTCAACCGCTCTGCCACCCCTCCGCAACGGGGGCCAATCTTACTGATTTTTCGAATTCAGTCAACCTCAGAATGCCCGGAAATTGCAGCCTCGGCGGAAAGGATTGCTTTTAAAAGGTCGCACGGTATGATTGCCCCCGCCGGGTGATTGAATTATTTACAGTTTACCCCCATATATCAGGCATGAAAGCAGGGCTGGTACGACTGGCTCTGCATGAAATAGCGAAGTGCCTGCCCCGGTCTATGTCAGCACCTTGTTTGTATGCACTTGAATGCGTTACTACGGAGATCACTATGAGTCAGTTTGATGTGTTGGATGTTGGGCAAACCCGTGGATCGGTCGTTGCTGTTAACAAAGTACTGAAAAATACCTATCTGCTGCTTGGCATGACACTGGCGTTCAGCGCCTTCATGGCGACACTGAGCACCAATTCTGCCCCCATGAACATGTGGGTCTACATCATCGGCCTGTATGGTCTGCTGTTTGCCACCCAAGCACTCGCACGTAGCGCCTGGGGTCTGCTGACTATATTCGCCTTCGCCGGCTTTATCGGCTACGGCACCGGCCCGATGATCGGCGCCCTGATGTCTACCAGCGCCGGCAGTGAAGTCGTGACCACAGCCTTGGGCGGCACGGCATTCATCTTCTTCGGACTGTCCGGTTATGCGCTGGTATCACGCAAGGACTTCTCCTTCCTGAACGGTTTCATCACGGCAGGCTGTTTCGTACTGCTCGCAGCGATGATCATGGGCATCTTCTTCAAAATTCCAGCGCTGCAACTGGCAATTTCCGTAGGCTTCATGCTGTTCTCCAGCGCGATAATCCTGCGTCAGACCGGTGAGATTGTGAGAGGCGGCGAGACCAATTACATCCTGGCTACCATCACCCTGTTCGTGTCCATCTACAATCTGTTCATGAGCCTGGTTCACCTGCTGATGGCATTCTCCGGCGGCGACGAATAAGTCACCGTCCGCAGGCGCTGTTGAAATTTGCAGCGTCGAAAACTCGAGCCCCGGTCCTGATCGGGGCTTTTTGTTTGCAGAGCCATCCTTGAATTATCAACCCTGATCACAGTAAAGGTTTGTCCCGGTGAAACTCACTGTCGTCATCTACTCTGCCCCCTCCTCCCAGTCCGCCTGGAGTGCCTACCAGTTCACGCGTACGGCACTGGAAGCCGGGCACGAGATCTATCGCCTGTTTTTCTATGGCGATGGGGTGCTCAACAGCAGCGCACTGAGCGTGGCGCCCCAGGGAGAATTTGACCTGATCCGAGCCTGGCAGACGCTGATTGCGGAGCATGAACTTGATGCCATCAGCTGCGTGTCTTCGGCACTCAAACGCGGCATCATCGATACTCAGGAAGCCGCACGCTACGAGCGTGCTGGTGCCAGTCTGGCTGCAGGCACGACCTTGTCCGGACTCGGGCAACTGGTGGATGCGGCATTGGCATCGGACAGGGTGGTGAGCTTTGGAGCGTGAGATGATGGAGAATTCTGCTCTACCTACCCGCAAGGTATTGACCTTTATCAGCCGCCGCGCGCCGTATGGGCAAGGCGGCGCCAAGGCCATGCTGGACATGGTGCTCTCCGCTGCCGTCTTCGATCAACAAGTGAACTATGTGTTCATGGACGACGGCGTCCAGCAGTTGCGGCGCGGTCAGGAACCCGCAGCAATCGATGCGAAAAACCTTAGCGCCGCGTTCTCTGCCCTGCCCCTCTACGATGTCAGCAATATTTTTGTGGACGCTGAATCCCTGCAACTACGCGGCCTGACGCCGGACCAACTGGTGATCGACACCCAGGTCTGCGACGCTGACAAGATTGCCGAGCTGATCCGCCAATCCGATGTGGTTTTCAATCTATGAACCCGACATTGAGCACGCTGCACACAGTCAACAAATCCGCCTTCGGCTCGGATGCGCTGGCTTCCTGCCTGCGCGTGGCACGTTCCGGAGATGCAATTCTGCTGCTGGAAGACGGCGTTTACAACCCCGTCGATGCTGCAGCCCTTGTGGGAGCGGGCCTCGCCCGCGATATATTGGCAGAGAATCAATCGCGGGCAGGGCCCGCTCCCACAGGGGGTTCTGAGGGCATCAGGATTTACGCGTTACGGGAAGACCTGCAGGCACGCGGCATCGCTGCAGAGCAACTGCCCGCGCATGTCGAGCCCATTGCCTACAAAGACTTCGTCGCTCTGGTCTGCACCCACCGCAGGACAGTGAGCTGGTTCTGAATCGAACCCGAGGTCTTCCCGAGATGAACAGCCTGACTCTTCCCAACCACCGCAGAATTCCCCTCGACAAGGATGGCTATCTGCGTTCGCTGGAAGACTGGAATGAAGACGTGGCCGAGAAGCTGGCAGCCGCCGCAACGGTGCAGTTGACCCCGGCGCACTGGGAGGTGATCACGGTGTTGCGGGCGTTTTACCAGACTCACGAATTGTCCCCGGCCATGCGACCGCTGGTCAAACTGGTGGCGCGCGAGCTGGGCGCCGACAAGGGACGCAGTATCTACCTGATGAAATTGTTTCCCGGCAATCCTGCCCTGCTGGCCAGCAAGATTGCCGGACTGCCGCGCCCCACCAACTGCTTTTAACCTGCTCGACGGAGAGCACGCGGCTGGCGGAGGAAGTGAATTCTGCTATCATGCGCGCTCGCTGGAACCGACACAGGAAACACCTCATGAAGCTCGCCGAACGCGTACTTGCCGTCAACAACGATCTGCCCATCCGCACGGATAAACCTGTCCACAGTGGCAAGGTACGCTCTGTTTATTGGCTGACCGAGGCCGACAGCAAACGCTTGATCCGGGAACGCGGTTACGATGTGGCCGCCGACGCGCCACTGGCGATCATGGTGATCAGCGACCGCATCTCCGCCTTTGACTGTATCTGGCATGGCGAAGGTGGGCTCAATGGCGTGCCCGGCAAGGGCGCGGCGTTGAACACTATCTCCAACCACTGGTTCCGGTTGTTCCGCGAACAGGGTCTGGCCGACAGCCACATTCTGGAGATTCCTCATCCTTTCGTCTGGATCGTGCAGAAGGCGCGCCCGGTCATGATCGAGGCCATCTGCCGTCAATACATCACAGGCTCCATGTGGCGCTCCTATACCAAGGGTGAGCGCGATTTCTGCGGCATCCTGTTGCCAGAAGGTTTGAAGAAGGATCAGCGTCTGCCCGAGTTACTCATCACGCCGTCCACCAAGGGCATCCTGAAAGGGATTCCGGGCGTGCCGGAAGCGGATGACGTCAACATCACCCGTGCCGACATCGAACGCAACTACGCCTCCTTCAACTTCCGCAAGCCAGCCGACGTCGATTTCTATGAGAAGCTGCTCAAGGAAGGCTTCAACGTCATCAGCAAAGAACTGGAGAAAATCGATCAGGTCTTTGTCGATACCAAGTTTGAATTCGGTTATGTCACCGACAAGAACGGGCAGGAAAAGCTGATCTATATGGACGAGGTGGGCACGCCGGATTCGTCACGCATCTGGGACGGCGCGTCCTACCGCAAGGGCAAGGTCATCGAGAAATCGAAAGAGGAATTCCGCCAGCAACTGCTGAACTACTTCCCGGATCCGGACATCCTGCTGAACAAAGACCGCATGCCTGAGCGCGCCGCACTGGCTCGCGACAACGCCCTGCCGGAAGACATGCTGATGCAGGTGTCACGCACCTATCTGGGAATCGCGGAGCAGATCGTCGGCAAGAAGATTGCGCTGTCGGACAATCCGAAGCAGGAGATTCTGGATATCCTCTCCGCTGAATTCGACCTGATAGTGTAAGAAGACTCTGTGGGAGCTGGCCTGCCGGCGATTGAGTTCGCACGGGATTCAATCGCTGGCAGGCCAGCTCCCACAGGTCAGATGCGTCTTTAACCACCAAACCACGAATACCGTGGCCGTAGCTTCACCACGCGCCCGACGATAATGATCGTCGGCGCCTGTATCTCGTTGTTGGCAACGATGCCTGGCATAGTCGCCAGCGTGCCGGTCAGCACCTTCTGGTTGGGCGTCGTCCCCTGTTGCACCAGCGCGATCGGCATGTCGGCCGCCATGCCGTGGGCGATCAGTTGCGCGCAGATCACCTCCAACCCGATCAGCCCCATATAGAACACCACCGTCTGGTTCTCGTAAGCCAGCGTTGGCCAGTCGAGGTCGATGGTGTCGTTCTTCAAATGCCCGGTCACAAAGCGCACGGACTGTGAGTAGTCACGATGAGTCAACGGAATGCCCGCGTAACAGGCGCAGCCTGAGGCGGCCGTGATGCCGGGAATAACCTGGAAAGGAATCCTGGCCTCGGCCAGCCGATCAATCTCCTCACCGCCACGCCCGAAGATGAATGGGTCGCCACCTTTCAGACGCAGCACTCTCTTGCCCTCCAAGGCGAGGCGCACCAACATGTCGTTGATCTCTTCCTGCGGCACGAGGTGGTTGGAGCGCTCCTTGCCCACGTTGATCTTCTCCGCGTCCGGGCGCACGCGCGCCATGATCTCCTTGGACACGAGACGATCGTAGAGCACCACATCGGCCTCATGCATCAATCGCAAGGCCTTGAGCGTGAGCAGATCGGGATCACCCGGGCCTGCACCGACCAGATAGACTTCGCCGCGCACATCAAGGTAATCGGCGAGCGCGAGATGCTGCTCAATGTAGCGCTTGCCATCCTCTTCCTTGCCCGCGAACACCATCTCCGACAAAGGCCCCGACAGCAGTGCCTCCCAGAAGCGGGTGCGGCGCTTGCCCTCGGCGATCATGGTCTTCACCCGGCCGCGATATTTACCCAGCAGAAGGGCCAGGCGGCCATAGGCGGCGGGCACCAGCACTTCGATCTTTTCCTTGAGTTTGCGCGTCAACACCGGCGAGGTGCCGCCGCTGGAGATGGCGATGACGACGGGCGAACGGTCCACGATGGAGGGCACGATGAAGCTGCACAGCGATGGCTTGTCGACGACATTGACGGGCAGGCCGCGCGCCTTGGCTGCGGTGGACACTGCAGCATTCACTTCCTCGTCATCCGTCGCGGCAACCACCAGAAATACACCATCCAGATCGGCCTCGACAAAGGGACGTCGATGCAGCTCGCCCGCACCAGCGATCACCAGGGTTTGCAGCGTCTCGTTGATTGTGGGGGCGACCACCCGGAGGCGAGCGCCGGATTTGTCGAGCAACACGGCTTTGCGATAGGCCACTTCACCGCCACCGACGATGAGGCAGTTCTGGGCACGGACATTCAGAAAAATGGGCAGGTACTGCATTCATCTACTCCTTGAGCTTGAGCGCCTGCTGTCGACCAAGACATGGCCCACAGCAGAGTTCTCAGGCGAGTATGTCCTTGCCGCCCATGTAGGGACGCAATACGTCGGGAATCGTGACGGAGCCGTCGGCGTTCTGGAAATTCTCCAGGATGGCGACAAGTGTGCGGCCGATGGCCAGCCCGGAACCGTTCAGCGTGTGCAGCAGCTCGGGCTTGCCAGTCTCGGGATTGCGCCAGCGTGCCTGCATGCGGCGAGCCTGGAAATCTTCGAAGGTGCTGCAGGACGAGATCTCCCGGTAGCAGTTCTGGGAAGGCAGCCAGACCTCGAGATCGATCGTTCGCGCAGCGTTGGCGCCCATGTCACCGCCACACAACAACATGGCGCGGTACGGCAGCTTCAGAAGCTGGAGAATCTTCTCAGCGTGGCCGGTCAGCTCGTCGAGTGCCGCATCGGAATCCTGGGGTTTCACCATCTGCACCAGTTCCACCTTCTCGAACTGATGCTGGCGGATCATGCCACGGGTATCGCGGCCGTAGCTGCCCGCCTCACTGCGGAAACAGGGCGTGTGGCAGACGTATTTCAACGGCATCTTCTCAGCGGGCACGATGGTATCGCGCACGAGATTGGTGACTGGCACTTCGGCGGTCGGGATCAGGTAGTACTCTTCTTCCCCTTCCAGACGGAACAGGTCCTCGGCGAACTTGGGCAGCTGCCCAGTGCCCAGCAGCGAATCCCGGTTCACGATGTAAGGAACGTAGACCTCTTCATAGCCATGCGCCGTCGTGTGTTGATCGAGCATGAACTGGATCAGCGCCCGGTGCAGTCGTGCCGTACCGCCGTGCAGCACGACAAAGCGCGAGCCGGTCAGTTTGGTGGCTGTGGGGAAATCCATCTGCTCACTGGCCTCGCCAATGGCGACGTGGTCCTTGACAGTGAAATCGAAAACACGGGGCGTGCCCCACTTGCGCAGCTCCAGATTGCCATGCTCGTCGCGCCCTTCCGGCACGCATTCCTGCGGCACATTGGGGATACGCATGAGCAGATCATTGAACTCGTCCTGCACCACTGCCAGTGCCTTCTTGTTCTCCTCCAGCGAGGAGCCCAGATTGGCGACTTCAGCAAGTAGCGGTGCCACATCCTGACCGGCCGCCTTGGCCTGCCCGATCAGCTTGGAGCGCACGTTGCGCTCATTCTGCAGCTTTTCGGTTTCCTGCTGCAGTTCGCGACGCTTCACATCCAGTCCATTGACCAGCGCAATATCGAGGGTGAAATTCTTCTTCTTCAGCAGTGCCGCCAGTTTTTCGGGTTCTGAGCGCAACCATTTCGGATCCAGCATGGAGTCAATACTTCCTCAAGTCAGGTTCTTTTCCACAATCAAATTGTTTTTCTACAAGGCCCGCATCAACACGATGCCCAGCCAGGCTCCGGCCAGACACAGCGCAACGCTGCCCACTACATACAATGCCGCCTGCAACACGCGGCCTTCCTGCAACAACTGCAGGGCATCCAGCGAGAAGCTGGAGAAGGTCGTGAATGCCCCGAGATAGCCGACCATCAGCAACGAGCGCCATTGCTCGGAGAGGACAGCCTTTTCACTGATCAGCACATACAGCACGCCGATCAGGCACGAGCCCAGCACGTTGACCGTGAAGGTGCCCCAGGGAAACCGGCTGGCTCCCAATGCGCTGATCAACCAGTAACGTGACAAGGCGCCGAGCGCCCCACCGAAAGCAACTGCCAGGGAGTAGATCATCGTCCGGTCTGTCCTTGCTCTTTAGTGTTGCTGCCCTTGGCAGGATACCGCTGTCGGGGGCTGTTACGGTCACGCTCACGCAGATATTCCAGCTTTTCGCGGATCTTCTGCTCAAGCCCGTTTTCGGTCGGGAAATAATACCGGGTATCCTGCAGCTGCGGGGGAAAATAATTCTCGCCTGCCGAATAGGCCCCTGGTTCGTCATGACTGTAGCGGTACTCGGCGCCATAATCCAAGGACTTCATCAGCGCCGTCGGGGCATTGCGCAGATGCGGCGGCACTTCCAGAGAAGCCCCGCTCTGCACGTCCGCATGCGCCTGATTGTAGGCGTTGTACACGGCATTGCTCTTCGGTGCGCAAGCCAGGTAGATGACGGCCTGAGCGATCACCAGTTCACCCTCGGGGCTGCCCAGCCGGGTCTGAGCATCCCAGGCCGAAAGCGCTATCTGCAACGCACGTGGATCAGCGTTGCCGACATCCTCACTGGCCATGCGGACCAGCCGACGCGCGACATAGAGCGGATCACAACCGCCGTCCAGCATCCGCACCAGCCAATACAGTGCGCTGTCAGGGCTGGAGCCGCGCACCGCCTTGTGAAGGGCTGATATCTGTTCGTAAAAGGAGTCGCCGCCCTTGTCGAAGCGGCGAGCACTACCCTGCAACACCTGTTCGATAACCTGCGTGTCGATGTGCAGCACGCCATCCCGTTCAGCGCCCAGATCGACGGCGATCTCCAGCAGATTGAGTGCCTTGCGGGCATCGCCATCGGCCGCCATCGCCAGACGGCGCTTCTCCGGTTCAGCGAGTGCGATGCGGCGCTTGCCGAGTCCGCGCCGCGTGTCGCTCAGTGCCGCATCGATCACGCCCACCAAGGCATCATCGTCGAGAGATTTGAGGACGTAGACCCGTGCCCGTGACAACAGGGCATTGTTCAACTCAAAAGAGGGATTCTCGGTAGTGGCGCCAATGAAGATCAACGTGCCATCCTCGACGTGGGGGAGAAAGGCGTCCTGCTGACTCTTGTTGAAACGGTGCACCTCGTCCACGAACAGGATGGTGGAACGGCCGTTGACCTTGCGCAGAGCCTGTGCCCGCTCGACCGCAGCACGAATGTCTTTGACACCGGAGAGTACCGCCGAGAGGCTCTCGAACTGCCCGCCACTGGTCTCGGCCACCAGCCTCGCCAGCGTCGTCTTGCCGACTCCAGGCGGGCCCCACAGAATCATGGAATGCGGCAGGCCCTTGCGGATCGCCTCGCCCAGTGACTTGCCATCCCCCAGCAGATGTTCCTGACCAATGAAGTCCTCCAACTGCCGGGGGCGCATGCGCGACGCCAGTGGCTGCGAGGCAGCGGACGTCTCCAAAGCAAGTTTGTCGTCTTCAGGGAACAAGGACTGGGACACGTTGTCAGTCATGGCAGCAGACCTTCACTGCGCGGAATTGTCGATGACGTCGATATCTTCCGGCGGGACGAACACAAACAGTGCATCGTCGAGTGGCAGATTGACCTCGTGGTTGAAGAACTCCCAGAAGGTGCGCTGGCCATTGCCGTTATCGACATGGATCGACGTCAACTGCGTGTTCGTGAAATACAGCGTGACCCGTCGGTAGAGACTGGCATCGTCGAGTGGCTCCAGGAAGAATTCCCAGGCCCCACCGTCACGGACAGCGCCGCCGGTGATCGTGTAATCGGTGCGAATCTCGTCCATGCGTCCATTCAGCAATTGAGCGGCGAGCTCCGAGCGTGCGGCATCCCACGGCTCAATGGTCACCTGCAGCAGATCAGGCTGATAGTTCCAGAGCGTCACGCCATCCGTGACGATCAATTCAGGATAAGGAAGAATCGTCTCCCAGTAGAAGCCATCCGGGCGTTTGAGTTTGAACTTGATCTCACTCTCTTCGAGGATGCCACCGGTGGACTCCATGATCAGTTGCCGCACATCGGCCTGTATGGTGTCGATGCTGCCAAGCAACTCCTCCAGCTTGTCCGCTGGCTCCTGCTGAGCAATAGCGGTCAAGCTGCTCAACGTCAGCAGTGGAAGGACCAGCGCAGCCGCAATGACCTTGCAAACGGACTTGAGAATCTGGTGTTGCATAGGGCGGACTTCCTGAACTAGCGCGGGGGAGGCGGCGCGATGACCTCGCGGCCGCCATTACTGCCCATGGCGGAGACAACTCCAGCTGACTCCATGGCATCGATCATGCGGGCGGCGCGATTGTAGCCGATCCGCAACTTCCTCTGTACCGCCGAGATGGAGGCTTTGCGCGATTCTGTCACGAAGGCCACGGCCTCGTCATAGAGGGCATCGTCTTCCTCACCACCGCCCTCCTCATCACCGCCGTCGCCGAAGCCACCATAGTCGCGCTCGTCCGCACCTTGTGTGATCTCTTCGATATAGACCGGTTCACCGCGTGTCTTCCAGTCTGCCACGACGCGATGGACCTCGTCGTCGCTGACGAAGGCTCCATGCACACGCGTGGCGACACCGCCGCCCGGGGGCAGGAACAGCATATCGCCATTGCCCAGCAGTTGTTCGGCACCGCCCTCACCCAGAATCGTGCGCGAATCGATCTTCGACTGCACCATGAACGAGAGACGGGTCGGAATGTTGGCCTTGATCAGACCGGTGAGGACGTCGACCGATGGACGCTGGGTCGCCAGAATCAGATGAATCCCGGCCGCTCGCGCCTTCTGGGCGATACGGGCAATCAACTCTTCGACCTTCTTGCCCACCACCATCATCATGTCGGCGAGTTCGTCGACGACCACCACGATCACCGGCAAGGATTCCAGCATGGGCGCTGACTGCTCCTCGAACAGCTGCATGGGGTCGGGCCGCCACAGCGGATCGACGATCGGCTGGCCGGCTGTCTGCGCATCGGTCACCTTCTTGTTATAGCCAGCGAGATTGCGCACGCCCAGAGCCGACATTAGCTTGTAGCGACGCTCCATCTCGGCCACGCACCAGCGCAGACCGTTGGCGGCATCCTTCATGTCGGTGATCACCGGTGTCAGCAGATGCGGAATGCCATCGTAGACCGACAGCTCCAGCATCTTGGGATCGATCATGATCATCCGCACTTCCTGCGGCGTGGATTTGAACAGGAGGCTGAGGATCATGGCATTCACACCGACAGACTTGCCCGAGCCGGTGGTACCGGCCACCAGCAGGTGCGGCATCTTCGCCAGATCCACGATCACCGGGTTGCCTACGATGTCATGGCCAAGCGCCATGCTGACGGGAGAATGGGACTTGTCGAAATCCGGAGACGCCAGGACCTGACTGAGCATGATCATCTCGCGGTGCTCGTTCGGGATCTCTATGCCGATGACGGTCTTGCCAGGAATCACCTCCACGACACGCACACTGACCAGCGCCAGCGAGCGTGCCAGATCTTTGCCCAGTCCGGTGATGCGGCTGGCCTTGATACCGGGTGCGGGTTGCACTTCGAAACGGGTAATCACCGGGCCGGGGTTGACGGCAGTCACTTCGATCTCGATGCCGAAGTCCTTGAGCTTGAGCTCCAGCAGTCGCGACATCGCCTCCAGTGAGTCCTTGGAGAAACCGGCCTTGGCACTGCCCTTCCATTCATCCAGCAACGAAATCGCGGGCAGATCGCCGGGGTTGGGGGCGGCGAACAATCTTCCCTGCCGCTCTTTTTCGACGCGTTCGCTCTTCTGCAGGGGCGCCTTGACCAGGGGAGTGATGGTCGGCGGCACGCGCTTCTTTTCCTTTTCGATGTAGATATCGAGGTTGCGCTTGCGCGACTCCAGAATCTGCTTGGTATCCTGCTCTTCCTTCCTGCTCTGCAGCCAGCCACGCAGTCCCTGCCCGACGTTGCCTGAAATGGTCAAGGTCCAGTAGCCAATGCTGTCGATGAGGCGAAGCCAGGAAATCTCCACGGAAATGGTCAGCCCCAGCAGGAAGATGGCGAAATACAGGATGGTGCTGCCGACCACGGCAAACACCGGCACCGTGACGTCCACCATCAGTGAACCAACCACGCCACCAGCCAGCCAAGGCACACTCTGGTCGATCTCGAAGTGCATGGTAGCCAGTGCACAGGCACCTACCGCCAGCAGGATCACCCCAGTCGCCTTGAGCCCGAACATTCCCCAGGAGAACTCCTCGGCGGGTTCATCGGAATGGCGCAGCATAGCGACCACCTTGAGCCCCAGCGCCAGCGGAAACAGGTAGGCAAACAGACCAAACAGATGCAGCAGCAAGTCGGCAATCCAAGCCCCGAGCTGGCCCACGGCATTGTCAACGTCGCCGCCCGAGCCAGTGGTGAAGAAACCGGGGTCCGCCGGCGAGTAGGTCAGCAAGGCGATGAGGAGGAACACGCCGCTGAGGAAACATAGAATGAGAGTGGCTTCGCGCACGACGCGGTTGACCACCTGACTCATCGTCCCCGCCGCTTGCGTGTCCGAATTGCCCCGCGTTTCTTTATTGATTTTCCTGTTTGATTTATTTTTCAAACTTTTCAGAGACCTGCATTTATGTTTTCTATCTGATTCTAGATTTTGATGGACGCTATCATAATCAATTTTGCCAGTGCCGCAAATAACAGAAACGGCACGCTGAGGAGTATTACACGGCAGAAACAATGGCGGCCAAGAATTTGTATGAGGAAAACAAACGGATCAACTAGAATACCGGCCATCAGTAACAAAACCAGGATAGTAAACAGGAATCCTTCTTTCATGAGCGAAGTACAACACCACAGACTAGTCATCCTCGGCTCCGGCCCCGCTGGCTATACCGCCGCCGTTTATGCCGCACGCGCCAATCTCAAGCCCGTCATCATCACTGGCATGCAGCAGGGCGGCCAGCTGACCACCACCACCGAAGTGGACAATTGGCCGGGCGACGTGGAAGGCCTGCAGGGTCCGGCCCTGATGGAAAGGATGCGTCTGCACGCGGAACGCTTCGACGCCAATATCGTCTTCGACCACATCAACAAGACTGATCTGACCAAGCGGCCGTTCACGTTGTGGGGCGACTCTGCGATCTACACCTGCGATGCCCTGATCATCGCCACTGGCGCATCCGCGCAGTACCTTGGCCTGCCATCCGAAGAGACTTTCATGGGCAAGGGCGTCAGCGCCTGCGCGACGTGTGATGGTTTCTTCTACCGCAACAAGCCTGTCGCCGTGATCGGCGGCGGCAACACCGCTGTCGAGGAAGCGCTGTACCTCTCCAATATCGCGTCGCACGTGACGCTGGTCCATCGCCGCAACTCCCTCAAGGCCGAGAAGATCATGCAGGATAAACTTTTTGAAAAGCAGAAGGCTGGCCTGATCAGCATCGAATGGAATCACAGTCTGGACGAAGTGCTGGGAGATGACATGGGCGTCACCGGGCTGCGCATCGCCAGTACCGAAGGCAGTCAGACCAAGGACATCGCCGTTGATGGCGTCTTCATCGCTATTGGCCACAAACCCAATTCCGACATTTTCCAGGGACAACTTGATCTGCACAACGGTTACGTGAAGATTCACAGCGGTACCAACGGCAATGCCACCCAGACCAGCGTGCCAGGCGTCTTCGCCGCTGGCGACATTGCCGATCACGTCTATCGGCAAGCCATCACCTCTGCCGGATTCGGCTGCATGGCGGCACTGGATGCCGAGAAGTTCCTGGACAAGTAAACCCGGCGCACACGGCGGCACCGACTTTGCGAGACGAGGCAACATGCTCAAACTCCACTGGCTGAGCGAGACGAGCCTCGATTTCCCTCCTGTGTCCAGAGCACTGCGAGACCCCGACGGCCTGCTCGCCGTTGGAGGCGACCTGCGTCCGGAGCGCCTGCGTCGCGCCTATGAACAGGGAATCTTTCCCTGGTATTCCGACGATCAACCCATCCTGTGGTGGTCTCCTTCCATCCGGATGGTGCTGGTACCTGAAGAGTTGCATATCTCCCGCAGCATGCGCAAAGTGCTGCACAACCAACAGTTTCGCATCAGCTTCGACACGGCTTTCCGCCAGGTCATCGGCCAATGCGCCTCGGTACGGGAAGCAGGACCGGGCACGTGGATCACGACAGAGATGCAGGAGGCCTATTGTCAGCTGCATGCACAACACATCGCTCACTCGGTCGAAGTCTGGGAGCACGACAGACTGGTCGGCGGGCTGTACGGCATCGCGATGGGGCAGCTGTTCTTCGGGGAATCGATGTTCAGCCTGCGCGACAACGCCTCCAAGGCCGCGCTGATCGTGCTGGCCCGACAACTGCAGCAATGGGGTTATCGACTGATCGACTGTCAGGTGCCGAGCGAGCACCTGCGCAGCCTGGGAGCAAAGGAAATGCCGCGAAAGGCGTTTCTGGCGCTGCTTGCCGAATATCAGCAGGCGCCCGGCAAAACCGGAAAATGGACTCTGGAGATCAATCCTGGTGAGCTCTGAGGACCTGACGACATTGCGTTTCTATCAGACCACCGCGCATGACTGCAGCTATCTGGACGGGCAGCAGGCCGCAACGGTGTTCATGGACCCCGAACAACCGCTGACGACGACGCTCTACAGCCGACTCATCACCGCAGGATTTCGACGCAGTGGCACCCACCTCTACCGTCCGGCCTGCGCAGACTGCCAGGCCTGCATCTCCTGCCGCGTCCGCGTCCGCGAGTTCATTCCAGGTAAGCGCTTCAAACGCATCTGGCGTCGCAACCTGGACGTTGTGGCTCGTGAGCTGTCAGCGGACGCGCTCGACAGCCCGGAGTTTTACGATCTCTATGCCCGCTATATCACCTTGCGTCATGCCGATGGCGACATGTATCCACCGTCTCGAGAGCAATTCGCCTCGTTCATTCAAGCCAGCACACCCACCTCGCACTTCCATGCCTTCTATTTGCAACAGCAGCTGCTCGCGGTATGCATTCTAGACGAGCTGGATCACGGGTTGTCGGCAATGTACACGTTCTTCGAGCCGGAGCTGCCCGAGCGCTCCCTTGGGGTCTATGTCATCCTCTGGCAAATCGAGAAGGCGCAGCGGCTCAATCTGCCTTACCTGTATCTGGGGTACTGGATCAAGGACTGTGACAAGATGCGCTACAAGACGGAGTACCGGCCCCTGGAGCTGCTGATCGCCAACCGCTGGACGCTGTTGACTTGAAGGTTGCCAGCCACCAGTGAGCCACCCCATTGACAGCAAAGCAGTTTTGCTTATCCATAGGAAATGAGGCAAAATGCGCGCACGATTTTGACCGTCCGCGGTTATTTATGCTTGTTTACCTGAATCAGGATTGATTGTTAATGGCAAAAGAAGATCAGATCGAAATGGATGGTGAGGTAGTCGATACACTCCCTAACACCATGTTTCGTGTAAAGCTGGAAAACGGCCACATCGTGACCGCACACATTTCCGGCAAAATGAGAAAGAACTACATCCGTATTCTGACCGGCGATCAGGTCAAGGTTGAGCTGACACCCTACGATTTGAGCAAGGGCCGCATCACCTACCGCGCCCGCTGATCAGCAGCAGACTGCGAGGGCTCAGCCCTCGCTTCTGCTCAATTCCCTACCCTCCGCGCTCTTGCGCCCGGTAATAGTCAACTTTACCTCGTTGTTGACGATCGACACCTGCACCTCACCACCGTCTGTCAGCTCGCCAAAGAGAATCTCCTCGGCAAGCGCCTTCTTGAGCTTCTCCTGGATCAGCCTGCCCATCGGGCGTGCGCCCATGGACTCGCTGTAGCCGTGCTCGACGAACCAGTTGCGGGCGCTCTCGTCCACATGCAATGTGACCTTCTTGTCGTCCAGTTGCACCTGCAGCTCCACGAGGAACTTGTCGACGACTGTCTTGATCGTTTCGGCACTCAGCGCGCCGAATTGCACGATGGCGTCCAGACGATTGCGGAACTCCGGACTGAAGACCTTCTTGATCGCCTCCATGCCATCCGTCGTGTGATTCTGCACACTGAACCCTATGGAGGCACGCGACATCTCCTGCGCACCGGCATTGGTGGTCATGATCAGAATCACATTGCGGAAATCTGCCTTGCGACCGTTATTGTCGGTCAGAGTACCGTGATCCATGACCTGCAGCAGCAGGTTGAACACATCCGGATGCGCCTTCTCGATCTCGTCGAGCAACAGCACACAGTGCGGATTCTTCGTGATCGCCTCGGTCAACAGCCCGCCTTGATCGAATCCCACATAGCCGGGTGGAGCTCCGATGAGACGCGACACCGTATGCCGCTCCATGTACTCCGACATATCGAAACGCACCAGCTCGATACCGAGAATCTTCGCCAGCTGGCGGCTGACCTCGGTCTTGCCCACGCCCGTCGGCCCCGAAAACAGATAGGATCCGATCGGCTTGTCCGGATGATTCAGCCCTGCCCTAGACAGCTTGATGGCTGAGGCCAGATTGTTGATGGCCTCGTTCTGCCCGAACACCACCATGCGCAGGTTGTCCTCGAGATTCTTAAGCGCCTGCACATCGTTGGTGGACACATGTTTCGGAGGAATTCGGGCGATGGCCGCCACCACCCTCTCCATGTCCTGCACCTGAATCAGCTTCTTGCGTTTGCTCAACGGCTGCAGGCGCTGGTAGGCCCCGGCTTCGTCGATGACGTCGATGGCCTTGTCCGGCATAAAGCGATCGTTGATGTAACGCCCGGCCAGCTCCGAGGCCGCACGCAAGGCACTGTCGCTGTAACGCAGCTCGTGGTGCTCTTCAAACCGCGACTTGAGACCTTTGAGGATGCGGTAAGTCGTCTCGACATCCGGTTCGTCGACATCGATCTTCTGGAAGCGCCGCGACAGCGCCCTGTCCTTCTCGAAAATGCCTCGGTATTCCTGATAGGTGGTGGAACCGACGCAACGCAAATCCCCTGAGGTCAGGATGGGCTTCAGCAGGTTCGAGGCATCCATCACGCCACCGGAAGCGGCACCCGCTCCAATGATGGTATGGATCTCGTCAATGAACAGAATTGCCTTAGGATTTTTCTTAAGTTCAGCCAGTAACGCCTTGAAACGTTTCTCAAAATCACCTCTGTACTTGGTGCCAGCCAGCAGCGAACCGAGGTCGAGGGAATAGATGACGTTGTCCTTGAGAATGTCGGGCACATTGTTCTCGACGATCATCAGGGCCAGCCCTTCGACCACCGCTGTCTTGCCAACACCAGACTCTCCAACCAGCAAGGGATTGTTCTTGCGGCGCCGCGACAGCACCTGAATCACGCGGGTGATCTCACTCTCGCGCCCGATCAGTGGATCGATCTTGCCCATCAGTGCCTGCTGATTGAGATTGGTGGCGAAGCTCTCCAGCGCATTGGCTGCGTGCTCGACACCCTCCTCCTCGTTCTGCTGAGACGGGGACTGCTCGGGCTGGCCGCTGTGGCCATGCACCTTCGGTGTGCCATGCGTGATGTAATTGACGACATCGATCCTGGCAATATCCTGTTGGCGAAGCAGAAAGACGGCCTGGCTCTCCTGCTCGCTGAAGATGGCGACCAGCACATTGGCGCCCGTCACCTCTCGCTTGCCGGAGGATTGCACGTGAAACACGGCGCGTTGCAGAACACGCTGAAAACCAAGCGTCGGCTGAGTCTCCCGGTCCGTATCCTGATCAGCTATGAGTGGGGTGGTGGCATCGACAAACTCCGCCAGCTCGCCCCGCAACCGCGCCAGATCGGCGCCGCAGGCCAGCAGCACATCAGCCGCAATATCATTGTCCAGCAAAGCCAGCAGAAGATGCTCGACCGTCATGTACTCATGACGCTTCCGTTTGGCTCCAGAAAAGGCGCTGTTCAACGTGACTTCAAGATCTTTGCTCAACATAGTCATGCCTTCCGTTTATCTGTCGACTTCTACATTACAAAGAAGCGGTTGCTCGCATTCGCGCGAGTAATCATTCACCTGTTGTGCTTTGGTTTCTGCAACATCCTTGCTGAACACGCCGCACACCGCCTTTCCCTCCGTGTGCACTTTCAGCATTATCTGTGTGGCCTTCTCTACGTTCATTCCGAAGAACGAACACAGTACATCCACCACGAAATCCATCGGTGTATAGTCATCATTGAGAAGAACGACTTTATAGAGTGGTGGTTGCGTAACCTTGGGGCGCGTGACGGCCGTTGCAAGGCTGCCATCCTGATCCTCATCACCTCCAAATTCCCGGTGCGCCATGGCTGTTTCCGGTGCCGTCGGCATCCACCCTGAATTGACTTGCTCCAGCATTTTCGACCTTTTTATGAACCAGCTTAGATAATCACGAGCCTATGATACGCCGGAAAATAGCCGAGACGAAAAGAAAATTCTGGCCGTCGAACGGGGCGGGATTGTTTGCTTTTTGTGCAATTCATGTTGCAGAATGTTGCAAATCGGCAGGGAAGCGCAGCCTCTTCAGATTGACAGACAGAATTGCGTGGGCTATACGAGACATGCATGTGTCTTTGCTCGCAGAGGCACGCGAACAAACGTATAAAAATTACAACAACACGTAACACAGGAGTATTGCCATGAGTACAGGGCAAGTGAAGTGGTTCAATAATGCAAAAGGGTTCGGTTTCATTCTCCCGGACAATGGCGGCGACGATCTATTTGCGCACTACTCGGCCATTGGGATGGAAGGCTACAAGACACTCAAGGCGGGACAGACCGTCACGTTTGAGACGATAGAGGGCCCCAAGGGGCTGCATGCCGCGAATATTCGCCCTCTGAACCAGGATGATTCAGAGCAGTGAGAGCGTTTGCCTGACACCGGTTGCCCCGTCATGCGACCAAAACCGCTGGCGGAGCTGTGCCGGTTCAGGTACGGCCCAGCTAAAACTACGCCAGACCGCATTGACACAGCACCTCAGCCGTTGGCGAGGGCCGCGTTGAAGGTTGCGCTTGGACGCATGGCGCGCTCGAGCTTTGCGGTGTCGGGCTGATAGTAACCACCGATATCAACTGGCTTGCCTTGCACGCCATTCAATTCTGCAACTATTACTGCTTCCTTCTCAGTCAGCGCCTTCGCCAGATTGGCAAAGTGTGCCTGCAACTGTTGATCCTGTGTTTGTGCGGCCAGAGCCTGCGCCCAGTACAGAGCCAGATAGAAATGACTGCCACGGTTGTCCAGCTGACCGACTCGACGGGTCGGTGATTTGTCATTATCCAGGAACTGACCGGTCGCGGTGTTCAGCGTATCCGCCAGTACCTGCGCCTTGGCATTGCCGGTCTTGGCGGCCAGATCCTCAAGAGATACCGCCAGAGCCAGGAACTCGCCGAGCGAGTCCCAGCGCAGATGCCCTTCCTCCATGAACTGCTGCACGTGTTTGGGGGCGGAACCGCCGGCACCGGTTTCGAACAGCCCGCCTCCGGCCAGCAACGGCACAATGGAGAGCATCTTGGCACTGGTGCCGAGCTCAAGGATGGGGAAAAGATCGGTCAGATAATCACGCAGCACGTTGCCAGTCACGGAGATCGTGTCTTGCCCCGCCCTGATCCGATCCAGCGAGAAACGAATGGCTTCCACGGGCGACATGATCAATATCTCCAGCCCTTTGGTATCGTGATTCTGCAGATACTGTTTAACCTTCTTGATCAATTGCACGTCGTGCGCGCGGTTCTCGTCCAGCCAGAACACGGCAGGCGTGGAAGTCGCCCGAGCACGGATAACCGCTAGTTTCACCCAGTCCTGAATGGGCAGGTCCTTGGTCTGACACATACGCCAGATATCACCCTCCTCCACGCTGTGCTCGAACACCGTCGCGCCGCTGGCATCCACCACGCGGACCTTGCCTGTGCCTGGCACCTTGAAGGTCTTGTCGTGTGAACCATATTCCTCTGCCTTCTGCGCCATCAGACCGACGTTCGCAACACTGCCCATCGTACTGACGTCAAACGCCCCATGCTTCTTGCAGAACTCGATGGTCTCCTGATAGATGCCGGCATAGCAGCGATCCGGAATCATGAACTTGGTATCGTGCAGCTTGCCATCGGCACCCCACATCTGACCGGAGGAGCGAATGGCGGCAGGCATGGAGGCGTCGACAATCACGTCGCTCGGCACATGCAGGTTGGTGATGCCTTTGTCGGAGTCCACCATGGCGATAGCCGGACGCGTCTGATATACCGCCTGAATGTCAGCCTCGATCTGTTCGCGCTGCCCCTGTGGCAGACGCTTGATCTTCTCGTAGACATCTCCCAGACCGTTGGCTGCATCAACACCCAGTTCCTTGAATACAGCGGCGTGTTTGTTGAAAACATCACTGAAATACACGGTCACGGCATGGCCGAACATGATCGGGTCGGACACTTTCATCATGGTCGCCTTCAGATGCAGAGACAGCAGCACGCCAGATTGCTTCGCATCGTCAATCTGCGCTTTGTAGAACTCCCGCAACGCACCACAACGCATCACGGAAGCATCGAACACTTCACCTGCCAGCAATGCGGTCTTCTCCTTCAATACCTTGACGGTACCGTCCGGTGCCACGAACTCGATGCGCACACCACCAGCTGAAGCTGACACGGCAGACTCCTCGCTGGAATAGAAATCACCATCGTCCATATGTACAACGTGTGACCTGGAGTCCGCTGACCACTTGCCCATGGAGTGGGGATTCTTGCGGGCGTATTCCTTGACTGGAGCCGCCACGCGTCGATCCGAGTTACCCTCACGCAAAACCGGGTTCACGGCACTGCCGAGCACCTTGGCATAGCGCAACTTGATCTCTTTCTCGACTTCGGTACGGGCGTCTTCCGGGTAATCCGGCACGGCATATCCATGCGCCTGGAGCTCCTTGATAGCGACATGCAACTGAGGAATGGAGGCGCTGACGTTTGGCAGCTTGATGATGTTGGCGGCAGGTGTCTGCGCAAGTTCGCCGAGTTCGGCGAGCGCATCGGACTGGCGCTGTGCGGGTGTCAGATTGTCAGGAAAGTTGGCGATGATTCGGCCTGCCAGGGAGATATCTTTGGTGTCGACGTTGATACCGGCCGGCGCGGTAAAGGTTCTGATGATGGGCAGCAGTGAGTAGGTCGCCAGTGCAGGAGCTTCGTCAGTAATGGTGTAGATAATCGTCGAGGCAGTGGTCATGTTATTTCCTTGTAACGACAGCGGGCTTGAGGTTGAGCGCCTGCGCTGGCGCCAAAATTTGCGGCTGAGTATAGCAGCACGAGCTTTGTTAGAATAGCCGCGCGCCGCCTGCCGATACCTTCCGGAATGCCTTGGATTGGCGCATGTTTGCGCTGCATTTGACACTGTTCGGAGATCCGATGGCTCGACTGATTCTACTCAACAAACCCTACGATATGCTTTCACAGTTCACCGACGACAGCGGCAGAAATACACTTGCCCAATGCGTCAGGACCCCAGGATTTTATCCAGCTGGACGCCTGGACCGGGACTCAGAAGGCCTCTTGCTCCTCACCGACGATGGCGAGCTGCAACAAAAAATCAGCGATCCCAGGCACAAGATGGGTAAAGTCTACTGGGCTCAGGTAGAAGGGCTGATTGACGAAAACGCCATGCAGAAGCTGGCGGCAGGCGTCCTGCTGAACGATGGCATGACCAGACCTGCCAAGGCGTGCCTGCTGCCAGAACCCAAGGTCTGGCCCCGCGACCCGCCAATCCGCGAGCGCAGGAACATACCGACATCCTGGGTGGAACTGACACTTTTCGAAGGCAGGAACCGCCAGGTCCGGCGCATGACCGCCGCGGTCGGATTCCCCACGCTGCGCCTGATCCGCTACAGCATGGGTCCGTGGAGCCTGGGGGCATTGCAGCCCGGTGAATCGACGATGTTGGAGGTGTAACTCTTTTAGAAGGAGTGGTCAGGGACGTGTGGTTCAAATTCAGTGCGGAACGTCTGGCTCACTCTTGGAGATTTTATCGCTCTCTTTGGTAGCCCAGCGCTCCAAAGCCGCCTCATCCGCCGCACGACTCTCGATCCACTGAGCGCCGACAGTCGTACTCTGGCGTTTCCAGAACGGCGCACGGCTCTTCAGGTAATCCATGATGAACTCAGCGGCGGCAAAAGCATCACCGCGATGGGTGCTGGCGACACCGACGTAGACGATCTGATCGCCGCCACGCAATTCCCCTACCCTGTGAATCACCCGGCAGGCCTGTACATCCCAGCGTGCGCGCGCCTGCGCCTCAATGTCGGCCAGCGCCTTCTCGGTCATACCGGGGTAGTGTTCCAGAAACAGCGCTTCCACGCGCGGCTCACTACCGCTGTTGTGTTCGTAAAACTCCCGCACCAGTCCGGTAAATGTGGCGATGGCGCCAGCATTGGCGGCCTCCTCGCGCAGGCTGCGGTACTGTTCAGCGATATCGAAATCCTGTGTCTGTACCAGAATCATCCTCAGCCCCCCGTCATCGGTGGAAAGAACGCCACCTCTTCGTCGCCGCGTAGCGCATGGGAGCGTGGCACGATGGTGTGATCGACTGCGACCAGTACGCGAGAGTTGTCCTGCAGTGCTGCCCAGCGTTCGCCTCGCAGGCTGACCAGATAGTCGACCAGTTGCGCCACATTGGTGACCTGCTCCGGCAGCGGCAACGTTTCCCCGGAGGCACCGAGTTCCTCGCGCAGGCTGGCGAAAAAATTGATTGTCAGCGTTGTCATCTACTCTCCGTCACGAACCTGTTAGTCACGAACCTGTTAGTCACGAACATAGTGCCCGGACTTGCCACCGAGCTTCTCCTGCAGGCAGATCCTCTCGATCACCATGCCCTTGTCCACCGCCTTGCACATGTCATAGATCGCCAGAGCGGCGACCGACGCAGCCGTCAGCGCCTCCATCTCTACGCCTGTCTTGCCGTCAAGGCTGCAGACCGTGGTAATGATAATGCGGCTGGCATCTTCATCCATCTCGAAATCCACTTTCACAGAGTTCAGCATCAGCGGATGACACAATGGAATCAGGTCAGAGCACTTCTTGGCTGCCTGGATACCGGCAATTCTGGCAACCGCCAGCACGTCGCCCTTCTTGTGCCCCCCGGCAATGATCAGCTGCAGTGTCGCGGGCAGCATGGCGACTGTCGCCTGCGCCGTGGCGGAGCGGCTGGTGATGGCCTTGCCGCCAACATCTACCATGCGGGCATTGCCTTGTGCATCAAGATGCGTCAATTCATTCATTGTGTGTGTTCGCCTTTTGCATGTTCAGTCGCGTGCGGAGATCATTGTCTGATCGCGGGTGGGCCTTCATGCCCTTGGGTACGCTCCCACAACCGCAGGGAGGGCCATTATCCACATTATGTCGGAAGACCTGAAGCAAATCGTCAGCGCGATTCCGAGAGGAATTCGCAACCGAATTGCGGTAGCATTGCGCCTTCGTCGAAACCACCGAATCAGAGCCGCAGATGACCCAGTGGACCCCTCACAAGACCGTCGCCACCGTCGTAGAAAAGGATGGGCACTTCCTGATCGTAGAAGAGTCAGTCGAAGGCAAGGTCGTCTATAACCAGCCAGCCGGTCACCTCGAACAGGGCGAAAGTCTGTTCGAAGGCGCAATCCGGGAGACGCTTGAGGAAACTGCCTGGCTGGTCACGCTGACCGGCTTTCTCGGGTTGTATCAGTACACGTCGGAAAGCAATCGCATCTGCTATGTACGCAGTTGCTTCATCGCCAAACCCCAGCAGCATTTCCCGGACCAGCCGCTCGACACTGGCGTGCTGCGCGCCGTGTGGATGACACGCGCCGATCTGCTCAAGCGTCAGGAGCAGATGCGTAGCCCCATCGTGTTGCGGGTTATCGACGATTACCTGGCAGGCAGACACTACCCACTGGACCTCGTCCACTATATGAACTGATCTGCATTCTGACCACCATCAAAAGAACCCGCAGACCAACCACATACACACAGCGCTGAATTCAGGATATGCAAGACAACTCAAACAAGGCCGCCAATGCTTCTTCCCGTGTCATGGTCGGGATGTCCGGCGGCGTTGACTCCTCTGTCGCCGCCCTGCTGCTCATCGAGCAGGGGTATCAGGTCGAAGGCCTGTTCATGAAGAACTGGGACGAGGACGACGACACCGAGTATTGCACCGCCAAGGCTGACCTCGCAGACGCGCAATCAGTCTGCCAGACACTCGGCATCCAATTGCACACAGCCAACTTCGCGGCGGAGTACTGGGACCACGTCTTCGAACATTTCATTCAGGAGTATCGTGCCGGGCGCACTCCCAACCCGGATATCCTGTGCAACCGTGAGATCAAGTTCAAGGCGTTCCTGGACTATGCCAGCGAGCTTGGGGCCGACCTGATCGCCACTGGCCACTATGCCCGCCGAGTAACCAGACAGACTCAACAGGGAGCACAAACCTTCCTTCTCAAGGGCCTCGACAACAACAAAGATCAGAGCTATTTCCTGAGCGCCGTGAACGAGGCAGCTCTGGAGCGCAGCCTGTTTCCCGTTGGCGAGCTGGAAAAGCCGGCGGTACGTGATCTGGCAGCACGCCATGGCTTCATCACCCATGACAAGAAGGATAGCACTGGCATCTGCTTTATCGGCGAGCGTAAATTCAAGGACTTCCTGCAGCGCTACCTGCCCGCGACTCCGGGCGTGATCGAAACTGTGGATGGCGAAGTGGTTGGCAGGCATCATGGCCTGATGTATCACACCTATGGTCAGCGTCAGGGTCTCGGCATCGGCGGCCTGCAGCAGCACGGCGAGGCCCCGTGGTATGTCGTTGGCAAGGACCTGCAGCGCAATGTACTGCTAGTCGCCCAGGGCAACGACAACCCCTGGCTGTTTTCCGCCGCGCTACGGGCGACACAGCTGTCGTGGATCAACCGAATTCCGCCCGTTCTGCCGCTGCAGTGCATGGCGAAGATACGCTATCGGCAAGCCGATCAGGCCTGTGTCGTGGAACAGGATGGAGATGAAGCGGTGCGCGTCACTTTCATAGCCCCCCAGCGCGCGGTGACGCCGGGGCAGACGATAGTGTTTTATGACGGAGAAGTGTGTCTTGGAGGGGCGGTGATTGAACAGTACTACAGATAATTCCAGTGATAACACCAGCGGCGGCGCGAGAGTGCGCTTCAGCGATTGGGAGTACCGCAACATCGCACTGGCTGTCGCGGCCCAGTGTGCCCAACTGGTCCATGCGCTGGCCTTCACCGGACGGGCCGACCAGCAGCAGATAGATGCCTGCATCGCTCCCCTGCTGATACTGAACCCGGGTACCACCAGCGACGTGTACCCGGATGTCGGCCGTTTTGTCAGTGGGCTCGATTTCCTGCAAAAATCACTGACCAGCACTGGCGCACGCGAGTATGGGGAACCGATCAAATACGTGTTGGGCATGACGGTTTTGCAACAACAGCTGATGAAAGTCCCGGCCATGCAGGCGCTTATTCGTCGTCGCCTGTCTTTACTGCCAATGCGCCACTTCACCGCACAGGGCAACGTCGGTGATGAGACCGGAGACGTCCTTGCCGACGCAGTCAACCAGCCCATCGCTGGCTCATTCGCCGCGCGCCCGACCTCGCAATTCGACCTCAGCGGGCTGGCCACCCTCTACCAGGACACCATCAGCAAGCTGACCTTTCGAATTCACGTCAAAGGCAACATTGAGTTCCTGAAGGATCCACGAGTTGCGGACAGCATCCGCGCCCTGTTACTGGCTGGAATTCGCTCTTCGTTGCTTTGGCATCAGCTGGGCGGCCGACGCTGGCATCTGATCGTTTACAAGAAGCGCATTCGCGATTGCGTGAGCCAGGTGCGACGCAAACTGATCACGATTCATTGACCCATTTGATCAACCCCATTTGATCAACCCTATTTGATTGACCCAATTTCATTGACACACGCAGGAACCGACTCATGACAGCAGGCCCTAAGACACCGCTCCCATTCAGCAGCCTGACGGCGATCTCCCCCATCGATGGCCGTTATCGCAGCAGGGCCGACTCCCTGAGCGCCTATTTCAGCGAGTTTGCGCTGATCCGCTACCGCGTGATCGTGGAGGTCCGCTGGCTGCAACAGCTGGCCGCTCATCCGCAGATCAGCGAAGCGCCTCCCCTTAGCGCTGCGGGCAACGCGGTACTGGAGAGCATCATCAGCGACTTCTCGATTGCCGATGCGCAGCGCGTCAAGGACATTGAGGCCACCACCAACCATGACGTCAAGGCGGTCGAATACTTCCTCAAGGAAAAGGTACTAAGCCACCCGGATCTGGCGCAGCAGATGGAGTTTGTGCACTTTGCCTGCACCTCCGAAGACATCAACAATCTGTCCTATGCGCTGATGCTGCGCGATGGCCGCGACCAGGTCATGCTGCCGCTGATGCAACAGGTCATCGACACCCTGCGCACACTCGCGCACGCGCAGGCAGACCAACCCCAGCTGTCGCGAACCCATGGCCAGACTGCCACCCCGACCACCGTCGGCAAGGAGATCGCCAACGTCGTCGCCCGTCTGGAACGCCAGTACGCGCAGTTCCGCGACAATGAAATCCTCGGCAAGATCAATGGCGCCGTCGGCAACTACAACGCTCACCTGTCGGCCTATCCGGACATCGACTGGCAGGCCAATGCCAAAGCCTTTGTGGAAGGCCTCGGGCTGACCTGGAACCCCTATACCACGCAGATCGAGCCTCACGATTACATTGCCGAGCTGTTCTCGGCGATTGGCCGCTTCAACACCATCTTGATTGATCTGGATCGCGACGTGTGGGGCTACATCTCGCTGGGCTACTTCAGACAGCGCACTATCGCTGGCGAAGTGGGCTCCTCCACCATGCCGCACAAGGTCAATCCAATCGACTTCGAGAACTCCGAAGGCAACCTTGGCATCGCCAATGCGGTCATGCAGCACATGGCTGAAAAGCTGCCGATCTCACGCTGGCAGCGTGACCTCACCGATTCCACCGTGCTGCGCAACATCGGTGTCGGCTTCGCCCACAGTGTCATCGCCTATCACGCCACTCTGAAGGGCTTGAGCAAGCTGTCCGTGAATGCGGACGCATTGCTGGCCGATCTGGATGACAGCTGGGAGGTGCTCGCCGAGCCCATTCAGACCGTGATGCGTCGCTTCAACGTGGATCAGCCCTACGAGAAACTCAAGACGCTGACCCGAGGCCAGAAAATCAATCAACAGGTGCTGAGCGACTTCGTCGAGGGCCTGGATATTCCCGAGGAAGGCAAGGCATTGCTGCGTCAGTTGCGCCCGGAGAACTACATTGGCAACGCCGCCGCACAGGCTCGCAAAGTCTGAACCAAAGCTTCATTGATAAACGGGGAATCTTTTGAATTTCAAAGTATTACCAGAGACTTTTGACAAAGAGGATTTCTTGCACAATTACTGGCAGAAGAAGCCCCTGCTCATTCGCGCCAACGGCAAAACCTTTGTCGACCCCGTCGAGCCAGACGAGTTGGCGGGCTTCGCCTGCGAGGACTTCATCGAATCGCGGTTGATCCAGTCACATCCGGCCAATGGCTCCAGGCAATGGACCTTGCGCAACGGGCCGTTCACCGAACAGGACTTTGGCCGCCTGCCGGAGACGCACTGGAGCCTGCTGATTCAGGCCGTCGACCAGTGGCATGAAGGCGTCCGCGAGATGCTGGACGACTTCCGCTTCATTCCCAGCTGGCGCATCGACGACGTCATGATCAGCTATGCCACCGACGGCGGCGGGGTCGGCCCTCATTTCGATTACTATGACGTCTTCCTGATCCAGGGGCTGGGCAAGAAGCGCTGGCGGCTGGGCGGCCATGTCGACAGCAACAGCGCCCTGATCCCGGACACCCCATTGCGCCTGCTGGCGGAATTCAAGACCGAGGAAGACTGGATCGTGGAGCCCGGTGACATCCTCTACCTGCCTCCCAATCTGGCGCACTATGGCACTGCCATCGGCGACAGCATTACTTACTCGATCGGCTTCCGCACGCCCTCCATCGCCGGCATCATCGACGATCTGAGCAGCGAGATAATGCAGGAGTTGCGCGAAGACCAGCGCTACGTCGACACCGCCCCGCGCATTCCGGCCCGCACCGGCGAGATCGATGCCCGCGTTGCTGACCAGCTGATCGATCTGCTGCAGGAACGGCTGCTGAACCCCAGCAAGGTCTCGCGCTGGTTCGGCCGCTACATGACGACGCCGAAGTATCCGGATCTGGTGCCGGTTGCCGATAACCAGCTCGACCCCGACGCGCTGCGGCAGGCGCTGACGGAGGGTCTGCAACTCGTGAAGAATCCTTCCTCACGCTTTGCATTCACGGAACACAGCCCAAGTGATGCCGAGCTGTATGTGGATGGGCACGCCATCGCCTGCCCAGCCAGCCTCACTGACCTGCTGCCACGGCTGTGTGAAACCGGTACGGACGGCATCCCCCTGACAGCGGTCTGTGACTCGTTGTTGCACGCGGGGGATGACGGTGCCGCCTTGCTCGCACGACTCTATAATCAGGGCAGCCTGCTGCCCGATCTGGATGATGAGGACGACGAATGAAAGCCCTTCCCTGTCGATTTCACACCCCTTGTAACCGCTTGTCAGCAAGGCTGCGCGCGCTACTGAAGGCGACCGCCGCCCTGGCGATTGGTTTGGGTTTGAGTGTGGGTGTAAGCCAGAACGTGGCGGCACAGACACCGAGCGGTGAACGAGCCGTCATCGAGATCGTGCGTCTCCAGCACCGCGATCCAGCGCCAATCCGTCAGGCGATTGCACCGCTTCTGGATGAGCGCGGAGCCATCAGTCAGATCGACAATAACCTTGTCATCAGCACAACTCGCTCCAACCTCACGGAGTTGCTGGCGCTGATCAGCGAACTCGATGTTCCGCGCCGACAACTGCGCGTGAGCGTCGATTTCCACTATGGCCGACCCGCCGTGACTCCCCCCGCGAGCGGCGCCACCATCACGACAATCGCCACCCAGGACCCGACCGATTTCCCGGTGCAGAGCATTGTGCTCAGCGAGGGCGAATTCGCCTACTTCAGCCTGATGAACAGCACTCCGCGTATCGGTCTGCGTTTCACGGAACTCGGCGCCGTACTGAGCCAGGAAACCGAGCAGACTGGCAGCAGCCTGGCGGTCAGTGCCGAGCTGCGTGGGACGCGCGCCGTCCTCAATATCTCCGCCGCACAACGTCAACCGAACTTCGGCAACGTGGAAAGCAGTATCGTCAACAGCACGCTGGAAGTCGATTTCAATACCTGGCAGATCGTCAGCAGCAGTGCCGCTGACAATCCCTACGAAGTATCGACCGCCTCCGACCAGCCCCAGGTATTGGCGACCACCAATACCCCCGAGGCGGTGGCGGTGCGAGTGGAACTGCTTCCTTGAGGATTGCTTTCCTGAGCCCCAGGACGTTCTTGTCACGAACGAGACTGTCATGAGCAAGTATTTTCTGCAGGAACTGCCCTATGCGCGCGACAGCGCCGCACTGCTGAGTCGCCTCGCCACTCTGCCCGGGCTGGTGTTTCTGGACAGCGGGCTGGGCAATGCTCCGCATGTCCGCTATGACATCGTCAGCGCACTGCCGGACCTGCAGATCATTGAAGAGGCCGGATCGGTGAGGCTGCGGGAAGGCAATGCGGAATCGCCGTATCACGGAGACATTTTTGCGGCCGTCGCCGAGGCACTGCGTCAGCATGCCCCGGCCGCAGACATCGTCATGCCGGAAGCAATTGCGGATCTGCCCTTCAAAGGCGGGGCGATAGGCTGCTTTGGCTATGAGCGTCAGTCGCAGATTGGCATCTACAACTGGGCTGTCGTCGTCGATCACCAGCTCGCCAGCTCCTGCCTTTTCGCTCTGCCAGCCTGCCCCGCACCCACATTGCAGCGGGTGCACGCAGCACTGCAGGCAAACCCGGCCGCGCCGGAACGCTTCAAGCTTGAACAGCCCTTCGTCTCCAATTTCACGGCCGACGCCTACAAGGCCGCCTTCGACCGGATTCAGGACTACATCCAGGCCGGCGACTGCTATCAGGTCAATCTCGCGCAGCGCTTCACGTCCCGTTATGAGGGTGATCCACTGAGTGCCTACCTGCAATTGCGCCAGCACATCCACTGCCCGTTCGCCGCCTATCTCCAGCGCGACCAGGGCGCCGTGCTCAGCTTCTCACCGGAACGCTTTATCTCGGTCATCGATGGGACTGTGCTGACGCAACCCATCAAAGGCACCCGCCCCCGCAGCAGCGACGCCGCGCGCGACAAGCAGCTGGCTGCAGAACTGCAGGCCAGCGCTAAGGACAGAGCGGAAAATTTGATGATTGTGGACCTGTTGCGCAATGATTTAGGCAAGATCTGCGAGACGGGGTCGGTGCGGGCGGACAAACTCTTCGAATTGCACAGCTTCAGCAACGTGCATCACTTGGTCAGCAGCATCAGCGCCAAGCTGGGCGGAGAACACTCGCCACTGGATCTGCTGCGCAGTTGTTTCCCGGGAGGATCGATTACCGGCGCGCCGAAACGGCGAGCCATGCAGATTATCGAGGAACTGGAACCGGACGGCCGCGCGGTCTACTGCGGCGCCATTGGCTATATCGATTTTGATGGCAGGATGGACAGCAACATCACTATCCGCACCCTGCTGTGTGATGCTCCCGATATTCTGTGCTGGGGCGGAGGCGGCATCGTGGCCGACTCCGTGTGGAGCGCGGAGTATCAGGAGTGTTATGACAAAATAAACAATCTTATCAATGCATTATATTGACTTTGCAATCTAAAAGATTACTACAAGATCAGGTCGCGCGGGCTGCCCTTGATGAACTCACGACGCAGCTCGTCGTACTCTTCAACGGAGGCAAACTGGGGGAACTCGGCAATCACCTTGGCAGGCGCCCGGAACAGCACACCCACATCCGCCTCGGCCAGCATGGTGGTGTCGTTGTAGGAATCACCAGCCGCCAGCACGCGGTAGTTCAGTTCATGGAAGGCCTTCACGCACTGACGCTTGGGGTCTTTCTGACGCAGTTTGTAATCGACGACCATGCCCTTGTCGTCTGTAATCAGACGGTGGCAGAACAGCGTCGGGAAGCCCAGCTGACGCATCAGGGGCTGTGAAAATTCGTAGAACGTATCGGAGAGAATGACGACCTGGAAACGCTCGCGCGCCCAGTCGATGAACTCTCTGGCCCCGGGCATCGGCGTCATGCTGGCGATGACCTCCTGGATATCCTTCAGACCGAGCTTGTGCTCGGCGAGGATTCGCAGGCGCTGCCGCATCAGTACATCGTAGTCGGGAATGTCGCGCGTCGTGGCTCGCAATTCCGCAATTCCGGTACGCTCGGCAAACCCAATCCAGATTTCCGGTACCAGCACGCCTTCCAGATCAAGACAGACAACTTCCAACGCATTTCCCCTTCGCCAGTGGCTGAATTTTAAGACGCGTAAATGTACCCACATCCGCCGCCCTATGCAAGGCAGGCGGCAGGCTCGCGGCGGCAATGGCAGGTTTACCTGCAAGGGCAAATCATAGAGAATGGCCCGCGTCCTCTGCAGACTTTTTTCAAATTTTCATACTGACCAATAAGTGATGCATCACATGATCAATGCACAGAATATCTCTGAATTTAATAGTTTTTTCCAAGACATGGAACCCAAGGAAATACTCCGACGGGTGCTCGCCGACGTTCCCAACATTGCGATCTCTTTCAGCGGTGCTGAGGACGTGGCGCTGGTGGTAATGGCCTGGAAGCTGAACAAAAACATCAAGGTGTTCAGTCTCGACACCGGCCGTCTGCACCCGGAAACCCTGCGCTTCATCGAACAGGTGCGCAAGCAGTACAAGATCGATATCCAGTTCCTCACCCCGGACGCGCAGCGCCTGCAGGCACTGGTAAGCAGCAAGGGGCTGTTCAGTTTCTACGAAGAGGGTCATGAAGAGTGCTGCGGCGTTCGCAAGATCGAACCACTGCGCCGCATGCTGGGCGCGCTGGACGGCTGGATCACTGGGCAGCGCAAGGATCAGAGTCCAACCCGCTCCCAGGTAGCGGTAGCAGAACTGGACAAGGCTTTCTCGACACCGGACAAACCCCTGCTGAAGTTCAACCCCTTCGCCAACTGGACCTCCAGGCAGGTCTGGGACTACATCCGCATGTTCGACGTGCCCTGCAACCCCCTGCACAACCAAGGCTTCATCAGCATTGGCTGTGAACCCTGCACGCGACCCGTGGGGCCAAATCAGCACGAACGCGAGGGACGCTGGTGGTGGGAAGAAGCAACGGCGAAAGAGTGCGGCCTGCACAAGCCCGGCGTGAGAGACTAACCCGCCTGGTGATGCACGGGGATATCCGTCTTCGCAAACAGCGCATCGATCTCGGCCTGCGTCTGACAGGCCAGCACCGCGTCGATGATGTCGCGCTGCAGGTGCGGAGCAAACATCGTGATGAAATCCATCATGAACCCGCGCAGGAACGCCCCGCGCCGGAAACCAATGCGCGTAATGCTGTAATCGAACAGATGGCTGACATCTACCGCCACCAGATCACTGTCCTTCTCGGCGTCATAGGCCATGCTGGCGACGATGCCGATGCCTATACCAAGGCGCACGTAAGTCTTGATGACGTCGGCATCCGCCGCCGTGACCACCACGCGCAATGCCAAACCACGCTCACTGAAGGCCTGATCGAGTTTGGCCCGCCCAGTGAACCCCGAGACATACGTCACAATCGGATAGGCCGCAATGTCGGCATGACTCAAGCGCACGGCTTTTGTCAGCGGATGCTGCAACGGCAGCAGCAATATCCTGTTCCAGCGATAACACGGCATCATCACCAGATCTCCCACCAGCTCCATGGACTCTGTGGCAATCGCGAAGTCAGCCGTGCCCTGCGCCGCCAGTTCCGCGATCTGCAATGGCGTTCCCTGGTGCATGTGCAAGGACACATCCGGATACTTGCTGATGAAACGCTGGATCACCGGTGGCAGCACATAGCGAGACTGTGTATGAGTGGTGGCGATGGACAGGCTGCCGGACTTGTCGGCGCTGAATTCCTGCGCGATGGCGCGAATGTTCTCGGCCCCCAGCAAAACCTCGCCAGCGGCCTCCAGAATCCTTTCCCCGGCGGGCGTGAGCCCGGTCAGGTGTTTACCACTCCGGGCAAAGATCTGCACTCCCAGCTCATCCTCCAGCAGTAGAATCTGCTTGCTGACTCCCGGTTGTGAGGTGAACAGGCTTTGGGCCGCAGCGGAGACGTTCATGCCCCGGCGCGCGACCTCCCAGATATAACGCAACTGCTGCAGCTTCATGACCCGGACTGCTCCAGCTGAAGCGGAGGGTTGTTCGCGACCCCGCTGGGCACGTGCCCCGTCGCCACGTGATTGCGGGCCGACTCACAATGGCCCTGCTGATCATCAAAAAACACGTCCGCGTCATAGGCGCGCAGAAACTCCCCTTTGTCCATGCCACCCAGGAACAGAGACTCGTCAATGCGGATATTCCAGGCTCGCAGCGTCTTCACCACTCGCTCGTGAGTTGGCGCGGAACGGGCTGTCACCAGGCAGGTCCGAAGCGGCGATTCACCCGGCGCGAATTCCATCTGCAGCTGCTGCAGCGCCGCCAGAAAAGGCTTGAAGGGTCCGCCAGACAACGGTCGGTTCGCCGCCAGCTTCTCACTCTCTGTGAACGCCTGCAGACCACTGGACTTGTAGATGCGCTCGGCCTCGTCCGAGAACAGGACGGCGTCCCCATCGAAGGCAAACTTGAGTTTGCCCTCGGTGCTGGTGGTCACAGTGGAAGGCAGAATGGTCGCTGCGGCAATGCCCAGCTCCAGCGCATGGCGAACATCGCCCCCATCGGTGGACAGGAACAGGTGACTGTTGAAGGCCGCAATATAGCGATAAGGGCTGTCGCCGCCACAGAACGCAGCACGGGTGATGTTCAGGCCATAATGACGAATGGAGTTGAACACCCGCAGCCCGGTATCCGCACTGTTGCGCGACAGGAGAATGACCTCGACGCGCTCGGCCCCCAGCAGCTTGTTGAGATTAAGCAGCTTGTTAACCAGCCCGAACGCGTCACCCGGGGCCAATGGTTCCTCCTCATGAGCGATCTGGTACTGCTGATAAGCCTCCAGGCCCTGCTCCTCGTAGACGCGGTGACTGTCGCTCAGATCGAACAGGGCACGCGAAGAGATCGCGATCACCAGCTTGTCTACTCGCTTGTCCACTATGGCTGTGCTCCTTTCGTTGAAGACCTTGTCGGTGTCTACTGCAGGGTCTGCGGCGGAAGTATAGAACATTCCCGCGCGAAACTGCTCGGCGCCAGCAAATTCATGGCATCCCTTCCGCAAAGACAGCTAGAATCGGCGCCTATCGCTCAAATCAATTTGCTGAAGTGACAAATTGCTCGTATGAAGAAACGCCCTGAAAAAGACAAACGCGCCCTGGTCCTCTCGGGTGGCGGCGCGCGCGCCTCTTACCAGGTCGGCGTGCTGCGGGCCATAGCCAGTCTGTTGCCCAAGGAGTCGACTAACCCTTTCCAGATCATCACGGGAGCATCGGCCGGAGCACTGAATGCGGTGTCGCTCGCTGCACAGGCGCAACGTCTGCGCACCGGCGTACGCACGCTGGAGTACACCTGGAAGAACATCACCAGCGCACAGATTTACCGGCTCGACTCCGGTGGACTGATCAGCAGCGCCTCCAACTGGGTGTTCTCCTTCATGGCTAACCGACGCCGGGACACACCCACGTCGCTGCTCAACAACGAGCCGCTGGAGCAATTGCTGCACAAGGTCATCAATTTCGACCGCATCCAGCGCAGCCTCGATGCGGGCTATCTGGAAACGCTCGCTGTCACTGCATCGGGTTATACCAGTGGCGAATCCGTGTCTTTCTATCAGGGCCGTGCCGATATCCGGGACTGGCGGGGGCCACACCGCATCGGGGTAAGAACCTCATTGACCTTGCAGCACCTGCTGGCCTCAACCGCCATTCCCACGCTCTTCCCTGCCGTCAGGATTGATCGGGAGTTCTTCGGTGACGGAGCAATCCGCCAGCTCTCGCCACTCAGCCCCGCGATCCATCTCGGTGCTACGCGGATACTGGCAGTTGGCGTCAGCAGCAACGCGCCCAACAACCCTGCAAAGGCCATAGCACCGGCACGACCATCACTCACCCAGATTCTCGCTCACATCCTCAACAGCGCGTTTGTCGACACCCTCGCCAGCGATCTGGAGGCGTTGCGCCGCACCAACACACTGGTGAACCTGCTACCGCCTGAAGTTGCACTGGACCCCAGCCTGCATCTGCGCCCCATCGAACTTCTCGATGTCTCCCCAAGCCAGAATCTCAACAACATCGCCAGCGAGCACTTCGACGACCTGCCCCGGGCCTTGAAGCTGTTTGTGCGCGACTCCGGTTCCAGCGCCATCCTCAGTCTGTTGTTGTTCGAGAAGGCCTACTGCCAGCGCCTCATGGATCTGGGGTATCAGGATGCGCTGGCGAAGGAGGCACAGATCCTGGAGTTCTTCCGCCCCTGCTGAACTCGGATCGGGAATTGATCCAGCACCTCAGGCCGGCAACGCACAGGACAGCCCCAGCCCACGCAGGCCGCAGTAGCCCGCCGGGTTCTTGCCGAGGTATTGCTGGTGATAATACTCTGCATAATAAAACGCTTCCAACAGTTTGATTTCAGTCGTTATTGGTTCATATCCAGAGCCGCTAAGAGCGTGCTGAAACTGCTGTTTGCTTGCCAACGCCTGCGCCAGCTGTTCCGGAGAGGTGGTGTAGATCGCCGAACGATACTGGGTGCCCCTGTCGTTCCCCTGGCGCATCCCCTGCGTCGGGTCATGAGACTCCCAGAACAACTGCAGCAGTCGGGCATAGGAGATCACGTCGGGACGGAAGAAGACGATGACCACCTCGGTATGCCCAGTACGGCCGCTACACACTTCCTCATAAGTTGGGTTTGGGGTAATCCCTCCGGCGTAGCCGACTGCCGTGCTGTAAACCCCCTCCTGGCGCCAGAACAAACGCTCCGCGCCCCAGAAACACCCCATGGCGAACACGGCAGTTTGCACATCGACAGGCATGTCCCCGTGCAGGGGTTGTCCAGTCACGAAATGGCGGTTACTGATCCGCACGGCGTGCGCCCGTCCTGGCAATGCCGTGTCGACGGTTGGCAGGGCGTCCTGCTTGCTGAACAACATCATGACTCCTTCGGCGGAAGGCACATCTGTTGTGGCACTTCCATAGCACTTCCGCGTCTTGTTGAAAATGTCTGCAGGGCTTGCGGTGAAAGGCCCGGCGGCTTGAATGATAACCCTCGATAGGGCATGATCGCGCCTCGATCAAGGTGACCCAGCAAGACTGTATCACGAAGCCTGACCGGGAAGCCCGGGCACTGCGCCAAGACCACCAAGCAAGGATCTATTCATGACTTCCGCTCCCATGACTTCAGCATTGATGAGCAATTATGGCAACCCTGAACTCGAGTTCGATCACGGCAAGGGTTGTTTTCTGTTTACAGCCTCAGGTGAGCGCTACCTCGACTTCACTATGGGTATCGCCGTCAACTGCCTCGGGCACTGCCATCCACACCTCATCGCCGCTCTGCAGGAACAATCGCAGAAAATCTGGCATAGCTCCAACCTGTTCCGCATTCCACAGGCCGAGCGTCTGGCCCGCAGACTCGTGGAGCTGACCTTCGCGGACCGCGTCTTTTTCAGTAATTCCGGCACGGAGGCCGTGGAGGCTGGCTTCAAGATCATGCGCCGCTACCATTACAGCCGCGGCGAGGCACAACGCGTGCGCATCATCGCCCTATCCCAGTCTTTCCACGGTCGCACCCTGGCTCCGCTGGCGGCCAGCGCCAATCCACTGCACGTCGAAGGCTTCCTGACTGGCGATCCCGGTTTTGATCAGGCGCCCTGGGGCGACATCGCCGCGCTGCGCTCTGCTATCACCGACACCACAGCCGGGGTCATTCTGGAGCCAATCCAAGGCGAGGGTGGTATTCGCGTGACGCCTTTTGACTACCTGCGTCAGGTACGCGAATTGTGTGACGAGAAGGGCATTCTGTTGATGTTCGATGAAGTCCAATCTGGTGTCGGCCGTTCGGGCTATCTATATGCCTACCAAGCCTCGGGGGTGGCCCCCGATTTGCTGGCTTCGGCCAAGGGACTGGGCGGCGGATTCCCGATCGGAGCCTGCCTTGCCTCAGAGCGAGTCGCAGCTCCCATGGCGGCAGGCACCCATGGCAGCACCTTCGGCGGAAACCCTCTGGCCACTGCAGTCGGCAATGCCGTGCTGGATGTGATCATGGCGCCGGGCTTTCTGGATGAGATGATGCAGCGCTCCGTTCAACTTTGCGCCGGACTGGCCGATGTCATTGCGGATTACCCTCATATCGTGTCCCAGCAGACAGGTATGGGGCTTATGCTCGGGATAAAGTGCACCGTCAGCAACACGGATTTGGCCGCAGCCCTCAAGGAAGCCAGGCTGCTGATCGTCAAGGCCGGTGGTAACTCCCTGCGCCTGCTGCCGCCGCTCAATGTCACGGCTGCAGAGGTAGATCAGGCATTGGCAATAATTCGCGCTACCTGTGCCCACTGGCCGACCAGGGGAGGTTTAAGCACCCCGGAAGCCTGAAAGGCAGGTTAAGAAAGACCTGCAGTACAAAGATTCAGGGGATTCCGCTCAATGAGCAATGCGTCCGACATTGAAATCCAGACCCGCCGTCCGGGAGAGGATGAACTATGGACGCTGATGGATCTGTCAGCGGATTACTTCTGGCAGGAGGATAGTTCTTATACCTGCACCTTTATGCGCCGTAGCAGCGCTCACCGCTGCGGTTATGCAGCACTCGAACACATGCAGGGCAAGACGCTCTGGGATATGGACGCTTCTGTAGCAGGGGTGGATCAAAGCTGGACGCTGCATCTCGAATTGCGTCAGCAACGTCTCTCCTTCTCAGGCCTGATCTGCCAGCTGCCGCCCGAGAACGACAGCAGCGCCTCGCAATACCTGAATGTCAGTGGTCAACCGCAATTTGATTCCCAAGGCGTATTCACCGGCTACCAATGCATCGCACGGGACATCACTGTCCAGGTGCAGAACGAGCTGTCGCTGCGCCGTTTTCGCGCCGCCATGGATATGTCAGGTGACATGATCTACCTGGTTGACAGTGCCACTTTGAAGTTCATTGACGTCAATGACACCGCTTGCCGCAACAGTGGTGTGACGAGGGACGTGATGCTCACGCGCAGCCCGACCGATACCCTCAGCGAGAGCGCCGAGGAACTGTCAGCGCGCTACGACAAGCTGATCGCCGAAGGCTCCATCAGTCGTATTGAATCGTCCAATGTCAGCCCGCAAGGACGCCTGGCTTACCTGGAAACATATAGTCGCGCCGTCAGCATCGATGGACATTGGATCATCATCGGCATCACCCGCGACATCACTCGACGCAAGCGCTCGGAGCTGGCTGCCAAGAAACTGCAGCAAATGTATTCGGCCCTGAGCGATACCAACGCCGCCATTCTGCGTGCCGATTCCCCCGCCACGCTGTTCCAGAGCGTCTGCGAGGCGGCCATCAAGGGTGGCAAATTCAACGTCGCCACTATACTGGTTCCCGACACAAATCAACGCCTGCGCGCGGTCGCTTCATCCGGCGCCGTTGCCAGACTCATGACTGGCATCAGAATCTCCTCCAATGAGCAGATTGCCGAGGGACGCGGCCTCGCGGGAAGCGCATTTCGCACTGGCAAGGCCAGTATCAGCAATGACTATCTGAACGACCCGCGTACACAGGCCTGGCATGATGTTGCACGCCTCAAGGGCATTGCCGCTGCTGCAGCGTTCCCGCTCACGACCAGCAAAGTCAGTACCGCAGTGCTGCTGTTTTACTCCACCGAGAAAAATCCTTTCGATGACGAGATCGTCGGTCTGCTGCAAAGCATGGCAGACAACGTCTCCTTTGCGCTGGAGAACTTCCATCTTGAAGAACAGCGCAAGACGGCAGAAGCGATACTGCGCGAAAGTGAGGAGCGGTTCCGCAGCCTCACCCACCTATCCTCGGATTTCTATTGGGAGCAGGATTGCGAGCTGCGTATTACCAAGTATGAGGGCAAGATTGTCGGGGACAGCAATACCCGCGCCGCTGCTGAACTGATCGGCAATCATCTGTGGAATATGACCAGCCTCACCCCCACCTCCACGAGTTGGGCGCAGTTCCGTCTGACGCTGAGCCGACATGAACGCTTTCGAGACTTCGAGTTCAGTTTCGAGAACTCCGACCAGGTGGTCTACCACATGTCCCTCAGTGGCGAGCCGATCTTTGACGAGCAAAAGCAATTCACGGGTTACCGAGGTATCGCCAAGGATGTCTCAGAACGTAAACGCATCTCCGATCACATCAAATATCTGGCGACCTACGATAATCTGACCGGCCTGCCGAACAGAGTCATGTTCACCGAGTTGCTCGAACAGGCGACCCGTCTGGCTGCCCGCTATTCCAATCGCGCCTTCGCGGTTTTCTTCATCGATCTGGATCGGTTCAAACTCATCAACGACACCTATGGTCACCATATGGGTGATGCGCTGCTCAGGGAAGTGGCACTGCGCCTGCGCATGCCACTGCGCACCAGCGATGTGGTGGCCAGGCTGGGAGGGGACGAATTTGTCGTCCTTCTGCAGGAGCTGACGGATCGCAAGAAAATCAGCAAGGTCGCGCAGAATGTGCTCAGCGCGTTTGCCGAGCCGATCATCATCCATGACAAGGAATGCAGGGTGACAGTCAGCATAGGCATCAGCATCTACGGCGTGGATGCTCTGGATGAAGAGACTCTGATGAAACACGCGGATGCGGCGATGTACGTCGCCAAGGAAGAAGGTAAAGACAACTTTCAATTCTATTCGCGCAGTATCCATCAGCGCACGCAGGGCAAACTCGACCTGGAGACGAATCTCCGCAATGCCCTCAAGCTGAACGAACTATCATTACATTACCAACCCAAACTCAATCTGCGTAGCGGCATGATCGTCGGAGTCGAGGCATTGTTGCGCTGGAAGAGCCCGCTGCTGGGCGATATTGCGCCAGATCGCTTCATCCCTATCGCGGAAGAGAACGGGATGATCATCCCCATCGGCGAGTGGGTCCTGATCACGGCCTGTCAGCAGGCGGTCGCCTGGCAGGAAGACGGACTCTTCCCATTCTGTATTTCCGTCAATCTCTCCGCGCGCCAGTTCAACGATCCTGAGCTGATGACCAAAGTCAGGGCCGCGCTGCATCGCTCTGGCATTTCCGCCCATCGACTGGAGCTGGAGATTACGGAAAGCCTGGTTATCAATCATCCCGGCCGCGCCATGAAACTGTTGCAGGAGATGAAAACGCTGGGCCTGAAGCTCGCACTGGATGATTTCGGGACAGGCTACTCTTCCCTTAGTCAGTTGAAGCACTATCCGGTTGATACGCTGAAGATAGATCGCTCGTTCATACAGGAAATTCCTGATGACGAGGATGACAAGGCCATCACAAAGGCCATCATTTCCATGGGAAGAACCCTGGGCTTGACGGTGATCGCGGAGGGCGTCGAAACCCGCGAACAACTGGACTTCTTACGGGAACAGGAGTGCCAACATATCCAGGGTTACTTCTTTCAACGCCCATTGCCCGCCGATGAATTTTTGATCTGGTGCAGAAACCACGATCCGCAGGAGTTTCTGCAAAGCCTGAAGGGCTAGCGCCAACCGCCTTCCTGCAATTCCTGCCAGGTCTCATAGCTTCCATCAATCAGTGGCAGACTTTCGACAGCTCTTGATTGATGCCTTGAACCACAGCGTTTTCAATCTGACAGCCGCTGCGCGGCGCACATTAACAGGGATAAAATCGGCTAACAATTGTCACGCCAGCCTCTGTCGGCACGGTCCGGCGGGCCCGGTTGTATAAGCAAAAAGAGCTGTTATACTCGCCGACATGAAATTTTTGACGTCATATCCCATAGAGTCACTACACCCGGAATCCGCAAGGGCTGTGCGTGCCTTCCCTCCTCAGGCGATCAGGGCAGGTATATACGCTCTCCTGATCGCCTGATGAACACTGTCCCGGACAGTCGTTTCAGTTTGTAATTCGTACCCGATGTCACCCGAAACTCTACCGACTCTCCAACCGGTCACATTTTTTGATACCCGAAAGGTCATAGCATGGCAGCCCATTCAATCACTTTATCCGAAACGGATTACGCACGACTCTCCGCGCTGGTCAACTCAGGCGCTGCGCTCACAGAATCTCTGGAGCTGGAGCTCGAACGAGCCACTATCCTGGCTGATCGCAAACTACCAAAAGACGTCGTCAGCATGTTCTCGACCGTCCAGTACCGCAATACCGAGACCCAGGCCGTCAACACCGTGACACTGGTTTACCCGGCAGAAGCAGATGTCAACGCATCCAAGGTATCTGTGCTGGCGCCCATCGGCGCGGCGCTGATCGGTCTGCGGGTTGGCCACCACATCGACTGGGCGCTTCCCAATGCCAAGACCGTTCGTCTGGAAGTCATAGGAGTCAGCCAGGCACCGCATCCCGTCGCGGAGTCAAAGTCATGAGTTCGGGGGGTAATCGGGTTCAGTTCTGGAATCGCCTGCTTGCCGCCGCCGAGCTTATTGAATCCCTGCATTGCAAGGAGTCTGGCCAGCTCGACCCGACGCAAATCAGAGAACAAATTCGGGAACAACTGGAGACTATCAGTGAGGCGTTCGGTGATGGCGCTGACCCTGTGGAAAACTTCGAGGAATATGTCGTCATCAAGTTCTGCCTGGCACTCGATGCCGCGCTCGGCAGCAACGTCCCTTGATTTCAGGCGCAGATTTCAAATACTGATGATCGCGTGGTCGTAGTACCAGTCGAGTGCCGTAGCTGCCGCCATTGGCCTCGCAATCAGATAGCCCTGCGCGCGCTCACACCCCACCGACCGCAGAAACTCCAGCACCCGTGGATGCTCCACCCCTTCCGCGCTCGTACTGAGACTGAGACTCTGCCCCAACTCCACGATTGAACGAATCACCGCACGCGACTCTGCGGACTGCAGCGCAGTCATCACAAATGACTTGTCGATCTTGATCTCGGAAAATGGCAGGCGCACCAGTTGCAGCATGGACGAAAATCCCGTGCCGAAATCGTCGATGGACAGCAGGAAACCTTTCAGACGCAGGCGGGTCAACAGGTCCAGCGACGCCACGGGATCTTCCATGGTGCTGGTCTCGGTCAGTTCACAGATCAGATTGCCTGGGGCCACCCCGAGGCTGGCACACAAATCCGCCATGCGATCAGCCAGCAGCAGATTCTTGAGATTGACCGCCGAAATATTGATGGAGAGCTGCAGATTGCTGTCGGCAAAATGCGCCGCAAACCAACCCAGTGACCTCTCCACCACCATGTCAGTGAGTGGGTCTATCAGCCCGCTGCGCTCGGCCAGCGGGATGAAATCATTGGGCATTATCAGTCCACGCTGTGGATGCTGCCATCGCACCAGGGCTTCGAAGCCCACCGGAGTATTGGTAATGCAGTTGATCTTCGGCTGGTAGACCAGAAACAACTCACGCTGCTCAATGGCTCGCAGCAGCTCGACTTCGCACACTGCGCCCTCATCATGGCCGCTGCCCAGGGCGAAATCCTCGGCGGCGTCATCTCCCATCACCTTGCGATCACTGATGTTGACGCTCAGCAAGGCGTGCAGCATGGAGGGTTTGAAGGGCTTCGACAGTATGCCGACAATGTTGAGGTCATGCTCCGCAGCAGACCGGCTCGCGGCGTCCAGCACCCGGGACCCTACGCCACTGCTGATGATGATTTGCGAGCTGCAGGCACGACGGGACAACTCGACCATGACCTCGACGCCATCCATCTTGGGCATCACAAGATCCAGCGCAATGTGCGTTGGCTGCCACGTCTCCAGTAACGAGAAGAACAGTTGCGGCTCGTCTGTCGCCTTGCACTCCCAGCCAGCGCTCTCGGCAATAATTGCGATGGTCCCGCCAACCATCAGGTCATCGTCAAGAATCAATAATCGTTTGTCCGCCACCACTCTCTCCGTAGCAATCTTCAGGCTGCAACGATGACCCGGTCCCTCCCCTCGTTCTTGGCCCGGTACAATGCGGAATCGACACGCGCTATAAGTGTGAACAATTCTTCTCCGCTTCGATACTGGGCAACCCCGCAACTGAGCGTGACGCGGATGTCCTCTCGTCCGAAGTTCACCGATTGTTTCTTCACGGCCTTGCGAATCACCTCTGCACGCTCCGCAGCCTCGTCACTGGTGCAATCCCCCAGCAGCAACAAAAACTCCTCGCCGCCCCAGCGACACAGTGTATCCGCCTCACGACTGTGGGTACGAATCACGTCAGCCACGAAACGGATGACCAGATCCCCCGCCTGATGCCCGAAAGTATCATTGACGTCCTTGAAATGATCGATATCGATGCTGATCAACGCCACTTGCTTGTTGCGGCGACGGGCGCTGCGCAACACCTGATCGAAGATGGTGTCGAAGACGTGTCGATTCGCAGCACCGGTCAGGCTGTCCGTCGTCGCCATCTGCTCCAGACGTCCCTGATAGGACTTCAGCGTGAAGTGCGCGATCAGCAAGACCAGCGCCATGATTGCCAACGACAAGGCGATATTGATCAGTAACGTGGTCTCTATCCGCTCCTCGGCGGCACCGTCATGCTCTTCCACCATGAGATACCAATTGAATTCCGGCACCAGGCGGCTGTTGACGTAGACAGTCTGACCATCGGACCTCACATAGCTCAGCGACGCACTGGGTGTGGTCAATATCTGCGTCGCGATAGCCTCCATTCCCGGCCGCTCCTGCAAACGTAGCGCCACCGCGCTCGACTCCTGATTCAGCGCCACCCGCCCCTCTCTGTCGACAAAGTATATCTGTCGGCCATAGCGCTCCTGATAGGAAGCGATCAAGCGTGTCACAGCGCTGACTGAAAGCCCGACACCCGTGACGCCGAGATACTTGCCATCGCTGTCCAGCACACGGTAGTTGATGAAAATGCTGAGACGAGTCCGGTCAGCGGTGTCGGTGTCGACATTGATCTCGTAGGGTTCGCGCATGTCACGAACCCGGAAATACCAGGCATCGTCCGGATTGTCGGCATCGACTGTCTTGATGATGCCGTCCGGGTGGTAGTAACTGTGGGTGCGATCCGACACGAAGAACGCCGTGATAGTGCCATATTCCTGCTGAATCTCCCGCAGATAGAGACGAATGCGCTCCGCATCCACCTCACCGCTGGAGCTCCAGTCCTGCACAAAGGTGTCACTTGCCATCAATGAGGAAATCAGGATGGGGCGCAGCAAATCGCGCTGAATCTCCGAATAAATGTTGTCGCTGGTCAGCGGCAGCATCTGCTCGGAAATATTCCTGGAGAGTGAGTCTCGGGCCACAAAGTAACTGGTCAGGCTGGTCGCGAGAAAACCCACAATCATCAGCGCTGTCAGGGTAAGCACAAAAAGAAATTTTCTACGTTGCATCGTCATAACTGTCGGCCGTTTCGATGTACCAGTGTAACAAACTATCCACGCCGGGGTGAGTCCCGGATCAGCCAGCAATTTCAGGGCTGGATTTCAGCAGTACTGCAAATTGACCTCAAGTTCCCTTTGGCAATGCCGTTAAACCATCCTAACAGGCCTCCTTATCTGACAGGTGTAGTATGGCGACACGAAAGCTCTTCCCGGCAAGTGAAAAACTCGTATCTACCACGGATCCCAGGGGTACGATACTCTACGCGAACAAGGGATTTGTCGATACTTCCGGTTACTCCGCAGAGGAGTTAACCGGTGCGCCTCACAACATCGTCCGCCACCCGGACATGCCCAAGGCGGCGTTCAAGGGGCTATGGGCCACAATCAAACTGGGCAAACCCTGGATGGGGATGGTCAAGAACCGCTGCAAGAACGGCGATTTCTACTGGGTTGACGCCTACGTGACGCCAGTGTCGGAAAAGGGCGCGATCATCGGCTTTCAATCGGTGCGCATCTGCCCGCAGGAGCGTCATGTCGAGAATGCCGAAGCCCTCTACAGCAAAATTCAGATACCCGGCAGCGAAACCCGCAAAGTGCGCGGCATGAGCTTGAAGCTCAAGGCGGCACTCGCTTATATGCTCTCTGTCGTCGGTGTCACACTTTCTCTCAGTGTGCCGGGGCTCGGCACTGTCACCAGCATTGCGCTCGCGCTGATCAGCATCATGGCGGGCAGCGGCTGGCTCCTGTATCTCTGCAACCAGTGGAACAGTGTGTTGCAACGTTGCAAAGACATTCACAATGATGACCTAGCACGATTGATCTATACCGGTCGCAATGACGAGATTGGCACCGTGGAACTGGCGCTGAAATCGCTGGAAGCCAGGATCAACACCATCCTGAGTCGCGTACAGGACACTGCCAGTACTCTCGACGAACTCTCCAACAGCGCCAATAACGCAGTCATCAAGACCGATCAGGCAATTCTGGAGCAACAGGCAGAGATTAGTTCAGTGTCCTCCGCCGTACATGAGATGTCCTGCGCTATTCTCAGTGTCTCGGAAAACACTACCCAGACTTCCGACGCCGCTGAGCGGGCCGATCAGAGTGTCGATACTGGTCGCCAATCCATTGACGAGAGCCTGACTGCCACCAGCCAGCTCGCGGATTACATCGATGAGGTCACACGCACCATCGAACAACTGGGGGTCGACAGCAAGGCCATCGGCTCAGTCATTGATGTGATCAACACGATTGCCGGACAAACCAATCTGCTGGCGTTGAACGCCGCCATCGAGGCAGCGCGCGCTGGCGAACAGGGGCGCGGCTTCGCGGTGGTCGCGGACGAGGTGCGCACACTTGCCCAGCGCACTCAGGATTCCACCATCGAGATCAAGGATATCGTCTCGCGCATTCAGGACAGCACCAAGGCCTCTGTGCAGAGCATGGCCGTCGCCCAGGATAAGGCTCAACAATGTGTGAGCTTCAACCAGAAAGCCGGAGGTTCCTATTCGCTGATCAGTGACGCAGTGTCGATGATTCACAACATGACTCAGCAAATCGCTGCAGCTCTGGAACAACAGAGCTGCACCTCGGAAGAGATCAACCGCAACATCGTCAATATTCAGAATCAGTCCGAGGAAACGGCGAAGGCATCCCATGCGACCGCCGAGACCAGCGCGCTGCTGCGCAAGAATATTGGTAGTACCCGTGAGATGGTAAGACAATTCAGCAGCTGAGGCTCTGGGCGGGCGGCAGCCTGGTACACTGCCGTCCGTCATCTTTCATGGCCTCTGATGGGCCGCGTCCAGAAACAAATTCAATCGACCTGAACCTGCTCGAAGCTGGTCACGACGGGATGAGAAGTCTTCAGACGTACTCGCTCGACGTCCAGTGAAGTGTCTTGAGGGCGAATGACCCAGGTTGTCCGCATCCCTGCTGCAGCCGCTGCATCCAATTCCTGGCGGTCATCCGAAATGAACAAAATGCGCTGCGCTGGAAGTGCGATGGAGGACGCGATCCTGCTGTAGGTGTCGAGATCGTGTCGCGGCCCCATGCTGCTGTCGAAATAACCGGAGAACAGCAGACGCATATCGCCGTGATCGGAGTAGCGAAAAAATAGCTGCTGCGCCTTCACAGATCCGTAGGAAAACACATACAGGTTGCGTTCTTCCTGCTGCCAATGCTGCAACACCTCGGGAACATCCGGATAGACGTGCGCCTGAAAAAGCCCTTGTTTATAGGCTTTTTCCCAGATCATGCCCTGCAGAGTCTTTAGCTCCGGATCCTTCTCGTCGTCGCGAATCCACTGCTGCAACTGCCGGATCATGCCCTCAAGATCGTGCAGCGGAATGCCGGTGCTGTCGCTGAGGCGCACCAGTACACGCGCCACATCACGCTCTTCACGATGTTCGCGCAAGAATGGTCCGATGTGCTTGAGAGAATACGGATAGAGGACATTCTGCACAAAACCGATACCACTGGTGGTACCTTCAATGTCCATCACAATGGCTGCAATCTTCATCAAGTCTCCAATATTAGCTGCGTCGCGATTATAGCCCGGATTCAATCCAGCCTGCACACCAGACCTTTCAGATAGAGACTCTCCGGGAATGGCAGCCCCACGGGATGATCCGCAGCCTGGTGCAGATAATACTGAATCTGCCCCTGCCGCCCGGCATCGAGCACCGCGTCCGCCGTAATTTTCTGAAACAGCGGAAGATCGATGGCACCAGAACACGAGAAGGTCACCAGCAACCCTCCCGGATTGAGCAGCGCAGCTGCCTGCAACGCGACATCCTTGTAGGCGCGCGCGGCACGTTTGAATTGCGCCTTGGTTTCCGCAAATTTGGGTGGATCGAGGACAATCAGATCGAAGTGGCGCTGCGCCTGTTTGAATTCGCGCAGAATCTCGAAGACGTTGGCATTGGTCAGCGTGAATTGCGAAGATGTGAAACCATTGCGCCGGAAATTTTCCTGCGCCAGCTCCAGCGAGGGGCCGGAAGAATCGATGTTCACCACATGACTGGCTCCGCCCTGCAGCGCAGCGATACCGAAACCACCGGTGTAGCAGAAACAGTTGAGGACGCTGCGCCCTTGGGACAACTGGCGCACGCGCTCACGGTTATCGTACTGATCCAGATAGAACCCGGTCTTGTGGCCATGCGCGATGCTCAACACATACAACCTTCCCTGTTCGTTGATTTCAACCAGATCCGGTGGCAGCTCACCCCACAGCAGGCCTTGTGCCGGTTCGAGGCCTTCGCGCGCGCGCACAGCGGCCTCGGAGCGCTCATAGATTCCCCTGCAGGGCACGAGTTCACGCAGATGCTCGACGATCTCGGCCTTCCACTGCTCGACTCCTGCAAACAGGAACTGGCAGACAAGAAAGTCGCCATAGCGATCTACGATCAGACCCGGCAGGTCATCCGATTCACCGTACACAAGTCGACAACCGCTGCGCTGAGGATCGTTGAGCATTGACTGCCGTCTGGCCACTGCCATCTGCAGACGGTCATGAAAAAATCCGGAATCGATTGCCTGCTCTGTTCCAAATGTCCACATGCGCGCACGAATCTGCGAGCTCGGCGAATACGCCGCCAGACCCAGCAGCTTGCCACCGGCATCCACCACCCGCACGGTCTCACCGGAACCGGGATTGCCAGATACACGCTCGATGGCACCGGAAAACACCCAGGGATGTCGACGCAGCAGGGAGGATTCGCGACCTTTATTCAAATGCAGTGTTTTCATGAGATCCACGGGACAATTTGGCATGCAACAGGTGAGACGAGGCGCGGATTCTACTCTCTTTAGCTATCTGCTCAAAGCCGCCGGGCCAGAACATGCTGATAACGTCCCAACGAACGATAGGGTTCCTGACGGGAAAGCTCCAGCTCCAGCGCAATCAGCTCGTACTCCGGCATCGCACGCCCTTCGGGTGTCAGCAGCAGATCGTGAAACACGCGAATGCCACTGTGGCAGAGAATTTCCCAGTGATCCTCGGCCAGCCACGCCAACACCTGTAGCGGATCCAGCGGTCGGGTCGGCGTCAGACTGCCGGCACTGGGCACGAAACGATTGTCTAGAATGGGTGAGCGCTTCCCACGCAGCAGATTCTTCATCACCAGGCCATGCCGGTTATAGAACGTCAGGGACAGATACCCGCCGGGCCTGACCAATGGCAGCAGTGCCCGCACCAGGCCGTGCTGATCGGCGACCCACTCCAGCACCGAATGACACAACACGAGATCGAAAGGCGCTCGACTGCCACGCAGCACGTCCTGCGTCATGCTCTGCACGGAACCGTGCACAAACTCCACAGAGGAGAGCCCCTGAGTCGTCGCCTGCTCCTGCGCCAGCTTCAACATCTCGGCAGAGATGTCACACAGGGTCAGCGCATGTCCGCAGACCGCCAGCTGCAGCCCGAACTGCCCCTGCCCTCCGCCTGCATCCAGTATCCGCAGCTGTGCATGATGGCCATCACAAGGCTGCAGACAGGCGGGAAGAAACTCGGAAAAATCGTGACGCAGAACCGCGAGGCGCAACTCACCCTTCAAGCCGCCATACACATTGCGGGCAAAGCGAGGCGCCAGGTCATCGAAATTGCGATCACTGTCGAGGCAGACCGGTGTACGCTGGCGTGACGGAACAGTCATTCAGTTGACCACGGCACCGGTGGTGTCCAGCTCGACGATCGGATAGCCCAGCTCGGCCAGCGACTCGCCGATCACGGCCTTGTCACCGACCACCAGAATCAACATGCGCTCCAGCGGCAGGTTTTCACGCGCCAGCGCATTGATCTCCTCCTGTGAGATGGTGTTGATGATTTCACTCTGCCGGGCTACGAAATCCGCGTCCAGACCATAGTCGATGATATCCCCGAGGAAGACCGCCTTCTGACCCGGCGTCTCGTAATTGAGTGCATCATTCTGACCGACGGCGGCGCGCATAAAGGTGAGCTCCTCGGCAGCGATGCCAGCGTCCCGAAAGCTGCGGATCTCATTGATGAACTGCCGCACGGAATCGGCACTGCTGTCCATGCGTACACTCGCGGAAGCACTGAACGGCCCCGCATAGTGGGTGCTGGAAAAGGCACTCCTGGCCCCGTAGGTGTAGCCCTTGTCCTCACGCAGATTGAGATTGATACGGCTGCTGAATGCCCCGCCCAGCACGTAGTTCATCAACGAACTCTTGAAGTACTCGCCCGTGGCGTCGTAGGGCATATCGGTCACGTAACCGATGCGAATCTCGGACTGTGCTGCACCGGGTTTGTCGACCAGATACAGTGTGTTGTCACTGATCGTCGGCAGCGTCGGCTGTTCGCGCAACGCCACCGCTTCATGCTGCAAACCATCGAGGAAGGCCAGGCCGGGCATGATCTGTGTCTGCTCGACGTCGCCCACGATGACGATCTGCAACGCCTCGGTCGCCATGCTGCTGCGTGTGAAGGCCTCGATGTCGGCCAGCGTGATCTCCTCCAGCGCCTCGATGCGCCCATCTACCGGCACAGAGAAGCTATGCTCTTCTCCATACAGCAGTTTCGCAAAGACTTCACTGGCGATGGCATTCGGTTGCTCTCGGGAGGCCTGCAGCGACTCGATCTGCTGACGGCGCAGACGATCGAGGTTTTCCTGCGTAAAGGACGGCGCCAGCAGGCGCTGCTCCAGCAAGGCCAGGGTCGCATCAATGTTGCGGCTGAGACTGTTCACCGTCACGGTCATGCGCTCTCGTCCCGCACTGACACTGATGCGACTGCCCAGCTTCTGCAGCTCAACTTCAAACTGTTCCGCACTGAGCAGCTCAGTGCCTTCGTTCAACATGGCTGCGGTCAGACGTGCCAGTCCGTAGTTTTCCGGCGTATTGAGCAGGTGCCCTCCCGTAAAACTCAGCCGCAGAGTGATTGTGGGGATCTCGTTGCTGACGGTACCGATGATCTGCGCACCGTTGGCGAGTTGCTCGCGCCAGAACGGCGGCACTGGCACCAGCGGTGCCTGGCCAGCACCAGGACGCGCAGCACGATCGAAGGTATCGACAACCGGGCGCGGTTCAAGACTATCCAGCGAGGAATCGGTCACGCGCAGCGCCGGGGTCGGCGTGAAGTTGTCCGGCTGCGTCTGTGCATCGGGGGCATCGCGAGTCAACACGCTGAGCAGTACGGCGGGCTTGCCCGCAATGTATTGATTGAAGACACGCAACACATCTTCTCTGGTCAGTGCACGCAGTGCTGCGATCTCCTGCGGCAGATAATCTGGATTGTCCAGCAGGTAATCATAGAGAGCGAGACGCGACGCCTTGCCCTGCACACTTTCCAGGCCGTTGATCAGCGCTGCCTCGGTCTGGCCCTTGAAGGTCTCCATATCTTCATCGGAAATGGATGCCGCATTGAACTCTGCGAGGATGGTGCGAATGTCGGTCTCGAACCGCGCCAGATCGGCGCCGGGGAAGGCTTGCACCTCAAGACTGAACATGCCACTCAGTTCCTGAGCGCTGTTCGAGGCACTGGCATCAATGGCGCGATTGCTGAGCACGAACTGTTGATAGAACAGCGACTTTCGGCCCCCGCCAATGATGTCGGCCAGCGCCGCCAGCGGGACGCGATCCGGGTGCGAATAGGGCACCGATGGGTACGCGAGGATGAGCAGCGGAAAGCGAATGTTCTGGTCGACATAGGAGACATAACGATCCTGATCGAGAGCGACCGATACGGCCTGCGCTCGCTCGACTGCCGGCCCCCCCGGAATGGCGCCGAAATATTTGCCGATGAGGGCAAGGGTGCTTTCCTCCTCCAGATTACCGGCAACGATCAGCGTCGCGTTGTTCGGCCCGTACCAGCGCAGAAAGAAGTGCCGCAGGTCATCCACGGTGGCCGCATCGAGATCTTCCGGATAGCCGATCACCGGCCAGGAGTACGGATGCCCGGAAGGATACATGGCGGCAATCAGTTCTTCATAGACGCGTCCATAGGGCTGGTTCTCGACGTTCTGCCCGCGCTCGTTCTTGACAGTGGAACGTTGGATTTCGAATTTCTCCTGCGTCACCGCCTCCAGCAGGAAACCCATGCGGTCCGCCTCCAGCCAGAGGATAGTCTCCAGCTGATTGCTCGGCACAGTCTGAAAGTAATTGGTGCGGTCAGTACTGGTAGAACCGTTCAACGAACCACCCGCCTCGGTGACGATCTGGAAGTGTTCGTCATCGCCGACGTGCGCCGACCCCTGAAACATCATGTGTTCGAAGAAATGCGCAAAACCGGAACGCTGCGCTTCCTCGCGAGCCGAACCCACGTGATAGGTAATGTTGACGTGCACAAGAGGATCGGAGCCGTCCTCATGCAGCAACACGGTCAGGCCATTGTCATACACGAACTTCTTGTATGGAATGACGATGTCATCCGCACTGCCGGTGACCGTCTCGACCTGCTCATAGCCGACGGAAGCAGGTGTTCCGGGAGAATTGTCCGAACAACCGACCAGCAAAAAGGCGCTGATAACAAGGGTGTATAGGCGAATCATGAATTCCTCGCAGGGGTGACTGAACGAGCCGGAGTTATAGCGCTTTCTGCCGGAAAAGGCTAGAAAGCGCGGCCAGCTTGGGGTTACTCACCTGTGGGAGCTGGCCTGCCAGCGATACTATCCGCAGAATCCACAACAGAGCCCACAGACCTATGCGTCACCAGCCACAGCGCCACCACGGTCAAAGCCGTGCCCGCAAGCGTGGTTGGCGTTATCGGCTCGGCGAACAATACCCACGCCATCAGGGCCGTCAACGGCGGTGTCAAATAGAGATAGCTGGTGACGCGGGTCGCCGCACCGTCGCGGATCATGATGAACAGCAGGGTGATGGCCCCAATCGACAGCGCCAGCACCGACCACAGCAACGCTGCCACCAGCGCCGGTTGCCAGTCGATCTGCCGGGTCTCGAACAAAAACATCAAGGGCACACACAGCAGCGCCGCCGCACCGAACTGAATGACCGAGCCAGCGCGCAGATCGAAGTCAGGACAGTAGCGCTTCTGATACAGCGTGCCGACAGTGATGCTGGCGAGCGCGATACCCGCGAGACTCAGACTCTCAAGAGTGAGGCCGATCAGCGAGAATTTCGCCATCACCACCAGCGCGACACCACCGAACCCGGCAAGCAAGCCCAGCCATTGCCGCATCGACACTTTCTCCGCGACCATTGCCGCCAGCCAGGCGGTGATGATCGGCTGCAGTGCCATGATCAGGGCGGCAAGGCTCGACGACATGCCCAGCTTGACGGAGGCCCAGACTCCGCCCAGATAACCCGTCTGCAGCAGCAGACCCGCCAGCGCGATGTGGCCAGCCTGAGACAATGAGGGCCATCTGGCCCGCCACAACAGTGCCACGGGTAACATGCAGACAACCACGCCGCTGAAACGCAGGAACAGGAACGTCATTGGCTCGGCATAAGGCATCGCATAACGTGCGACGATGAAGCCGGTGCTCCAGACGAACACGAAGATGAAGGGGATCAGGCGATGGACGGATGCGGGCATAGGTCAGCTTCAAGAAGCATACAGCTCATCGACATAGCGACGTACCACGACGTCCCAGGAAAAGCGACTGTCCGCCGCCGCGCGCCGGATTTTTTGCCATGGCGCGGGCCGCGCAATGGTGGCACACGCCTGTCTGACCGTCTCCAGCATGTTCTCGGCCTGTCGCCCGGGCGTGTCACCGCCGAAACCAAAGCCGTTGACGCCGTGCTGCACGGTGTCCTTCAATCCGCCCACGTGATGCACGATACAGGGGGTGCCGGCACGCATTGCCAACATCTGGCTGATCCCGCAGGGCTCGTAGCTGCTCGGCATCAGAAACAAGTCTCCGGCGCTGTACAGCGCATCGGCCAGCTCCTCGGAGAAGCCGCGCAGATACAGGAAATTTTCATGACGAGCCATGGCCGAGGTGAAGAAATGTTCATAGGCCTCGTCACCACTTCCGATCATGATGAAAACGCCTTCACCCAGATCCTGCAGCAGACGCTCCAAGGCAGTTATCGTCAGTGCGGTGGTCGGCGATGACGTGGCCCCCTTGTTCACCGCCACCGGTTCTCGCAGCAACCGACACTTCTGTCCGGTGATACGGCCAACCGAGGTCAGCGTGACCGTGACCGGGCGTCGGCGTCGCCGCCACTGGGCCAGCCGCAACTGGGCATAGAAATGCGCAGCGGGCACCTGCTGCCTGTCGCCCACCCAGCTCAGCAGACAGCTCTCGATGAGATCCAGCAGCTGCGCCCGTGAGCGCCTTGGTGCAGGCGCATGCTCATAGTCGCAGCCATTGAGGATACCGATCAGGCGCCCGGCGGAATCCAGCTTTTGCAGATCACCTTCCAATCCTTCACCGCCGATGAAACCGTGTGCCAGATCTGTCGGCACCAGAATCTCCCGGGCATAGCTCGGTGATACGGCGTGCACGCGATCCGCGAGTAGAATGCCGGCACGCATCAGATTGACGCAATCCCAATGCCGAGGGTCCTGGATACAAGAGAGGTCCGGCACCAGATCGGGAAACCAGCTATGCAACGAAGACCCGTCTCCAGAGAGCGGCCGGACTCCTTGCAGCGAGAGATTGTGGATGGTGTAAACCACAGGAATACAGCGCAAGGCCTGATACGCAGTGGCATAGCGACGCAGTATCGCCAGCAACGCAGCGTGCCAGTCGTGCAGATGCAGGACATCCACCGCGCCCAGCTTGTGCGTCCGCAACAACTCACAGACGGCCACGCAATAGAGCGCAAATTTGTGGGCATCGGTGGCAAACGGCCCGTAATGATCATTGCAGTAGATGGAGCCGGCACCACAGGCGCCGAACAAGGGGTGCTCCAGCACGTAATGCGTGACACCCGCAGCCTTGCCCGCCTTCTTGCGCGTGACAGCGGTCGTCGCGTCTGCGCGCGCCTCCACCTTGAACACCTCGATAACCTCAGGATGTCCGCAGAAATTGACCGTGACGGTACCGAGCAGGACAGACGGATTCTGCAGGGCCAGCACTCCGTAGCCCGGCGTCAGCACCGATACCTGATGGCCAAGTGCGGCCAGTGCCAGTGGTACATCGCGGATCACGTCCCCGATGCCACCGACCTTGCCGCCGATCAATGCCCCGTTCTCGGCGGCAATCATTGCTATGTGCATGTGCTTTCTTTCTCAAATATCTGGTTCAGATACTGCCGACCGACTGGCCCAGCATCTCGCGAGTGACCAGGGTGACGCCCTTGGGCGACACCCGAAACCCATTCTTCACATCTTCCTTCTTGTCGTAACCGATCACGCTCCCCTCCGGAATGGTACACCCGCGATCGATGATGACCTTGCGCAACTTGCAGTGGCGCTTGATGACCACGTCCGGCAGCACCACAGCCTGTTCGATCACAGAGTATGAATGGATGCGCACGTTCGAAAACAGCAGCGATTTTCGCACCGTCGAGCCGGAAATAATACAGCCGCTCGACACCATGGAATCGATGGCGCAACCGCGCCTGTCGTCGTCGTCGAACACAAACTTGGCGGGGGGCAGCTGCTCCTGGAAGGTCCAGATCGGCCAGCGCGGATCATAGAGGTTCAAGGGCGGTGAAGGTTCCACGAGTTCCATATTGGCCAGCCAGTAGGAATCCAGGCTGCCCACATCGCGCCAGTAGGCCTTCTGATCAGAAGCTGGATCGACGAAGCGATAAGCGAACACCTTGTGGTCCGCAATGATCGAGGGAATGATGTTCTTGCCGAAATCGTGATCCGATCCTGCGGTCTTTGCATCGCGCCGCAGCTGTTCAAACAGGAACTCGGTCTTGAAGACATAGTTGCCCATCGAAGCCAGACACATTTCGGGATTGTCCGGCACGGGCTGTGGCGAAGCAGGTTTTTCCTGGAAACCGAGAATACGATGATTGAGGTCCACGCTCATCACGCCGAAATTGCCCGCCGCCTCTTCCAGTGGCACCTCCATGCAGGACACCGTCATATCGGCGTCGTGTTCGGCGTGGAAGGCCAGCATTTCACCATAGTCCTGGCGGTAGATGTGATCACCGGAGAGCACCATCACATACTCCGGGATCTCACCGCGAATGATATCGATGTTCTGAAACACCGCATCCGCCGTGCCCATGTACCAGTTGTCAGACTGCCGCTGTGAGGCAGGCAGAATTTCTACGCCCTCCCCCAGTTCCTTCTTGAAATGGCCCCAGCCGCGTACCAGATGTTTGATCAGAGAGTGGGCCTTGTATTGCGTCACCACGCCGACTCGCCGCACACCCGAGTTGATACAGTTGGAGAGCGGAAAATCGATGATGCGGAACTTGCCGCCGAAGAACAGCGCAGGCTTGGCACGCCAGTCTGTCAGCTCGTGCAGGCGCGAACCACGCCCGCCCGCCAGAATCAGAGCATAGGTGTTGCGGGTTAGTTTACTGACGTAACGCGGACCTGATTCCATTGTGAACTCCTCGTCATGAGACTATCTGTTTAAAACCCTGTTTAAAACCCTGTTGAAAGCTCTCGTTGAAGAGCCCTGTTAAAAATTCGCGGTGAAACTTTCAGGCTGTGCCGACCCGGTTCAAGCGCTGGCAGGTGGCGGCAGGTGCCAGATATCCTTTGCATAGCTGCTTATCGTACGGTCACTGGAAAAATGCCCGCTTGATGCCGTGTTCAAAACACTGACACGTTGCCACTGGGCCTGATCCTGAAACAACATTCCCGCACGGCGTTGCGCGTCGACATAGCCGCTGAAATCGGCCGCCGTCAACCATTGATCCTGAGGATTGCGAATGCTGTCAATGATCGGCGCAAACAATCCTGGTTCGTCGGCATTGAACGCACCTGCCTCCAGCATCGCCATCACGGCGGCAAGATCGCGATCAGCAGCGATTATCTGTGCTGGATCATAGCGTCTACGCACCTCGGCCACCTCATGCGACTGCACGCCGAACAAAAAGAAATTTTCTGCGCCCACTGCATCCCGAATCTCGATATTGGCGCCGTCAAGTGTGCCGATGGTGATTGCGCCATTCATCATGAACTTCATGTTGCCGGTACCGGAGGCCTCCTTGCCCGCCGTAGATATCTGCTCGGAGATATCCGCCCCTGCACAAATCACCTCCATGGCGGTGACACGGTAATTGGGCAGGAAGGCAACACGCAGCAAGGGTCTGGCGTCAGCGTCGCGATTGATCACATCGGCCACGTTGTTGACCAGCTTGATAATCAGTTTGGCTATGAAATAGCCCGGCGCCGCTTTGCCACCGATCAACACGCAACGTGGCACCATGCCAGCGGTATCGCCGCGCTTGATGCGCTCATACAGGTGTATCACATGTAGCACGTTGAGCAGTTGCCGCTTGTACTCGTGAATGCGCTTGACCTGCACATCGAACAGCATCGCGGTATCGAACTCCACCCCGCAGCAATCCTGCACCATCGTCGCCAGCGCCTTCTTGTTCGCTACCTTGATGGCGCCCCAGGCGGCGCGAAAATCAGCATCTTCCGCACAGGGTTTGAGGCCGACAAGTTGATCGAGATCGGTCAGCCATCGCTCGCCGATCGTGGCACTGATCAGTTTCGCGAGACGCGGATTGCAGAAGGCCAGCCAGCGCCGTGGAGTCACACCGTTGGTCTTGTTGTTGAACTTGAACGGCCACAGTGCGTAAAAATTCTGGAACAGACCCTCCTTCAGCAAATCGGTATGCAACTGCGCGACACCGTTCACAGAGTAACTGCCGACAATGGCCAGATGCGCCATGCGCACATGCGGTTCCGGCCCCTCCTCGATCAGCGACAGCTCCTGCTGTTTCTGCATATCGCCGGGCCAGCGCGCCGACACTTCCGCCAGGAAGCGGGCATTGATCTCGAAGATGATCTCCAAAATGCGCGGCAACATCTTGCGAAACATGCGCACCGGCCAGCGCTCCAGCGCCTCCGGCAACAGCGTGTGATTGGTGTAGGCCATGGTCGCGGTGGTGATATGCCAGGCCTCGTCCCACTGCAATCCTTGCTCATCGATCAGCAGGCGCATCAGTTCGGCGACGGCGATGGACGGATGAGTATCGTTGAGTTGAAAACAATTGTAGGCTGAGAATTCCGCAAAATTGCCTCCGTTGCGCAACAACCAGCGCGCCAGCACGTCCTGCAGACTGGCGGAGGAAAGGAAGTACTGTTGCCGCAACCGCAGCTTTTTGCCATTCTCACTGACGTCATTGGGATAGAGCACCATCGAAATCTGTTCGGCCTGGTTCTTGGCCGCGACGGCCTCGGCGTAGCCACCGGCATTGAATTCGTGCAGATTGAATTCTTCAGTGGCCATGGAATGCCACAGACGCAAGGTATTGACGGTGTTGTTGCGGAAACCTGGAATGGGCATGTCATAGGGCACGGCGAGTACGTCCTCGGAGTCTACCCAGGCTCTGGCTGTGCCACCATCGGTGCCAGACAGTGCTTCCACCCGACCATAGAATTTCACCCGGCGCGTGTCTTGCGGCGCCTCGAATTCCCAGGGGTTGCCGCGCTCAAGCCAGTGATCCGGGCACTCTACCTGATGACCGTGTTCGATGCGCTGGTGAAACATGCCATAGTCATAGCGGATGCCATAACCGGTCACCGGCAGGCCGAGCGTCGCGCAACTGTCCAGGAAACAGGCGGCGAGCCGACCGAGGCCGCCGTTGCCCAGCCCGGCATCACGTTCCTCCTCCGCCAGTTCTTCCAGCGAAACCCCATAGCGATACAACGCATTGCGTAGCGACTCCTCCATGTCGAGATTAAGCACGGCGTTGGTCAGCGTGCGTCCCATCAGAAACTCCAGTGACAGGTAAGCCACTCGTTTCGGACGCTCTTCCAGATAGCGAATGCGTGTCGCGCGCCAGCGCTCCACCAGGCGATCGCGCACGGTCAGCGCGGCAGCGTTGTACAGATAGTGATGACTGTTGCCGCCTTCATCGCGCCCGAGAGTCAGATGGAAATGCCGGTCCAGATCGGTGGCCAGCGCGCCGCTGTCCAGGCCCAACCATTGTGCCGAGACCGAGGTCGAGACAGGGGTTGAGACTGGGGTTGAAAATGGAGTTGAAAATGAGCTTGAAACTGGCTTGCCAGCTGCAGAACTGTCGGAATCACTACTCATGACGAATACCTCTGCTGTATGAAATCGGTGTGACTCAGAAAGCACCCTCGCCGCGCGCCAGCAGCACGACGGTGGAACAGGAAAACAAATTCAGACGCTGCATGACGGTACTGTTGTCGCTATCGGGAATGCCAGTCTGCAGACCGGTATCCAATAGGAGTTCCCAGTTCACAACACCGGGCATGACGGGCAAGCGGAACGCCTGCGCGACGCGGTCGGCATGAAACACAATCAATAGCTGGGTGCGCAGTCCGGTCGCCGGATCGTTACCACTCAACATGCAGCCCAGCGTCCTGGCATGGTGTTCCTGCCAGTGGTTGCTCTGCATACGCTCGCCGCCACTGTTGTACCAGTCAATCTCGGGATCATGGGGACGCAATGGCTCATGCACGTAACGTTCGAAGAACAGATAGGAGAAGCGACTGCGCAGCGCAGTGAGATAGGCGGTAAAAGTCTGTTGCTGACGTGCGTCAGTGCCGATGGCACCCCAGTTCATCCAGCTGATGCCATTGTCCTGGCAATAGGCGTTGTTGTTGCCGCTCAGCGTACGACAGAACTCATCGCCCCCCAGCAGCATGGGCGTGCCCTGGGAGAGCAACAGCGTGCACAGAAAATTCTTCTGCTGGCGCAGGCGCAGCACATTGACTGTGGTGTCGCGTGTCGGGCCCTCGACGCCAAAATTGTCGCTGTAATTCTCGCGATGGCCGTCCTGATTTTCCTCACCATTGATCTCGTTGTGACGTTCACGGTAACTGACCAGATCATTGAGCGTGAAGCCGTCGTGACTGGTCACGAAATTGACGCTCGCAGAGGGACGGCGCCCATCACGTTCGAAGATATCGCTGGAACCATGCAGGCGTCTCGCGAACTCGGGCAACACCCCGGCATCACCGCGCCAGAAGCGGCGCACGGTGTCACGATAGCGGTCGTTCCATTCACTCCATCCGGGCGGAAAGCGCCCCAGCTGATACCCACCGGGGCCGATGTCCCACGGCTCAGCGATCAGCTTGATGCCCGCCAGCGCAGGATCCTGCTGCACGGTGTCGAAGAAGCCACTGCCCTGATCGAAGCCGTAAGATTCCCGCCCCAGTACGGGCGCGAGATCGAAACGAAACCCATCGACCTGCATGGTAATCGCCCAGTAACGCAGACTGTCCATGATCAGTTGCACCACGCGCGGGTGCATCAGATTGAGCGTGTTCCCGCATCCGGTGTCATTGATGTAGAAGCGTTTGTCCTCCGGCTGCAGGCGGTAATAGGACAGATTGTCGATACCACGGAAAGACAGTGATGGCCCGAGCCTTCCTCCTTCGGCAGTATGGTTGAACACGATGTCGAGGATGACCTCGATCCCGGCCTCGTGGAACGCCTCCACCATGTGACGAACCTCCAGGATGGAGTTGCCACTCAAGTAATCCTGATGCGGAGCGAAGAAGCACAGCGGATTGTAGCCCCAGTAGTTGGTGAGATTCTTGTCCTGCAGAAACGATTCAGTGATGAAACTCTGTATGGGCAACAACTCGATACTGGTTATACCGAGCGCCTTCAGATAACCGATCACCTCCTTGTGTGCCATGCCGACAAATTTGCCGCGCAGCTCCGGGGGAATGCCAGGGTGAGCGATGGTGTAACCTTTCAGGTGAGTCTCGTACAACACGGTTCTGCCCGCCGGAATGCGGTGCTGCCGCAGTGTGCTGCCATGTGTATCCGCCACGACAACACACTTGGGCATGAACGCCTTGTTGTCACGCTTGTCGAGCTTCATATCCTTGTCGTGATGACTGATGTCAAACGCATAGTGGGTATCCGACCAGATAAATTTACCGCACAGCTGTCGACAATAAGGGTCCAGCAGGAGCTTGTTGGCATTGAAGCGATGACCGAGATGAATCTGCCACGGACCATGCACCCGATACGCATAAACAGTTCCCGGCGCAGCCTTCGGCAGATAGCCATGCCACACCTGATTACTCAGCTCCGGCAACACCAGTCGCTGCAGCTCCCGCCCGCCATCGGGCGTAAACAGGCATAGCTCAACCCGCTCGGCATGGGCGGAAAACAACGCAAAGTTGATTCCATCACCATCCCAGGTGGCGCCGAGTGGATAGGGAAGTCCCGGCAGGAGTGTTGCGGTTTGTTTCATATCAAGAGTTGTCCAGTTCAAATATCAGTGTCGCCAGTGGTGGCACCGTGATCTGCAGCGACCACTCGCGGCCATGACTGGGCATCGGCAGCGCAGACACACCACCGAGATTACCGACGTCGCTGCCACCGTACTCACTACTATCGGTATTGATCAATTCCCGGTACAGCCCTGCGCATGGCACACCCACACAAAAATCCGCGTGCAACGTAGGGGTCATGTTGCACACTGCGAGCACGGTGGAGCCATGGCCCTTGCGCAGGAAGGCAAAGATGCAGTGCCCTTCACCGTCGGCATCCACCCATTCGAACCCGGCGTGGTCATCATCCAGCTCATGCAGTGCAGCCACGCGCGCGGCGACGCGATTCAAGTCGCGCACCAATTGCTGCACGCCGCGATGCGAGGCGTGTTCCAGCAGGTGCCAGTCGAGGCTCCTGTCGTGACTCCATTCCCGACGCTGCGCAAACTCGCTGCCCATGAAGAGTAATTTCTTGCCAGGGTGCGCCCACATGAATCCCAGATACGCGCGCAGGTTGGCAAATTTCTGCCAATCATCGCCCGGCATTTTCTCCAGCAGTGCGCGCTTGCCATGGACGACCTCATCGTGGCTGAGCGCCAGAATGAAGCTCTCGGAAAACGCATAGAGCAGACCAAAACTCATGTCCGAGTGATGATACTTGCGATGAATCGGATCGCGTGCCATGTAGCGTAGCGTGTCGTTCATCCAGCCCAGATTCCACTTGAAGCCGAAGCCAAGCCCGCCGCGCGAGGTGAATTCAGTGACACCCGGCCATGCCGTGGATTCCTCGGCAATCATCGCGATGCCAGGATATTTGCGATAGGCGCGTTCGTTGATCTCCCGGAACAGATGAATCGCTTCCAGATTCTCGATGCCGCCATAATGGTTGGGCAGCCACTCGCCGTCCTTGCGACTGTAGTTCAGGTACAGCATGGAGGCGACGGCATCGACCCGCAGCCCGTCGATATGAAATTCCTCCAGCCAGTACATCGCATTGCTGAGCAGATAGCTGAACACCTCGGAGCGGCCATAATTGAAAATCAGCGTGTTCCAGTCCGGGTGAAACCCTTGGCGCGGGTCGGCGTGTTCGTATAGACAACTGCCATCGAAACGACACAGGCCGTGTTCGTCGGAAGGAAAATGTGCAGGCACCCAGTCCAGCAACACACCAATACCTTGCTGGTGCGCATGATCGACAAAGAAGCGGAACTGCTCTGGAGTGCCGAAGCGGCGCGTAGGCGCAAAGAGACCGATAGGTTGATATCCCCAAGAACCATCAAAGGGAAATTCACTGATGGGCATCAGCTGAATGTGCGTAAACCCCATCTCCTTGACATAAGCCACCAGCTGTATGGCCAGCTGGTGGTAATCGAGAAAGGTGCTGTCATGCGCGTGGCGCCGCCACGAACCGGCGTGCACCTCATAGATGAGCATTGATTCGGCATGAAGAGCCCCGGTACGGCGTCTCTCAAGCCATGCCGCATCCTGCCATTCATAGACTGTGGCATCCGGCACCGTCGACGCATTGTCGGGACGCAGCTGCATGGCCTGGGCATATGGATCGGCCTTCCACGGCTGCAACTGCCCGTGCTCACCGATGATGTGATACTTGTAATGCATGCCCGCGCGAACGCCTGGCACAAACAGCTCCCAGACCCCGAAACCTGCATGCCGGTTCATGACATGAGCCTGTGGCTGCCAGTGATTGAAATCACCGACCACCGCTACGTTTCTGGCGGCAGGCGCCCAGACGGCAAACAGCACACCATCGACCCCGTCGACAGTGCGCGAGTTGGCCCCCATGAAACGATAGGCATGCTCCTGCTCACCGCGACTGAACAAATACAGATCTGCCGCGCTCAGCAGCAATGCTGGCGACACGGGGCTGTTCGTGACTTTGGTGCTGTCCGTGACTTTGGTACTTTTCGTGACTGCGGTACTTTTAGTGACTGCGGAACTGCTCATCAACCTTGTCCTGTTCTTGTTCATGGTGCTGGCTGGCTGCGCACGCGCGCCTGAATCGCCTCTGGAAGCCCACGCTCCAGTGCGAAGCCGCTCAGCAGGTCTCGACCTGTCGGCGAATCAATCAGCTCCGACAGAGCGATCGGTAATTTCCGACGCCAGTTCGGATATTCGGTACTGGTGCCCGGAATATTCACGGGCGTTTCCAACAGCGCCAGGTCCTCCAGTTGCACCGACAGGAGCTGGGCACTGCTGCGCGCACAGCAACGTAAAATCGCCGCGCACAATTCATTGTCGAAGGGCCGCAGCGTACAGTCCCCCTGCCACAGCGGCGGCAGCAACCATTGCTCACCCAGCCACTGCAACACCTGGCGCTTTTCGACGCCGCGCCACTGCGTCTGTTCTTCCAATGCGGCTTCCGTGGGAATCAACCCCAACTGATGACGCAAGCGCAAGTCTGCACAATTCCACCAGGCCGCCAATGTTGGCACGTCGTGATTGGCCACCATCGCCAGCGCGCGGGCTTTGTAGTGCTCCGGACGGCGGAATTTGAAACCGTCGTACTTCTCGAAATAGAACAATACGTTCGAAAACACGGCCGACGAATTCAGGTACTCACGCACCTGCGGCGGCACCACCCCCAGATCCTCGCCAATCACCATGCAACGATTGCGCACACTCTCCAGGCGCAGCAGGGCAAACAGATCATCGACCGGGTAATGCACATAGGCCCCGGTGCCGCGTCCCGGAAAGCGCGGACACCACCACAAGCGCATCAGCGCCATCACATGATCGATACGCAAGGCACCACAGTGGGCCATATTCGTCCGCAACAGTTCTATGAAGTGACTGTAGCCGCTGCGCTGCAGCTGCAGGGGTTCGAGTGGCGGCAGCCCCCAATTCTGCCCCTGCGGCGCCAGCGGATCCGGCGGAGCGCCGATACTCGCCCGCTCGCAGAACAAGCCCTTGTTGAGGACGACCTCTGCCCCGCCGCCGTCGCCGCCCACGGCAAGATCGCGGATCAATCCGATACGCATGCCAAGTTCGGTCGCCAGACGCTGACAGGCCTCCAGCTGCATCTCTACCAGCCATTGCGTGTAGAGCGTGAAACGCGGATCGTCGACACCCTCTGCAAACCCTGACCAGCGCACCGCCTCGTGCTCGGCGAAAGCCTGCAAAGACGCGCCCTGCTCCACCACGAACTGCTCAAAGCGCAGCGCCCGTGCACTGCCCGTCGCCAGATGATGCTCCAGAAAGTACAAAAACATCGGCAGGAGCACCGCCAGCTTCAATTCAGCGACCGCACGATAATTGATTGCCTCACGTTGCTGCAAGCGACGTCGCAAACTCAAACGTCGCTCGATCTCTTCGGCGGCATGCATTAACGCACTGGCATGGAATTCTTCTTCCTGAGCGGGATCGATGTAGAGCAGATTCAGGCGTCGCCGATCATTGGGACTGTAAGGGCTGCAGTTGTCCGGATTCCGCAGATCGAGCGCATGCAGGGGATTGAGCACCAGGAAGCTGGCCCCCTGCTGCTGCGCCAGGCGGATCAGTTCCTGCAGGTCCGTCAGGTCGCCAATGCCCCAGTTCCGCTCCGAGCGCAGGCTGTAAAGCTGCACGGAGAAACCCCACAAGCGCTGGCCTTCCAGCACCCACGCGGGTTCGAAACAACGTGCCGGAGCGACGACCAACGGGATGCTCTGCTCGCCAACCCCGGGAGTCGTTACACACTGCAGCGTCAGGCGGTGGTAACCCGGAGGCAGGGAACCGTCGTGAAACGGCGGCAGATTCAGGAGACGGCGACTGTAGCTCAGACCTTGCAGCGTCTGCATCGACGACTCCGGCAGGTCCTGTGGCCGAAAACTCTGTGTCAGCAGGCGGCCGTCCTCGCAGACTATGCTCCACTGCCAATCCAGATTGAGGACTGTCTCGGTAAAATTGAGGGCCACACTCTCGCAACCGCCCGGGGTCAGTACCGCTACCGGGGGCAACAGTGACAGCCAGGGCCGGTGCGTCAACTCCAGCGTCTGCGAGGCAAGCATATCGCGGTCCAGACTCTCGTCCGTAAACAACCTGACGCCTTTGAACTCCAGAATGTCCACGCGTTCGGCCAGGGGAATCTGCACTACGCTGCCGGAGTACTCGATGTATTCGCTCGCAATGCCATGCAAAGACAGCAACTCATTAAGCTGCCGTACCTCATCACCACGGAGTTGTGCGCAACCCGAAAGCAACGCAGCATATCCAGGATCCACTGCGTGCAAAGTTTCCTCAAGGGGCATGTGGAACCTCCATGTCCGCCGGATTTCTACCTCTGGATATGTGTGTCTGTAGACGGGCATGACGGGCACATCCCAGCAGTCCTGGCCAGACCAGCGTCACACGCGCCACCGGCACTTCCGAGCACCAGCTCTGGAAGGCGCCTTTATCGACGAAGCGCGTCATGAACAATGTCTGATCAAACAAGGCACCCAATTTTTCCAACACTCCACCCGTTAGATAAAAACCACCCAGACTGCCCATCGAGAGGGCGATGTCACCACACACGGAACCCAGAATGCCGGAGAAATCCCGCAACGTCTGCAGCGCCAGCGCGTCCCCGTGCTGCGCCGCGCTGACTATATCGGCCGCCCCCAGCTCCCGGGGATTGCCACCGAGCACGGCGTTGGCCCAATACAGATTTGCAAGGCCCGGGCCAGAAAGCAGTTGCTCCACGCAGATGCGCGGATAACGCCGCCACAACACCTGCAGTAGCTGCAATTCATGCTCAGTGACTGGTGCAAACGAACAGTGCCCTGGCTCGGACTCCACCACTTCCCCTGCCGCCGTCAATGTCGCGCCACCGAAGCCGGTGCCGGGGCCCGCGATCGTTCGTGCTGCTGCATGGGGGCGGCCCGGCGCGCGGCGCAACCATTGCACATCCGCGTCGCCCAGCAATGGCAGACACAACGCATGTGCGGTGAAATCGTTGAGAACGTGAACCGGGACACCCAGCGCAGCCTGCAGCGCACGACGGCTGAATTGCCAGGGATAATTGGTGAGGCTGATCAGATCCTTGTGCACCGTGGCGGCCACAGCGAGACAGACGCTGAGCACTTGTGGGGCAGATCGCTCCCGAACGCTTTTTTGATAAGCCTCCAGGGCATCCTCGAAGCGCACAAAATCGGCGCAGCGATAAACACTGACGCACTGCAATGGCGCCTCTGCCTGATTAGCGAGCGCGAAGCGCGCGTTGGTGCCACCGATATCGGCGACGATGTGCCAGCCAGCGGATTGATTCGGCGCTTGTTGCAGACTCACAAAAGCCTCCTCATGGATTGCACCCCCATTAATTGCTCAGCTCGGAGACGCACGCGCGAGTCAACGTCTCAATCCGCTCCCAGTTGCCCTGCCGAATGAGTGCACTATCCACCATCCATGATCCTCCTATGCACACTACATTCGGCAAGGAGAGATAGTCGAGGAAATTGTGTGGACCAATGCCGCCGGTCGGGCAAAATTCGATTCCCGCAAATGGCGACGCCAGGGCCTTGAGCAGAGCCATCCCTCCCACGGCCTCGGCCGGGAACAACTTGAAGCTGGTATGCCCACACTCCGTGCCGGCGATGACCTCCGAAGGCGTACATACCCCTGGCAGAAATGGTAATTGCAGTTCGCGCGCGCACGCAGACAGCGCAGGTGTGAAGCCAGGGCTGACGGCGAAGTCCACGCCCGCTGCAGCAACGGCGCGCATATCGGCCACGGTTCGCACCGTTCCTGCCGCGACAATAAAATCCGGCCGCGCCTTCTTGACTGCGGCGATGGCCGCCAGCGCTGCCGGAGTCCGCAAGGTGATCTCGACCGCGTTCAAACCACCGGCGGCCAGGGCCCCGGTGACGGCCAGCGCCTCGGCTTCGGATTGCACGATCAGCACCGGCAGCACCCGTACGGCACGCAGCGTTTCATTCAGTGTTTTCATTGTCATTTCCTCATGTAGCGTAGATGTCCCCGCAGTTGTGGGAGCGTGCCTGCACGCGATTGAACACAGCAACCAATCGCGTGCAGGCACGCTCCCACAGACGACCGAGGCAACTAATCGCGTGCAGGCACGCTCCCACTGAATACCGAGGCGCCCGCCCGCGCCGGGCTCGTGTCATTCCTGAAGCACTCGAACAAATTGCGTCCCAGCGTGCTTCTCAACAGCATTTCCTCTTCTCCGAGCACCAGCACCTGCGGTGTCCGCGATGCCAGCTCCTCGGCGCTCAATAACACCTCCAGCGTCCCCGCGTCGGCGTCCAGGCTGAGGATGTCACCATCCCGCAGCAGCGCCAGCGGCCCGCCGTCCAGCGCCTCCGGGCTCATGTGAATGGCGGCCGGTACCTTGCCCGACGCGCCCGACATGCGCCCGTCTGTCACCAAAGCCACCTTGAAACCCTGATCCTGCAAGGCGCCGAGAGGCGGCGTCAGCTGATGCAGCTCGGGCATGCCATTGGCTTTCGGCCCCTGAAACCGCACCACAGCGATGAAGTCACGCTGCAACTCACCACGCTGCAATGCCGCCGCCAGCGCATCCTGATCGTCAAAGATCACACAAGGAGCCTGCACACGCCGGTGCTGTTCCTTCACTGCCGAGGTCTTGATGATGCCCTCACCGAGATTGCCGTGAATCACCCGCAAGCCGCCGTGGTGATCGAAGGGACTCGTGACGGGGCGCAATACGTCGCTGCGCGTCGATGCTGCCGTGTGGCGCACCCACCGCAGTCTGCCAGCGGTATCGAGTTGCGGAGCGCACTCCATGGCGTCGAGCCCCTTGCCCATGAGCGTCTGCACGTCTTCATTGAGCAGCCCGGCGGCGCGCAGTTCGCGCACCAGAAATGCCATGCCGCCCGCCTCCTGAAAGGCGTTCACGTCGGCCTCGCCGTTGGGATAGACCCGCACCAGCAATGGCGTCACCTGGGACAGGGCATCGAAATCCTGCCAGGTCAGCTGAATGCCAGCAGCGTGGGCAATGGCGACCAGGTGCAGCGTGTGATTCGTGGATCCCCCAGTGGCCAGCAGCCCCACTAGTGCATTGACCAGACTCTGCTCCGTCACCATGGCCGAGAGCGGCACATGCGCTCCGTGTACATCGGCGGCTGCGATGACCCGCAGCACGGTTTCCCGTGTCAGCGCGGCGCGCAACGGATGGTCAGGGTTGATGAAAGAGGCGCCCGGCAGTTGCACGCCCAGCATTTCCATCAACACCTGATTGCTGTTGGCGGTGCCGTAGAAATTGCAGGTGCCGGGGCTGTGATAGGACGCCGCTTCCACCGCCAGCAGCTCCTCCTTGCTCGCCAGCCCCTGGCTGTAGCGTTGTCGCACTAGGGCTTTTTCTTTATTGGGAATGCCCGCAGGCATCGGCCCGGCCGGAATGAAACCAACAGGGAGATGACCAAACTGCAGCGCACCGATCAGCAGGCCGGGAACGATCTTGTCGCAGACGCCCAGACACAGCACCCCATCGAAGAGGTTGTGGCTGAGACTAACTGCCGTCGCCATGGCAATCACGTCGCGGCTGAACAGGCTCAGCTCCATGCCCGGCTGGCCTTGCGTCACGCCGTCACACATGGCTGGCACGCCGCCCGCCACCTGCGCGCTGGAACCCATCTCCCGCGCCACAGCCTTGATGAAATCGGGATAGGATTCGAGCGGCTGATGAGCGGACAGCATGTCGTTGAAGGCCGTGACGATACCGAGATTGGCGCTCTGCATCAGGCGAATCGTCTGCTTGTCCTGAGCACCGCAGGCGGCGAAACCATGCGCCAGATTGCCACACGACAACGTGCGTCTCGGTGGCAGCAACTCACGCGTGCGCTGCATGCGCAGCAGATAACGGCGCCGCGATTCCAGACTGCGCGCGACAATGGCGCTGGTCACACTCTCGATGACGGGGTGCATGGCTCTCTCCTACTCACGCGTGGCGTAATAGATTTCCAGGGGGCGCCGCTGCTGATGCAGCACCGCACGCACCGGCAATGCATTGACCGGCCCTGGCTGCATGGCCTCGTGCAGGACGGCCAGCTTGCTGGCGCCGACCATATGCAGTAGCAGCCGCCGCGAGGCCAGCAGGGTGTTCAGTGTCAACGTCATGCGTGCGTGCGGCGCACGCGGCGGGCGCACAGCACAACAGGCGGTCAGAGTGTCCGACGCGAGCGCGGCGTCAAGCCCCTCCGCGCCCTTGAAAAATGACGCCGTATGCCCGTCCTCCCCCATGCCCAGCACCGCCAGATCCAACGGCAACAGCTGCTCGCGCAGCAGTTTGTCCACAGCATCGACAGCCAGTGCGGGATCGCGATCGGCACTCTTCAGCCCGAGGAATTGCGCCGCAGCCGCGTGTGACCGCAGCAAATGTCGGCGCACCAGCAAGGCATTGGACGCCGGGTCGTTGTCATCCACCCAGCGCTCATCTACCAAGGTGATCACCACGCTGGACCAGGGGATGTCGATCACCGACAACGCATCAAATAGAGTCCGGGGTGTGCCGCCGCCAGACACAGCCAGTGACGCCCGGCCTCGAGCACTAATCGCCTCCGCCAATGTCTCCGCGATGCTCGCCGCCAATTGCGGCACCAGCGTCCGATTATCCTCAAAGGAGTGCAGCGTCCAGCTCATGCTCTACTCCCGCCTTATTCCTGCCAGCTGCGGCCATCTCTGGCGATCAGCGCGATGCTCTCGGAAGGACCCCAGCTGCCCGCTACATACGGCACAGGCCGCTGCTTCCCGGTATGCCACCCGGCAGAGATCCCATCGATCCATTGCCAGGCGGCCTCGACCTGATCGGCGCGCATGAACAATGTGGAATTCCCCCGCATCACATCCAGCAGCAGACGTTCATAGGCATCCGGCACACGGCGCTGAGTGAAGACATCCGACAATGACAGGTTGAGAGAGACCATCTCCAGCGGCATGGCATCGTCGAGACCCGGCACTTTATTGAGCAGGTGAAGGCGTATCCCCTCCTCGGGCTGCAGACGAATCACCAGACGGTTGGCTGTGCCGGAGCGCATCTGCTCGGAAAAGAGGGCATGGGGCACCTCGTTGAACTGCACCACGATTTCCGAGAAGCGTTTTTGCATGCGCTTGCCGGTGCGCAGATAGAACGGCACACCTGCCCAGCGCCAGTTCTTGATCTCAGCTTTGATGGCAACAAAGGTCTCGGTCGTGCTTACAGCGCGGGCGCCCTCTTCCTGCGTATAGCCCGGCACCGACTGCCCACCACTGGTGCCGGCAACGTACTGACCACGCACCGTATGTTCCTGCACGGCGCGCCCGGTCAATGGCGCGAGGCAACGCAGCACTTTCAGTTTTTCATCGTGCACGGCGTGAGGCTCCAGTGACGCTGGCGGCTCCATGGCCACCAGACACAAGAGCTGCAGCAGATGATTCTGCACCATGTCACGCAGCGCGCCCGCTTCATCATAGAACTGCCAGCGCCCCTCGGCGCCGACAGTTTCCGCTGCCGTAATCTGCACATGATCGATGTAGTTGCCGTTCCAAAGAGGCTCGAAGAGTGCATTGGCAAAGCGCATAGCCAACAGATTCTGTACCGTTTCCTTGCCCAGGTAGTGGTCGATCCGATAAATCTGCTCTTCTTTGAAGTGCGCGGCGAGGCTGGTGTTGATCTGCAGGAAAGTTTCACGATCCTTGCCCAGCGGCTTCTCGATGACGATGCGCATGTTGTCGCGCACCAGCCCGACGGCCCACAGCGACTGACAGATGGGCGCGAAGATCGCTGGCGGAGTGGCCAGGTAGACAATCAGGTCGCGGTCGGGATCGGTAAACACCTTACTGCGCAAGAGCGCCAGCTCGGCCTCGCTCGTCGCATTGAGTGCCACATGCTGCAGACGCGCGGCGAAGCGGGACCAGACTTTTTCGTCCAGCGTCGCACCGCCGGTGTATTTGATGAATTTGTTGCGCACCTTCTCCGCAAAACCTTCTGCGGAAGCGACGTTGCGCGAGACGCTGATCACGCGCTGGCAGGGGGGCAGGCACTGATCAAGATCGAGATGGTAAAGAGCCGGATAGAGCTTGCGGAACGCCAGATCTCCATCACCGCCAATAATCAGAATGTCACAGATCATGCGAACCTCCATTGGTCTCCCTCAATGCTAAGCAACTCTCTTGCCATATGACAGGGTTAACCGAAGCATAGCGTATTTATATCGTTGGCGATGTACGCAACCACACCATTGACCCACCTCGTCGCGACAACGTCAAACCGGCTCTTGTTCGAATATAGTAAGCAAGCTTATAATGTGCTTCATCATGAATACCAACTTTGACAAGAGTCTCGCCTTCGCCATCCACGATGTCGCCCGTCTGCTGCGCTGGAGTTTCGATCGCCAGTCTCACGACATCGGGCTGACGCGCGCACAGTGGTCGGTGCTCGCCTACCTGCTCCGCAACGATGGTGTCCAGCAGAAGACACTGGCCCACCTGATGGACATCACGCCCATCACGCTGGCACGCCATCTGGATCGTCTGGAGGTAGAGTCCTGGATCGAACGTCGCGACGATCCTGACGATCGTCGCGCCAAACGCGTATTCCTGAATCCGAAAGCCAGGACGGTGATAGCCTCGCTCAGCAAACTCGGTCAGAAGGTGCGCAAGCAGGCAATGACTGGCATCAGCCCTGAAGAAGAAGAAATATTCATGACAGTGCTGCTGCGCATTCGCGGCAACCTCTGCGACGCCCACCCGCAGTGCACGTCATCCACCACCAATGAAGAAGCCGACCCAACAACAGTTTGAAGACTCACGTCATGAGGACAATGACAGCATGAAAGCCTTAGCCATTATTAGACACGTATTATTGCTGCTTCTGGTTCCGGCATTGATCGCCGGCGTGTCGCTGTATGTATATCTGCAAGGCGGCCGCTACGTCAGCACCGACAACGCCTACGTCAAACACGACATCATCACCATCAGCAGCGAGATTGCCGGGCGCGTGATCGAGGTCATTCCCCGCGACAACGACCGTGTCAGCAAGGATCAGCTGCTGTTCCGCATCGACGACGAGCCTTACCGTATCGCACTGGCCAAGGCGGAAGCGAATATAGCCAATGTCCGAGCGAGCATCGAGGGCGAGAAGGCCGACATCCTCAACAGTCAGCTGGACATCAGCAAGGCCGAGGACGACGTGGAGTTCCGCCGCAAGGAGATGGAGCGCATCCGCCACCTGGTGGAAACCCGCTCTATTCCCGCCGCTCAGTTCGATCAGGCCGAGTACGCCTGGCGCAGCACGGCGAATGAGTTGGAGGCACGCCAACAGGAATTGCAGGTCGCCAAGGCCCGCCTGATCGATCCATCCATGCCGACCGAACAGCACCCGCGCTTCCTGCAGGCCGTGGCCGAATTGGACAAGATTCGTCTGGACATCAGCAAGCTGGAGATTCGCGCCCCCATCGACGGTATCGCCGCCAACGTTTCGGTGCACGAAGGCGAGTACGTCATGGCCGGTGCCCAGCTCTTCAGTCTGGTCGACGACAGCCATATCTGGCTTGAAGCGAACTTCAAGGAAACCGACCTGACCTGGGTGCGCCCCGGCCAGCCGGTGAGCGTCACCATCGATACCTACCCCGATCAGGAATGGCAGGCCCAGGTGGACGGCATCACCCCGGCTACCGGCGCGGAATTCTCCCTGCTGCCAGCCCAGAACAGCTCGGGCAACTGGATCAAGGTGGTGCAGCGCATCAAGGTCAATATCACCCTGGAGAACTATGATGGCGAACTGCCTCTGTCCGCCGGCATGAGTGCGGTGGTCAACATCGACACTGGCCGCTCCCGCACCCTGCCCTGGGTCGCCCAGAACTGAGGCTTGCAGAACTGACATGTCAACAGCCTCCGCTACCACGGCAGACGACGCGCCGCAGACATCTGATCCCCAGCCTTCGCAGGCGGCGCACGCCCCTGCGAAGGAAGTTCGTTTTCGTGGCCTGATCACCTTTGCCATCATGCTGGCCACCATCATGCAGGTGCTGGATACCACGATTGCCAACGTGGCCCTGCCGCACATGCAGGGCAGCCTCTCGGCAACTCAGGACCAGATCACCTGGATTCTGACTTCTTACATCGTGGCCTCCGCCATCATGACCCTGCCCACCGCCTGGCTGATGGGCCGCTTCGGCCGCAAGAATCTATTCCTGTTCACCGTCGGCGGCTTCACGCTGGCCTCCGTGCTGTGCGGCATGGCGACCTCGATCGAGCAGATGGTGTTGTTCCGGGTACTGCAAGGCTGCTGCGGCGCGGCGCTGGTGCCGATGGCACAGGCCACGATGTTGGACATCAACCCCAAGGAGAAACACGCCAAGGCCATGGCCATGTGGGGCATGGGCGTGATGATCGGCCCCATCCTCGGTCCGACACTCGGCGGCTGGCTGACCGAATCGTATAACTGGCGCTGGGTGTTCTATATCAACCTGCCGCTGGGCATCATCGCCTTCATTGCCATGCTGCTGTTCATGCCGGATTCGGAGCGCTCCGACCGGCCTTTCGACAAGTTCGGTTTCACCATGCTGGCACTGATGATCGGCGCCCTGCAGATGCTGATGGATCGCGGCGAGGGCAAGGGCTGGTTCGACTCCCGCGAAATACTCCTGTACGCCGCCCTGGCGGGGTCTGCGCTGTGGATGTACATCATTCACACCCTGCGCACGCCGCACCCCTTCCTGTCGCCGGAGATCTTCAGAGACCGCAACCTGATGACAAGCCTGGTGTTCATCTTCTTCATCGGCATCCTCTTGCTGGCGACCATGGCACTGCTGCCCCCCTTCTTGCAGACGCTGGTCGGCTACCCGGTGCTGGATGTGGGGCTGATTATGGCACCGCGCGGCATGGGGACGATGCTGGCGATGGTGATGGTAGGACAGCTGGCCAACCGCCTCGATGCGCGCATCCTGCTGCTGATAGGCCTGAGCTGCACAGCCATCTCTCTGAACGCGATGACCTATTTCAACACCTCGGTGCAGGCCTCTACCTTGATATGGACAGGCATGCTGCAAGGCTTCGGACTCGGGTTTATCTTCGTGCCGCTAAGCACCGTGGCCTATGCCACGCTGGCGCCACAATATCGTGCCGAGGGCGCCAGCGTGTTCAGCCTGTCGCGCAACATGGGCAGCAGCGTGGGGATTTCGATGGTCATGGCGCTGTTGAGTCGGCATATGTCGACCAATCACGCCTATCTTACGGAGAATGTCACCGCAGCATCTTTGGGAATCAGCCTGCAGCAGGTACCCCAGGATTTAGTCAACAATGCCAGCGGGATACTCTTGATGCTCGATGCCGAAATCACGCGCCAGGCCGCGACCATCGCCTATTTGAACGACTTCAAGTTGATGTTCTGGGTCGTGGTATTCGCGGCGCCGATGGTCCTGATGCTGAAGAAGGCACCTCCGGCAAACCACCAGAAAGCCCCTGAAATCGCGCACGCAGTGGCCGACTAACCCCTGTGGGAGATTCTATGTCTCAGTGCAAGAGCTGAGTTGATTTAGTCAGCACTTCGCACGCCGGTTTGGGTAACGAGTAGGGTTGAGCAGGACACGCCGTAGACCCGTCCGTGGGGGCTCGACTGCCGCCGTCCTGGC
>JAURWS010000025.1 GCA_030654835.1 Gammaproteobacteria bacterium | reverse complement strand
AGATGGTGATGCCTGGTGACAACATCAAGATGGTGGTGACGTTGATCAACCCGATTGCGATGGATGACGGTCTGCGTTTCGCTATCCGCGAGGGTGGTCGTACCGTAGGTGCTGGTGTCGTCGCTAAAATTTTTGAATAAGTAAAAAAGCTGGTGTTAAAACAAGCCGAAACGTCCGATTAAGGGCTTTCGGCTTGCTTATCTTTAGGAGTCTTAGGCCAGTAGCTCAATTGGCAGAGCGGCGGTCTCCAAAACCGCAGGTTGGGGGTTCGATTCCCTCCTGGCCTGCCACTAATTTCAGTGTGCAGGGCCTATTCGAGTTTATTTCAGTCTGGGAAGTTGGTTCGAGAGTCCTTTCTTCCAGGCAAACCTGAGTTTCTAAAACTATGTCCGAAAAAATCAGTGGTCAGGAAAATAAGCTGGATTGGCTTAAGTGGATTGCGGTAGCTGCAATTGTTATCGTCGGGGTCTATGCCAATTCCTATTTTTCTACTGAATCTCTACTTTATAGAACTATTGGATTGCTAATTTTGGGCGCTGGTGCTGCCTGGCTTGCCGTTCAGACAGAGAAGGGCAATGCCTTCTTGGTGCTTTGTCTGGATGCCCGTGCGGAAATTCGAAAGGTTGTCTGGCCGACGCGCCAGGAAACAACACAAACTACCATGATCGTGCTGCTCGTTGTGTTTGTCATAGCGCTTCTCCTTTGGTTGCTGGATTGGGGACTGAATGAAATTGTTTCTGGGATCATAGGGTAGGGGTTATCAGATGGCAAAGCGTTGGTATGTAGTTCACGCCTACTCGGGATTTGAGAAAAAAGTAATGCATGCTCTCAAAGAGCGAATTGCGCTTTCTGGCATGGGTGACCTCTTTGGCGAAGTTTTAGTGCCAACCGAAGAAGTGTTGGAGATGCGAGCTGGTCAGAAGCGTAAGAGTGAGAGAAAATTTTTTCCCGGTTATGTTCTCGTGGAAATGGAACTGAACGACGATACTTGGCATTTAGTGAAAGAGACCCCTCGGGTGATGGGCTTTATTGGAGGAAAGGCAGAAAAGCCTGCTCCAATCACAGCAAAAGAGGCTAACAAAATTCTGCAGCGCCTCGAGGATGGCCAGGACAAGCCTACTCACAAGATTATTTACGAGCCGGGCGAGATGGTGCGTGTGATTGACGGGCCTTTTAATGATTTCACTGGTGCCGTTGAGGAAGTCAACTACGAGAAGAGCCGATTGAGAGTAGCGGTTCTTATATTTGGCCGTTCGACACCTGTAGAGCTTGAGTTTAGTCAGGTTGAGAAGAGCTAATTGGTTAAGCTTCCATCATTATCGGTGTGTATAGATTTGGAGTTTGTGGACAAGGTGGTCGAAGAGAGTGCCATTTTCGGAGTAGATGACTTGAAATTGGTGCATTTGCAATAGTCGTGATCAGGAGCTTTTGCCAGCACTGGCGCGCAGGGGAGCTTGGGGGTCTGTTTAATAGATCGAATCCGAGTGATATAACCCATAAGGAGAAACTTTTATGGCAAAGAAAGTAACCGCTTATATCAAGCTGCAGGTTGCGGCAGGAAAGGCGAACCCAAGCCCGCCCGTAGGCCCTGCACTTGGTCAGCGTGGTGTTAACATCATGGAGTTCTGCAAGGCATTTAACGCAGCCACTCAGGGTATCGAAGTGGGGCTCCCGATTCCTGTGGTTATTACGGTTTACGCAGACCGTAGCTTTACGTTCATCACCAAAACCCCTCCGGCTTCTGTGCTCATCCGCAAAGCGGTGGGTATCACTAAAGGCAGTGCGCGCCCAAATACCGAAAAGGTAGCAAAAATTTCTCGTGCACAACTGGAAGCAATTGCCAATCAAAAGATGCCGGATCTGACGGCTGCTAGCATGGACGCCGCTGTGCGTACCTTGGCTGGTAGTGCTAGAAGTGCCGGTATCGACGTTGAAGGGGTGTAGGCATTATGGCCAAATTGACCAAAAAAGATAAACTGATTAGTCAGAAATTGGATCGTGCCAAGAGCTATTCTGTGGGCGAAGCCGTTGCTCTCTTGACAGAATTTTCCTCACCGAAGTTCAAAGAATCTATCGATGTTTCGGTGAACCTTGGTGTAGATCCTCGCAAGTCTGACCAAGTTGTTCGAGGCTCTACTCTGCTTCCCCATGGCACAGGAAAAACGGTTCGAGTTGCGGTTTTTGCGCAAGGTGAAAACGCGAACAAGGCAAAAGATGCAGGTGCAGATATCGTTGGATTCGACGACTTGGCAGAAAGTATTGCTGCCGGCAACATGGATTTTGATGTTGTTATTGCCACTCCCGATGCAATGCGAGTTGTCGGTAAGCTTGGTCAGGTGCTTGGTCCTCGCGGGCTGATGCCGAACCCAAAGGTTGGTACTGTAACTGCCGATGTGGCTACCGCTGTACGTAATGCCAAAGCTGGTCAGGTTCGTTACCGAACGGACAAGAAAGGTATCATTCATGGTGGAATCGGCAAAATTGGCTTTGATGCAGCGTCTGTTCAAGGCAATCTGGAGACTCTGCTGTCTGATCTGAAGCGCGCTAAACCTGCTTCATCCAAAGGCATATATGTTCAGAAAGTGGTTTTATCCTCTACGATGGGACCAGGTATTCTGATTGACCAATCTTCTTTGAAGGCTTAAGGCAGCAATGCTGCAAAAGACTTTGGGGTTCTGCTTTCAACGCAAGTCGATAGCAGGGCCGTCAAAGACCGTAGGCGCGGTTGACGTAAAGTCAGGTGCTTAATATGTCCTACGCAGATGGTGTAACCCGGGCCAGTGCTTAAGCTGGAACCACTTCACCAGTTAAATGTCCTTTCGGGACTGATTGAGTCAATCGCGAAGGGGTAAATAAATCTGGGTCGCGGCAACGTGACCTATGTCAGGAGTTAAACTAGTGGCTATAAGACTTGAAGACAAAAAGCAAATCGTCTCGGAAGTCAACGAAGCTGCTACTAGTGCTTTGTCTGCAGTGCTCGCGAATTATCGCGGTGTTACTGTTAGTGAACTGACTGAGCTTCGTAAAGTTGCGCGTCAAAATGGTGTGTATCTGCGAGTGGTAAGAAATACTCTTGCTAAAAAAGCAGTAGAAAACACTGATTTTGATTGCATAAAGGACGCTCTTTTTGGACCTACAATTCTTGCATTCTCTATGGAGGATCCTGGTGCCGCCGCGCGCGTGCTCAAGGGTTTCGCCAAAGGGAACGACAAGTTTGAGATTAAAGCACTGTCTATTGGTGGCAAGTTACTCGGTGCTGACCAGATCGACGCATTGGCAAATCTACCGACCTACGATCAGGCGGTTTCTATGTTGATGAGTGTGATGCTTGGTCCGATAACGAAACTGGTAAGAACCTTCAACGAGGTTCCTACTAAGGTGACAAGAGCTGTTGCCGCAGTTCGCGACCAAAAGAAAGAAGCAGCGTAATTCTGATTTTACGTTTAACCGATTTTAAATTTACCTTGTAAAGTAGGAGATATGAGTCATGGCTCTGTCTAAAGACGATATTTTGAATGCTATTGCTGAAATGTCAGTAATGGATGTTGTACAACTGGTTGAAGCAATGGAACAGAAGTTCGGCGTTTCTGCCGCCGCTGCAGTAGCAGTTGCTGCTCCAGCAGCAAGCGAAGCGGCTGTTGTTGAAGAGAAGACTGAATTCGACCTTATTCTTAAAGCCGCAGGCGAGAAGAAAGTTAACGTGATCAAAGTTGTTCGCTCACTGACTGGTCTTGGCCTGAAAGAAGCTAAGGATCTGGTTGACGGTGCTCCCTCCACAGTTAAGGAAGCTATGAACAAAGCTGACTCAGAAGCTGCCAAGAAAGAACTGGAAGAAGCTGGCGCGACTGTTGAGCTTAAATAAGCACGTTGCAATTGCGGTATGACACTGAAATCGGACAGAGGTATCTCTGTCCGATTTCAGTGCTTTCAGTTTTCAGCCAATAGCGTTTATAGAATGCAATTTCTTGTTAGATAAGATTATTCGGTGGCGGGGTTGTCCACGTTCAGTGTGGACTAAAGTTCAGACAAGTACTTCAACTCAGAGAGCTTTTTGGCACGTAGTGCAGAGCCGCTGAAAGGCGAGAGTCAGGTACACACTTGTTAGGAAAAACACTAATGGCCTATTCGTATACAGAAAAAAAACGTATCCGTAAAGACTTTGGTAAATTGCCAAGCGCAATGGATATTCCATATCTTTTGTCAACACAGATCGATTCTTTCCGTCAATTTACTCAAGCTGATTTACCTCCACAGGAGCGACTCGACCAAGGTCTGCACGCTGCGTTCAAGTCTGTATTCCCCATTGTCAGCTACTCTGGCAAAGCAATACTCGAATATGTCAGCTACGATCTTGGGAAGCCCGCATTTGATGTAAAGGAATGCCAACTCCGAGGCATCACCTATTCAGTTTCTCTGCGCGTTAAAGTGCGCCTGATTCTATTCGATAAAGAGTCGACCACTCAGACGATCAAGGACATTAAAGAGCAAGAAGTCTACATGGGTGAAATTCCCCTGATGACAGAGAGCGGCACGTTTGTCATTAATGGCACGGAGCGTGTTGTTGTATCACAGCTGCACCGGTCCCCGGGCGTATTTTTTGACCACGACAAGGGCAAAACCCACAGTTCTGGAAAACTTCTTTATTCCGCACGAATAATTCCTTATCGCGGTTCCTGGCTCGATTTCGAATTCGATCCTAAAGACATGGTATTCGTTCGAATTGACAGACGTCGCAAACTTCCCGCAACAGTGCTTCTGCGCGCACTGGATTACACCTCGCAGGACATTTTGGCTATGTTCTATGAGAATGACGTGTATAGGATTATGGGAAAGGATGCGGAAATTGTTCTGCAACTTATCCCTTCCCGTCTGCGCGGCGAGGTAGTGAACTTCCCCATCGTTGATAAAAAGGGTGAAGTCATTGTTGAAGAGGGGCGACGTATTACAGCCCGCCATATCCGTCAGATGGAAAAAGCCAAACTGACCGAGCTTAAAGTCACCCATGAGTTTCTATACGGTGAAGCGTTGGCCAAGGACATCATCGATCCAGAAACGGGAGAGATTATTTATCAGTGCAACACGCTGATTACACATGACATGGTGAATGGCATCATAAAAATCGGCATCAAGGAGTTTGAGACGATTTTCACAAATGATTTGGATTGTGGTCCATTCATTTCTGATACGTTGCGCGTCGATTCGACAACCACGCGTCTTGAGGCATTGGTTGAAATTTATCGAATGATGCGTCCTGGAGAGCCGCCCACGAAGGACTCTGCCGAAAATCTCTTCTCTAACCTTTTCTTCTCGTCAGAGCGTTATGATCTTTCTGCCGTGGGGCGTATGAAATTTAACCGTCGACTTGGTCGTGTTGAGACCGAGGGATCGCCGGTGCTTAGCAATAGCGACATAGTCGAGGTAGTGAAGACTCTAGTCGCAATACGCAATGGTTTTGGTGTAGTGGATGATATCGACCACTTGGGCAATCGTCGTATTCGCTCTGTGGGAGAGATGGCCGAGAATCAATTCCGCGTTGGATTGGTACGTGTTGAAAGGGCGGTTAAGGAGCGTCTGAGTATGGCAGACTCCGAAGGCCTTATGCCTCAGGACATGATCAATGCCAAGCCAGTTGCTGCGGCTATCAAGGAGTTTTTCGGTTCCAGCCAGCTTTCCCAGTTTATGGATCAGAACAACCCGCTGTCGGAGGTTACCCACAAGCGACGTGTATCGGCGCTTGGACCAGGTGGTCTGACTAGAGAGCGTGCGGGCTTCGAAGTGCGCGATGTGCACCCGACTCACTATGGTCGAGTTTGCCCAATCGAAACGCCCGAAGGTCCGAATATCGGTCTGATCAACTCACTTGCGACTTATGCTCGTACTAATTCCTATGGATTCCTTGAGAGTCCATATCGAAAGGTGGTCAATAATAAGGTAACTAACGAAATTGATTTCTTGTCTGCGATCGACGAGAGCGAGTTTGTAATTGCGCAGGCGAGTGCGCTGTTGGACGAGAATGGTGGTTTTATTGAGAATCTGGTGACAGTACGCCATAAGGGCGAGACCACCTTGATGCCTCGCGATCAGATTAACTATATGGACGTAGCACCGCAGCAGATGGTGTCTGTGGCAGCCGCGCTGATCCCTTTCCTTGAGCATGATGACGCTAACCGCGCATTGATGGGTGCGAATATGCAGCGCCAGGCTGTCCCTACTCTGCGAGCTGAAAAGCCGCTTGTGGGAACAGGGTTGGAGCGCAATGTTGCTGGCGACTCAGGTGTTTGCGTAGTTGCTCAACATGGTGGAGTTATCGAGAGTGTCGATGCGTCTCGAATTATTGTGCGCGTACGCGACGAAGAGACGCAGGCTGGCGAGGCTGGTGTCGACATCTACAATCTCACCAAGTACACCCGATCCAACCAGAATACCTGCATCAATCAGCAGCCGTTGGTGAAGCAAGGTGATGTGGTTGAACGCGGCGACATTCTTGCGGACGGTCCATCTGTGGACATCGGCGAATTGGCTCTTGGTCAGAATATGCGTATCGCCTTCATGCCTTGGAATGGCTATAACTTCGAAGACTCGATTTTGATCTCCGAGCGCGTTGTGAAGGAAGACAGATTGACCACGATCCACATTCAGGAACTGACCTGTGTGGCTCGTGATACCAAGCTGGGTTCAGAAGAAATCACGGCTGACATCCCGAACGTTGGCGAAGGTGCATTGAGCAAATTGGATGAGTCCGGTGTTGTGTACATCGGTGCGGAAGTCAGTGCTGGCGATATTTTGGTCGGTAAAGTGACGCCTAAAGGTGAAACTCAGCTGACCCCGGAAGAAAAACTGTTGCGCGCAATTTTCGGAGAAAAAGCGTCTGATGTGAAGGATACCTCTCTGCGCGTGCCGACCAGTGTCAAAGGTACGGTTATCGACGTGCAGGTATTCACTCGTGATGGTCTTGAGAAAGATCAGCGTGCGCTAGAGATCGAGAGAGCGCAGCTTGGCAAAGTTCGCAAGGACATCAATGACGAATACAAGATTGTGGAAGGTGCAACTTTCCACCGCCTGCGCAGTGCGCTGCTTGGCAAGACTGTTGCTGGTGGTCCGGGCCTGAAGAAAGGGGCGGTGCTGAGTGCTGAGTTCCTGGACTCTCTGCCTCGTGACGATTGGTTCAAGTTACGTCTGGTTGAGGAGGAGCTGAACAAGCAGTTGGAGAGGGCCGAAGCTCAGTTGAAGGAGCGTCGTATAGAGCTTGATGATCGTTTCGAAGATAAGAAGCGCAAGCTCACGCAGGGTGACGATCTGGCTCCCGGTGTTCTGAAAATCGTTAAGGTGTATCTGGCAATCAAACGTCGCATTCAACCTGGTGACAAGATGGCCGGTCGCCATGGTAACAAGGGTGTTATCTCCGTCATCATGCCTGTTGAAGACATGCCTTATGACGAGAGTGGTAACCCCGTTGATGTCGTCCTGAACCCACTGGGCGTTCCTTCTCGTATGAACGTCGGACAAGTTCTGGAGACGCATTTGGGCGCTGCGGCTAAAGGACTGGGCGATCGCATCAATGTGATGCTGGAAGAGAAGCGTCAAGTTGCAGAAGTGCGCAAGTTGCTGGATCAGATCTACAACAGCGTTGGTACCAAGAAGGAAAATCTTGACCTTCTGAACGACAAGGAAATTATTGAATTGGCGCATAACCTGCGCTCAGGTGTGCCGATGGCTACACCCGTGTTCGATGGTGCCGATGAGTCCGAGATTAAAGAAATGCTCAAGCTGGCAGGGCTGGATGAGAGTGGTCAGGTCACTCTCTATGATGGTCGCACTGGTGAAGCGTTTGACCGCAAGGTGACGGTGGGCATTATGTATATGCTGAAGCTGAATCATCTGGTCGATGACAAGATGCATGCTCGTTCAACTGGCTCTTACAGTTTGGTCACGCAGCAGCCTCTCGGCGGTAAGGCGCAGTTCGGTGGTCAGAGATTCGGGGAGATGGAAGTCTGGGCTCTGGAGGCTTATGGTGCCGCTTATACTCTGCAGGAAATGCTCACGGTCAAATCAGACGATGTGGCGGGTCGTACCAAGATGTACAAGAACATCGTGGATGGTGATCATCGCATGGAGCCAGGTATGCCTGAGTCGTTCAATGTGTTGTTGAAAGAAATCAGATCGCTCGCTATCGATATGGAGCTGGACGTTTCCACCAAGTGAAAGCGGCCCGCCGCCTGCAGCAGTGCTGCAGGCGGGCATCTGAAGCCTTGCAAGGTTTGTTTTAGTAACACAACGAATTAGTGATTTTATGAAACCTGTTGCCATTGTGCGTCAGGCGGAGGATATAGAATGAAAGACCTGCTAGGGTTGCTTAAATCCCAATCACAATCTGATGAGTTTGATTCAATTCGGATAGGGCTCGCCTCCCCGGAGATGATTCGGGCTTGGTCCTTTGGTGAAGTCAAGAAGCCGGAGACTATCAATTACCGCACTTTCAAGCCTGAACGCGATGGTCTGTTCTGCGCCAAAATTTTCGGACCAGTAAAAGACTATGAGTGCCTGTGTGGCAAGTACAAACGACTTAAGCACCGCGGAGTTATTTGCGAGAAGTGCGGTGTTGAAGTGGCTCTTTCAAAAGTCCGTCGTGAACGGATGGGGCATATTGAGCTGGCGAGTCCGGTTGCGCACATTTGGTTCCTGAAATCTCTTCCGTCCCGTATCGGTTTGCTGCTGGATATGACTCTGCGTGATATCGAGAGGATTCTTTATTTCGAATCATTCGTCGTGACGGATCCCGGCATGACCACGCTTGAGAAAGGACAGTTGCTGACTGATGAGCAGTATTACGAAGCCATGGAAGAGTTCAGTGATGAATTCGATGCCAAGATGGGAGCGGAAGCTGTTCAGCAATTGATGAAAGATATGGATGTTGACGGTGAAGTTGCACGTCTGCGCGAAGAGATACCGCAAACCAATTCTGAAACTAAGCTAAAGAAGCTTTCCAAGCGCCTGAAGCTGCTGGAGGCATTCTCCGAGTCGGGCAATAAACCTGAGTGGATGGTGCTGACTGTGCTGCCAGTGCTTCCGCCTGATCTGCGTCCACTGGTGCCGCTGGATGGTGGACGTTTTGCGACATCGGATCTGAATGATCTCTATCGTCGTGTGATTAACCGTAATAACCGACTGAAGCGTCTGCTTGATCTGAACGCTCCAGATATCATCGTGCGTAATGAAAAGCGTATGCTGCAGGAAGCAGTCGATGCCTTGTTGGATAACGGTCGCCGTGGTCGAGCCATTACTGGTTCCAACAAGCGTCCTCTAAAGTCATTGGCAGACATGATCAAAGGTAAGCAGGGTCGCTTCCGCCAGAACCTGCTCGGTAAGCGAGTGGACTATTCGGGGCGTTCAGTCATCGTGGTGGGGCCAACCCTGAAGTTGCATCAGTGCGGTCTTCCCAAGAAGATGGCGCTTGAGCTGTTCAAGCCATTTATTTTCGGAAAGTTGGAGCGCCGAGGGCTCGCGACTACCATAAAGGCCGCCAAGAAAATGGTCGAACGCGAGACAGCGGAGGTGTGGGATATCCTCGCCGATGTTATTCGCGAACATCCGGTGTTGTTGAACCGCGCGCCCACATTGCACCGCTTGGGTATCCAGGCTTTTGAACCAGTATTGATCGAGGGTAAAGCTATCCAGCTGCATCCGCTGGTTTGTGCGGCTTATAACGCCGACTTCGACGGTGACCAGATGGCTGTTCACGTGCCGCTGACACTGGAAGCACAGCTCGAAGCGCGTACCTTGATGATGTCCACCAACAACATTCTTGCTCCGGCAAGCGGTGAACCGATCATTGTGCCGTCCCAGGACGTGGTGCTCGGGCTGTATTACATGACGCGTGCGCGAGTGAATGCTAAAGGTGAAGGAATGATCTTCGCCGATGCGGCCGAAGTGCAGCGTGCGTATGAGACAGGGCACGTTCATCTACAGGCGCGTATCAAGGCTCGTATCAGCAGTACCGTCATCAACCGAGAAGATCAAAAAATCACTTCACGCGAAATGGTTGAGACTACTGTAGGCCGGGTGCTGTTGTTTAACATCGTTCCTGCCGGACTGTCTTTCTCCATGGTCAACCAAAAGATGACCAAGAAGCAGATATCTGGCATTTTGAACGCTTGCTATCGTTATGTCGGGCTGAAGGAGACTGTGATTTTTGCAGACCAGCTCATGTATACCGGCTATAAATACTCGACTCGTTCCGGCTCGTCAATCGGCGTGAACGATTTCGTCATTCCTGTCGAAAAAGCGGCAATCATTGCGCAAGCTGACTCAGAAGTGGAAGAAATCGAGAATCAGTATGCTTCTGGTCTAGTGACTCAAGGCGAAAAGTACAACAAAGTTATCGATATCTGGTCGCGCGCCAACGATCTGGTAGCGAAGTCGATGATGGACGGACTTTCTACTGAACCTGTAATCAATAAAGAGGGTAAGGAAGAGCGTCAAGAATCCTTTAACTCTGTGTATATTTATGCCGACTCTGGTGCGCGAGGTTCTCCCGCGCAGATACGTCAACTCGCCGGTATGCGAGGCCTGATGGCACGTCCCGACGGCTCCATCATCGAGACGCCAATTACGGCGAACTTTCGTGAAGGCTTGAGCGTGGTGCAGTACTTTACCTCCACTCACGGTGCCCGTAAGGGTCTTGCTGACACCGCGTTGAAAACTGCTAACTCAGGTTACCTGACGCGCCGATTGGTTGATATTTCGCAGGATCTGGTGATTACGGAGCATGACTGCGGTACTACAGACGGTTTGACGATGCGTCCGGTTATTGAAGGGGGCGACATTATTGCCCCTCTGGGAGACAGGGTGCTTGGTCGAGTGTTGACTCAAGATGTCGTAGACGACTCGACTGGTGAAGTCATCGTTGAAGCTGGCGTAATGGTGGACGAGCGTCTGGTAGAAAAGCTTGACGCGCTTGGTGTCGATGAAGTGCAGGTTCGTTCACCTATCACTTGCGAAACCCGTTTTGGTATTTGCAGGCTTTGCTATGGTCGTGATCTGGCCAGAGGGCACATTGCGAATGTTGGTGAGGCGATTGGGGTCATTGCAGCCCAGTCTATCGGTGAGCCAGGTACTCAGCTCACCATGCGTACGTTCCACATCGGTGGTGCCGCTTCGCGGGCTACTGCTGCGGACAACGTGCAGGTCAAGACCAAGGGCAGCGCGCAGTTGCATAACATGAAGACGGTAGAAAACATCCAGGGCGCACTGGTGGTAGTGTCGCGTTCCGGCGAGTTGCTGGTCAGTGACGAGGGTGGCCGTGAGCGCGAGAAGTACAAGCTTCCGTATGGTGCCGTCATTACGCTGGGGAAGAATCTGAAAGTCGAGGCAGGCCAGATCGTTGCGACCTGGGACCCACACACTCACCCGATTATTTCTGAAGTAGCGGGTAAAGTTGCATTTGCCAACATGGAAGAAGGCATCACCGTTCGGCGTCAGACAGACGAAGTGACGGGACTCTCCAGCCTCTCGGTCATCGACCCTGCGGAGCGTTCTTCAGCGGCGAAAGAACTCCGCCCTGCGGTGACCTTGTTGGGGAGTAACGGTAAAGAGCTCTGTATACCCGGTACCAATGTGCCGGCACATTACTTCCTGCCGGCGAACGCGATCATTGCTATCCAAGATGGCGCTAACTTGAATATCGGTGATGTTATTGCTCGTATACCTCAAGAAGGCTCCAAGACTCGCGACATTACCGGTGGTCTGCCGCGTGTTGCGGACTTGTTTGAGGCACGCAAACCCAAAGAGCCCGCAATCCTTGCGGAGATATCTGGAACAGTGTCCTTCGGCAAAGAAACCAAAGGTAAGCGTCGCCTTATCATTACCCCGAAAGATGGGGTTAACCCCATCGACGGCAGTTCGTTCTATGAGGCGCTGATCCCGAAGTGGCGGACCATGACAGTGTTCGAGGGCGAATATATAGAGAAGGGAGAAGTTGTGTCTGACGGCCCGCCCTCCCCACACGACATTTTGCGTCTCAAGGGTGTTGAGGCCTTGTCTGAATATATCGTTAATGAGGTGCAGGAAGTTTATCGACTCCAGGGTGTACGAATTAACGATAAGCACATTGAAGTAATTGTAAGGCAGATGCTACGCAAGGTGGAAATTGCTGAAACTGGTGATTCCGGCTTTATCAAAGGTGAGCAGGTGACGCTTACTCAGGTCGCCGAAGAAAATGACAGAATGCGTGCTCAGGGGAAGGTAGAGGCTCGCTTCCACCGTATGTTGCTTGGTATTACCAAGGCATCTTTGGCTACTGAGTCGTTCATTTCCGCCGCGTCTTTCCAAGAGACCACGCGAGTGCTGACTGAGGCTGCTGTTACCGGCAAGCGTGACTTCCTCCGAGGATTGAAGGAGAACGTAGTGGTCGGGCGATTGATCCCCGCAGGAACCGGTCTTGCGTATCACGAAGCGCGCAAAAAAATACTTGCTGAAGCGGCCTTCAGCGAAAGCACTTCAGTCAGCGCCAGTGACGTTGAAGCAGCCCTGACCGAGGCCTTGAAAAGCGGGGGTTGATGTAATAGAGCGGCAATACCTGATAGTAAGAAGTTGACTAAGGGATGTCGGGTCATTAAACTCTCGCATCCTTTATTCTGGGTAATTGTGGAGCCTGCCGTCTCGGTGGCAGGTTGCTCACTCCCTTGATGCGAGAGTATTAGCTCTCGTAGTGCGAATATCTTTACATACTTCTGGGTTTTCGGAAGTTTCCGGAGGTTTCCGGGTTGATTTCCCTCGCCTGTTAGTTGGGGGGATAACTTAAATACAAAGCAAGTGTCGGCAGGAGTAATGAATGGCAACTATTAACCAGTTGGTTCGCAAACCAAGACAAAGCAGGGTCTCTAAGAGTGACGTGCCAGCTTTGCAGGGTTGCCCGCAAAGAAGAGGTGTATGTACCCGCGTCTATACTACGACGCCCAAAAAGCCAAACTCAGCATTGCGTAAAGTTTGTCGTGTGCGTTTGACCAATGGCTATGAGGTTACTTCCTACATTGGTGGTGAAGGTCACAACCTGCAAGAGCACTCTGTGGTGCTGATTCGTGGTGGCAGGGTGAAAGACCTTCCGGGTGTGCGCTATCACACAGTCCGCGGGAGCCTGGATACTTCTGGTGTTTCTGATCGTAAGCAGGGCCGCTCTAAGTACGGTACGAAGAGACCGAAGTCCAAGTAATAAGTTCCGCCCGGAATTTGATGGTTTCGGGTTCGTTGTACATGCAAAGTAAGGCTGAATGTCTGCAGCGCATTCCGTGTTGCAGGGGATTTCAGATAACCTGAATCTATAGAGGTGAGCTATGCCAAGAAGACGCGAAGTAGCAAAGCGGGAAGTTATTCCTGATGCTAAGTACGGAAGTAAGATACTTGCGAAGTTTATGAATCACGTAATGGTCGATGGGAAAAAATCTGTTGCAGAGGCCATTGTTTATGGCGCCCTTGAGGTAGTAAAAAAACATTCAAGTGATCCTCTCGAAGTTTTCGAAAAGGCGCTGGATGCCATTGCTCCAATGGTTGAGGTGAAATCTCGACGTGTAGGTGGTGCGACTTACCAGGTTCCGGTTGAGGTGCGTGCAGAGCGCCGTGCTGCGCTGGCAATGCGTTGGCTTGTAGAGCATTCTCGTAAGCGTGGAGAGAAGTCCATGGCGCTTAGGCTTGCTGGTGAAATTTCCGATGCTGCGCAAGGTCGCGGTAGCGCCGTCAAGAAGCGTGAGGATGTGCACCGTATGGCCGAGGCCAACAGGGCGTTCTCGCACTACCGCTTCTAATATAATTCCGAAATCAAATCATTTAATTAATTGAAGGTACGATCGTGGCCAGAAAAACCCCTTTGAGCCGATATAGAAACATCGGAATTGTAGCTCACGTGGATGCGGGCAAGACCACAACCAGCGAGCGAGTGCTGTTCTATACCGGTGTTTCCCACAAGATTGGTGAGGTTCATGATGGCGCGGCGATCATGGACTGGATGGAGCAGGAGCAGGAGCGAGGAATTACGATTACGTCGGCTGCAGTGACATGTTTCTGGTCGGGCATGGGTAAGCAGTTTGAAGAGCATCGTATCAATATCATCGACACCCCTGGGCACGTGGATTTTACCATTGAAGTGGAGCGTTCTTTGCGTGTGCTTGATGGTGCCGTAGTGGTGTTGTGCGGATCATCGGGCGTGCAACCCCAGACAGAGACTGTTTGGCGTCAAGCGAATCGCTATGAAGTCCCTCGTCTGATCTTTGTTAATAAGCTAGACCGTACAGGTGCGGATTTCCTGCGTGTGGTGAAGCAGGTGAAAGAGCGTTTGGGGGCTATTCCTGTTCCTATGCAACTTCCTATCGGCGCAGAAGATACCTTCAAAGGTGTCGTCGACCTGATCAAAATGAAAAGCATTATATGGAATGAGCAGGATCAAGGGACTACCTTTGAGTATCAGGATATTCCCGCAGATATGCAGTCTGCCTGCGAAAAATGGCGTGAGAATCTGGTTGAGGCTGCAGCTGAAGCCAACGACGAATACATGGACAAATACCTCAGCGGTGGAGAATTGACGCTTGAAGAGGTAGTGAGCGGTCTGCGGACGCGTACTCTTAAGGGTGAAATTGTACCAACGTTCTGTGGTTCAGCCTTTAAAAACAAAGGCGTGCAAGCTGTGTTAGATGCCGTGATTCAGTACCTGCCAGCCCCTACTGAAGTAAAAGCTATCGAAGGTGTTCTTGAAGACGGTACTCCGGCAGTCAGAGAGGCTGATGACAATGCTCCGTTTGCAGCTCTTGCATTCAAGATTGCGACAGACCCCTATGTAGGCACTTTGACGTTCTTCCGTGTTTACTCGGGATTTCTGAACTCGGGAGATGCTGTCTACAATCCGGTAAAAAGTAGGAAGGAGCGTGTTGGTCGGATGGTGCAGATGCGCGCCAACAATCGAGACGAGATTAAGGAAGTGTATGCAGGGGATATCGCTGCAGCCATCGGTTTGAAAGACGTCACAACAGGTGAAACTCTTTGCCATCCAGACCACATCATTACTTTGGAAAAGATGGATTTCCCGGAGCCGGTAATTTCTGTTGCGGTGGAGCCGAAAACTAAAGCTGACCAAGAGAAAATGGGAATCGCTTTGAGCAAGCTTGCTCAGGAAGATCCTTCATTCCGAGTTCAAACAGATGAAGAGTCTGGCCAGACAATTATTGCTGGTATGGGTGAGCTTCACTTGGATGTACTTGTTGACCGTATGCGTCGTGAGTTCGGTGTTGAGGCCAATATCGGTAAGCCACAGGTTGCTTATCGTGAAACGATTAAGAAAACCGTTGAAGTTGAAGGCAAGCACGTTAAGCAGTCGGGTGGCCGTGGTCAATTTGGACACTGCTGGCTGCGTCTCGAGCCCTTGCCTGCCGACGAGGAATATCAGTTTATCAATGAGGTTGTGGGCGGCGTGATTCCCAGGGAATTTATTCCTGCAATTGACAAGGGAGTGCAGGAGCAGATGAAGAACGGTGTGCTTGCGGGATATCCTCTTCTCGCAATGAAAGTTACCGTGTTTGATGGCTCCTACCACGATGTTGACTCCAGTGAGATGGCATTTAAGATTGCTGGCTCCATGGCTATGAAAAAGGGCGCGCTCCTTGCCGACGCTGCTCTTTTGGAGCCGATAATGAAGGTGGAGGTCGTGACGCCCGAAGAAAATATGGGCGATGTCATGGGTGATCTCAATCGTCGACGCGGAACAGTGCAGGGTATGGACGACAGTCCTACTGGACGGGTAATCAATGCGGAAGTGCCTCTGTCTGAGATGTTTGGTTATGCAACTGATTTGCGCTCTGCCACGCAGGGGCGAGCCACCTATACGATGGAGTTCCTGAAGTACGCTGAGGTGCCAAACAACATTGCAGAAAGCATTATCAGCAAGAATAAGGGTTGAATATGTTCAGTGGCGTGCCTGTAAGGGCGCCCTAGCTCTTTTAATTGAAGCTTGAATGAGGTGATATTGTGGCTAAAGGTAAGTTTGAGAGAAAAAAGACACACGTGAACGTCGGTACGATCGGCCACGTAGACCATGGCAAGACGACACTGACAGCGGCTCTGACGCGTGTGTGTGCCGAGACTTGGGGTGGGGAGATGCGAGCATTCG
>JAURWS010000013.1 GCA_030654835.1 Gammaproteobacteria bacterium | reverse complement strand
CTTCGTGGCTGGGAGGCCGCGCATTATACGCACTTGCTCAATCTTGGCAAGAGAAGATTTTGAAATCTTTCAACTGCCCGGGAAACTCGCTTTCCGCTTCCCTCTAACCCTTGCACATGTCGTCACAAGGGCGCGCATTATAGGTCTAATTCGTTCTCTTGCAAGCTGATTTTTAGAAAATTTTTCTAATAAATCGCTAAAAAATTAGTCCTTGCCGCGCCTGAACAAAATTTGCTGTTTTGAGCGTCGTTTTACATAAGCTATATAAACACGGCACAACAAAAGCGGGAGCAGGATAGTACCATAAAATACAGCTTCCGAAAGATCGGATCGCAAAATCCAAACTAAATGCAGCAACCCTAATATGTTTGCAACATACACAAGGCTATGCACCTGCTTCCAGCGACGCCCCAAACTTCGAATACTTACTTTGTTCGACGTAAATCCGAGCACCAAGAGAATTACATAGGCCGCAAACCCCACCGTGATGTAAGGCCTCTCAAGTATGTCGCTCAATATCTCAGACCACCGAAATTGCAAAAGGAAAGCGAGATAGGTAATAAAGTGCAGGGAGCCATAAAAAAAGGCGAACAATCCGAATGTACGCCTGAATGGGAATAACTTAGTCCACCCGGTGACATTCTTTATCGGTGTAATCGCGAGCGAGAGCAACAGGAATCTTAGAGTCCATAAACCTGTCCCAATAGCCAATTCATCCGCAGGGTCGGGCCCAAGGGTATTACGAAAGACGCCTGCCGCCATCGCGACAAACGGGAGAAGGCATACGGAGAAAACGAGCCATCTCAGCAGACTATACATGCATACACCGCTTTAACGCCTGCTTCAGTAGAGCTTGGCCAAATCCATTCCCATATACATGGATGCCACTTGGTCTGCATATCCATTGAACAAAAGCGTCGGGCTCCGAGAACTGCTCAGCAGTGTCTGAGGCAATCTTGTCTCCATATCTTGACGCCAACGAGGATGGTGCACAGAAGGGTTCACATTGGCATAGAAACCATACTCTTCAGGAGCAAGCATATTCCAGCTTGTTGCGGGCTCGTTCTCAGTGAAGCGAATTTTAACAATAGACTTAATACTCTTGAATCCATACTTCCACGGCACAACCAGCCTGATAGGCGCGCCATTTTGGGGGGGAAGGTAATTACCGTACACTCCAACCGCAAGCAAAGTGAGCGGATTCATCGCCTCATCCATTCTGAGCCCTTCTCTATAGGGCCATTCGATGGTCGTAAAACGAGAGCGCTGACCGGGCATGCTTTGCGGATCATGCAATGTCAGAAACTCTACATATTTTGCCTTGGAGGTCGGCTGAAAGCGCTTGATTAGATCCGCCAGCGGAAAACCCACCCACGGTATTACCATCGACCATCTTTCAACACATCGTAGACGGTAGATGCGCTCCTCAAGGTCATGGGGCTTTAAAATATCCTCCAATGTGTAAACTCCAGGCTTTTCCACCTCCCCCTCAATCGCAATGGACCATGGGTCGGCCTTGAGGTCACCGGAATTGGCAATCGGATCTCCCTTGTCGGTCCCAAACTCATAGAAATTGTTATAGGAAATTACATCCCTGTAGGGAGTAAGAGACTCACTCGTATAGAAGCCACCAGCAGTATCGACTGGTTTTATAGCCTCAAATTTTGACCCCCACCAGGCTGCTGGCGCCGCTCGGGCCATGTCACTCGGAGCCGTTGCTCTTAGGCCATCTCCTGCGGCTGCAATACTGGCACTAGGTAGCAAACTGGACGCCACGCCTCCTGCCACAACCCCCAAACCAGAAGCGATGAACTGACGGCGATTAAGATACACGCTCTCTGGCGTAATTTCGGAAGGTCGTATATCTGATGGGGGCTTGATCAACATTTTGGCTACCTTTGTGGAAAAACCACTATTTGAGTTTTTTACGGACCACATAACTTCCAACCGCTGAACGAAACCCAACTAATTCATAGAGAGGATTTTGGACTCGACTTCCGAAGCTTTGAAGAGGGCATTCGGTAAAGCCAGATGGCCGGACCTGACGCCGCGTACAGAACACACATAGTCAACAGCACTTCATGTGGATTCTGTGCAATCACCACCAACAACACGACCGCCATTAGAAAGACGACATAGGGCACTGTGCCTTTGAAGTGAATTTCCTTGAAACTGAAATAGCGATAGTTTGAAATCATCAAAATTCCAGTAAAAGCAGTAAGCACTGCAGTCCCAAATGCCACTGCAGGCGTAATTTCGATGCCATACTTGTAACCAGCCCAAGCGACAAACGTTACCAATCCTGCCGCAACCGGGCTCTGCAAACCCACAAAAAAGCGTTTATCCACAGTCCCCAGTTGCACATTGAACCGCGCCAGACGCAACGCTGCACAGGAGATATAAATGAAACTTGCTGCCCAGCCAGCCTCCCCCAGCGAAGACAACGCCCAACTAAAAATAATCAGTGCAGGAGCCACACCAAATGAAACCATGTCAGAAAGACTGTCGAACTGAGCCCCAAATGCACTTTGAGTGTTAGTCATGCGGGCGACACGGCCATCCAATCCATCCAGTACAGAAGCAATAAGGATGGCCCAGCCTGCCTCATTAAAGTTACCCCCCATACCTGCGATTATCGCGTAAAACCCAGCAAACAAAGCTCCCAGCGTCAGCAGATTCGGCAACAAGTAAATGCCCCGTCGACGAATCTTTTTGCCATCTTCCGATACAACCTCCTCGTGCTCATCAATCGGAATGAGACTATGCTCGTGATCTTTATCGTTCCCATTATCCATAGTGCAAGTGTTTCCTCAGGAGATTGAGCAGCTGACAATTCAGAAAATAACAATATTACTGTGCCGGGATTATACACTTCCTGATTTCGAAAAGGCTCGCAACTAAGCGACGGTAGTGGTCAAGTTAAATTGGCCACATGCTCTTGAGAGAGATCCCAAAATGCCTTAATCAGCGGACTATTCAATTTACGCCGCATAGTGCACAAGCCTATCGAAAATGGCTCCAATTGCGGTTCGACTTTCAGAATTTCGACTTTCCCCCTGATTGGACTGTTTTCAACGACCAACAGAGGCACGACTCCCACACCGAACCCCAGACTCACCATGCTGACTATCGCCTCATTACCACTGACTTGGGCATATATATTCGGCCGAATTTGTCGCTCACGAAACCAAAGATTCACCCTGGCTCTAGCCAGGCCCGACTCAGAGAGCACCAACGGTATTCGTTCCCATGGCAAATCAGCCCCTGATTGCAGGCTCTCGTCCAGCATGTCTCTCAGAGGGCTGGCTGATATTGGGGCAATGAACACCAGCGGCGATTGTCTGATGACACGAAAACACAGTTTATCGGGGAGTGTGTCGGGACGAGCTGCAATCCCCACATCTTCTTCCTCGTCAAGAATACGCTGGATCGTCGCAGCTGTATCACCCGTACGAAGTTGAATCTCGACTGCGGGATATCTGGCCCTGAACTCATCCAGCAATTCATGCAGGAAACTATAGCTAGCGGTAACGGAGCAGAATATGCTCAGCCTCCCTGACAGTTGGTCAGACTGCTGCTGCAATTCACGTTTCAGTGCAACCCAATTATCCAGCGCCTGTATCGCATACTCGCGGAATCTAATACCCGCCAACGTCAAAGTGACTGTACGGTTGTCTCGATCGAAGAGAGTCTGCCCGACCTCATGTTCAAGCTTCTGAACAGTTCTGGTCAGGCTGGAAGGGCTGACATGCAGCTCCCTGCTGGTCTTGCCGAAATGCAGACTCTTGCTCAGATGCAGGTACAATTGCAGCTCTCTGATTTCCATCTCAACCTCGGTAGTGCTATGGGATCCAATATGTTTCATAAAATGAAATATATTGTTGCAGATATATCGTTTTACGCAACTAAAAGAATCACCTATCATTCGCGCCAATATTTCGGAAAAGCTCTGTGAACATCTGCGAGTGACGTGTCAGAGAGCAAGTAAAACCAATTCATTTCCATCAAACACTGACACTGGAGAACCACCATGAATTACTTCAACACCCTCCCCTTGCGGCTGCAACTGCAACAACTGGGCAGATGCCGCTTTATGGACAGAAGCGAATTTGTTGACGGTGTTAACTGCTTGCTGGGCAAGAAAATCGTCATCATCGGCTGCGGAGCCCAAGGCCTTAATCAGGGCTTGAACATGCGCGACAGCGGTTTGGATATTTCCTACACCTTGCGCGCAGCTGCGATCGCCGAGAAGCGTCAGTCCTGGAAGAACGCGACCGAGAACGGTTTCAAAGTCGGCACCTACGAAGAACTGATCCCCTCTGCTGACCTCGTTCTCAACCTGACACCCGACAAGCAGCACACACCTGTTATCAAAGAAATCATGCCTTTGATGAAGAAAGATTCCTGCCTGGCCTACTCGCACGGCTTCAACATCGTCGAAGAAGGCATGCAGATCCGCAAAGATCTGACTGTAGTCATGGTGGCGCCAAAATGCCCAGGTACCGAGGTACGTGAAGAGTACAAACGCGGCTTCGGTGTTCCCACTCTGATAGCCGTGCACGCTGAGAATGACCCACGAGGCGATGGACTGCAGATTGCCAAAGCCTACGCCGCAGCAACCGGCGGCCACCGTGCGGGCGTCCTCCAGTCTTCTTTCATTGCAGAAGTGAAGTCTGATCTCATGGGCGAGCAGACTATTCTGTGCGGCATGCTCCAGACTGGTACAATCCTCTGCTACAACAAAATGGTTGAGAGGGGTATTGACTCTGCCTATGCATCCAAACTGATGCAACATGGCTGGGAAGTCGTGTCTGAGGGGCTGAAGCATGGCGGCATCACCAACATGATGGACCGTTTGTCCAATCCAGCAAAGCTCGTTGCCAACTCCCTTGCAGCCGAGCTCAAAGAAATCATGGCACCTCTCTACCAGAAGCACATGGACGACATCATCAGCGGCGCGTTCTCCACCGGCATGATGGAAGACTGGGCCAACGACGACGAGAAACTGTTGACTTGGCGTGCAGCCACAGCCGAGACGGCATTCGAGAAATCCACTGCAGGTACCATGGCCATCAGCGAGCAAGAATACTACGACAAGGGCATCCTCATGGTTGCCATGCTCAAAGCGGGCGTTGAACTGGCGTTCGAAACCATGACTGACAGCGGCATCATTGAAGAATCAGCTTATTACGAGTCTCTGCACGAGACCCCGTTGATTGCCAATCTGATCGGCCGCAAGAAGCTCTACGAAATGAACAAGGTCATTTCCGATACCGCTGAATACGGTTGCTACCTGTTCTCTCACGCCTGCGTTCCCTTGCTCAAAGATTTCATGGCGAAGATCGATGTTGATGTGATCGGTAATGGTCTGAGCCTGAAAGACAACAATGTGGACAACGCTGAACTTATCACGGTGAATCAAGACATTCGCAATCACCCTATCGAGATCATCGGCAAGAAACTACGCTCTTACATGACAGCAATGAAAAAAGTAATCTGATTGCCGTTTGCTGCAGAAGTGAAGAAATAAAAAAGGGCCAAACGGCCCTTTTTTATTCGATCAGATTTACCAACAATCAAGCACTCAATACTTTCTCGCCTCTGGAGATTCCAGACACTCCCGTCCTCGCCACCTCAAGGACAGTAGTGCCACTGATCGCCGCAAGAAAGCCATCCAGTTTCTCAGAGGTGCCTACCAGCTGAATGCAATAGATCGTGTTGGTCACATCCACGATCTGACCACGAAAAATATCCGCAGTACGCTTGATCTCATCACGCTGAACACCTGTTGCTTTCACCTTGATCAGCATCAGCTCGCGCTCGATATGCGCCCCCTCAGTAAGATCAACAAGTTTGACCACATCAATGAGCTTGTTGAGATGTTTGGTAATCTGCTCAATCTTGCGGTCGTCGCCAATGGTCGTAATTGTCAATCGTGACAACGTATGATCATCGGTAGGAGCCACCGTCAGTGACTCGATGTTGTAATTGCGTTGAGAAAACAGGCCGACCACTCGTGACAAGGCGCCAGGCTGATTCTCCAGCAATATGGAAATAATGTGCCTCATCTCAGGTTCTCTCCGTCTTGCTCAGATACATATCTTTCATTGCACCGCCAGCGATAGCCATCGGATAAACGTGTTCCATCGGGTCAACCAGAACATCGATGAACACCAGTCTGTCCTTCAGTGCAAACGCCTCGGTCATCTTCTCTTTGAGGTCCGATAATTTCTCGATTCGAATACCGACATGACCATAGGCCTCTGCCAGTTTGACAAAATCGGGCAGCGACTCGGAATAAGTACTGTGCGAATAGCGACCGCCGTACTGCATGTCCTGCCACTGCTTCACCATGCCCAAAGCCTCATTGTTCAGGCAGACAATTTTCACTGGCAGTCGATACTGCATGCAGGTTGCCAACTCCTGCAGATTCATCTGGAAGCTGCCTTCCCCAGTCACGCAGACGGAAACCGCATCCGGAAATGCCAACTGTACGCCCATGGCGGCAGGGAATCCGAACCCCATGGTGCCCAGGCCCCCGGAGTTGATCCAACGGCGAGGCTCGTCAAATTTGTAATACTGTGCGGCAAACATCTGATGCTGACCGACATCAGAAGACACATAGGCGTCACCGTTGGTGATCTCATAAAGACACTGAATAACCTGCTGCGGTTTGATGACATCGTTGTCCGCAGGGGTGACCTTCAGGCAGTCTTTCGCACGCCAGCCTTCGATCTGCTGCCACCACAAGTCCAGTGATTGCGTATCGACACGAGAGTCCGATTGCTTGATCAGCTCCAGCATCTCCTCAAGCACACTGGTCACTGAACCGACGATAGGAACATCGGCCGACACTGTTTTCGAAATGGCAGCAGGGTCAATGTCCACGTGCAGAATCTTGGCTCCAGGACAGAACTTGGAAATATTGTTGGTGACACGGTCATCGAACCTGGCACCAATACCCAACACGACATCGCTGAAATGCATCGCCATGTTGGCCTCATAGGTGCCATGCATGCCGAGCATGCCAAGGAACTGACGATCAGTCGCCGGGTAAGCCCCTAATCCCATCAAAGTATTAGTCACAGGATAGTTGAGCAGCCGCGCCAACTCCCTCAACAGGTCGCTGCCATTACCCTGCACCACGCCACCACCGGTATAGATAATCGGACGTTTGGCGGCTAGAAGTATCTCCACTGCCTTCTTGATCTGCCCGGTGTGCCCCTTGCCGGGCACCGAGTAAGAGCGCAACTTGACCGACTCCGGATAGTGGTACTTGTACTTTTTGGCTGGATCAGTCGCATCCTTCGGAATATCAATGACAACAGGCCCGGGCCTGCCAGTCGTGGCAATGTAAAAGGCCTTCTTGACGATCATGGGGATGTCTTCCGGGTTCTGCACCATGAAGCTGTGCTTCACGATCGGACGGGAGATACCGACCATGTCAGTTTCCTGAAAGCCATCGGAACCGATGAGCGAGCTATGAACCTGGCCGGAGATAACGACCATGGGGATTGAATCCATGAAGGCCGTGGCGATTCCGGTAATTGCATTGGTAGCGCCGGGGCCCGAGGTCACCAGCACCACGCCGGGCTTGCCGGTCGCTCGTGCATAGCCGTCGGCAGCGTGAGTCGCTGCCTGCTCATGACGCACGAGAATGTGTTCGACCTTGTCCTGTTTGAACAGGGCATCATAAATATGCAACACGGCACCACCAGGGTAACCGTAAATCATGTCAACGCCTTCGTCGTGCAACGCTCGCATGAGCATTTCACCGCCGGATAATAATTCCACTTTCATAGACCTCTGTGCTGTCATGTCGATTATTGAGCCACCATCGCACGCTGCAATAGCAACGAAGTCGCCTGCGAGAAGCGACGATGACCATACTGACTGATAATAGATTCTGGGAGACACCAACCAGTAGCCGAGCAAAAGCATGACTCGACTGAATCCTGGTTGACTCCGGGCGGCTCTCTACGCGGTAACGTGCGGAGCCTAAGGTGGACGTTGTTTGACACCTAGGGTAGTCATGGTGTCCGGTATTTTTTTGCCGGACAACCACTGAAGCAGATCGGGTGGGGGATTGATCTGATCAGTCTGCAAACCAAAAACGCTGCCAATTTTCCCACCAATTGTGGCAATGTCAAGCGTTTAAATAATCTGCAGACTGACCGCAGGGTCCGTGTCTCTTACTTTTTTCTGAAGCTGAATTGCTCATCCTCGACATCTATGTAGATACAATCACCGGGCTCGTAGTCACCCTTGATCACTTGTTGCGCCAGTGAATTTTCGATACGGTTCTGAATGACCCGCTTCAACGGGCGGGCACCGTATACTGGGTCATAGCCCAGATCGGCAATTTTCTCCAGCACTGCTTCACTGACTTCCAGACTCAGATCGTTGTCCTGCAAGCGCTTGTTGAGCAACTCGATCTGAATATCGGCGATACCACGAATCTGTGATTTCAGCAGCGGGTGGAACACCACTGTCTCATCGATCCTGTTCACAAATTCTGGCGAGAAGTGTCGAACCACCACCGAGAGCACCTCGGTTTTCACGCGCTCGTAGGTTCTCTCGTCTGGCACGCCTTCACTCATCATCTCCTGAATACGATCAGATCCGAGGTTCGACGTCATCACGATGACCGTGTTGCGAAAATCCACCGTGCGGCCATGACCATCCGTCAGACGCCCGTCATCCATCACCTGCAACAAAATGTTGAAGACATCAGGATGGGCTTTCTCCACTTCATCCAGCAGCAGCACGGAATAAGGACGACGACGCACGGCCTCGGTGAGATATCCACCTTCTTCATACCCCACATAACCGGGTGGCGCACCTATCAGGCGAGCCACAGAGTGCTGCTCCATGAACTCGGACATGTCGATACGCACCATCGCCTCTTCCGTGTCAAAGAGGAACTCCGCCAACGCCTTGCACAATTCCGTCTTGCCCACGCCTGTCGGGCCAAGGAACAGGAAGGAACCATTGGGGCGATTCGGGTCGGACAAACCCGACCGCGAGCGGCGCACCGCATTGGCCACCGCCGACACGGCTTCGTGCTGACCGATGACGCGTTTGTGCAGCGAGTCCTCCATTGCTAGCAGCTTCTGCTTGTCGCCCTGCAGCATCTTGGAGACGGGGATGCCGGTCCAACGTGAGACCACTTCGGCGATCTCTTCCTCGGTCACCCGGTTACGGAGCAGGCGCATGTCCATCATCTCGGCCTGGGCCGACATGTCCAACGTCTTCTCCAGATTGGGAATAATGCCGTACTGCAGTTCTGACATGCGCGCCAGGTCTCCCGCACGTCTCGCCAGCTCAAGCTCATTGCGCGCACGCTCCAGATTGCTCTTGATGGACTGCGCCCCTTGCACCGAGGCCTTCTCAGCCTTCCAGATTTCCTCAAGATCTGAAAACTCTTTCTCAAGTTTCTTGATCTCATCTGCCAGCTTCTCCTTACGCTTGCGAGAGGCTTCATCTTCCTCTTTCTTGAGAGCTTCGCGCTCGATCTTCAGTTGAATCAGGCGGCGCTCCAGACGATCCATTTCCTCAGGCTTGGAGTCGATTTCCATGCGAATCAGACTCCCTGCCTCGTCAATCAGGTCAATCGCCTTGTCAGGGAGCTGGCGATCGGGAATGTAGCGCATAGACAAGCGCGCAGCGGCAATGATGGCCGCATCAGAAATCTGCACTCCGTGGTGTACCTCATAGCGCTCCTTGAGACCACGGAGAATAGCGATCGTATCTTCCTCATTCGGCTCATCAACCAGCACTTTTTGGAAGCGACGCTCCAGCGCGGCATCCTTTTCGATGTACTTGCGGTATTCGTCGAGCGTCGTGGCGCCCACGCAGTGCAGCTCACCACGAGCCAGCGCAGGTTTCAGCATGTTGCCAGCATCCATCGCACCCTCGGCCTTGCCCGCACCAACCATGGTGTGCAACTCGTCAATAAAGAGGATGACCGACCCTTCCTGCTTGGAAAGCTCATTCAGCACGCTTTTCAGGCGCTCCTCGAATTCGCCTCGATACTTGGCACCGGCGATCAGCGAACCCATATCAAGTGCGAGAATTTTCTTGTTCTTCAATCCCTCCGGCACCTCGCCGTTGACGATGCGCTGCGCCAGCCCCTCCAGAATGGCGGTCTTGCCGACGCCAGGCTCGCCGATCAACACCGGGTTGTTCTTGGTGCGGCGTTGCAGAACTTGGATGGTGCGGCGAATTTCGCTATCGCGACCAATCACCGGATCGAGTTCGCCATTGGCAGCACGCTCGGTGAGATCCACACAGAAGCGCGAGAGTGCCTGCCAGGAATCCTCAGCTCCCGCGTCGGTGACCTTGTCGCCACCACGCAGATTGGCAATGGCATTCTCCAAAGCCTTCTCGCTCACACCAAAGGAATTGAGCAGTTTTCCCAGCTCGCCCTTGTCACCCATGGCCACCAGCACGATGGACTCGCTGGAAATGAACTTGTCACCACTTTTCTGCGCCAGCTTGTCGGCCTGATTCATCAGTCGACCAAGCTCATTGGAGAGGCTGACATCGCCAGCATTGCCCTGCACCTTGGGCAGGCGATCAATCAGCTGCTGCAGGCGGGTACGCAGATCGGCAATGTTGAATCCTGTCTGCGACAACAAAGGACGCACAGAACCACCCTTCTGATCCAGTAGCGCCGCGATCAGGTGAGCGGGTTCGATAAAATTGTTGTCGTGGCCTACCGCCAATGATTGGGCGTCAGAGAGAGCCGCCTGCAGCTTGCTGGTCAATTGATCCATGCGCATGTCTTCACCTCGAGAAATATAGGGCGTGTGAATTGGTTTCTAGTCTGGAGCAGTAGCGCAAAGGGGCTCATCTGGAAAGATCTTAATAAAGATCAGGTTGAGATGAGAACCCTCTTGCTAGGATTGACACTTTAAATGCGGCCAGACCCGGCAAATTCAAGTATGGCAGTGGAACCTGCAATGCATAGGGACTTATGGACGCAGGCCGATCACGCTGGCCATACGCCCTGTAACACCGTCCCGGCGATAAGAATAGAAACGTGAAACATCACAGTAAGTACACCATTCGCCGCCACTGACAGAGGAAACTCCGGCGGCCAGCAATTTGAGCCTGGCGAGAGCATACAGATCAGCCAGATATTTGCCTGCATCCGTTGCCGGTCGAAAACCTTCAGCGTCAATACGAACACGCAATTGTTCGTCTTCGGTAGAGCTGAGGAAGATTTCCCGCACCTCCGCTCCCACCTCAAAATGGCAAGGGCCAATGGCAGGACCCATCCAGGCGATGACTTCGCTGGCTGGTACTGAAAAACAAGCTAGGGTGCGTTCGAGAATGCCATCTGCGAGCCCGCGCCAGCCGGCGTGTGCGACAGCCACGCTGCGGCCATCGCGAGCCGCGAAGAACACCGGCAGGCAGTCTGCTGTCAGGACCACTCCCGCCACACCCGGAGTATCAATAAAGACGGCATCACCACGACACTCACCGGCGCCACGTTCGGCATGCACAATCTGTGTGCCATGCACCTGCTCAAGCCATTGCAGATGGATGTTGTCACCCAGCAACCTCTGCAATAGAGCCCTGTTCGAGTCAACATCAGCGCAATTGTCCTTGACGTGCAGGGCGAGATTGAAGGAATCAAAAGGAGGCTTGCTGACGCCTCCTCTACGAGTGGTGACCAAGGCCATAACAGTCGCCGGTGCAGCCCACGTCGGCTGTATCGGCGCCAGTGCAGCGTTCATCGTGGTCGTTAGGGTCATGGCCTGCCCCACAGTTTTCAGGTGAATTCCGACCGAAGAATTACATATCGGCCTGCAGGGCCGCCAGCAGTTCCTGCATGTCCGCTGGCAGTTCGGATTCCCAGCTGACCATCTCGCCTGTATGTGGATGAATGAAGCCGAGTCGGCGAGCGTGCAGAGCCTGCCGGTCAAAGCCTTTCAGCACTTTCGCCAGTGTGCCACTGCAGCCCTTGGGGATTTGCAGACGACCGCCGTACAGAGGATCACCTACCAGAGGATAACGGATATGGCTCATATGCACTCGGATCTGATGGGTACGCCCCGTCTCCAGTTTCACGCGAATGTGGGTGTGCGAACGATACCGGCTCAGCACACGGTAATGCGTCACCGCCTCCTTGCCATTTTCGATCACGGCACGTTTCTGACGATGCACGGGATGCCTGCCGAGCGGCAGATCGACAGTGCCGCCCGCTGTCATCACACCAATCACCACCGCCTCGTATTCGCGTTCGACTTCACGACGCTGCAGCTGTTTGACCAGGATGCGATGCGCCTGCAGATTCTTGGCCACCACCATCAGTCCGGAGGTGTCCTTGTCCAGTCGATGCACAATACCTGCGCGCGGGATCTCGCTCAGCTGCGGACAATAATGCAGGAGACCATTCAGAAGTGTGCCTGAGCGGTTCCCCGCAGCAGGATGCACGACGGTGTTGACTGGTTTGTCGAGCACCAGCACATCATCGTCTTCGTAGACGATGTTCAGTTCCTTCGGCTCCGCCACCCAGGTCTCATCGGCGACCAGCACGGTCTCGAGTGACAGTCGGTCCCCCGCATAAATCTTGTCCTTGGAGCGCAAGACCTTGCCATTGACCAGCAGGTTGCCCTCCTTGATCCAGTTTTGCAGTCGTCCGCGTGAATATTCCGGAAACAAACTGGCGGCGACTTGATCCAGCCGTTGTCCGGAGAGAGGGTCGGGAACTTGTACCTGCAGTGAAATCTTCGTACTCAAATTCATGTACTCTAATTTTTGTACTCAAATAGAAAAATACAGCATAACTTGGGTTTACCGGGAATGCTGTGGTTAAATACGCCGTCGCTCAGGCAGGCTCACAAGGAGCCGCTCCTGACACTGCGCAGCCTCCGTGGCGGCTGACAAAGCGGGCGCATTATAACCGCTAATTTCCAGTTGAATTTACTATTTTCCTGTTTTCCCAAGCTGACGGACAGGTATCGAAGAGGTTGTGGTCGCGTGAGAATTCTGATCCTGATGACGCTTTGCCTGGCCTGTGTGTCCTGCTCGATATTCGATAGCGAAGAGCGCGACGAGTTCGAGGGGCTGACGACCGAAGAACAGTTTTATGTCACAGCGCAACGACAACTGAACGCCCGCAACTACCGCGCAGCGATCAGCACTTATCAGGCGCTGGAGTCCCGTTTCCCCTTTGGACGCTATGCGGCGCAAGGTCAGATTGAGCTGATCTATGCCTATTTCAACAACCTGGATCTGGAGGCTGCCCGCACAGCGGCCGACCGCTTTATCCGCCTGAACCCCGACAACCCCAGTGTCGATTACGCTTACTACATGAAGGGCATGGCATCATTCGCAGAAGACGCCGGCTTCATGAGCCGCTTCCTGCCGACTGATCCAGCCAAGCGTGATCCGGGCCGCGCTCGTGATGCCTTCGCCGAATTCTCCATGCTGCTGGCCTTATACCCGGACAGCGACTACGCGGCCGATGCCCGTGCCCGCATGATCTATCTGCGCAATCTGCTTGCCACCTATGAAATCCACGTAGGAACGTATTATCTGGAGCGCCGCGCCTACGTCGCCGCACTTAATCGCGGCCGCTATGTGGTGGAAAATTTCCAGGGCAGCCCGCTGGTGTCCGATGGCATGGCTATCATGGTCGAAGCCTATCTGCGCATGGGCCTAGACGACCTGGCCGGCACCTCACTCGCGCTACTCAAACAGAATTTCCCGGACCATCCTTCATTGGACGGCAACGGCAACTTCATTGTGCGCAGCGATGTCACCAATCCGTCGATACTCTATACAGTCTCGTTCGGCCTTTTGGGAGATAACGTCGACAACACCCCGCTGGCCCCGACCACAAGGCCGTTCCGACCAGAGAATCCCGTCATGGACGAGCCACCTCCCGCCAAGCGTTCACTACTCAGTATTCTGACGTTCGGGATTTTCGGTTAATAGTTTTCCGGACAGAACTCGCGCTCGATCAGTTCGATCAGGATATGAATGATCTTGATGTGGACTTCCTGCACGCGATCCGCAAACGCACTCTTCCCTGCACTGATATCCACGGTGGCCAGCGCACCTAGCGCTGAGCCTGCCGCACCTGTCAGGCTGATGACAGGCATGCCATTGGCCCGCGCAAACTCCGCCGCCTTGATCACATTGCGGCTACTGCCACTGGTACTGATGGCCAACAGGCAATCCCCCGTGCGACCACGAGCCTCCAGATAACGGGAGAAGATGTACTCGTAGCCGAAATCATTTGCCACACAACTGATGTGTCCCGCGTCGCTGATGGCCGTCGCTGCTAACCCGCGCCGATTCTGACGATAGCGCCCAGTCAATTCCTCGGCAAAATGCATCGCGTCGCTCATGGAGCCACCGTTGCCGCAGCTATAGATGGCATTGCCTGCTCGCAGCGCTTCGATCAGAACGCCGGCGGCCGCCTCGATACTCGCAATGTTGGACTCCGCAGCCATGAAGCGCTGCAGGTAGTCATGGGAATCGTTCAGTGTCGCGATGATGTACTGTTTCAATGGTTCACCTGTTTGTTTGTCTGTCTGTCGTGAAATCGGGGCAATCAGAGCAATCCGTTCAATCCCCCAGCTCCCAGCCGGAGGTAATCGGGTAACGGCGATCTCTGCCGAATCCGCGTTGTGTGAGTCGAACTCCGATGGGCCCCTGGCGGCGCTTGTATTCATTAAGGTCAACAAGTCGCAACACGCGCCGAACCGTGGCCTCGGCATAACCTTTGGCAATGATGTCGGTGGCGCTGCAATCCTGCTCCACATACAGCTCCAGGATGGCGTCGAGTTCGTCATACGGTGGCAGGTTATCCTGATCCACCTGCCCCGGCGCCAATTCTGCGGAAGGCGGACGGTCGATGACAGCCCGAGGGATAACGGGCGCCGACAGCGCGTCAGCCTGGGCATTACGGTACTCACAGAGTCGATAGACCACCGTTTTGGGGACGTCCTTCAGCACATCGAAACCGCCAGCCATGTCGCCATACAGCGTACAGTAACCCACCGCAATTTCGCTCTTGTTGCCGGTGGTCAATACCAGCACACCCTTCTTGTTGGATATCGCCATCAGCAGCACACCCCGGCAGCGCGCCTGGATATTCTGCTCGGCGACATCCACAGACAGTCCCGCGAACTCATTTTCAAGAGCTGTCGTGAAGCTCCGATAGGCATTGTTGATCGGAATCACACTGTAGTGGATGCCCAGCCGCTCAGCTTGAGCGCGCGCCTGATCGAGGCTCAGCTGCGAGGTGTAAGTAAACGGCATCATCACCGCCTGGACGCGATCAGCCCCCAGTGCATCCGCCGCAATCACCAGCGTCAGAGCCGAGTCTATGCCTCCGGAAAGTCCGAGCACGACCCCTTTGAAACCATTCTTGCGAACGTAGTCGCGAACACCCAGCACCAGCGCTTTGTACAAACCGGCATCTATGCTGTCCGCTGCTGTCGATTCTCCTGCACTCACACTCAGACGTGCGCGCTTCGCATCACCGGGAAGCACCTCAAGATGTACAGGAAACAGGCCCTCCTGGAATGAAGGCGCCTGCACGAGACATTCTCCCGTGGCATTGACCGCCATGGAGGAGCCGTCAAACACCAGCTCATCCTGCCCTCCCACGAGATTGACATAAACGATGGGGATCCCGGCCTGTTGTGCCCGCGTGCGCAGCAATGCCGCGCGCTCCGCGCCCTTATTGCGGTGGAAAGGTGATGCATTGATATTGATGAGCAGACTCGCACCGGCCTCGGCGGCCTGTCGGGTCGGCTCCTCCTCCCACATGTCTTCACAGATTGTCATCGCCACCGCGATACCCTTGATGTTCACCACGCACGGTTCATGCCCCGGAGAGAAATAGCGGCGCTCATCAAACACCTGATAGTTGGGCAGGCACTGCTTGCGGTAAGTGGCGAGAATTGTCGATCCCTTGATGAGAGAGACGGCGTTGTAGAGGCGCCCATTCTCGCGTAACGGATAACCGATCAGCATATGCACAGGCAGGTTGGCAGAGAGCAGGTGCTGCAACGCCTTGTCGATACGAGTCTGCAGGCTTGGCCGCAACAGCAGATCCTCGGGGGAATAGCTGGTCAGTGTCAGTTCCGGAAACGCGATGATGTCGGCGGCGTGCTCGACGATGGCCTGCTGCGCCGCAGCAATCACCCGTTCTGTGTTGCCCTTGATGTCCCCTACCAGCAGATTCAGCTGGGCCATAACAACGGTTAAACGCCCTGGCATACACTCCCCAATTGCCCGAAAGGCACTTATGGCTATTGTCAAACAAGTGCGATATTGTCCGACAAACAAACCGCTTAAGCAAAACGCAAATAACCTCGCCAGTAACTTCCCAACAAGAACTCTCCGGGCCGGAAAACCCCGATCGCCATGGACGTGAGCACTCAGCCAGACCAGAACCATCGAATTCTGCAGATCTACAATATCTATCGAGTCATTCTCGCCCTCGTATTGATGGCCACCTTCCTGACCAGCCCCACTACGACCCAGCTGGGCAGCCATGATCCCGACCTGTTCCATGACATCCTGATCGCCTACGGAATCTTCAGTGTGCTGGTGATCGCCCTGATAAGGCCGGGCCAGGATATCAGGGCCAGACAGAGCCTTCTCAGCTCCGTTTTCATTGCTGACATCCTGGCCATTGCCCTGATTGCCTACAGCTGCGGGGGAATGGTCAGCGGCCTTGGACTGCTGCATCTGGTGACCATCGCCGCAGGCAGCATTCTGATCATCGGCAGAATGAGTACTTTCCTGGCCGCCATCGCCAGCATCGCCACCATCTATGCAGAGGTCTATCTCAGCTTCAGCACGGACGTGGTCGCCAACCAGTACATGCAAGCGGGTCTGTTGGGAATACTGTTATTCGCCACATCCTTGTATCTACAGTCGTTGAGCGAACGCATGCGACGCAGCGCCCTGCTGGCAGCCGAGCAGGCCACGAGCATCGTCAATCTGGAGCAACTGAACCAACTGGTGATTCAGCGTATGCGCACGGGTATCGTCGTTGTGGACGTCAATGCCAGAGTGCTGACCGCCAATGATGCGGCGATACAGATGCTGGGGCTAATAGATACCGAGGGCGGCCGACTCAGCAACGGCAGTTCGGCAACGCGCCAGACGCTACCACCCGTTCTTCAGCAGCATCTGCTGTCCTGGCGGAGCAGACCGGGCCGACGCGTGCCCACGTTTGCCACCAATAGCGCCGCCCCGCAACTGCAGGCAAACTTTGCCTATCTGAACCCCGCTTCCGAATCCAATATTGTCATTTTCCTGGAGGACAGCACGCAGATCATCCAGCGCGTGAGGCAGATGAAGCTGGCGTCGCTGGGACGCCTGACGGCCAGTATTGCCCACGAGATCCGCAATCCTCTTGGCGCCATCAGCCATGCCAGTCAACTGCTTCAGGAAGCGGAGGGACTGCAGCAGGCTGACCGGCGTCTGCTGGAGATCATTCTCAACCACTGCGGCAGGGTCAATCTGATTATCGAAGATGTCCTGCATATGTCGCGACACAAGCAGGATGGTAGTGAAAGGATCAACCTGCTCGACTGGCTGACCCGGTTCGTGGACAATTACTGCGAGTCTCATCAGTTGAATGGCCAAATTTCTATCGACATCTTCCCTCCCACGACCGAGATCCGGGTGATCGTGAGTCAGCTCGAACAGATTCTCACCAACCTCATGGAAAACGGCCTGCGTTACAGCGAACAGACCACTGGCAAGGCCACTCTGCAACTCAAAGGCGGACTCGGTCGCAATGCCGAGCTGTCGACGCCGGTACTGCATGTGATCGATGAGGGCCCCGGAGTATCGGCAGAGGCAGAGGAACATCTCTTCGAACCGTTCTACACCACCAACCCCAACGGCACCGGGCTGGGACTTTATATCTCCAAGGAACTGTGCGAAGCTAATCAGGCACAGCTTTCCTACCACAAAACCAGCAAAGGCAAGAGCTGCTTCACCATCCATTTCTCGCACGCCGATAGAAATATGGATTGAAAAAATCCCGAGTAATTTCCCGCTACTGGAATCCTTATGACTGGCAGTGTGCTGATTGTTGATGATGAGCCCGACATTCGCGAGTTGCTCGAAATTACTTTGGGGCGGATGTCTCTCATTACCGAAAGTGCGAGCAACCTGAGCAGTGCCAACGAGCTTCTGCAGAGAAAAAAATTCAGCCTTTGCCTCACCGACATGAAACTTCCTGACGGCAACGGACTGGATCTTGTCGAGCATATTCAGCATTACTACAGCCACATGCCCGTCGCCGTCATTACGGCTCACGGAAATACCGAGACGGCCATTCGCGCGCTGAAGGCCGGGGCATTCGATTTCGTCTCCAAGCCCGTTGACCTGCAGAAACTGCGGGATCTGGTCAATTCGGCATTGAAGCTTTCATTACACTCACCGGCTCCGCTGGCCGTAGCAACGAAAGCCTCAAGAGAAGTTAATATAACCGGCAATTCAACAACCATTCGCAATTTGCGCCAGCAGATTGCACGGCTCGCACGCAGTCAGGCACCTGTGTTCATCTACGGAGAGTCTGGCAGTGGCAAAGAATTGGCGGCGCGCTCTATCCACAATCAGAGTGCGCGCGCGGACGGCCCCTTTGTTGCGGTGAACTGCGGAGCGATACCTGCAGGGCTGATGGAGAGCGAATTGTTCGGACATGTCAAAGGCAGCTTCACGGGCGCCGACAAGGACAAGACTGGATTATTTCAGGCGGCCAGAGGTGGCTCGCTGTTTCTGGATGAGGTGGCAGATCTGCCACTGCACATGCAGGTGAAACTGTTGCGTGTCATTCAGGAAAAGTCGGTACGCCCTGTGGGTTCGCAAACGGAAATTCCGACTGATGTGCGCATTCTGAGCGCCAGCCACAAGAGTCTCGCGGAAGAAGTCAGCCGACGCAATTTCCGCCAGGATCTCTACTACCGGATCAATGTCATCGAGCTGGATGTTCCCAGCCTGCGACAGCGGCAGGACGATATCGCCGAACTGGGGGCAGAGATACTGATGCGCATCGCCGACGACAATCACATCAGTCCCGTGCCGACGTTGAGCCCCGAGGCTCTGCAGGCGCTGTGCGAATATCCCTTTCCGGGCAACATCCGCGAGCTGGAAAATATCCTGCAGCGCGCCGTGACGTTATGTGAGAACAGCGTCGTATCAGTCCAAAATCTTGATCTGCAGTACGGTAGCGCGGTGTCGGCGATCACAGCCGACCCTCGGTTCGCAGAGGCACAGACGGGCAATACGGAGACGACTTTCAGCCTGCCTCGGGGCGAGGGATTCTCCCTTGAGAATCATCTTGAAGCCATCGAACGCAAAGCCATCGAACAGGCTCTGGAAGAGTCGCGCTGGAACAAGACGGCGGCCGCGCAGAGGCTTGGAATGAGCTTTCGATCACTGCGTTACCGGATGAAAAAACTCAACATGGAGTAACGCAAGCGCACGTCGACCGCATGCTCAGCTCCTCGAAAAATCCCGCACTATGACCTTCCGCGAGGCCGGGTCATAAGGACTCGGGTCAACGGACGGCCGTCGACTCAGGACGATATCGACCAGCAACTGCGCCGACGCCGGGGCAAGCACCAAACCATTGCGATATTGCCCTGCATTGACGTAGACATTTTCAAATCCCGGCACTCTGCCAATGAATGGCACACCATCCGGAGCCCCCGGCCGCAGACCCGCCCACTGCCGTTCCACACGACACTCCGCCAGTGCTGGCAGCAAGGCCTCGGCACTGCGTCTCAGACTGTGCAGCGCCTCTTCCGTGGTGGACTTGTCGAAGGCGGTGTGTTCGAGCGTGCTGCCCATCAGCAAATTATTGTCCCGGCGAGGAATCAGATAACGGCCATCGGTCAGTACCATCGTATTGATCAATCGTTGCGGTGGCCGGAACAGTAGCATCTGCCCCTTGACTGGCACGACGGGCAGAGTCACATCCAGCGCCTCCAGAAGCCCGCCCGTCCATGCACCCGCCGTTATGATGACGTGCTCCGCGCAGAGCTGTTCCACCACTCCTTCACACAAGACCTCGACGTGAGAAACACTGCGCGCGCCGTGCCCGAAACCGGTGCCGGTATGCAATGATAAAACCCGGGTCTGCTCACATATCTGCACAAGTGGATTACTCTGCAGGCTGCTCTGCAGTGCCTGTCCCAGGCGCGGATTGCGGATATTGGCGATATCCGGCATCCATAGCCCTTTGCGAAATCCCCGCGCCAGCCCCGCCTCCCGCTCATAGATGAACGCGGGGTCAACCGGGTGCAGGGCCTTGCCGTTGGTCGCCGCCCATTGCAATGCCTCGTCCTCGTCCTTCGCATCCAGCATCAGCAGGCCGGTACGCTCCAGCTCTGGATCGATGCCAGTCTCGTCCAACAACTGCGCCGCGAGTCGCGGATACGCCAGCTGCGCCTGAGATGCCAGCGCCGTGACGGCTGGCGAATAGCGCCAGGGATAGAGAGGCGAGACAATTCCACCGCCCGCCCAGGAAGACTCCTGGCAGCATCCTCCCTGCTCCACCACGGTGACCTTTGCACCGGCGGCCGCGAGTTCGCGAGCCACCAGCAGCCCGATGACGCCGCCCCCTATGATCAGAAATTCACTCATGTGCCTGCTGCTCTCTACGGCTTTTTACAGCCATATTCCTTCAGGACCACTCCGGCGGCCCTGACTCCACAACTCCTCGACACAGGCGCAATCGCGGCGCGTGGTCTAGACTTGCGATGGACAACTGTATCACAAGGAGGTGTCAGTCATGTCTCGCCATGCTCGCTACAGCAGTGGATCACGCTCGGGTTTTTCCGTTCAGCAACAGGGATTCACGCTCCCTGAAATCATCACCACACTTGCCATTGTCGGCATCCTCTCCGGCCTCGCCGCTCCCGGCCTGCAGGCACTGACGGAGCAGAAGCAAGGGGAGACGACACTGCGAACACTGGCTGAGCATCTGGCTCTGGCCCGTGCGAGCGCGGCCAATTATGGCCGGACGGTGACCTTCTGTCGCTCCGCCGACGGACTCACCTGTTCAGGGAACTGGAGTGACGGTAGCATCGTCTTTACCGACAGGAATGCCGACCGGCTGATCAATCAGGACGACCTGTTGCTGCGCAGTCAGGTCAACACCCAACTGCAGGGAAGCATCGAATGGCGAGCCTTTCAGAACAGGCAGTATCTGCAGATCGAGGCAACCGGCTTCATGCGCTATCAGAGTGGCAACTTCCTCTACTGCCCACACGACGGCGATCCCCGAAATGCTCTACAGCTGATTGTCAACAGCACCGGCCGTGCACGTTATGCAGTGGACAGCAACGGCGATGGCGTTCGCGAGGACAGCAGCGGCAAACCACTCGCCTGCCAACCCTGATGCGGGTCACTCATTCGGGTAGCTCCTGACCACGACTGACCGCAGCAACAGGGAGACCGGTTCTGAAAGACCCGTGCCGCGCACTGTGATCCTGTAACTGTAGATCTGAGAGTCGACCACGTTCGCAAACTCCTCGATGAGGAAGTACGACTGCGCCGGTGGTTGAACTTCGCGGGCCTCTCTCGCATGCCTCTGCCACCATTCTGAGGTGAGACAATCCGGCTCGTCCCACCATGGCACGGTATTGCTGCTATCCGGGTCCACGCTGTCGCGCGACCAGACTCCCGCGCTGCCGACGCTATCGGCCAGCGGTCGGGTGAGTTGTGCAGCAAGCCATTGTTGCGCCTCCTGCAACGTCGCCTCGGCCGCATGGCGGGCGCTGTCGTGACTCAACATGTTGCCCGCCATGCGCTCCTGCAGCACCGCCGACTGCATGCCCGCCGTACCCATCAGGGTCAGCACCAGCAGAAATATCAGACAGAAGATGAGAATGGCACCCCGCTGTTGCAATGGTGGGCCTGAGTGGCTCATGGGAGGGACACTCCCGCCAATCGTGCCCGCAGCGCCACCGTGGTCGTGAACTCCTGCCGTAACCGGGTGTCAGGAGGCAGACTGCCGTTGCCTGGCATCCCGTCGTAGGTAATACCATCGAACTGGTAGGCCTGCGGCGCGGGCAGCAGATTATCTTCCACGGACTGCACCAAAAGGCTGATGCGGATACTGATGACTCGCTGCCAGTCGGGCACCAGATCGGCTGTGACGTAGGCATCAACGCTGTGCAGGCTGTCGACGTCCAGATCGACACCAAACTGCAGTTGCATGCGGGCGATGCCCTCGACGAGTTCTTCAGCCGCCCCCGCTATCGCCGTGCGATTGAGCGGGCGGCGGAACAAGGCCGGGGGGTTGGTCGCAAGATCACCGCGTTTGCCGACATAGAAGACACTACTCTGCAGGCGCAATACCTCGCTGCCGACCCGACTCTGCACGTCCTTGGCTGGATCATTGCCAGGCGAACATGCCGACGTTTGCGTCGTGTTGACGACAGCCACCTGTGCACGGCTCTGCACATCACAGGCCTGCACCCAATCGGCATGCATGCAGTCGCTGAGCAGGAGAATTTCCCCGCCAGCCACCTCCGGAGATCCTGAGCCCTGCAAGGTCAATACCTGCGCGCCAGAGCTGGATGCCAGAGTCGCCCCCGTACTAGCCGCTTGCCACACCCGCACAATGTCAGAGTTAGGTATAGCGAAAGTTTCTTCCAGTGCGCTGCCAGCCGAACCAGTCCAATGTCCTGTAGACGTGCTGACAACCGGGACATCCACCAGTCCACTCTGATTCAAACTGGCGTTGGATGTCGCCGCTTCCCAGCCCTCAATGCCCCGCGCTGGCTGCAGCGTATCCGGCTCGCGCTGCAGTGTGCTGGTGACGTCACCCACGTACAGTTCAGGCAGACATCCCAGAGCGCCAGCGAGGCGCATATCCTGAGCCAGCAGATGGATGGCCAAACGCCCGTTCTCCAGCATCCTGGCCCGCGCCACCTGATTCCGGTCCAGGATAGTGCTACCCAGATATATCTGCAGAACGCCATTGGCCAACGTCAGTGCCATCGCCATCGAAACCAGCAACTCGATCAACGAGAAGCCACCCAACGCGATGACGCCAGGATGACCACGTCGACCTGCTTCATGCCTGATTGTTGCAACCGACATCCGTATCTCCTCCCATCAGAGCCGTAGACTCAACGTGATGCGTTTCTCGGCCACGCCGTCCCGGTCCTCGTCCCACCAGATCTTGACGGCATGGAACGTGGCAGAGCCCAGCGCGGCACCATCACATCCAGTGGCCTCGGGAGTACCATCGTGTGGAGTGGAATCGATGCAGACGATGCCTGAGCCAGCGGGCAGAAATCTCTGCAGGGCAGCCTGCCATTCGGCGGTGTCGTGGCCGGCCAGTTCCGACGCATCGCAACCCGCCAGCGATTCACAGCCGGGATTGAGATCAGCGACCCTGCCGTCATAGGCACCCAGTACGGCGCCCTGCCGATTCGCCAGTACTCGCTCCAACATGTCACCGCCAAGAATGCCGGCTTGAGTACGCAGAGAGGCACTCTGCAATTGGCGCAATCCCACTGTCTGCAGCCCTGCCACGCCAAGCAGGCCGATCGCTACGACGAGAAGTGCAACGAGGATTTCAATCAGAGTTGCCCCCGCAGCCGCAGTCGGCAAACAGGTCATCAGTGAAGTGTAGTGCTGCCGTGTCCCTGGCATTTGCTGTCGCCCCTCCCGGGCTGCTGTGATGTCTCTACTATTATTTATAGCAGATGATTGCGAATCGGTTTGCTACACTGCTCCTATGGAATACAGCGTCCCCTTACTCTTCGTACTCGCCGCGATGGGCTTTCTTGCCGGCGGCATCAATACCATTGCCGGCGGGGGGTCCAACCTGACATTGCCGGTATTGATGCTGCTGGGGTTACCTGCTGATGTCGCCAATGGCACCAACCGCGTGGCCGTTGCCTTGCAGTGTGTCGTCGGCATTCGCGGTTTCAAGCAGCATGACCGTCTCGACGTGCCCGCCATCATGCCGATTCTGGTGCCCAACCTGATCGGCGGAGTACTGGGCTCACTGGCCGCTGCGGTGACTCCACCAACGGCGCTCAAACCCTTGCTGCTGGGCACCATCATCCTCATGTCCGTGATCATTCTGGTGCGCCCCAATTTCATCGCGCCACCGGAGGGCACTCCCGTCATCGCCGTCAGCGAGAGTCGCGGCGCCTGGTGGACACTACTGCTGGCAGGGGTCTACGGTGGCTTTGTACAGGCGGGGGTAGGATTCATTCTGCTGGCGGCACTGGCAGGCGGGTTGCGTTACGACCTGGTGCGCGCCAATGCACTGAAAATGGTGTGCTCACTCGGTTTTACATTGATTGCACTGGTGGTGTTTATCTACTTCGATCAGGTGCGCTGGATGCCAGGCTTGATCCTGGCGGCTGGAACGATGGTCGGTGCGTGGTTAAGCGTCAAGTTCGCCGTGCGGGCGAAACAAAGTACGATCAAGTGGTTCCTGTTCGGGATGACGCTCTGCTCGTGCGTTGCCGCACTGATCTTTTAGAACCATAGAGACGACACTCCCCTCCCTACAGGCCTCAGCAACTTATTGCCCCGTCCGCTCCTCTCCGGCCAGCTGAAAATTGCTGAAGACCAATTGGATGCGGGCACCACCGGCCGCGCTGCTACCGACCTCGATCTGCCCGCCGTAGCTGGTGACTATATCCGTGACGACGGCCAGTCCGATGCCTTGCCCACGGGCGAGTGTGTCCAGCCTGGCACCGCGCTGCAGCACCCAATCCTGGTGTTCCGCAGAAATGCCGGGGCCGTCATCCTCTACCACGATGCTGAGCTGACGCGCCGGTACGAGTGCTGCGGTCGCGGTTATAGAGAGCCAGGTGCCACCATACTTGTAGGCATTATCGAGCAGGTTGCCAAGCACCTCCATCAGATCCCGTTCATCACCCAGAAAGACAATGCCCGCATCGATTCGGCATTCGGTGCACATGCCCTTGTCGGCATAAACTTTGTCGAGAGCACGCAACACCTTGCCTGCCGCCTCGGCGACTGCAACTCGTCGCGCGAGTGCGGTCGTGCCATTTGATTTGACTGCACGTTGCAGCTGATAGCCCACGATCTGATTCATCCGCTCCAACTGTTCATCGACAGTGCGAAGCTGATCCCGCACCGGGTCCTCAACGGTGTGCAAGGAATCATCAGCGCGCGCGTCGCGCAACGCCTGCATGACGCCCGCGATGACTGCCAGCGGCGTCTTGAGACTGTGCGCCAGATCGCCGAGAGTCTCACGGTAGCGCTGCTGTTGCTTGCGCTCGCTCTTGATCAGAAGGTTCAGATTCGCGGTGACTGCTCGCAATTCACGGGGATAACGCTCCTTCAACTCCTCACTCGCGCCGCTCTCAATGCTCTTCAGGTCGATGGCCAGGCGCCGCAACGGTGACAACCCCCAGCGCAGCAGGAGCAGTTGCAGAATCAACAAAAGAATTGCCACGCCACCCAACCAGGACCACAGGCTGGTGCGGAATTTGTTGACCTCGGCGAGATAAGTGCCGGTGGATTCCAGTACGGAGAAATTGTACTGATCCTCGCCATTTTCCCAGACCACCCCATACGTCGAAACAAAATACTCCTGACCCTGGGCAGTCACCTCGCGCGTGAAGAAACTCTCTCCACGCCCCAGGCTCTCCCACAAATCAGCGAAGTCAGAGAATTCAAGTTCCAGCGCGGAGGGAGTGCGCAACACCTCGCCGGTCAACGGACTGCTGACCAGCCCGTAAAGACCGGAATTGAGCTGGGAGAAACGCGGTTCACGCAAATCCTGCAGAAAGTAGAACTGGCCCCGTTCTTCTTCGACTGCAGAAAGCAGCACATAAATCTGCACCTGCAATTGCTCGGCAACACCCGCTTCGATACTGCTGCGAAACGCGCGATCGAGTACCACACCGGTCAGGCCGAGGAAGATGCACAGAAGAACGCTGACGGCTGTCAGCAGGCGGGTTTGGAGGGAATAGTCGGAGTCAGAGGGATCAGGAGTCATCTCTAATCATTTGTCGTCATGACCCGCTTCGGAAGCGGTAGCCCTGGCCACGGATCGTCTCTATCGGCTTCAGCGTATCGTCCGGATCCAGCTTTTGCCGCAGTCGCCGTACGAACACTTCCAGCACATTGCTGTCGCGATCATAGTCCTGGGCATACAGGTGCTCGGTCAATTCGGTCTTCGAGATGACCTGCCCGGGATGCAACATCAGGTATTCGATCATCTTGTATTCGTAAGCGGTGAGATCGACATTGCCGCCATTCAGGGTGACACGCTTGCTGCTGGTATCCAGCGCTATCGGACCGAACTCGATTACCGGTTTGGAGAAACCCGCGGCGCGGCGCAACAGCGCATTCAGGCGGGCCAGGATTTCCTCCAGCTGAAAGGGTTTCACCACATAGTCGTCTGCGCCTGCGTCCAATCCGCCGACCTTGTCCTGCCAATCGCCACGGGCAGTCAAAATCAAAATGGGGAAGGTCTTGCCTTGGGCCCGAATCTGGCGGATGAGAGAGATGCCATCCAGCAACGGCAGACCGAGATCGATGATGGCGGCGTCGTAAGCATACTCAGTCGCAAAATAGAGCCCCGCCTTGCCGTCCGCCGCATCATCCACGACATAGCCATGCTTGCTCAGCCCCTGGCTAAGTTGCTGGCGCAACAAACTCTGATCTTCGACCACGAGAAGGCGCATAAGCTTACTGTTCCCGGGTAATGGCGCCGGTGGCCGCGTCGACATAGAGCGTGTAGATGTTGCCTTCGTTATCCATGCGCACTCGGTAAAACAGCCCACCGCCCTGCTGCACTTCGTTGATGCTGACGACATTCCCAGGATAACTCGCACGCACCAGATCCAGAGCCTGACGCTGGGAAATCGCGGCCGGTTGAGCATTCTGCCCGCGGCGATCTTCCCGGGGAGCATCACCCTGTTGCGGCAACAATCCCTGCTGGGCCTGTGCGTCGGGAGCGCCCAAAAGCGGGGCCGTCAGCAGGACCATCAACAGGACCTTGAGCGTCGGCGCGACGGCGAGACCGAGCATCTGCCTGCCGACTTCAAGAAATCGGCACAGCAGGCATGTCAGTGAATTTGACTTCAACACAGACCCTCTCCAAATAAGCTGCAGGGGACAGCCTGCCAGTCAAACGAGCCTTCACTGACTCCTGAATTGACCTTAGAACACAGGCTGAACATTGACTCTGATACGCACCTCAGAGCCAGGCTCCTCGTCCATCCGCACAGAATATTCTTCATCATTGTAGCGGTAGCGGACATCGTAACCCACCACACGCTCCTCTTCACGGTACTCGTAAACAGTCTCGCATTGACGCACAGTCTCATAACGACCGCGCTCGCGACTGCCATTGGCGGTGACTATATCACGTCCAATGGAGTGCCCCAACACCGCGCCCACCACGGCTCCTACTCGTCGATTCGACTTGCCGTGTCCAACCGCGTTGCCGAGTGCGCCACCAATGATGGTGCCGATGATGGCCGGGGTATTGCTGCCGGAACGGTCGCGACGGTGGACGACCATTTCTTCATTCCAACACTCTTCGCGCGGCGTCGAAATCTCCACGGTCTGATAGATTGGACGAGAGTCGATCACAGTCGCGTACTCGTAAGTGGTTCTTTCACCCGAGGAAGCAAACACGGGCGTCGCCAGCAATGCCAGCGCAAGGCCCGTGCCTCTCAGCAATGATTTTCTCACCAAAGCATTTTTTTTGAAGGGATTATTCAGCATCTGGTTTTTCATAGGCTCCTGACCTCACTCTTGAAGAAACCCTGCATGTTGGTAGCAGCAGGGCAACGGCGCGAATTCGATGAACAGCCCCATCGAACTCTTGTGCACATGATGAGGATCGCAAGCTGAATACTCGCTGAATCAGTGACGCGAGAAGTGGCGCCAGAAGACGTCCACTGCTGCTACAAAATCGAGTCGGACGCGTGGGTTTGATTTATCAGCAAACCTCGTTAGAATTGACCCCTTGAGGCAGACGAGACTCCCAGTCAACCGGAGGGAATCGCTGACTTCAGTGAATAATAATTATAAGCAGCCAAGAGAGTATCCATGTCCAACTTCAACAAACCGCTGATCATTGCCCCGATTACCACCGTTGTTATCGCCCTGCCTGTTTTCCTTCTCAACATCCAGTTCAGTATCGCCACGATCCTGGCAACCATCTTTGTCGTCAGCCTCAGTTCCGGCGTGCTGGCAACGCGTACCAGCAAACCGCGCGTCCGACGCCAGATCGACGAAAACCGTACCCCTTACAATCAGTCCAAGCGAGAGAACGGCAGCGTGAAATGGTTCAACGCCAGCAAAGGCTTTGGTTTCATTACGCGCGACAGTGGCGACGACATTTTCGTGCATTTTCGTTCCATCCGCGGAGAGGGCCACCGGGTACTTCACGATGGTCAGCGGGTAGAGTTCGCGATCAGCGAGGGTGATAAGGGCCTGCAGGCCGAGGACGTGGCGGCCGCCAAGTAGCACGAGAGGTCGCAGCCCCAATCTGATGACTTGCATTGTCACTACCTGGATTGTCACTACCCGGGTTGTCGCTAATAGTGCGGAGGCCTCTCATCCACAGGGGCATTCGCATTGTTTTTGTCAGGCAGGTTGTCCATGACATGCGTGATTCGCTCTCTGTGCAACAGGACTTCTCTCTGCAGCACATCTATCTGCATCTGCTGACGTGCCACGACGTCGTTGAGTTCGCGCAGCAGATCCTCCTGAAAGGCGAACTGTGACTGCAGATCGAACAACTGTTCGAGCAGCTGTTCCGAGATCGATTCCTTGCTCATTCTTTGACCATCGACGCATTTGAAAGGGTGCCAATTAAAACAGATCGGATGATGACCTGACCATAGCACTTTTTTTTGTTTCGACAGTCGTGCAATAATTCCGTGACTTTCGTTATCAATAAGTCGGCGCCGATAGTTAATCCATAAGCCTTTGCAGGAATTGCCCCAATGCAGAAACCGCCCGTAAACTGGACCAATACCCTCCTGTTTACCCTGACACCACTCTTCGCCGTGACCCTTGTGCCCTGGTATGGGTTCACGCATGGTTATGACCTCTACGAATGGAGCGTCTTCGTCCTGCTGATGGGCTTCTGCGGAATGTCCATCACTGCTGGCTATCATCGACTCTGGTCACACAAGTCGTACAAGGCGCATGCCGTATTAAGATTCCTCTATGCGCTGGGCGGCGCCTGTGCGCTGCAGAACGACGTGTTGCACTGGGCTTCCGACCATCGTCGCCACCACGCCCATGTCGACAATGACGACAAAGATCCCTACTCGGCAGGCCGGGGGTTCTGGTTCTCACACATTGGCTGGATTCTGCGCCACTACGAGAGCGGCAAGGAAGACTTCTCCAACGTCAAGGACCTGCAGCGCGATCCGATCGTGGCCTGGCAGTACAAGCACTATCTAAGTCTGGTACTGCTCATGAACATCGGTCTGCCGGTGTTGCTGGGATTTCTGAATGGCGACATCATCGGCAGCCTGCTGCTCGGCGGGCTGTTACGACTGGTGTTGAGTCAGCATGTCACCTGGCTGATCAACTCCATTGCCCACATCTGGGGCCGCCAGCCGTACAGCGACGCAAGCTCGGCCCGGGACAACGGCCTGCTGGCGCTGGTGACTTACGGTGAGGGTTATCACAACTACCACCACACCTTCCAATGGGATTATCGCAATGGCATCAAATGGTGGCATTACGACCCGACCAAGTGGTTCATCCGTGGTTGCTCCTTTGTGGGATTGACCAGCGACCTCAAGCGCATCTCGCCGGTCGTGATCGAGACCGCCCGCCTGGACTTGCAGTTCCGCCGCGCCGCTGCGCGCTGTGAGTCGCTGCGCAATGCAGACAAGTGGCAGCAGCGTCTGGAACAGGAATACGAACAGATGAAGTCGACGTTGCAACTGTGGGCTCAGCATCAACAGGCCTGGTATGAGGCAAAGACCACAGAGCTGCAGGAAAAATGGAACCACTGGGAACGCCTGCAGATTCGTGACAGCTACCGCGAAGTGGGGTTCCGCCTGAAGATTCAACGCCAGCGTTGGCACCAGCTCATTCAGAGCTTCCCCGCGATGCACGCGGCGTCGCCTGCCTGAGTTGGCACGGAGAATAGAGACAACACCATGAGCTACGCCGTGAGCCACTCCACCAACAGCACCTGGAATCCGCGAACCCTGCTGCTTGCCTGCACCTTGACGCTGAGTGCGAGTCTCGCCCCCGCTGCCATGGCGCTGGAACAGGGCGAGCAAGCCCCGGATTTCACACTGCCGGACATTCAGGACGGTAAGCCCACCATCAGCCTTTCCGCATTGCGCGGCAAGACCGTGTATGTGGACTTCTGGGCATCCTGGTGCACGCCCTGCCTGCGTTCGATGCCACTAATCAATGAGCTCTATGCGAAGTACCGCGAGCGTGGCTTCGAAGTCATCGCGATCAACGTCGATGATCCCGTCGACGATGGCCGTGAGTTTCTGCTGGACACCCCGCTCGATTACCTGATCGCGGCCGACACGGAAAGCAGCGTGCTGGAGCAGTACGGCGTCATCGGCATGCCCACTTCGTATCTTATCGATCCGCAGGGAGTGGTGCGTCTGGTGCACATGGGGTTCAAAGAAAGAGACATCGAGATTATCGAGAAGGAACTCACCCAGGTCCTGGACGAAGCCAGGCCGTGAGTCAAACAAGACAAATCAGTACAACAAGCGTAACGGCGGCTCGTCCAAAGCCGCCATCTGCTCCCGCAGCTCCAGAATGTGTTCCGCCCAGTAGCGCTCTGTGTTGAACCACGGAAAACTCTTTGGAAATGCCGGATCTTCCCAGCGACGCGCCAGCCATGCGCTGTAATGCATGATTCGCAGTGTGCGCAGAGCTTCAATCAAATCCAGCTCGCGCGGATTGAAGTCGTTGAATTCGTTGTAGCCCTCGATCAGCTCCAGCAGCTGTCCCTGCCGCTGATCCCGCTCGCCCGACATCAACATCCACAAATCCTGGATGGCCGGCCCGGTCATGGTGTCATCGAAGTCCACGAAATGCGGCGCATCGGTGCGCCACAACACATTGCCCGGATGGCAGTCGCCATGAATGCGCTGCAGTCGCGTCCCTTTATTACGATCAAACACCGCCTGCAGCCTGACGATCAGGTCATGGCTGAGCGTGTCGTAGGCACGAATCAGTGAATCCGGAATGAAGTGATTGCCCAGCAGATACTCGCGGCTCTCGATCGCCAGACGCTCTACCGTCAAGCCGCCGCGATGCTTGAAGGGACGCGTCGCCCCCACCAGATGCACGCGGCCGATGAAGCGCCCGAGCACGACCAGATTATCGGGGTCGTCCAGATCGGGCGCGCGGCCAGCCAGGCGCTCGAAAACCGCGAAGGAGAAACCATCGAAGTCATACAGCGTCTCTTTGCCATCGAGTGGTAACGGCGGTACCACCGGTATCTCCAGGTCGGCCAGTTCAGTGGCAAAGGCGTGCTCTTCGAGAATCTGCTCGCGAGTCCAGCGTTGCGGGCGATAAAACTTCACGATCACCGGCGGGCCATCCTCGACACCCACCTGATACACACGATTCTCGTAGCTGTTGAGCGCGAGGATGCGGGCGTCCGTGCGGATGCCCACGCTCTCGACGGCGTCCAGCACGCGTTCGGGGGTGAGCCGCTGATAGGGGTGTACGGAAAGTGATGGGGGTTGAGAGTCTGACGCCGATTCGCCGAGCAAATCATCCTGAGTGTGAGGCATGTAAAGTCCTGATCGAGTTTGCGCCGAGTATACGGTAAAATCCGCGCGCTTGTTCGCGGCCACCGGCGTATCAGGTGAAACCATCCGTAAAATTCAGCAGCGCTGTGACAGCGCCGTCATTGAGGAGCAATTCTTGAACCACCAGCAACTGCAAGCCAGACAACAGGAATTACGAGCACAGTACAAGAGCGTCAGCGCCCAGAAACTGAATCTGGATTTGACGCGCGGCAAGCCTTCGACGGAGCAGCTGAACTTCAGTGATGAACTCGACGGTATCCTCGCTGGCAATTACATGTGCCAGGACGGTTCCGACAGCCGCAACTACGGTGGCATCATGGGTATTCCGGAAGCCAGAAAGCTGGCGGCTGAGTACCTGGAGACTACGCCCGCGCGCACCATGGTCGGCGGCAACAGCAGTCTGCAATTCATGTATCAACTGGTGACCAGCGCCCTGTACCACGGCGTGCGCGGTGGTGACTCTTCCTGGCAGAAGGAAGCCGCAGCAACTGACGGCACGGTAAAGTTCCTGTGTCCTTCACCCGGCTATGACCGTCACTTCGCCATCTGCGAGGCGCTCGGCATCGCCATGATTCCCGTCGCCATAAATGCAGAAGGCCCGGACATGGATCAAATCGAGGCACTGGTGAAGGCCGACCCTCTGATCAAAGGCATCTGGTGTGTACCCAAGTATGCCAACCCCGATGGCGTGGTTTACTCCGACGCGGTCGTCCGCAGAATGGCGCAGCTTGGCAAGATCGCCGGTGCCAATTTCCGCATCATGTGGGACAACGCCTATGCCGAACACCATCTGGTGGACAATCCTCCGACGCTAGCCAACATCCTTTCGTTGAGCGAAGCAGCTGGAACCCTGGATACCGTGCTGGTCATCGGCTCCACTTCCAAGATCACACAGGCCGGCGCAGGCATTTCCTTCATCGCGACCTCTGAGGCCAACCTTGCCAGTTTCGCTGAGCAGCTCGGCATCGCCACCATCGGCCCGGACAAGATCAACCAATTGCGCCACGTGAAATTCCTCAAGGATATGCCCACGCTGCGCGCCCTGATGCAGCGTCACCGCGCGATCCTGGAGCCGAAGTTCAAGGTAGTGTTGGAGCAGTTAGACAATGGACTGAAAGGTAAAGTCATCAATGGCAAGAGTCTGGGGGACTGGACGACGCCTCAAGGCGGCTACTTCGTGCTGTTCAACACCCAGCCCGGACTGGCTGACAAGGTAGTGAAACTGACAGCAGGAGCAGGCGTGAAGCTGACTCCAGCGGGCTCCACTTACCCCTACCGCAAAGATCCTGCCAATACCAATATCCGTCTGGCGCCCTCCTTCCCAAGTCTGAAGGAAATTGAGGCAGCCATGCAGGTGTTCGTGCTGTGTGTGGAGCTGGCGACTATCGAGAGAGAACTGGGGTTGTAAGAGTTGCGGGAGGCGCGGATTGAACCGTGTCGGCGACGGCTCTTCTGGAGGAGCTGCCGCCACACGGGCACAATCCAATGACTACTCGGACTTCTGGTTATCGGTATTGCGGGAAGCCATGAAGGGCACCGGAAATGGCGTGATGTTGTCGCCATTGAATATCTTGCTGACCCCGCCCTTCTCGACCTCGTCGATGCGGACAATGGCCTGAATCGGAATGAAGCTGCGTTTGACCCCGTGGAACTCGGCCTTCAGCTTCTCTTCGCTCGGATCTACAACCACCTGACTGCGCTCATCAAAGATGTAGTCTTCGACTTCGATGAAGCCATACAGCTCGCTCTGATATACCTGTTTGGCAAAGACTTCATAGACTTTGCCCTTGTTGAGGAACGTGATTCTGTAGATTTCGGAAGGAGTAGCCATTAATGCAATCTCGTAAACGTTGACGCTCCTCTATATCAGGGCGAATTCGCGCAATTCAAGCGCAGAAACTCGGACCGGACGGAGCTGGCTGGCATTTTACAGCAATTGTCTCCCGGCCACCCGACAATCTTTCCTCCCCTCGCGCAGGTTTTGTGCACACCGCTAAGCTGCTACAATCCGCGCTCTGTTAAAACCGCCACTTTTTGATCAGCCCGTTTCGCAAAGCCCCTCCGGGGGTGGAATCCGTCTTGCCATGATGAATAAAGACTCTCTCACTAGCCCAGGAATCAAAAAGGTGTTCATCAAGACCCATGGCTGTCAGATGAACGAGTATGACTCGTCGCGGATGCTCGACATGCTGAAGGAGTCCCACGGCGCCGTGCTGGTCGACACACCGGAAGAGGCCGACCTGCTATTACTCAACACCTGCTCCATCCGCGAGAAGGCCCAGGAGAAAGTCTTTCATCAGCTGGGCCGCTGGAAGGCGCTGAAGAAAGCCAATCCGAACCTCAAGATCGCGGTCGGTGGCTGCGTGGCCAGCCAGGAAGGCGCTGCCATTGGCAAGCGCGCCCCTTATGTCGATGTGGTGTTCGGTCCGCAGACGCTGCACAAGCTACCGCAGATGCTGAAAAGATCCAACGGCAGCAACACCGTCGTGGACATCAGCTTCCCCGAGATCGAGAAGTTTGACCGGCTTCCCGAGCCCAAGGTCGACGGCTGCGAGGCCTTCCTGACGGTGATGGAAGGCTGCAGCAAGTACTGCTCCTTCTGCGTGGTGCCTTATACACGCGGCGAAGAGGTCAGTCGCCCGCTGGATGACGTTCTGGCAGAAGCGGTGCATCTGGCTGGACAGGGCGTGCGGGAGATCAATCTGCTGGGCCAGAATGTGAACGCCTATCGCGGCCTGAGCCATGAAGGCCAGATCACTGACCTGGCAACGCTGATCCAGTACGTCTCCGCCATCGACGGCATCGGCCGGATTCGCTTCACCACCTCGCACCCCACGGAATTCAGTACTCGGCTAATCGAGACCTATCGCCAGGTACCCGCTCTGGTAGATCACCTGCATCTGCCTGTACAGAGTGGCTCGGACCGGATTCTGGCAGCCATGAAACGCGGTCATACCGTGCTGGAGTACAAATCCATCATTCGCAAGCTGAGGGCGATACGCCCCAACATCAGCCTGTCATCGGACTTCATCGTCGGCTTCCCCGGCGAGACCCACAAAGACTTCGAAGACACGATGAACCTGATTATGGAGATCGGCTACGACACCTCCTTCAGCTTCATTTACAGTGCCCGCCCCGGCACCCCTGCGTCCGATCTGCCAGACACAACTTCCGAGCAGGAGAAGAAACACCGCCTTAGCATCCTGCAGGCCCAGCTGATCCAGCAGGCCGCCGCGATCAGTGAACGCATGATCGGCACGACCCAGCGAATTCTGGTCACCGGCCTGTCCCGCAAGGACCCGGGCGACTTGCAGGGCCGCACGGAGAACAACCGTGTGGTAAATTTCCGCTGCGATGACGCCCGCCTGATCGGTCAGTTTGCAGACGTCAAGATCACCACAGCCTACCCCAATTCGCTGGTGGGAACGCTGCAATAACAGCTCTGTTAAAACTGCTTACAAGCAGCGATAGATTGGTATACTACGGCCGCTGCGCGACCAATATCCGTATGCATTTCGACTAAACGCAGGAGGTTTGTAAGCTGTCTTAATGGCAACCCAGAAATTCACTCAGAGGCTCGTTCTCGAGCCCGACAACACACACCGCCTGGCCAATTTATGTGGCCATCTCAATGAACACCTGCAACAAATTGAGAAGTCGCTGGTCGTCAAGATTCAGCAGCGCGGCAATGTATTCAATCTCTCTGGCTCCAAGAGCGCCGTGGAGAGCAGCAGGCACCTGCTGGACAGGCTCTACACCGCGACCGGCAGTGGTGATGGCGTCAATCCAGATGTCGTACACCTTGCGCTGAAGGAAGTGCAGAACAAGCCGCAATCCACGGCGGACAAAACAGACAATATCCACTACGATGTCGACAAGCCTCTGATCCTCAAGACTCCAAACACCTCGGTGAAGCCACGCGGTCCCCACCAGCGCGACTACGTCGAATCCATCCAACGCTTCGACATCAATTTTGGCATCGGTCCCGCTGGCACGGGCAAGACCTATCTGGCGGTAGCGTGTGCCGTCGAGGCTCTTATGCAGGAGCGCGTGCAACGCCTGCTGCTGGTGCGGCCTGCCGTGGAAGCGGGCGAGAAACTGGGCTTTCTCCCGGGCGACCTCACCCAGAAGATCGACCCGTATCTGCGCCCCCTCTATGATGCGCTGTACGAGATGCTCGGTTTCGAGCGCGTCGGTCGCCTCATCGAGAAGAATGTCATCGAGATTGCGCCGCTTGCCTACATGCGCGGACGCACGCTGAACAACTCTTTCATCATCCTGGACGAAAGCCAGAACACCACGACTACGCAGATGAAGATGTTTCTGACCCGTCTCGGTTTCGGCTCCACAGCGGTGATCACGGGCGACGTCACCCAGATCGATCTGCCCAAGGGCACAAAATCCGGCTTGATCGAAGTGACCCGGGTTCTCAAGAACGTCGAAGGCATCGCCTTTACCTGGTTCGATTCCAAGGACGTGGTGCGTCACACACTGGTGCAACGCATAGTGGAAGCCTACGATCGCTACGACCAGAAGAATATCGGCACGCTGAACAGCCAGGATGGCGTACAGGACAAGGGCCATGATCGCGACGCTTGATTTCGAAAATGCTCTTGAAGGGAGTGCCGGTGCAGCGATGGCCGTCCCTGCCGAGGAAGATTTCCTGCGCTGGATCGAGTGCGCGCAGCAACATGTGGCCACCGCGATCAAATCCGTGAATATTGGTATCCGCATCATCGACGCCAAGGAATCCGCAGAACTCAACCACGATTACCGTGGTAAGGACTACGCGACCAATGTGCTGTCCTTTCTCAGCGGCATTCCGGATGCCATCGTGGCAGAGCTGGAAGAAACTCCGCTGGGTGATCTCGCCATTTGCGCAGAGGTAGTCGCACGTGAGGCCATTGAACAGGGCAAGCCCGCTGCCGCACACTGGGCGCACATGGTCGTGCACGGCATGTTGCATCTGCATGGCTACGACCATGAGGATGATGTGGAGGCAGAGGAAATGGAAACACTGGAGCGACGCATACTCGCCACATTGGGGATCGACGATCCCTATCGCAACGATGAACACTGATATCACCAATCAATTTCCAACACCGAACGAGGAAAAAAGATCAGCAAATGGCAGATGACCAATCGAGTATCGATCCAAGACCCCGGTCCTGGATCGAACGGATAGCGCAGGTTTTCTCGGACGAACCTACCGATACCAAGAGCCTGCTGGAACTGCTGCGCAATGCGGAGCAGGATCATGTGCTGGATGCCGATGCACTGGCCATCATCGAAGGTGCACTGCAGGTCTCCAACATGCAGGTCCGGGAAATCATGATTCCCCGCGCACAGGTCATCACCGTCGACGCCACGGACTCATTCGAGAATGTACTCGACATTACCGTAACGGCCTCCCATTCGCGCTTTCCCGTCATCGCTGAAAATTCCGATTCCGTGATTGGCATCTTGCTGGCAAAGGACTTGCTGCAATATATCTGCAGCGGTGATCGCACCAGTTTCGATGTACGCAGCATCATGCGGTCGGCCACTTTTGTGCCGGAGAGCAAACGCCTGAACGTCCTGCTCAAGGAATTCCGAGAGACCCGCCACCATATGGCAGTGGTCATCGACGAATATGGTAGCTCCTGTGGCATCGTCACCATAGAAGATGTGCTGGAGCAGATCGTTGGCGAGATCGAGGATGAATACGACGTCAATGACGAAAGCTTCATCAAGAAGATCGACACGCGCAATTACATTGTGCAGGCACTGACGCCGATTGCGGAGTTCAACGAGTATTTCAGCAGTGAATTCAGCGATCAGGAAGTTGATACCATCGGTGGGCTGGTGCTGCAGCACCTGAATCACATTCCGGAGCACGACGAAAGCATCGACGTAGGGGACTTCCACTTTACCGTGTTGAACGCAGACAGCCGCCAGATTCGCCTGCTGAAGGTGACGACCACCCGTCCGCGTGCGGGTGCGGCGACTCCGGAAAGGCCAACCTGAAGCGCCGCGAATGTCCTCTACGGACTCACTCCAGTCAAACGAGCAACTAACATGCGACACACGATTACACGCCTCACACTCCTTCTTGGCCTGCTATGCATGCTGACGGCCTGCGGCTTCGCGCTGCGTGGCACAGAGCACGGCGCCCTGCCCTTCACCAGCGTGCAGTTGCAGGCGGCACAGGCCAACAGCGCCTTTCTGCAGCAACTGCGCACAGCACTATCGGCCAATCAAATCAGCACCATCAATGGACAATCGCCCTATACATTGCGCGTAGGTGCAGAGCAGTCCGACACGCGCACCGCCTCCGTCAATGGGCGAGCGAGAGCGGCCCAATACGACCTGCGACTGGCGGTCGAAGTCAGCCTGGAGCACGATGGCGTTGCCCTGTTCGGGCCACAGGTACTGTCGGCGCAACGCAGCTACTTTGAAGACATCGCCAACATCGCGGGCAGCACGGAAGAAATGGATTTGCTGCGTGTCGAGATGCGCCAGGACCTCGCTCAGCAGCTGCTCAGCAGACTGCGGGCAATAGGCAACAACTGAATGCGCATCAACTCCGACCAGCTCGCCCCGCAGCTGCAAAGGCAACTGTTGCCGATGTACTGGATCGCGGGTGACGAGACTCTGGTAGTCCAGGAAACTCTGGACAAACTGCGCGCCCGCTGCCGCCAGCAAGGGTTCAGTGAATGGGAATTGTTCTTTGTTGATCGCAGCTTCAACTGGCAGACCATGTTGCAATCAGGCAACAGCCTGTCCTTGTTCTCCGACAAGAAAATCATCGAACTGCGACTCTATTCGGCCAAACTGGAGGAAGAGGGGCGCCAGGCCCTGCAGCAATATCTCGCCGATCCCAATCCCTACAATGTCCTCATCATCGTCAGCCCGCGCCTGGAGACCAGCGCTCTCAATACCAAGTGGTTCAAGGCTGTGGAGACAGTCGGCGCTTTCGTACAGGTCTGGCCGGTAGATGGCAAAGCGCTGCCACGCTGGATCAGTACACGCATGGCAGCATACGGCTTGCACGCCGATCCGGAGGCGATAGCGATACTGAGTGACCGCCTGGAGGGCAACCTGCTCGCCGCGAGTCAGGAGATCGAAAAGTTGCGCGTCCTCACCGGCGCGAGCCCCGAAAACAAGGTGCAAATAGACAGAAAGCAGATCATGAATCTGGTCGCCGACAATTCGCGTTACAACACCTTCAATCTCATGGACGCGGCGTTGCTGGGCAATGCCCGCCACTGCCTGAAAATACTGAATGGGCTGCGCTCCGAGGGCAATGAAGTACTGGCGCTCCTCGGCATGCTGACGCGTGAACTGCGCACCCTGATAGCCATCTCGACACGCATGGCGGCGGGTCAGAGCACAGGCAGTGCGCTGCAGAATGAAGGTGTCAGGAAGAACCACGAAGGCCCGGTCAGTGCCGCCGTCCAACGGCTCAGTGTAACGACATTGGAGAATCTCCTGCAGCAGGCGCGCCTGGTTGATCTCGCGGTGAAGGGTCTGCACAAGAGTGATCCATGGATAGAGCTCAGCAACGTATTACTCGGACTCTGTGGCATCAATTTCTTCGGTAACGATCTCCGCAACATCAAAGCCAGTACCACACAATCCCCACGTCGATTCTAACGGAGTACTCAGTATGTCGACTTTCATGCAGTCACTGATTGTTCTCGCGGTGATCTGGGTGCTCGCCTATCGTCGCGCGCACATGGGAAACATTCTCGCCGGAGTCGCTATCACGTTGCTCGCGCTGACCTGGTATGGAGGCTTCGCGTGGCTGCCCTGGCTCGTATTGCTGGTCGTTGCGCTCTTCTACTTCGAGGACAATCTGCGCCGCGACAAGCTGACGCGCCCGGTTTACCAGTTCTTCAAGCGCGTCCTGCCCCCCATGAGCGCAACGGAGCAGGAGGCACTCGAAGCCGGCGACACCTGGTGGGAAGCAGATCTGTTCAGAGGAGCACCGGACTGGAAGAAGTGGTTGGATATTCCGTATCCAACGCTCAGCAAGGAGGAAGAAGAATTCCTCGCGAAACAGACCGAAGAGTTTTGCGCGATGATCAGTGACTGGGACATCGTGCACAAGGACAAGGATCTGCCGACCGCTGCCTGGGAATACCTGAAGAAAGAGAAATTCTTCGGCATGATCATCCCGGAGGAATACGGAGGCCTGGGGTTCTCTGCACTGGCTCATTCCACCGTCGTCACCAAGATTGCCACGCGCAGTTGCAGCGCCGCCGTGACCGCCATGGTTCCCAATTCGCTCGGGCCCGCCGAGCTGCTGATGAAATATGGCACAGAGGAGCAGCGCCAGCACTATCTGCCGCGACTCGCCTGTGGCGAGGAAATTCCCTGTTTCGCGTTGACCGGCCCGGAAGCTGGCAGTGATGCCGGCGCGATGACCGATACCGGCATCGTCTGCATGGGCGAATATCAAGGCAGGCAGTGTGTTGGCCTCTCGCTGACCTGGAACAAACGCTACATCACACTGGCGCCAGTGGCGACTGTGTTGGGCCTTGCGTTCAAAATGCAGGATCCTGAGCACCTGCTCAGTGATGTCGTCGATCGTGGCATCACGGTAGCCCTCATCCCCACGTCACACCCCGGCGTAGAGATCGGACATCGACACTTCCCCATGGGCATGACGTTCATGAATGGTCCCACCCGTGGCGAGAATGTCTTCATCCCGCTGGAATGGATCATCGGCGGCGTTGAGCGCGCGGGGCAAGGCTGGCGCATGCTGGTCGAATGTCTGTCGGAAGGACGGGCGATCTCTCTCCCTGCCCTGGCCACGGCCACAGGCAAGCTCTGCTATCGGATGAGTGGTGCCTACGCCAGAATCCGCACGCAGTTCAATCTGGCTATTGGTAATTTCGAGGGTGTCGAAGAGGCGCTGGCCAGAATCGCGGGACACACCTATCAGCTTGAGGCCGCCCGAATCATCACCGCCGGAGCGGTAGATGCGCATATCAAACCAGCTGTGGTATCGGCGATAGCCAAATATCACATGACCGAAAAATCGCGCTCCGTGATTGAAGACGCCATGGATATCCACGCAGGCAGAGGCTTGATCCTTGGTCCATCGAATTATCTCGCCCATGCCTACATGAGCATGCCGATTGGCATCACGGTAGAGGGCGCCAACATTCTCACCCGCAATCTGATGATCTTTGGTCAGGGGGCAGTGCGCTGCCACCCTTTCATCGCGCGCGAAATGCAGGCGGCGAAAGATCCGGACGAGAGTGCAGGGCTGCGCGAATTCGACAGCCTGATCTTTCGCCACATCGGTTACGGCATCAGCAACTTCGTACGTACACTGACACTGGGGCTGAGTGCCGGCAGAATCGCTGCCAGCCCGACGCAGGATGCAAGCAAGGGCTTCTATCAGCAACTCACGCGCATGAGTTCCGCGCTGGCACTGGTTTCCGATATTTCGATGCTCATGTTCGGCGGCGAGTTGAAACGCAAGGAAAGACTCTCGGCACGGCTCGGCGATGTCCTCAGTCAGCTCTACCTGGCATCAGCGGTACTTCGCTATTACGAGGGCAATGGCCGCGCCACGGCAGACCTGCCCTACGTGCGCTGGAATGTGGAATTCGCTCTGCATGAATGCCAGCGTGCATTCAATGACTTCTTTGACAACTTGCCCAATCGTGCCATCGCGATTCTGCTCAAGCGCGTGGTATTTCCCTGGGGAGACGCCTACCGTCAACCGGCAGACCGACTGGACCATGAAATCGTACAGACGATGTGGGCAGACACCGAACTGCGGGACCGCCTGACCCGTTACGCATATATCGGCAACAGTAATGCCGATTCGGCTTACATTATCGAAAATGCATTCAGCAGGATTGTCGCCACGAAAGCAGTACGAGATTCAATACGAGCCGCCATCAAACAGGGACAGCTGCAGGGTGACATATCACTTGAAACGCTGGCGGCAGAAGCGGTCAACCGAAAAATCTGCAGTCCGGCAGACGCCGAGGCCTATATCGAGGCTGAACGCGCACGCAACCTGGCCATTCAGGTCGACGAACATGAATCACTAACCTTCCACGCGAACCAGTAAGTAACTGCGTATGCGTAACCGTTGATCAGATGCCGATGCGCCCAAGACTGTCTATCAGCTCCCGGATCAGGCGCTCCGCCACCGGGTGATTTACCGCAAATCTTGCCTCCAGGGCAATCGCATCGTCCAGCTCGGGGCTGTTGACGTCTTCTGCCGAGGCAATGAAGGCGTTGATCTCCTTGTCCAGCTTTTTAGCCATCGCCAAAGTTTCGTCATCCACCGCTCCACCTTCCGCAAGCGCTTGCTGCAACTGCAGCAGCAAATTTTTTACATTATTTTCACTCAAGTATTCTCTCCTCGCGCCGATAACCATTACAGACGCATCGTATCCAGACTCACTGCTTATTCGTTAACCATTGTTAACCACCGATACGCAGCAGTTTGACCCAATGCAGGAACCCTCGCAAGTGCAGAGGAATAACTGCAGACAGAGAAACTGCACACGAATAAACTGCGGACAAAGAAATCCCACGCGGCATAAAATGCCACCCGATCAAACGCTCCCTGATATCAACCGGGCAGCATCAGCGCGTGCTCTTATATTCTATTCGCAGTCAATAATCCTACGACTCGGCCTGACGCAACTCTCTGCTGTAGGCGCGCTGCTTCAGACGCTTGGTTGAGCGCTTCTCTCTGTTCTTGTATTCCATCCAGTAACGTGGAATGTTTGCCACCATCTGCCAGCGCGTAGTGAAGGCGACACGAATTGTTGAATGGCTGTTGCTGCCGGCCATCAACATGGGTGGGCCTTCATACAGCAATTCCGGATTGGTGAGGCTGTGAATATTCTTGACGTTGCCATTGCGCAGATTGGCCATCAGCAGAACATATTTTTTCTTTGTAAAAAACACATCCCACATCATATGGATCCAGATACGGAAATAGTCGGTTGCGGATTTCAGCGACACGCTAATCCAGACTCCGTTGACTTCCATCATTTCATATTGATCGTTCTTGAAGAATTCGTGAGTCTCTTTAACACTGTCAGGAACAAACATCAGACTTCTGAATTCAGGTTTGGTGACCAGCATGTAGCCGGCAACCATTTCCTCTCCCTTGAAGGCCCCAACAATTCTGCTGCGGATTGTGTAGTCGTAAGGCAGCCTGACCCCAACAAAACCTTCGAATTTGGCGATGTATTTTTCGATTTCGACTTCAGTGGTCAGCGTTCTAAACTTGATAGCATCCATTTTTTATCCCGGGTAGGAACATTCCTACATTTTGAATATATTTTCCATACTCAGGTGAGTACAGGTGAGTACGCGCTCGTCTTGGTGAGACCTCACTCCGCTCTGGCAGTACGGAAAAGTGCCCATCAAGGCAGTGGCAGTGTAATCCACAAGAATGGTGAATAAAACACCAACGCTCCATGTGGTCAGCGTCATGAGACAGACACGGGTTAAACGAGCTCAAAGCATCGGTATAGACTCGTTGTTCCCGCATCAAGAGTTGAGGCAGGGAGAGGGCATTACAGAATTGATTGGGTCACTTACTTTTATGCGCGAGCCGAACGGCCGCCATTCCAATGCAGCCCACCAAAATGACGAATACCCAAGATGTGACCTGGTTCATTAAATTCAACATATTGATATATAAGCGAATTGCCGAGGCGGGCTATTACTGTATAATCACGCGACTCTCAAGAGTCCTCCGGATAATTATCTTCACCGGAAGTTGACGGGTCAGAGTCCATTCAACATGGATCATCGTTCTGCATGATTATAAAAACATAAATGAACTCAGATAAGTATTCGGCCTATTGCAGAGAGCACATCAAGGAGTTCAGGGATGAATTACGGGACGATGCGTCCCAGGCGCTGACAAGTTGGCCCGGAAAATCTGCGGCCATCCTTCTGGCCGTCTCCTCTGTCATGACCTACATGACACGTTCCGGCAACGACAATCCCCTGGCATTTCAGGCGCTGTTCGCCTATGCAGTTCCAATTCTGCTGATCTTCCTGTTTCCGATTGCATCATTGCTGAATTCTCGCATCGAGAAATATTCAAGGGTGGTGCTCGACCTCGCCAGCTTGACGGTCTTGTTGGGCTTCTGCCTGACACTGCGCTTTGTATTTGAACCGGGAATGGTGATCGATCAACAGTCAGCGATCTTTCTTGCACCGTCCGGTCAGATCAACTTCACATTGTTGATGACAACGGCGTTCTCCTACCACACGTCATACAGAACGACATTTCTGCGCAATATCTTGTTTACTCTCATCATGGTGATGCTCATCTTTTTGATCAGCCCGCCATATCTGGCGACCAATGCCGTGCAGGTCATTCAGGGATTTCTGGCCGGCACGATCTTCAGCTGGATGTTTTTCGCACGCGTGCAGATTCGCTTCTACTACCGCTCCATTGATGCCGATACGCGACAGCATCTCTACAACCAGCTCTCGAAGCTCGTGTATCCGCACCAGCTGGAAATGATCAAGGCAGGCGACGAGCTTGAAGACACCATGCCTGTCGAGAAGGGGCGCGCCATCATCAATGTGTTTGACGTGCAGCGCTCCAGCGAGATCAAGCACGAGCGCACCAAGTCATTTTTCCTCGACGTGTTCCGCAATTTTTTTCAGATCTGCATGCTGGGATATCAGCACAACCCGTTGAAGTCGAGGGCATTCAGACTCAAGGAAACCGGCGACGGATTCATCAGCTCCATTGGCTATCCGTTTCTGGCGGACGACCCCAATCTGTTGGCGGACCACGCGATCGCCACGGCACTTATGATGTTCAGAGAGTTCAACGAGGAGGTCCGACGCTTCGGTTATGGCACCCCTATCAAGGGAGTCATGGGGCTGGCATTCAATTCAGTGCAGGGGACGTTCCAGAGCAGTGGCATCAAGTCTTATGATCTCTTCGGTGAGGCGCTGATTCAGGCCTATCGCTACGAGGAAATCCGCAAACACCCGGTCATCGAAAAACTCATTCATGACAAGGCGCTGGAATCGGGGCTGTCGCACTACAACATCCTCATTGTCCAGGAAGTGATCTACAACTCTTTGAAGATCGAGTACAAGGCACTGTTCAATTGCATTGATCTGCGCGAGATCGGGTTCCAGATTCGCCAGGACATCAGCGCGCAATACGTCTACTTCCACGTATTGGCTTGACCGCGCAACTCAGTCCAGTGGCTTTCCCGTTGCCTGCAGCCAGGCGACTGCTCCCTGCCCCGCGCGAAGCCCACTAGCGAAGCAGGCGTTCAGCAGATAGCCACCCGTGGGCGCTTCCCAGTCAAGCATCTCACCTGCAAAGAATATCCCCGGATTCACAACACTCATCAACTGGTCATCGAGCGCATTGAGCAATACCCCGCCTGCGGTCGAGATCGCCTCATCGATCGGCCGGGCCTGATGCAATGATTGCGGAAGCTGTTTGAGCAATGCAGCCAGTTGCTCAGCATCACTGCCTGATTTGCCCGCCAGTTCGTGAAAGAGGCTCAGCCGCACACCTTCCAGCCCCAGCCGTTTGCGTAACCAGTTGCTCAGAGAGTCCTTGCCACGAGGCGTGCGCAGAGCGGCCTGCGCCTGTGCCAGCGTGCGGTCCGGCAGCAAATCCCAGTAGATGCGCGCCTCTCCTTCACGATCAATCAGATCGCGAATGTAACGAGACGCCGCATAGATGAGACTACCCTGAATGCCATGCCGACTGACAAGGGCCTCGCCTTTGCGGGAAAAGACAATCTGACCACGCGCATCCTGAACGGTCAGCCCCACAGGTTTCAGCGGGCTGCCCGCAAACTGCTCCAGCAGGCGCGCACTCCAGGCATAATCAAAACCACAATTGGCTGGCTTGAGCGGAGCACAGGCTACGCCTGCGCGCGCAAGCACAGGAAGCCAGCGTCCGTCGCTACCAAGACGCGCCCAGCTGCCACCACCGAGGGCGAATATCACCACCTGGGCAGACACTTTTTGCGCTCCCTCGGGAGTCTCGAAGAGAAGGGTATAAGAAGCTCTGGCTTGCGCTGCGGCGGAGGGCGCTTTGGCAAAGCCCAGCCAGCGCCAGCGGGTATGCAGCACACAGCCCTGTTCCCGCAATCTGTGCAACCAGGCTCTTAGCAGCGGCGCCGCCTTCAGCCCCACGGGAAATACCCGGCCGGAGCTGCCTACAAAAGTCTCGACACCTAGCTGTTGCGCCCAGTGTCGCAGTGCGTCAGCATCGAAATCCTGTAACCAGGACGATACCGTTTCCACTCCCTTTCCGTCTGCGCCAACGACGTCACTCTGCGAGTGTGAATAACGGGAGTGAAAACTCTGCGCATCTTCCGCGTGGGTCAGATTGAGACCACCGATGCCAGCGCGCAGAAATTTTCTTCCCACGGACGGCATGGCATCACACACATGCACCGCAATACCGGCCTTGGTCAGCTGCTCGGCGGCCATCAACCCGGCCGGCCCAGCGCCGACGACCAATACCGGGTTGCTGCCCGTGGCATTCAAAACAGGAAAGCCCACGATGCCGCCGACTCAGTGGGGCATGCGCGCCAGAGTTCTCAGGAACGCCGGCCGCGCCTTCATCTCTTCATGCCAGCGCTGAATGGAGGGATACGCATCGACACTCAACGAGGTAACTTCCTGAGCGTGGAAGTACGGCAGAGCAATCGTGTCTGCGAGTGTGAGCTGATCGCCACACAAGAATCGAGTCGAACTCAGCAGCTTGTCGATGTAAGGCAGTACCTGATCCAGGAAGCCTTTGGCCTCTGTCAGCGCCTTGTCATCCGGCTGCTTGTTGTAATACTTCTTGAGCACGACCTCTTGATAAAAGTAGACACCCAGCCAGCGTCCGACGTGATGGCAGATCATGTCCACCATTTGATCGATCTCCGCCGCCCGCAGAGGATCAGCAGAATACAGTCGCTTGTCGCTGATATTGGCAAGGTAGCGACAGAGCGAGGCACTCTCGAACAGGAAGTGCCCGTTATGTTCAATGGCTGGCACCTTGCCCAAAGGATGACGTGCCAGGTGTTCCGGGCTCTTGTGCTCGCCCTTTACAAAATTCAGATGCACATATTCGCAGGGAACCTCCAGCTCTTCGGCGGTAAACAACACTTTCGTGGCGTTGTAGGTGCTGCCTCCATAGATCTTGAGCATAGTGTTTTCTCCAGTTTCGTCAGGGTATAGTGCTGAAAACGAGCAATTTTCCGAGCGCTTGACCTGCGCATCGCCACGGCAATGTACAGAAGGCATTTTTCTTATGCAAGCAATGGGGACAAGCCACAATTTCCGAGGAATCACTGACATGCCAATGAATATTGCAGAAATCAGACAACACACACCGGCGTGCAGCGAATTGATTCATTTCAATAATGCCGGTGCATCACTTTCACCTCAGCCCGTTCATCAGCGTCTGTTGCAACACCTGACGCTGGAACAACGCATTGGTGGTTATGAAGCGGCCCAACAGCAAGCGGCGGCAGTCGAAAATTTTTACAGCGCCTTTGCGCATCTGTTGCATTGTCAGCCCGATGAGATCGCCTACGCAGAGAGCGCCACTCATGCCTGGAACGCCGCGTTTCATGCCATTGCGCTGCAGCCTGGCCAGCGCATTTTGACCGGGCAATCCGAATACGCGAGCAACTATCTGGCGTTCCTGCAGATGGCTCGCTTGAAGGGTCTGCACGTCGACGTGATTCCGAATGACGAGCACGGCTGCATCTGCCTGGATCGCCTTGCAGAAGCGATCAACGACGATGTCGGGCTGATCGCGTTGACGCATGTCCCCAGCCAGAGCGGAGTCATCCATCCGGCCGCCGAAGTGGGACGACTCGCCAAGGCGCACGACATTCTCTATTTGCTGGATGCGTGTCAGTCTGCAGGACAAATCGATCTGGATGTCGCTGCACTCGGCTGCGACATGCTGACCGGCACCGGACGCAAGTATCTGCGTGGTCCACGTGGCACCGGCTTCCTGTACGTCCGTCGCGAAGCGCTGGCGAGACTGCAACCAGACCGGATCGATTTTCACTCCGCCCGCTGGACGGCCGAGAATCAATACAAATTTCGTGACGATGCTCGACGCTTTGAGAGCTGGGAATGCAGTGTGGCAGGCAAGATTGCCTTGGGGGCTGCCGCAGATTATGCGACAGCGCTCGGCATGCATAACATCGAACAAAGGGTGAGCGAACTGGCGGCCACATTTCGCAATCAGCTGCGCAGACTGCCAGACATTCAGGTACACGAATCAGGTTCTTCACTGAGCGGCATCGTGACCTTCAGCAAGGGCGGCGAGAATGCGGAGTCTTTGCAGCGACGCCTGCGTGAGAGCGGCGTCAACACCTCTGTCACGCGGGTGAGTGGCAACCTGTTGGATCTGCCACGCAGAGGGCTGGGGGATATCAACCGAGCCTCTGTGCACTACTTCAACACAGAGGAAGAAATTGAGCGCTTCTGTCAGGTCTTGCAGAACGCCTGACAGCGGCTCCGACACAATCGCCGCGCAGCTTTTACTGCTCGAACGATTCCAGGGTGAATTCCCAGGCTTGCGCGTTGCTCAACCCGAACACTACATTCTTGTAAACGGAGACATTGCCGTTGTTGTTCACTTCCAGCGACGGGATGCGCAACTTGTTGTCTGCGGCAGTAAACGTCGCCGCCCCCACTGGCTTGATTGCCAACGTGATCATGGTGTCAGGATTCAGACGCAGAACCACGCCGGGACGATCCGTGAGCAATGACATATGAACACTGTAGACACCGAGTGTCTCCCCGCCATCGATCGTCAGCATCAACTTGCCTGACTGCGATTCAAACACCGCCAGCGCCTCACTATAACGCTGTACCACCTGGGTCGTCATGGTGATGAAGTTCGACGCCTTGACCACTGTAAACGCTTCGTAATTGGCCAGAGGAAGCTGTGTGTGTGTCTGCCCAAGGCTGTAGACGCCGGCCTGGGTATTGATGCTATCGAGCACATTCATGCCATTGCCCAGCACTCGACCAAAGGCGGTGAAGCCTCCATTCTGAGTATCGAGGTTGGCGCTGTTGTCAGCCAGATTCACAAACCACTGGTTGGTCGCGCTGTTAGGATCATCGCCCAGCTTGGCCATGGCGACTGTGCCTCGGGTATTGGACACACTGTACTCGTTGACGATGGGCGGATCCTGCTGCAAGGCTATCGGTCCAACGAAGGGCTGAAAGCGGTATCCGCCCCCCTGCAGCACAAAGCTCTGTTCGAGGCGGTGAAAATAGCTGCCATTGAAGGTGCCACGATTCACGTAATTCAGAAAATTGCTCACTGTCACCGGCGTGACGGTATCGAACAACTCGATCGAAAAATCACCATACGTAGTGCTGACCCGCACAATGGTGTTGGCTTGCGCGGCGGTTCCCACCAGTGCCAACATAAGCACCAGCACCTGCCCTATTCTGAACAGCGCCCGACCCGACGCACGTGAAGACTGCTTCCTGATAACTGCCATGACCACTCCTGAATCCTGTTTTACCCCTACTGGAGGGGCCTCATTCTAAACTGAAAAACTCTCGACTGCGCAGGCCTCAGAACCGAGGTCAGACGGCCTCACCACGAGCCTGTTTGTCGGCGTGATAGGACGAGCGCACCAGCGGCCCGCTGGCCACATGCGCGAATCCCAACGCCTCTCCGAAGACTCGCAATTCCTCGAACTCATCCGGATGCACAAAACGGCTGACCGCCAGATGGTTGCGGCTTGGCTGCAGATACTGCCCCAGCGTGACCATATCGACGTTGTGCTCTTTCAGATCACGCATGACCTCCATGACCTCTTCCTTGGTTTCTCCCAGCCCCAGCATGAGTCCTGATTTGGTCATGACCGATGGCACTCGCTCCTTGTATCCTTTCAACAGTGCCAGGGACCACTTGTAATCGGCGCCAGGTCGAGCCTGACGGTAAAGGCGTGGCACTGTTTCCAGATTGTGATTGAACACGTGCGGTGGCGTCTTCTCGAGAATATCCAGTGCGATCTCCATGCGGCCCCGGAAGTCCGGCACCAGCACCTCGATCTGAATCTCGGGGTTCAAACGACGCACTTCCGTGATGCAATTGGCGAAGTGCTGGGCTCCACTGTCCTTGAGATCATCACGGTCTACGGAGGTGACGACGACGTAGCTCAGTCCCATCTCGGCAATCGCTTCGGCGAGTTCCAGAGGCTCATTTTCATAGAGCGGTTTCGGCTTGCCATGCGCCACATCGCAGAACGGACAGCGACGCGTGCAGATCTCGCCCATGATCATGAAGGTGGCGGTGCCGTTGCTGAAGCACTCCCCCAGATTCGGGCAGGAGGCTTCTTCGCAAACCGATGCGAGTTTGTGCTTGCGCAGCTTTTCCTTGATGCTGTTGATCTTCGGGGAGGCTGGGATCTTGACGCGGATCCAGTCCGGCTTCTTCAGAAGGTCCACGGTGGGGATGACCTTGACAGGTATGCGCGCCACTTTCTCGGCGCCTCGCAGCTTTTCCCCTTCTATCAATACGTTGCGTCTTGGCTGATCGGACATAATGACTCTGCAAACCTTCCTGATGTCTTGTGAAAACGGTCTTGTGGAAACGGTCTTGTGGAAACAATTGAACGAAAAATCAGTGCCGGGTTGATTCCGTGCTCTTGTGGCCCAGACGCATGTTCAGCGCATCCCCGAGCATACGAGCCGCTTTTTCCATCAGATCACCGACATCGGCGTTGGGCGGCAACAAGTCCCTTAACTGCGTCACAGGCATGCCCTCGTAGCCGCAGGGATTGATCCGGCGGAAGGGTGAGAGATCCATGTCGACATTGAAACTAAGACCGTGGTACGAGCAGCCCTGCCGGACGCGCAAGCCGAGCGCGGCGATTTTAGCACCGTTTACATAGACCCCGGGAGCTTTTCGCTGGCTCTCGCCGACGATGCCGAACTGCGCCAGCACGTCGATCACAGCCTGCTCGATATCCTCTACCAGCTCGCGCACCCCAATACCGGCGCGACGGATATCAATCAACACATAGGCCACCAGTTGGCCCGGGCCATGGTAGGTCACCTGCCCCCCGCGATCGATCTGCACTACCGGGATATCTTCGGTATTCAGCAAATGCTCCGGCTTGCCCGCCTGTCCCTGCGTAAACACAGGCTGATGAGTCAGCATCCAAATCTGATCAGGAGTCTCATCGTTACGGTTGGTGGTGAACTGGCGCATGGCGTCCCAGACAGGGACATAGTCCAGCGCCTGAGCAGGCCGCAGACCGAAATGACGAATCAGCAACGGGCCGTCCTGGGTCATTGCGGAAGTGCCGGAGAGAGAATCGCCAAGGGGTGTGAGGTCGTCCCGGGGAGTGAAGTCGCCACCGAGGGCAGCGGTCGCGCTATTGCCTGCAGTCATAGCACCATCTTGACGCTGGTATGGGCCTTGAGATCTTCAAACATGACGGTCAGCTGCTCCAGACCAGTGGCCTCGATCACCACAGTGATCGCGAGATAATTGCCATTGCCGCTGACACGCACGCTGACATGCTCCTCTCTCACCTCGGGAGCATGGCGTTTCACGACCGAGACAATTTCCTTCTCGAAATGCGGCGTTGCCAGCCCCATCACCTTGATGGGGTAGGCACAGGGAAACTCGATCTTGGGCGCTTCAACAGTCGACATATTCGGATGGCCTAACTGAAGAGGTTGGTGAAGAACATCGTGAGAAAATCGATCAGGCGCTTCAGCAATCCCGCTCTCTCGACCGCCTGCACCGCCATGGCGTCGCCGTGATACAGCGTCTCACCATCGAGCGTGATATCGACAGTGCCCAGCACCTGGCCCGGGGTGATCGGGGCAGTGATGGTTTCCTGCAGGCTCAGACTCGCCTGCAGATCCGCAGCCCGACCACGCGGGATGGTCATGAAAAGCTCTTCCGTCATACCAATATCTACCGCATTTTCCTTGCCTGACCAGACCTTGGCGGTGCCGAGCACCTGGCTAGCATCGTACAGCTTGAGCGTCTCGAAGAAGCGGAAACCATAGGTCATCAGCTTGGCGCTCTCAGCGGCACGGGCATCCTCGCTTGCAGTCCCCATCACCACCGAAATCAGGCGCATGCCATCACGCTCTCCCGAGGCGACCAGGCAATAGCCGGCAGCTGTAGTCCAGCCCGTCTTCATGCCGTCGATGGTGGTGTCACGAAACAGCAGCGTATTGCGATTGGGCTGAGTGATGCCGTTGTAGGCGAACTCACGCTCGGAATAGATGCCGTAATGATCAGGGTGTTCGTTGATTGTAGCTCTGGCCAGCGTCGACAAATCGCGGGCGGACATGATGTTGAAGGCTTCTTCGGTGTCCAGACCGCTGGCATTCATGAAGTGGGTATTGGTCATACCCAGACGCGCGGCGTGCTGGTTCATCATGTCGGCAAAGGCCTCTTCGCTACCAGCCAGATGCTCGGCCATCGCAACGCTGGCGTCATTACCGGACTGGATGATGATGCCGCGCAGAATATCCTCGACGCGCACCTTGCTGTTGACGTCCACGAACATCTTGGAGCCCTGAGTCGCCCAGGCCTTCTCACTGATATGAACCTCGTCATCCAGGCTCATGCTGCCACCGTCGATCTCCACCTCGGCGATATAGGCGGTCATGATCTTGGTGAGACTGGCTGGCGGCAGTTGCACGTCGGCATTCTCTTCCACGATGACCTTGCCGGTCCGGGCATCCAGTAGGATATAGCTGCTGGCGGCTATCTGTGGCGGACGCGGCACGATGGCCTGAGTGCTGGCAGCAGGCGTCGCGTTCAGCGTCGGCTGCGCTGACACCAGGCCGGCGGGAACAAACAAGGTCGTCACTGCAAGTGCGATTGCTCGACTGGAGTTCGCCATACGCTGGAGCACTCCTTCGCTGAAGCGGGTATCCGGGAGCTGTCTAGAGTTCTGTTGCATATTCGTTGTTTCCATCCTCAGCGATAAAAAATAGTGTCCGCCACGCATCTGATCATCAGTCGCGGACAGTGTAGGGTCTTCCCAATTCAGCGGCAACCACGGTATCTGCTATGCGAGCTGCCTCGGCAGCATCCGGGATCGGCCCGACGCGCACGCGGTGCAATGCTTGATTCGCAGCGTCTGACTCAACAGACCGGATAAAGACCGGCCTTGATGTCAGGTCACGCAGCTTTGCCGACAATTGTTCGGCGGCACGCAGGTCGGAGAAGGCTCCCACCTGCAGGTATTGTTCTTGTGCTCCACTACCGCCTGCACGGCCAGTGCCAGTGCCATTGTCATTGCCAGTACCACTGCCTTCAACGATGGCCGCACGGACAGGAGCGGCAGCGGTGCGGGCGGCAGAAGTCGCCACGGCACTACCAGCAGGACGAGATCCCGGCCCGGCGAGCGTCGGCACAATCGCCTCCACTTCCACCATCGCGGTCCCCTTGTTGTCGAAACCCAGCATGTAGGCAGCGGCATAAGAGAGGTCGATCACGCGATCACTGTGGAACGGCCCGCGATCATTGACTCTAACGATGATGCTGCGCTCATTCTCCAGGTTCGTCACCCGCAAGAAACCGGGAATCGGCATGGTCTTGTGCGCTGCGGAGATCTGATACATGTCGTAGATCTCACCGTTCGAGGTCTTGTGGCCGTGAAACTTCTCCCCGTACCATGACGCAAATCCGCGTTCGCGATACCCCTCCTCTGAAGGCATCACACGATAGGTGAGTCCATTGACGGTATAGGGGCTCTTGTTCCCGGCCAGCGTGCGCGGCTCGATCATCGGAATGATTTCACGAACCTGCGACGGGTCGATCTGACGCGAGGGGCCACGATCCTGCTGAATATTGTAGCGGCTGGCCTGGTAGGCATCCGAGGCCGACATCGTAGTTCCACTGGAACTCTGTTCGGAAGGCGAACTGGCACACGCTGCAAGCAAGAGCACTACGGCAGCAAGCGACGCTGCCTTTAGCATGCGGATTTCAAACATCGGCTGGCTCACTCTCAGGGTTGTTACTAATAGGCATTATAATCAATATGTTATCTCGGCAACACCCGCTTATGGGTTTGAATTGACATTAATATGCCAAAGCCCAGCATCAGCGTCACAATGGATGTCCCGCCCTTGCTCACCATTGGTAATGGCAAACCCACCACCGGCATAAGCCCCGACACCATCGCCATGTTCACAAACGCGTAGAAGAAGAACGTTAGAACGATGCTGCCAGCAAGCAGACGACTGAAGGTGTCCTGGGCGGTCAGCGCAATGAAAAATCCTCGTCCAATCACCGCCACATAGAGTGCTATCAGGAACAGCACCCCCAGCAAACCGAACTCCTCCGCAAGCACCGCGAGAATGAAGTCGGTATTGCTCTCGGGGATGAAATCCAGCTGCGACTGCGCGCCATTGAGCCAGCCCTTGCCCTGCACTCCGCCAGAACCGATGGCGATTTGCGACTGGATGATGTTGTACCCCGCCCCGGTCGGATCGCGATACGGATCAAAAAAAGTCAGGATGCGGTTCTTCTGGTGTGGCTGAGCGACGAATATCCACCAGGCAGGAGAGGCCATCGCCAGCGCGACCACCCCGGCAATCACGATGCGCCAGCTGATCCCTGCCAGTAGAACCACGAACACACCCGACATCATCACCATCAACGCAGTCCCGGTATCGTTCTGCATCAGAATGAGGCCGACAGGCAGCGCGATGATCACCCCGCATACCACTAGATCCCTGAAACGTGGCGGCAGCGAGCGGGTAGAGAGGTACCAGGCCAGCAGCATCGGCACCAGAAACTTCTCGATCTCCGCCGGCTGAAAGCGCGGCAGTCCGGGCAGATCGAGCCACGCCTTGGCGCCATTGGTCTCCACACCAAAGAACAGCACGACGATCATCAAGCCGCACCCACCGGCAAACATCAGTGGCGCACCTCGACGAAAAAAGTGCACATCCAACTGCGCCACCACCAGCATGACGACAAAGGCCACGACGATGGCTGCCGCCTGACTCCGCACATCGCTGATGTTTTCGCCACTGGCACTGAACAACACCATCAGCCCGTAGCTGGCGAGACAAAACAAGAAAAACACCAGCGGCGCATCGATACGGAATGACTGCCAGATCGCTCCGGGACCATTGGAAAGCCGGTAGAAATTATTGCTCAACTGACGACTGATAGTAGCCATGCCGGTGTCCTCACTGAGCGTTGGAGCCAAGCACAGAAACTTCGTCGAAGGTCTCTGTGCGGGGCAACAAATAAGCGTCGAGCACGGCTCTGGCCACCGGGAATGCTACCGAACCACCACCGCCACCATTCTCGACAAACACCGCCACCGCGATGCGGGACTGCGCAGATGCATCAAACGCAATGAACATGGCATGGGTACGAAACTCCTCCGGAACTTCGGATTCATCGCGATTACCTGCGCTGTCGACCTGGAACTGCACCACCTGCGCGGTCCCGGACTTGCCAGCCATCGGATATTCCAGCGGCCTGCCGCTGTCACGCAACGTCGGATAGGCAGAGCCTTCGTGACGACGATGTTCGGGGTCATACGGCTTGTTGATCACCTCCACCATGGCGTTGCGCACCAGCTCGACCTGCTCCGGCGAGGGTAGCAATTGTTTGGAGGCAGCGGTGTCTTCGAAGATCACATCGGTGATTTCACCGTCATTGCCGATGGTGCCGCGCAGCATGCGCGGCTGCTTGAGCACACCATGGTTGGCGATAGCGGCGGCCGCAGCGGCCATCTGCAACGTGGTTGCCTGGAAGATGCCATTGCCGATCCCCTCGTAGGGAGTCTCACCCGCGTACCATACCTCCCCACGATTCTCCTGCTTCCAGGCCGTCGATGGCACGATGCCGGCACTGGCCTCCGGAATGTCGATGGCGTCGTTGGCACCGAATCCAAAGGTCAGCAGATAGTCGTGAATCCTGTCAATGCCCATCTCCACGGCAAGACCATAGAAGTAGGTATTGCAGGACTGGTAGATAGCGCGGCGCAGATCGATGGCGCCATGACCACTCTTGTCCACCCACCAGGTCCAGTCGTAATAGGGGCGAGTGCGGCCGGGCAGTCGATAGTAACCCGGATCAATGATCACAGTCTCCGGCGTAATGACCCCATGGTAGAGCCCACCCAACCCGATGAAGGGTTTAATCGTGGAACCCGGAACGCGCGAGGCAATGGCACGGTTGAACAGAGGCGTGTGGCCAGTCTTGTTGAGTTCGGATAGCTGCGCCCGACTGATGCCGGTGACGAACAGATTGGGGTCATAGCCGGGCTTGCTGACCATGGCGAGCACACCGCCGGTCGCAGGATCGATGGCCACCACTGCACCACGATGCTCGCCGAGTGCACTTTCCGCAACGGCCTGCAGATAGCTGTCCATATGCAGCACAATGTCACGGCCCGGCACCGGGTCGGTGCGATCGAGCACGCGCATGACCTGACCCCGATTGTTTTTTTCCACCGTCTCGTAGCCGACTCGACCGTGCAGCAGGTCCTCATAGGTCTTCTCGATCCCGGTCTTGCCGATCTGATTGGTGCCACGATAATTACTGGCTTGCTCCTCGGACATCTCCACCAGTTCTTCCTTGTTGATCTCGGAGACATAACCCAGCGCGTGCGCGGCGATCTCGCGATACGGATAGTGGCGAACCAGTTGCGCCTCGACCGCGAAGCCGGGCAACAGATGCTGGTTCACGGCGATGCTCGCGATCTCTTCCTCAGTGAGCTGATAACGCACAGGGACAGAAGTATGGGGGACGGCGCGACGACTCTGCCGGGTTCGATACTGCTCGATATCGTCGTCGCTCAGATGAATGACCGAACGCAACATTTCCAGAGAGGCGTTAAGATCGGGTGCTGTCTCTCGCACCACGGTCAGGTTGAAGATGGGGCGATTGTCCGCCATCAGTTCGCCGTTACGATCGTAGATCAAGCCACGGTTCGGCGACACATATTGAGAATGCAGACGATTGCCATCGGAGCGGGCGGCGAAGTAGTCGTAACGGAAAATCTGCAGGTACACCATCCAGGCGATGAGAATGCTCAGCAGGGCGAAGATGAAGACACCGGCGACGATCATGCGCCTGCTGAAGATCAGGGTCTCGGTCTCGTGAGCATTCAGCTTGAACTTTTCTGCCATACTTCCTTCAGACTACCTTCAGATCGCTGATGACTTCATTCTATGACAATCAAAATCTGCATTAGTTTAATGCCGGACAATGACTGGCAATCTCACGCTCGGTGATAGGGATGCGCATTGAGAATACTCCATATCCGGTAGATCTGTTCAGCGACGAGGATTCTAACCAATGGGTGCGGCAATGTTAACGCCGAGAGCGACCATTTTTCATCCGCACGCTGCAGACAAGCCGCATCCAGTCCATCGGGACCACCGACGAAGAGCACAATATTGTGTCCCTCCATGCGGATGGCATCCACCCGCTTCGCCATTGCCTCGGTGCTCAGTGTCTTCCCTTCCACATCCAGCGCAATGACGTGATCGCCGGGACGCACCCTGGCCAGCAGCGCATCACTTTCCTTGCGCATCGCCTGCGCGATATCCAGCCCCTTGCCGCGTTTGCCCAGCGGGACTTCTGTCACACCGAGCGCGAATTCCGCAGGCAAACGCTTGCTGTACTCGGCGATGCCTTCCTCGACCCAGGAGGGCATGCGCGTGCCGACAGTGACGAGATTGATCTTCATCCCTGATTCTCTCTATTACTCTGGGCTTTTGCCCTGGGTCTTATCAGAAGCCTTTGCTCTGGCCTTGCGCTCGACAGCCTCCGGGAGAGTGGAATCGAAATTCCACAAATCTTCCAGGCTGTAGAGCGCACGAGTACGCGCCAGCATGATATGCGCCACCACCCCACCGAGATCGACCAGAATCCACTCGGCCTGCTCGCGCCCCTCTTCACCCACCACGCGCTGACCACTCGCTTTCACCTGCTTGCTCAGCTCATCCGCCATGGAACGCAGATGCGTGGTGGAGGTTCCGGTCACGATGATCATGTAGTCAGTAATCTGTGTCAGTTTCTGCACGTTCAGACAGAGAATGTCCTGCCCCTTGATATCTTCGAGTGCCTTGACTGCCAAAACCGATAATTGTGTTGTATTCAAACTGTCGTAATCCTTATGTAGTCTCGCGGTATTATTTAAACGATCGCGGATTCAAATCTTAAACGATCAAAATCTTAAACGATCAAATGTGATTAACTTGCAAAATCTTTCCATCAGTCCTGTGCATACAGGCCATGGGCTCGGATATAGCTCACTACTTCTGGCGGCAACAAGGAGACTGCGCCCGAGTGTCGACGCAATTCTTCGCGAACCTGGGTCGACGAAATATCCCAATACAAATCCTTCAACAATAGAACACTCCCTTGCGTCTTTGCACACAGCAGTTCACCGGAGCTGACTTGGCGCTGCTGCACCTCTTCCTGCAGAGCGGCAGGCCACGTATCGAGCGCCTGCGGCCTGCTGACAACCAGCACATTGGCAAGCCCAAAAATTTCCTGCCAGCGATGCCAGCCAGTCAGCCCTGCAAATGCATCGGCACCCACGATCAGCACCAGCACAGCCGTCTCATGCTCGGCTCGCAAAGACTCCAGCGTGTCCACCGTGTATGAGACCCCCGGACGCAGACACTCGCGATCGTCGACACGCAGCCGATCATCGACCGCTGCGGCCAACCGCAGCATGGTCAGACGCTCCTGTGCAGAGGCCGAGGCCGGCCCGCGATGATTGGGAAGATGGCACGGAATCAGACGCAACTCATCCAGTGCCAACGCCTTGAGTGCTGCGAGTGCCACGGCAATATGACCGTTATGAACCGGATCGAACATGCCGCCCATCACTCCGATGAGCGGCGCCGGTCGTCCATCGGACTCCAGACCTGCCGCCTGCACTTTCATCTCCTCACTAACCAATGCGGCGCCTTACTGGCGGATGTGGCCATCGCCCAGCACGATGTATTTCTGGGAGGTCAGCCCCTCCAGTCCAACCGGCCCCCGGGCATGCAGCTTGTCTGTGGAGATACCGATCTCCGCGCCCAGGCCGTATTCAAAACCGTCGGCGAAGCGGGTCGAGGCATTGACCATGACGGAACTGGAATCCACTTCGCGCAGGAAACGCTGCGCGCGGCCAATATCTTCGGTGATGATCGCTTCGGTATGAGCGGAACTGTAGCGCGCGATATGTGCCATTGCCTCGTCGAGATCGGCAACCACCCGAATCGACAGAATCGGGGCGAGGTACTCGGTACCCCAGTCCTCTTCCGTCGCTGCTACAGCATCGTCAATCAGGGCCAGAGTTTTCTCGCAGCCCCGCATCTCGACACCGGCCGCACGATAGGCCACCGCCAGCCTTGGCAGTATTGTCTCGGCGACACCTGCTGCGACCAACAACGATTCCATGGTGTTGCAGGTGCCGTAGCGATGCGTCTTGGCATTCACGGCTACCTTGAAGGCCTTGTCCAAGTCCGCACGGTCATCGATATAGACGTGACAGTTGCCATCCAGATGCTTGATCACCGGGACGCGCGCCTCTCTGCTGATGCGCTCGACCAGCGACTTGCCGCCACGGGGGATGATCACATCCACGAACGCCGGCATGGTGATGAGACGACCCACTGCCTCACGGTCCGTCGTCGCCACCACCTGAACCGCATGCTCGGTAATACCCGCTGCGCGCAGCCCCTCGGCGATACAGGACGCAATCGCTTGATTGGAATGAATCGCTTCAGAGCCGCCGCGCAGGATGACCGCGTTGCCGGACTTCAGGCACAGGCTGGCTGCTTCACAGGTCACATTGGGGCGCGACTCGTAAATGATGCCGACTACACCCAGCGGCACACGCATCTTGCCGACCTGAATGCCCGACGGACGAAAGCGCATATCGGTAATCTCGCCGACGGGATCTGGAAGATCTGCCACCTGACGCAGCCCTTCGATCATGCCGTCGATGCGGCTTGGCGTCAGCGCCAGCCGGTCCAGCATCGCGGCATCGAGCCCCTTCTCGCGACCGGCCGCGAGGTCGCGCTGATTCGCCAGCTCAATCTGACCGCGATGGCGCTGAATGCTTTCTGCCATGGCCAGCAACGCCGCATTCTTCTGCGCCGTCGTCGCCCGCGCAGTCACGCGCGCCGCCGCCCGAGCCTGCTGGCCGAGCGTGGTCATGTAAGTGTCTATATCCAGAATTGTTGCCATTACCCGATTCCGCAGCCATGCCCCCTGAAAGGAGCACTTGAAAGGGGCGCATTATAGCCTCGCGGCGGGGGTGCAGACAAAATATAACGGGCACGCCATCAAATATCGTTTTGCAGGCTCATTTCGGCAGGATATGGCCCCATGTACCAGGAATCGCGGATGTGGTCGCTGGGATTACGACGGAAGTGATGATTTAACAGATCAAGGAAAAACGGAATCAGTTGGTTGATTGGGCTGGCTTTCCCAATAATCCACAATCTTGTCCACTTCCGCGCGAAACGCCGGCGCATAGTTGGTGCTGGTAGATTTCCACATATCCTGAATACTCTTGATACGCATGGTACTGCGCCAGCGATCCATGCGCGGCTCAAATTCTGCGCGGTCAAACAGACCCTGCTGGAACTGGTAGTAGGAGTTCTCCCACTCCCGCCAGTTACCCGCCATGAAGTAGGCATGCATGATTCGCTCACCCGGCTCCAGGGGCGCACCGGCATTCACCTTGGCTATAGTCACGGCAAGTTCCATCTCATTGGTGACCCATTCCGAAAACATCATCTGTTTCGCGGAGATGGAATCGCGAGTCTGGGAGCGCATCATGTTGGTGTTCTGACGCACCTCCATCCCTAGAAATACGATACCCATGATGACCGCGATGCTCGACATCAGATTCATCCAGTCGCTTGTTTTGGTGCTCATTCTTCAGTCCTTTCCATGCGTTGTTATTATGCGTTGTTCGTATGTATCAGGCAGTCTGTCAGAGCGTCAACTCCAACTCTCCAGCGATCAGGCGCCGCTTCTCCAGCCTGGGCAAGCGCTTGATCCTACACTCCAGTATGGATGCCTGTGATCGATTGGCGGCAGCCATTTTAAAGACGACCTGCAGTGGCCCTCTGCCACGCAGATAACGCGCCCCACGGGGCACGCCCTGCCGATGTTCGAGAAGCCTGCGCTCCACGTCCGTGGTAATGCCGGCATAGAGCGAGCCGTCACCGCAGAGGATCAGATAGACGAACCATGGTGACGATTTGCCGCCATCCAATCCTACCTCAACTGTCATGATTTGTAGCATCCTGTGACGCACCGACGGGGAAGACGTGCCAATGCTCACCTTCTCGCTCAACCCTGCCATCCTCTTCGAGTTTAAGCAGATGAGCAAGCAATGTGCGCTGCGCCCACGGCCATAGATGCACGGATACGTCGTCATACACCTCGGGGGTCAATTCCTCCAGAGTAGCGTGCCCCGCCAGGCGATTCAAAGCCAGCAGGGCGGTGAGCACCTTCGCCTCCCGGCGCAGACGATGACGAATCAGCGTCGCAATGACCGTTTGCGGGTCCTCCAGAAGATGGCCATGACCCGGCGCGAGCGACCCCAATGACAACAATTGCAGCCGCCGTAGCGAATCCAGGTAGTGGCCCATATTGCCATCGGGCGGCAGAATCACGGGAGTTGTCCCCTCCAGAATGTGGTCACCGGTGAAGAGCATGCCCTCCTCTTCCAGATGGAAACACAGATGATTGGAGGCATGGCCGGGCGTATGCAGCAGGTGCATTTGAAACTCTCCGCAATCGATCACCTCGCCGTCACGATAGAGGCGCGCAGGAACAAAAGTCTGGTCATGGTAGCCAGCACCCGATACCGCTGCGGGAGCAGCCAGGCCGACGATCCGGGCACCGGTCCGCGCCTGCAGCAGCGCCGCTCCAGGCGCGTGGTCGCTGTGGGTATGGGTGACAAAGATCCAGTCCAGCGGCCTCCCCTCCAGAATCTCCAGCAGAGTCTCGATATGAAGAGGATCTGCGGGGCCTGGATCGACAAGCGCCAAACGCTCGGTGCCCAGCAGATAACTGTTAGTCCCTGGCCCCGTCATCAGGCTGGCATTGCGGGCCAGCACACGCAGCACTGGCACCCGCCCGCCACCTATGGATTCGGCTATCCCAACCTTCAGTAATGACATCGATAACGCCTCGTCCCGTTGCCCGCAGCCAATGCCGAGAGCGGGCATGATAGCCCGTTTGCCTGCCACCGAAAACCAAGGTTGCAGTGGCAATTACAAGCCTGTCGTCCTTCTCATTACGCACTCCTCAAGCACTGCCCGAACACAACGTGACACTGGCTTTCAAGGTCGTTTCAGGATATAAAGTCCGCCTTTTAAAATTTCACGCGCGCACCCATTTTGATCCACTTCCTTGCCCCCAGCGCTCACGGATTCGCCTAGGGCTTAGACGCGGTAGATGATTCGTCGCGCATCTTCAGCAACACTCCAGAGACAGCAAGGTAGCGACGATGTTCAAGATTCAGACATTCAACCAGATCTCCAGCAAAGGCCTCGTGCGCTTCCCAGGCACTTACGAAGTCGGCCCCGGCATAGCCAGCTCCGACGCCATTCTGGTGCGCAGCCACAAGCTGCAGGACAGCGATGTCAACCCGAACCTCAAAGCCGTGGCCCGTGCGGGCGCCGGTGTCAACAACGTCCCCGTTGCCAGTTACACGGAGAAGGGCATCGTTGTCTTCAACACCCCTGGCGCCAACGCCAATGCCGTGAAGGAACTGGTGTTGTGTGGCCTGCTACTGTCCTCACGCGGCATCCTGCCGGGCATCGCCTACGTGAACTCGCTGTTCGACATGAAAGACAATACCGCGATGTCCAAGCTGCTGGAGCAGGAGAAGATTCGCTTCAAGGGTGGCGAGATCGCCGGCAAGACGCTGGGCATCATCGGCCTTGGCGCCATTGGCTCGCTGGTCGCCGAGATGGCCATCGGCCTGGGCATGACCGTGCTTGGTTATGACCCTGCTCTCTCCGTGGATGCCGCTTGGCGCCTCCCCAACCAAGTGCGCAAGATCGAGAACATCACTTCGCTGCTGGCCAACTCTGATTTCGTGACATTGCACCTGCCAGTAATGGAAGCCACTCGCAACCTGATCAATGCCGACATGGTCGCCGCCATGAAGCCAGGCCTGTGCCTGCTGAACTTCTCGCGTGATGAGATCGTCAACACCGAGGCGATCGTGGCAGGTCTGAACAACAAGCAACTGCGTATGTACGTAGCAGACTTCCCCTGCGCGGAACTGATCGGACGTGACGACGTAATCCTGATGCCGCATATCGGTGCCAGCACCGATGAGGCCGAGGACAATTGTGCGGTGATGGCGGCGGATCAGCTGATGGAGTTCCTGGAAAACGGCAATATCAGGAATTCGGTGAATTTCCCAAGTATCAGCCTGGATCGCGCGGCGAATGCTGTTAAGGGAACCCGTATTGCGATCAGCAACAAGAATGTGCCGAAGATGCTGGGGCAGATTCTGTCGATTCTGGCGGATCAGAACATCAACGTGGTGGACATGATCAACAAGAGCCGCAACGAGATCGCCTACAATCTGATCGATGTGGCGACCCGTCCGTCCGATGCAGCACTGGCCGAAATTGCCGCTATTCAGGATGTGATCAAGGTAACTGTTCTTTAGATCAGTGTAAGGAGAGTTGTGGTACCTCAGGCCCTGTGACACGCCGTGAACCCATCCGTGGGGGCTCGCTTTCGCCATCCATGGCTCAAGACGGTCACAGTGCCTGAGGCACCACAACTCTCCTCGAAGCTCATCAGTAATCGGCAGGCTGCCACTGAAGAGCAAGCACAAAACAACATTGCAGTACGCCCGCAGCCAAACGCTGCCACTGGACTTGAGGGGGCAGGAGTGCGGGGTTGGCAGGGGTGTGGGGTTGGCAGGTGTGACCGTCCTGAGCCATGGATGGCGAAGGCGAGCCCCCATGGATGGGTTCACGGCGTGTCACACCTGCCAACCCCACACCCCTGCCAACCCCGCGCTCTTGCCCCACGCCACCAAGCCCAAACCAGTTTTTAAACTAGTAACCCAGGAAACCACTATGACACGCGTATTTAACTTCGGGGCCGGCCCGGCCATGTTGCCAACGTCTGTAATGGAGAAAGCTCGCGACGAATTCCTCGACTTCCGAGGCATGGGCGCCGGTCTCATCGAGATCAGCCACCGCTGCAAGGAATTCGATGCCGTCATCGACAAAACCGACGCTCTGTTCAAAGAGCTCTCCGGCATACCCGACAACTACAAGATTCTGTACGTCCACGGCGGTGCGCAGATGCAGTTCTCTGCCATCCCGTTGAACCTGCTGAACCTGAAGCCCGCGCACAAGGCCGCCTATGTCGACTCCGGCAACTTCGCCATGCTGGCCCGCAAAGAAGCTTCTCGCTTTGGCAACGTGATCTGCGCCGCCACCAGCGAAGCGACCAACTACGACCGCATCCCCGCCTTCGATCCGCAAGCGCTGGATGCCGACACGTCCTACGTGCACATCACCAGCAACAACACCATTTTCGGTACCCGCTGGCAGCAGTTCCCCGACACCGGCAGCATCCCGCTGGTGGCGGACATGACCTCCGAGCTGCTGTCACGCAAGCTCGACTACAATCAGTTCGGCGTGATCTTCGCCGGCCTGCAAAAGAACCTTGGCCCGGCCGGCATGGCACTGGTGCTGATCCGCGAGGATCTGCTCGGCCACGCGCTGCCGTACACGCCTTCGCTGCTCGACTACTCCGTGTATGCGAAGAACCATTCGCTCTACAACACCAACAACACCTTTGCCATCTACATGATGATGCTGGTGCTGGAATGGCTGAAAGAACAAGGCGGTGTGGATGCCATCCAGGTTCAGAACGAGAAGAAAGCCAAGCTGATCTATGATGCCATCGACAGCACCGACTTCTACATCGGCTCTGCCCACAAGGATCACCGCTCCGTGATGAACGTGACCTTCAACATCGCCAAGCCCGAGCTGACCGACACCTTCGTCAGCGAAGCCAACAAGCAGGGCCTGTATGCACTGAAGGGTCACCGTCTGGTCGGCGGCATCCGCGCCTCCATCTACAACGCGATGCCGGTGGAAGGCTGCCAGAAGCTGGTGGACTTCATGAAAGACTTCGAGAAGCGCAACGGCTGATCCGTACACCCTGTGGGAGCGGGCCTTGCCCGCGATTGACTGTGTGCTACGCCCCATCGCGGGCAAGGCCCGCTCCCACATGCTTTCGAATACAATGGCGCCCATGAGCGCTTCCCGCAAAATCATCCACGCCGACTGTGACTGCTTTTACGCAGCCATCGAAACCCGCGACAATCCCGCGCTGGTCGGCCTGCCTGTGGCCGTCGGCGGCAGTCCGCAGCAGCGCGGCGTCGTCGCGACTTGTAATTACGAGGCCCGCAAGTTCGGTATTCATTCCGCCATGCCGATGGCGACCGCCCTGCGGCAATGCCCGCAACTGATCGTGATCTTTCCGCGCATGGACAAGTATCGCGAGGCCTCCTCTGCCGTGCATGCCATCTTTCGTGATTACACCGCGCTGATTGAGCCGCTCTCTCTTGATGAGGCTTATCTTGACGTCACTCATGCCACGGCCTGTCACGGCAGCGCCACCCTGATTGCTCAGGAGATCCGTCGCCGGGTCCGCGAGGAAGTTGGCATCACGTTATCTGCCGGCATCGCTCCCAACAAATTCATCGCCAAGGTGGCCAGCGACTGGAACAAACCGGACGGCCAGTTTGTCGTCAAACCTGAGGAGGTAGACGCCTTCGTCAGGGCTCTACCCGTGAAGAAACTCTTTGGCGTCGGCAAGGTCACGGCCGGACGCCTGCACGCTCTGGGCATTCAGACCTGTGCCGACCTGCGCGAGCTCAGTGAAATCGACCTCGTCGCCCAGTTCGGCAGCTTTGGCACTGGCCTCTACAGACTGTGCCGAGGTATCGACGAACGCGAGGTGTCGACGGACCGGACCCGCAAATCCCTCAGCGTCGAGAATACCTATGTTACCGATCTGCCGTCACTGGCAGCGTGTCTGGAGCGCCTGCCGGAACTGCATGAACAACTGCTGCAGCGGCTGCGCCGGGTCGAGGACGAATACCGCATCAGCAAGAAATACATGAAGATCAAGTTTGAGGATTTTGTCACCACCACAGTGGAAGCCATTTCCTGTGAAACCGACCTGGAGGGCTACATCGCCCTGTGCACAGAGGGCTATGCCCGCGGCAATCGCCCGGTGCGCCTGCTCGGGTTGGGCGTCAAACTGGAACCCATCGGTTCCTCATCGGCGACGGCGGCCTTCACGAACAACCCCCGCAGCCGCCAGCTGCCCCTGCGCCTGGAGCAACGCTGATAAGTCACTGGTGCCACGCCCTGCAAAATCGGCTATGGTGCTTTGCACAAATACCTCTTATGAGCCCCGGATAAGCACCACATGTCAGCCGAAAAAAAACCTCTCCCCAGTATTTCCAACTACATCACCGCCGAGGGCGAGAAACGCCTGCGTGACGAGCTGAACTATCTGTGGAAGGTAGAACGCCCGACGGTCACGCAGTCTGTCAGTGATGCTGCCGCGCTGGGGGATCGTTCGGAGAATGCCGAGTACATCTACGGCAAGAAACGCCTGCGGGAGATCGACAGGCGCGTCCGCCATCTGAGCAAGCGTCTCGAAGTATTGACGATCGTCGACAAGCCTCCTGCCGATACGAGCCGCATCTACTTCGGCGCCTATGTGCGCATCGAAGATGACGACGGCGTAGAACATCACTATCGACTTGTGGGCAGAGACGAAATTGGAGATCAACCCGGTTACATCAGCGTGGACGCTCCTCTGGGCAGGGCGCTGCTCGGCAAACCTGCGGGCAGCGAGGTGGAGATATCCACGCCCGGCGGATTGCGCAGCTGGTATGTACTGGATGTTGAATACACGGGAATCTCGTGAGACACGCCACCATTCTGGCCATCGATGACGCACTCGCCTCCAGCATCACCATTCCGCTGGAGATGCTGCACGCGGCCGACGTCATCACACGCATTCGCAACAAACGTGCGGAGCGACGCAGCTTCGTGGTCGCCAGCCACAATGGCGCGCCCGTGACCATGAGTGGAGGCATCGGCATTCAACCCTCCGCCAGCATCACCGACATCACCCGGACCGATCTGATTTTCGTGCCGGCCTTGTGGGGCAACCCCAATGCCATCGTCAGAAGCCACCCATCAATCACCGCGTGGCTGGCCGCTCAGCACGCGCAAGGGGCGACCATTTGCAGCGTGGGTACCGGCAGTTATTTTCTGGCAGAAGCCGGCCTGCTGGACGGACGCAACGCTACCACGCATTGGTACTATTTCGACGACTTCCAGAAGCGCTATCCGCGCGTCAAATTGCAGCGCAAACGCTTCATCACTCACGCCGACCGCCTTTACTGTACAGGCAGCGTGAACGCGGTACGCGATGTGATGCTGCACTTCGTGGAGATGCTGTTCACAGCCGAGGCAGCGGATGAAGTCGCGCACCACTTCACCCACGAATTGAAGCGCTCGTATGAGTCGATGCTGCTGGCAAGCGAGGAGAAGAACACGCATCACGACGAGCAGATCATCAAGATTCAGGAATGGCTGCAGAAAAATTATCAGCGCGATGTGCAACTGCAGGAGTTGGCGAAGCGCTTCGATATCAGCGTGCGCTCTTTCAATCGTCGCTTCCGGCACGCTGCTGGCAAGACGCCTCTGCAGTACCTGCAGGAAGTGCGGCTGGAGCAGGCCAAGGCTCTGTTGAAGCTCAGCAATCTGAGTATCGCGGAAATCGCGTTCGCGGTGGGCTATCAGGACACCAGTTATTTCTCGTCATTGTTCAAGCGCATCAACACCATCACGCCCAATGAGTACAGGCATTTGGTGCGTAACAAGCTCTTCAACGTGGAGTCAGGCTAAATCCAGGGGCCGCCCGTGTGGGAGCCTGCCTGCAGGCGATATCTCAATGCGCAGTAGTTGCATCAAGAAATCGCCTGCAGGCAGGCTCCCACAGTCAGGGGTTCTTCAGGGCTTTTGGAACTTTTCCTTCCACTCAGCATATGGCATGCCGTAGACAATCTCTCTCGCCTGATCGTAGTCGACCTCAAGCCCCTTCTCCTGCGCCGCCGCTGCATACCATTTCGCGAGACAGTTGCGGCAGAAGCCGGCGAGATTCATGAGGTCGATGTTCTGCACATCCTTGTTGTCGTCGAGATGCTGCAGCAGGCGCCGAAACGCTGCTGCCTCGAGTTCAGTTCTGTCCTGCTGACTTAGTGCCATGAAAAGTTTCCGAAAGTGTAATTGGCGGGTTATGCCACGCGCGTGACCAGTTCTTCATCGTCCTGATCGAGGTCGTCCGTATCGTCCTCAGCGGTCTCCGGGAGCACTGCAAAATTCTCTGCGGCAAGGGTACTCTTGCGCGGGTTGCGGCCCAGGGATTTCAATTGTCGCTCTGCGGCATTGAAGGCATCGCGGACGGCAACATAGATATCTTCGTGCGCCGCTCTGTCGTGCTGATCCTGCTTGACGATGACCTCTTTGCCAGAGGTATGGATCTCGAGGGTGACACTGAAGACTTTACCCTTCTGATGATTATTGTGCGGAGAATCCAGCACGATGCGACCACCGATGATGTCGTTGCTGAAGCGTTGTAATTTCTCGATGCGCTTGGCAACTTTCTCTGACAAGGCGGTTGATTGATCAATATTGTGATAAACAACTTGGAATGCATTAGGCATAAACTATGGTCTCCTTGTTATCGTGATTCGTTGATTTATATTCTCTCTATTTCTATGTGGGCCCTCCTCTGTTGATTTAAAGTGCTGGTCAAACCTTTCTATCAGTAACCTCTGAAGCTGTCAGCAAGATGACCAATCGACAGCGCATAATTATTGGCGCAGTTGTAACTCAGAATGGTGCGGAAATTCCCGTAGGTCAGAAACGCCCTGCCCCCTTCGCCATCGGGCAGCACGATCGACGCGAGCAGATCGTTGGTCGGCAGGTCCGACCCATCGGCACGGCGCACGCCTATTTCCTGCCACTGCTGCAATGACAACTGTACCGTGTGGTTACGCAATACGCTGCATGAATAATCAGTTGGCGGCTGTCGCCACTGCTCGGCACGTGCGTGATAATCAGCAGGCAGTTTCACTTCGCGCCCCCAGGTTTGAGCATCGTCCCAGTTGGCGGCCTTCAGATATTGCGCGATGGAGGCAAACACATCGGCCTTGCTGTTCCAGATGTCGCGTTTACCGTCGCCGTCGAAATCCTGTGCATACTGCAGAAAACTCGACGGCATGAATTGACTCTGCCCCATCGCACCAGCCCACGACCCCTTCATGTCTGCGTGGGTGATGTGGCCCTCGTTCAAAATCTGCAGCGCGCTGAGCAATTCGCGACGGAAATACGTGGCACGGCGCGGGTCGTAAGCGAGCGTGACCAGCGCACGAATCACATCAGTGCCACCGGTAAAGCTGCCGAAGTTCGTCTCCACGCCCCAGAACGCGACGATGAAGCGCGGGTCCACACCGTACTGTTCGCCGACGCGAGTCAGCACTTCACGATTTTCGCGCAGACGTGCACGTCCCGTGTCGATACGCCAGGGCGTCACACGTTTAACGAGGTATTCCTCGAAGGTTTCTTTGAATTCTGCCTGATTGCGGTCGTTGTCAATGACCTGGGGAATAGGGGTAACGGAGCTCAGCGCCTGCTCGATGATTTCCTCACGTACACCCCGCTCTCTGGCCTCGACGATCAAGGCAGCCAGCCATTCCGGAAAGTCGATCTGCGGCTCCTGAGCATATCCCCTGTCCACAAATGTCAGGGCAAGAAGCACCAGCAGAGTCGAGCGTGTAGCGAGTCGTGCGGTGTGCATTCAATCTCCTTCCTACTGCTTACGATTCAAGACTACCCCAATAAAAAAGTTTTGTCTAAGGGTGTTTTGTCGCTTTTTCGCGGCAGAGAACGAGCGCAAATGTGGCCGAAATCAGGCACTTCCTTCGATCATTTGCTGATAGACAAAGGCATGCAGAAACAAGCGAACGTCTTCGGAAATAGATTGAAATTCAACACCATAAACGGCGTGATCGCTTGCCTGCACTGAGCCTGTCTGTGACGCCGATCCCGCAACCCTGGCACGCACCAGACCCGGCAGGCTCACGGTTCTTTCGATGTCACTGAGCCGGAACAAGCCTTCCAGTGAAATATGATCACCGACCTTCACGCTGCTGGCATTGGCTTCCAGACGCGCGCCGGTTGGACTGATATCGAGCAGTCTCGCCAGCTTCTCTCCAGAACGAGGGATCTCAGAGAGATTCGTAATGCTGATGTCCATAGACACGGAAATGCGTGGCGAACAGCGAACTCTGTTCATGCTGATCGTGTCCGGGTAAGTGAGATGCAGATAAGGGTAGGGAGTGGAACAGAGCACCTCCACATGAGAGGTAAAAGCCATCGCCGCACTGCTCGTCATTGCCCGTGCAATCACGCGCTGGCCATTGCGAATACGCAGCAGATGCCCATCCATTACGGGATGGGTCACCAGAATGCTGCGCCCCTCCAAGTGCCCTATCAAGCGCGAGGGATAGCGTTCGCGGGAATCGTCAATGAACTGCAATTGAATGACGGTACCGGAGGCGAGGCGCAGATCATCGAAATTCATGGTGTGGCGATTTCCTATACGAATACAGCTCGTGCCTCTGTTGGAATTGTTATCGACGGAAAGTGCTGAGGCTGAAGTGCCGGTTGCCCCTTTTCGCTGAGCTGGCAATGACGAGCTTCAAATCAAGGGTATTTCAGGTTTCTGCGTGAAAACACCAGTGCCACGGTTCGTAGCTGATGCCACACGAGTTGCCACGCGGATACGAGAGCACAAAGCCAAATTCAACGGCATGGTCTTGCAGCCAGGCAAAGGCCGACGTGGCCTCGAACGCTTCTTCCAGCGCAGGGCAATCGACAGTGCCGATGTCGATGGCGCGCCCGGTGTGGTGCTCGCTGTAACCAGGGGCGGTGTTCACGCACAGTATCTCGGCGATGGTCCGCCCCGCCTCAATCTTCCGGCTAATCAGCTGGGCCTGATAGTCCGCGCTGCGAAATGCCGAAATCAGGAACAGTGTGACGCCATCCGCCCCTGCCCTGTCTCGCATCGCGTGCCACGCAGCCAGTGCCGACGGAGCAAGACGTTGCTCGCGACCGTAATAATCGGGTTCACACAGAGCTAGCTCCGGCGGCTCCGGTTGCAGAGTCAGGGGCGTGCTCCGAGCGTAATCCTCCGGAATTCCCAGCTCCCGGTGAATCTGTTGCACACGTTCGGTAAAGCGATGATCTGTCATGCGAGGCTCGTTGGATATCGGCGCTTGCGCAAATAGTACCGGAGGTTGTCGAAGCTGGCACTACCCGGCACGGCAATGGCCAGAATGCCACTTACAATGTCCAATATGACCTAGTTCGTACGGACACGAATGCTTAGTATTACGTGCAAATTTTGAGAAGCCAGCCTACAGGAGAGTGTCATGTCGAAATTGCCAGTCATCATCGGAATGGGGGGGATCAACCCGGCCGGGCGGACATCATCCCACCATGGTTACCGAAGACTGGTGCTCGACTCCCTCAAACCACAGGATGCACTGGAGACCCGTGCCAGCCTGGCCAGCCTCATGGGCCTGCTCAAAAAATCCGAAGGCGCATGGCGTGATGCGCAGGGCCAGATCATCCAGCTCGACAGCTGGCTGCCAACCCTCGACACCACACTGAAATCCGGCACCCTGATCCGCCGCCTGGAAGACAACCTGTTCAATCCGGAGCGAGTGCTGTTCCACAAACGCGCCACTCTCAACGCCGAGGCCGACAAGCCCCTCAGCTTCGTGATCCGCAAACAGCAGCTGCCAGACGAGATTCCGCTGGACTGGCAGATCAGTGATCACGGCCCAGGACAGGTACGTGTCGAAGTGCCCGGCGCCATGGAGGTGCTGACCGAAAACTACATGCGCTCCGAAGTCAACAGCGCGGGACAGTTACCCACCGGGTTTGACCCCAAGGAACTCTACCCCTCACGCAACCATCCGCGCGGCCTGCAGATGACCATCTACGGCGCCAGCGACGCTATTCAGTCCCTCGGCATTGACTGGAACACCATCCTCGGCCATGTTGCGCCCGACCAGATCAGCGTCTACGCCGGCAGCTGCATGACTCAGCTCGATTACAACGGTAACGGCGGCATGCTGCAAGCCAGACTGCTGGGCAAGAAGGTCAGCTCCAAGCAGCTGCCACTGGGTTTCGCGGAGATGCCGGCCGACTTCATCAATGCCTATATTCTTGGCAATCTGGGCACCACTGGCACCAATGTCGCGGCCTGCGCCACCTTCCTCTACAACCTGCGTCAGGGTATCCGCGACATTCAGGCCGGCACCCATCGCATCGTCATTGTCGGCACCAGCGAGGCGCCGATTACCCCCGAAGTCATCGAAGGTTATGCCACCATGGGCGCACTGGCCGACGATGCGGCGCTGCTCGCCCTGGACCAGCACAAGAACCTGTCGCGTCCTGACCATGCCCGTGCCTGCCGCCCGTTCGGTGACAACATCGGCTTCACGCTGGCTGAGTCAGCCCAGTATGTGGTGCTGTGCGACGACGAGCTCGCGCTGGAGCTGGGTGCCAATATTCTCGGCGCGGTGAACGATGTGTTCGTGAATGCCGATGGCTACAAGAAGTCTATCGCCAGCCCCGGCGTCGGCAACTACATCACCATGGCCAAGGCCGCTGCGGCAACGCGCAACGTCATCGGCGAGGCTGGTCTGCAGCACCGCAGCTACGTGCAGGCTCACGGCACCGGCACCCCGCAGAACCGCGTCACCGAATCCCACATCTTGAGCACCATAGCCGCCAACTGGAAGATTCCGCGCTGGCCCGTGGCGGCACTGAAGTCCTACATCGGCCACTCCCTGGCCAGCTCCGCAGGCGACCAACTGGCCTGCAGCCTGGGCCTGTGGCAGTACGGCATCATCCCCGGCATCCTCAGCACAGAGCGCGTGGCTGACGACGTCCATCAGAACAACCTGGACTTCCTGCTGCAGCACCGCGACGTCGGCACTACCGGGATGGATGCTGTGCTGCTCAATTCAAAGGGCTTCGGCGGCAACAACGCCACGGCCTCGATTCTGGCGCCGCATATCACGCAGAAGATGCTGGAGAAGAAACACGGCAAGGACAGGATGAAGGCTTACGCGCAGCGCAACGAGGCGGTGCAGGAGAATTCCCGCCGCTACGATGCGGCGGCGACGGCGGGTGAGATCGGGCCGATCTACCGCTTCGACCACAACGTGCTGGATGGCGACGGACTGGAGCTGTCCCAGTCACAGCTGCAGATCAAGGGAGCCCAGAAGGCGATTGATCTGCAGGTGCCGAATTATTATGTGGATATGTGTGATTGAAGGCTGTCTGTGGGAGCGGGCCTCGCCCGCGATCGAACAAAATATCGCGGGCAGGCCCGCTCCCACACAAGCGTTTGCATCGCTATCTGACCACCAGCTTCTGCGCAATCTTCGCCTGCCACTCCACCGGTCCACTCTTGTGGACCGACGTGCCATTGACATCTACCGCCACCGTCACGGGCATATCCTCCACCTCGAACTCGTGGATCGCCTCCATGCCCAGATCGTGGAACGCGACAATCTTCGCCTTGCGGATCGCTTTCGACACGAGATAGGCCGCACCGCCCACCGCCATCAGATACACCGCCTTGTGCTTCTTGATCGCGTCGATTGCTACCTGTCCACGTTCCGCCTTGCCGATCATGCCCAACAGGCCGGTCTTGTCGAGCAGTGTCTCGGTGAACTTGTCCATGCGCGTCGCGGTCGTCGGACCGGCTGGCCCTATCACCTCGTCACGCACCGGATCGACCGGGCCGACGTAATAAATGAACCTGCCCCGCAGATCCACGCCCTCTGGCAGTGACTCACCCCGGGCAAACATCTCTATCATGCGCTTGTGCGCGGCATCACGGCCGGTCAGCATCTTGCCGGAGAGCAGCAGCGTTTCGCCAGGCTGCCACTGCAGCACGTCCTCGGGGGTCACGGTGTCGAGATTCACTCGGCGGGCACGGGGGCCGACATCCCAGGTGATCTGCGGCCAGTCTTCCAGACGCGGCGGTTCCAGATGCGCCGGACCACTGCCGTCGAGCACGAAATGGGCGTGCCGGGTGGCGGCGCAGTTTGGAATCATCGCCACCGGCAGCGAGGCCGCGTGAGTCGGAAAATCCTTGATCTTGATGTCCAGCACTGTGGTCAGGCCACCGAGGCCCTGTGCTCCGATACCCAGCGCGTTGACCTTGTCCATGATCTCCAGACGCAGCTCCTCGACGCGATTCTGCGGGCCGCGCTTGCGCAGCTCGTGAATGTCGATGGGGTCCATCAACGACTCCTTCGCCAGCAGCACCGCCTTCTCCGCAGTGCCACCGATGCCGATGCCCAGCATGCCGGGCGGACACCAACCAGCGCCCATGGTCGGCACCGTCTTCAGCACCCAGTCGACGATGCTGTCACTGGGGTTGAGCATGGCCAGCTTGGCTTTGTTCTCGGAACCGCCACCCTTGGCCGCCACCGTTACCTCCAGCTCATCGCCGGGGACGACTTCCATGTGAATCACGGCCGGCGTGTTGTCCTTGGTGTTCTTTCTTGCCCCGGCGGGGTCGCTGAGGATTGAGGCCCGCAGCACGTTGTCGGGGTTCAGGTAGGCGCGACGCACGCCCTCATTGATCATGTCCGCCACACTCATCTCTGCCACCCCCGGCTCACCTTCCCACTGCACCTTCATGCCGATCTTCAGAAACACGGTGACGATGCCGGTGTCCTGACAGATGGGGCGCTTGCCCTCGGCACACAGCCGCGAGTTGATGAGAATCTGCGCCATCGCATCTTTGGCAGCGGTCGATTCCTCGCGTTCATAAGCCTCATTGACGGCCTGAATGAAATCCAGCGGGTGATAGTAGGAGATGTACTGGAGGGCATCGGCGACGCTCTCGATGAGGTCTGCCTGGCGAATGACGGTCATGGTGTGGGTCCTGTTCTGGCGGGATATCCAGATCAATTCAGAAGGCGGCGATTCTAGCATTAGCGTGGGGGGCGGAGTAAATTGAGGCGCCAGCGACGTAGTGCAGCTCTGCACGCTATCGAACACCACAGCACAGGAAAACACCATGACTCTATCGATCGATCCGAACGTGATTTATGCACAGAGCGGCCCGGTATTCAGTCTGCAGATGCACAGACCGGAGAAGAAGAACGCGTTGAGCCAGACCATGTACGGTGCGCTGGCCGAAGGTCTGCAGCATGCCGATGCCGACGACTCGATCAAGGTGACAGTTATCCACGGCACAGCGGATTGCTTCACCAGTGGCAACGATGTGAACGACTTTGTAATGTACACCGAACGCAGCGACGACCGCCCTTCCGTGCAATTCATGAAAGCAATCAGCATGGCTCGCAAACCGGTCATCGCCTCGGTGAATGGGATGGCGATCGGCATCGGCACCACCATGTTGCTGCATTGCGATCTGGTCTACGCCTCCTCTGACGCCTTTCTGCAACTGCCCTTCACGCGCCTGGGGCTGTGCCCGGAAGCCGGTTCAAGCTCTCTGACGCCAGCGCTGATGGGACACCAGCGCGCGTCCGAGCTGCTACTGCTAGGCGAGCGTTTCTCGGCGTCGACGGCGAAGGACTTCGGCCTGGTGAATGCCGTCCTGCCTGCGGGCGAAGTGTTCGCCTATGCCATGCAGAAGGCGCAGGAATTGGGTGCCATGCCGGGCGAGGCAGTACAGATCACCAAACAACTGCTGAAGAGAGGACAACAGGGAGCGCTCGCCGAGACCATTGTGCTGGAGCTCGAACACTTCAAGCACCTGCTGCAGAGCCCTGAAGCGCAAGCCATCATGCTGGCATTTCTGAACCGCAAGAAGAGCTGACGCTCCCACAAAACACTCAGCAATTGGACGCTTTCATAACCAGCAATTGGACGCTACAATAACCAGCAATTGGACGCTGAACAACCTGGGTGATGCCCTGATGGAAAGTGCTTTGACGGAAAGTACCTTTTACCCTAGAAACGCCGCAATCAAATTGCAGGCAGCGCTAACCGATACTCCGGTGATCTGCCTGCTGGGGCCTCGCCAGTCCGGCAAAACCACACTCGTCAAGGCATTGGAGCCAACGCGCGCCTATATCACGCTTGACGACAGCACAGTGCTGCAATTTGCCAGACAAGATCCCGACGGCTTTATTCAAAGCCTGCCAGATCAGGTCACCCTGGATGAGGTGCAGCGCGCGCCTGAGTTGCTGGTCGCCATCAAGAGCGCCGTTGACCAACGTCGAACACCCGGCCGTTTTCTGCTCACTGGATCTGCCAATCTCCTGCTGCTGCCCGCCGTGCAGGAATCCCTTGCCGGGCGCATGGAGGTTATGCATCTCCATACGCTCTCTGCCTCGGAATTGCACCACCGCCCTCCCCACTTTCTCAGCACGTTGCTCGATGGTCAGTTCGATACCGCCATCACAGGCCCCAATACAGTTCTGACCGGACTGGCCGAAATGTTGTGCCAGGGCGGCTACCCGGAACCAATTAAGCGCACCCCGGCAAGAGCCCGGCAATGGCATCGACAATACCTGAATGCGATCGTGCAGCGCGACGTCAAGGATATCGCCAACATTCAGGACGAAGACGCGATGCTCCGCCTGCTGGAATTACTGTCTCTGCGCACAGCAACGCTCTTGAACATCAACAGCCTGGCCAATGACCTTGGTATACAGCGAGCAACTGCCGAGAAGTACTTATGCGTACTGGAACGACTTTTTCTGGTGCGTCGCCTCGCTCCCTGGCATCACAACCAGGCGACGCGGTTGATCAAAACTCCAAAGATTCACATCGTGGATTCGGGGTTGGCAGCCACCCTCGGCAAACTGACCGCAGAGAACTGGCTACTGCAAGGCACCGAGTTCGGCCATCTGCTGGAAAGTTTCGTGGTGCAGCAGATCGTATGTCAAGCCGACTGTCTGGACGATGACATCAAGCTTTCGCACTACCGAGACAAGGATCAGGTAGAGGTGGATCTCGTTATTGAGCGTGGGAATGACGTCTGGGGCGTGGAAGTGAAGAAAGCCAGCAGCATCGACCGCAACAAGGATGGGGCCGGGCTGGGCAGGCTGGCGGACAGAGCTGGAAAAAATTTCAAGGGCGGCGTGCTGCTTTATGCAGGAAGCCATACGCTGCCGCTCGCAAGAAAAGGGATTATGGTCGCCCCATTAAGTTCGTTGTGGTTATAAGTCTGCCGCCTGCCAGTGGTGTTGACCCGACTTGGGCGGCTACAATACGCGCCCTCTGAGCACCGCCCTCACACAGGAGCATGCAGGCGTGAAGGAAATTGTACTGATCAACATCACCGGGCCGGACCGGCCGGGCCTGACCGCCGCCATCACCGGCATTCTGTCGCGCTCACACGTGAACATTCTGGATATTGGCCAGGCGGTGATCCACGACACCCTGTCGTTTGGCATTCTGATAGAAATGAACGGTGGTGAGGACAAAGCGGATGTGCTCAAGGACGTCCTGTTCCGTGCCTCCGAACTCGACCAGCAGGTCAAGTTCACTCCGATCAACGCCGAGGACTATGCCCAGTGGGTCAATGGTCAAGGCAAGGCCCGCCACATCGTGACTCTGCTGGCTCGTCGTGTCACCGCCGAGCATATCGCCCGCGTCAGCACCATTACCGCCCGCCACGGGCTGAATATCGATCACATTGATCGCCTCTCTGGCCGTATCCCCGAAGGTCTGCCCGCCGACATGGGCAAAGGCTGCATCGAATTCTCCGTGCGCGGAGAACCGGAAGATCCCGAACAACTGCGCGCCGAGTTTCTGGCGCTTGCACAAGAGCTGAACGTCGACATCGCCTTCCAGCAGGACAGCATTTTCCGCCGCAACCGCCGTCTGGTGGTCTTCGACATGGACTCCACCCTGATCGACGCGGAAGTCATTGATGAGCTGGCCAAAGCCGCTGGCGTCGGCGAGCAAGTCGCCGCCATTACCGAACGCGCGATGCGCGGTGAGCTGGATTTTCAGGCCAGTTTCCGGGAACGGATGGCGCTGCTCAAAGGCTTGCCTGAATCCATTCTGGCAGAGATTGCCGAAACACTGCGCCTGACCGAAGGAGCGGAGACACTGATCAGTCAGCTGCGGCGCCTGGGCTACAAGACGGCCATCCTATCCGGAGGCTTCACCTACTTCGCAGAACGCCTGCAGAAACGCCTGGGCATCGACTACGTCTACGCCAACACCTTGCTCGTAAAGGACGGAGTGGTCACCGGCGAGGTGCAGTTGCCTATCGTGGATGGCCAGCGCAAAGCCGATCTGCTGCGGGAACTCGCTCAACGCGAAGGCATCAGTCTGGAGCAAACTATCGCGGTAGGTGACGGCGCCAATGATCTACCCATGCTGTCCATTGCCGGACTGGGCGTGGCCTTCCGCGCCAAACCGCTCGTCAAGCAATCGGCCAAACAGGCCATCTCCACGCTGGGCCTGGACGGTATTCTGTATCTGCTGGGTTTCCGCGATCGGGATGGGTCGTGAGACTCTAAAATATGCACGATCTTGCATAAGCTGTTGCAAGACACCGCTCCCAAGTATAATATGCACGTTCACGCATAATTCTGGATGTTCACATGGACAGCATCCGTCTTGGTCATACCATCCGTACCACCCGCAAAGCACTGCAGCTCCGGCAAAGCGAGCTGGCAAGCGTGGCTGGCGTCAGTGTTCGCACGCTCAGCGAAATCGAGAATGGCAAAGACACGGCTCAACTGGGGTTGGTACTGAAGGTACTGGATTGCTTGGGTATCTCTGTCGCGCTTGAAATCCCCCCTTTGCCTCCAACGCCAGCAGCCGAGGCATAACCCATGGACCTGCACGTGAGCTTTTTCGCTCAACCCTGCGGGGTTCTGAGCATTGAGGACGAACGCTTCACGTTCCGTTATCTGGACGAATATGTCGCCAGCGCTGGCCAGCCTATCTCCGTCTGCATGCCAGTGCGTGATCAGATCTATACGGATAGAGTTGTTTTTCCTTTCTTCGAAAACCTGCTTCCCGAAGGAGAGATCCGCACGTTGCTGGCCGCGCGCCTGAAGACTTCTGACAATAGTTTTGCGCGCTTGCTCGACGCCACGGGCGGGGATGTCGCAGGAGCGCTGTCGATCAGCGCGGCCCCCTTCACGGAGGGCATTTACACCAAGACAGCGGCGTATATCGAGACACCACCCTTATCAAAAGAAGCGCTTGGGCAGCTGTTGCAGCTCATCGAAACAACGCCCTTCCTGTCGGCTCCCGGTTCTCCCTTGCGCCTTAGCCTGGCGGGTGCGCAGCGCAAACTGCCCATCATTCTTGCCAACAACGGCATCTGCGCTCCCGACAGCCGCCTTTCCACGCACATCGTGAAACCTCCCTCTCCGCGCTTTGCACATCTGGTAGAGAACGAATACCTGTGCATGCGGACAGCCCGCAGAGCAGGAATCAACGTGCCGGATGTGACACTCGTTCCATTCGTCAACAATGGCGGAGAGGAATATGACTGCTACGTCGTGCGGCGCTATGATCGGCGGGGAGCGGGACCTGATGTGGAGCGTGTTCATCAAGAGGACTTGTGCCAGATACTGAGCATTCCCTCTTCACGAAAATATGTCGGGGATGGTGGACCTGGCTTTCCAGAACTGTTTGCCAGCACTCGCCAATACACCCGCCCCGCCGCTGTCTATCAGAATGAGTTGATACGCCGAATGCTGTTCAATCTGGTGATCGGCAACAACGACGCGCACGGCAAGAACTTCTCCTTCCTGCACATTGGCGGCAACCTCACCCTCGCCCCGGCGTACGACCTTGTGTGCACAGCGATCTATGCAGATTTGAATCAGGAATTTGCGATGCCCTTTGGCGGGGCGATCCGCATGAGCGAACTCAATGACAAGGCTCTGGAGCAGTTCTCCAGAGACACGGACGTTACCCTGCGCAGGCAGTCTCGCGAGCTGATCCAGTTCCTCGATAAACTGCTGGAAGCCTTCGCTGTGGAGGCAAACTTGCTGGAGCGCGAGTGCTACCCGCAAACAAACACATTGATCGCCGCAATGAACAGGCTGATCCGACATAATCACGGCAGGGTAAGGGCGTTATTCACTCAGTAGAAAATCCCGCGCCGCGTTGATCTTTTTGGCGAGATAGTCAGAGCCGCCGCGATCGGGATAGTTCGTGAAAAGACTTGAGGCACGTAGATTGGTCGCGGCGGACTAAATCGTCTATGCTTAGGCGTAGAGGTCCGAAAACTCAAGGATGAGTACACATGGGCAAATATTCAAAACTGCTGAGCAAAATCCAGCACTCTGTACAAACGACTGGCTTCAATTTTAACGCCATCTGCAATTTGCTTGTCGGTCTGGGATTCCATCAACGGATCAAGGGTAGCCATCACATTTTTACACACGCACGGGTAAGCGAGATTATCAATCTGCAACCGAAATCCGGACAAGTGAAGGCATACCAGTTAGAGCAAGTGCGTGACATCATTATCCGATACCGAATGGAGCTAAACGATGACAAGCAAATATGATCTTCACGTTTACTGGAGCGAGCAGGATCAGGCTTACATTGCAGATGTTCCAGACCTGCCAGGCTGTAAAGCGGATGGGGCTACTTATGAGCAGGCGGTGAAAAATGCTCAACAAATTATTGAGGAATGGATCGAGACTGCCACCCTGCTCGGCCGCTCAGTCCCCGCTCCCGCCACTCACTCGACATCCCAGAAACGCTTTGCCTGAGATCAGCTGACTGTGGACGTTTGGACAGACTGCAAATCACTACTGATCCAGCAGAAAATCCCGTGCCGCATTGATCTTCTTGGCCAGATAATCGGAGCCGCCGCGATCGGGATGCATCTTCTGCATCAAACGGCGGTGAGCCAGCACGATTTCCTCGCGGCTAGCGCCGGATGCGAGGCCGAGAATTTCCAGCGCCACCGCTTCCGTCATAACTGCCTCGGAGCTGCCAGGGCTGCCTTGAGTCGAGCCTTGAGTCGAACCCTGCGTCGATGCCTGACCAGCCGCCCCCTCCTGGCCCGCGCGCCACTGCGGATGCTGCCGGTCGAGATAGGCTTCGAGCACCTGCAGCGAATCTGCATCCCGCCTGCACTCGTTCGCCAAGGCCAGCAACTGCTCCATGCTCATGGCCGAGAGACGCAGGCCCTGAAACTGTCCTTCCAGCACTTCCCCATCCATATCCCCACTGCTCAGCTGCAGCTGCATCAACAGAAAGCGTGTACGAATGCTGGAGGTGTCGGCTGCCCCCGCAACGCCATACGCGCTCTTGGCGGTGCGGGCGGTACGGGTGCGGAACATATTGATCAGGGGCAGAAGACGGATCACGAGGTGCAGATTACGCAACATAAAGGTCAGGGCCACCATGATCGGTGCCACGATGAAATGAATCGGCAAGCGTCCCAGCAGAATCAACACCACCACGCTCACCAGAATCACCGTCAACACCAGCAGCATGTTGAACTGCCGCTGGTTGAGGTTATAGCGGATCGCGAAGCGCCGCAGGCCTATGTAGGCAAGGATGGGCAGCGCCAGAATCAGGATGTAACGCAACAGAAACACCGGACCTATGCCCCCATTTGCTGAGTCAGCCGCTTGACCTCAGCGCCGGAGGTACGCGAGAAGTGTTCCAGTGCCTGCAGCCCGCCGCTGGCGTAGATGGCCACCGCACGCAGCAACTCCTTGAGCTGTCCGACACTGGCCGCGTCGAACTGCGAGTAGGCGCCCTTCGAGACCCGTGCCAGGGTTTGGAAGGTCTGGCGAGCCAATGGGTCACCGCCTTCCTGAAATACAAACAAGGGCACATTCAGAATGCCCAGCTGACCGGCTAACTGCGCCAGCACCTCGGGGTTCTCTTCCATGGCGTCGCCGACATAGACCACGCAATGAATGCGCTGAGTGCGATTCTCCGCCAAGGCATGACGCAGGACGCGCTCGATCTGCGTGGTGCCTGCACGGCATTGGATGCCGGTCATCAGCCCCAGCAGCGCAGAAGATTCACGACACCAGGCCGTCTTGTAGAACTCGGCAAACCCCCGGAAATACGTCAGTTGCACCTGCAGACCGCCCTGTGCCTGCGCGGCCTGGAACATCTCCGCCTGCAACTGGCTGGCTTGATCCCACGTACGCTCGCGGCTGCCGGTGGCGTCCAAGGCAAACAGCAAGCGTCCAGCACCCGCCGCCTTGCCGACCGGTGGCAACGCGGCTACTTTCTGCAGGAAGGCGGAGACATCGTTCTTGCCAGCGACGGTAGCGGCGGTGCTTTTTTGGACGACCGTGTTGTTGACGACTGCCTTGTCGGAAACGTTGGTACCTGTCAGAGCACCGGTCATGGCCAGCACTTTGGAGATGAGGCCCTTTTTTGAGGAGTCATTCTTGGAGTCGGACATAGCGGCGGCTCAACACTGAAATTCAGGGAATGCCGCGCGTTTTGCGGGCAGGTGCTGCGCGGGAGAATAGACTGATCTGTCGGGAGAATACAAGAAGCCCCACTGGTGCGGACGGAGAGACTCGAACTCTCACACCTTGCGGCGCTGGAACCTAAATCCAGTGCGTCTACCAATTCCGCCACATCCGCGATGTGGGGCTGCATTGAAGGGTGGGCATTATACCCGGGACGGCTCACAAGCCAACCGTTAAATCAGGGTTTAATAAATATCCAAAGCGACTAGCGGGCAGGAGCCCCGCCCTGTACTGACTCAATGGTCGTCTGCAATCGGCTCAGGGCTTGATTGACCTGCAGACGATAAGCATCGATCGACTCTACGGCTTCCTCGACATTGGCCATGCGATCCTGCAGCCCGACCAGCGTACTGTCGCCATTGTTCAAGCTCGCACGGATGTTGGCCATGTCCTGCGCCACGTTCTGGACGCTCTGCATACTGGTGTTCAAGCGCGCAATGGCCTGATTCGCTTCATCCAGAGCTGTGCTGACTCGGTTCACACCGACCTGGGCTTCCTGCGCCTGTGCCGCATTGCGGGCCAGCAGTTCGCTGAGAGTATCGGTAGTCTCGGTGTGGCCTTTGCTCTCATCCTGCAGCACCGCGAGCTTGCCAGTCAGCTCATTGACGGTTTGATTGCTGGTATTGCGCGCGGCCCACAGCTTGTCGATTTCCGAGAAGTTGAAGTCCAGGCGCTCGATGACATTCGCGGTGGTTTCCTCGGCGGAATTGCCGACCAGCGCCAGGCGACTCTCAAGGTCTTCAATCCTGCGATTGGCCTGCTCCAGCGCCCCCAGATTCTGGGTATACACCTGGTAGCCAAGCGCGCCACCAGCTCCGATGGCCAGCGTCAACAGACCCAACATGATGCGTACCGGCCAGGTGCTGACCTTGATGACCTCGCCATAACGCACAGGCTGCACGATGTCGGGCTGCTTGCGCGCACCTTGACGGTGAACGACTTCATCCCGGGCGGGAATCATCGAAGGGATATCAAGTAAATCGTCGTTGTCTCTCATGGCGGCATTATCCCGTAATTCGATCATCAAGGTCTACAGCGGCGTTGGGCCACGGCCACCTTCCTTGAATTGCCCTGCGGAGTGCTTTATTCTCGCCCCACACTTAATGCGCCGAATCTTAGCCACAGGCGCAAAAAAAGCAAGAATCACAACGACACGATTCACAACGCCAAGAACCACAACGGACAACCCAACCGAGGTCATTATGAAATTAACACTTCCCGCTCTCCCCTACGCATCTGACGCACTCGAACCCCATATGTCTGCCCAGACCTTCAGTTTCCACCACGGCAAACACCACAATGCCTATGTGGTCAAAGGCAATGAATTGCTCGCCGACGCCGGCATCAGTGCCGACACACTCGAAGATCTGGTCAAGGCGGCACACAAAGTCGGTGGCCCGCTCTTCAATAACGTCGGCCAGTGCTACAACCACGAATTCTTCTGGAAGAGCATGAAGCCGAAAGGCGGCGGTGCAGCGACCGGCGCGATTGCCGCGAAGATCAATACTGACTTCGGCAGCTACGACAACTTCAAGAAAGAGTTCGTCGCCGGCGGCATCGGCCAGTTCGGCAGTGGCTGGGTCTGGCTTGTTTTGGATGGCGGTAAACTGAAGATCGCCAAATCCGCCAACGCCGAGACTCCGCTGACCAGCGGTGCTACGCCGATTCTGGTGTGCGATGTCTGGGAACACGCCTACTACCTCGACTTCCAGAACCGTCGCCCCGACTTCCTCGCCAGCTTCCTCGACAACCTGGTGAACTGGGACTTCGCGAACGCGAACCTCGCCAAGTAAGCACCAAACCTGTGGGAGCCTGCCTGCAGGCGATTCAAAAGAAGGGCCGAAGTGATGCAGCGCAAGCTGTGTTGCTCCGGCCCTTCTCGTTTGGGGTGATTGCTACTACAACAGTTCTCGCGTTTGCCCAGCAGATTGCTCGCGATCCGCCATGAAGTCATCGGAAACACCATCGCCCTCGAACCAGCTGTCCCAAACCTCCCCTGCAGGTGCAATCAACCGTGATCGCCCCAGCACAAGAATATCGACTTCCTTTACATCGTCCGGCAAGGCAACCGCTTTGGGTAGACGGATCATCTGACCTTTACTGCTTTTAAAGACGCCTACCCGCTCCATATTGCCTCCATTTGTTGAACTCCAATCTGGGATGCACCACAGGTCTAGTCACAATAGTTGACGATGGCCCTTTGTCAACTCGCCATATAAGCTTACCCCCCTGTCAAAGCGCGGGAACTCCCGTTACTATCCAGACAGCTCTTCACAGCAACAGCTCACAACAACAGACGGCCACACGCCGCACCGCGACAGGGAAGCCCTATGGACAAGCTGGATCGCATTCAAAAGCTGTTTCAGCTTTTCATGACTCACCGCCACCCCATCAGCCTGCGCACCCTGGCCGACAAACTCGATTGCACACAGAAGAGCGCTCGCCGCCTGATCGACGTGCTGCAGGACTTCACCCTCGCCCCCATCGACTACAACGAAGAATACAAAGGCTGGGCCTACACCTGTCCGCCAGAAGAGAAGCACCTCCTCCCCGGCCTGTGGCTGACCGCAGAGGAACTGCAGTCCATGGCCCTGTTGCTGCACATGCTGCAGGGGTTCGGCAACGGCCTGCTCAGCGATGAACTGAAGATTGTCGAGAAGGGCATCCACAAATTGCTCAAGGCCCGCAACATTTCACCTGACGTCCTGATGAGTCGCATCAAGGTGCTGCCCATCGGCCACCGTACGGTTCCCAACGATATCTATCTGCGCGTCAGCGATGCCCTGCTGCGCGGAAGGCAACTCACCGTTCGCTACACTGACTACAAAGGCGCCACCACCCAGCGCACCCTCAGCCCGCAGGACCTCGTCTATTACCGCGACAACTGGTACCTCGATGCCTGGTGCCACACCCGGCGCACGCTGCGCCAGTTCATGCTGGCCCGCATGGAAAAAGTCACCCTCACCGACACCCCGGCCCAAGCGGTTTCGGCCGCAGAACTCGACGCGCACTTCTCGCGCAGCTACGGCATCTTCGCCGGCAAACCGGAGCACACCGCCAAATTACGTTTCCGCGGAAACGTCGCCGGTGAAGTGTCGAGACAAACCTGGCATCCGCAGCAGCAAGGGCGATGGGATGGAGAGGAGTATGTGCTGCAGTTTCCGTATGGCGATGACCGCGAGCTGGTCAGGGACATCATGCGGTATGTGCCGGACGTGGTGGTGGAGGGGCCGGAGGGGTTGAGGGCAAGTGTATTGGAAAGATTGAAGGCGGGCGTCGCGGGGTTTCGAGGCGGGTGATCTGGCTGTGCAAATATACAGGATGCGGTTTTTCCAGTCGGTCATGTAGGTTTGGTTCAAGGTATAGGATTGAGGGGTCAGGCCAACTGGTTACAGATTGATACCGGTTGCTTGAGAAAGGGCCAAAACGGGTAGTCGGTGACGGATTGTCACCGACTGAAGCGCGGACATATAGATTGCTGGCAGTTGGTTACAAAGCGTAACCAACTGCATTCCTAACTACCGAGGGTCTGCGATGCTGAGTACGAGCGGTGCTAACCGCTGAGATCAAGGCTACCGAGGGTAGGTCAACTGGTGACAGCTTGTCACCAGTTAAAAGTGTAAACGGCAACAAGGAAAATCAAGAAAGGTAAACCCAAATAATGCGAGTACCTGCCCCAAAGAACACCAGCCTGCCACCGATCCCATTGGATCAGTGCCTCGCCAAGTCATTTAAGAAATCTGACGGCACTGTTCTGCCAGGGCGCTTGGTTCTAAATCATTGCCAGATAGTTGGCGAAGTCGCGCGTGCGATGATCTCTCGCATGCCTGATTGGCTTCGCACAGAATTGTTTCCCGCAGGATCAGAGTTAATTGCGGCAGCACATGATATTGGGAAAGTGAGCCCCACTTTTCAGAAGAAAATTTACAGTGCCCTCTCTATTAAAGACGAGCAGGTTCTCTCCTCATTGAAGGAGTTCAACGCGGAAAGTGAAAAACTATGGGGTGGCCATGGTGGAGTCAGTCAAGCAACTTTCGACACACTCAACCCAGGTTCATTCGTCGCTGAAATTCTAGGGCAGCACCATGGATTTTCACCCAACTTGGCAGTGTACACTGGGTCGAGCGCTGTCTTTGGTGCAAAAACCTGGCAGGATCAAAGACTAGAATTACTCGCGCAATTAAGAGAATGCTTGGGCACTGAGAACTTTCCCGTCGTAAGAAACGGACTGCAGGCACGGGTGCTCGCCGGTCTGACCACTGTTTCTGATTGGATTGGATCTGGCTCTCTGTTCGAAGACCCCAGCAGTGATTGGCGTCCGAGAATCGAGCAAGCGTTGGACAATGCCGGATATGTCCATCCAACAGTAATCCCAGGCTTGAGCTTCAGCGAAGTATTCAGTGACGGCATTGCTGATTTTCCTCCACGCGAAACCCAGCTCAAACTGATAGAAGCCACGACGCAAGCTGGTATATATGTTCTTGAAGCTCCGATGGGCCTAGGAAAGACAGAAGCGGCTCTTTACGCTGCCTATCAACTGCTGGAGAAAAAATTGGCCACGGGCATTTATTTTGCCCTGCCAACACAGCTCACTTCCGACAAAATTCACGAACGCGTCAACGCATTTCTAAACAGAATCCTAGCTGACGAGTCATTACACAAAAAGGCTTTGCTCGTACACGGCAACGCTTGGCTAAAATTTGAGATGGGGGAAGAAGGCAACCCTGGCGGGGCGTGGTTTGCACAAGGAAAACGCGGCATTCTGGCTCCGTTTGCGGTGGGCACGGTGGATCAAGCATTGATGGCCGTCATGAACGTCAAACATGGTTTCGTCAGAACATTCGGATTGGCCGGAAAAGTGGTCATCCTGGACGAGGTACATTCCTATGACAGTTTTACCGGCACCATCCTGGACGAACTGGTTAAAGCGCTGCGGCAACTACAATGCACCGTCATCATCTTGAGTGCGACGTTGACTCAAGAGCGCCGAAACAAACTACTCGACATAAAGTCAACATCAACTGCTTATCCACTAATTACAGCATTGCCGAACACCAGTGAGCTTTCTGAGATCGACGTAACGTCTATTCCAGATGCGTTTGTCTCCATTACTCATCATCAAGATGCCGATGCCATAGAAGGTGCTTTGATCCGCGCAGAGGCAGGCCAGCAAGTCTTGTGGATAGAAAACACTGTCAATGAAGCTCAGGAAATTTTCAGGCGCCTTTCCGCCAACGCTCAAGGCCTGAATGTCAGCTGTGGATTACTGCACTCACGCTTTACAAAAATGGATCGAGCCAGCAATGAAAACGTCTGGGTGACGCATTATGGAAAAGCCGGAGCAGAAACACGAAGGCAACAGGGTCGCATACTCGTAGGAACGCAAGTGCTGGAGCAGTCTCTGGATATTGATGCCGACTTTCTGGTCAGCCGTATCGCCCCCACCGATATGCTTCTGCAACGGATGGGCCGCTTATGGCGTCACTCAGAAACACAACGCCCCTCCTCTGCCCAGCGCGAAGCATGGATACTCTCTCCAAATCTGGATTCAGGTATCGCAAATCCTGAACTGGCCTTTGGTGCAAGCGCCAAAGTATATGCGCCTTACGTCCTGTGCCGGAGCCTCGCTGTTTGGCAAAACCTCGCACAAGTAAGACTGCCAGGGCAGATTCGCGAGTTGATCGAAGCAACCTATGCCAAGCAGGTAGAAAGCGCCGATATGGCGAAACATTTTCATCAATTGGAGAAAACGCGCAGCAAGCTTGAACGGTTCGCAATGATCGGCTTGTCGAGAAATGGGATTACTCCGTCCGAGGAGAACGCTCAAACTCGGCACAGCGAGATAGAAACTACCGAAGTACTGCTGATTCGCGCCTATCAACCTGACAGGAAGAACCACGGAACGGTGGTAACTTTCCTAAGTGGTGAGAGAATGCTGATTCCGCACAATGGCCGCTCCATGACTCGTCAACGTTGGCGAGAGACCAGTGCCAGTCTGACTCAAAGCACTTTGAAAGTGGCTGAGCACCTAGCTCCAAAACCAATAATCAGAGAGCAGATTACCTGGCTAGGCGACTACTTTTACTTGGGAAAACCTGAATATTATGAGGAAAGCGTCATGCTGCGCATCGCGCTGGTAGCGGATGACGAAAGTTTGGTCGGGCTGGCTGGAGAACCTGTCAATGACAAGTACCAACTCTCCTACAACGCTACCCAGGGATATGTGGCGAAGAAAAAATGAAGAATCATTCTATTGAACGAAGAAAATCAGAGGACGAAAAGTGTGAGCACAGAGAACCGCTTTAATCTGATCGACGAACCATGGATTCCGATTGTGGACGTGGGCCGAGTGAGTCTGCGACAAGTTTTCAGCAATCCGGAATATCGGGCATTGGGCGGCAACCCTGTACAAAAGATCTCGCTCACAAAACTACTACTGGCAATCGTACAATCGGCCGGTACCCCGGAGGACGATGAGGACTGGGCCGCACTGGACAGCGGCGGTCTTGCCACAAAGTGTCTGGAATATCTTGACCAATGGCATGACCGTTTCTATTTGTATGGTGAGCGACCATTTTTGCAGATACCTAATTTAAAGAACGACATTCAAAATGAAAAAGAAAAATCTCCTGTCCCCATTGGCTATAGCTACTACCCATCGTTGCCATCAGTAACCGCTACGCTTTTAACTCAATCTAGCATTTTGCGCGAGATAGACTTGGCAGAGCAGGCAATGTTCTTAATCACCCAATTGAACATGTCCCTGAGATCATCTGCGGTAATTAAACAAATAGCTGGGAGGTCACCGATCTCATGCACGACTTCGGGTCCAGGAGTCGGTAACAGCTTTGGTTACGTACACTCCTATTTAGCTGGGCGTTTTTTACAAGAAACATTATGGATGAACGTAATGACAAGGCAGTTTATAGGCCAGACGGTGAACTGGACGTGTGGACTGGGTTCACCTCCCTGGGAGCATGACTGGCAGTCGCGAAACAGCGAATACACTGACTCATTGGCGTCCTCTTATTTGGGGTGTCTCGTAGGAATGTCCCGCTTCATGTTGTTAGAAGATTCAAAAATATTTTTTTCTGAGGGCTTGCAGTATCCGTCTTGCAAGGATGGCTGGTATGAACCCAGCATCAGTATTGAAATAGCAGGAAACGGAAGACGCCCCTTGCTTCTCAATGTGAACAAGAAACCCTGGAGGGAGCTTACCGCTTTACTTTCATTTCTAAACACCGCAGGCCAAGATGGATACAACTGTGCTCAGCTTCGCGTTGGAATATCGAGGTTGAAATCGTATGCTCACCCTATCGGAATTTGGTCAGGAGGACTGAAAGTTACATCATCAATGAAGGATCAGAAGTGCCGGGGCGAAGACGACTTAATTGAGTCAATCGTCAACCTCCCTTCCCCGGCATATCTAACAGGCAGTGGAAGTTCGTGGTTTGGAAGTTTTACTAGGGAAATGAAACATCTTGAGGAAAATTCCCAAAAGCTGGCCGCTGCTGTGTACCAATGCAATAGAAGGGAAATTCGGGATAGTAAGGAAAGAGATAAGCGAGCTGATTCGCTCAAGAGGAAGGCGCAAGATTTGTACTGGCAACTCTGCGAGCGCCAGTTTCAAAAATTGGTAACCCACTCCGACGATGCTGAAATGGTTTTTCAATTACGAAATTCCTTTGCTTCTTTCGCGTACAAAGCCTACGACACCTATTGCCCGATGGACACCGCTCGACAAATCGATGCATGGGCGAAAAATCGACCCAATTTAAGCAAGTACCTTAAAGACGCAATGAAGGATGCCGCATGAACACAGACGCAGAAGAAACGATTCGGAAGAAAGGTGCTCACAACAGCAAAAGCCTGGCGTTTGTTGAGTACGTCATCAAGCGCTGTCAAGCCAGCACTGGTATTCGTGCTGCTCTTAAGCGAGCAGACAATCCCACTACTGAAATTCAGAGCTGGGAGGTATTGGCTGGGTTCAACGTCAATCTGCAATACAAGAATCAGCGACTACCCTATGCGACTATCGGAGCCGCCATCGCGCGCAAGAATGCCACTGGTAATGGTACTGTAAAAATTGGTCATGCCATCGCCTGTTGTTACGAGGGTGGCAATAACAATGATCAAGCCAAGGCGAAATTGCGACGCTTATTAGCTTGTGAGACCACAGCTGAGGCCTGTCGCATATTGCGCCCCCTATTCAGCTTGATTGAAGCAAAGGGCAATGTTGCTCTGGACTACGCCAGCTTACTCGACGATCTGCTCTGGTTCAGTCGTGAGGAGAGTCAGAATCAAATCAAGGCACGCTGGGCGCAAGGGTTTTACGGAAAATCGATTGAGGGCGAGAAGGATGAGTGAGCAAACTCTAGACAGTATTCTGGCATATGCCAGCGTATTGGACTTAAACCGCTCGGACGTGAAAGTCCTGAACATCAAAGACGCCTACTCACTGCACAAAGTTGTATATGGCTTGTTTGGCGACATTCGCTCGGTTGAGGAGAAACAGAATAGTACGCCTAGCGGCATTGTTTACGCTGACAAAGGTGGTGATTTCAATAACCGACGAATTCTGATGCTCTCCAACCGCAAGCCGCACCAGACCCCGCAATTCGGCACAGTGCAAACAAAACCTGTCCATAAGGCTTTTCTAACACATGAATCCTACGCCTTTGAGATAACACTGAATCCTGGAAAGCGCGACAAAAAAACAGGGAAAGTCGTCCCTATTCGCGGAAGAGAAGCAATTGAGCAATGGTTCAAGGAACGCGCACCGGAATCATGGGGCTTCAGCGTCAATCCTATCAACCTGCAGACGGAAAATCTTGGAGTACAGACTTTCGAGAAGGGTGGAAAAGTCGTCACACATGGCAGCGCAACACTCAAGGGAGAACTGACAGTCGTTGACCGAGAACGTTTCACCAAAAGTTTTACTCAGGGAATTGGACGGGGCCGGGCGTTTGGCTTTGGGCTCTTGCAAATACAACCGCTTTAGATCAGCTGGCTCATTTCAAAATTCAATCATTAAAAAGGTATACAACATGACGATTAGTAACGCACTGAAGAACGTTCGAGTGGAGTTTCATATTCTGCAATCTTTTCCGGTAACCTGTCTTAATCGAGACGACGTTGGCGCACCGAAAACCGCCATGGTTGGAGGAGTACAAAGAGCGAGAGTGAGTTCACAAGCGTGGAAGCGGCCTGTGAGAATGGCAATGCATGAGCTGGGGATAATACACGGTACTCGTACAAAACTGATCAGTGTGCTCATTTCAAAAGCTTGCAAGGAACTGGGTGCGACTCCTGAGCAGGCACAAGCATGTGGCGACAAGATCGAAGGAGCCTTTATCAAGAAGAAAACGGAACCCAAACAAAAAAAGGGAAAGGAAGCTGCTATAGAACCCCAGTCAGAAGAGGCCTCATCAGAGTCAGACGGAGGTGACAAGACCGATACTTTGCTCTTTTTGAGCCCTAATGAGGTCTCAATTCTGGCAGCCGCTTTCGCTGAAAGGGGTTTCAATCCAAGTGATGTCATCTCTCAAAAGGACCAGAAAAAGCAGGCAAAAGAAGTTGCGGACTTGATTGGGAAGACCTCTGAATCCATTGATGGGATTGACATCGCTTTGTTCGGGAGAATGGTTGCCCAGGCTGCAAGCATGGACGTTCAAGCAGCGGTTTCCTTCTCACACGCTATCTCCACTCACAAGGCTACCAACGAAGTAGAGTTCTTCACTGCATTGGACGATATTGATCCAGCACCCGGATCAGCGCACATGGGAAGTCTGGAATTCAACTCTGCCACGTACTATCGCTATGTATGCCTGGACCTCGGACAACTCTGCCAAACATTGGCAGGGCAAAATGTACCGGATGCCGTTGAAGCCTTCACTAAGGCATTATTCGTTGCTGTGCCTTCAGCACGACAAACCACACAGTCAGGAGCATCACCTTGGGAGTTCGCCAAAATCCTGGTTCGTAAGGGCCAAGGCTTGCAAGTCCCATTTGAAACTGCAGTCAAATCGAAAGACGGCGGCTTTATTCAGTCCAGCATTGATGAGATGACTCGATATCTCTCAAAGCAGGAAAAACTGCACGGCAGCCTTTTTGGCAAACAGGCGGAATACACGTATGGCCAGGATGAAAACTTCAACATTGACCAGCTTATTGCAGCACTGAAATCGCACGCCGAAGGATGCATTGTTGAGGACAAAGCAAATGCCTAACCCCTACCTCTTGCTATGGTTCGAGGCACCCCTGCAATCCTGGGGCTCCGATTCCAAGTTCGGGCGACGGGACACCCAGGCATTTCCAACGAAGTCGGGTGTACTCGGGCTCGTGTGCTCCGCATTAGGCGCCGGAGGCGAGCAACGTGAATTACTGTCTGAATTTGCTGCACTCAACCAAACCGTAATTTCTTTTGCACGCTGCAGGCATATCGGCGAGGAGGCGGTCAAGCAGGAACGTGAACCGCTATTGCGCGATTTCCATATGGTCGGCAGCGGGTACGAGAAGCAAGGTGCTTGGGCCAACATGATGATCCCCAAAACAGCGGATGGTAAACCAGCAGCTGGAGGCTCGAAATTAACCTATCGCTACTATCTGCAGGACTCCGCTTTTGCAGTAGCTGTGGAAATCCCCATCGAAAGAGCTGATACGATCACATCAGCCTTGCAGAATCCAGCATGGAGCATTTATCTGGGTCGAAAGAACTGCACACCAACTGACTTTGTTTATCGTGGCAAATTCGACTCTGAAGCTCATGCACTTGAGCTCGCGGAATCTATCGCCATGCAGAAAGAGCGCAGAGAGGATTTCAGAGTAGTACAAGGCCTGCTGAGCGAAGGGGAAGCTGACGAAGTATTCACGCTCAACGATGTTCCTGTGCAATTTGGTGAGGACAAGCGCTATCGTGATCGGCAAGTGAGTTTAATTCATGCCCGATGAGGTGCAGACAAAAGCAGCTCAGGTAAAGACGACCTCAAACAGGTTGCTGATCAAAGTCACGCGCGACAGTCTGCCGCAGGTGAAAGATAAGTATCCCTTTATCTACCTCGAACGCGGACGCTTGGAAATCGACGATTCCAGTGTCAAATGGATAGACAGCGAAGCGAATGTAATACGCTTGCCTATTGCCACACTGAACTGCCTGTTGTTGGGGCCCGGCACCAGCATCACTCATGAGGCTGTCAAGGTCATCGCGCAGTCCAATTGCAGCTTGTGCTGGGTGGGGGAAGATAGCCTGCTGTTTTACGCCAGCGGACAGACGCCTGCGTCTGATACGCGAAATTTGCGCGAACAAATGAAGCTTTCCGCAGATCCAAGAAAATCTGTAGAAGTGGCCCGGCGCATGTTCGCCAAGCGCTTCCCCGAAGCGGATTTGGCCAACAAATCTCTGAAAGAGATGATGGGCATGGAAGGCTACCGTGTACGTGCGCTGTATGAACAAAAGGGGCAACAGTACGGGGTCGGCTGGAAAGGACGCAGCTACACGCCGGGCAAATTTGAGCTGGGTGACATCACGAATCGAGTGCTCACCTCAAGTAATGCTGCGCTTTACGGGATTTTAAGTTCAGCCGTGCACAGCATGGGCTATTCGCCACATATCGGGTTTATCCATTCAGGTAGCCCACTTCCCTTTGTCTATGATCTGGCTGACTTATACAAAGAGCATCTTTGTATTGATCTCGCGTTCTCGCTAACACTTGAAATGGCTGGCAACTATAACAAGCACAAAGTATCCGGTGCGTTTCGACAGCGCGTCATTGACACAGATTTGCTGGGAAAAGTCGGCTCAGATATTGAGCACATTCTGGGAGTAAAGAATGCTCGTAGTGATAGCCAATGATTTGCCGCCCGCTGTGCGTGGGCGTATGAAGCTCTGGTTTATTGAACCACGCCCTAATGTGTTTGTTTCCGGGGTAAAGGACGCAGTTGCCAAGAAAGTTGTGGAGTATCTGCACGGCCACTGTCCACGTGAAAGCGGATTGATGGTGTTTCGTCGTATCCCCGAAACACCCGGATACGAAATTCGCGGTATTGGTGATACTAATCGCAGTGTTACCGAGATATCGGGGTTGCAGTTGGTGGTAGAGAAGGATGGTAAGGTTGAACCTGCGATTGTGTAAAAGTTGTAGACCACAACGGATTGTGGTTATGTAACGTTCTTTAACAAGATGTTGGTGTCTTCCCCACGCCCGTGGGGGTGTTTCTGATGTTTCGCAAGGCTCCCGCGCTCGATGCGCGTCTTCCCCACGCCCGTGGGGGTGTTTCCTCCATGTCGCCGTTTTCGATGTCTGCCTTCAGGTCTTCCCCACGCCCGTGGGGGTGTTTCTAGCTGCCACCCAGGAATTCATCATCCCAGACGGTCTTCCCCACGCCCGTGGGGGTGTTTCTTTGCTGTCGCCATTATCGCGGGAGAGCTGACGTCTTCCCCACGCCCGTGGGGGTGTTTCCTAAGCTGTATCTCCGCCCACAGCCAGCAGTGCGTCTTCCCCACGCCCGTGGGGGTGTTTCCTGACACTGACTGTTAAGCGCCCTAATGGTGTCGTCTTCCCCACGCCCGTGGGGGTGTTTCTCGCACCTTCCAGAATTTCATGGAGCATATGAAGTCTTCCCCACGCCCGTGGGGGTGTTTCTCTGCCCTTGGTTTTTCATCAGCGAGTCGATCTGTCTTCCCCACGCCCGTGGGGGTGTTTCCACGCTGCACCTTGGCAACCTCTCAGCGGTGAGGTCTTCCCCACGCCCGTGGGGGTGTTTCTATCTCCTTTGGCAGGCGGTCATATGGCGCGCAGTCTTCCCCACGCCCGTGGGGGTGTTTCTACAGGCTCCCGAATTCCTTCCAATTCTTTCCGGTCTTCCCCACGCCCGTGGGGGTGTTTCTTTTAGTGTCAGCGACTGTCTGAGCGCCGAAAGGTCTTCCCCACGCCCGTGGGGGTGTTTCTAGCACTGCGCTGGCTTTCGACCAAACGTGATCGTCTTCCCCACGCCCGTGGGGGTGTTTCTCCATCGACTTTGCCAGCAGCTTCAGGTTGCGGGTCTTCCCCACGCCCGTGGGGGTGTTTCTTCACCAGCGGGCGCGTCGTGTACTCGCCAGACGTCTTCCCCACGCCCGTGGGGGTGTTTCCTGATCGTTCGTTTTCTTGGTCTGTGTGTTGGCGTCTTCCCCACGCCCGTGGGGGTGTTTCCCTGTCGTCAGTGGAAACTTCTATCTTTGAATCGTCTTCCCCACGCCCGTGGGGGTGTTTCTTCCAGAAAGGGTCTACGCTTAAAAGTCGGTCAGTCTTCCCCACGCCCGTGGGGGTGTTTCCCCGTATGGCTCGCAGACCGTCACCTATGACGCGTCTTCCCCACGCCCGTGGGGGTGTTTCCGACTTCATGGAGCTTGGGACTCAGGCTGAATTGTCTTCCCCACGCCCGTGGGGGTGTTTCTGTCGATGCAGCT
>JAURWS010000057.1 GCA_030654835.1 Gammaproteobacteria bacterium | reverse complement strand
GGTTGTTGCATCAGGAGGGGTACGAGATTGTGAAACACGGGGAGCAGCAGTTCAAGTTTTTGACCCCTGCTGGTGGCGCGCTGCCCGCAGTCCTTGTTCCGCAATTTGCAGCGTCGGAGGACATAGCGAGTGAAACTTTGGCTATCGAGAGAGAACATGACGGGCTTGGTCTGGCGATTGACTCCCGCACGGCGGTGACGCGCTGGGAGGGGGAGAAGATGGATTATGATCTGGCGGTGGGGGCGATGTTGAGTGGGCGCATGCTGGGGTTCAGTGCGGGACGGTGGTACCCAGGAGTTTCGTCCCCTTGAGCTTCTTACATGCGCTCTTCCCGGTGAGTCTGGCATCAAGGCCAATCTGGAGTCGTACATTCAGGGGTTCTCGCGGGATGCGTGGGCTGCGTGGGCTGCTCAACGATGCCAACCTGCTCTTTACACTTTGCTATAGATTCTTCCGATCAGTGTTTTGAGAAAATCCCTCTAAACAAGGCATTTTTAGACGTTGGCTACAGAGCCGAACGGGATGGCAACAGCAACCAGTTGAATTTGTTCAACTAGTGTCCCAGCGTTCTCAGTCTCCCCGTCTCTAACCACTCGTCAGATGCTAACCAAGATCACTGTTGAAGCGGCGCTGAACGCTGAACTTGACGAACACTTGGGGTACGCAAAACACGATCTCTCTAAGAACGCCAGCAGCTGTAACCGGCACACTTCCAAGACCTTCAAGGCCGAGGACGGACAGTTCCAGGTGGACACGCCACGGGACCGTAAGGGCAGCTTTTAGCCGCAATTGGTCAAGAAGCACCAGCGCCGCTTCACCTCCATGGACGCCAAGATACCCCAAAAAAAAAGACCATCAGCCTATCTTGGGAATGGTGATTACAATCTCTTCGGGAGATTTTTCGGTCTGCAGCCCCGTGGCATTCACCGGCTCCTCCAGCGGAATTGAGCGCGCGAACTGACTGATGCTCGTGCTGCTGCTCTGCACACCACTGGCGCTGTTACGCACTTCGCTGCGCACCTGCGCCGAGATCGACAGCGTGTTGTCCTCCAGCTCCGTCACCAACTCCACCTGGCTGTCTTTGGCGATGGAAATAATCACCCGGTACTCGTCGCCAGACTCCTGCAGCTCAATCTCCGGCTGCGTTGCTGTACCAAAGGCGCTCAGTCCGCCGCTAAATCCAAAACTTGAGCCGTTGCTCGCCACGCCGCTGAACAGGCGGTTCATCTCCTGCTGCATCTGTTGCAGCCGCTCAAACGGATCGCCACCAATCCCCAGTCCAGTCCAGTCCACGGATCGAACAATGCTTGCCGATCCGCCTGCGCCTGCTGCTCGGCACTCTGCTCCAGCTTTTGCAGCACCTCCCGTTCAGCTCCCGCAGAACCACCACGCAATTCCGCCACCTCTTTGCTCAATGTCCAGCTATAAGCCCCCAGCGCACCAATCGTCAGCAGCAACATCGCTGCCGCACTGCTCGCCACAATCTTTCGAGTCTCTTTGCGCATGTTCATCATCCCGTGCATAAGTGAAACAATGTCGACGCCTGATCGCCACGACCAACGTTGATGGCGAGATAGGGATGCTGCAAGAAATTTCAAGGTCGTTAGAACAATGCGCTGAACTCAGGTCTGGGGTGGGGGGAGGGGCTAGAGGGACCGTTGAGCGCCATGGATGGCGCGATCGAGCCCTACAGGGAAGTATTCACGGGCGTGTCCCGAAAGACCCTCTCCCCACCCCAGACCGCCCTACGGAGCACTCACCGATCCACCGTATATTTGATATCCACACTCTGAGTAGTCCCGGATTTGGCCTCCAGCTTCACCCGCTCCGATAACGTGTAATCGATCGACAGCGTTGACTCCGTCTCAAACAACCCCACCCCATACCGAATGAACAACCTCGGCGTCAGATACTTGCCAAGGGTCAGACTGCTGCTGGTCGTATCCCCCCTGCTCGTGATTGCCAGCGTATCCAGCCCCAGCTGATTGCGAATCTGATTCGTCAGCGACTGCCCCTGATTGATCCCCAGATTCGTGATCGCCCCGATCAGCGCATTGCTGTCCTGCGTGCCGATCTCCGCGAACGGCCTGTCGGTCAGCAGCACCGCGATGATGTCGCCATCGGGCAGCGTCGGTGTCGAGAACAACTGGCTGCGGATGTCGCGCAAGGTGCCGTTCATCTGCACGCCCACAGTCACGTTTTCCGTCCGCCGCACTGCGCGGATATCCAGCGCCGGGTTGTCGTAGCTGCCGAAGAACAGCAGCTTGCCGTGCTCGATGGTGAGGGTGCGGCCGTAAGTCTCGTAGCTGCCTTCCACTACCGTAAGCTCGCCATAGGTCAGCGGCGCGCCAGTGGCCCGCTGCGTGATGTCCAGCGCTCCGGTCAGCTGGCTGTCGAGGCCGAAGCCGCGGAAATGCACATCGTCGCCAAGCTCCACCCGCAGCTGGGCGGTGAGCGGCACGTTGTCGAGCATGCCCCGGTCGGCCTGCGCTGCGTTGTGGATGGCGGGGCCTTCCTCGGGCTGGCCGACCAGCACCGTGTCGCTGGAGACATCGATGGCGCTGGCGGGCAGCGCGGTGATCTGTATGTCGAGTAGCGGGATGCGCAGCAGGCCGGTGATATCGACGCCGGTGCTGCTGGCGGTGACGGTCACGTCGGGTGATATGGCCAGATTCAACTCGGGGCGGCGGATGAGGTCGACGTTTTCGCCCTGCAGCGTCAGGGTCATGCTGCGCTCGGGGCTGAAGGGTTTCTGTACTTCGCTCTGAAACACCAGCTCGCCCTCTCCTGAGCGGGCCTGGCCCTGCATCGTCAGCGTGCCGTCGTCGCTGCCGGTGAGGGTGTTTGCAGCAGTGTCTACAGCAGTGTCAAAGGTGCTGCTGACAGTCGTGTTGAGCTCGCTGATCTGCAGGCCCATGGCGGGAATGCTGAGTGCCGTGTCGCGCAGATAGAGATTGCCGCTCACGCGCGGTTCGGTCACGGTGCCTGAGAAGGTGGCGAGGCCGCTGAGCTGGCCCTGGCTGATCTGTACCTGACGGGCGAAGGCCTGCACCCAGCTCAGGTCGTCGAAGGTGAGGGTGAGCTGGCCGTCGAGCCGCTGGTCGGCCGTGATCGTCAGGCGTCCGCGCGCGGAGCCTTGCACGGAGATGCCGGTGGCGGCCAGATCGGGCTGGACGAAATCCACCCCGGCGTCCAGCAGCCAGCGGTTGTCGCGGCGACTTGCGGTCAGGATGGCGCTCTGCCAGTGGAATTCCTCGGGGAGTGGCGCGCCTTCGCTGTAGTCTTCTGACAAGCTCTCTGTTGCCGCAGCACCGGTGAACGAAGCATGTCCGGTGCCCAGATCTACACGCAGATCCAGCGCCAGGTCTTCGGGGGCGTCGGTGAGGCGACCGCTGACTGTCGCCTGTGCAGTGGCGGAGCCTTCGAAACTGGTTCCGGCGGGCAATCTGGAACGCAGCGATGAAAGCGTTGTTGCAGATGTTGCAGAGGCGGTCGCGGTCGAGGCGTTGTTGAACGTCGATAGCGGATAGCCACTCAACGTCGCGCTGGCCTCTATCGCTGCGCTGTCGTCCCATTCGCCCTGCAGGCACAGGGCACTGGCGCCCTGGTTCCAGCAATGCGGCGCGATGTTGATCTGCGCCGGAGAGAGTTGCAGCTCGGTGGCATCCTGCAGCTGCCAGTCCCCGAGTTCGGTACGCAACGTGCCGGTCAGCAGGCGGCCCTGCCAGAGGAGTGGAGCTGCCGGGGTGCCACCTGTCGCTGCGTCGCCTGCGTCGAAACCGCCACTCAGCTGCAGTGCCGCCTCGCCCAGAGGGCTGCGCAGGGCCAGCGTCAGGCGGTGGGAGTCGAGTTGTCCGTCCACGTCCAACTGTAGCGCGTCGATGCGCTGTGCCCCGGCCACGATGTCGGTGCCAGTCGCCGTCAGGGTGAGGCTTGGTCCGCTGCGTGGTCCGGCAATGGTGCCACTGGCCTGCAGGCTACCGGCGAGCAGGGGAGAGAGGTTCTGCAGGCTGTCGGCCTGCAGCTGAAACTCCAGTGCGATGTCGTCGGACCAGTGGCCGGAGGCGCGCAGCTGATTATCCCCGACATTCAGACGCACGGCGGAAAACTCGAAGTCCCCGCCGTCGAGGGCCACCACACCGCCACCCGACAGCGGGTAGCCATTGAGAATGCCTTCCAGTGAATCGATGGCGAATGTGCCATTGCTGCCTTCCGGGGTTTGCCGCAGGGTCAGGCTGCCGGTGCTGGCCAGCGCCCCGGGCAGGAAGCCCTCTGGCAGCAGCGCCTGATAATTGCTGGCGTCCTGTTCGCGCAGGCTGTAGGTCAGATTCAGGTCGACACCGTCTGCCCAGCCCAGCTGGCCGGTGCTGCTCAGCGAACCCGTGGGGGTGCTGGCATTGAACTGGTCGACCGTCAGTGTGCTGCCTTCCAGCAGCGCGTTCCAGCTCAGCGTCATGGTCGGCGCCACGCGTTCGCCGCCCGCATTCTCGACGCCGAGAGAGGTCGTGCCCGTGAGATGCAGAGCCGCGAGTGAACCGGTGGAGCTGATCTGGGCGCCATCGACGACCACGCTCAACTCCCCGCCGCCCCCCCCTGCCCCCTGTGGGAGCGGGCCCGCCCGCGATTGACTGGCGTCACCTCCCCCCACTTGCAACGGCAACCGCTGTGCCACGAGCCGATGCTGCAGGCTCAGCCCGCCCTCCGCTGCGGCGAGCGAGGATTGCAGGCCGGTGCTGACGGAGCCCTCGCTCAGGATGTCCAGCGGGCGCCTCAGCTGATGGGAGACGATCACGGTGTTGAGGTCGCCACTCAGGGACAGTTGCCCGCCGAGCTGGAGGTGGGCGTTCTGGTTGCCGTTCTGGTTGAGAGTGGAGCCAGCGGAAGGACTCGCCTGCGCAGACGCCAGCGCCTGCAACACCCCGGCACTGTCAGGGCTCAGCGGTTGCTCCATGCTCCAGTCCAGCGTCAGCTGCAGTGGGTAGGGGGCGGTGAAGTCGAGTTGTCCCTCGCCACTCACTCGCACAGGGTTGACGCCTGCGGTCATGGCCAGTTCGAACGCCTGCAGTTGCAACTGGTTCTCCTGAAGCGAGATACCAAGACTGAGCGTGTCGATGAGCAGCGGTTGCGCGTCTGGGGCCAGATCGAGAATGGCATCGCTGGCGTGCAGTTGGGTGATCGCGAGTCCACGATTCAGAGGCAGCGAGAGTGGGAAGGGCAGTGTGGCAAGTGTCACCTGAACGCCGTCGGCAACCGTCTGCATGGTTTGCGCGAGGACGCGCGCCAGCGGTTCTGCAACGGTTGGCTCGACCGGCTCTGCGCCGTGCCAGCGCACTCTCAGGCCGTCCAGCGTCAGGGCATCCAGTGTGACCTGTCCGGTGAGCAGCGTGAGTGGGTTCCAGCGGCCCTGCAGCGTCGTCATATTTATCGTATTGGGGTTGATCCCTGCACCGTCGCTGAAGCGAACCTCGTACAGCGTCATGCCCCACAGCAGCGTGCCTTCGCTGCGGCCGATGGTCAACGACCGGGCGCCAGCGGTGTCGTTGTTGAGCTGCTCTTCCACCTGTCGGATGACCCAGTTGCTGCCCACGCCGGTGCTCAGCAGTGCGGCGATCACGCAGAGCGCCGCCACCAGGAGAATCAGCAGCACGGTGAAAGCAATGGCCGCCGTTCGCAGCAGGCGCGCACGCAGCGACCTCTCGCCGCTCTTCGGCTGCAACGGTGGAGGCGTGGCCCCCGAGGGAATTGAGTCGGGAGACGTGTTCGGCATAGTCATCGTCACAGATCCGGCCCCATGGTGATGTGCAGGCGGAAACTGTCCTTTTCGGTGCTGGACCCGACTCCCATGCCGAGGTCGGCGCGGATCGGTCCGATCGGAGACATCCAGCGCACGCCGACACCCACGCCCTTGTGGAGCTGGATGGCGGCGAAGTCCGCGAAGGAGTTGCCCACGTCGTAGAACACCGCCATTTTCCAGCCTGGTCGCACCTCGAAATCGTATTCGGCGCTGCCCGTCAGCAGGTGTTTACCCCCGATGACCTCGCCCAGTTCGTTGAGCGCACCGAGGCTGTTGAACTGATAGCCCCTGACGGTCTGGTCGCCGCCGGTGAAGAAACGGATGGTGACCGGCAGCTCTTCGAGCGCGTCGACAATCGTGGTGGCGGCTTCGGCGCGCAGCAACAACCGCCCGGGGCCGAATGAATGGATGAACTTGCCGCTGGCGTGCAGCTGCAGGAAGCTCATGTCCGACACGAAGGCGTTGGAGGCGCCGCTGATCTGGCCGAACAGGCGCCAGCCCCGGGTCGGGAAGATGGGGTCGTCGGACTGGGTGCGGGCCCAGTTGATGCCGGAGATGGTCAGGTTGCTCTGCTCGCGCAGGTCGTTGATAACCGAGTTCTCGCGCTGGAAGTTGGTGTAGATGTTCCGCAGCCATTCGTTTCCCAGCAGCCAGGCGTCCACGATCGAGCGATAGCTGACCCCGACGCGATAGGTGTCGGAGTTGAAGGCGTCGGTCTGCTGTCCGAGGTAGCCGGTGGAGATGCTCAGGCTCTCGGTGGCCGGATTGCGCATGGGGATCACGTAGCTCAGATTCGGTTCCTGACGGGCCGGGGAGAGTGCCGCGTCCGCTTTCAGGCGGTGCCCGCTGCGGTTGAAATAGTGATCCTGATACGCCAGCGTCAGGCGCGGCCCGATGTCGGTGGTGACCCCCAGTCCGGCCGACCAGGAGCGGCGCGCACGCGGCGTCAGCTCTATAGTCACAGGCACCACCCGCCCCCCCCTGTGGGAGCCAGCCTGCTGGCGATCTCCTCCGTATGTGCCCCCGGCCTGATTCATCGACAACTGCGGCGTCACCGCCACCTGACTGAAATACTGGCTGTCATTCAGACTCTCACGCAGCTTGATCAACATCTCGCTGGAGTAGGGCGAGCCTTCCACAAAAGGCAGAAAGCGTGCAATCAAACGCGACGACAGCTCTTCGATCGGAGTGATGTTGATGGTGCCAAACTGGTAGCGATCCCCCGGATCAAAGTCGATAGTCACATCCGCCACGTTGCGCTGCAGGTCCACGCTCAGCTCTGAGCGGTTGAAGCGCGCGGCGAAGTACCCGTGCTCGACCGCCACTGCGCTCAGAGAGGATTTGAGGTCTTCGTAATTGCTGTGCAGCAGTTGCGCGCCTTCGCGCACGGGGGATTCGGCCAGCAGGCGGGCGAACGGATCAATCTCCTCGATCTCGCCATTGGGCAGAAGGATTGAGCCACTGTATTGACCAGCTGTGATGTTGATTTGCGGCGGCCCGAAGCGCACCGGCTCTCCCGGCGTCACATCGATGGCGAGCGCCCAGCAGGGCGTGCCCGCCGTGAACCCGGCCTGCTGGCGCAGCTGGTAGTAGCCCAGCGCCTGAGCCGCGCGCTCGACATCGCGGGTAACCTCCGGCAGCAGCCTGTCCAGACGGCGCTGCTCGGCGCTGCAAGGCTCACTCAGCACGCGCAGGTGAGCGCGCAGGTTCTCGTCGAGTTGCCTGTCGGCGCCGCTGATGGTAATTGTCGGCGCCGAGGCTGCGGGCACTGTCGCGTCGACGGGCTGGGCAAGCCCCGACGGCGCGCAGGCCATGAGCACAGCGGCGAGCAGAAACGCATGCAGCGGTTGTCGAGTCTTGAATGTTGTCGATATCTTGATCATGTACTGCTTGTAAACTCCAGAGTTCGACAGCAGACTCCTTGTTATCAGAGCTTGGTAACAGAGTCAGTGTCTTGATTATCTCATTCAGACAGCACCGGGGTAACCCTTAATTCCCGCAAGGTGCCCCACTATGGAAAGAGGACCCGGTATGACAGCGCAAACTCACCCGCTCGACGACGTGCGCATCCAGGCTGCCCGCGCAAAAACGGTCCGTACAAAGACAGTGCAAACCTTGGACGTGCTGGGCACGCAGTTTCACTTCCACAGCCTCCCCGCACTGACTGAACTCGGTTACCCCGATCCGGCGCGCCTGCCGGTTTCGTTGCGCATCCTGCTGGAAAACCTGCTGCGCCGTCTCGACGGCACGACTGTCACGCTTCACGACATCGAGCAATTGCTGCGCTGGCCTGATACGGCCAGCTCCAGCCACGAGATCAGTTTCCTGCCTGCACGGGTGCTGATGCAGGATTTCACCGGCGTGCCGGCTGTTGTCGACCTGGCGGCGATGCGCGATGCCGTGGCCGCCGCCGGTGGTGACCCAGCCTTGGTGAATCCGCTCATCCCCGTGGATCTGGTGATTGACCACTCGGTGACGGTGGATGCCTTCGCCGAGGATACGTCGTATCGCGACAACGTCGCGCTGGAGATGGAGCGCAACCGCGAGCGCTACGAATTTCTGCGCTGGGGGCAGGAGGCCTTCAGCAACTTCCGCGTCGTGCCGCCCGGCACCGGTATATGCCATCAAGTGAACCTCGAATTCCTCGCGAAGACTGTATGGTCGGCAACATACGATGGCCAATTGTTTGCGTATCCCGACACGCTGGTGGGCACCGACAGCCACACCACCATGGTCAACGGGCTCGGTGTGCTGGGCTGGGGCGTCGGCGGCATCGAGGCCGAGGCGGCGATGCTCGGCCAGCCGATGGCCATGCTGATCCCCGACGTGGTGGGGGTGCGTGTGCAGGGGAGCCTGCGCGAGGGTGTCACGGCCACCGATCTGGTGCTGACCGTCACGCAGCTGCTGCGCCAGCATGGCGTGGTCAACAAATTCGTCGAATTCTTCGGTCCCGGCCTGGACTGTCTCTCACTGGCAGACCGCGCCACCATCGCCAACATGGCGCCGGAGTACGGTGCCACCTGCAGCTTCTTTGCCGTCGACAGCGAGACACTGCGCTATCTGGAACTGACCGGCCGCGACGCGCAGACGCTGGCGCTGGTCGAGGCTTACAGCAAGGCGCAGGGCTTGTGGCGTGAGGCGAATGCGGCCGAGGAGTTGAGCACAGTATTCAGCAGCATCGTCGATCTGCTGCTGGACGATGTGGTGCCCTGTCTTGCCGGCCCCGGCAGGCCGCAGGATCGGGTCTTGCTCCCGCAGGTGGCGCAGGTCATCAATAAGCAACTGGAGGGTGGCATCCGCCGCTCCATCACGGTAATCGATGCGGACTACGCCCTGCATGATGGTGACGTGGTCATCGCCGCCATTACCTCCTGCACCAATACCTCCAACCCGGCGGTGATGATGGCCGCCGGGCTGCTGGCTCGCAAGGCCGTGGCACTGGGCATGAAACGCAAGCCCTGGGTGAAGACCTCGCTGGCGCCCGGTTCCAAGGTGGTCACCAATTACCTGGTGCAGGCGGGGCTGCAGGAGCCGCTGGATGCGCTCGGTTTCAATCTCGTTGGCTACGGTTGCACGACCTGTATCGGCAACTCCGGCCCGCTGCCTGCGGCTATCGACGAGGCCATCGATGTCGCGGAGCTGACGGTGTGCGCCGTGCTCTCGGGCAACCGCAATTTCGAGGGGCGCATCCATCCCCGCGTGCGCGCCAACTGGCTGGCCTCGCCGCCGCTGGTCGTCGCCTATGCGCTGGCCGGCACCATGAATCTGGATATCAGCCGCGACGTCATCGGTCACGACCGCGAGGGGCGCCCCGTGTATCTGCGCGATCTCTGGCCGAGCAGTCAGGAGATCAGCGATGCCATGGCACTGGTCAGCCGCGCCATGTTCAGCCACGACTACGGGGCGGTGTTCACGGGCAACGCACGCTGGAACGCGCTGCCGGTCAGCAAGGGCAAGACCTATGCGTGGAATGCCGCGTCGACCTACATCCAGAACCCGCCGTTCTTCACTTCGCAGATGGGGCGCGCAACCGGGGACGTAGAGAGCGGCGACATCGTGACCGGAAATATCGTGACCGGAAATATAGAGTCCGCTCGCGTGCTGGCGCTGCTGGGCGACTCGGTGACCACCGATCATATCTCGCCCGCCGGGTCGATCAGCAAGATTGGCCCGGCCGGACGTTACCTGCTGGAGCACGGCATCGCCGCGAAGGACTTCAACTCCTACGGGGCACGGCGCGGCAATCACGAGGTGATGATGCGGGGCACGTTTGCCAATGTGCGCATCCGTAACGAGATGCTCAAGGACGTCGAAGGAGGCTACACCGTGTTGCTGCCGGAGCAGCAGCGGATGAGCATCTATGAGGCGGCGATGGCCTATCAGCAGCGCAACGTGGCGCTGGTGGTGATCGCCGGGCGTGAGTACGGCACCGGGTCGAGTCGCGACTGGGCGGCCAAGGGCACACGGCTGCTGGGGGTGAAGGCGGTCGTGGCCGAAAGCTTCGAGCGTATCCATCGCGCCAACCTCGCCGGGATGGGGGTGCTGCCGCTGCAATTCCTGCCCGGCACCAGCCGCAAGACGCTGCAACTCGACGGCACCGAACTGATCAGCATCCGCGGCCTGCAGGCTCTGCGTCCGGGCCTGCACGTGCAGATGGAGATTCTCGACAGGTTTGGGGCGCGGCGCGAATGCGAGTTGCTGTGTCGGCTGGATACCGAAGACGACGTGGCCTGCTTCACGCGCGGCGGCATACTGCCCTTCGTGCTGGAGCAGTTGCTGGCGGGAGGCAATCATCGACAGTCGAATTGAAGGCGAGGTTCGAATCGAGAGCGACTCTCGTATTGAAACCGACACCATGGGCGAGATCGCCGTGCCCGCTGACGCCCTGTGGGGGGCACAGACGCAGCGCTCGCTGGCCCATTTCCACATCGGCAATGACCGTTTCACACCCTTGTTCATCAGCGCCTTTGCGCTGGTCAAGAAGGCCGCCGCGCTGACCAATGCCGAGCTGGGAGCTCTGGATGAGCAGCGTTGTGAGCTGATCGTGCAGGTCTGCGACGAGATTCTCGCCGGTGAGCATGCGGATCAGTTTCCGCTGTCAGTCTGGCAGACCGGCAGCGGCACCCAGACCAACATGAATCTCAACGAGGTGATCGCCAATCGCGGCAATCAATTGAATGGCACGCTGAGCGGCAGCCTCCCTGCATTACACCCCAACGATCACGTCAATCGCTCGCAATCCTCCAACGATGTCTTTCCGACGGTGATGCACGTGGCCGCCATGCAATTGTTGCGGCAGTCCCTGCTGCCTGCACTGGATGACCTGAGCGCCGAACTGGGTCGCAAGAGCGAGGCATTTGCCCGTGAGATCAAGAGCGGCCGCACCCACATGATGGACGCGACACCGGTGACGCTGGGGCAGGAATTCGGCGCCTATCGCTCTCAGTTGGAGTACGCCCGAGTGCGGATCGTGGAGGTCGAGAGTGGTCTCGCTTGTCTGGCGATCGGCGGCAGCGCGGTGGGCACCGGTGTCAATACCGATGCCCGCTGGGCGGCGGGGGTGACACGGCAGATCAGCACGCTGGCTGGCATGGAGTTCGTGTCGGCGCCGGACAAGTTCATGGCGCTGGCGGCGCACGATGCGGTGGTGGATTTACACGGGCGTCTGGCCTTGCTGGCGACCGCCCTCTACAAGATGGCGAGTGATATCCGCCTGATGAACAGCGGGCCCCGCTGCGGTCTGGCGGAAATCCGCGTGCCAGCCAATGAGCCGGGCAGCTCTATCATGCCGGGCAAGGTCAACCCCACGCAGGTCGAGGCGCTGACCATGGTGTGTCTGCGGGTGCTGGGCAACAACAGCACGGTGTTGATGGCTGGCACGCAGGGCCAGTTCGAGCTGAATGTCTACAAACCCCTGTTGATTCATGTCTTGCTGGAATCGATGACCTTGTTGGCAGATGCCATGCAGAGCTTCCACGCACACTGCCTGCTTGGCCTGCAAGCCAACTCCGAGCAGTTGGCCAGGTCCGTGGAACGCTCCCTGATGCTGGTGACGGTGCTCACACCACAGCTCGGCTACGAGAATGCCGCGCGGGCCGCCAGGTACGCCGACGAGCATGATACGACCCTCAAGGACGCGGTGCTGGCGTTGGGATTGCTCACTTCCGAGCAGTTCGACGCGACGGTCGATCCCCACAAGATGCTGTTTCCGTTCTCGGGCAATCCCGGCTAAACTCGACTTCCCTGACTTTACCGAATGAGGATTTATGGAATTCCTGTTGGACCCTGCAACATGGGTCGCGTTGATTACCTTGATTATTCTGGAGGTAGTCCTCGGTATCGATAATCTGGTTTTCATTGCCATTCTGGCGAACAAGCTTCCCCCGCATCAGCGCGACAGAGCCCGAGTATTAGGCCTGTCACTGGCTGTTGTCATGCGCCTCGGCCTGCTCAGCGTGGTGTCCTGGCTGGTCACGCTCACCTCTCCGTTCCTCACAATTTTCGACGTGGATTTTTCGGGCCGTGACTTGATTCTGCTCTTTGGCGGTTTCTTCCTGCTCTTCAAGGCCACTACCGAACTGCACGAACGCCTGGAAGGCGGCATGCGCAGCCACGTCGAGAACCGCGTCTATGCTGGTTTCTGGCTGGTGGTGTCACAGATCGTGGTACTTGATGCGGTGTTTTCGCTGGATGCCGTGATTACAGCGGTCGGCATGGTCAACCACATTTCCATCATGATGACCGCCGTGGTCATTTCCGTCAGCCTGATGTACCTGGCGTCCAAGCCGCTGACCCAGTTCGTCGACGCGCACCCCACTGTGGTGGTGTTGTGTCTGAGCTTCCTGCTGATGATCGGCCTGAGCCTGGTGGCCGATGGTTTTGGCTTCCATATTCCCAAAGGCTATCTCTACGCCGCCATCAGTTTCTCGATCACCATCGAATTCTTCAATCAGATCGCCAACCTCAACCGCAAGAAGAGCGAGGCGCGGCTGCCGCTGCGTGAGCGCACCGCCGCTGCCGTGCTGAGTCTGCTGGGCGGACGGCCGTACGACCAGCCAGAGCAGGCGGAAACCAAGGCGATTGCCGAGGAACTCTCCGCCTTTCACCTCGCGGAACGCAACATGGTGACGGGGGTGCTGACGCTGGCGGAACGCTCCGTGCGCTCGCTGATGACGCCGCGCATGGACATCTCCTGGGTCGACCTGGAGGAAGACATCGAGACAATCCGCTCATTGCTGATCGAGACCCCGCACAGCTTCTTCCCGGTGTGTCGTGGCAGTCTGGACGAGATCGTCGGCATTGCTCGCGCCAAGGATCTGCTCAACGATTTGTCGGTGAACAACAAAGTCACCCTGACAGAGAGCCTGCGCAAGCCGATTTATGTGCCGGACTCCATCGCCGTTCTGCCGCTGATTGAAACGCTGCGCAAGTCGAAGGGGCAACTGGTGCTGGTGGTGGATGAGTACGGCACGATTCAGGGGCTGATTACGCCCATCGACGTGTTCGAGGCGATTGCCGGAGAGTTCCCGGATGAGGATGAGACCCCCGCGATCGAGGCCATTGCCGAGAACGAGTGGCGCGTGGCCGGACATGCCGACCTGCATGAGCTGGGCAGGATACTGGAATCGAGTGTGTTCGACGACGACATCGACAACTACTCCACCATTGCCGGCTTCCTGATGAGCAAGTTCGACCAGCTGCCAGACGTGGGCGCCGTGCTGGAACTGAGCGGCTTCTGTTTCACCGTGAAGCAGGTGGAAGAGCAGCGCATCGGGGCCATCGAGATCAGCCGGGTGCTGCAGCAGGACTTATATATCGCTTGAGGAAGACATTGTGGGAGCGTACCCAGAGGGCATAAAAGCCCGCTCGCGATCGCTTTCAAATTCATTCAAACTTAAACCCAATCGCGGGCAAGGCCCGCTCCCACATCGCGAGCGGGCTCGCTCCCACAGGCTATTGATAATGAAAGTTCCATTCCAATTACGATCTCTGGTGACTGCCTGTCTGCTGCTGGGCTTGCCGACTTTGGCGGCGGCGCAGGCCAGCACTGACGAAAACTCCACAGTGGTTTATAGCGCCGACTATTTCAGTGAATACGCCCCTGTCTCTGCCCAGGACATGCTGAACAGGATTCCTGGTCAAGGGGCAGGAGGGTCCGGGCCTGGCGGGGGAGGCGGAGGACCGCCCGGTGGTTTTCCCGGCGGCAATCCATCATCCGGCGGACGTGGTTTTGGCGGTGGCAGTGGTGGCAGCGAGATACTCATCAATGGCAAGCGCACGGCCGGCAAAAACAACCAGACGCGGGAGCAGTTGACGCGCATTACGGCCGCCCAGGTCAAGGAAATTCAAATTATCCGTGGCACCTCCGGCGAGCTGGATGTGCGTGGCAGCGATCAGGTGATCAATATCGTGCTGTTTGAGGAGCTGGACTCCAACAGCATTTCCTACCAGGCCAGTGTCGACCGCTATCAGGATTCTGAGGTCAAAGTCGGTGGTTCGCTCTCGCTGAGCGGCCAGACGGGAGCGCTGACCTATCTGCTCAGCGGCCGTGTCGCGCAGCGCTATGAAAACTCCATCACCCGCGAGACGAGTGTGCTCGGTAACTTCGCTCCCAATGACAGGATCAGAGAAGAGCGGGTGCGCGATGCGGACGACGATGAGCTGAGTATGAATCTCAGCTACGACCTTTCGGCGGCCAGCAGCGTGCGCTTCAATGCCCTGTATGGCATCGCTGACAACCCGACCACAATCGAGCGATTCATTACCGATCTGAAGGTGCGACCAAACACGCTGACTACCGAACGGGAAAACACTCCCGGCGACAAGGATAATTGGGAACTGGGTGCGGACTATGAGCTCAGCAGTGCCAGCGGCAATCGCTTCAAGTTGCTGGGCATCGCCAACCGGGACAACAGCGAGGCAACGCGAGAGCGCTTCAAACTGCTCAGCAGCGGCAGCGAGCAGAAGAACCTGTTTCTGGCAACCAATGCCGTGACCGAGGAGCGCATCGTACGCAGTTCCTACACGATGGCGCTGATGGAAGGGCAGGATGTTGAATTCGGCATTGAGCGCGCTCAGACCACGCTGGATTCCAGTCTGGCACTGGGGCTGTTGTCATCGACAGGGGTGCCTTCTGCCGCAACAGGGGGCCTGGTGCCACAAGTAGTCTCCAATGCCAATTCCAAAGTCGAGGAGATTCGCTACGAGCCGTTCATCATTCACAGCTGGACGCTTAGTCCGCGCGTTTCCGCAGAAACCACGTTGCTGTATGAGGCCTCGGAAATCACCCAGAGCGGCGATGTTTCCAACCAGCGGGATTTCAATTTCGTGAAACCCAAGCTCGACGTCCGCTTTGATGTGACGCCGGTGCTGCAACTGCGGGGCACCATCGAGAAAGTGGTCAACCAGCTCAGTTTTGCTGATTTCGTGGCGGCCAATGATGACCAGGACAATGATGCCGCCACCCAGGCCGGCAATGCTCAGTTGCGCCAGCAGTGGCTGTGGAAATACAACTTCAAGTCCGAATACCGGTTGCCCAACGATACCGGTGTTCTGAGCGCAGACCTTTTCTATTTCGATCATCACGACGTGATCGATCGCCTGGATGTCTCCACCTCAGCAACGAATCTTCTGTCGGCCAACGGCAATATCGGTGACGGATATGAATACGGCGTCAACCTCAATGCCAGCATTCGCATGGGCATGATCAAGTTGCCCAACCTATTGGTGACCACTGCGTTCAACGTGCAGGATTCTGAGATCGAGGACCCTTTTCTAGGCGTCGACCGACGCTTCCAGCTCTATCAGCGGGGTCGCTTGACACTCTCCTTCCGTCACGACCTGCCTGCCCTGCGCATGAACTGGGGGATGCAGTATTTTGATCGTATTGATGGCGGCATGAAGCGCTTCGACATCGACGATATTGAATTTTCGGTTGGCGAACCGAGGGTAAATTTGTTCGTCGAATATGTTGACTCGCGCGGCCTCACCTATCGTTTCGATGCCGGTGGCATTACGGATGGCGGGCAGTGCCGCACCCGCACCCGCTTTGCCGGCAGAATTTCCGTCGGCATACTGGAAGAGATTGAAGATCAGTGTGTCACCGGCGGACCGGTGTTCACCTTCAAGGTGAATGGGACGTTCTGACAGGCTGGTCTCTTGATGAGCCCGCGACGCGCCTTGAGGCGCCTTTCGACACGATCAGGGCGCGGCGACGATCTGCAATTCCACGCGACGGTTCTGCGCACGTCCCGACTCGTTGTCGTTGGAGGCGATGGGCTGATCCGGGCCCATGCCTTGGGCGAGAATCCGGCTCTGGTCGACGCCGCGTCCGGACAGATAGTTCGCCACGCTGGTCGCACGGCGATTCGAGAGGTTGTAGTTGTAATCCGCTCCACCGGTGGAGTCAGTATGACCGACCACCTGCACGCGGGTGTCGGCGTACTTGGCCAACACGGTCGCGACTGAATCCAGCGTCGACTGGAACTGTGGGCGCACAGTGTATTCATTGGTATTGAAGGTGACGTTGCCCGGCATGATCAGATCAAGCTGATCGCCATTGCGCTCCACCTGCACGCCACTGCCTTGCAATTCCTGGCGCAGCTCCGCTTCCTGCACGTCCATGTAGGCACCCACCCCTGCACCGATCACGCCACAGCCTGCTGCGGCATTGCGTGCACGTTGACCGCTTTCCACTGCACCAACCAGGCCGCAGACCACAGAGCTGATAGCCCCGTATTTCACAGCCTTGCTCACCTGTTGCTGACCGGTGTAGGGGTTGATGGTGGTACAGCCGACCATTAACAGCGGCAGGGCCAGAGTGGCGATTGAGGCTTTGAAGGTTTTGTTGATGGTTCCATTGACGGTTCCGTTGATCATAGTGCGTACTCCCGATGAAAAAACGTGAGGCGATGCAGACAAGCGCGGTGCGATTTGTCTTTTGATGCGGTGATATTAGGGCGGGCTGTATGAACGGAGGCTTAATTGCCTGAGCGTGGAGGATGCGCTGAATGGGAGCGCAGCTCAGTGCGGTGTCGAACGCAGCGCTTGAGGGGGGGAGGTCGACTATGAGATTCCTTGATGCTCATCTTTTGCATCAGTGCGTGGCAAGCCCACCGCAGTCCTGCCGAGCTTCTTTTCCTCTGTCTTCACATGTCGCTCCAGTTTCTGGAGATCTTGTTCAGGTGACAGCTCTTCAGGCTTGATGCCGCGCTGCCCCAGCATGTCGCGCACACTGACGTTGTTTTGAATGTGCTCCCGAGTGACTGAGGGCTCTCCCTGCAGATCCGCTTGCTGCACATTGTGGTTGGTCATTTCAGTGGCCAGATTCTTGGCGGCGATGGTCAGTGTGGGCAGGAAATCCGCAAGCGACCTGGCCTTGACGATGCCATACTTCTCCTTCATTGCCTGGGTCGTATGGCCCCCAAACAAGGCAGCATCGCCTTTAGAGCGAATGCGAGCGAAACCGGCGTCGTCAACGCCACGTTCATAGATATTCTGGGATAGCGCTTTTTCAGACTCCTTGAGGCGGTCGCGGGCCTCAAGTCGTGCCTGCAGCTGCATGCGCTCTTCGATCAGTTCCTGCTTGCGGGTCTGTACCGCGAAATAGCTTTGGGCAAATGCCACTTCGACCTTGCGCGGATCACCATTCTGAGCGATCAAATAGCAGGCATAACGGGTGAGCATGAAGTCGTCCACAGCCCTTTCGGAGCCGCTTCCAAGGGGGACCATTTTCGTGACGGCACGAAAATGGTCTGTTTCAAAAAAACCAGTTTCTTTACAAGATGTTATAGCCTTTTGGACGGCTGTCAGGAAGTTCTCCCAGCGCGTATAACCGAGGGGGGCTTGCAGGTCGCGAGCGAACCAGAATTCAATCCCCGCCTCGGTGTCGGCTCGTTGAGCCAGCCGGTCCAGCTCTTGTTGCAAAATCAGTAATTGCTTATCCATGCCTATGCTCCGTTGAATGCCATCAGTCTCTCAAGTGTAGCTCACTACCGTTCGCCTGTTTTGTCCCCCCGAATTGCTTTAAGCTTGCCCCTTCTCCTCTCTAGAAATATGGACCTCCATGAGTCAGGCTGATTATCAGCAACGTGTGAAGAATCTGTCCGACCGCCTGATCGCGCTGCAGCAACCCATTCGCATCCTCGATGCGATCAAATGGCCCACTCGCTTCGAGAAAGAATTCCTCGCCTCCGGTGGCACGCAGATGCCAGCCGCCGATCTCGACTACTACCTGAAGCAGCCGCTGAATTTTCAGCCCGAGGCGTTGCGCACGCAATTTCGTGACTTGCGTGACGACGTGCGTCGCCAGCTCGGGCGCCGCGACGGGCTGGGCAGCATCATGGTCGCCACCATCGAGCAGTATCTGCTGGTGATCGATCTTTTGAGCACGCGCGGCACGGCAGGGTTTGGCCGCTGCAGCAGTGAGCTGTATGGATCGGCGAGTGATCGACTGCGTGGTGATCGGCACAGCCTGCGCGAGTTGGGCGAGAAGCTGTGTCAGATTTTTTCGTTGCCCGCTGCGGGGCATCTCAGTCGTCCCTATGGCAAGAAGATCTCGGCGGAGAACGCCGTGCAAATTCTGCAGCAGAAGCTCAATCCCTATTTTCCGCCCGGTGATATCCGCGTGATTCTCAGCGACGGTATCGTGTCCGACGCGGCGGCCGGTGGCGATTACATCAAGATCAATCAGGACTCCGAGTTTTCCGAATTCGATCTGCAGATTCTCGAAGTGCATGAAGGCTGGGTGCACGTCGGCACGACGCTGAACGGGCGCAAGCAACCGTGGGCGACCTGGCTCAGCGTGGGTTCTCCACGTGTCACCGCCTGTCAGGAGGGCCTCGCCGTGTTGATGGAGACGCTGACCTTCAGCTCCTACCCTCAGCGTGCGTTGCGCGTGAGCGACCGTGTGGTGGCTGTCGACATGGCCGAGCAGGGTGCCGACTTCATTCAGGTCTACCGGTTCTTCGTCGAGCGTGGGCTCAGCGAACACGAGAGCTATCGCATCACCCAGCGCGTGTTCCGAGGCGGCACCCTCTCCGGCGGTTCGGTCTTCACCAAGGATCTTTCCTATCTGCGCGGCTTCGTCGAGAACGTCAACTTCCTGCGCAGCGCCATCAACTCCGGTGTGCCCGAGATCATTCCGATGCTCTTTGTGGGCAAGGTGACCCTGGACGATGTGCCAATTCTTTATCAGCACTACCTTGAAGGAACGATTGCCGGCCCCCAACATATACCTGCCATGTTCCGAAACATGAATGGATTGTACGTGTGGTTCGGGTTTGCCAGTGGCATCAGTGTGGTCAACAGCATTCGTGTGCAGAAGCATTTCGATCTGATGTTCCGCAAGATGCCCAAGAGCGATCCGCTCTACGACACGCAGCAGCAACCCATGCATCAACCTCAGCACCGGGCGGCGCAGGAAGCAGCGCGCTCCGCTGAGAACAGACTCTTTGAGGATTTGACGTAATGAAACGCATCGCTTTGTTTCTGATGACCAACCTGGCCATCATCTTTGTCTTGAGCATCACTCTGCGCCTGCTCGGCGTCGAGCGCATTCTCGACGAACAGGGCGCCAGCCTGGACTTGAACAACCTGCTGGTGTTCGCCTCCGTGTTTGGCTTCGGCGGCGCGTTCATTTCGCTCGCCATGTCCAAGTGGATCGCCAAACGCTCCACCGGTGCGCGTGTGATCACCCAGCCTGCGAACAGCTCCGAGCAGTGGCTGCTGAGTACCGTCGCTCGTCAGGCCCAACAGGCGGGTATCGGTATGCCCGAGGTCGCCATCTTCGATTCGCCGCAGGTCAACGCCTTCGCCACGGGTGCCTCGCGCAACAAGGCACTGGTCGCCGTCAGCTCCGGGCTGCTGCAGAGCATGACCCGGCCGGAAGCCGAGGCTGTGCTGGCCCACGAAATCAGCCACGTCGCCAATGGCGACATGATTACTCTCACGCTGATCCAAGGCGTGGTGAACACCTTCGTGATCTTCTTCTCCCGCGTGATCGGCCACTTCGTCGACCGCGTGGTCTTCAAGACCGAGCGTGGCCACGGCCCTGCCTTCTGGGTGACCACCATCATCGCCGAGCTGGTGCTGGGCTTCCTCGCCTCCATGATCGTGATGTGGTTCAGCAGACAGCGTGAATTCCGCGCCGATTCAGGCGGTGCGTCGCTGGCGGGCAGGCAGAACATGATCGCGGCGCTGGAGCGCCTGCAGATGGGACAGTCCGCTACGCTGCCGGATGAGCTGGTGGCCTTCGGCATCAACAGCAAGGGCAGCCACTCCTTCTCGCGACTGTTCATGTCGCACCCGCCGTTGGCCGAGAGGATTGCAGCGCTGCGCAACGCCTGAACCCCGCCTTCCCCAAAGGGCCGGAGTTGATTGACGAAAGTCAGTCGGCCCCGGCCCTTTCTTTTTTGTGGTTTGAAACTGGCGAAATCCGGGTTCTGTACTAGATTCAAAGTAAACATAACCAGAGGAATGATTTATGAGCTTTGAATTTACAGCAAGGCAGAACAAGTTTGGGGCGCTGTTGGCGTTTGGGTTTTTCCTGATCTACGTTGCCAGCATGGCGGTCGGCAGCAGTATCGGCGCCGCCGTCTATAGTGGTGTCTACGCAACTGGGGATTCATCGAGTATTGTTTATTCGAGCGCTGAAGTCAGAGTGATGTCAGCAGTGTTTCAACACATTGCCGGAGCAATTGTTGGTGGTGTTGTGATTTTTGCTCTGATCGTGATCTGTATCCGTAGAATGCCCCAAGCTGTGAGTTTTGCTGAATTTGGATTCGTGCGAAGCAGCTTGTGGAAATGCGTAGCAGCTTTCGTGGTTGGTTTGTCATTGAATCTGTTTTTTATGCTGGAGCTTCGTGAACTCTTTCCATTCGACGGGGAGAGGCGCCCTGGCAGTCTGGAAGGTATCAACGACGTCGCGGAAAAATTCAGAGTCATGGCAGCGTTTGGCATGGTTGTCATGGCACCGCTAAATGAAGAGATGCTATTCAGGGGCGTGCTGTACTCGGGATTTACGAAAGCGGTTGGGAGATTTTCAGCAGCTGTGCTCGTTACTTGTTTGTTTGCTTCGATTCACTTCAGCGTGATTGCATCGGGTTATTGGCTTGACATCCCGGTCTTGTTTTTCATTTCAAGCTTGCTGATTCTAGTGAGAGTATTGAGTGGATCGTTGTATCCGGCAATGTCATTGCATGCAGGCTTCAATTCAGCGTTGATTTTCCCTGTGCAGATGTTTGCAGGGTGATTTTTGCAGCATTACATGTCGAATCTGAGCGACTGTGATCTGGTTATGCATGGTGTGTATCCGGCTTAATCTCAGGGAAAGGGAGTTCTTATGCGTACATTAGGGATGAAGGAAATTGAAATGGTTTCTGGAGGGGCGGAGTTTCACATTGGGTCTGACGGGTGGAGTGTCGACTTCACTGATGGAGAGGTTGGCGACGTCTACGACTGGGCGGTCGACAGCATGACCGACTTCTTTGAATGGTGGGATCCTGCTGGTTACTACAGCAGGAGCTAATCAGCTGTGACTCGGGGGAGCAGGCCAGCGCTGACCTGCTCCCTATCGCCGAGCTGGTGCTGGGCGTCCTCGCCTCCATGATCGTGATGTGGTTCAGCAGACAGCGTCAGTTCCGCGCCGATACAGGTGGTGCATCGCTGGCGGGCAGGCAGAACATGATTGCGGCGTTGCGTAATCAGTAATACGTGATCGGTTCCGAAGAGGGCCGGAGTTGATTGACGAAAGTCAGTCAGCTCCGGCCCTTTCTTTTTTTTTGTTTGAAACTGGCAAAATCCAGGTTCTGTACTAGATTCGAAGTAAACATAACCAGAAGGATTGATTTATGAACTTTGAATTTTCAACCGGGCAGAACAAGTTTGGGGCGCTGTTGACGTTTGGGATTTTTCTCGTTTATTTCGTATCTATGTACGTAGGCGGGGTCATCGGATCGGTCGTGTTCGATATCGTGTATGCCGCCGAAGCCGCATCAAACTCAGTGACCGCCAGCGCCGATGCACGCGTCATTCTGGTTGTGATTAGGCGCATCAGCGGGATGTTGTTTGGTGGCTGCATACTATTTTTCCTCATACGGCGAAGTGTTCAGAGAATGCCTCAGGCAGTGAGCTTTGCTGAGTTGGGGTTTGTGCGGAGCAGCTGGATACTATGTATTTTTCTCTACTTGCTTGGGTTATTTCTGAGTTTGTTTTTCATGGTGTTTTTACGTCAACTCTTTCCGTTCGATGGGGTGCGTTCTCCCGCTGACTTAGAGGGCATAAATGAGGTCGCAGAAAAATTTACATATATGATGGCGTTCTGTCTCATTGTGTTGGCACCCTTGAATGAGGAGGCGCTTTTCCGTGGTGCGCTCTACTTGGGCTTCAAGAGCTCATTTGGGAAAATAGCAGCTGCAGTAGTTGTTACTTCCTTATTTTTTTCAGTTCACCCGGACGCATACTCTGATGGATATTGGATCAACATATTGGCGCTTCAAACTTATTCCATAATTCTAGTTGTGGTTAGAGTTTGGAGCGGATCGTTGTATCCTGCCATGTCGATGCATGCGGGGATCAATTCTGCGCTAATTTTTCCTGTGCAAATTTTTACTGGCTAATTCTTTGTTGCTTCGTGGTATTACGCGCCGAGTCCTGAGCGGCGGTAATTTGGGTACTCATTTCGTGTACCCGGTTTATCTCAGGGAAAGGGAGTTCTTATGCGTACTTTAGGGAAGCAAGAAATTGAACTGGTGTCTGGTGGTCTTGAAATTTACATCGATACCGACTGGGCTGGTATTGACTCTGGCAGTGACGACCTCGTTACAGCCTACGACTGGGCGGTCGACGCGATGGCCGACTTCTTCGAATGGTGGGATCCCGCTGGTTATTACAGCAGGAGCTAATCAGCTCTGACTCGGGGGAGCAGGCCAGCGCTGACCTGCTCCCTCTCTGTCAAAACCCATTCACTTCGCCCGATAGCGCATATCGAGCGTATACGGATGCGCGGCGTGGGGCTCTCCGAGGTCCGGTGTCATTGCTCCCTGCGTGTGTCCATGCTGCCAGAAGCGCGCCACGCGGCGCGCCTCGGCTTCGTTGGCGTTGACCGGGAAGGTCTCGTAGTTGCGCCCGCCGGGGTGCGACACGAAGTAGGTGCAGCCGCCCAGAGAGCGGTTGTGGTGCGTGTCGACGACGTCGATCACAAGCGGGGAATGAACGTCGATGGTAGGGTGCAACGCAGAGTAGGGCGCCCACGCCTTGTAGCGGATGCCACCGACAAACTCGCCCTCTGTCCCTGTGCTGCGCAGCGGCACCTTGCGACCGTTGCAGGTGACGATGAAGCGGTTGCCAGTCATGTTCTGCGTGCGGACCTGCAGGCGTTCGACGGACGAATCCACGTAGCGCGCTGTACCCTGCCCGGTGGATTCTTCGCCGAGCACGTGCCAGGGTTCAATCGCACGATGCAGATCGAGCTGAATGCCAGCCGCGTGAATGGTGCCGTAGTGCGGGAAGCGGAACTCCTGAAACGGTGCGAACCAATCCAGATTGAACGGATAGCCCGCCTTGTTCAGATCGTCCACCACCCAGCCCAGGTCTTCCCAGACAAAGTGCGGCAGCATGAAGCGGTCGTGCAGCTCCGTGCCCCAGTTGATGAGTGGGCGGTCGTATGGCTTCTGCCAGAAATGCGCGACCAGTGTGCGCAGCAGCAGCACCTGCAGACTACTCATCTGCCAGTGTGGCGGCATCTCGAAGTTGCGGAACTCCACGATGCCGAGGCGGCCACTGGCGCTGTCGGGCGAGTAGAGCTTGTCGATGCAGAATTCGGCGCGGTGTGTGTTGCCGGTGAGGTCCACGAGGAAGTTGCGCAGGATGCGGTCCACCAGCCAGTAATGCCCGGTCGTCTCCTGTTCCAGCTGCTGCAGCGCGATCTCCAGTTCGTAGAGATTGTCGTCGCGCGCCTCGTCCACGCGCGGAGCCTGACTGGTCGGGCCGATGAACTGCCCGGAGAAGAGATAGGACAGACAAGGGTGATTCTGCCAGTAGCGCAACAGGCTGCCGAGCAGGTCGGGACGCCGCAGGAACGGACTGTCTTCCGGCTTGGCGGCACCGAGCGTGACGTGGTTGCCGCCGCCAGTGCCCATATGACGACCGTCGAGCATGAACTTCTCCGTGCCCAGACGATTCTGCCGCGCTTGTTCATAAAGTGTCTGCACGATGTTGGTCAGCTCGGGCCAGGTGGAGGAGGGCTGCACGTTCACTTCGATGACGCCGGGATCGGGCGTGATCAATAGTTTCTGCAGACGGTGATCCTTCGGTGGCTCATAGCCTTCGATGATGAGCGGGCAGGTCAGCTCCTCTGCCGTGGCTTCGATGGCAGCGAGCAGGGCGACGTAACGCTCAAGATCGGTCTGTGGTGGCAGGAACAGATAGAGCCTGCCGTCGCGCACCTCTGCACACAAAGCCGTGTGGAAAATGCGGCCATCACCGGGTTCGGCGGCGTCCAGCGCTTCCTGATCTTCGTCGATCAGCAGCGGATACGGGAGCTCTTCGCGCGGCGCAAAAGGGTCGCGCGCGGATTCATGCTCGCCTTCTTTAGGTTCCTGCCATGGCAGGCTGTCCAGAGGCAGTCGAAATCCAACTGGGGAATCGCCGGGAATCAGCACCAGCTTCTCCTTGCGGAAATACCACCTGCAACTGAGCCAGCGGATATCGCCTTCGATTTCGGTGGAGGCAAGGGGCAGGACGTAGCCGACCTCCTTGTCCAGTCCGAGCCCGAACACACGTTTGATGCGAGCGCTTTCCAGTGGATCGATCAGCTTGCTGTCCCACAAGGAAACGTTGGCAGGCAGTTCGGATTCGCGTTTCAGGTACCACGCCTTGTCCTCGAAGGCTGGCAGCACATAGCGCGGGCTGATCCGCAGCCGACGTGCCAGCGAGCCGATAAAACTGGCGACCTGACGCTGGTTCACGGGGCCGGTGACGCGATCGTCGGCCAGCAACTGAGGGTTATGCCAGAGTGGTTTGTTGTCGGTGCGCCAGAATAGTCCCAGCGCCCAACGCGGCAGTGGTTCGCCCGGATACCACTTGCCTTGCCCGATGTGCACGATGCCGTTCGGTCCGTAGTGTTTCTTCAGCGCATGCAGCAGTTCACCGGCGAGTTTGCGTTTTTCTTTGCCCAGCGCGGCAGTGTTCCACTGTGCGCTCTGCATGTCGTCGATAGAGATGAAGGTGGGCTCACCACCGACAGTCAGGCGCACATCGTGTTCCTGCAATTCTTCATCGACACGCAACCCCAGTGCATCGATCTCCTGCCACTGTTCGCTCGTATAGGGCTTGGTCACGCGCGCGTCTTCGTGAATGCGCGTCACGCTATTGTCGTGGAAAAACTGCACCTCGCAGACGCCAGTGCTGCCCGTTATTGGTGCAGCGCTGACCGGGTCAGGCGTACAGGCGAGTGGAATGTGTCCTTCTGCAGCAAGCAGGCCCGAGGTCGGGTCTAATCCAACCCAGCCTGCACCAGGTATGAACACCTCTGTCCACGCATGCAGATCCGTAAAATCCTCGGCAGGGCCGGAAGGCCCGTCGATGGCGCGGACGTCTGCACTCAATTGCACCAGATATCCCGAAGCGAAGCGTGCGGCCAGCCCCATATGGCGCAGAGTTTGCACCAGCAACCATGCGCTGTCTCGGCAGGAGCCGAGTTTGCGGGTGAGAGTTTCTTCGCAGCTCTGCACCCCGGGTTCCATACGAGTGATGTAGTTGACGGCGTGCTGGGTGCGACTGTTCTCGCCGACGAGGAAACTGACGATGGGTTGTCTGCTGCTGTTGACGCCCTTGAGCCAGGCCTTCATCTGCGGACCGTTCTCCTTGATCTCGAGATAAGGTGCCAGGTCTTTGGCCAGTTGCGGATCGTACTTGAATGGAAAATGTTCAGCGCTTTCTTCGACAAAAAAATCGAAGGGATTGATGACAGTCATGTCGGCAATCAATTCGACTGTGATGGACAATTCCTTCGCCGGTTCCGGGAAGACAATGCGTGCCAGGTGATTGGAAAAAGGATCCTGCTGCCAATTGATAAAGTGAGTGGCTGGAGAAATTTTGAGCGAGTAAGCACTGATCGGCGTGCGACAATGTGGTGCGGGTCGCAGGCGTACAACGTGTGGCATGATCGGTACAAGACGATCAAAGCGATACGTGGTCTGGTGGTGTATTGCTACTTTAATTGTCATAAGGGCACCTCCGGAAATTAACCAATTCCTGTAAACTATCGCAAAATCTTTACACATGCGAGTGACTCATGGCCCACCCCGGATTTTTCGATCTTGATGATCGCTTCAAGAAGCTGGATGAACGAGATGCTTTGCT
>JAURWS010000055.1 GCA_030654835.1 Gammaproteobacteria bacterium | reverse complement strand
CGATTATGCGGTGGCAACAACTTCTTCAACACACTGGCCTTGCGTTCGGCCGAGTAACGGGGCATTTTTTCAATCCAACCGCCCCCTGTTCTATTGAGTTACAAAATCAACTGAGGCGACAACTATCCTGACACAGGGGGATGACTGTGAAGCGGTGATGTGGGATGGGTAAATCGGGTAATCTGCGGATTATTGGGGTAATGGGGTGTTGCAATACCCCATTTTGTGATTATGCATCGATTGCACATCAAAACCCTCGATGTGGCGAGATCGGTTTATTGATATCTTAGCGGAATCAAGGTTGCTGAAGACCATTTTATAAAGTAGTGCGCTGGTGATGCCTAACTACCGATTACCGTAGGTATTATGGAGCGCGCTGAGGCCAATTCAGGGTGGCCCTTATCAAGGAGTAAAACACTATGAAACGGATGTTGGTTGTTCTATTGAGCGTGGTTGTAACCACATTCGCAGTCTCAGCATTTCCGCAACCCATGGATGCGGCATTGACTCAAAGCGGAGGCCACACACTTCATATTTCAGCAGTTGGATTAGCGGACGATCCAGGGATGTATCAGAGCGTAAAGCTGAAGAGCAATGATGCAGGGCTCACATGGAGCCTTCTTTCAGGAGACATGACTTACAAAATAAACGCTATCGATAACATCTCTGTCGTCAAAACTTCAGAAATTCCAGTTCAGGTATTTTTGAAGGTCTCTGGCTACATCGGAGCATGTTCGGGGGTTGGGAAATATGTTTTTGATATAAAAGGAAATTCCTTCAATACTTTTCTATATTTCGATCCAGCCTATTTCTTACCACCGGAGTTTAGCTGTGTTGGGAGTGTCCTTCGATTCACCAAGGTCATCCCAATGCCAGTTTATGGACTGGAAGCCGGAGAATATAGCTACTCTGTAAACGGCAAGCTGAACGGGAGTTTTGTTTTATCGGCTAAGAATGCACTCCCGTAAGCGCCCAATTGCTTCGGCGTGACGCTCCTTCGCAGTGGTTTACACTTAGCATCAGGAATTTCAATATGGCGACATCTCAATCAACAATCGACTACTTGCTTGACCAGCTTTCAGACTTGAGTGATGTAACTGCGAAAAAGATGTTCGGGGAGTACTGCGTGTATCTCGCGGGCAAACCGGTTGGATTGGTGTGTGACGAGCAGTTGTATCTCAAGCCTACAAATGCGGCGCGGGCCATGATCTCTGATGTTGCTGAAGAGTCGCCTTATCCTAATGCCAAGCCGCATATTCTTGTGACTGCGGATTTGTGGGAGGACGGGGAATGGCTTGCGGAACTTATTCAGGCGACGGCTGGGGAATTGCCTGCGCCGAAACTGAAACCGAAGAAGGGGAAAGTGCCGGGGCGGCATGATTGATTCGCAATCCGGTACGCTCCGAGCCACGCTTACAGGCTGATGACTTGAAAGTTCTTATATTTCAATTATTTGAAAAAGAAATCAGTTAATGATTAAGCCTAAATATAACAAATAATAAATAGCCTTGATTAGCCTAAGTAAAGTAATTATTATTTCATTACTTACCTCTTAAGGGTGTCATTAAGTTGGCGTCAATTTGAGGCGAAAAGACCGCCGGAAGGCGGTTTTTTCATTTCCAGGATATAAGAAAGCATGGATACGGCTGTATACATTGACGGATATAACCTCTTCTATGGCCGCCTAAGAGCAACACCTTATAAATGGCTAGATATTGTCAAACTCTCTGAACTTATTATAAAAATTCAATCCCCCGAATCATCCATCCTCAAAGTAAAGTATTTCACCGCACCCATAAAAGCTAATTTCTCAAGTCATGGCCAACTTTCAGTTCAGTCTCAAACCAATTACAACAGAGCATTAGCTCACTTATATCCAGGTCGAATTGAAATAATTAATGGATATCAAACAGTTGAGAAAGGCACCCCTCCTAGATATAAACGGCCCATAGACAAGGATGATCGCGTAGAAGTATGGAAGTTCGAAGAAAAGCAGACTGACGTAAACTTAGCGCTTCATTTATATCGGGATGCCATATTGGGTCAATATTCTCAGCAAGTAGTGGTATCTAACGATACCGACTTGGAATTAGCCCTGAAACTGGTTAAACAAGACACACCGAATATTCAATTGGGCTTAATCGTCCCTCTAAGAGAGGGAAATCACTCCTACCCCAATAAATCCCTGTCAGATCAAAGTGACTGGACTAGAAGACATATCCTAAATGCAGAATGCGAAAAGTGCCTTCTGCCCAATACCATTCCTACCAATAAAAAACCAATAATTAAGCCAAGCTATTGGTAAAAATCGTGCTTATACGGCGATATAGTTGACACCTTTTTCTTCATGAGGCCTGCAAGTCATTCCCGCATTCAGGCAACAGCTGGTGAATTGCCAGTGCCGAAAGCGAAGAAGGGGAAGGTGCCAGTTCAGGCATGATTGATTCACATTCTGGCTGAGCCAGAATGTTCACCCTGAAGGGCAGCCTTCGGCTGTCTTGATTGCTGCGCAATCAATCGAACAGCATGTTCGATCAGCCGGGCGCACCATACCGCAAAAAAAAAGCCTGCATAAGCAGGCTTTCTTTTTTCTTGCGGTATGGTGCGCCCGGCATGATTCGAACATGCGACCCCTTAGTTCGTAGCCAAGTACTCTATCCAGCTGAGCTACGGGCGCGTTGAGGTGGCGAATTATATAGAAATCAACGCCGATGCCAAGCCCTTTTTTCTGATCCCTGGAGTATTTCTGGAAATTCGCGCTTGCATGGTAAGATCGGCCGACTTCTTCCCCCTGCCGCATGGTCGGGGTTGGCATATTTTCACGTCGATTCGATCAGTCAGGTTACGTACACATGAACAGGCTCTTGCAATCTCTTCCCCTGGTTTTGCTTTCTCTCGGGTTTTCGGTAGTTTCCCATGCGGATCTGGAGGATGGACTGGCCGCTTATCAGGCGCAGGACTTCGCCAAGGCGCTGGTGGAATTTACCGAGGATGCCGAGAAAGGCGTGGCGAAATCGCAGTATTACCTCGGCAGTTTGTATGACAACGGTCAGGGCACCGCGCAGGATTATGTGGCGGCGTATCACTGGTACGAGCTGGCAGCCAATCAGGGCGACGCGGGCGCTCAGTATGCAGTGGGCACCATGAATTTCTACGGTCAGGGCAAGGCGGAAGACTACGGCCAGGCGTTGGTGTGGTATGGCAAGGCGGCGGATCAGGGACATCGGGATTCGCAGTACAACCTCGCGATCATGCATGCCAATGGCTATGGCACTCCACCGGATCTGCCGACGGCATACAGATGGTTCAAGGCCGCAGCTGAGGGTGGCAATGCCGATGCCCAGTACAACCTCGGCATCATGTATCAGGACGGCGTCGGCACTGAGGCGAATCCGGCCGAGTCCACCCGCTGGTTCCTGCAGGCGGCGGAACAGGGCATTGCTCAGGCGCAGGCGCGTGCCGGGATTGCCTATGCCTCCGGGCAGGGTGTGGAGCGTGATTACCTCAAGGCGCGTGACTGGTTCACGTTGGCCGCCGAGCAGGGCGATGTGCCGGCGCAGTCCTTTCTGGGGCGTTTGTATCTGAACGGGTTGGGCACAGAGGAGCAGGATCTGGTGTCGGCTTATATGTGGTACAAGGTCGCCAACAGCAATGGCGATGTCGAGGCCGCCAAGGTAATCGCTACCCTGCGCGGTTACATGAAGCCGGATGAAATCAGCACGGCTGAGAGGCTGGCGACGAGCTGGGTCAGTTCACATCGATGAAAAAATATCTTCTCACCGGTTTGCTCAATGCGCTCCTGCTGGCGGGATCGGTCGCGGTCGTAGCACAACCTGTGGCGGCGCCTGACCTGACCACTCAACGCACTGCAGCCGAAGCTGGCGATAGCGCGGCGCAATTCGATATGGGCAATCGCTACCTCTCCGGCGATGGTGTGATCACCGACGAGTACGAGGCCGCGCGCTGGTTCCGCAAGGCGGCGGATCAGGACAACAACAACGCACAGTACAATCTTGGCGTGATGTACATGCAGGGCAAGGGCGTGATCGCCGACCTGAACGAGGCCATCAACTGGTTCCGTCGCGCTGCAGAACTGGGTGACCCGCCCGCACAATTCACATTGGCGACGCTCTACGCGAATGGCAAGGGCGTGCCGCAAGACCCTGTGCAGGCGCACCTCTGGTTTACGCTGGCGGCATCGAGCGGAGATCGCGCCGCAGCGGCGAATCTGGTGTTATATCAAGAGATGATGAGCAACGAACAGGTCGCGGAGTCGCAGCGTCTGGCCGCCGAATGGATAGAAAAATTCAGCAGTCAGCGCGCGGCAGCCGAAGCGGATGACGATACTGCTGCAAGGCTGCCGTGAAGAGACTGTGATGATGAAACATTATCTGCGCGTCCTGGCACTCACCGCCACCCTGATTGCTCCGGCTGCGTTCGCGGACTACGAGGATGGTGTGACTGCCGCGCAGAACGGTGACTACGCCACTGCCCTGCGCGAATTTACAACAGCAGCCGAAGCTGGCCTTGATCTCGCCCAGTACAACCTGGGAATTCTTTATTACCTCGGCCAGGGCGTCGAACAGAACTATGCAGAGGCGTTGCGCTGGACGTTGGCAGCGGCCGAACAAGGGCACGTGAACGCGCAATTCAATCTCGCCTCACTCTATTACTATGGCACCGGCACTGCGGTGGACTACGTGCAGGCGTTGCGTTGGAACCTCGCCGCTGCGGAGGCGCAGCACGCGGGCGCGCAGCATTCACTGGCGAAGATGTATGAATTGGGAGAAGGCACCGAGGTGGATCTGGTGCGAGCACACTTCTGGGCCAGTGCGTCGCAATACAACGCCAATGCGGAGCAAGACGCAGCTAGCAGTGCTGAGGCGACCGCTTTACTGGGCGAGCTCTCTGCCAAAATGACACCAGAACAAATCAGCGAAGCACGCAAGACTTTTGCAGAGTGGACCATCAGCCGCTGAGCGGTGGTTGAATCCGCTTCAGCCAGCGTACGCTTGAATGCGCCGCACCATCGCCTGCAGACCACTGCCACGCGTCGGGCTCAGATGTTTGAGCAGATTGAGTTGTTCGAAGTAGGCATTGATGTCGAACTGGCGAATCTCCTGCGCCGTCTTGCCGTTGTATGCCGCCAGCACCACGCCGAGTAATCCCTTCACGATAAACGCATCGCTGTCCGCCTGAAAATAGAGCCTGTCGCCCTCCTCACGTTTCAACAGCCACACCTGGCTCTGACAACCGCGCACCAGATTTTCGTCGCTGCGAAACGCGGGGTCCATGGCGGGCAATTCCTTGCCCAGATCGATGATGTATTTGTAGCGGTCCTCCCAGTTGTCGAAGAAGGACAAGGCCTCGACGATGTCGTCCGGGGTAATCTCTGTGCCGAATCGGGGTGCCGTCATTTAGAAAAACATCCCGGTTTCGAGCTGGGCTTCCTCGCTCATCATGTCGCGACTCCAGGCGGGATCGAAGACCAGTGCCACTTTAACTTCTTTCACATTCGGCACCTTTCTCACACGGTATTCCACGTCACCCACCAGCACAGGCCCCATGCCGCAGCTGGGCGCAGTCAGAGTCATGTCGATGTCGACACGCTTGGCCTGCTGGTCGACAGCTACCTTGTAGATGAGCCCGAGATTCACCAGATCCACCGGAATCTCCGGATCGAACACCGTGCCTAGCGCCTGCCAGACTTGCGCCTCGTCGATGAGATCGTTCTGCGGTGCGGGGAAACTCAGGGTTTCGGATTGCAGGCCGAGATTGGCGGCATCGGTGCCGTCCACGCGCACCATCTGCCCGTTGTAGACCACGGTGTAGTTGCCGCCAAGCGCCTGCGTGATGCTGACGAAGGTGTTCTTCGGGATTGTCAGTGGCGTGCCGTCGGGCACGCGGCGGGCGGGACAATCGGCCTGCGCCAGCACCATGCGTCTTTCCATATCAGTTCACGCCGTTCAATTCACGTTGAAACTTTCGCCACAACCACAGTGGTTCTTGGCATTGGGGTTGAGGAAACTCAGCTGCAGGTTGACGCCCTCGCGCACCAGATCGATCTTGGTGCCGTTGACGATGGCGAGGCTATCCTTCGCCACCAGTAGCTCGACATCGTTGCCGAGCGGCAGATGCAGATCGTCCGGCTTCGCTTCAGGCACCAGGTCAACCACATACATGAAGCCGGTGCAGCCACTCTGCTTGACGCTCAGACGCACAGCGCGCGCCTTGCCATCCTTGTGGATCTGCTTGCGGAAATGATCGACAGCGGCGGGCGTCACCTGCACGGTGTGCGCCGCGCTGGAAGAGACGCCAGCGCTTTGAACGGGGTCGAAAGACTCAACGCTCATGGGAATATCCTCAACCTTTTACAGTCTGTTAAACAAGAAATTGTCTGGCCTTGTCGAGGGCCAGAAACAGGCGATCCACGTCTTCAAACGTATTGTAAAAACTGAAACTCGCGCGCACCGTTCCCGGTATGCGGTACTGATCCATGATCGGCTGCGCACAATGATTGCCGGTGCGCACCGCCACGCCCTGCTGGTCGAGCAGCGTGCCGACATCCGCCGGATGCACGCCCTCCAAAAGAAAACTCAACACACTCGCCTTATGGCTGGCCGTGCCGATCAGACGCAAACCGGGCACTTGTGCCGCCTTCTGCTGTGCGTAATCCAGTAACGCTTGTTCGTGGCGTGCCGCGCCCTCGCGATCCAGTGCCTGCAGATAATCGATGGCAGCGCCCAGACCAATGGCACCGGCGATGTCCGGCGTACCAGCCTCGAATTTGTAGGGTAGCTGGTTATACGTCGTGCCTGCAAAACTCACCGACTCGATCATCTCGCCACCGCCCTGATACGGAGGCATCGCCTCCAGTAATTCGCGGCGCCCGTAGAGCACGCCGAGGCCGGTTGGACCAAAGAGCTTGTGTGCGGAGAAGGCGTAGAAATCACAATCCAGCGCCTGCACATCCACCGGCCAGTGTCCGACAGCCTGAGCACCATCCACCAGCACCAGTGCTCCGGCGGCATGCGCCAGGCGCACGATCTCGGCGACGGGGTTGATGGTGCCCAGCGCGTTGGAGACATGTCCCACCGCGACCATGCGCACGCGAGCATTCAACATGGTGGCGAACGCCTGCATATCAAGCGTGCCGGTGCTGTCCACAGGAATGGCTTCGACTGTGGCACCGCGTTCGGCGGCGATCATCTGCCACGGCACGATGTTGGAGTGATGCTCCATGGCAGAAACGAGAATGCGATCGCCGGGTTGCAGCGTGCTGCGTCCCCAGCTGGCAGCGACAAGATTGATCGACTCGGTGGTGCCACGTGTCCACAGAATCTGCGTCGCCCGTGGCGCATTGATGAAGGTCGCCACCTTGCTGCGGGCGGCCTCGAAACCGGCGGTGGCACGATCACTCAGCGCATGGGCGCCACGATGCACATTGCTGTTGTCGCAGCGGTAATAATGCGAGATCGCTTCGATCACACACTCGGGCTTTTGCGTCGTCGCGCCGTTATCCAGATACACCAGCGGATGACCGTTCACCTGCTGAGCCAGTATCGGGAAATCACCGCGCACGCGCTGTACGTCGAACGGCGGCACGGTCGATTGAACAGCTGCCTGTGCTGTTGATGAGGCATTCACTCTGTACACAGCAGGCTCCTCGCTCATGACAGGTCCGTGGCGGTGCCGAACAGAATCGCCAGATGGTGATGCAGATAATCGCGCACCTCGGCACGCGGCAGTTCCTGCAACAGCTCGTTGATGAAACCGAAGCTGAGCATGGTGCGCGCCTGAGTCTTGGAGACACCACGGCTCTGCAGATAATACATCGCGGTCTCGTCGAGCTGGCTGACCGTGGCGCCGTGCGCACACTTCACATCGTCCGCGTAGATTTCCAATTCGGGTTTGGTGTCGACCTCGGCCTTATCAGAGGTAAGCAAATTGCGATTGCTCAGCTCCGCCAGCGTCTTCTGCGCGTGCGGATGAATCAGTATGCGGCCATTGAACACGGCGCGCGCGCTGTCACTGATGATGCCGCGAAACACTTCGCTGGTGGTGCAGTGTGGCGCCCAGTGTTCCACATTGGTGTGGTAATCGACGAGCTGATTGTTGCGCGGCAGATAGACGCCGTTGAGCGCCGCATGCGCGCCCGCACCACGATGGTTGATCTGGAAGTCCAGACGCTTGAGCTGGCTGCCTTCGGCAAGCGTGAAGCCACGGTAGCGCGCATCGCGCTGCAGATCGATGTGGACGCCGCCGATGTGAATCTGCTGCTCCTGCTCCAGGTTGATGCGGTAGTGTTGCAGCTCGGCATTGGCGCCGATGCTGACCTCGGTCAGGCTGTTGACGAAGCTGTTTTGAGCTTGCGCGTCAGAGACAAAATGTTCGATGAGCTCGGCCTTGGCATTCTCCTCAAGCACCACGAGAAGGCGCTGATTGACAATCACCGGCTCGGCATCGGGAGTCGACACGTGCACGATATAGACTGGCTTGTCGAGAATCACATTGCGTGGCACATGCAGCAGCACACCGTCCTGCACCCACGCATTGCTGAGTGACGCGAACAGATGACGCTCGGTATTCACGATGCGCCCGAGGTGTTTTTCGATGAGCGCGCGCTGTGGCTCGGAGGCGGCGCTGAAATGCACGACCTGCGGATGCGCGGCGGTGGAGGCCTGCGCATCGAACACGCCATTCACAAACACCAGCCGAATGGCGTCCAGCGGCAACAAAGAGGCCGACCCGGCACTCTGCGGCTGCGCCCTGCCCCAGCATTGAAAATCCGTGCGCTGCAGCGCCTGCAACGGCGTGTATTTCCACAGCTCGGTGCGACGCCCCGGCCAGCCGGCACGCTGCCATTGCCCCGCACCCTCACCGCGCAAAGGTCGCAGCCACACGGGACTGTCCTGCTGTTGCGACGCGAGCTGCAGTGCCTGTTGTTGGAAGTCAGTCATTGGCTCAGGCACCCTCGTCATCAAGCCAGGCATAGCCCTTGGCTTCCAGCTCCAGCGCCAGATCCTTGCCGCCGGTCTTGACGATGCGTCCCGCCGCCAGCACGTGCACAAAGTCCGGCACGATGTAGTCCAGCAGACGTTGATAGTGGGTCACCACGATGAAGCTGCGCTTGCCATCGCGCATGGAATTGACGCCAGCGGCCACCACCTGCAGCGCGTCGATATCGAGGCCGGAATCGGTCTCGTCGAGAATGCACAGGCTCGGCTCCAGCAGCATCATCTGCATGATCTCGTTGCGCTTCTTCTCGCCGCCGGAGAAGCCCTCATTCACGCCGCGCTTCAGGAACGCAGGGTCGAGGCTGACCTTCTTCGACGTCTCGCGGGCGAGCTTCATGAAATCGAATGATGACAGGTCCGGCATGCCGAGGTGCTTGCGGCGTGCATCAACCGACGCCTTGAGGAATTCCATATTGGTGACACCGGGGATCTCCACCGGATATTGAAACGCCAGAAACAACCCTTCGCGGGCACGCTCCTCGATCTCCAGCTCCAGCAGATTCTTGCCGTTGAACAGCACCTCGCCCGAGGTCACCTCATAGCCAGGCCGCCCGGACAGGACGTTACCCAGCGTGCTCTTGCCGGCGCCGTTGGGGCCCATGATGGCGTGCACTTCTCCCGGTTTGATGGAGAGGCTGAGGTTGCGGAGGATATCGACACCCTCGACGCGGGCGTTCAAATTGTGAATCTCTAACATGCTGGAACTATTCCTGAAAAAATTCTGAATAAGATAGCTGGCACTTCAACCCTTCCGTCTTTAACCCGCCGACGTTAACCCCCTGACTTTAACCAACAGACCCTTCGAGGCTCACCTCAAGCAGCTTGCCCGCTTCGACGGCGAACTCCATCGGCAGCTCCTTGAAGACCTCGCGGCAGAAACCGTTGACGATCATCGACACGGCTTTCTCGGCGTCGAGCCCGCGCTGCTGACACAGGAACAGCTGATCGTCGCTGACCTTGGAGGTCGTCGCCTCGTGTTCGATCTGCGCCGAAGAATTCTTGCTCTCGATGTAGGGGAACGTGTGCGCGCCACAACGATCACCAATCAGCAGCGAATCACACTGCGTGTAATTGCGCGCGCCCTCGGCACCGGCATTGATACGCACCAACCCGCGATACGCACTCTGGCTGCGCCCGGCCGAGATGCCCTTGGCCACAATAGTGGAGCGGGTGTTCTTGCCGATGTGGATCATCTTGGTGCCGGTGTCGGCCTGCTGAAAATTGTTAGTGAGCGCCACGGAATAAAATTCGCCCACACTATTGTCGCCTTTGAGAATGCAACTGGGGTACTTCCAGGTGATCGCCGAGCCGGTCTCTACCTGCGTCCACGAGATGCGCGCGTTACGGTGGCAGATGCCGCGCTTGGTCACGAAGTTGTAGATGCCGCCCTTGCCTTCCTTGTCGCCGGGATACCAATTCTGCACCGTCGAATATTTGATCTGCGCGTCATCCAGCGCGACCAGTTCTACCACCGCCGCGTGCAGCTGATTCTCGTCGCGCATCGGCGCGGTGCAGCCTTCGAGGTAGCTGACGTAGGAGCCTTCATCGGCCACGATCAGCGTGCGCTCGAACTGGCCGGTGTTCATCTCGTTGATGCGGAAATAGGTGGAAAGCTCCATCGGGCAGCGCGTGCCCTTGGGGATATATACGAAGGACCCGTCGGAGAACACGGCGGAGTTGAGCGCCGCGTAGAAGTTGTCTTTCTGTGGCACCACGGTGCCGAGGTATTTCCTGACCAGCTCCGGGAAGCGTTTGATGGCCTCGCTGATGGGGCAGAAAATCACGCCGGCTTCTTCGAGCTTGGCGCGATAGGTGGTGACCACGGAGACGGAATCAATGACGGCATCCACAGCCACACCGGCCAGTGCTTCCTGTTCATGCAAGGGGATACCGAGCTTGGCATACATGTCCAGCAGCTCGGGATCGACTTCAGCCAGGCTCTTGGGCTTGTCGGCCATGCTTTTCGGAGCGCTGTAGTAAGACAATGCCTGGAAATTGATGGTCGGGTAATGCACGTGTGCCCAGGTCGGCTCTTCCATTTCCTGCCAGGCACGGAAAGCCTTCAGGCGCCACTCCAGCATCCACTCCGGCTCTTCCTTCTTCGCAGAAATGAAGCGCACGACATCTTCATCCAACCCAGGCTTGAGGGTATCGGATTCGATGTTGGTGTGGAAACCCGCAGAATAGTCCTTGCGGATCATGCTTTCGACTTGTTCTGTCACGTGTTTTCCCCGACTTGCGGACGGAATATGGGCGGTTTTTGAGGGCCGGGATTATGAGATACCCGAGTAAAACAGTCAAGTATTGACGGCCAGCCTTGCCCCCCCTATCAGCCCTCTGTTCCCGCAATCTTGTAGCACGGATTATAAGCCTTTCCGCCCAGTTTCATGCGCCCTTGCGCAACGAATCCACGTAAAAGAAGATCCATTTCCTGCAATATCTGCGGATCGCCGTTGAGCTGGAAGGGGCCGTACTCACGAATCATGCTGACGCCGGAGTCCTTGACGTTACCCGCGACGATGCCCGAGAAGGCGCGCCGCAGATTGATGGCAAGTTCCGCAGCGGGCAGATCGTGGCGCAACTGCAGGGTCGCCATGCTCTGGTGACTGACCGCAAACGGACGTTTCATCTCGGCGGGAATCTTCAACAGCCAGTTGTAGTAAAAGGCGTCGCGGGTCGCGCGGCGATTGGCCGCGACCGCCACCATCCCGTCGCGCATCGCCACGGCTACCGCCACCGGGTCGTCCTCGATGATGCGATAGAAGCGCCGCACCTGTTCGCCCAGCGTGCTGACGAGGAAGGCATCGATCTCCGCGAAATAGGAGCGACTGGCACCTCCGGCCGTGAAGATAAGTGGCACGGTGATGTCGGCGTTGTCGGTGTCCATCAAGGTGCCGAGCAGGAACAGAATTTCTTCGAGTGTGCCGACGCCACCGGGAAACACGATGATCCCATGGCCCAGCCGTACGAAGGCTTCGAGGCGCTTCTCGATGTCCGGCAGAATGACCAGATTGTTGACGATCGGGTTCGGTGACTCCGCCGCGATGATGCCCGGCTCGGTGATGCCGATGTAACGGCCCTCGCGATTACGCTGCTTGGCGTGACCGATGGTGGCGCCCTTCATCGGTCCCTTCATCGCGCCAGGGCCACAGCCCGTGCAGATGTCCAGACCGCGCAAACCAAGCTGATAACCCACGGCCTTGCTGTACAGATACTCCTCGCGGCCAATCGAGTGCCCACCCCAGCACACTACCAGACGCGGCGGCATGCGCGGCCGCAGCAGCGCCGCATTGCGCAGGATATTGAAGACCAGATTGCTGACGGTGCCGGAACTGTCCGCCTGGGTATCGCGCACTTGCAGGCTGTCTGGATTGGTTTGCGACACGGCGGCTGCCGTGGGTGCGTAAGGCGGGCTGGACATGAACACGATGTCCCTCAGCACGGCAAAGAGGTGATCCCTGACGCCATTGAGTATCTGTCCGTCCACGAAGGCGCAGGCCGGTGCGTTCTTGAGAATCAGCTTGATACCCCGGGCGCGATGGGCGATCTCGATGGAGAAATCGGCATACAGCGCGAAAACTTCGGACGCGTCGTCGGTAACATCCTCGCAATTGAGCACGGCCAGCGCGCAACGGCGAAACAATTCATACACCGAACTGTCGCGCACGCCATTCAGACGACTGACCTCTTCCTGTGACAACAATTCGAGCGTGCCGCGCGGGCTGACCTGCGCATTCACCGTTCCGGGGCAACCGGAATAGACACCTTTCGGGGACTTCGCTGTTTCGTTCATGACTACCTCTTGTGTTACGCTCCGCGCATCGATCACCCTGACAACACGCTTTCCATCGAACTGCGGAGGATACCATGCAGCAGCGCCCACCACAGAATGCCCAATCCGCCCTTGGTGAAGACCAGGAGGCCAATTACGACCTGTTTATCGCCCGCATTCAGGAGACCGGCAAGGTCTGGGGCCTGCAGGCAAAAGATGGCTGGGCGGTATGCCCGTCACTGGAGTTTGAGAATACCGACGTATTTCCCTTCTGGTCCGAAGAAGCCGACGCCAGGGTGCACTGCAACGAGGATTGGGCAATTTACACGCCGGCCGTGATTACGCTGGAAGACTTCGTGGAAAACTGGCTGTCCGGCATGCACGAGGATGAGGTCATGGCCGGCCCAAACTGGGACGCAGAGATGAGCGGACTGGAAGTAGAGCCTGCCGACATCGCGGAGCGCCTGGGCGCGGAATGACATATCCACTGATGTGGGAGCGTACCCAGAGTCAGTGGAGATGGCGAAGGACAGCGGTTATTCCAACGCGGCCTGCCGACGCTCCAGATCACGCTGCGCCTCTTCCCGCGCATGCTCGATGATGCGGAGAACTTCATCGACATTGGCGGCTTCCAGTTTGCCTTCAAAGCGCCCCGTCAGCTTGGAATCCGTACGCAGGTTGCCCTTCTCGTACAACCCCCAGATCTCCCGACCATAATCGCTGGTGCGCAACTCCGGCGCGAAACGGCCGAAGTAATTGGCCATGTTCTCGACGTCGCGCAGCAGCATGGCGGCGGCGCTGTTGTTGCCGGAAGCATTCACGGCCTGCGGCAAATCGATGATGACCGGACCATCCTTGCCGACCAGCACGTTGAATTCGGAAAGATCGCCGTGGATGAGGCCGACGCAGAGCATCTTCACCACATCGGCAATGATCCTGGCGTGAAATTCCCTTGCCTGTTCCGCAGACAACACCACGTCATTCAGACGAGGGGCCGGATATCCCTCAGCATCGCTGATCATGTCCATCAACAGGACACCATCGACAAAACCATGTGTCTTCGGCACTCGCACACCTGCCGCCGCGAGACGACGCAGCGCGTCCACCTCAGCGTTCAACCACGCCTGTTCCTGTTCCTGCTGACCATAGCGGCTGCGTTTGCCGATCGCTCTGGCACTGCGGCTGTTCTTAACCGCGCGACCTTCCTGATACTGCACCGCCTGCTTGAAGCTGCGTTTTCCCGCTTCCTTGTAGATCTTGGCACAGCGCACATGCTGGCCACATCGAACCACATACACCTGAGCTTCCTTACCACTCATCAGCTGACTGAGGACTTCGTCGATGAGGCCGTCATCAACCAGTGGCTGCAATCTTGTTGGTACTTTCATGGGCTCCCTGTATGTTTCTCAACGACGGTGAATTGATCGGGCTAATTGATTGGGCTAATTGATTGTTCGCGCCTTGCGCGAAGGCGCATATACTACACCCTGACGACTATAATTATCGAGGAACCACCATGACTTTAAGCCCGGAACTGATCGACGAATTGAATACTTTGCTGCTGTACAACGTCACTGACCCTCAGGAGGGCATCAAGGTTCACAAGGAAGCCGGTCCGGCCAAAATCGCTGCGGCGCAACGCCTGCACGACAAAGGCCTGGTGACTCAACCCGATGGTGGCTATCTGACCATACTGGGACGCGAGGCTGCAGAGCACCTGCACATGGCCCACACAATTCTCACGACAGGTTGAAATACTGAGCGCTGAGCGCATGGCAGCGCGCTCAGCGCCACCCCAGCAACCCGGCAAGCCCCGAACTGCGTTGCACCGGCGTTCTGCATGCGGCGGCAAAAACCTCCGGTGCAGAATGGATCAACAGACGCCTGCGCGCTCGCGTGATTCCCGTGTAAAGCAACTCGCGCAGCAGCAGCGGACTGTTGATATCCGCAGGCAACACCAGCATTACCTGATCGAACTCCGAACCCTGTGACTTGTGCACCGTCAACGCCCAGGCCGTTACATGCTCGGGCAGACTGCGTGCGGGAAGGCGTCGCACCTGACCATCGAGTTGCGCAAAGCAGGCTTGCAACATCCCGTCCTCGTCACGCCACAGCAAACCGATATCGCCATTGAACAACCCCAGCTCATAGTCGTTCACTGTAATCATGACCGGCTTGCCGTGGAAATCCTCTCCGGACTCCAACAAACCGCGCGCGCGCAGGCGCTCGGCCAGCAAACGATTGATCTCCACGTCGCCACAGGGCCCCTCGTGGGAGGCGCAGAGGATGCGGGTCGCCTCAAAGCTCTGCAGAGCCTCTTCCACAGACTGACAACGCAGATAAGCGCTGTAGCGCTGCACCGCCCAGTCGAGCACCGCGCGATTGAGAGGATTCCACTCGTTGGCGGCAGGCTGCAGCAACACCACCTCACTGTCACCTTGCCAGGTATTGTCCGTGCGAGCGTCCTGCCCCTGCACGAGCAGGGCCAGCGCGGCGGCATCGTCCCCCTTGTTGACCGCCGTAGCCAGGCGGCCGATGGCACTGTCGGCAGAAAAGCGATGGCTGGTGCGCAACAGGGCGATGGCATCCGCCACTGCAGGCCCGCCCTCCTCCTGCGGCAAACAGTTCTGTTCGATGCCGGTCAACCGCGCCAGCAATGCGGCCATCGCTGGGGTATAAGTCAGTTCCCTGCCGTGCCCCGTGATGTCGCCCAGCACGTTGCCGGCATCCACGGAGGCTAGTTGGTCCCGATCACCCAGCAGAATGATGCGGGTGTTCGCCGGAGTGGCATCCAGCAAGGCCTTCATCAGCGTCAGATCGATCATCGACGCCTCATCGATCACCAGGCAGTCGACCAGCAGCGGATTCAATCGATTGTGGCGAAAGCCGCCACGCGCGCTGTTGCCCTGATATCCCAGCAGCCGATGCAAGGTGCTGGCCTCATCCGGCAACAGCGCGGCGATCGCAGGCGACAGATTGAGGCGACCGCGAGCCGCTCGAATCGATTCCACCATACGGGCAGCTGCCTTTCCTGTCGGCGCGGCCAACCGCAGACGCAGAGCCGGGTTCTGCTCAAGCAACAGGACCAGCACTTTCACAACCGTAGTGGTCTTGCCGGTGCCCGGCCCGCCGGAGATGACGGCGAAACGGCGAGTGACGGCCAGCGCGGAGGCCACACATTGCCAATCCGGCTCGGCAGCAGCGGTAGATGCCAGCAGATCCAGTTGTGGATGGATGCCGGGCCGGGCCGGAGTAGCGCACTGGGGATAGAGCTGTGCAAGACCCAGCTGCAGACGCGCAAGATCGATATCCTCTACAAATTGCAGACGTGCGTTGATGGCCTGATACACAGTCTGCTCGTCGCTCCAGAAGCGCTGCAGATACAGGCGCGGACCGTCGAGAATCAGCGGCGCCAACTCGCCCGGTTTGCCGACGCAGTGACTCTGTAGCAAGGCCTCCTGCCACTGCGCAAGTGGGGGCGCTGCGGTCTCCGCAATTGCAGAAGAAAGGCCGACAGGCACCGTCGCAGATACAAACAACGACATGCCCGCCCGCCGCCCCAGATCGAGACAGACATCGCCCTGCTGATTGCTCTGACTGAGCAGCGCAGCGGTCAGCACCAGCAAACTCTCTTCCACCTGCCCGGACTGCCGGGCAATGAAGCGCGCGAAGTGACAACTGAGTGGCGTCAGCGCTCCGGACTCGACCAGCCTGTTGAGAATGCTCATATCTGCCTCCCTGCAGCGGACGCTTCCACAGCGCCACTCCGATGTGCGAAGACTTGCTGATCGAGAGCCTCGATGAGCTCCCGCGCGGGCAGTTCGTAATAGACGCCGTAGCGCGGTCCGCTGGCGGGCCGCAGTCCGCGCAGAAACAGGTAATAGACTCCGCCCATGTGTTGACTGTAAGCGTAGCCACGCACGCGCTGACGCAGATAGCGATGCAGCGCCAGCACATAGAGCAGATACTGCAGATCATAGCGGCGATCGAAGATGGCCTTGCGCAGTTTGTCGGGCGCGTAATCATCAAGCTGTGTACCGAGCAAATTACTCTTGTAGTCGGCGATGTAGTACCGCCCTTCGTGCTCGAAGACCAGATCGATGATACCGGTAATCATGCCGCGAAAATCTTCGACCGTGACCGGGCTCAAGAGCACACCGACAGATTCGTTGAGAATGCGGTTGAGGACATCAACACGCACATGGTCAATCGCAAAATCAAACTCCAGCTCGTCCATGCGCTTACGGCGCGAGAGTTGCGAGAGACACAGGCCCGTATCATTCAGGGGCGTAGAGACGATGTTGAGCAACCACGCTACGACGGTGTCCTGCTGACGACGCGCATCGAAGCCGAAACGCAGCGCAAAGCGCTTGTTCAACTCGATACCCTGCGCCTGAATATCCCCCTGAAAATCCAGATGTTCCAGCAGGTGATGCAGAAACAAACCGACATGACTGCCCGCAGCAAAGGTCAGGATCGGATCGCTGCTGGCGGCATTGCTGCCGGCGTGCGGTGCCTGGTGAATGTCGCGGGTCAGGCTGCTGAAGCTGGTGATGCGCCAGTCTGTGGCAATGCTGCCGGAGAACACGGCGGGGCGCAGCTCTACAGACGTCTCATGGCCAGTTTGCCGCGAACTTTGCGCAGACAACGAAGACTCCTGCGGCAAGTCGTCAACCTCAATGGTGCCGTTGCTTTGTGCCACGAGTTCTGAGAGCGCGGCATTCATCAGCTCTGCGTCCAGCGCTGATTTGGGGAAATTCTGATTCAGGTCGGCAGGGGTTTGCTGCGAATGCAGGAGCCAGGCCAGTGCAGTGCGCGAGGTGAAGGCATACTGATCTTGCGCCACTCCCCAGGCCAGGTAGATCTTGGCACGGGCGCGGGTCAATGCCACATAGGCCAGCCGCACGTCCTCCGCAAGGCGCTCACTCTCTGCCAGCAACAGATGCTGCTGGAAACGCTCAGAGCCGAGGTCGAGACAGGCATTACCATGCAGGTCATGAAAGGCCACACTGTCGTGGCGCTTCAGACGAAAATCGCGTGGTCTGCAGGCCCACAGGAACGGGATGAACACCACCGGATATTCCAGCCCCTTGCTCGCGTGGATCGTGACAATCTTGACGAGTGCCTCGTCGCTTTCAAGTCGCAACTCCGTCTCCGCTTCGGACGTATCAAGGATCTGCTCGCGATACCAGCTCAGCAGCGACTCCAGGCCGGGATGCGTCCGCGCGGTTTGCTGCAACAGCTCTCCCAGATGCATCAGATTGGTCAGGCGCCGTTCGGCATAAGGCAGCGCCGCGAGTTGCAGGCCGATCTGCAGATCCGGCAGCGTCTCTTGCAGCAATGCCTGGAACATCGTCATGAAACCCTTCTGCAGCCACAAGCGCTGCAGGGTCTGCAAACGCTCGGCCCACTGCAGCCAACGCTGCGGATCATCGACGATGCCCGCAATCGCCGGGTAATCGAGATCGAGAAGATCACTGGTCAATGCCGCACGCAACGCGGTGCGATCGCTGCAATGCACGACCGCCGTCAGCAGTAATTCGAGGCCACCAGCCTCGGCGCTCGTGAAAACATTGTCCCGGCCTACCGTGACGGCGTTGAGGCCGCGCTGAAGCAATGCCTCACGCAGTGCCGCCCCCTCGTCGTTGGTGCGCACCAGCACAGCGATATCACCGGCCAGCAGCGGTTGTTCGCCGAGCTTCACCGCTCCTCGCTCACCCGCCTCAACCAGTCGCGCAATCTCCTCGGCCACACCGGCGCTGACAATTCTGCGCGCCTCCGACAAGCTCAGGGGCTTGCCATCATCGCCGCGCGGAATACGCCAGTACGTGATCGAGCGAGCTTGAACACCATTCTCAAACAGTGGTTCATGCTTCTTTACAGCCGCCTGAACAGGATGGAAGTCAATGGACTGAGCGTAGACAAAAGGTGCCTCACGGCGCCTGAAGACGGTATTGACCGCATGGACCAGCGGCGGTGTCGAGCGCCAGTTGGTGTCCAGTGTGTAGCGGTTCTCACCCGCGTCTTTGCGCGCCTCGGCGTAAACGAAGATATCTCCGCCTCGAAAGCTGTAAATGGCCTGCTTGGGATCACCGATCAGAATGAGTCCCGCAGGTTTGTCGGGCGCCGACTCCGCCGACAACTGTTGCTGCAGGAAAAGCTCGCGGAAGATGTGGTACTGGACACGGTCGGTATCTTGAAACTCATCGATCATTGCGACGGGGAAAGAGCGCTGCAGCGCGCGCGTCAGATCTGCACCGGACGGTCCCAGGAGCGCGTCGTGTAGACGTGTCAGCTGATCATTGAAGGAGATCGTACGGGTCAATGCTTTCACCCGCTCCACTCGCGCGCGGGCACTCGCCGTTGCATCCAGCAGGGCGGTGATGCCAAAGTGCTTGCGCAGCAGATTCATCTGATCGACGATGATCTGGCATTCCAGAAAGAACGGATCGCGCAGCGCGGGGTCTTCTTTTTTCAATTGAAAATCGCAGAAATAGCCCGCCGAGAGCAGCTGCAACTGATCGGGAACCGAGCGCAGATCGGAGGAACGGAAATAGATATTGAGAAGTGCCAGGCTCACTGCTAACTCATCTTTCTGATAGCCCCCTTTGTTTTTCGCCCGGCTCAATGCCGGTGAGGACATCAGAATATCGCCCAACTCCTCGGCCCGCGCATTCCACTGTTCTGCAAGTGTTTGCAATGGCTCCACCTGTGCTCGCCAGCGGGCATAGAGCGCCTGCATGTCCTCATCACTCTGAGGCAGCACCTGCGTGTCACGGATATGCCGCAGCGCGCGCTGCGCCTTCAGGAACTGCTCCAGAGAGCCGAGTTCGCCGAGGAAGAGCCTGAGATCCGGTTCGTCCAATTCATAGGCGGCGCTGCGCCACCAATCCTTGAGCGCGTCCTCCCAGAGTTCGTCATCGTCGCTGACCAATTCCAGCTCGAAGGGCTGCCCACTGCTGAAGGCGTGATCGGTCAATGCGCGCTGGCAGAAGCCGTTGATGGTATAGATCGTGGCCTCATCCATAGAGCGCACCGCGAGGCGCAACCGCGTCGCGACCGCAAGGCGCTCAGTCTCGGGCAAGGCTCGCAATTCTTCGAGCAGCAGAGCGAGGAATTCGTCCTGTGGTTCCTGATCGGGTTGGTCGATCCAGTGCAGTGCGTCGTGCAGGCGTGCGCGAATCCGCCCGCGCAACTCCTCAGTGGCGGCATTGGTAAAAGTCACCACTAGAATCTCGCTGACTCTTCTGCCAGCCAGCACGAACCGCAGATAGAGATTGCTGATGGCGTAAGTCTTGCCGGTGCCGGCACTCGCTTCGATCAGCTTGACGCCGGAAAGATTGAGCTGCAGCGTTTGTTTCGCCGTCAACACTTTTGCCGTTTCTGTCAGCGAAGACAATCCAGAATTGCTCATTCTGCGCCCTCCTGATAGTCGCTCAGACGGCGACAAGCGGCACCGTAGATCGCTTCTGCCAACTCCATCACCTCGCTTATCTCCAACGGATCGGCAAGGCTGCCACGCAGTATCAGACGAACATAGGGATCATCGCGATCTCCTGCAATATTGCGGAAGCGATCGCCTTCCCAGCATTTTCTTGCGCTCTTGCCGCCATCTTCCTGCACCAGTGCCAGACTGGTTTCCGGAAAGACCGGCAAGGGGCGTGCGAGCCCGGCTTGATACAGTGCCACGTAGCACTGCAGCTGTTCACGAGCCGCGTCTGCGTCGAGCGCCGCGAAGAAACCACTGCCATCCCGGCAATGCAGCGCCGTCACTTCTCCCGATGCAAGCAGTCCCATTGCACACAGCGCCAGATGTTCCACCCACGCGGCGAGAACGTACTTGCCCTTGCGATTCGAGGGCGAGTAATGCAACAGCCCCTTGCCGGGCAGATAAGACGCAACCTGACCACTCAAGTGGATTTCCTGTGTCGTTGCGGGGTCATCCTTCATCTGCATAGTGAATTGCAAATCAATGCGCTTGGGCAATGCCTGCAATCCACGATACGGATGCAGCGTCGTCAACAAGTCGTCGGCATTGTCCTGCACCTGTGCATAGGCGGCATCGCCTGTCCCGCCATGCGGCAGCAGCCCTTTGGCCGCCACGATATTCTGTAACCGGTCGTCTCCGGCTGCTGCATTCGCGGGTGCTGCTATTGGGTCTTCCGTCTGCAACAGCTCCGCTATCATGGCATTGCGCAACGCCCAGGACTGCAGCCCGTTCAGCGCGAACACTTCCTCATCCTCGCTCTGTGGTTCTTCCTGCAGATAGATACGCAGCCGCGCATTGAAGAAGAACTTTACCGGGTGCTGCAAAAAGCGAATGAGGCGCCCCAGCTCGATGCTGGTCGTCGAGTCATCCGTCGCCGCCAGTTCGTGAAGCGGCCATGTGGACTGCTGCAACTCTGCAGCGGCGCGATCTTCGCCCTGCGCGTCACGTAAGGCATGGGCCACACGGCACCACCAGGCATCATAACTGCCGGGCACCTCAGTGACCGCCGCATAATTGCGCCAACTGAAGGCCTGCATCGGATACAGCGTGCTGATGAACTGGCTCATGACCGGCTGCTCAATTGTACGAGCAGATTCCTGCGCATTGTCTTGCGCATTGTCTTGCATAGGAACATAGCGTGCATCGATGAAATCCAGCAGTTCCTGCAGCAGTACCGACGGCTGACACTCGGTGTTGTCCTTCAGACTGCGACCGGTAAAACTGAAGAGCAGTTTGTCACGAGCGCACAACAGCGTTTCCAGGAGGAGGTAGCGATCCTCATCGCCCTTGCGCGGATCACCGGCGCGCCACTGCTGCGCCATCGCGTCAAAAGCCACTGGATTCTCACGACGAGGAAAGGCCTGATCCTGCATACCCAGTACACAGATAATGCGAAAGGGCAGACTGCGCATGGGGCGCATGCCGCAAAAGGTAATTCCACCACTGAAAAAACGATTGTGCACCGTGCGCGTCCCGAGACTATCTGTCAGCCAGAGGCTGAGCAGTTCGGGGGAAAGAAGTTGATCGCCAGCCTGCTCTTTCAGTTCTGCGACGGCATCGCGTATCTGTTGCAACTTGTCATCTTCATCGGTGACATCGCCAAAAATATCGCTCAACAATTCCTGCAGGGTCAGCTGCCACTCGCGTGCAGTGCGAGTGCGCTGCAGCTCTCCATGCCAGTGCCGCAATGCTTCCAGAAGCTGCAGAAAATTGCCGACTGCACTAGCACGTCCACCTCCAACACCCTCAACAGGTGCTATACCGTTCCAGAATTCAATCTCCCCCATGGCATATCCTGCCATCAGGCGGTCCGAGGCATGGAGCCAGGTGTTCTGCTCAATGGCTGGCAGTCCCATTGCTCGCTTATGCTCGCCATCAAGCGCCCAGCGCACCTGACTCTGCTGCAACAAACTCAGCACTTCCTCCTGGGCAGAGGCGTCCAGATGAAAATGCTCGGCAATCTCCGGCACGCTGATATATGACGTAACCTCGGAATGAGTGAAGCGCGAGCCAGGCAGTGCCAGCAACTGAAAGAATATGCGAATCAACGGGTGTTCATCGGCCACCGCGATGTCGGAGAGGTTCCAGGGGATAAACGGGCGGGCACCACTCTCATCGCGCCGGAATACGGCGTCTATGTAAGGAGCATAACGACTGATCTCGGGGATGACGACGAGAATGTCTTCGGCCTTCAGCGTACGATCCTGCTGCAGTTCGCGCAGCAGTCTGTCATGCAGAACCTGGCATTCGCGCAGCGGACTGTGGCAGATGCTGACCTGAATGGAGTCATCTATCGCGACATCGACGCGCTCTTCGCGCAGCGCAAGGATGTCACCCTGCAGACGGTGCAGCAGCGTGTCCTCGCCGGGGACGCAATACTCTTCCCATTGCGCGGACTCGACTGCATCACTGCTCAGCAGTAGATCCTGAAATGATTGCCCCTGGCGCCCCCATGAGGCGAGTAGCTCGTTGCCTGTGTCGTAGTAGTCTGCCACTTCGGCATTTTCTACACGCAGCCTCGATACAGACTTCTTGCTGCGCAGATCCGCCCAGTATTGATCCGTCGGGCTGTGCTGAAACAGATAGACATCGACATGCCGCGCCAGCGCATTGAGAACTTCCACAAACAGCGGCGGCAGACTGGAGAGCGCAAAGCAACTCAAACGCTCGGGCAATATCGAGCCCAATCTGCTGGCACCACCTTCACTCAGCAGTGTCTGCAGCAGTCGATCAATGAGGGCAACACGATGCGCATCGATGCAGTCGGAGATCAGTTCGCGCCACAGGATTGGTTGCCAGGGTTGAACGTACTCCGGTGTGCGGCGCAGACGAGGTTCGGGCGCACTCCAGTCCCTGATCCAGTCAGGGCGATAGTACTGATAACGGTCAAATGCATCGGCTATGCGCTCGGCGAGCTGCCAACGTTTCACACCTGCATCATCTTTGAGATAGTTGAGCAAAGGCAGGAACTCAGAGCGCTGTAGAAGTGCAGGCAGAACGCCGTAGATCTTCCACGCTGATAACTCTCTGGACAGGGGGTCCTGCTGCGGGACAGCACCTGCCGAGGAATCACCCGCGATATCCAGGAGCTGAGCTGCCAGCTTCCATATCCAGGCGGCGGGCAACGGACAGTCAATATTGGCCGCCACACCGTGGCAACCCGCAATCTGCAAATTCAGCCAGCGCTGCAGGGCCATCGTCGGCACCAACACCACCTCGCGCGCGAAGGGATCGGCGAGCGGCTGTTCCGAAAACAGATCGGCAAGCTGCAGCTGCAGTGTTTCAATTCTGTTGGAGCTGCTCAGGTGCAGAGGCATGCATCACTTCCCTGGCGGATAACCCGGCCTCTCTCTTTACTTAACGCAGAGGCCGAAAAAACTCGCGGATATCCTGCAGCAACAGCTCCGGTTCTTCCATGGCGGCAAAGTGTCCTCCACGGGGCATGCGGGTCCAGTGCACGATATTGTACTGAGACTCAGCCCATAGTCTGGGGGTTAGGTAGATCTCAGCGGGGAAGATCGCGCCAGCCGTGGGAACTTCGACAAAGCCAACAGGCTCCGCCATCGCGACGTTGCGATTCTCAAAGTAAATGCGTGCGGAAGAAGTGATCGTCTGTGTGAACCAGTAGAGACTGATGTTGGTCAGCATTTCATCCTTGGTGAATTTTTCCTCCAGACCATTGGCGTGACTCCTGTCAATGTCACTCCAACCATAGAATTTCTCGACGATCCAGGCAGCGAGCCCGGCAGGAGAGTCATTCAGTGCAACGCCCAGCGTCTGCGGCTTGGTCCCCTGAATCTGCTGGTAGCCAACCTCATTGGCCATATAAGCCTGACGAGCCTCGCGGCTTGCCAGCTCTTCCGGTGGTACGGCATCACGCACCGCAGGATCGGATGGAGGGTTGGCCAGCACGAAATTGGAATGCAGCCCGATAACATGATCTCCATACTGGCTCGCGAGAATTCGGCTAATGATTGCGCCCCAGTCACCACCCTGTGCGCCGTACTTCTCATAACCCAGTTTCTCCATCAGCGCCGCCAGCGTATGCGCCATACGTTCAGGGTTATAACCACGTTCAGTGGGTTTGCCTGAGAAACCGAATCCAGGCAACGAGGGTGCTATTACATGGAAAGCGTCCTCGGCATTGCCGCCATACAGCTCGGGGTTGGTCAGCGGACCGATGATTTTTCTGAACTCTACAAAGGAACCCGGCCAGCCGTGCGTAAGCAGCAGCGGGGTTGCGTTCGGATGCGGCGAGCGCTGGTGGATGAAGTGCACCTGCACACCGTCCACCTCTGTGACAAATTGATCGAACTCATTGAGCGCCTTCTCCTGAGCGCGCCAATCAAACTCCGTGGCCCAGTATTCCAGCAATTCGCGCAAGTATTCTGTATCAGTGCCATAGTCCCAGCCAACGCCGGGAATCTGATCCGGCAGACGCGTCATGGCCAGTCGCTGTTTGAGATCAACGATATCCTGCTCGGGAATATTGATCGAGAAAGGAGTAATTGCAGCGGAATCCAAGGGTTGAGAGTAAGCGTACTGGCTCATGAGCACCGCCAGTGACAGAATTCCATTCACGAGAAATTTCAGAGAAACAGTTTTCATGGCAGACACCTGCTGATCGAAACGATCAAAAGAAACAAGTAGACGAAACGATCTGACGAATCAATCAGAAAAATGGTCTCGAAAAACCATCAGCGGTATCACACTGCGGGCCATATTGTCACAGGAGGTACAGAGGAACAAGGGGAAGGTCACATGACTATGTGGCCTGAACTCGCGCCCCCAGGCAACCGGATTCCAAAATTTGATTCAGAGTCAAAAGTAGAGTCGGGAGGACTTCAGGGGGGAGTAATATCTTATATGGCGGAGAGAGAGGGATTCGAACCCTCGATGAGTTTTACCCCATACGCCCTTAGCAGGGGCGCGCCTTCAGCCACTCGGCCATCTCTCCAAATTCGCGCGCAATAATAGCATACATCCGAAAAATTGGCAGAGGCCAAGGGGATTATTTGCTTATGCGTTTCCGTCCGTATCAGTGCCGCCCGCATCCTTTTCTTTTTGAATGCGCTGGTAAATTTCTTCGCGATGCACTGCTACATCTTTTGGTGCATTGACACCAATTCTTACCTGATTTCCTTTGACGCCCAGTACAGTCACTGTGACATCATCGCCAACCATCAATGTTTCACCTATGCGGCGAGTCAAAATCAACATGTTATCTCTCCTTTCCCACTCTCAATGTCCTTGTAATTTCACCATCGCGGGCAGTTTCACGCGCGAAGGAAAACACAAATACTGACGTGCAATTTCAAAATGCTTTCTCACCCTCTAATTATTCTTTTAACACCTTGTCGCAAGATGGCGAAAGCGGGTTCGTGAAAAAAGTCTTGCAGTGCTGCCCCTACACCGGTGTTTCAAACCGGCCAGCACAACAGACACAAGGAGGAGAGTCTCCGGCGGTACTCAGCCTTTACCTGCTTCTCCGAGACCAAACGCACTGTGCAGTGATCGCACAGCAAGTTCCAGATATTTCTCATCAATCACTACAGAAATCTTGATCTCTGAAGTAGTGATGATCTGGATGTTAATCGATTCATCGGCCAGCGTCTTGAACATCTTGCTGGCAATACCGGCATGGGAGCGCATTCCCACACCAACAAGCGATATCTTTGCGATCTTGGTATCCAGAGAAATGTCTCTGGCCTTCACATCGGACGCAATTCTGCCGATGATCTGACGGGTCTGCTCTGCATCCGCGCGCTTTACCGTAAAAGTGATATCAGTAGTTCCATCAGCAGAGACGTTCTGCACGATCACGTCCACTTCGATACCTGCGTCGCTAACAGGACCGATGACTCGATAGGCGATCCCGGGGACATCTGGCACTCCGGAGACAGTGATTTTTGCCTCATCTCTCGTAAAGGCGATACCCGAGATAATTGGAGCTTCCATTTCTGTTTCTTCCTCTAAACTGATTAAAGTACCTGGGTCTTCTTCAAAGCTGGACAGCACGCGCAACGGTACTTTGTACTTGCCTGCAAATTCCACTGATCTGATCTGGAGCACCTTGGCTCCCAGACTTGCCAGCTCCAGCATCTCCTCAAACGTAATACTGCGCAACAGTCTGGCATCTTCGACTACGCGCGGATCAGTCGTATATACGCCTTTCACGTCAGTATATATCTGACATTCATCGGCCTTCAGAGCTGCTGCCAGGGCCACCGCAGAGGTGTCTGAACCGCCGCGCCCCAGTGTGGTGATATTGCCTTCTTCGTCGGTTCCCTGGAATCCAGCGACCACCACGACACGCCCCTGCGCCAATTCATGGCGAATCTTCTTGTCGTCGATCTCACGAATACGGGCGCGGGTATGCGCCTCATCGGTCAGAATTCTGACTTGCCCTCCGGTAAAGGAGCGGGCATCACAGCCACGTTTTTGCAGGGCGATACTGAGAAGGGCAATTGTCACCTGCTCCCCTGTCGACAGAATAACGTCCAGCTCACGCGGGGACGGCTGTGGGTCGATGTCATGGGCGAGCCCCAGCAGCCTGTTCGTCTCACCGCTCATTGCAGATACCACGACCACAATGTCGTGCCCCTGATTGCGATAAGAGATGATCTTGTCCGCTACAGACTCAATGCGCGCCGTGGAGCCTACTGATGTACCACCAAATTTTTGAACGTATAGTGCCATTTTTTCTACATGGAATTAAAACGGGTGCAAATTAAACAAAATTGCCGTTTGCATTGCAATCGATATTTAGGGAGCCCTGCGCCCCCTTCTTGTTACAAGGTGTTACAGCCTTGCTGCCAGCCATTCCTTTATGGAGGCCAGCGCCGCTGGCAACGCCGCGAGATCACTACCACCGGCCATCGCCATATCCGCTCTGCCACCACCCTTGCCACCGATCTGGGTTGCGACCATGTTGACCAGATCTCCGGCCTTCACACTCTCCACCAGATCCTTGCTGACACCGGCAACAATGCTGATCTTGCCGTCTTCGATACTCGCCAGCACCACCACTGACGACCCGAGTTTGTTCTTCAACTGGTCCACGGTGTCACGCAATGTTTTTGCATTGAAGCCATCGACCGTTTTTACAAGCAGACTGGCGCCTTTGACAATGACCGTCTCGCTACCAATAGCGTTTCCTGCGGCCCCCGCGAGTTTCACCTTCAACTGCTCAATTTCCCGCTCAAGAGCGCGGTTGCTGGTCATCATCTGCTGGACCTTTTCCAGCAGACTGTCCTGATTGGATTTCGCTGCTTCACAAAGTTGTTTCAGCAGGATTTCCTGACGCTCAATGATGGCCAACGCACCCAGCCCGGTGACGGCCTCGATACGGCGGACACCCGCTGCTACTCCAGATTCGCTGACGAACTTGAAGAGCCCGATATCGCCCGTGCGGTCGACGTGGATGCCGCCACACAGTTCGGTAGAGAAGTCGCCCATGCTGACCACTCGGACTTCATCCCCGTATTTTTCACCGAAAAGTGCCATGGCGCCTTTATTCATGGCTTGCTCAATGTCCATGACAACCTTGGACACTTTGCTGTTGCGGAGAATCTCGGCATTCACCAGGGCTTCAATCTGACTCAGCTCCAGAGTGGTTATTGGCGCGTGATGAGAAAAATCGAAGCGCAGACGATCGGCGTTAACCAGCGATCCTTTCTGCGTGACGTGGGTTCCAAGTACTTTACGCAGTGCCGCATGCAACAGATGCGTGGCCGAATGGTTCAGGGCTATCGCCGCGCGATTGTCTGCAGCCACCTTCGCGGCCACCTGATCGCCCACCTTCAGCGTGCCATTACGCAACCGCCCTTTGTGGATGAAGTGCTCCCCTTGTTTCTGGGTATCGACGATTTCGAATAGCACCTCGTTGGCGGCGCCCTGGTTGATCTCAATGACACCCTTGTCACCAACCTGCCCGCCTGACTCGGCATAAAACGGGCTGCGGTTGAGAATCAGCAACGCCTCGCCCTGCCCGGCTATTTCACTGACCTGCTGACCATCGCGATAAATTGCCAGCACCTGAACCTGATCAGCCAGCTGCTCATAGCCAGTGAAGCGGGTTCCCTTCTCCAGATTGATGACCAGCTTCTCCACGGCATTGAACTGGCTGGCGGCACGGGCCTGTTGTTTCTGTACGGCCATGGCGCTATCAAACCCTGCCATGTCCAGCGTCAACCCCTGTTCCCGCGCCACATCGGCGGTCAGGTCCACGGGAAAACCGAAGGTGTCGTACAACTTGAACACTGTATCGCCCGGGATCACTGAGCCCTTCAGCTCCGCTATCGCTTGTTTGAGAATCGCCATGCCATTCTCCAGTGTGCGGGCAAACTGCTGTTCTTCTTCGCGCAGCACTCGCTCCACGAACTCCTGCCGCGCCTTCAGCTCGGGGTACGCTTCCCCCATCTGCTGCACCAGAACATTCACCAGACGATAGAAGAATATATCCTTCACGCCGAGCTGATAGCCGTGACGCACGGCGCGACGGATGATGCGGCGCAGCACATAACCGCGCCCTTCGTTGGAAGGCAGCACGCCATCAGCAACCAGGAAGGAGCAAGAGCGAATGTGGTCTGCAATGACACGCAGAGAGGTGTTGCTGGTATCGGCGGTGCCAGTGATTTCGGCAGCAGCACGTAGAATGCCTTGGAAGAGATCGATTTCGTAATTACTGTGGACATGCTGCAACACAGCCGCCAGACGCTCCAGCCCCATACCGGTATCCACCGAGGGCTTGGGCAGTCTCACCAAGGTGCCGTCGGGCTGACGGTCGAACTGCATGAATACCAGATTCCAGATCTCGATATAGCGATCACCATCATCATCGGGACTGCCTGGCGGGCCACCCGCCACGTCCGGACCGTGGTCATAGAATATCTCGGTGCACGGACCACAGGGTCCGGTGTCGCCCATTGCCCAGAAATTGTCTTTCTCGCCCAGGCGTGACAGACGTTTCGGATCGACACCCACCTCGTTGATCCAGATAGCGGCCGCCTCTTCGTCCTCGTGGAAGACCGTGACCCAAAGCTTGTCCGCTGGCAATTGCAGCTCCTTGGTCAGAAACTCCCAGGCAAAGCGAATGGCATCCTGCTTGAAGTAATCACCAAAACTGAAGTTGCCCAGCATTTCGAAGAAGGTGTGGTGACGTGCGGTATAGCCGACATTCTCCAGATCGTTGTGCTTGCCGCCTGCGCGTACGCAGCGCTGAGAAGTCGTCGCACGGTTATAGGAGCGCACCTCATTGCCCAGAAAAAGATCCTTGAACTGCACCATGCCCGCATTGGTAAACAACAACGTTGGATCATTGGCGGGCACCAGTGAACTGCTCGCCACGATCTGGTGACCCTGAGCATTAAAATAGTTTAGAAACTTCTGGCGAATCTCAGCAATTTTCATCAAATCTTCCAAGGACAATGTAAGGACAACGTATTGATACAAAAATCGGCCTGCAAGCCGCGCACATGGGGCATTTCAGCTTGATACAGGATTGAGAATTATAACCCTAACAGCCCCTCTTTGCAGATCAATCTTCCGTGATATTCAACCTGCCGTCAGTCGACAGCAAGATGGCTATTGGCCGGGTTTTCGGGAAGTGTGCGAGGACGATCGTGGTAATGATGAGCAATGGCACGCATAGAAACATGCCAGGCACGCCCCAGATCGCTCCCCACAGGGCGAGATTGAACAAGATCACCACAGGACTGAGGTTGAGAGACTGACCGGTGATGCGCGGCTCCAGAATATTGCCAATGAGAACCTGAAACGAGGTGATGCCGATCAGTACAGTAAAGAATAGACCGAAGCCATCGTTCGACTGCGCCAACGCCATCAACGAGGGGAAGATTGTCGCCACAATGGAGCCAATGGTAGGGATGAAATTAAGCAGGAATATCAGCAGAGCCCAGATCTCCGCGAATTTGACGTCGAGGTTCCGCAGCAGAATGTAACTCAGGATACCGGTAGTCGCACTGGCGAGAAACTTGATGCTGATGTACTTCTGTATGTCGCCTTTGATCTGCGCCAGCATCCCCACCACTCTGCGCTCCTGATGGGGGTCATTGATCAGCGCCGTCAGCTTGCGATTGAAATTACCTTGCTCGAAAAGCAGGAAGCCGACATAAATCACAATCAGCGTACTGTCTCTAGCCAACCCTGTGAACGAGACAGCAATTGTGGCGAGAATTGCAGAAAGATCGAGCCTGGTGGTCACCGTGTCGATGAAACCCTCCACCGGCAGATATTCCGCAAACGGTAAACGTTCCCAGAGTGCACGCAGATTCGCTCCGTATTCTATCGTCACGCTGGTCAGATCGTTCAGACTGATGCGGATGAAGCGGACGACCACGGAAATAGTCGCCACGAAAGTCAAAATGGAAGCGGCAAAGCACATGGTCCGAGGCAGCACGAGCGCTCCGAGCCGAAGACGCGCAAAGCCACTGGCCAACAGGTTGATCAGATACCAGAAGGCAATGGCGATGACCAGAGGCAGCAGTAGATCCTTGGCGACGATCAGGAGTGTGAAGACCAGACTGGTTATCAGCAGGATCATGCCAAATTTGAGCAGCTTCATAGCGTTCTCAATTTTTTATTATTGGCGCGACAGCATGACCGGAAAGTCATGAATGGCGCGCTAGATACTGGCAAACACGTCGATTACGGTGGCAGGCGTCAGTATCTGCGGCAGTATGACAGGATCTTTGCCCGCCCCGGGGTAGAGAACATACAGCGGCACACTCGGCCGATTGAAGCTATCCAGCACCTTGCTGATTTCAGGATCCTGATTCGTCCAGTCCCCCTTCAGATAGGCAATGTTGTTGTCGCGCATTGATTGCAGGACGCTGTCGGCGCTGAGTGTTGTCTGTTCATTCGCCAGACAAGTAATACACCAGGCGGCCGTCATGTTGATGAACACAGGTTGACCTGCTGCCCGCAACTCAGCCAGACGTGCTGCCGAAAACGGCTCGAAATAGTCTGAATTGACCTCGCTGCCATCTGCAGCAACGACTCTTTCTGCTGGCGCCTGCACGGCCAGGAGCGGCGATTGCAAGGCGTAGAAGGCTATCAATATCGCCAAACCGGCAAGCACGGCATTGGCGTTACGCCAGAAAGCCCCTGCTATGGTGCGCTTCCGTAGGAGCCAGAGACCGAAGGCCAGCAACAGACAGGCCCCAACCACTACGGCCATGCCATTGACACCGACCTGCATGCCCAGCACCCACAACAGCCACAACACGGTGGCATACATGGGGAATGCCATGAACTCTTTGAAGGTGTTCATCCAGGCACCCGGTTTGGGCATATGGGCCAGCAGTGCCGGACTGAATGACAGAATCAGGAACGGTAATGCCATGCCCAATCCCAGGAAGAAGAACACTACCATTGCCACCAGCCACGACTGCGACAGTGCGAACCCCAGTGCTGCGCCCATGAACGGTGCTGTACATGGACTGGCGACAGCAGTGGCCAGTACCCCAGTGAAGAAGGAGCCCTTGTAGCCGGATTTACTGGCCAGAGTGCTGCCTACGCCCATCATGCCGGACCCAAACTCGTAAACACCGGACAGACTCAGCCCCATGGTAAAGAACAAGTAAATCAATATCGCGACAAACCACGGCGACTGCAGTTGGAACGCCCAACCCACCGCCTCTCCTCCGGCGCGCAATCCCAGCAGTATCGACGCCAGCAGCATGAAGGTCACGACGATGCCCGCCGTATAAGCAAGGCCGTGCAGACGCTGCTCGCTGTGCCCCACCTGACCCTTCGACGCGAAACTCAGGACCTTGAGAGAGAGCACCGGAAAGACGCAGGGCATGAGATTCAGAATGAGTCCACCCGCAAGAGCCATAAAGATAACCGACAGCAGGCCTGGGCCTCCTTGCCCTGCATCCTTTCCAGATTCAGCCCCAGCATTGGCAGCAAGGGCAGTGATGGAACTGACATTCTCGGTTGTCGCCGGGACAGCCTCCAGCAGGTAGCCATGCGTCTGACCACTCGCATCGGCAACAGATAGAAGCCCTGGAATCCTGTCTCCTTCCACCAGCAGACGACGTGCCTGCGCATGGGTAATCTGCACCTGATTCGGAGCAATACTGACATCACGCAGCGGCCCCGGCTTGAGGATGCGCTTGCTCTCGGGGAAGAACCAGACATCTGACGCGCCGTCGAACACCGCACCTGCGGACTGGAACGAAAGACTGATACGCTCGCCGGCAATGGCAAACAGTGCCTGAACATCGTGATCAGCAACGGGGAGATTGGCGCGCGTGTTCGCAAATGTCTCAGTCCAACGGACATCGGCGACGAGAGTGTCGCCCTGCACCGGCAGAGACAGGCTCAGAGTCGCCTCACCCAACAGACAAATCTCATCGCAGACCTGCCACTCGGCCAATACCGATGCGTCAAACGTCTGGCCCTGCAGATTTGCGGGAACCTCTATCGCCACCGGCAGGAATATTTCATCCTCGTAGGCAAAGGTCACCAGATCGGAACCGGGAAATGGCAGCCAGGTTGGTGTCGGGAATTGCAAGTCGCCCGCAACAGCGCCTGCTGGCAATTGCCAGTTGCTCAGGCGGGTTGCGTCGCCGCTATCACCCTGCCAGCGTGAATAGGTATGCCAGTGCTCTGTCGGAGTCAGTCGCAATGCCAGCCACAATGTCTGACCAGGCACGACATTGGAACTCTCGGAGATCAGCTCAACTTCAATCTCTTCGCCCTTGAACGGCTCGGCATGACCGAGCGCCGGGAGCAACGCGAGGAATCCCAGAATCAAAAGCCTACGAACTGACTTGCGCATGCACTGATCTCCTGATCGTTGAATCTTGCCATACACTGCTGTCACATATTTCGCCCATACCGTCTCATTCTACCCTCCCTGGCTGGCAGCTGACTCCCGGAAATGTCATAAAAAGTGACATTTCGCACCACTAGCGGGCATCACGAGTGCCATTTTCAACAAGGCTCGATATGTTCCACCAGCAACTGCAGGTTACGCTGGCCACGGAATTCATTGATATCCAATCGGTAAACCAGACGCACCTGCCGCACGCCATCGTCAGGCCAGCAACTTCTGTCGACGTTGAAGGCGATGGCGTCCAGCAATATCCGCTCATCTGCAGGCGGCGACAATACCATTTTCAGATGGCTGTCTCCCAGCAAACGTTGCTGCACCACCTTGAATACTCCGTCGAAATTCGGTTCGGGGAAATTCTGCCCCCAGGGCCCGGCATCTCGTAGCGCCTGTGCCATTTCGATATTGAACTCCTTGCCGCCTATCTCTCCATCTGTGGCAATTCTGGCCTGCAGGTCGTCATCATTCAACAAGGCCGCCACCTCGGCGGTGAACGCAGTGGTGAAGCGTTCATAGTCACACTTCCTGAGCGTCAAACCGGCCGCCATGGCGTGGCCCCCGAAGCGCGTCACCAGCCCGGGATTGCGAGTAGCCACAGTATCCAGCACATCGCGAATGTGTAAACCGGGAATCGAGCGCGCCGAGCCTTTGATTTCAACCTCCCCATCGCCTGCTACCCCAGCGTCGGCAAAGGCAATGACCGGGCGATGCAGCTTTTCCTTGATTCTGGCGGCGAGAATACCGATGACCCCTTGATGCCAGTCCGGCTGATAGATGCAGACCCCCGCTGGCACGGCTTGCTCGTCAAAATGCAGTGCGTCCAACTCGCTGACGGCCTGATCGCGCATCTCCCCTTCAATGCCTTTGCGCTGCTGGTTCATGGCATCCAGTTCGATTGCCATCGCAACCGCAGTCGTTGGATTGTCGCTGAGCAGACACTCGATGCCCAGCCCCATATCATCCAGACGACCGGCAGCATTCAGGCGCGGCCCCACGGCAAAGCCCAGATCGCTGGCGACCAGTGTCTCGCGGCGACGCTTGCCGATTTCGAGCAAAGCCATGATTCCCGCGCAGGCACGCCCCTGCCGGATGCGCTTCAACCCTTCATTGACGAGGATGCGATTATTGCGGTCCAGCCCGACCACGTCCGCCACGGTGCCCAGCGCCACCAGATCGAGGTAAGCCGCCATGTTCGGTTCGGGCAGCTTCTGTGACTCGAACCAACCCTGCTCGCGTAGAAAACTGCGCAGCGCCGCCAGCAGGTAGAACACCACACCCACGCCCGCAAGCGACTTGCTGGGAAACGGGCAACCGGGCTGATTGGGATTCACGATAGCATCGGCAGCAGGCAATTCGCGACCTGGCAAATGATGATCAGTGATCAACACCCGCATGCCGAGTTTCTGCGCCGCGCGAACCCCATCAATGCTCGAAATGCCGTTGTCCACGGTGATGAGCAGATCCGGCGAACGCTGCGCGGCCAGAGCCACGATCTCTGGCGTCAGACCATAACCGTATTCGAAACGATTGGGAACGATGTAATCCACATGCGGAAAGCCCATGGCCCGCAAGGCTCGCACTGCCAGCGCACAACTGGTGGCGCCATCGGCATCGAAGTCCGCAATGATCAGCACCCGCCCCTGCCGCATTAGCTCTTCATGCAGAAGTCGCACAGCCGTCTCCAATCCCAGCAGTTGTTCGGGGGGATGCAGATGGCGCAGATCGAGGGTTAGTTCACTGTCAGTGAAGACATTGCGGGCGGAAAGAATTCGTTGCAGAAGCACCGGCACGCGCGGAGAAAATTCTCCTTCGCGCACCGGCACTCGTCGATAAATCAGGGGCTTCACAGATGTGACTGGACGTAACCGGTCACCGCAGACAGCGCGTTGTCGAGCACGGCGTATCGCTCCTCTCGTTCGAAGAGATCACGCATATGCTCGGGCAGCGCAGGCGTTTCCAATCCAGCGCGGGTGACGGCATCGGCAAATTTCACCGGGTGCGCGGTCGCGAGCGTAATCATCGGGACAGAGTGGTCCGCGTTGCATTCGCGCGCAGCCTTCACGCCGACGGCTGTATGCGGATCGATCAGAAATCCAGTTTCCTCATAGACCTGGCGGATCACCTCACAGGTGACCTCGTCGCTGACGGTGGCACTCGCAAACACCTGCTTCGCGTCCTGCCAGCGAACCGGGTCGATACTGTGATTGGCGTCGCCGGAAGCGGTCATGAATTGCGCCAGCGCCCTGCCATCGCGACCAAACAGATCGAACAGATAGCGCTCAAAATTGCTCGACACCATGATGTCCATGCTGGGAGACAGCGTGTGCTTGAGCGCGGATTGCGAATACTCGTTGCGACTCATGAAGCGGTGCAGAATGTCGTTGCTGTTGGTCGCGATGATCAGTTGCCTGACTGGCAAGCCCATCTGCCGGGCCAGGTAACCCGCATAGATGTCACCGAAATTGCCGGTTGGCACCGAGAAGGAGACTTCGCGATGCGGGCCACCCAGCTGCAAGGAGGCGTAAAAGTAGTAGACGATCTGAGCCATGATTCTGGCCCAGTTGATGGAGTTCACCGCCACCAGTTGACGACCCTCAGGTAGGAAGGACTGGTCACCAAACGCGGCCTTCACGATGCGCTGGCAATCATCGAAGTTGCCACGCACGGCGATGTTGTGAACGTTGTCACCGGGCACCGTCGTCATCTGCCGACGCTGTACTTCTGACACGCGCTGAAAGGGGTGCAGAATGAAGATGTCGACGTTCTCGCAGTGACGACAACCTTCCAATGCGGCGGAACCAGTGTCACCCGAAGTCGCTCCCAGAATCACCACCTTCTGGTTATTTCTGGTAAGCACGTAGTCCAGCAAGTGACCCAGCAATTGCAGCGCAAAATCCTTGAACGCCAGCGTCGGACCGCAGTACAGCTCCATCACCCATTCGTTGGCACCGAGCATGCGCAAAGGGGCGACCGCCTTGTGCGAGAAATTCGCGTAGCTCTTGTCGATCAACTCCTTGAGTTTGGCCTCAGGGATCGCTCCGTCGACAAACGGACTGATTATCTTCAAAGCCAATTCCGCGTAGCCGAGCCCTGCCCACTTTGCAATTTCCTCACGGGAATAATGCGGCAGCGTCTCGGGAACGTAGAGCCCGCCGTCGGGTGCCAGCCCGGTCAACAATACCTGTTCAAAACTCTGGGCGGGTGACTGGCCGCGCGTGCTGATATATTTCATTGCCACTTTCAATTCTCTCGTTGCTGCAGAAGTCCTGACGACTCCGCCTGCGGGTGATTAATAGCTGATTAATTGCCTTCGCCGTCGAACAGTTCTACGCGTATGCGCGTCACCTTGTCGACAACCTGCTCAAGCGCTTCGATGGCCGCAATCGCCTTGTTCATTTGTCGCTCCTGCACCTTGCCCGTCAACAGGACCACTGGCACTGTCACGTCGCCGGTGGCGTTGTGGTCCGGCTCTTTCTGGATCAATGCTTCGATATTGATGCCGTGTGTCATCAGCACTTGAGAAATCTGTGCCATGACACCGATCTTGTCCTGTGCTGCGATGCGCAGGTAATACTCGCACTCTATATCGTCGATGCCGAGAATCGGCACGTCTGTGCGCAGAGAATTGAATGCCAGCGACGGAACACTTCCTGACGTCGAACCAGACGCACGCGCGATGTCAAAGAGATCGGCCACCACGGACGAGGCAGTTGCTTTGGCTCCCGCGCCCGCACCGTAGTAGAGAGTAGAGCCAACTGAATCGCCCTTCACCACCACCGCGTTCATCACACCATTGACGTTGGCAATCAGGCGCTGATTGGAGATCAACGTCGGATGCACGCGCATCTCGATGCCCTTGTCAGTCATGCGAGCGATACCGAGATGCTTGATGCGATAGCCCAGCTCATTGGCATAGTTGACGTCGGCAATGGTAACTTTGCTGATTCCTTCGGTGTACACCTTCTCGAATTGCAGAGCGATACCGAAGGCGTTGGACGCTAGGATGGTCAGCTTGTGCGCGGCATCGATTCCTTCGACATCGAAGGTGGGATCGGCTTCGGCATAACCGAGCGCCTGTGCTTCCTTCAACACGTCTGGAAAACTGCGACCCTTTTGCGCCATCTCCGTCAGAATGAAGTTGCCGGTGCCATTGATGATGCCGGCCAGCCATTGAATCGAGTTGGCTGCCAACCCTTCGCGCAATGCCTTGATGATGGGAATGCCACCTGCCACTGCGCTTTCATAGGCAACAGTGACGCCCTTGCGCTTGGCGGCCGCAAAAATCTCATTGCCATGCACGGCGATGAGGGCTTTGTTGGCGGTCACGACGTGCTTGCCGTTCTCGATTGCGCGCATGATCAGCGGAAACGCAGGTTCCATACCGCCCATGGCTTCTACCAGAATATCGATTGCCGGATCATCTGCCACTGCGAAAACGTCGGTGCTGAAAAGAATATGGCTGGTGTCAAAAGCAGGATTCTGACGGCGAGAGGCGACATGAGTCACTTTGAGCGTTTTTCCCAGACGTCGGGTAATTTCTTCCTGCTTGCTCTGCAGCAGAGTGAATGTGCCACCGCCAACGGTGCCCATCCCGCAGATACCAATATTGAACTGCTGTTTGCCGTCTTTCGCGGGCGATACCGCGCTCTGTAGCGATTCCTGTTTCAAGACAAATCCTCAACGCCATGGTGAAAATGGCGCACATTGTACTAAAGATTAATTGGGAAAATGCAGTTCTCGCCGGAATTCAAGGAGTCAGCTCACTGACCGAAAACCACTCCTGCAAGCTGCTGGCTGTCGAGATAACCCGGGATCACTGTCCCGTCTTCCAGCACAAGGGCGGGAGTTCCGGAAATGCCAATCTTGTTGCCCAGATTGTAATGCTCCAGCACGGGGGTCTGGCAGTCACGGGTAGGCAGGCTCTGCCCATGTTTGGCCTGAGTCAGCGACTTGTTGCGATCCTCAGAACACCAGACAGAAATCATCTTGGGATAGGCAGTAGATGCTTCGCCACCACGGGGATAGGCGACATATCGCACTTGAATGCCAAGCGCCATGATTGCATCGAGTTCACCGTGAAACTTGCGGCAATAGGCGCAGTCAACGTCGGTGAAGACAGTAATTGACGCCTTCTTTTCCTCAGGTGTGAATATGATCATCTCTGATTCGGGCACTGCGGCAATCCACTCCGCAATCTTGCCTTGGCGCGCAGCCGCAGTAAGATTTTCCAAACCGTCCGGGCTCGCCTTGAACAAATCACCGGTGACCAGATACCCGCCTTCGCGATCAGAGAACAGGGTCTCGCCGGTACTCAACTCCACTTCCACGAGACCTGCCACAGGAGTCTCGCTGATGCGGACGACCTGCACATCACTCTCAGTGGCAGCGGCCAACGTCTGAGTCAGTTTCGTTTGCAACTCCGCAGCCCAGGGTTCCTCGGTAGTAACCGACTGTCCGAATGCAGCATAGGCAAGCCCCACCGAGACCAATGCAATAGCGGCAACAGATCGAAACAATGTTGTCATGACGAAGAACCTCGCGATACCGCATTAATAAAACCGTGATAGCCGTAAATTAACACAAGCGGGAATGACGGACCACCAAAACAAAAAGGGAAGCAATATGGATTGCCTCCCTTTTCATACGCCCGATCATACGAACGTTCACACATATAGACTTGCGCGAGCCTGACAACAGCAATTGCCTCAGGCGGCGATCGTCACTCGAATCAGCTGGACTTCTTTTCCAGCTTTTCGGTAATACGTGCTGCCTTGCCAGACAGGTCTCTGAGGTAGTACAGCTTGGCCTGACGCACATCGCCACGACGCTTCAGTGTGATGCTGTCGAGCATGGGGCTGTAAGTCTGGAAGGTACGCTCTACGCCCACACCGTGGGATATCTTGCGAACGGTGAACGCAGAGTTCAGCGCACGATTACGGACACCGATCACCACACCTTCAAACGCCTGCAGACGCTCACGGTCACCCTCTTTGATCTTTACCTGCACAACCACCGTATCCCCTGGACCGAAATCCGGGATTTCCTTGGTCATCTGTGCTTTCTCAACCATCTGAATGATCTTGCTCTTGCTCATTGCCTTACTCCAGGGTTCGCAGCCTGACGCGTCAACGCCTTGCCTCGTGTTCACCAATAAATTGTTCCAATAAACCTTTATATTCCGCACTCAACGTCATCTTTTTCAGCAAGTCAGGCCGCTTGAGCCAAGTATTGCCAAGACTCTGTTTGAGTCGCCAAATTCTGATCTGTTCGTGGTTCCCGCCCAGCAGCACCTCGGGGACTGACTCACCCATGTACTCCTGTGGCCGCGTGTACTGTGGGCAGTCCAACAGGCCATCCGCGAAGGAATCGGCTGCTGCTGATCCCTCGTGACCCAGCGCCTCTGGTTGATAGCGCGTCAACGCATCGACCAGCACCATGGCCGCCAGCTCACCACCACTGAGGACGTAATCCCCAATCGACCATTCCTCGTCGATATCGTTGCGCAGGACCCGCTCATCAATGCCCTGATAACGGCCGCATACCAACACCAGCTTCCTGCGTGCCGCCAACTCGACAACACCCTGCTGATCCAGTTTGCGTCCCTGCGGCGACATGTAGATTACCGTCGGCGCAATCACTGCACTGTCGCCTGACTTATCGTCCGCACCTGCAACTTCTGTATTCAAACCAACCTTTGCCGCCGCAATCGCCGCCTGCAATGGCTCGGTCTTCATCAACATGCCCGGGCCACCGCCGAAGGGGCGATCATCCACCGTGCGATGCCGGTCATTCGTGAAATCCCGCGGGTTCCAGCACTGCAGCGTCACAATGTTTTCGCGACACGCCCGGCCCGTGATCCCGTAATCGGTCACTGCCGCGAACATCTCAGGAAACAGCGTCACAATACCGATCTGCACCGCATTCCCCTTTTGCTTCTCTCCGCTTGGCACTCGTCAATCAAGCCAGATAATCAGCGTCCCAATCGACGGTAATACAGCGCTCTTCGCGACTGACGCGTTTAACGACCCTGTCGAACAGATAGGGAATCAATCGCTCACGCCCATCGACACTGCCTTCTACAGCCTGCACTACCAACACATCGTTGGCACCGGTTTCCAGCAGCTTGGAGACGACTCCCAGATACTGCCCGGACTCAGTCACCACACGCATGCCAAGCAACTCGTGCCAGTAAAAATCTTCGGACCCCAGCTCAGGCAACTCATCTATCGGCACTGCCAGCTCTACACCGGTCAGATTTTTCACTTCGTCGGGATCATCGAAACCAACGAAGTGTGCGACAAGACCCTTGCCGTGAATCTTGCCCTGATCCATCTCGATGGCCTGCCACTGCCCGCCGATACGGGCTAACAGTTGACGGAAATCGAGAATATTGTCCTGTGGGTTGGTATAGGAAATCAGCTTGACCCAGCCCTTGATGCCATAGAGCCGACCAATCCGCCCCATAGTGATCAATTCCTGTTGCTTGAACTCCATGACTATCCACCCTCTTACGTCAAGCCCAAGCCTGACGTCATGCCTGTGCTGTCTGCTTCACAGCAGACAGGGCAATCAGGCAACTGTCGTCGCAACGGCAGTGGCTTCCTTGATCAGAGCGGCAACGCGCTGACTTGGCTGAGCACCGTTGACTGACCAATGCTGCACGCGATCAAGATTGATACGCAGACGCTCTTCCTGGCCGCGGGCGACAGGGTTGAAGAACCCTACACGCTCAATGAAGCGACCATCACGCGCATTGCGCTGATCGGTGACTGTGATGTAGTAAAAAGGTTTCTTTTTTGCGCCAGCGCGAGCCAGTCGAATTGTGACCATAAACTGTATTTCCTGAGTTAATCGTTCATACGAAAACTGACCCAGCCACAACATCTAAAGACACTGTTACAACGCCAACAAGTGCCGAGGCTGGAAAAAGGCGGGTATTCTAAGGGAATTAGTGCCGGGATGGAAGGAATCTTTAAAGATTTTCCCGGCACTCTGTCAAACCCACAAATCGACAGAGAAGCCCCGCCGAATGGGCCGTTCAGACCATTGCCATTCTATTTTTTCTAAGCGGTGATTAGAGCACGACCACAGTTTAGAAGCGAGGAGGACCACCGGCACCGGGAAAACCTCCCGGGCCACGCATGCCGCCCAATCCACGCATCATGTTCGCCAGTCCGCCACCCTTCATCTTCTTCATAACCTTCTGCATCTGTTTGTGTTGCTTGAGCAACCGATTCAAATCCTGAATGTCGGTACCCGAACCCTGTGTAATGCGACGCTTGCGCGAGCCATTCAGAATATCGGGGTTCACTCGCTCCTTCATGGTCATCGAATTGATGATCGCTTCCATTTTGCGGAACAGCGAATCATCGACCATCTTGGCCGCGCCGGGAGGCAAAGCGCCAAGGCCCGGCATCTTGTCCATGATGCTCGCCATTCCGCCCATGTTCTGCATCTGCTTGATCTGCTCCTTGAAATCCTCCAGATCGAAGCCCTTGCCCTTCTTGATCTTGGCCGCCAGACGCTCGGCCTTTTCCTTGTCTACCTTGCGCTCGACCTCTTCGATCAACGACAGAAGGTCGCCCATGCCGAGAATACGGGTCGCAATACGATCAGGATAGAATGGCTCAAGGGCATCGGCCTTCTCGCCCATACCGATGAACTTGATTGGTTTGCCGGTGATCTGTCTGACTGAGAGCGCGGCACCACCACGCGCATCGCCATCGGCCTTGGTCAGAATCACACCCGTCAGCGGCAATGCGTCATTGAAGGCCTTGGCGGTATTGGCCGCATCTTGACCTGTCATCGCATCGACGACAAACAGCGTTTCGATAGGATTCAGCACTTCATGCAGGCGGCGGATTTCCGACATCATCTCGTCGTCAATCGCCAGACGGCCGGCGGTGTCGACGATCAGCACGTCCATGAATTTCGTTTTGGCTTCTTTCAACGCAGCCAACACAATGGCTTCCGGCGACTGGCTGATATCACTGGGGAAGAACTCCACCCCCACGTCGGTGGCCAGCGTCTGCAACTGGGCAATCGCCGCAGGACGATAAACGTCGGCGCTGACGACCATCACATTCTTCTTGGCATTTTTCTTCAGCCACAGGGAAAGTTTCGCCACCGTGGTGGTTTTACCGGCGCCCTGCAAACCCGCCATCAGGATAATTGCCGGTGGCTGGGCGCGCAGATTCAGCGCCTCGTTGGCAACGCCCATGACGGTTTCGAGTTCGGCCTGCACGATCTTGATGAAGGCCTGGCTGGGGCTGAGACTCTGAGAGACTTCCTGCCCAATCGCGCGCTGCCGGACACGCTCAACGAATTCCTTGACGACAGACAAGGCCACATCGGCTTCCAGAAGTGCGCGTCGCACTTCACGTAGCGCATCCTGAATGTTGTTATCTGTCAGAGTCCCCTTGCCGCTGATCTTGCGCAGGGCGCCGGAGAGTCGTTCGGTAAGACTTTCAAACATAGTTCACTTCCAAATTTGCTGCGGGGAATTTTCGATGGCGGGCGATTATAGCCAAATACGCCGAGATGTTCACTGCCACAAGGAGCTGTGCTGAGGGCGCACGGAGTGCTCAGAAAATATCACTTCAACCCCCTCCCCACATATGAGAAACTTTCCCAACAAGTGTTAAAATGAAGCTTCTCTACAATCCCGGAAGCTCAACCTACAAGAAGACCCCAGAGACCGCCATGCAGCTTACCACCCTCTCAGGACTGATTGCCGTACTGTTTTACCTGATCAGTTCCGTCAATCAGGGACGGCGATTGCAGAACCGGACCGCCACGACAGAGCCCGGCAGCGCGGTGTTCATATTCGGATTACTGGCCGTTCTCGCACACGCGGTGAGCGCCAGTGGGATCATCAAGAAGGACGCCGGATTCCACTTCGGCATCGTCGAGATCAGCACATTGATCACTGCCTCAATCTCCTTGCTGGTCCTTGTCAGCAGCCTGCGCAAACCGCTGAGCAATCTGATCCTGGGATTATTCCCACTGGCCATTCTCTCCATTCTGGCATCCATATTCATTCACAGCAGCTATCCACCCCGGGACATCGGACTCGGAATTGCCAGCCACATACTGCTGTCCATACTGGCTTACAGCATCCTGACCATGGCGGCATTGCAGGCAACTCTCCTGGCTTTCCAGAACTATCAACTGCGCAATAGACATGCAGCCAGCGTGATCAAGCGCTTCCCTCCGCTGCAGGACATGGAGGCATTTCTGTTTGAATTGCTGTGGGTCGGGCAGGTACTCCTTAGCCTGGGAATCATTGCCGGCTTTATCTTTGTGGAGGATATGTGGGCTCAGGGTCTGCCACACAAGACATTCTTCTCTCTGCTGGCGTGGATGGTATTCGCGGCATTGCTGTGGGGAAGGCACAAGCTGGGCTGGCGCGGAACTACGGCGATTCGCTTCACGCTGACCGGTTTCCTGCTTCTGATTGTGGGGTTCTACGGCTCCAAGTTTGTGCTGGAATACATTCTCAGCTGAATGTCACCAAGTCGTCACAGCTAGAGCGCCGGGACCAGCGGCCGACAAACCACTTTCATCGGCCGCAAGCCATCAGAACCCTTCAAAGCAATTGCCAGGCGGTGCTGAGGCGCTGCCTGCATCTGCCAAAACTGCCAGGCCTCGGGCTCGTCGCAACGCTCAGGCGCAAAGGCAATTGCAATACCCTCCCTGGCAAACTCAAAACTGAAACTGCGCAGCGGTATCGCAAGCCCCATACCACATGCTTTGATATAGGCTTCTTTCAATGTCCACAAATCAAAGAAACGTTCTCGTTGAGCACTGACAGACAAGCCTTGGAGTGCCGCAATCTCGCGCGCTGAAAAGTAGCGATTTGCGAGTGCCAGAGTCCGGCACCGCCGCCCGGTAAATTCGACATCTACCCCCAGGTCACCACGCTCCGTCACCGCTATGACGATCAACCCCTGGGCGTGAGAAATATTGAACTGGATGCCGGAATCAAGCACAGGTGCTGCAATAGCCGGGCGCCCCCAGGCATTGCGACTGAACTGCCATTGCGCTGGCTGCACATCAGGAAAGTAACCACTGAGAACGCTACGAATCGCAGCGCGTGTGGTCAAAAAGCGGCGGCGATCGCCCTCCAGACGCAGTCGCTCATACCGCTGCAGTTCGTCTGCAGACAAGAGCGACCCGTAAGTGGCAAGCAGCGCGTCATCGACTGAAGATTCATCAATCACCCACAGATGAATCTCATCACTCACTGGAAACGCCATGTATCACTCATTCCTTAAAGCGTTCAACCCAACAAGTCGTATTTGCGCAGATAGCCGCGCAACTGATGGTAGCTCATCTGCAGAAAATCGGCAGCCTTGCGCTGATTGAACTGGCAGCGCTGCATGGCCTGCTTGAGCAGATCGATTTCGAAATCCTGTACATGAGTCTTGAAATCCAGCGTTTCTGCTGCGTCCAGATCTACTGCCGGGGACTGTACAGACACGGCACTTTGCCCTGCCGGTGACGCTGATCCACCGGATTTTTGCGGAGCCTGACCCAATCGATAGGGAGATTCAAAGGGATTGAATACCAGCCGGGTAATCTGTCGGTCCGGACTCTGATAAACAGCACGTTCAATGACATTCTTCAATTCGCGCACGTTACCAGGCCACGTATGGCTGACGAGCATGCGCGCAACGTTTTGCGAAAAGCCGTGGAAATAATCACCGCCCAGCTCTTTCACCATGCCGACGGCAAAATGCTCCGCGAGCACCATGACGTCTTCGGCACGAGCGCGCAATGGGGGCAACGTGATGACATCAAATGCGAGGCGATCCAGAAGATCCTCGCGGAACTTCTTGTCACGGGCGAGCGTTGGCAGATCTTCGTTGGTAGCCGCAATGATGCGCACGTTCACCTTCAAGGGCTGGTTGCCTCCGAGCCGCTCCAGCTCCCCATACTCAATGATGCGCAGAATTTTTTCCTGCACCGGCATCGCGGTATTTGCCAATTCATCAAGGAAAAGCGTGCCACCGTCCGCGCGCTCGAAGTAGCCTTTCTTCTGGCTGGTTGCCCCCGTGAAAGCCCCACTCTCGTGACCGAACAGTTGCGACTCCAGCAGAGTGTCGCTCACGGCCGCGCAATTGATCTTGAGAAAATTCTGCTGCCAGCGTCTGGAGAGGAAGTGCAGGCGCGCGGCAATCAACTCCTTGCCCGTGCCACGCTCACCCACTATCAGCACCGGCTTGTTCAGCGGTGCCACTCGGGAAACGTGCTCCTGCATCTCCAGAAAGCTCGCGGACTCGCCGATCATTCTGGGTGGTGAATTGTCTACCTGCATGGGTTGTTCCTTGCCCTTTCCGACATTGACTCTGGTTTTGCGAAAAATACCACTTGTTGCCAAATCTCGCCAACAGAACACTTTCGTTTCACCGCATTGATATTTATTTCCCTTTAATTACAAAGAGATGAAGCTCTATAAATTGCTGGCACACAATCTGCTTTAACTGGCACATTCGCAAGGCAACAAGAGAATTATCACCCGCAACCCGTGCCACCAAGAGGAAGCCAGACAAATGAGCATATTTTCACGCTTGTCAGACATCATCAATTCCAACATCAGCTCCCTGCTCGACAAGGCAGAGAATCCCGAAAAAATGATCCGCATGGTCATCCAGGAAATGGAAGAAACGTTGGTGGAGGTCCGCAGCGGCACCGCCAAGGTGATCGCCGAAAAGAAGACTCTCCACCGCCGCGCCGAGCAACTGCGCAAGCAGGCAGAGGATTGGCAGCAGAAAGCCGAACTGGCACTCAGCAAGGATCGTGAGGATCTGGCCAAGGCCGCGCTGATAGAGCGAGCCAGCGTCAACGCCACTGTCAACCTGCTGGACGGTGAGATGGTGAAGCTCGACGAGACTCTGGACAAACTGAGTGGCGAGATTGAACAGCTGCAGAACAAACTGAATGACGCCCGCGCCAGACAGAAGACCATCGTCATGCGCGCAACCGCCACACAATCCCGCGTCGATGTCAGCCGCCAGCTGCACAACTTCAACATTGACAATGCTATGAACAAATTTGAGTATTACGAGAAGAAAATTGATCTCATGGAAGGACAAGTTGACAGCCTCAATATGGAACGCAGAGGTCTGCAAAGCGAATTTGACGAACTCGCCAGAAAAGAAAAAATAGACCAGGAATTGCAGGAAATCAGGAAAAAACTTAACAAGTAAAAACGTGAAGGGTTCAGCTAATGGATTTTTTTGAATTCGCGATTGCGCTCATTTCGATCATTGGCGGCTTCATTACGCTGTGGATGTTCATTCTCTACCAGCGCAAGGAAAAAAAGGTCAGGCTGTCGACGGACACCGAGTACGATATCCGTGAACTGTCAGCCATGGCCAAGTCGCTGAGCACCCGGATAGACACCCTGGAATCCATTCTGGATTCCGAAGTGCCAAACTGGAGAGAGCAGCATGAACACCAAGCCTAACAAGCTCACTCTCAATCGGGAGAAGAAGCGCTTCTGCGGACTGTGTGCAGGACTGGCCGATTATCTGGAAGTGCCGGTGTTCATCATTCGAGTCATCGTCGTGCTTGCCTGCCTCGCTTGGCCGACCCTGATTCTTGTCTACATGGCTGTCTGCTGGTGGCTGAAGAAAGACATGAATGAAGGCAAAGTGCGCAGCTTCTTGTCCGAATCCCGCACGGCAAATCACTTCAGGAACGTGGACTATCGCAAGCAGATGTATCGCAATACCGGTAACAAGAGAATCGCCGGAGTCTGCAGCGGTATTGCCGACTACCTTGAGGTCAGTCCCCGCAAGATTCGATTGGTAACGGTACTGTCCTTCTTTCTGTTTGGACCATTCACATTCTTCGTCTATGGCGTACTGTGGATTGTTCTGGAGAAAAATCCAGAGGGCTATCACAGCTATCGAGGACGGCGATCGCACAAACGTGGCTGTCGCCACTCGCCTGCAGATGATCCGACACTTGCGCCAGAAACCCAGACTGCAGAGTCACGATCCAATGCTTCGATCGCACTGTCCATGCACGAATGTTCCGCTGCGTTCAACAAGCTGGAGGCACGGTTGCGGGGCGTAGAAGCCTTCATAACCTCGAAGAAATTCCGCCTGCACTGCGAAATCAACCGGATTTGATCCCCCTCATTTCAATTGTGCGCTTCACGGTGAGCAGTTACACTCCCAGACAACGAATCGTAACCGTCTTGGAGGCCTCGCCATGTACCGTGATCTGCCCGATTTCGACACCTTAGTCACCCTCCATAAAGAACAACCGGAGGAGCTGGAACGGATCCGCACCGAGTTGACGGATGCCATTCTGGAAAACACCACCGGTGAGAGCCGACGTCGACTGCAGGGGCTGCAGTTCCGTATCAACATGGAACTGCGCAGGGCTCGCACCCCGGAGGCACGCGTGATCAAAATCTCCAGCATGATGCATGAGGCATTTGCCGAGCTGAATCACGTCCTTCACCACCCTGTGAAAACAAGTGGTGCCGATACCAATCGAGAGGCTCGGATAATCCCTTTCAGTCAGCCACGTGACCGTTCAAAGGACCATTAAGGACAGCAATGGGTGCTCGGATCGTTGCGCTGAAAATTATTCTCGGAGCAGGCTTGTTGCTGCTCGCGCAAAGTTATACGTTCGCCCAACAGCAGACCTCGCTGCCCCGCTTGCCAGAGTCTGTTCTGGATATCACCCCGCCGACGGCACGAGTGACCGGAAGCCCTGGCAATATGCGCATTACCGAACGCTCCTGCCGATCACTCCCACTGGAAGAAACCCGTCGTCGCATCGTCAATGCTGCTGCACAGGAATGGGCTTACTTCGGCTTCGGTATCGATGAACAACCCACCGGATTGGCAATTGAGAGAACGGCACCGGCTCAAAACCGCGCCCGTCGCCCGAGCGTGAGTACAACCGAGGCTGTGCGTCTGGCGGAGTCCATCGCAGGCTATTGGGCTGCCACCCCCGACAGCGATTGGATACTGCAACGTCAGAATCAGGCCTGGAGCACCGACGGCGCAGGCATACGCTGGCGTGACGCATGGTCCGCCGCCTTCATCTCCTGGGTGATGTGCGAGAGCGGTCTTGGAACGCCTCAACAGTTCAAACGCGCCATCGCGCACCATACCTATATCGACCAGGCAATTCTCGCGAGCGAAGGCAAGGACGAGGCCGCTGCATTCCTTGCCTATACACCAGGTGAGGCCGCGATAGCGCCGGGTGACTTGCTGTGCCGAGGGAGCCGACCCGCGTATCAGAGCATCGCTGAACGCCGCGCCCAACTGGGTGTCGGTGCCAGAACACACTGCGATATCGTGGTTAAAGTAGATGAAGACGCCGGGCAGATCATGGCCATTGGCGGCAACGTCAGAGGCTCGGTGCGGATGAAGGTATTCCCGGCAGTGCGCGATGGCGATCAGCACCTGCGTCCACTTTACGACAACGGACGCACTCACTTTGCTCACCTACAGCTCAAGGCCCCGGCGATTGAAGCGGACGCGCTCGATAAATCTCCAAGCCTGCAAACGATCGCCTGTAGTGCCCCCACGCCGAACCCGCTGACCTCGCTGGCAGCCGCAATTTCCCTACCTGCAGAGCTCTGCTAAATCAATCCAATGCGATAACGGAAACGTCAGCGGTCACCACCGCTTCAGTCAATTGCGGGGAACACAATTCAATGAAGTGGTAAGCAAAGCGACGCATGAAATGTCCGCGCCGCACTGCAATGCGGGTCGTGTTCTCTCCGAACAGATGTGAACAATCCAGCATGGTAAGTCCCCCATCGCGCACGGCATTGAACGCCACCGACGCGATGATTCCGACTCCCAGCCCCAGCTCCACATAAGACTTGATGACATCCGCATCCAGAGCGCTGAGCACCACATCGGGCGCGATCTGCGCGTCACCGAATGCCTTCTCGATCAAGGCTCTTCCGGTGAAGCCCTCGTGATAAGTGACGATCGGAAATTCAGCGATCGCCGCCAGTGTCAAAGGTTGCTGGCTCTCAAGCGTGTGACCGGTCGGCACGATGACACTGTGGTGCCAGGAGTAATAGTTGAACGTCGCCAACTCCGGGATCTGCCCCAGTGCCTCAGTCGCCACCCCGATATCGGCCTCCCCTTCGAGCAACATCTGCGCTATCTCTGTCGGGCTGCCCTGATGCAGTTTGAGATGGACACGGGGATAGATCTTCTTGAATTCCATCACCACTTTCGGCAGCGCATAGCGCGCCTGCGTGTGCGTCGTGGCAATTGTCAGCTGCCCTTTGTCCTGCTGGCTGAACTGTTCGGCCACGGTCTTGATGTTCTTCGCATCGAGCAACATGCGCTCAACAATCTTGACCATCTCCTTGCCCGGCTCGGTGAGCCCCAGCAGACGTTTACCCTTGCGGATAAACAACTCCACGCCCAGCTCATCCTCCAGATCCTTGATGTGCTTGGAGACACCGGACTGGGACGTATAGAGCGCGTTGGAGACTTCAGTCAGATTAAAGTTGCGCCGCACCGTCTCGCGGATAATGCGCAATTGTTGAAAGTTCATGCCCTGGCTCCCGTGCTGCTCTGCTTACTACCTGAGTTGCTCACTGCATCGGCAGAGACGTATCCCGGCCGATCAAATAATTTCAAACGCGACGGCACCAGACGCACATGCTGACCGGGAATCAAGGCCAACTCGGCAACCTGTGCCTGCGTCAGCTCCACCTCGAAATGCTGATCTTTCTCGCGATCCAGCCCATCTAGTTCAACTCGCGCACTGACACCAAAGGACAGCACCCGCACGACTTTCGCCGCCACCCCCTGAGTGTAGCCTGTATCGGTGACGATCCGCAGTTCATGGGGGCGCACAAAGGCAAACACCTCGGAACCCTCCGTGAAATTGTCTTGCGTGTGTGGCACGGCATCTGCCCCCACCCGCAAGCCTTCTTCCTCCACACGCCCGTGAAAGAGATTCACCGAACCGAGGAAGCTGTAGACGAAAGGTGTCGCCGGATGGTTGTAGACCTCTTCCGGTGTGCCGACCTGCTCCACATGCCCATGATCCATGAGCACCACCTTGTCGGCCACTTCCAGCGCCTCTTCCTGATCGTGTGTCACGAAAATGGAAGTGATATGCAGCTCATCGTGCAGCTTGCGCAGCCAGCGTCGCAACTCCTTGCGCACCTTGGCATCCAGTGCTCCGAAGGGTTCATCCAGGAGCAGCACACGCGGTTCCACCGCCAGCGCCCTAGCCAGTGCGATACGTTGCCGTTGACCACCTGACAACTGTGATGGATAACGATCCGCCAGCCAGTCCAGTTGCACCAGATTAAGCAGCTCGTGCACCTTGTCCTTGATCTGCTGCTTCGAAGGCCGCTGAGCACGTGGTTTCATGCGCATGCCGAACGCGACATTGTCGAACACCGTCATGTGCTTGAACAATGCGTAATGTTGAAACACGAAGCCGACCTGCCGCTCACGCACACTGCTCACCGAGGCGTCCTCTCCTTCAAGCGTGACGATTCCCGAATCAGCCTGCTCCAGCCCCGCGATGATGCGCAGCAGTGTCGTCTTGCCACAGCCCGACGGCCCGAGCAGCGCCACCAGCTGGCCGGACTCGAAATTGAGAGAAATGTCGTTCAGCGCCGTAAAATTGCCAAAGCGTTTATGAATATTTCTGACTTCGATGCTCATGGCATGACCCTCGGTGAAAGTGTGTTGACGTCTGCAGGAACCATATGTGTTGCGTTGAAATGACTGCTGGCACGGTGTTCCACCCAGGTCTTGATCACTAGAGTCACCAGCGCCAGCAGTGCCAGCAACGAGGCCACCGCGAAGGCTGCCGCAAAGTTGTATTCGTTATAGAGAATTTCGACATGCAGTGGCATGGTGTTGGTCTGGCCGCGAATCTTGCCGGACACCACCGATACCGCGCCGAATTCCCCCATCGCCCGGGCGTTGGAGAGAATCACCCCATAGAGCAGCCCCCATTTGACGTTCGGCAGTGTGACGTACCAGAAGGTCTGCCAGCCATTGGCGCCAAGCACCACTGCCGCCTCTTCTTCGTCGCGCCCCTGCGCCTGCATCAAAGGAATCAACTCACGGGCCACGAAGGGGAACGTCACGAAGATGGTCGCCAGCACGATACCGGGCACGGCAAAGATCACCTTGAGATCGTGTTCCACCAGCCAGGCGCCAAACCAGCCGTTGGCACCGAACACCAGCATGTACATCAAGCCAACGATCACCGGCGACACGGAGAACGGCAGATCAATGAAAGTCGTCAGCAACTGCTTGCCGCGGAAGTCATGCTTGGCGATCAGCCAGGCCGCCGCCACACCGAAGACAAGGTTCAGCGGCACCGAGATGAAGGCAATCAGGACCGTCAGCTTGATGGCCGCCAATGCTGTCTCTTCCGTGATAGACAGCAGATAGACTTCCCAGCCCTTGCGCAGGGCCTCGAAGAATACTGACACCAGCGGCAGAATCAGGAACAGGGCGAAGAAGCTCAGCGACAGCGTCAGCAGCGTCCACTTCACCCACGGCGCCTCCCGGGTTGCCAGGTTGCGTTCGAAACGTGTGCTCCTATGAGAAGTGCGACTTATCATCGCGACCCGCCGATGCTTCTGGAACTCCACGCCTGCAGCGCGTTGATGACCAGCAACAGGACGAAGGAGAACAGCAACATCACCAGAGCCACCGCCGTCGCGCCCACATAGTCATACTGCTCCAGTTTGGTGATGATGATCAGCGGGGTGATCTCCGAAACCAGCGGAATATTGCCGGCGATGAAGATCACCGACCCGTACTCACCCACCGCACGCGCGAAGGCCAGCGCGAAACCAGTCAAGAGCGCCGGCAGCAGAATCGGCAGCAACACATAGCGAAAGGTCTGCCAGCGCCGCGCACCAAGACTGGCAGCGGCTTCCTCAAGCTCGGTCTCCAGATCCTCCAGAATCGGCTGAACCGTGCGCACCACAAAGGGCAGACCGATGAAGACCAGAGCCACCAGCACACCGGCAGGCGCAAACGCGATCTTGATGCCCAGCACGCCCTCGACATACTGTCCAATCCAGCCGTTGCGTGCATACAGCGCGGTCAGGGCGATGCCCGCCACCGCCGTCGGCAGGGCGAAGGGCAAGTCCACCAGTGCGTCGACAATGCGCTTGCCCGGAAACGAGTAACGCACCAGCACCCAGGCGAGCATCAAGCCGAATACGGCGTTGATGGCCGCCGCAATCATCGAAGCGCCAAAGGAAAGTTTGTAGGACGCCAGCACGCGTGGCGCGGTGACGACCTTCCAGAACTCTGCGAATGACAACTCGGACGTCTTCAGAAACACGGCGGCAATCGGAATCAGCACGATCAGCGTCAGGTAACCGAGGGTGTAGCCGAGCGAGAGATTGAAGCCCGGCAGCACACTATAGGTCTTGCGAAAGGTCCCGGTGCGCTGGCGACCAAACAATGTATTGGGTGTGAGGGCAAAAGCCATTCGTGAATCTCCGTGCTCCACTGTTGTATCAATCACTGGGGTAACTATCACTGCGGTATCTAGCAGGCGGGGAGAGTCTACAAACCGGCCCTCATGAAGAAAAACAATAAAATCAGCAATGCTTATTCACTTTTAAGCATAAGAAGACGCTGGCCCCAACAATCCCAATTGTTCGCGGGTATGGCGCCGCACGCGAGCCAGCGCACTACCTCGGCCACGCTGCATATGCTGAGACACCGACGCTACTGGAGCGTGCTCGGTGGCAGTCTCGCTCTGCAGTGCTGTCAGTAATTCCAGCACGCCGGGCCAGGGACCAAAGCCGGATTCCGCATTGATGTGCCCTGCGGCTCCAGCGTTGACAATCGCCACCTCCCAGTCACGAGCCCATTGCTGGGCTGCGGACACGGACATCCAGGGATCATTCTCACTGGCCACCAGCACCCCGCGCACACCCAATGCTCTGGCGGGCAACACGTCAGCCAGGGTCTTCACAGCGAGACGACGATCATCGACCCGACCAAGCCCCAGCAGATGAAAGCGCTGTGGATCGGCGGGTGCTGCAAGGATCACTCCTGCGACATTCTGCGGACGATCCGCCACCGCAATCACAGTGGCGAGACAACCGAAGCTGTGAGCGACAATCCACAAGGGCGTGGGCGCCCTGGCGATCTCCTCGCGCACCCGCTCCGCCCAATCTGCCAATATCGGATCGTGCCAACTGACGCCGGAGAGCACACGGCTGCCGACCAGCTCCCGGTGCAACCAACTCTGCCAATGCGATTCACCACTGCCTCGATAACCGGGCACGATCAGGACTGATTCACCCGACGCTGCCATGCTCTGACTCCTTCTCTCTACTGTCCGATTGATGGTTATCTTGCTGTCGGTTACAGGCCATAGATCTGATCGAAGATACCGCCGTCACTGAAGTGATCGGCTTGCGCTTTCTGCCAGCCACCGAACAGGTCGATGCTGAAGGTGTTCACCTGCGGGAAGCGAGCGACGTCTTCGGGAGCGGCCAGCTCTGGGTGGCGCGGGCGGTAATAATTCCTAGCGGCAATCCGCTGCCCGACTTCGGAATACAGATATTCAACATAGGCTGTGGCGGCGTCCAAGGTGCCACGACGTTCGGCGATACCCGTGACCACCGCCACCGGCGGCTCGGCAAGAATGGAAACCGACGGCACGATGATCTCGAAGTTCTCCGGCCCCAGCTCATTCACCGCCAAGAAAGCCTCGTTCTCCCAGGAGATGAACACGTCACCAACGCCGCGCTGCACAAACGTGGTAGTCGAGCCGCGCGCGCCGGAATCCAGCACCACGACATTCTTATAGAGAGCGCTGACGAATTCCTGCGCAGACTCCGGAGTTCCCCCTGGCTGCTGCAAGGCATAGCCCCACGCCGCCAGATAGTTCCAGCGCGCTCCACCGGAGGTTTTGGGGTTCGGGGTAATCACCCCTACGCCGGGCTGCACCAGATCGTCCCAATCCTGAATTCCTTTGGGATTACCCTTGCGGACCAGAAACACAATGGTGGAGGTGTAGGGTGAACTGTTGTCCGGCAGTTTGGCCTGCCAGTCGGGAGGCAGTTTGCCGGATAATTCGGCAATCGCATCGATGTCGTAGGCCAGTCCGAGGGTGACGATGTCAGCCTCAAGCCCATCGATCACCGAGCGCGCCTGAGAGCCGGAGCCGCCGTGAGACTGGCTGATCTCGATCTCTTCACCGGTTTTCTCCTGCCAGAATCTGGCGAACTCGGGGTTGAACTCCTGGTAAAGCTCGCGGGTGGGGTCATAGGACACATTGAGCAGAGTCTTGTCCTGCGCCTGCATGCCAGATGACGTGCCTACAGCCGCGAGCGTCAATAAGGAACTCAGGACAAGTTGTTTGAATCTTCTGGTCTTGAAAAGCATGTTGCAGCACTCCTCGGAATGGCCGGGTTTTGAAATTGGCGCCAAGGTACCAGCGCCCTCTCCCCTGCCAAACCAAGAAAAACAGCAAAGCTTATGCAGCAAAACGAAATACCTCTCGGCGGTCGCCCTGCGCTTCTTGATCCCGGTTTATAATCCCGGCACCGACAAGACCAGCGACACCACCATGAAGTACTGCCAGCACTGCGCAGGACCCATCACGCACCACATCCCTCCGGGGGATGACAAGCTGCGCTTCTGCTGCATCGCCTGCGATGTGGTGTTCTATCAGAACCCGAACAACATCGTTGGGACCCTGCCGCTGTGGCAGGACAAGGTGCTGCTGTGTCGGCGCGCCATAGAACCAAGGCGTGGAAAGTGGACTCTGCCTGCGGGATTCATGGAGAACGGCGAGACCACCTTGCATGGCGCCATCCGAGAAACATTAGAGGAAGCCGGAGCTACGGTAGTGCCGGCAGACTGTTCGCTCTACACACTGTTCAATCTTCCTTATATCAATCAGGTATACCTGTTCTTCCGCACCTCACTGCGCGCTCCCGAGTTCCACGCTGGCGAAGAAAGTCTGGAAGTGGCGCTCTTTGCCGAAGAGGAAATTCCCTGGAGTGAGCTGGCCTTTCCTGTCGTGAGAATCACTCTGGAGCAATACTTCGCAGATCGCCGCCAAGGCTTATTTCCTGTACGGATGTTTGATCTGCACTACTCGGCTGAGGGCAAGCTCAGCACCTTCCTCGTCAGCAACAGCACCGCGCATTTCAATAAGAGCAAACCGCAATAAAAGTTCATAAGCATTGATGTTTTTCTTGGTTCTGACGGATAGCAGCGATTGCTAGAGTGCCGCCCATCGCACACTACCCGTTCAAACTTCGAGGAGAACATCATGAAAAACCTGTATCGCTTTGCTGCAGTCGCACTGTCATCCGGCGTCGCGCTGGGGGCATTCGCACAGAGCGGCGCACCAAGCGCAGCTGACTCCAGTGATCAAGCCGTTGCCCAGGCGGGCAGCCGTGTTGAGGAGATCGTCATCACGTCGCGCCGTCGCGAAGAGGTGGCGCAGGAGGTGCCGATTCCAGTGACCGTCGTCAGTGGCGACCTGGTGGCTGATTCCGGCGGTTTCAACGTGAATCGCCTCAAGGAGCTGATTCCTTCTGTGCAGCTGTATTCCTCCAACCCGCGCAATACTGCCATCAGCATTCGAGGCCAGGGGACGACTTTCGGCCTGACCAATGACGGCATCGACCCGGGCGTCGGCTACTACATCGATGGCGTGTTCTTCGCACGCCCGGCTATCACGACACTCGATTTCATCGATGTCGAACGCATTGAAGTGCTGCGTGGGCCACAAGGCACGTTGTATGGCAAGAACACCACCGCAGGTGCCTTCAACGTCACCACTCGCAAACCGAGCTTCGACAACGAGGCGAATTTCGAAGTCAGCACCGGCAACAACAACTACGCTCAGCTCAAAGGCACCGTGAGCGGCGGCCTGACGGAATCCATCGCGGGACGCGTTTCCTTTTCCAGCACGGAACGCGACGGCACACTGAAGAACATCCGCACCGGAGAAGACGTCAACAATCTCGAAAACTGGGCCGTGCGCAGTCAATTGCTGTGGCATGTCAGCGACTCCACCGGAGCACGTCTGGTGGCCGAACTTTCAAGACAGGCCCCGAACGGCTACGCCCAGGTCTTTGCAGGTTCTGTGACCAACAAACGCTCCGCCTACCGTCAGTTCGAGACCATCATCGCCGCACTCGGCTACAACCCGCCCCGCGATCCTTTCGACCGCAAGATCGACCACAACACCAAGTGGCGCTCCGGCAATGACATCGGCGGTGTCTCACTGAACATCGATACTGAAATCGGCAGCGGCACGCTGACCTCGACCTCTGCCTGGTACTTCTGGGACTGGCGGCCATCCAACGATCGTGACTTCCTCGGGTTGAATGCGCTGCAGTTGTCCGAAGCTCCTTCAGACCACGAGCAGCTCTCCCAGGAATTCCGCTGGGCAGGCGATGTCACCGACAACGTCAGCGGTGTGCTCGGCCTGTTCGCGATCAAGCAGCAATTGGAATCAGATCCAGTGCATCGCGAAGAGCTGGGCCCGGATCAGTGGCGCTTCGTGTCACCAAACGCAGCCAGTGAAGCCCAGTATCGTACTCCTGGCCTGTTCGAGGGTTTCGGCACAGACAGCAGCCCTGGCCTTGAGACCTTCAGCGCGGCCCTGTTCGGGCAACTGGACTGGACTCTCAGTGACCGTTTGAACCTGCTGACCGGCCTGCGCTTCAACTATGACGAGAAGGTAGTAGACTTCCAGCGCACGAGAAGCGGCGGCGCACCGCTCGCCAATTCCGCGCTGCTGGCTCTGAGGAACGCCCAGTACAGCAATCAGGCATTCAAGGCCGACATCACCGACGACAACGTCACCGGCACCGTGACGCTGAACTATGCGTTGGCGGATGCCATCAATGTCTACGGGACTTTCAGTACCGGTTTCAAACCCGTGGGCCTCAACCTCGGCGGCTTGCCCACCGAAGCGGGTCGCGTGATGACCGAGCTGTCCATCATCAAACCCGAGTACGTCCAGCACTACGAGTTTGGTGTGAAAACGTCGCCACTTCCTAACGCCACACTGAACTTCGTGCTCTACCAGACGGATATTGAAGACTATCAGGCCCAGGTGCAGACAGCCGACATCGCTGTGAACCGGGGCTATCTCGCCAACGCCGAAGAAGTGCAGGTGCGGGGCTTCGAGATCGATGGACGTCTGCTGCTCGGCAACTTGACTCTGCAAGGTGCCTACGCCTGGACGGACAGTGAATACGTGTCGTTCACAAACGCGCCACTCCCGCTGGAGTTGGTCGGTTCGCCGGTCGCCTTCATCGACGTATCCGGCGGCAGACTGCCGGGCATCTCGAAGAATGCCGTCTCGCTCGGTGGTGAATATGTGCAGCCCTCGACCCTGTTCGGCAGTAATGGGGAGTTCTTTGTCGGTATCGATACCTACTACCGCTCAGAATTCTCATCAAGCCCGTCGCCGTCACAATATCTGAACGTCGATGGCTATTCACTGGTGAATGCACGTCTCGGCTTCCGCAGCGACGACAGCTGGTCGGGCTTCCTGTGGTCGCGCAACCTGACCGACGAGGACTACTTCGAGCAATTGCTGCCGGGTGCGGGCAATGCCGGTCACTATGCAGCAGTGCTTGGCGATCCACGTACTTACGGCGCGACGGTGCGTTACAACTTCTGAATTATTCCGGGACAAACGCTGGTCTCACCTCTAACCCCAGCATGAGGAGCCCACCATGACCGTCAACACAACGTTCACCGGTCGACAGTTCATACAAGCTGCTGCTGTCGCTAATCGCTACTCAAACATTGATCGGGTACGTCATTCATTGAAATATCAGCAGGCACAGCGTGCGAAGAGCGTGCTGCCGGTGCTCCCGGCGGTGACCGTCGGCCGCCAGGGATGGCGGCCGCCGAGCCTACAGGGGAGTATTCACGGCGTGTCACCGCCGGGGGCACCGGCAGCACGCTCCATCCACTGAGACACCATGTTTAAACACTTCGTAATTAAATGAACCTGCATTAGCATGCATACATACGTAAGACAACAAATGGGAGCAACACCATGTCATCAAAAGAAAAACGCACAGTGCCTGTTGAAGCTATCGAACTCTACAATCAGTACGTCCACGGAGAGATCAGTCGCCGAGCCTTCTTGAACCGGGCGAAGCAATTTGTCGTGGCCGGACTGACAGCGGGCGCCCTCGTTGAGGCGCTGATGCCGAATTACGCGCTGGGGCAGCAGATTGCCAAAGACGACGAACGGATCAGGGCAAGTTATGTCACCGTGCCTTCGCCACAGGGACACGGCTACATCAGGGGTTATCTGGTACGTCCCTACAGCGCCGACAGCCGCTCGGAAGAGTCAGCTAAATTGCCAGGCATTATCGTGGTACACGAGAATCGCGGGCTCAATCCGCACACTGAAGACGTGGCGCGCCGATTGGCATTGGCCAACTTCATGACCTTCGCTCCTGACGTGCTGACCTCGGTGGGTGGCTATCCGGGCGACGACTATCAGGGAGGACAACTGTTCAACGGCCTGGACGCTGGCAAGCGCTTCGAGGACATTGTCGCCGCTGCGCTCTGGTTGAAAGGACGCGACGACTGCAATGGCAAGATTGGCGCAACCGGTTTCTGTTACGGCGGCGGGGTGTCGAACCAGCTGGCTGTACGCCTGGGAGCCGATCTTGCCGCCGCAGTGCCCTTCTATGGTGGCGCGGTGCCAGAAGCGGAGGTGCCCAACATCAAGGCATCCATACTCGTACAACACGGCGCACTGGATACCCGCTTGGTCGAGGCCTGGCCTGCCTACGAGGCAGCGTTGTCGGCGGCAGGTGTCACTCACGAAGCCGACATTCACCCTGGAGCCGTGCACGGCTTCTTCAACGACGCCACACCCGAACGCTACAACGAGGCGGCGGCCACATTAGCCTGGACGCGCATGGTCGACTGGTTCAACACTCACGCGCGAAGCTGACGGATCGTTCACGTTGTCTGCATCGACGGACGACGTATGTGCAATATGCCGACGCCAACCTGAACCGCCCCATCAATCGCGCTCTTGCGCAGTTGGGGCGGTTATCGCCGGTTGTTAGCCAAATTCGCCTGACGGGCTTGGGAGAATTTTCTAGAGAACCTCTAACTATTTGAAAATAATAGGAATCATTAGCTGGCACACGACTTGCTATCTCTGAATGTCTGTTAACAACATCCACTCAAGACAGGACCAGCACTCATGATCAAAACCACTCTCTTCGCACTTGCCGCAGCCACCCTCATCCTTCACAACACCACCTTCGCCGCAGACAAACTCAGCAGAACGCACAGTGTCGATGTCACCGATATTGAGGAGATCGTCATTGAGGGCGGTGTCGGCAGCATGGAAGTGGTACCAACCGATGGCTCAGAATTGATTGTGGAGTTGGAAATAGAAGCGGAGCGCAACTGGTATGGACGCAGCAGAGACATCGACGATATCGACATCGTGGTCAACAAGCGCGGTGATCGACTGATCGTCGAAGTCAACGAGAAGGATCTCGACAATGTGGAATTGCATTGGCATATCGAAATGCCGGAGGTGCACAGAACCACCGTTAATCTGGGCGTCGGACAGATCATCGCCGAAGTGCAGAACACGGAGCTGCGTGTCGACCTTGGTGTTGGCGAAGCGCGCATCACTGCTGCCAGCGAACACATGGGCAGAGTAGAGGCTTCATCCGGCGTGGGCCGAGCTTCCATCAGCGGCGGGCATGATCTGGTCAACAAGCGCTCATTCGTATCGGAGAACGTGCAGGGTTATGGTGAGGGTACCAATGACGTGGATGTGCAGGTTGGCGTAGGCGAGGCCACCGTTGCACTGCGCGGTCACTGATTACCGCAGGAAAGCATCAAGGGCGCGCGCCGTACCCCCTGCAGGCATACCCCGGCATCGAGGGACCGAACGGGGTAGCCGATTGCGGCCCCAGCAGCGCCAGCAAATCGCTTCTGTGCGGCTCGTTCAACACACTGAATGGGCACACACTCACATCGTTGATACCAATCTGGAAATCAAAATCGCGCGCGGTGGGAGTGCCGCTGGTCGACCCCAGGTAATCCCCCGCTTTCACCGCGATATTGACGAGCGGCACCTGACGATCCTCACGTTCCTCAAATGCCGGAGTGAAGACCGGAGCCCCCAGAGACCCGAATCCATAAGCCGCCTTGATATCCGGACGCGGATCGGTGATGTGGTTGAAGCGGACGATGACATCATTACTGCCGGGGCGAGCGGGATCGCAGGCAACCAGGAAAAACAAATCGAAATCATCGCTCGGGAAAATGGGCAGGTTTTCTGTCTTGTGACGTAGTCTCACCAGCACGCCATCGGCAGGGGCATATATGTCGATGCGCTCCCCCTGCCTCTTGATCCACTGATAGGAAAAGCGCGCATCATTGGTTTCTTCCCCATTGGTGATCATCGCCAGATCCTGAGCGCGAAACGGCGCGTGCGTAAAGACACCCTGCGCAGATGTATAGCCCACATTGACCGTGCGCCCCCCATAAGCGGCACATGCCACACTCTGTGTCGGGGCCGTGTCATTGGTAATCAGCAGCGATTCCGGGGTTGCCGTGTAATTGAAATCTCCGGAGCTGTTCTCGCGATAGGCGAGATAAAAGGGAAACGTGCCAGCGCTACCCACGACACCGCTGAATAATTCCAGATCCATCGTGGTCTGCAACGTGACGTCGTCGCGCACTGGGCGCAGACCTGCCATGGTTCCGTCCCATGGCAGTAATTGACCATCACTGGTGAGCATCTGGACGGCTCCGCCCAGCACCGCCAGCGCAAAAATGTCGCCGGTCTTGCCAACATGCTGCGGCTCGGGTTGCACCCTGGCGCTGATTCGCAGGGCGTCAGGCGCGCGTGCTTCGTTGCGGAAAGTGATGCCCTGATCGCGTGTCAGACCGATGGCAAAGCTGGCGTTGCGCGAGCCAGGACTATCGATCCGGGTGGCAGGAATCACGCGCCGCTGGTCTCCGACTGCCGGAGTCTGCGCGTGCAACAGAGAAGAATAAAAGCCAACACATAGCGTCAAAGCCACCAGCAATTTCATCGTCTTGCTCCTTCTATCAGCTGTTAGATGCTCTCCAGCCGCACTACATCGAAAGCAGGTTCTTCATACGGATGTGCCGCACGCAGGGCTGCCACCACGGCGACAATGCAGTGATCGTCGCACACCATTTCCACGCGATATTCTTCGAGAGTTTCTAGCTGATCCTGCGCGCCGATGAAAGGCTTGCTGCCAGCCAGCGGCCGAAACTGCCCCTGCCCGGCGACCTGCCACGCACAGTGCTCGTAGTGGCCGATGCGCCCCGCTCCAGCCGCGAAGACGGCGGACTTCACCGCCTCCATATGACTGACAGGCACATAGAAGCACAGTTTCATCATTATGCTTGCTCCGCTCTCTTATCGGCTCAACCTCAGCTTGTCAGCCCAGCCACACCCTGGCATTGCGGAACAAGCGCATAGTGGGCGCATCTTCGGTCCAGCCATCGGGCCGCCAGGAATTCTGCACCGCACGGAACACCCGCTCCGGATGCGGCATCATCACGGTGGCACGACCGTCGGCACTGCAGATACCGGCAATCCCCATGGGGGACGTGTTAGGGTTCTGCGGGTAGCGCTCAGTCACCTTGCCGAAATTGTCGACGTAAGCCAATGCGATTCCACCTGATGCCTGCAGCGCTTGCAGGTCTGATGCATGATGGAATTCCGCCTGCCCTTCTCCGTGCGCGACGGCGATGGGGAATACAGAACCCGCCATTCCAGCAAAGAACACCGACTTGGAATCCGCCGCCTGCACCAGCGAGGTACGCGCCTCGAACTGCTCGGAACGGTTGCGCACGAAGCGTGGCCAGTGTGTCGCACCGGGAATCAATTCCTTGAGCAGCGACACCATCTGACAACCGTTGCAGACGCCCAGCGTCAAAGTCGTTTCGCGCTCGAAGAAGCGCACGAATTCGGCGCGCAGTGCCGGGTTGTACATAATGGATTTTGCCCAACCGCCGCCTGCCCCCAGCACATCGCCGAAGGAGAAGCCGCCGCAGGCGACCAACACGTTGAACTGGTCGAGCTTCACGCGCCCGGACAGCAGATCCGTCATGTGCACGTCAATCGCCTTGAAGCGCGCACGATCAAATGCCGCTGCCATCTCGACCTGGCCGTTCACGCCCTGCTCGCGCAGCACGGCTACAACCGGTTTCGCGCCGACGTTGATGAAGGGCGCGGTGATATCCGCATTCTGGTCGTAACCGAGCGCCACCTTCAGCCCCGGATCTTTGGCATCCAGCAGCCCATCGTATTCTTGTTGCGCGCATTCAGAGTTGTCGCGCAGAGATTGAATCTGGAAGCTGGTCTGTGCCCACAGGCGCTGCAGGGCCACACGGGAATCCTCGAACAACAGCTTGCCGCCATTGAGGATGCGTAGCTCATCACGGCCGTTCAGAGTGCCAATGACGCTGGTGCAATCAGAGAGACCAGCCTGTTCAATCATCTGCAGCACTGCAACCAGCTGGGCGCGACGCACTTGAATGACCGCACCAATCTCCTCACTGAAGAGCAGCGGCAGCACATCGTCATTGCCGTCGACAAGCGTCTCGGCCAATTGAATATCGACACCGCAGTGACCGGCAAATGCCATCTCTGCCAGCGTGGCAAACAGCCCGCCGTCGGAGCGGTCATGATAGGCCAGCAGCAGAGATTGGCTGTTGAGCTGCTGAATCAGTGCGAAAAAATTCTTCAGGTCGGCAGGGTTGTCGAGATCGGGCGGCACCGCGCCAGTCTCCCGGTAAACCTGCGCCAGTGCCGAGCCACCCATGCGATTGCGCGCGTGACCAAGGTCGATCAGCAACAGGTCGCTGTCACCCTGATCCGTGCGCAACTGCGGCGTCACCGTGCGACGAATATCGGTCACCGGCGCGAAGGCGGAGATGATCAGCGACAGTGGAGCGGTGTTGCTGTGGCGCTCGCCATCCTGCTGCCAGACGGTACGCATGGACATGGAGTCCTTGCCCACTGGTACGCAGATACCGAGCGCTGGGCACAGCTCCATGCCGACGGCCTGCACCGCCGCATAGAGACGCGCATCCTCGCCGGGATGTCCCGCCGCCACCATCCAGTTGGCCGAGAGCTTGATGTCGCCAATCGCGCCAATGGCGGCACTGGCAATGTTGGTCACCGCTTCGGCAACTGCCATGCGGGCCGACGCCGGGGCATCCAGCAAGGCAATGGGTGTGCGCTCGCCCATCGCCATCGCTTCGCCACGATAACTAGTGAAGGATGCTGCGGTCACAGCGGCATCGGCCACCGGCACCTGCCAGGGGCCCACCATCTGATCGCGACTGACCAGACCGGTGATAGAGCGGTCGCCGATGGTGATCAGGAAACTCTTGCTCGCCACGGTCGGCAGACTCAGTACGCGCTGCACCGCCTCGGCCAGCTCGATCTGAGTGGTGTCCAGCTCATTGGCGCGTGCATTCAATGTGCGTGCTTCGCGGTGCATGCGCGGCGGCTTGCCGAACAGCACGCTCATGGGCAGATCGATCGGCTTGTTGTTGAAGTGGGTATCAGTCAGCTCGATGACCTCCTCGCGGGTGGTCTCTCCCACCACGGCATAGGGGCAACGCTCACGGGCACACAGGCTCTTGAACAAGGGCAGATCCTTGAAGCTGACCGCCAGCACATAGCGCTCCTGCGCCTCATTGCACCAGATTTCCAGCGGCGACATCTGCGGTTCGAGGTTCAGGATGTCGCGCAACGAGAAGCGACCACCCCGGCCACCATCCTTGACCAGCTCCGGCAGCGCGTTGGAAAGACCACCCGCGCCGACGTCGTGAATGAAGATAATCGGATTGCGCTCGCCCAGCTGCCAGCACTGGTCGATGACTTCCTGACAACGGCGCTCCATCTCGGGGTTGTCGCGCTGCACGGAGGCGAAATCGAGGTCGCTGCTGCTGGTGCCGGAGGTCATGGACGACGCCGCGCCTCCACCCAGGCCGATCAGCATGGCCGGGCCGCCGAGCACAATCAGCTTGGCGCCGACCGGGATCTCACCCTTCTCGATGTGTGGCTCACGAATATTGCCGATACCGCCAGCGATCATGATGGGCTTGTGGTAACCGCGCACTTCCGCGCCATTGCCACTGTCGACACTCTCTTCATAAGTGCGGAAGTAGCCGCACAGATTGGGACGGCCGAACTCGTTGTTGAAGGCCGCCGCACCGATGGGGCCTTCGATCATGATGTCCAGCGCCGAGGCGATGTGTGCAGGTTTGCCGAAATCCTCTTCCCAGGGCTGTGGCAGAGCGGGCAGACGCAGATTGGAGACACTGAAGCCCGCCAGACCGGCCTTGGGCTTCGAGCCACGCCCAGTCGCGCCCTCGTCGCGGATCTCGCCGCCGCTGCCAGTGGCCGCGCCGGGAAATGGTGCAATCGCGGTCGGATGGTTGTGGGTCTCGACCTTCATGAGGATGGCGATGGGTTCTTCCGTGTAGCTGTATTCCTTGGTGGCTGCATCGGGGAAGAAGCGTCCTGCCACACTGCCGCTCATCACAGCGGCATTGTCCTTGTAGGCGGACAGCACGTTGGCCGGGGATTGCGCGTGGGTGTTGCGAATCATGCCGAACAGCGAATGCGGCTGATCCTGCCCATCGACGGTCCAGCTGGCATTGAAAATCTTGTGGCGACAATGCTCGGAGTTGGCCTGCGCAAACATCATAAGTTCGATGTCGTTGGGGTTGCGGTTCAGATGGTTGAAGCTCTCGTAGAGGTAGTCGATCTCATCGACGGCGAGCGCCAGCCCCATGGTCTGATTAGCCTCAGTCAGCGCTCCCTTGCCACGCCCGAGGATATCCACTGAACGCAGTGGTCGCGGCTCGGCGCGTTGAAACAGGCTCTCGGCCCCCTCGACAGTGGGCAGCACTGCCTGGGTCATGCGGTCGTGCAGGAGGGTGTCCAGCGTGGCGATGTCTGTCTCGCTCAGGGGCCGGTCGGCTTCGACGCGATACGCGATGCCGCGCTCGATGCGGGTGACCTTGCGCAGCCCGCAGTTCTGCATGATGTCCGTCGCCTTGCTGGACCACGGCGAGATCGTTCCCGGCCGAGGCACCACTACACGCAGCAATGCGTCGGGAGTGTTTTGTTCGATGATCGCCTGTGCCGCTGTGCCGTAATCCAACAGGGCATTGAGCACTTCCATCTCGCCCGCGCTCAGCGTGCCATCGACATCAACGAAGTGCACAAAGCGGGCGGTCAGGGTACGGACAGCAGGAAGTCGGGATTGAAGTGCGGAGAGTAACTTGGCTTTTTTGAAGGCTGAAAGAGCCGATACACCGGGCAGAACTAGCATCGTAAGCAAGGGCCTTGAGTAGGATTGGGAGCGGGTTCAGAGGCTCGCAATAATACGCGATGCAGGGTGAAAAAGCAGATTAATTTACCTCGGAATCCCCGGATGCCGGGCGATAACGCCCCTCTTCTTTGCTCAACACGACGCGGCCCCGATCGTCCTCCACCCAGAAATCCACGTACGCCAGTGCCGTGATATCACTGGGGTTGCCATTGAATACAGGCTCTGCCTTCACCGAATAAGTCCTGCCTGCCTCGGCGTTCAGACTCAACGTGCGACTGACGGAATCGCGGTGCGCCGCATAGCTCACCAGTGCAGGTGCCAGGCCGATACGCGCCCCCATGTCCCAGGAGTAATACACCTCCAGCTCGCGCTGACCCGGGCTCAGCAGTATCTCTTCATGAGCACGGCTGTTCTCCACTTCTCGACCGTCGACACTGAGAAAGCGCACAGCATCGGCGTAGCTGTTCAACCAATCCTGACGATAGAAATAATCACCCTTCACCAGCGCCAGTTCTGTGGCCGGGCGCGCCTCGCCCCTATACGCCTTGTAAGGCGGCATGGTGAGTGCGCAGTTTGAAAAAAGAAGAAAGGAACACACAAGAAAGACGGTGCGCAGGCGCGCAGATTTCAGACGGTCTGCCAGCACAGCCAGCAGGAAAGAGGAGCGTTTCAGCATGTATCGGTACTCTTCTTCTCGATATCGTTATTGTTGTTCCGGGCTCATGTCCACGGGCTGTGCCGGTGGCCCAAAGGTACTTGTATTGCCAGCTAAACTCAACCCTTGTTTATGGCGCCAATTCTCGTCGACGCCTGCTGCGGAAGAACTCGCGCATGATCTCTCCGCAGCGCTCCGCCAACACTCCTCCCTGGTGTGTCATACGGTGATTGAACTCACCCTCGTCCAGCAATCGACGCCCACTCACCACCGCCCCGAAACGCGGCTCTGGCGCCCCATAGACCAGACGGCCAATGCGCGCGTGGACCATCGCCCCCACACACATAGTGCAGGGCTCAATCGTCACGTAAAGCGTGCAATCGGGTAAGCGGTAATTGTCGACCTGAGCGGCGGCGGCGCGCAGTGCCATGACCTCAGCGTGTGCGGTCGGATCCTTGCCACCGATAGGCTGATTGTAGCCACTGCCCAGCAATTGCCCTTCCGGCGACACCACCACTGCACCAACAGGCACTTCACCGGCAGCGGCAGCCAGTGCTGCCTGCTCCAGAGCCAATTGCATCCAGTGTTCGTGAGAGAGAGACATTTAGGTATACAGCTCGAATTCATTCCACCTGAAACAACACAGCCCGACTTGCCTCAAAGGGCCGGCCGGGCTGCGCTGTTCTCTTTTGAAACCAAGTGCTGAAACCAAGCCTGAGATCAGGGCGTGCCGACACTAGTCTTGACGCGGAGAGTCTGCCCGACCTGCAGTACATCGTCCGACAGGCCATTCTGCCTGCTCAGATCATTGACAGGGATTCCGTAGCGGTTCGCGATTCGCCAAAGCGTCTCGCCGCGCTTCACACGGTGGGTAATCTCGGTCACCGCAGCGACTTCGTTGGAATTACGCGGCGCTGCTGCCACAGTTGCCGACGTGGAGGTCGGCACCTGCAACTTCTGGCCGATCTGCAGAAGATCGCCGCGCAGGCCATTGGCAGAGCGCAGCTGAGCAATGCTGGCGCCTGTTTTGGTCGCAATTTCGGAGAGCGTATCACCGCGACGCACGACGTACTCACGGTTGGTCTCGACCTCTGCGGTGGTGGTGATCATAACCGCTGGTGTCACGGTGGCTGTCAAAGTCTGGGCAGCAACCAGTGTCGCTTCAGGCCTGGCCGATACACCGGCAACATAACGCTCGTAAGACTGCGGGAAAACGGCCACATGGTAGTGCGGGGGATTACGCTCGCGGGTGACATCGAGAACATCGGTGCCTTCGAGTTCGAGCAGAGTGCTTTCCAGCCAGGAGCGACACTTGCCCACCTGCGGAATGCGAAAATCGACAGCCATACCGGTGGGATGAACAGAATCCTGGGCAGCGTTTGCTGGCTGCTTGTTGATGGGACGGGTCAGACTGGTAACCGTCATCTTTTCGCCACAGGCCGCGAAATATTGCGAGCCGAGCCGCTCGATGAATGTCTTCACCGCCGGGCGGGCATAAGGATAAGAAACACTATTGAGTTCGAAATGACCGTTGCCGTTTACCTTCACCAGATAGCCGGAATCAACGAAATTCGTTACCGCACTGGAGGTCTTCATGAAGGTGTAGCCAAGATTGACGGCTTCTTGATACTGCCGCTCCATGGAGGCGCGAGATCCTTTCAGAGTCTGTGCTTCCCCCAGGCTTCCGAAGGTCAAACAGACTGTTGCCACCAATGCCAAAGTCGTCTTCTGCATATTGTCTGCCCTGCAAAAAGCTGTTTTTGTTGTTCAACTTTAAGTCGAAATCTATTAAACCCGAGTATAACCTTGATTTCGCTAAAGAAAATACCCCTATTAAAAAAAAGACATTTTTAGGGTGAAATCATGACAATCAAGAGCGTTCAGTGACCAACCTGGACTTTCGCGAACTTCTGCACCCGTCGGTTGATCACGTCCGGGATGTACGCATTGCCTGCGGCATCCATCGTCAAGGCATGGGCCTCGCCGAACTGGCCGTTGCCCGTGCCGGGGCTGCCGATGGCGCCGAGCACGTTGCCATCCATGTCGACCTTGGCGAACTCGCCGTCGAAGCCCGTGGTGATATACATGAAACCATCTTCGTGGAGGAAGATGGCGCAGACCATCGCATCGAACTTCCACTCGCGCAGCAGATTGCCATCAGTATCGAAGCGCTGTATCCGCATGTTTTCGCGATCCGCCACATAGAGCACGTCATCCGCATCGATCTCGATGGCGTGCGCCGCCACGAACTGGCCCGGACCATAGCCACGGCTGCCCCACTGCGCGATGAACTCGCCACTCGGGCTGAACTTCAGCACCCTCGGCATATCGCCGCCATGCCCCTGAACGACGTAAATATTCCCCAATGAATCCAGCGCCACATCGTTGGGCTCGTTGAGCAGCAGTGCGCCCGCCGCCTGATTCCACTCCCCCGCCGTACCCTTGGTGCCAATCGTCAGCAAGACATTGGCATCCTTGTCCAGTTTCATCACCACATGGTCAGCGACATCGGTCACCCACATGTTGCCGTTCGCGTCGATGGCCATGCCATGCGCGCGGCGCAGCAAATCGTCGGCGCCGAAGCCACGCACGAACTGGCCTTGCGGATTGAATTCCAGAAACGGTGGAGCACTGCGACTCAGGACGATGAGGTTGCCCTCAAGAGTCGTCGCCACCCCGGCATAGGAGGCAGCCTCCATCGTGGCAGGCAGGGCAAGCGCCTCGCGGAAATCCACCGGCGCGTAATCCTGCAGAGTGTAGGCCCGCAACGGCAGCAGCGGACGGATGGGGCGTTGAGCGTTGGCGAGCGATGGGATAAGGACGAGTAGAAGGCAGATCAGGCTTGTTGTTCTCATTGTGAATCTCCTGTTTTTGGAGAATCTACACTGAACGTTGATCGCTTAGAAGCCTTCACTTGGGCGGAACGCACCAATTTCAAAGTCGGCGTGACCTGGGGTCCGATCGACAACCTGAAATTCTCAAGTAAGTGGGTTACGATGACCCGAATTTCTCGGCCTTCGGAACCTGACGCGCCAGGACTACCAATAACAAGATATCTTCAATGAGAAACAAATGAACGTATTTGAATACATTATGGTTTTGATGACCTTGGTATTAGGCCTTGGCATTACGGAAAATCTGAAATCCATTGCCAATATAAATCTGCTTAATCCGTCTGAGGAGCCATTCACCTTTCTGGGCTATTTTGTATCCATCATTATTCTGCAGTTGGACTACTGGCATACGATATGGCTCATTTCGGACAGAACATCGTGGGTTCTGCTTGATATCCTGATCTGGTTTTTCTTGCCGGTAGCACTGTATCTATCGGGTGCATTTCTTAGTAAGGCATTGTCAATGCGAGATGCTCAGCGAGATAACGCCGTCCGCATCGCGATGTTTGTGCTCTTCACCTGGGTGGCTGCCATGTGGATAACAGGGCTTCTATATTTTGATATAGCGCTATTTGAGATCCAGTTGTTTGGACCACTTTTGTTCCTGGTAATCTGTTTGTCTATACGATTTTTTCGCATCAGTCCGAAACTGTACCCGCTGTCCAGTTTCGGCACACTGATGTTCAGTTTGTACTTTCTCATCATGATTGGCGCTAATGAAATCCAATAGCATCCCCAAGACATCCTTTCCAGGAGGAGCAGGCCGTATAGCCCACCCCTCCTCCTGGTTCATGTGCCTGTTATGGCCTTACGTTCACAGTCAGATACTCATCGCTATAGAGTCCGCCATCGTCGGCTCGGCCCCAGAGCAAATAGGTACCGGGTTCATCGAAGCTCACGGTCACATCAACCACGCCATCCGCAGGCAGCTCTTGAGGTATCCACAGCCAACTCCAGGGTGAATTCGCTGACGGGCGGGTATCCTCCCAGGGTTTAACCTGGGGCGGATCGAAATGAACGACATCTTGCGCCCCGGTCATGGATTCTGGTGCCCGGTATACATTCCAGGACATGTACAGACCATTGTTTTTGGCCACAGTGGGCTTCGGCGGTGGCATCATCATCATCCTTTGGCGAACTGCTTCAGGGGTTGCGAGAGCCGCAGCCGCACCTCCCAAGCGCTTGATTCGATCCATGGGATTGAAAGGCTTCGGTACGCCATCATCACTTACCCGTGTCTGGAAATGTAATGGCTGACCTACGCTCACTGTTCGTATCTCGTCACCGATCAAGGCCACACTCGGCGGTATATTGGCCCTGATTTCCGGATCGGACGATCCTGCGCCCAGAGAGCCAGTCTCGGACATAATGATGATGTTATCTATCTTGTAGTCTTCTCGCAGAGTGCCATACGCTTTGCGCGTCAGTCCGTTTGGAGAAGTCACTTCCCAGACCAATTCCTTATCTCCAAAATCTCCCGGAACGACAACCTCGAAGGTGAAGCGGTTGCGCCGTGGCAGGAAATGCGTAGGTTGGCCAAGATCGGCCTGACCGGGTGAGAAGAAATTACTTTCACCGATCGGGATATCCAGCTCTTCTTCCCAGTTATGGTTGAAGTAGCCGAACGTGAGCGAAATTGTACCGTCCTCATTCTCTCGCCAGCCTTCATAGGCGACTTCGGTGTGCTGCCCGCTGGAGTAAGTGTTTCTGGCCCAAGAATAGGGTTGCTCTGCTGTCGCAGCGGTAGACACTAACGCAAGCGACATTGTGATCAATACGACAATGCTATTCAGGAATTTGTCAGTTTTCATATCATACCTTCTCTGGAATATCACATTTTTACATGTTTGTTTACTGGTAATGGACGGGCTGTGCTAGTCACTGGCGGATTCATCTGCAACAGGCCACACCAGTGGCGTCAGACACAGCGGGCATCCGATAACGTGATCATTCGGTCCCAAGTCGAGCACAGAGCGTCGATTTTCCATTTCTTCCATAAATTGTTCATCGGTCATGCTCACCCGGCTGCCCAGATCGATAAACATATTGGTGACTGAGCGGTTACCTGAGCCCTGCCAGTTGCGCTCATCGGGCACGTTCGGATTGGCTCTCGTGTTATCAAAATAGCCCGTAATATGAAGAATCGTGCCTTTGGGCAACAAGGGCGTGTAATCATCTGCATAGGGATAACCTCTCACCCAGTTGTGGTCATAGCCCACACAGGAAAGTGTCTCTGTCGAGTAACCCCAGATTGCCTCAAGACACATACGATCACCGGGTGCGTGCAAGTGAGGTTCGAAGGTAATGACCTTGGTGTTTTCAGTCAGCACCTGATAGGCATGCACCTCCTGATCCTTGGCATCGCCCTCCACGCTGAGGTCTACGCCGTTCCCCAGAACGCTTATCTGGGTCTTGTACTTCGGCGCATAGCCTACAGGGTGGAAAGTGAAGCCTAACTGTAGATGACCGGTGGTATCACGTCCGTTGGAGTGCATGTGTACCGAGTCCGTAAAGAAGGCTGAATTTGCTTTGAGTACAGGACCCGCGTCCGGGTCAAAGATGTCACCATTACGACCTACTTCATGTACCGGCCAGCTCACGGCTTCGCCAGGAACCACTTCACCATTCTCGTCCAGCACCTCGGTGCGCCAGATCATATGGTGGAAGATAAACAGACCACCGACGGTATCGGACGTGTCAGCACCGGTACCCACATCATTGACTTCCACGATTTCAACGGACTTCACATAGCGGTCTTCTTTCAATCCCGTGGGGACGATAGGAAGCTCGCCCCACCAGTCAGGTCGACCTGATTCCATGAAGAAATCTTCAAGATTCACAATCAGATCCGGTTCGCCCAGCTTCCACTTGGTGCTGTCGTCGAAGACCAGCGGCCTTGGCGCGTCTGCTGCTTTTCCCTCGGGTGCTCCGGAGCGGGCCCAGACAGAAATCGCCGCGACTTCGGCATCGTTGAGCGAGGGGTCATCCTTGAAGTGTTGAATCCCGATATCTTTCTCGGCATACCAGGGCGGCATGGCACCGGCGCGGTCACGCAAGCCTGTCTTGTACTCCATAAGCCCGGCAAAAGGGGCTACCTGCTCATAAGTAATCAGTGGCATGGGCGCCACTCCGCCGGGGCGGTGACAATTCTGGCAGCTGCGCTGCAATATGGGCTCTATATCCTTGTGGAAGGTAACCTCCTGAGCCACGAGCCCTGGTGACAACAACATTGCCGGAACGGCAAGCCAAAAGACTTTGCCGATATTAGTAATAAATCGCATGTGAATCTCCTCTTCATCGCTGGGATAGTGAATGCTGGCCTCTCTTTCGGAAAACGGCGACCTGCGCCCGAAATAGTGAGGCGATTAGGAACGTTTTACGGCGAGATTTCTTCCTGATATCTGGAGAGAGCTGATTGATTTCTTTGAATCAGGGATTAGCTTGATCTAGAACAAACAATTCAGCGGTGAATCTGGGCCTTGATTGGTCTATGTGCGGGGATCCACGGACGGTCGGGATGATGGCAACCCACTGTGTTTCACTTCGTCTGCACGCCCTGCACCATGCAGCGCCTGACCGGCGCGATCTGCTACCATGGGCAATCCTTCACAACCGAATCCACAGGCAAAGTGTGAGCATCCAGTCCGACAAAAAGCGCGATACTGTGGCTTTCGACAGCCAGGCGGCCTTGACGGACGCCGAACGCACGCTGCTTACGGCGCTGGCGCGCGCACGCGAGCAGATGCAGGTCGTGGGTGAAATCAGCCAGGCGAAGGAAATACTCGCGGGCGATGTCGAGAACCTCGCCCGCACCATCACCGAACGCGCGGCCGCAACCGTGGGTTGCGAGCGTGTCAATGTCTGGCTTTTCGATGAGACTGAGACGAGCCTGAGATGCATTGACGCCTTTACGGCGGGCGAGAAGTCCCATACGTCCGGAGCAGTGTTGACCGAGGCGCAGTACCGCAACGAATTCCGGGCCCTGAAGGAAAGCCGGTACGTTGCCGCCGACGATCCCCTGTCCGACCCCAGAACGATCGGATACATCGACAGTTATCTCAAGCCGCTCGGTATCACGTCGATGCTCGACGCAGTCATCCAGATATCGGGCAAGCACCTTGGACTTTTGTGTTTCGAACACGTGGGCAGACCGCACCACTGGGAACATGACGAAATCGCTTTCGCGGAACAACTGGCGGATAAACTGGGGCTTGCCTTGGTTAGCCGGGCGCGCCGCTCCGTCGAAGCGGCACTGCGCGCAAGCGTAGCGCGGTTTCGCGTGCTATTGGACCAAGCGCCTGATGCCATTCTCGTATATGACTACGATCAAGGTCGTTTCACCGACGCCAATGAGAGCGCCGAACTGCTATTCGGCAGTTCGCGGAAGGAACTCATCGCTACCGGCCCCGAGCGCTTCTATTCCTCTGCTGAAGGAGATTCACAGACGATCCGCGCTAGCGTGGATAGCCGCAACCTGCGCGCGCTGGCAGGTGAAAAGCTCACCTTCGACTGCAAGATTCGCAACACCCGAGAGGAGGAACTCGTGTGCGAGGTGCACATGGCGCAGCTTCCGAGCGCAGAAGGGGAACGGCTGATTCGGTCCAGCTTCGTCGACGTAACGGAGCAACGCTTGTCCGAAGAGCGGCTGCAGTTTGCAAACACCCTCCTTGCGAGCGAGATCGAGAGCGCGCCTGATGGTGTACTGGTGGTCGATACCAGCACGGGGCTGGCGTCTTGGAACGCGAAATTCCAGGCGATGTGGGGCCTGTTGCCCGCGACCGTGGCTTCCCGGAATCCCGATGCGGTACTGGCGGAAGTCCTGTCGCAGGTGCAGCAGCCGGACGAATTCAAGGCCGATGTCGCACGCTTCAGGGCCGATCCTGCCTCCACGATCCACCGCGAACTCGATTTGATCGACGGCCGTGCAATCGAATGCCATGCAGGTTCGATGTGGGCCCCCTCGGGCAAGAGGCTCGGCCGGATCAGCTTTTTCCGTGATGTCACTGCACGGAAGCGGGACGAGGAAGAATTGCGGCAAAGTGAAGAGCGCTTCCGTGCTGTCAGTGAAAACGCACCGGATGCAATCATCATTTTCGACAGTAGCGGCAAGATTGTTTACTGGAATCGCACTGCAGAGCACAGCCTTCAATACACGGCGCAAGAAGCGGACGGCATGGATATTCGGGAGATTCTAGCCTCCTCTGCAGACAAAGAGCGGGCGACAGCCGGACTGCGCAAGTTCGCGGAGATCGGAAAGGCGGCAATACCGGCCGGTGTCTTTGAGCTTGCTGCGCGCCGCAAAGATGGAACCGAAATTCCGGTTGATATGTCCTTTTCGGCAATGCAATTGCTCTCGCTATGGCATGCGGTGGCCTTCGTGCGTGACATTATCGAGCGCAAACAGTCCGAAAAATATATGCACCATCTGGCGCAGCATGACGCACTGACCGGTCTGGCCAATCGACGGGTGTTCGTAGACGCAATGGGCGACGCGATTGCGCGCGCGCAACGCGGTGGCGCGCCGTTCGCCGTACTGTACCTCGATCTTGATCACTTCAAGGACATCAACGACACGCTCGGCCATCCTGTTGGCGACCTGGTGCTGCAGGAAATAGCGAGGCGGCTTCTGTCAGTGGCACGCGCGACGGATACCGTAGCCCGGTTCGGAGGCGACGAGTTTGCTATTCTGCAGACTGACCTGTCGGACCCAGCTGACGCCGCTGCGTTCGCCGATCGCATACTTGTGAGTATCGCGGTGCCGTTCGACGTCGGTGGCAACGAAATCCGGACGGGGGCAAGCATTGGAATATCGTTCCACGACGAGTCCGGCGGTGATGCAGAGAAGCTGCTTTCCCAGGCCGATGTAGCGCTCTATCGCGCCAAGTCCGAAGGCCGTGGCACATTCCGGTACTTCACCGAGGCCATGGATATAGAAGTCCGAACACGGGTCCGGTTGGCTATGGAGCTGCGTCAGGCACTGGTTATGAACCAGCTCTTCGTTCACTACCAGCCGCAGGTTGAAATCGAAACCGGCCGCATCGTCGGCGTGGAAGCCTTGATGCGGTGGGATCATCCCGAGCGCGGATTGATCAGCCCGACAGTCTTCGTGCCGATTGCCGAGAAGACGGGACTTATCGTGGCGCTGGGCCAATGGATCTTGCAGGAAGCCTGCAGGCAGGCCCGCAGCTGGCTTGACGCTGGAATCCCCCCGATACTCATCGCAGTCAATCTTTCCGGTGTGCAATTCAAGAACCCGCACGAGCTGGAAACCCAAGTCTCCAACATCCTCGCGGAGACGGGCCTGCCACGTCAGCACCTGGAACTTGAGCTGACCGAGAGCATGCTGATGGAGGCATCCCAGGAGCACAACGATGTACTGTTGCGTCTGCGCGCGAGCGGCCTGCGCCTGGCCATAGACGATTTCGGGACAGGCTACTCGTCATTGGACTACCTGCGCCGCTTTCCCGTCGACCGTATCAAGATCGCGCAGAACTTCATCGCTGAACTGACGAGCAGCAGTGGTGACGCCGCTATCGTGAAAGCAGCGCTCAGTCTGGCCCGCGAACTCGGCATTCCGGTGATCGTGGAGGGAGTGGAAACGGCGGCGCAGTTGAATCTGTTGAAAATGTGGGGCTGCCGCGAGGTGCAGGGCTTCTACTATTCGAAACCGTTACTCGCGGCCGACATCGCACCGCTGCTGCGTGCGGGCGTCATCGCGCCCGCCCAAGACTTTCGCGGTTGAACGCCAACAGGCCATCGTATGAGAGACTTCTTTCCAGATACCCTCTGCCTGTTCCGGAGTCAGACTGAGATCTCTCTGACGCTGCCGAGCATCAGAATCCCTCCAACTCATCGCTGCGAGAGATAGTCTCTCCACTCTCTTCCAGACCTGCAGAACGGCGCTCACCTGACTTCTTACCCCGAGTGCGGATACGCTGCGGTAATTGCACTTTCACCAATTCGAGCCCCAGATCATCACTTTCCAGCGCCATCAGGCGGGTCATTCCTTCGAGACGGCCGAGCACTTGCAAAGTGCGCAGGAACGCATGCAACGCCGTGCCAGGGTGGCCATCCTCCATGCGCCTGATGGTACTGACAGATGCCCCGGCACGCTGAGCCAGATCTTCCTGGCTGAGCCGTCGCATACGGCGTGCCGCCGAAATATCCTGACCCAAGGTGTGCAGTGCCCGCTCTACAGGGCGTGGTAATACGGTTGGAGGAGCCGGGGGCTTTCTGTCAGGGGCGGGCATGAGAACCTCATCAGATATGAGCGGCGATGCATCATAAGCGTTCGTATATGAGCATTTAAAATTTGAAAAAGGCGTAGCGACGTCAACCAAAATCCAGACCCAGTTCTTCAGGCGCATCGTCCAGCCTCGCACTCTCCTTCCGCAGATTCATCCAGAGCGCCACCTGCGCAACCTCCATCAACTCCTGCGAGACCAGATAACCTCCCCTCTCCCGTAGCCACGCGAGTACATCGAGCAGATGCCAGAGCGACGTCGTGCCTTCGTGTACGGGCACCGGAAACGTGGAGGCATGATTCAACATCAACTTGCGCATGTTCTGCCGCGAGACTCCCACTTTGTCTGCTACATCCGTCAAGCCAACCAGATCGGGGGAAACTTCGATCAACTGCGACGAGGGTAAGGCGCGCTTCACATCTGCCAGCGCACTGCTGAGCGCGGCGATGGCACTGTCGGCATCTCGGGTGAACTCCAGTGCGATGCGGCCCGGGAGACCGATGCCAATCAGGGCGTCATCGCAGCCAGCGGCACCGAGACGCTCAATGGCGTCGTCGACGTTGATGGTTTCGTCGGGCAAATGGAATTTGAGGGTGAAGGTGTATTCCATTGAGTGCTTCTCATGTTGAATCTACTAACTACGCAGGATGCAATTGTCGATGACCCGCCGCAGCGGCAGACATCGGCATTGTAAGGGCAATACATCTTGCCCCATGCGTGACTGCCACCAGTGACAATGCGCCAACCATTAACTTCAGCATGGTGCAATGCGGCTTCCACTTCCTTGTTTGGGTGCTTTAGTCGAGCCATCCGTTGCTCTGAAGAGTAGTTGCCTAGCGAACGGTTGTTAATCGACAACCAAGGTTATCTTGTTTGCTCATCCAAATCTCCGGGCAACGTGATTTGATAAACAGGATGCAGCCGCCCTCCCGGCACCAGCGAACGTTTGCCACGGCCCAGATCGACCTGCGCAAGCGACACATGCTCCAGCCAGGCATGACGATGACGATGACGGTCCGCCTGTGCTAGAAACAAGCGCTTGGCCTTGATGCTCCGACAATGGCGCAACAACATGCTGACTCGCTGCGGGCGTAAAGTAGTCATCCCCTGCATTAGCGCATCCAGTTCGTAGACAAGCGCGGCGTCCGTGAGGGCGTCGCACAGTTCAAGCATAGCTCGTTCTGGAGAAGACGCGAGGATTGGCTCCAAACCTGCAGTGGGCGACAGTCGCTGCAGTCCCTGGCCCAGTAATACCTGATCGGGCGCGTTGACCTCGAACTGGAGTGGCGGGAAATCAAATGGCCCGCGACCGCACGACTCGAAGCGTTCCGTGAGTGGCAGTTTGCCCACCCAGCCTGGCAATCGATCAGGTTCCCAATATCGGGAATCCCCTTCTAAAGCGAAGTCCGATACTGGGAACACAGCAAGCTGAGCACCGTGGTTATATCTTAAAAAACAAACGATTACATACATGGCACAGTCTCTGCTCTATTTGTCCTCCATGGACATCGTAAAAGTGACAAAGACAACCCCTCTCTATCGTAAATACTGGACCCTCATTGCCGGAGCGCTCCTCATTGCAGGACTTCTGATCTACGCCAATCGATTTCGCAACGTGACTTACATGGCGGATGCGGGTTCGATTCTCATGGATTCAGTCACCCAGGGAGAATTGCTGATCACCGTCAGCGGCTACGGACGGCTGGCCCCGGAGAGTATCTTCTTCATCGGGGCAGAATCAGACGGGCTGATTGAACAAGTCATGGTTCGCGCGGGGGATCGTGTCACCAAGGGCGACCCGGTGCTCAAGCTGAGTAATCCGCAATTGCTCCAGCTTCTGGAGGACACACAACTGGAAGCGGAGGCAATGGAGGCCGACTATTCGTCTGCGAAGATCACCAGAGAGTCTGAGCTTCTCGACCTGCAGGCCGCAGTAGAGAGTGCACAACTTGACTATCAGCACGCGAATCTGGACTTGCAGGCCATGGACGAGCTGTTGAGTCGAGGGATACAAATTATCTCCCAGCTGGAACACCAGCGAACTCGCCTGAATGTAGAGAAAGTCCTGAAACACTGGGAGTCTCTGCAGCAGCGGCTCGAAAAGCACAAGGAGGCACTGAGCGCGGGGGATGACGCACAGCGAGCGAGACTCCGACAGGTGCAAGGAACGCTTGAACGTCTTCGAACGCAGGTTGCCAACCTGACTGTGCGTGCGTCACTGGATGGGATCGTGCAGGAGATGAGTTTTCGACAGGGCCAGCAAGTGCGGCAAGGAGACTTGCTGACGCGTATCGTCAGGCCCGATGATCTCATCGCAGAGGTGAAAGTGCCCGAGCTTCAAGTCAGCAGCATCGAGCTGGGCATGAAGGCGGACATCAATACCCGCAGCACCATTGTGAAGGGCGAGGTATCGAGAATCGATCCAGCAGTTGTTGATGGCACCGTTGTAGTCGAAATCACATTGTTGGACGAGTTACCTTCTGAAGCCCGCCCGGAACTGAATATCGAGGCCACCATTGAAATAGCCCACATCTCCGAGACGAAATTTGTACGAAGGCCAGTCTTTGCCCAGGCATCACGGCAAGCGAACATCTACAAGCTGAGCGAGGACGGCGCATTCGCCGATAGAATTCCCGTTCGCTTTGGCGAGGCATCCAGCAATCATATTGAAGTGCTTGAGGGGTTGGAGGCTGGGGATCGCGTGATAATCTCCGATCCCAGCGCCTGGGAAAACCACGAACGGATACTGATACGATAAGGACTGATTCATGACAGATAAAAATTCAAGCCAGCCAGTCATCGAGTTGAAAGCGATCACCAGGGTCTATGCAACAGAAGCTCTGGAAACGCATGCGTTGCAGAACATCAATCTTCGCATCGGTCAGGGCGAGTTCATTGCCATCGCGGGCCAATCGGGATGCGGAAAATCCACGCTGTTATCCATTCTCGGATTGCTGGACGTCGCCAGCTCAGGCGAGTATCTGCTGGATGGACATAATGCCTCTCAGCTCAGCCGAGACGAACGCGCGCGGCTGCGCAACAAGGAAATCGGCTTCATTTTTCAATCCTTCAATCTGATCAGCGATCTCACCATTTACGAGAACGTCGAACTGCCGTTGACGTATCGACAGGATCTGAAGGGGCCAGAGATTGAAGAGAGAGTCATGTCCGCGCTGGAAGTGGTGGGCATGACGACACGCATGGATCACTTCCCCTCGCAACCATCGGGAGGACAACAGCAGAGAGCAGCGGTCGCCAGAGCAATCGCCGGCAAGCCAGCGATACTTCTTGCCGATGAGCCCTGTGGCAACCTGGACTCCAAGAACGCAGAAATCGTGATGCGGCTACTCGAAAAACTCAATCGGGATGGCGCCACCATTTGCATGGTGACACATGACCCGGCCTCTGCCAGAAGAGCACAACGATACGTAGAGCTGTTCGATGGGCAGATCGTACAGGACGAAGTACTCAGGCGTGTTAACGGGGAGAAAAGCGATAATGCGCAAGCTGTTCACCAAATCTGATCTGAAGCACTCATTCCGACTCTTGGTCAAGAGTCCGGGATTTACATTGCTGTCAATTCTCGTGCTGGCTGGCGGGCTGGGTCTGAGTGTGTTCACGTTCACCATGAGTTACACGTTGGCCTATAAAGCCATTCCACTTGAGAATGGCAAATCCATTGTAGAAGTGTGCACCGGAAGCAAGCTCAATGACTGCTGGCCCTTCAAAGCTTTCGAGTTCGCACAGATCCGGCAGAACATTACGTCGCTGGAGAATGTGGGCATCTATACCTCTCAACGCGTATCCGTAGAATCTGACGACATCGTATACGGCATAACGGCTATTCGTACTGAGTGGAACATGTTTGCCCTCTCAGCCACTGCCGCAGCTCAAGGCAGAACGCTGCAGAGTTTTGACCAGAATGACAACGCGGAACCGGTTGTAGTACTGGGCCATGATATCTGGCAGCAGGAATTCAATGCTGACAGTGAAATCGTCGGCAAAGTGATCGCGGTGGAGAACATCCCGACTCGTGTCGTCGGCGTCATGCCCGAAGACTACAGGTTTCCGTTGGTGACACAAATGTGGTTACCCGCAACCACTGCGCAAATTGCTCCCCTGCTGAACGATCTCGTACCCGTATCGGCCTACGGTCGACTCAAGAACGGCGTCTCTCATGCAGAAGCCAGCGCCGAAATCGACAATTTGATGCGAAATATTCGTCAGCAGTATCCACCGATTGAGGACAACGGCCTGGACACTTATCCTCAACTACTGGAGCACGTTGATACCGGTTTCGTGACCTCCATACCAATGAAGATCATGGGCAGCGTCGACAGCATGGTGTCTCTCGCAGTCATGAATCTGCTGACCGGCCTGGTGTTCCTGCTGGCTTGTATCAACACCAGCACGCTGCTGCTGGCCAGGACGAATGAGCGCCTCAAGGATACGTCGATAAGAGTGGCACTCGGCGCACCCCGAATTAGGTTGCTGATGCAGACAATGGGCGAAAGCATTCTGATTGCCGCCGGGGGCGCTGTGATCGCAGTGCTGGTCGCCGGGGTTTGTCTGGAGGTGTTCAATATCTACATCAACAGCACGGCAGAGGGGCGAGCTCCCTTCTGGTGGAATTTTGCCGTCGATGAATCAACGCTGATTGCGGTGGTATTGTTCTCCCTGTTCATGATCATGGTGACCAGCGCCATTCCCAATTGGAGACTGATCAACGGCAACTTTAACTCTGTCATGCAAGATGGCAGCAGAGGCGCTGTGGGTTTGCGATCAGGCCGGTTCAGCCGCGCGCTGGTAGTAGTCGCGATAGCATTGATTACGCTGCTGCTCTACCTGGGAACCCTGGGTGGCACCGCTCTAGTGTCTGTCAATCAAGTGTTCACCGTGATTGACTCCAGGAACCTGCACAGTGTTGCACTGAACCTCGGCGATCAGTATGACGATGCCGCTGAGCGCCTTCAGTTCAATCGCTCGGTGCTCGCAGCCTTGGCTCAGCGAGCTGATGTCAGAGAAGTGCTGATGCTCGGGACGGTTGGGGCGCGCGCCATAGAACAGGAAGGAGAAATCTATGCGTCAGCCGAACAGCGGCCAACAGTCCCCATTCAAACCGCTTCTGGAGCGTTGGACATCATTGGCTCCACTCTGTTGGAGGGACGCCCTTTGGGTGCCTTCGACGGCGCGGAAAGCGAACGTGTGGCCGTGATAAGCCAGTCGCTTGCCGAGCGTCTGTGGCCAGACGAGTCCGCCATTGGCAAGAGTCTGCGGGTGTCTTCCCTGGGCGAGGCCGGAGACGGCGTATGGCGACGCATCGTAGGAGTGACCACTGATACCCCGCTCACAGGCCGGGGTATATTTGCTCCTGTAACCGCTATGGTCTATCTGCCGCTGAACCAGGTTGATGCAGAGAGTGTCAGTGTATTGATTCGGAGCGTGGCTGAACCAGGTGTGACCGCCCGGATAATCACGCAAACAGTTCGCCAGATCAATTCGTCGGTAGGGGTGAGTATCACGGACTGGGCGCAGCAGCAGCAGTCCAACGCTCAGACCTTGAAATTCGGGATGAGGATCATCATCGGTTGCGGCTCTTTCTCCTTCCTGTTGGCCATCACTGGCATCTTCGGGTTGGCCAAGAATGACATCAACGTGCATGCCAGAGACATCGCAACGCGCCGGGCGCTGGGTGCCACAGATCGCATCATCAGCCGCACCTTCGTTCTGCGCGGCAGTAAACAGGTGCTGACTGGCTTCGTTCTCGCGATGCTGGCAGGCCTGCCGTTCACAGTGTCGATTCTGCAGGCGATGGGGTCGGAGTTTCTACTGACGGCGATACTGGCGGCAGTCCTCGTGATCAGTGTGTTGTTTTCAACGGTACTGATTGCAGTCTATCATCCGATCAGAAGAGTGCTGGCGATGGAGCCGAGTGAAGCGCTGAAGTATGAGTAAACAAAGTACATGAACAGTCACATCCTCATTGCCGATGACGATCCGGACATTGTCCTGGCCCTGAGGTATTTGCTTGAAACCGAGGGCTATCGTGTCAGTGCTGCCAACAGCCCGCACGAAGTGCTGCTCGCGCTGGGCAAGTCCAGCTTCAACCTGCTGTTGATGGACTTGAATTACGCGCGGGACACGACATCTGGCAGTGAGGGGCTGGAGTTGATCGCCAGTGTCAGAAAGCTCGATGACCAGATGCCCATTGTGGTGATGACTGCGTGGGGCAATGTCGAACTGGCGGTCGAAGCGATGCGCAGAGGTGCGCGGGATTTCATTCAGAAGCCGTGGGACAACGATCGTCTGCTGTCGGTGATCAGAAGTCAGATACTGCTGGAGCAGAGCGAAAAGAAATCCAGAACGCTGGAAGAGAGAAACAAGATCCTGAGCGAGCAACTGACTTCTGCGAATTCTCTGGTCGTTGGAAAGTCGCGAGTCATGGCGGAGTTGATGTCACAACTTGCGCAGGTGGCAAGAAGCGATGCCACTGTGCTTCTGACCGGCGAGAATGGCACGGGAAAGAGCGTACTCGCACACAGAGTACATTTACTTTCCGGGCGCGAGCATCAGGACTATGTCAGCGTCAATATGGGCTCGATTTCCGAGTCTCTGTTTGAGAGCGAGATGTTCGGTCATGTGAAGGGAGCCTTCACCGATGCGAGAGAAAACCGCATCGGGCGCTTCGAGCTGGCCGGGCAAGGCACATTGTTTCTGGATGAGATTGGCAATATTCCTCTCTCTCAACAGGTGAAGCTGCTGAGAGTTCTTGAGGAACGGCGCTTCGAACGTGTCGGGTCTTCCCGCACTCAGGAAAGTCAATGTCGTTTGGTTGCAGCCACGAACAGTGATCTCAATCAGGCTGTCGTCGCGGGCAGATTCCGCCAGGACTTGCTGTACCGCATCAACACCATCACGCTACGGGTACCTTCACTGCGTGAGCGCACCGAAGACATCCTGCCGCTGGCCAAACACTTTCTGGAAAAATTCGGCAGCAAGTACAACAAGCCGAATGTAGAGTTCACTTCCGATGCCATGGAGCAACTCACTCGCTATTCCTGGCCCGGTAATATCCGCGAGTTATCCAATACAATTGAGAGGTCCGTCATTCTTTGCAGAGAAGGCAGAATTGATTCTTCTGACTTGAACTGCCAACCTGACTCGGCAACCAGTGCATTGCCTTTGGAGAGTTGCGACGATGACGCCACGTTCGAGCAGATCGAAAGGAACGCGATCACCAGAAGAATGCAGAAATTCGATGGCAACGGAGTCGAGGCAGCCAGATCGCTGGGCATGAGCAAAAGCGCACTCTACCGGCGGCTGGAAAAATTCCGGTGGAAATAGAAGACTCTGAGTGACTGGTGAAATACTTGCGCGAGGCGAACACAAAAGGCGAGAAACTCAGCTTCGAGAGAAAGCTCGCTCTAATCACGCTCGCCGGCACCGCTATTCCTTCCATACTTCTGGTTGCAACTCTCTGGTTCTTCGATGTCTCTGGCTACCTCATCGGTATTGCGGGATGCCTCCTTGCATTCCTGACGCTGCATTGCGTCATGACAATCTGGCGCAGAACGCAGGACCAGTATCGCAACCTGCACAATCTGCTCGAATCCATCATCCAGGGTGATCACTCTCTGCGCGGAGTTGCTGAGCGGGAAAGCGGGGAACTCGGGGAACTTGTCGGAACGATCAACGCGCTGGCAAGGGCCTCGCAGCAGCAGCGACTGCAGTCCGAGGAAAGCCTCTTGCTGGTCAGGAAGATCATCGACCAGATTGATGTCTCGATAATTGCGTGGGGGAAAGACGGCCGCATGCAGTTCATCAATCCTGCTGCGGAGAAACTACTTGGCGTTCCTCCCGAGAATTCTAACTACGGCGTGGAAGCGCTTCAGCTTCCTCCAGCGTTGCAGATAGCGAATCAGTTTCAAGCCGGAGAAACGCGCGTCCTCGATCTGGACATCGCGAAAGCGCGTGGACGATTCCGCCTGCACGTTGAGCGCTTCATCGCCGACGGCCACTCCAACAGCCTGCTGTTCATCACCGATGTATCGAAGCTGCTAAAGTCAGAAGAACGCAAAGCTTGGCGAAACCTGATCCGCGTGCTCAGTCATGAGATCAATAATTCCCTTGCGCCCCTAGTCTCGTTGAGCAATGCGCTGAGCAAGCAGGTGCGATTGCGAGAGAAGGACGCAGAACTACGCAAGGAATTGGTCGACGGCATCTCCATTATCAGCCACCGTGCAGAATCGATGGCCGAGTTTGTGAAGAACCATCAGCAGATTGCGCAACTGCCGACGCTATCGAAAAGGAAGGTTGAGCTGTTGCAGTTGATCCGTCGAGTTGTCAGCCTTTTTCCGAACAGTGCTATCGATATCAACGGCAGTGAAACTGAAGTAGTCATCGATCCGCTTCTGATGGAACAGGTTCTGATCAATCTGATCAAGAACGCCATCGAGTCAACTGAGAGATCAAGTGCGAAGTTAGGCGCCCCTCCTCTCCCGATTGTTGTCGATTGGGAAGTGCACGATAAGAGGCTGACTATCACCATTGTGGACTCTGGAGAAGGTATTCAAAGTCTGGACAATCTGTTCGTCCCTTTTTATACGACCAAGCCGCACGGATCAGGAATTGGCCTTGTGATTTCGCAACAGATTATTGAAGCGCATGGAGGCGACATCAATGTCAGCAACAGGACGGACCAACGCGGCTGTCGCGTGACCATCAATATTCCCGCAATCGAATCGCTCTCTTCCCAATTCCGCGATCGCGTCGACAATTAGCATCTATCTGCACGCGGTATTTCCTTGAGTTTCAACGCGCACAGCTCCTGGCACAGGGCTTGCTCCTCTACACGAAACTGTAATGGAGGTTGTCATGGAGAGTGTCATGAATAGAACATACTGCGCACAACTGATTGCCTTCATCGCCATGCTGGTGATGACCAACGCCAGCGGACAATCGCTGTCGGTGCCTGATCAACTCATCGAACGATACGCTGAAATGCAAATCACGCTCATCACAGATGAAGCGCTGGAAAAACCTCTCGCAGAACTACTCGATGAAGCGGTGCGTTACCGCGATCTCCACCAGACAGATCCGAACGCGTGGGTTGCCACAGCGCGGATTCGTTTCGGCTACGCATCAACACAAGGAATTATCAACGGAACGCGTCTGATGAATTTTTCTCGTGACGAGCTGGAGCACGCTCTCACATTAGACCGACTCCACAACCGAGGGCTGACTCAGGCTTTCCTGGGGTACCTCTATATCGGAGCGCCGGGTTGGCTGCTGAGTTTTGGCGACAAGGACAGAGGCAAGGAGCTACTTGAAGAAGCGTGGGCAATTGACAACACCACGGATTCGAATCGGTATTTTTACGGGTTCACCAATATTGTCGATGAGAATTATTCGGAAGCACAGCAGTACTATCTGCAATTGCTGGAGAGGGTCGAGAGCAACCCTAATCCTCGGCAGCCCTTTCTACAGGCGCTTTATGTGCGGGAGGTGAACAAATTGTTGGTGTCGCTGGAGGAAGAGCTTGCAGACGACTGAGAGTCAGTGCGCGACACATTTTGTCACTTAGTGACGTATTGACATTTAGTGACACAAAGTCCACTCTTTGCGCCCGCCAGCTCGCACAACAATTTGTGGGAGCGGGCCATGCCCGCGATTGAATCACCGGGCGGACCCATCGCTTGCGGGGCAAGCTCCCACAACTTTAAGCACAACCTGGAAACAACAGTCATGACGGCAAAAATCACGAACCTGCGTGAGCAGTTCAAGACAACCACCCGCCAGGAATTGACTCGCGTGGGTCTTGAGCTGTTTCTGCAACAGGGGTTCGCCACTACCACAATCGATCAGATCGTGGAGCCGCTGGGCATCTCCAAACGGACGTTCTTCAGATACTTTGCCACCAAGGAAGACCTGGTTGTCGAATGGCAATCGGAGATGACGCCAGCCTTTGTGGACGAGTTGAACAACAGGCCCAGGGAAGAAACGCCATTCAAAGCTGTCAGCGAGACGCTCTTGTCGCTGGCATCCCGTATCAACACGAACCCCGAACTGGCGTTCGCGTTGATGCGCCTGTTAAAGGAAACACCATCCTTGGCCGGGCGGGATATGGAGCGACGAATGGTGTGGGAGCAGGCACTGACGGCCACTCTCATAGAAAGAGAAGGACCGAAGGTCATGCCCCGCCTCAAGGCCCGGATTACTGTCGGAATGGCGATGACCGCCTGGACCGCCGCCCTGGACGAATGGTACTTGGGCGGGGGCAAGGCAAACCTTCGCCCCATCATGGAAAAAGCCTTCTCCCTCGTAACGGATCAACAGTAACGGATCAGCAATAGCAATGTGTCGCTTTCATCACTCGGGAAATTTCCAATGAACTCCTCTCTCAAACACGATGCACCCGTCCAAGGTCGCGCCAAAGTTCACGCACGACGTAACTGGCTCGTCCTGGCAACTTTCGGGATCGCAGCGCTGGCTGCAATATCAATCATCACCTTCACCGATTCGGGTAGCGCGGCGACCGAAGTGCCCGCCGCGCCTGTGGCCGCCCAGCCTGTTCCAGCCTTGACCGTGACAAGCACCACTCCCCGCGAGGTCAACTGGCCGATCCTGCTCAATGCCTCCGGGTCAGTCACGGCCTGGCAGGAGGCCAGTGTCGGCGCCCAGATAGGTGGCTATCAATTGATCGAGGTGCTTGTAGACGTGGGAGATCATGTCAGCCAGGGTCAGGTCCTCGCGCGCCTCGATCCAGCCCTGCTGCAGGCGGAAGAGGCTGTACTGCTCGCCAACCACGAACAGGCGGAGGCCAATCATCAACGTGCCCTTGAGCTGCAAAGCCGAGGCTCGATCAGCGATCAGGACGCCCTGCAGTCCGTTACGCTCGCCCGAACCACGGCCGCGTCGCTCGACGGCAAACGCCTGCAGCTGCGCTATACCAACGTGGTCGCTCCTGATGATGGAACGATCAGCTCGCGTACTGCGACGCTTGGTGCCGTCGTGCCAACAGGGCAGGAATTGTTCCGACTGATCCGTCAGGACAGATTGGAGTGGCGTGGCGAGTTGACCGCCATGCAACTCGCCCAGGTCAGGATCGGGCAGGAAGTCACGCTACAGTTGCCCGACGGCACTACCGCAGCAGCGACGATTCGCCAGACCTCCCCCACTCTGGATGAAACCACGCGTCTGGCCATCGTCTACGCCGACGTCGAACAAGGCAGCAATGCCCGCGCAGGCATGTACGCGGAAGGTCGCATTGAACTCGAACAGAGTGCCGCGCTCGTGGTGCCGGCGCAGAGCGTCATCATCCGCGACGGGCGCAGTCATGTGCCCACGCTTGCCGAAGAGGGCGCTGTCTCCACCATAGCACTGCGACGAGTCACGGTCGGGCGACGTCTTGGTGAGGAGATCGAGATCACCGAGGGGCTCGACGCCGGACAACGCGTGGTCGTGCAGGGAGCTGGCTTTCTCAACGATGGCGACATTGTGCGCATCGTGCGAGGCCCACAATGAACTTCGCCACGTGGTCCATCCGTAATCCCATCCCGGCGATCCTGCTATTCGTCCTGCTCTCGCTGGCGGGCGTATGGGGATTTCAAAGTCTGCCCACGCAGAATCTGCCCGACTTCGATATGCCCATGGTCTCGGTGAACCTGTCACAGCCTGGCGCGGCGCCCGCACAACTTGAGACAGAGGTCGCGCGCAAGGTCGAGGACGCGCTTGCCACTCTGAGCGGGCTCAACCATCTGCACACGTCGGTGACCAATGGCAGGGTCTCGATCGGCGTTGAATTCGTGCTCGAGAAAAACCTCTCGGACGCGCTGATTGAAACCAAGAATGCCGTGGACAGCATTCGGGCAGATCTGCCGACAGAGCTCATGCAACCCACCGTCAGCGCGGCCACGAGTGTCGGCGCGCCGATATTCACCTACGCCATAGCCTCCTCTCGCATGGACGAGGAAGAGCTCTCCTGGTTCGTCGACGATATCGTCGCGAAGACAGTGCTCGGCGTCACCGGCGTCGGCCGGTTCGAGCGCGTCGGAGGAGTTCAGCGCGAAGTGCTGATCGAAGTTGATCCGATACGGATGGCATCTCTGGGTATTTCCGCAGGAGATATCTCGCGCGCGCTGCGCCAGATTCAACAGGAATCGTCGGGCGGGCGCGGACAACTCGGCGGACAGGAGCAATCGCTGCGCACCATCGCCACCATGCAACGCGCGGAGGAACTCGCCGCATTGCGGATTTCGCTGCCCAATGGACAAAGTTTCCGACTGGATCAGGTAGCCACCATTGTGGATGGTTCAGCCGAACGCGCCCAGGCCGCCCTGCTCGATGGCAATCCGGTCGTTGGATTCAGTGTGTACCGCGCCAGAGGATTCGACGAGGTTACCATTGCAGAAGACGTGCAGGCAGCACTGGAGGGTCTGCGGCAGAGCGATTCGAGCCTCGAGATGACGTACATTTCAGGCACTGTAGAACAGACTCTCGAGCAATATGAAGGCTCGATGCTGATGCTGCTTGAGGGCGCGATCCTCGCCGTCCTCGTCGTTTGGGTCTTCCTGCGGGACTGGCGCGCGACGCTCGTGTCTGCCGCTGCCCTGCCTTTGTCCATCCTTCCTGCCTTCGCAGCGATGGCCTGGCTTGGCTATTCGCTCAACACCGTCACACTGCTCGCGCTGGCAGTGGTCGTGGGCATTCTGGTGGATGACGCCATCGTCGAGATCGAGAATATCGAGCGCCACCGCCACATGGGCAAGTCGATCAGGGAGGCCACGGAGGACGCAGTCACGGAAATTGCTCTGGCCGTGACCGCCACGACCATGACCCTGGTCGCGGTGTTCCTGCCTACCGCCATGATGAGCGGCATCGCGGGACTGGTGTTCAAGCAATTCGGCTGGACCGCCGTGATCGCGGTACTCGCTTCCCTGCTCGTAGCACGACTGTTGACGCCGATGATGGCCGCCTACTTCCTCAAACCCCAACCGACCAAACCGCATGTGGATGGCCGCGTGATGCATTGGTATCTGGGCGTAGTCCGCTGGTGTCTGGCGCATCGCAAGACCACGATGGCGGGCGCGACGATATTTCTGGCCGGTTCGCTGGCGCTGGTACCGATGATACAGACCGGCTTCATCCCGCCGCCTGATGGCAACTTCTCAAACGTCAGCGTGGAACTGCCGCCCGCGAGTTCCCTCGAAGATACGTTGCAGGCAGCCGAGTCAGCCAGACTGGCCATCATGAATGTCGAAGGCGTCGAGCGTGTCTTCGTCACGGCAGGCGCTGCACAGGTGGCGGGAATGGGCGGAATGCAGGCCGGTGAAGTTCGCCGCGCTTCGCTGACCGTTGCATTGGCGCCGCGTGGAGAGCGCCCCTCGCAGCGGGAGGTCGAAAGCGCCGTCCGTGAGCAACTCCTGACCGTTCCCGGCGCACGTTTCTCGATAAGCAGCGGCGGCCCGAGCGAGCGGCTGCAGATCATCCTCGCCAGCGACAATGCCGCCGCATTGACTGCGAGTGCCCAGGCCGTAGAACGACAGTTGCGGGAAATCGATGGTTTGTCGAACATCACCTCCACCGCCAGCCTGGAGCGCCCCGAAATCGTCATTCGGCCAGATCTGGAACGCGCCGCCGAGCAAGGCGTCACGACAGCGGCGATTGGCGAGGCCATCCGGATGGCGACGAGTGGCGACTTCGATCCCCAGGTGGCACGTCTCAACCTGGACAATCGCCAGGTCTACATCCGCACCCGTGTTTCCGACGCGGCGCGACAGGACATCGATACCATTGCCAACCTGCGCGTGCAGGGGCGTGACGGTCTGGTCCCGTTGTCCAGCATTGCGACACTGTCCGTCGAAAGCGGCCCCCTCCAGCTTGATCGTTACGATCGGCTCCGCAACGTGACGGTGTCGGCCGACCTGGGTGGCATAACAATAGGCGCCGCTCAGGCTGCCGCCGACAATATGGAGGCGATGAGAACATTGCCCTCCAATGTGCAGGTGATCCAGGGGGGCGATGCCGAAATCGTCGGCGACCTGATGTCGGGATTCGCGATGGCACTGGTGGTTGGCGTGCTCTGCGTCTACTGCGTGCTGGTCCTGTTGTTCAGGGATTTCCTCCAGCCTGTCACCATTCTTTCCGCCATACCGCTGTCCATCGGCGGCGCCTTTCTGGCACTGTTGATTGCGGGTAGCGAACTCAGCGTTCCAGCAATGATCGGACTGATCATGCTGATGGGCATCGTGACCAAGAACTCGATCCTGCTCGTGGACTACGCGATCATGGGACGGGAGAAAGATGGGTTGTCGATATACGACGCGATAGTCGACGCCTGCCACAAACGGGCCAGGCCGATCGTGATGACGACACTCGCGATGATCGCCGGCATGGCGCCGATCGCGATGGGTCTGGGTGCGGATGCCAGCTTCCGGCAGCCGATGGCCATCGGGGTTATTGGAGGGCTGATCACGTCCACGATGCTCAGTCTGCTTGTGGTGCCGATTGTGTTTACGTATGTGGATGGTTTTGAGCGATTGCTGGGGAGGATGGTGGGGCGTCGGGCGCATGGGGCGCTTGAGCATCAGGCGGTGGAGGCCTGACATACCTTGCATTTCAGGAATCACATTCCGGATTTGCAAGGTTGTTGACGCGTAGCGCTCAGTTCAACACGCGATAACCCCGACCGCGCAGACAATTGCTCAGCACCTGATTGCGCTCGCGTACTGCACTGGCAGCACCGCGAGCGCCGCCACCTACCGCACCAGCACCTGCAGCACGCTGTGCAGTATCGCTATTCCCGACAGCGGCACCGATTGCGGCGCCAACCACTGCTCCCGCCACAGCGCCTCCCGCCACCTGTCGACCAGCTTCGACCTCATCGGCGTAGCCTTGGCACTCGGCCAGATCCTGGTTGTACTGAGCGACATTGACGCCCTGCATGTCCACAATCGGGCGACGCTGGGCGCCAGCGCAGGCGGTCAGAACTATCAGGGGGATGACAACAAGCAATGCTTTCATGGTTTGCGTTCTCCTGGACACGTTTCTGCCGACCGTGATTCGGTCTGGCGTGTTCCGTATAACGCAGCACTTCGGTATTGGTTTACACCGCGGTACAAAGTCTGGCTATGCGCTGCGCATCGTCGTTCAAAGGTCGAAGAAGCACGAATCAGAATCCGCCCAGACGTCCGGCCAACATATCTTCCTGTTCGGCAAACTTCCTCGGATTGCTCTTCTGCAACTCCAAAAGGTTGTGCAGCTTCCAACGAATCCCCGGCAGATGTTCAAGATGATCAATTCCAAGCAACGGCCATTCAGGCGACCCGCTGACCAGCGAAAGCAGGAAGCGCCGTTCGTTGTCATCCAGACCTTGATGAATTTCGCGCACCATCCGATCCCGGGCCGCGAGCAAGTCATTCAGCGACACCGGTTCAGTAGTCATGCCCTGAAAGTTGTGTTCAAAGTCGTAGCGTACGTCGCGCAGTTGCGGAAAGAGCACTTCGTGGATCGGACGATTGCCACTGGCAAGATACACAACGAAGGCGCGGCGGATTCCAGGCGTGATTCCCTCGTGCGCAAAGAGCAGCATCATGTCGAAGAGGTCTCGAGGATGTTGGCGATCCATCGCGGCACAAAGCTTGCCACCATAGACATCCTCCAATGACACCACTGGAATCTCCAGGTCGGCCATCAGCATGCCACGAGCCGCAAGTGTGAGCGAAGCACGGCGCACCGGCCGCACCGTCCCGCGCATCACGAAGTTGGCTTCGATCTTTACTTGGATACGATCACGCCGTACCAGCAACTTGGTTTCTCCAGCATCCGCTGGCGGGATGTGTGTCTGGAACCCACGCTTGTTCAGGCGCTCGGCGGCTTGTCGGATTGCATCGTTGATGCGCGCCAGTGCGTCTTCACGCGACAGAGTGTGATCCGGAAACACCAGATCGAGATCCACCGACAGCCGTGGCATATCGCGGATGAAAAGGTTGATGGCAGTCCCACCCTTGAGCGCGAAAGTGTCGTCCGCGAACACAAGCGGTGCAACCTGCGTCAGCAGACGCGCAGTATCGAGGTAGATCTGATTCATGGTTTGAGTACCAACAGACCATCGGCTGATTTCGAGACCCAGGGCTTGTCGCCGCCCGTCGGCAATGTGGCTGGATCAAGTTTGGCGGCCCAAGGTAACGAGCCTTCAAGGCCGAGTTGCAGACACAGGCGTACTGTCTTGACGCTCGTACAAAGATGCAGCAGTTCGCTCAACACATCCGCGCGCAGACTGTACGAACTCTCGACCAGTTCGCGAGCCTCCTGCAGAGGCTGCCGCACACCAACGTCACTCAGCAGCTCCAATAGCGCACGCTCGGGTTCTGACACCCGGGGCGCGTTCCTGACATTCTCGAATGGACTGACATGCAGCATGGCGTCGGGTTCCTCCTTGAACAGACGGTTGCGGTGATAATCCGCGGGGAAGCGTTCGACGAACCAATCCGGCAGACGCCCCGCATCCCACCCATACAAGTGTAGCAGCGGCTGCTGAGATGCGTATTGGCGCACGCCGTACCAGTCGAATGCAGACTTGCCGCCAACGTGCAGACCTTCAAGCCGACGCTGCAGGAAAACCAAACTTGGGTGAAGTGCCAGCGAATCTTGAGGGCGGCAGAAGACTCCGCGTGCCAGGCGCGTCAGCCAACCGGCGCGGACGTAGTGAACGGCCAGGTCTGCGGAGATGCCCAGTGCTGCCAGGTCGGCCGAAGTCAGCGGAGTGCCTGAGGTCAGATTGGCATACAGGGTTTTTAGCTTGTTTGAGTCAGTCGTAGTCATACTGCGATTGATACATCTTTTTCAAATCTCAGTCAACTTTAAATTATTGCTTTAATCGTAGTTTGGCTACTATAACTTTACATACACAAAATTTCCGACCATGAGTTTTCAAGGAGTTGGCAACCGGAAGGAGTCTAGTCTCTACCGTAATCCTTGCCCCAGAGCGGGACTTTGGTTTGAGAATCATTTCATTTGATAACTTCAAGTATTCATTTGCTGGGTTTGGTAATCCCTCTCATTCATCCACCTCCGGTATCCGTCGCACGATGACTCCCCAGCGCGCATTGCGCTCCAGGGGTTCCGTTGCAAAATCCGGGTCACTCGCTTCCTTGCGATCCAACTCCGTCCAGCGCGGAGTTCCCCCTGCCTGCAGAGAGGCGTGCATTGATTCGGCGACCTGTTCATGTCCGAGTCGATCCAGCATATAGCCAAGACGCTGAGTAACCGGTCTTTCCATTATGGTAGACAAATCCTGAAGCTGCCCGGAATCAATGGCTCCCCCCAGATCAGAAAGAACAGTCGCGATGTTATCGATACCGCCGGAAGCCTGCGGATAGCGCAACAAGTCAAATGCAGTGAGCGCGGCTGACGAGACTTTCATCATGCCGGTATCCGTTTTGCGTTCTTCGATCGCTGCCACCACTGCCGCCATCTCTTTGCGGTAATAGAATGCAATCAAATTGCGCCCGGCAAGAATCCTGGGAAAACGCTTGTCCGAGATGATCTGAAATTCCATGACGGCCTGATGGGTTGCTCCATGCAGTTCCGCCGCCTTGAGAAGACCCACGTAATAGGCCTGCCCCGAATCGCGCATCAGCGCGTCGATATACCAGGTCGGCGGCGGTGCTCCCCATGAGGCGTATTGGGGAGGGACGATCACATAGAAGCCTTGTCGCGGGGTCAGCAGGGCTTTGCGGTGCTGAAGGCGTTCGGCTGCGTCGAGGAAGGCGCCGTGGTCAATACCAAGCGACTGCTCCGCTTCGGGGGCGGTGAAAACTACCCTTCCTAGCGAAAGCAGGTGGTTGATGTAGTTTGATAGTGTAGATCGCTGATCGTTAATCATGTTGGAAAATCCGCTTATTGAGCGGATACTTCTACATGATTTGTATAGCAGGAGCAATTCAAATTTGGCAGTGCGCTACATACACGCAGCGAGTCCGAGAAATACAGGGGCATTCAGGATGATCACTCAGTCAAAGTTCAACGGTCTGGCTGGAGTCTTGTCGTGCACACTCTCGAGGACAGCGAAATCCTCATTGATCAGACCGATCTTGCGACCGATGTCGGCCAGAGCTTCCCCGACAAGCACGCGCTCCTCCGGCTTCACCGCAGCCGCCAGAATCTCCCGCACCTCCTCTTCCGTGCTGCGTCCATGCAGCGCAGCCCGCACGCGCAAAGCGCGATGCACTTCATCGGGGATATTCCGTACGGTCAAGACTGCCATGATTCAAAACCTCCCAGCTGCTTTCGATGGCAGCAACAGCCTGTTGCACAAATCTCTCAGTTATGCAGCAGCATTGCTCAACGAGTGCAGCTTATCGAGCGTATCGGGATATTTATCAACCATCAGAATCAGCGCTGCCGCCTGGGCATTGGGTTTGGAGCGGCCTTGCTCCCAGTTTTCAAGAGTGCGGGTCGATACGCGCAGATGGCGAGCGAACACCGCCCGGGACACATGCAGTCTCTCGCGCATCTCCCGAATGGCAGCGGGGTCGATCTCAAGCGGGGGCAACTCTTCAATCTCATGGGTGCGCAGCGTGATCTTGCTCTCACGCTGTAAACCCATGGCATCCACCCCTTCCATCAATTCAGCGAACAATTGGCGTTTCCTGGTCATTGCTTTTGTCTCCGAGCGGTTAGCTCTTGCTGGATAGCCTGCTTGAGCAGCCGCTTTTCCTCTGTACTCAAATCCAACGCTTCGTCTTTGTCATAGAACGGTCGAAAGTCTACGCTGGTCGCGTATAGAATCAAGCAAGAGTAAGGTGTGTCGTCCATGACAGCCAAAGCTATCTGATTTGCTCATCATACGAGGGCGGTGTTGGATGGGTAGACTAGACTGAACGTTGAGTGACCGCATGAATGTAGTTTGTAAATTCCGGAAGTCATATGATCAAATTCAAACAGGCGGAAGCTTTCGATAATTGGGAAATCCAAAGATGACTAAACCACTGACAACCTACGATCCTGCCACCGTGCTGGTGGATCAAGAGGAAATCGCCTTCTTCATGGCGGATGCTTTTGAAACTGGCGATGCAGATTATATTGCCAAGGCACTTGGTGTGGTTGCGCGCGCGACAGGGATGACGGAGATATCTCAAAAAACCGGGCTTTCACGTGAGCAGCTTTACCGGTCGTTCAGTGAACAGGGTAACCCGACGCTCAAGACTACGCTCGCCGTGATGCAAGCGCTGGGCTTGGATATGACCGCCAAGCCCCATGAGGTGGTCGCAGGCGAACCTCCACAGAAAGGCGGCATCCTTGCGGCACTGCGTCGTTCACCAATGGTGGGTGCGAATCTCGATCTGAGTCGTCCTCGTAAAGTAGACTGATCAAATGGACACAGTAAGGGCCGGAGCACATACCGCCCTGCAGGAAACAAAGACATGAGCAAGAACAAGGACATCTCCATCACCCGTTCGTCGGCAGCCGAATACCTGACCTTCATCGCCGCCAGCGGTGAAGGTGGAGTGGAAGCGGTGTATGCCGACGAAAACATCTGGATTACCCAGAAGATGATGGCGCTGCTCTACGATGTGGACGTGAGAACCGTCAATTACCATCTGATAAAAGTCTTTACTGATAGCGAGTTACAGGAAAATTCAGTTATCCGAAATTTTCGGATAACTGCCACCGACGGCAAGAGCTACAACACCAAGCACTACAACTTGTCCGCCATCATCGCCGTCGGCTACAAGGTCAACTCCGAGCGTGCTGTGCAGTTCCGCAAGTGGGCCACTACGATCATTGAGGAGTTCACCATCAAGGGTTACACCATGGATGATGAACGCCTGAAAAGCGGCGGGTCCATCCTCAGTGATCATTACTTTGAAGAGCAGCTGCAGCGCATTCGGGAAATCCGGATGTCTGAGCGCAAGTTCTACCAGAAGATTACCGACATATACGCCACCTCGCTCGACTACGATGTCACCGCCCAGGCAACCCTGCGCTTCTTCGCCAGCGTACAGAACAAACTGCACTGGGCCATCCATGGCCAGACGGCCGCTGAAGTGATTTACAACCGGGCTGATGCCGACAGCAAGAATATGGGCCTGACCACCTGGACGGATGCCCCCAGCGGCAAGATCCAGAAGTTCGATGTCGTCGTTGCCAAAAACTATCTGACTAAAGATGAGGTGGCACAACTGGAGCGATTGGTGTCAGCCTACCTGGATGTGGCTGAAAGCATGGCTCTTCGCAAAATCCCGATGACCATGCAGGACTGGGAAACCCGCCTTAACCGCTTTATCGAAGCGACCGATCGCGAGATCCTGCAGGACGCTGGGAAGGTCACTGCGGAAATTGCCAGGGCACATGCGCTCAGCGAATTTGAGAAATATAGAGTCGTTCAGGATCGGTTGTATGAAAGTGATTTTGATCGGTTGATGATACAGGGCGGCGCGACGGATGAAGTATCCAGAAAATGAATTCCTGTTTGTCATCGCAAGCAACGTCGGCGCTCTCTCCGACCCGGGTTCCCTGCAGCCCACAGCATAGTTTCTCGACACATTCGTCAGAATTCCGCAGGGATAAACCTGTTTTCAATCCGTCTAACTGCGTGGCATTATCTTCAACTTCGAGACTACTTGAAGTCAATTCCTTCTAAGCATTGTTCGGCGGACGCGTGATCTATGCTATTAAGCGGTGAACCAGCATGAAACCAGAACTAAGTCATTACCTGGAGCTTCAATTTTCAGTCAAAATATTCACCTTATCTACCGCGCAGTTCCAGCCATTCTTTGAAAGCATTCTAGAAAGGAAGTATGAAGATTTTGAAAGAATACGCACATATGGGAACAGAGGTGACGGCGGCAACGATGGGTATAGAAAAGAGAATGGAATTTATTATCAAGTCTATTCCCCATTAAACCCTGAATCTAGAGATAAAGAAGCATCAGAAAAAATGAGAGATGACTTCTTGAAACTGCATAAAAAGTGGAATCACGTAACGCAAATCAAAGAATTCAACTTTGTCTTTAATGACAAATTTTTGGGTGTGAGCATTCTATTAAAAGGGGGCTTCACCGTTTCAGGTGGGTAACCTCACGCGCTAATCGCCTTCGGATACAAATCCAGCCCACCGCAGTGAAAGTAAATGGCATTGCGAAAACGCTCTCTGTTGCGAAATCCACACGCCTTTCGTTTGATGCGCTGAATGCGACTGTTCATACTTTCCGAATGCCCGTTGTGACTCTTTAACACCACTGCGTTCAAGATTCCCCACAGATGCCGCTTGATCGTCTGCCCAACTTTCTTCATCGGCTCCAAGCGACAACGCTGCACCCATCCCAACCAACTCGACCAGCCCTTTTGTGCCCAACTGCGAGACTTGTAATCCCACAAACTCATTGCCTCCTGCCGCATCGCCCAGGCCCGCGCTGTTCGTAATGTACTTTCGCGCAAATGAGTGAAATGTTGTTTCTGCTCCCGACTCATATTGTTCGGATTGGTGAGCCACTGATAGCGGGTTCTATTCAAACGCGTGTCACCATTGCGCTGCAGTGTTCTATGTTCCTCACGTCGCACTTTATCCAGCGCATCCCCCAGATACTTGGCAACGTGAAACTTGTCGAATGAAATCTTGTGCTGCGCATCGGGCACTGCATCCAGAGTGGCGCGGATAAACGCGGGCCACATATCCATCGCGACCGAGCGAATGCCTTCACGCTGCTGCGCGCTCAGCGTTTTGTAAAACCCATCAAGGCTTTGCGTCGTGCGATCATCCGCAACATACAACACTCGGCTGCTGTCCTGATCAGTGACCACCGTGACGTACTCATGACGCTTCTGGAAAGAGGTCTCATCGACACTCAGGTGCACCGGGTATAACTCCTCTCGCCTGCCAAGACCTCGTGCGACAGCACGCTGCATGATCCGATCCACTACCCCCCAGGACAGGTCCAACATATGCGCCACCGACTGCGAATCCGTTCTGAGCAACCAGTCAATCACCACGGACTCAAACATGGCCGTGTAGCCAGAACCGGGTTCGGCCCATGGAACTTCCACCAACAAAACTCCGTGCTCATCACACTTCACTCGTGGCACCTCGGCCTCCAGTATCGTGTGGTACTGCATGGTGTCCAGGTGACGCCAACGGCAAATCCGTTTGTCATACCTCGGGCTGGGCTTATTGCAGCGCGGACAACACCACTGAGCGCTCTGTGCTGCCACCTGCACGGTAACATTCGAATCTGCTCTGTTAAGCAGCACACCACTGACATGCCAAGGCGTCTGCAATCCTAAAATCTGTGCGTAAAGGTCTGTGTCTCTCATGGGGATAAGGGTAATCTACCCACTTCAAACGGTGAAGCCCCCATCTTAATATTGACGAAGTAACAAAGAAGAGAGTTCGCTTCCACATTCTTTGTGAATCAAAAGATTATTCTACTGCTTTTGATATAGCAAAAGAAATCGATCCTTCAATTGTCGGAATCTACGAAATTGATCAATTTCTAGAAGTTGCCAGTAAGGCCGGGGCTTGGGATTCTGAACTCCAATTTATTGATAGATTAGAGGAGTTTAAAGGTAGCGACTTACCGATCCGATACTTACTAATTCAACTGAAAGCACTTCTTGCATCCGGGGATTTTACAAGAGCAATTTCAGCTGGAAAGAAGTTACTTTTATTAAAAAGTAATGACGAACTATTGAACATTAAAAATAGAAAAAGCGTCTACAACAACATCTTGATGGCTTGCTTCGAACGTAGCAAATCGGATCCAAAATATTTAGACGAAGCAATGACGCTAGTGACCATGCATGACAGTAAGTTATCCAATTTCACTTCAAGCATTTCATTTGTCCCAGAAGTATATATGGCAAGAGGAGAATTCGGGAAGGCTTTAGAGTCTATTGTTTCTGCGATTGAAAGTAAAAATGGCCTGAATCAGAGTGAGTATGCGAGGCTATTCTTTTCGGTTTGCATCAGAATAGGTGAACACGTAAATAGTGACGACTTAAAATTGCCAGTTGTGACCGATGGTTCATATGTACAACTCAAAGGCGAAGACCAATGGTACAGGGTTGGAGGAGAAAATTCGCTCGATGCGATTCATATTAAATCTGAATCCCACCTGTACGAAGAATTCCGTCATAAGAAACTTGAGGACCCAATTAGATTCGTATCTGAGTTTGAGAGAACCTCTTCACACGATGTAGTTTCTAGCATACTTACTCGAGAAGGTTACATTTTTCAGAAAATCAGGAATGCCTTTCAAAAGCTTTCTCAGAAAGATTTGATACCCGGCGTTCGTCTTTTTTCGATAAAGGAAATAGACGGAAAGATCGATTCAGAGCACTTGACAAGGACACTAAAATCGATAACTGACCCAGATAACTCTGTTTTTGATATCTATAGGGAACAAGCACTGCCTTTTGCCTTTCTTGCGAAAGCAGAAGGAGGCTTTAACAATGCCCTTGGAAGAATTATCGGAGAGAGTGCGGGATATATTAATTTTTCGGATGGCACTGTTAGAGATTTCGGTGATCAAGTTGCTCGCGCGAAGAAACTCTTAACAACCAAATCGGATGCGTATCTTGATGGAACCTCGGCTGTATTTTTGTCAGAGTTTTCGATTTTTTGTCGAGTACTTTCGGAACTTCCAAACCTTAAAGTTCCGAGATCCGTGGTTAGACTTCTGACGGGGCTGGCTCATAAGTTTTCATCTGCCGATAGTTCGAAAGGCTCCTTGTCTGTAAGACAAGGGAAGATAGTATATTCAGAACACGACAAAGCGCGAAACCTAACTGTTCATCAATCCCTATTAGAGGCAATCAAGAATTGTGAGGAAGAAAATGGACGCATTGCCCAGATATCGGATGCAAACAAGTCAAAAGATATGATTGAGAGCCTATTGCCTTCAGAGTTAGTTGATGCCTCGATTTTAGCTAGGAAGCATCATTTCCAATTGATCACAGATGATTCCCACTATTTACGAGCTTCTGAACTTGTACTTGGGTATGAGAAGCTGGATCACATTTCCTCTCTAGCTCTCATTCGAGCTATGTACGAACTTGGAAGAATTAATTTCTTAAAGTACTTGGAGTATTTCGGATTTTTATCAAACTACAGATTGAGATTTCTTTCGATCTCTCCAGAAGATATTAAAAAAGCTCTGTTCGGGGATGGGTTGATAAGTGATTTTAGACCTGAATTATTAGATCATTTTAACTTGCCTGTCACTTTATCAGAGGAGTATGGAGTTTCCCCTGATGAGCTGGTTAGAGTTCTGTCCTACGTTATACTCGATTTAATTATGGACGATACAATATGCATTGATGTATTCGGTAGAGTAGCTATAGAAATTATGGCGCGGACTCCCCAAAAAAGCTGCAAACTCAGAACGCTAAATTCGATTATTGAGAGATGTGATTCTGGGTTAGCCCGTACCCTCCAGAATCTTACCATTCAGCTCAATCCGGCTCCTTTTCAAGAAAAGTTGGACCGCTTGAAGTATTCCCGTTCGCTCTATAAGGTATAAAGAAGATCGCGGCGCAACGCGTGTTCGGTATTTCCTCTGTTACGCTTGTTTAACTTTCGCACCTTTCGCATCCCAAGTATGAGCTTACCTTGCTGCCTCTACTCCCATTCAATCGTAGCCGGCGGCTTACTAGAAACGTCATAAGCCACCCGCGAAACCTCAGCAATCTCATTAATAATCCGATTACTAACAGTCTCCAACAGTTCGTATGGAAGATGCGCCCACCGAGCCGTCATGAAATCAATCGTCTCCACAGCCCGCAACGAAATCACCCAAGAATACCGTCGCGCATCCCCCACCACGCCCACAGATTTCACCGGCAGAAACACCGCAAACGCCTGACTGGTCTTGTGATACCACCCTGACCGATGCAGTTCTTCCATGAAGATCGCATCAGCCCGTCGCAACACATCACAATATTCCTTCTTCACTTCCCCAAGTATCCGCACGCCCAATCCAGGCCCAGGGAACGGATGCCGATAGACCATGTCGTAGGGCAACCCAAGCTCCAGCCCGATCTTGCGCACCTCGTCCTTGAACAATTCGCGCAGAGGTTCCACGAGGCCCAGTTTCATGTCTTCGGGCAGGCCGCCGACGTTGTGGTGGGATTTGATGACGTGGGCCTTGCCGGTTTTTGATCCAGCAGACTCGATCACATCCGGGTAAATGGTGCCTTGCGCCAGCCACTTCACGTTATGAATTTTTGAGGCTTCTTCATCGAACACCTGGATGAAGGTGTTGCCGATGGCCTTGCGTTTCAATTCGGGATCACTGACGCCGGCCAGCGCGCCGAGGAATTTCGCTTCGGCATCGGCACGGATCACTTTCACACCCATGTTCTTCGCGAACGTGGCCATGACCTGGTCGCCTTCGTTCAGGCGCAGCAGCCCATTGTCGACGAACACGCAGGTGAGTTGATCGCCGATGGCTTTGTGCAGCAGTGCTGCGACGACGGAGGAATCGACGCCGCCGGAAAGACCGAGCAGGACGTGATCGCTGCCCACTTGTGCGCGCACGCGGGCGATGGCGTCTTCGATGATGTTGGCTGATGTCCAGAGTGCTTCGCAGTCGCAGATATTGCGCACGAAGCGTTCAAGAATGCGTAAGCCCTGGGAGGTGTGCGTAACTTCCGGATGGAACTGGATGCCGAAGAAAGGTTTGCTGACGTGGGACATCGCGGCGATGGGCGCGGTCTCGGTGGCTGCGGTGATAATGAAGTCCGGTGGCAGCTTGACGACCTTGTCGCCGTGGCTCATCCACACGTCGAGGATCGGGGTGCCGCTGTCGTTGATGCGGTCTTCGATGCCATCGAAAAGTGGGCAAGGATTGGGCAACGTCACTTCGGCATAGCCGAACTCGGATTTGTCCGAGGCTTCCACATGGCCACCCATCTGCATGGCCATGGTCTGCATGCCGTAGCAGATGCCCAGCAGTGGCAGGTCGCCTTCGAACAGGAAGGCTGGTGCGCGAGGAAAGTCGGCGACGGTTGTGCTTTCCGGTGAGCCGGAGAGGATGATGCCGCGGGCGCCGAAGGCTTTGATGTCGTCGGGGCTGGCGTTGTCCCATGCCCATATCTCGCAATAAACTCCCAGCTCGCGCACGCGGCGTGCGATCAGCTGGGTGTATTGGGAACCGAAATCCAGAATGAGTATTTTCTGACTGTGGATGTTTTTGCTGCTCATGCTCTGCTTTCTTGATGGTGGTCGCGATGCGATTCTGGATGGAAAAACTGACCGCACGAGCAATCAGCTCATGCGGTAGTTCGGGGCTTCCTTGGTGATGCTGACGTCGTGCACATGGCTCTCACTCATCCCGGAGGAGGTGATCTTCACGAACACGGGTTTGGTGCGCATCTGCGGGATGTCCTCACAACCGGTGTAGCCCATGCTGGAGCGCAGGCCACCCATCATCTGGTGCACGATGGCATGCATCGGGCCCTTGTACGGAACCCTGCCTTCGATGCCTTCAGGCACGAGTTTTTCAGTGCCGGAAACGATGTCCTGGAAGTAGCGATCGCTGGAACCCTGACTGTGCGCCATGGCCCCCAGTGAACCCATGCCTCGGTAGGCCTTGTAGCTGCGGCCCTGGAAAAGTTCGACTTCGCCGGGTGCCTCTTCAGTGCCCGCCAGCAGACTGCCGATCATGACGACGTGAGCGCCGGCCGCAATTACCTTGGCGATGTCGCCGGAGAAGCGGATGCCGCCGTCGGAGATCACCGATACATTGGTGCCCTTGAGGGCCTCGGCAACGTTGGCAACTGCCGTCATCTGCGGCACGCCGACACCGGTGACGATGCGGGTGGTGCAGATGGAGCCAGGGCCGATGCCGACTTTGACGGCATCGGCGCCAGCACCGGCGAGATCTTTCGCTGCAGCGGCCGTGGCGATGTTGCCACCGATCACGGGGATATGCGGATAGTCTTTCTTGATGCGGCGCACCTGATCAATCACGCCCTGCGAATGCCCGTGGGCGGTATCGACGATGATCACGTCAACGCCAGCCTCTACGATCGCGGCAACGCGGGCCGCAGTGTCGGCACCGGTGCCAACGGCTGCGGCGACGCGCAAGCGCCCGAACTGATCTTTGCAGGCATTCGGATAGTCTTCCGACTTGCGAATGTCTTTAAGGGTAATCAGGCCACGCAGTTCGTATTTGTCGTTGACCACCAGGATCTTCTCGATCCGGTGCGTGTGCAGCAACTCTTTCACTTCCTGATTACTGGCGTTTTCTTTGACCGTGACCAGCCGACTCTTCGGGGTCATGATCGTGGACACGGCGGCTTCATAATTGGTCTCGAAGCGCACGTCACGGCTGGTGACGATGCCCACCAGATTGCTGCCTTCCACCACTGGCATACCGGAGATGTCGTTCTCCCGCATGAGGGCGATCAGGTCGCGGATGTTGGCGGTGGGCGCGATGGTGATGGGGTCTTTGACAACGCCACTTTCGTACTTCTTGACTATCCGGACTTCGCGGGCCTGTTGCTCGATGCTCATGCTCTTGTGAATGACCCCAAGACCGCCTTCCTGCGCCATGGCGATCGCGAGACGAGACTCGGTGACCGTGTCCATCGCGGCAGAAATCATTGGGATATTCAAGGAGATAGACGAGGTCAGCTGGGTTTTCAAGCTGACCATCTTGGGAAGCACGGTCGAGTGCGCAGGGACAAGCAGAACGTCATCGAATGTCAAAGCTTCTTCAGCAATGCGTAACATAAGATTTCCACGTATCAACAAAAACGCGAGTATACAGACCTCACTTCCGGCTGTACACCTGCAGTTGCAGCGAGTGGAAAAGGGCAAAACGCCCTGTGGAACCGACCGGAACGAAGCCTGCAGCAGCGAATTCCGCATGCATTTGAGAGGCCGACACCGGGTATTGCTTGATGGGTTTACCAGTCAACAGCAACCGCACGCGGCGGCGCAACGAGGTGACCGAGAGCGGAGAAATTCGCGACATCAGGACATATTTGCCACTGACCCGACACACTTCGCGAATCAGACGAGTACGCAATTCCGGACTCTCGAAGTGGTGCAACAGCCGGAAGCACAGTGTGGCGTCGAAGGCTTTGTCGGCATAGGGCAGCGCGAAAATGTCGTGACTGGCCAGCGTCGCCTGCAGCCCCAGATCTTCCAGCAGACGGGCAGCCAGCGCCAATGCGGCCTCGCCCAGATCGATACCCGTGACCTGAAAACCCTGCTGCGCCATCCAGATCGTGGCTCGGCCAACGCCGCAAGGAGCATCCAGCACCGTACGGATACCCTTGGTCAGCGCCATGGCATTCGCGATCATCTGCATTTCCTGCTCGTGCTTGCTCTGATTGCGTTTGCTGTACGAATCGGCCGATTCCACATCTGATTTCACACGCGCATAGCTGATCTGGTCACTCATTGTTTTCTCGCTCACTGTTTTTTTTTATTTGGGACGGCTCCTGCAACAGGAGACTACGATGGGGAAAGCGCTCGCCGAGTCGATGCAACAGACCGGGCATGCGCAGGCGATAGGCTTCGAGGAGAGCCGCGAGTGCGACATCGGGTATCCAGTCTGCGCGCTTGAGAAATTGCAGCAGATCGGCTTCCGCCGCTTTACAGGCACACGCGCGACGCGCTCTTTCGAAGTCAATCAGACGAATTCGACCGTTCGAAGGATCAATAAAAATATGAGAAGGATACAGGGCGCCATGCTGCCAGTCACACAGGTGCAGGCGCAACAGCTCTCGGCCGGCATTGCGCAACGCGGGCAGCAGCGCAGGCCAGTCGGTGGCGACGTTTTGAAAATCAGACAGGGCCGGCAGCGCTATTTCACGGGTCACGACGATACCGCGCCGTGTCGCACCATTTCTGCGAAAACCATAGGTAATCAGTTCTGCGGTCGGCAATTTGAAGCAGTCGGCCTTCTGAAACGCTTCGACCTCGTATTGATAGGTCAGCGCCCCAATTGGATGGCGCCAGGAATAACGCAGCTGGTTTTCCTGACGCTTGAGGTAAAAGCGACTCTCGCGCCCCTGCGCATCGGGCACACTCAGAAGGGAAACCGCACTCCAGCCATTGCGGCGCACGTTCATCGGTTCGACGAACTCGCTGGGCGAGCGCCAGTAGTCTTCGAAATCGCAGTAACCTGCCGTAGCGAGCAGACTCTCAGCACAATCGTCAGCAGCATCAGCAGCCTCCGCTGTTCGAGCAGAGGGGAACACGTTAGAACTAGCGGTAGCTGTAATCATTTGCCCTCAGAGAAGCTCTCTGCCAGCACGGCTCTCGTTGTCAGCGACTCACTGATAGAACCGCGATAATTCCCGGGTAAACAGCCCCAGCGCGTCCCGGTAGGGAGCCTTTGTGGCGGCAAGATCGATCGGGTCGTCCTCCAGCGTGGTGGCAACATCATCGTAGAACGCGCCCTTCTTGCTGAAGACCATCTTTACGTCCGGCGTTATCAGCGTGTTGCCGTGCCAATCACTGGCAACGGTGTAATCGCGATGGTAGTCAGCCGCAAGCAGGTCGTGCCCATAACTGTAGGTTGCCGGATCGATGTCCATTCCCAGTGCAGCGAGCACCGTAGCGGGCACATCGTGATGACTGGTCATGACGTCGAACTGCGTCGGCGCCTGCCCTGGAACGTAGAGTAGGAAAGGTACACGGATCTGTTCCTGACTGAAAGTCGAGTTGTGCCCCCAGCGCCCATTTTCCATGAATTCTTCACCATGATCCCCGGTGACAATCACGATGGTGTTGTCGAGCTTGCCCTGCTCTTCCAGCGCCGCGAACACACGCCCCAGCTGACTGTCGAGGTGATGATTGGCGTTGATGTAGCGAGCGCGAATACGCTCGATCTCTTTCTCGATATCGAGCGTCAGATAATTGAAATCCTCGATGTAATCCGGCGCGATGACTGACTCTTCGGGAAAATAGTAATTGGCATGGGCGGACTCGAAGAACATGAAACCGAAGAATGGGTCTTCCGCCTTCTCGATATAGCCAAGCAGGTCTGCGACGTTTTTACGATCTCGCTCCCAGCCTGCCCCCTCGGTATAAGATTGCAACTGCGCGGCAGGGAGCCCGGCGAACACGGTCTTGTCGAACTCCGGATAGGAGAAGCGCGAACTGGTGTAGGCCATCATGTCGTAGTCGTTCTTCTGCAGAACTTCCATCAACAGGGGCTGACGTCCCGAATTGAGAAAGTCGAACCAGTAACTGCCATAGAGGCCATAAAATTGCGAGAACATGCCCATGCGTGTGCCATTGCCGCCGCTGTAATGCTCACGGAATTGCTTGGTCTTCTGCGCGAAGGCCCAGGTCTGCGGCATGATCTCGGGCGTGAGCATGTCGGCACGCCAGGATTCGGCCACCAGCCAGACGATGTTGTAGGGCGTCGTCAATGGCTCATCGGGGGCTTCAGGGTAATTGAGGCTGCCGCCGCTGATGGCGACGTCCATATCCGCGCCCTCGGGACGATCGATCGTGGCACCCATATCCTCGAAAAAAGTGCGCGCAGTCACGGGCATGTACCAGATGATTCGGTCGGCTATCTGCAGCACGGTCCTGTCGTAGTGAAACTCGGACCAGGCATACCAACCTCCCTGCACCACGAACACGCCGATGAAACCCGATGCCAGGTAACTGACACGCAAGCGACGCGCCCACAACCGCTCGAAGGGAATGAAACGCAGGAGCAGCCACACGGCAATGGCCAGGGTCACGACCACGATCGCAATCGTAACATTGGTCGATGCGGACACGCCCATCGCTTCGACACCGCCGGGTGTCATCAGCAGATTCAGGACGAAGAAATTGAAGTAAAAGCCGTACATGTCCCGCAGCTTGTAATTCACCACCAGGAACAGCACGAGCAACACGGCGGCCACAGTGACGGAACCCGCGAGCCAGGGTGATTTGGCGCCGGAACGGGAACGCCAGTGCCACAGGAGGAACAACAGCAGTGCGGGAGAGCTCAGCAGTGTGGCCTGCACCACGGCAGCACCAAGCAGGAACAACCCGGACTCAAACGTGATATCTGGCACCCAGGCCATCAGAACGCTGCCGAGGAACACGGAAACCCATGTAAAAATTGCGGCGCGTCGTGGGGCTGGAATGTGCACTGAAAGTGGCATAGGGTCTGAATCCCGAATAATTGATTGGCAGCTTCGGGATTAAGCCTAATTACCCAATCTTAAGTCAACCTTAAGCTGAGCTTAACGTGACTGCACATTAGACTCCCACAACACATTAAAATTCATACTCCAGCAGCACTCGGTAGGTGTAAGCAGGGGTCGTGTCGTTGGCAGGCAATATGATGCCGGCCTCCCAGTACCATTTCTGATTTCCACTGCCGCGTACCAGTCCTGTGAGCACCGGGCCCACGCCATGGGTGAACTCGTCGGCATAAATTTCAATGCCTGGTTCCAGACTCTCACGATAGCGCAAGCGCCACTGCGCCGACATGAAGGTGTCGAACTCGTTGCGGATATTGGACCCGTACTCGTATTCGACACCGAGATTCACCGTGCCCACCCAGTTGCCCCACTGGCGGGTGACCAACAGCGTGGTTGCCAATTCAGCGATGCTCTCACTGCGCTGGCGCTCCAGCTCCACCAGCAGCCCCCAGTCGGCGGCATACTCGCCCTGCTCCGTCAGTTGTATCTTGCTCTCCAGCTCATACGATTCCAGACGCATGGCGCTCCCTGGCAGTTTCATGCCGATCAGGTACAGCTCTGCAAACACACGCTCATTGATGGCAGCTCCGAAGCCCACTCGTTGACGCAGAATATCGCTCTCAATGGGATCATCGTCGGTCTGGTAGTACGTGCGTAGCTCAAGCTCGCGTTCCAAAGGTTGCACATAAGGATCGTAAACTCGCCCCACTCCGTTGTGATGAAGCAGGTTGTCTGCATGAATCGGAATGCCTATCAGCATCCCCACCAGAAGAAAAGACACCCGGCCACCGGCCGCGCACAAGATGCCGCAGGATCGTATCATTCGTTACTCCGTTGTGTCCGTATTGCTTCGGGATTTGAGGCGAGGTTTCTGACTGAAAAAATTCCGATCCCCATGGCCGCGACCGAAAGCATCAGGGCGCCTGCAAACATACCTACCTGCGTGGCAATCGGACTGGCCTCGTAACCAATCACGGCCTGCAGCAACTCGCCCGGCAACGATGACTCTGCAATCAGAGCTGAGGTGTCCCACAAGGGTTCGGAGGCCGACAGCAGGTCCGCCTGCGCCAGAAAGAGTGCCGCCTGCGAGCTCATCCCCGCACCGATGACCAGGGCCATGATGCAGCTGAACAACAGACAGTGCCGCGCCGACAAAGTTCGCAGACCGAAGTAAATGAAAGTGCCGAGACTGAAGCCAATGCCTGCGCCTATGGCACCACCGGAGAGTACCGACGTTATATCACCGGCGACCACGCCGTAAGAGTAAACATACAAGTAGATTTCCGAACCCTCGCGGACGATGGCCATGGCGATTGTCGCTGACAGAATCAACAGCGACAGCGTCGGCAGACGTGCAATCTGTGGTGCCTTGAATTCGCGCATAGCCAGAATGTTATGGGCCAGCAGCAGCAACGTGATCAGGAGCAGCAGCACTGCGTTGACGATCTCCTGCCCGAATCCCTCGAAGGCCTGGGAGATATCTTCCAGAAACACGGCATAAATGAAGGCGCCTGCCAGCCCGGCAAGCAGCGCGGGCGGCAGCCAGCGGAAACGCAGCCCCAGAGCGCGGGAGGACGCCAGCAGCATGCAGATGATCAGCACGGCCTCCAATACTTCGCGCAGAACGATGATCACGGCACTGGTCATACCACACGTCTCCCCGGATTTACCGTTCTGAATACCAGCTCAAAATTACTCAACGATGACTTTCCCCTGTGCCGTTTTCGGATTGAATTCGCCAAAGAATGGATACTCGCCCGCTTTGAGCGGACCGATGAAGACAATCCCCTGCGTGTTGCCAATGATGACCTTCTCCCGGTTCAGCTCGTAGCTCTCAAACTCTTCGGGAGTCGCATCCCGGTTGTGAATGATCAGCTTCACCTTCTGTCCGGCAGGAATCTTCAACTCCGAGGGATAGAAAAGGTGCTCGCGGATCTCGATCTCGAAAACCGGCGTCTGCGCCTGCGCGCTCATCGCCACGCAGCACAATGCAGCGGCAGTCAGGTGCCGCATCCGCCACTTGAGTTTGCGACCATAGTTGCCCGGGATATGTTTTGATGGTGCCATGTCTTGTTGCCTGCCTGTTTTCAAAACGTCATTGGTTACCAGTGTCGGCGTCAACGTCGAAGGCGCGAAAGGTTATGGTGATACACAGCCCTCCCAGCCTCTCTGATCTCGACAGCGCAATCTGTGCGCCGTGCATTTCCACGATGTGTTTTACAATCGCCAGACCCAGCCCCGAGCCGCTAACACCAGAGGAATGCCGGTCGCCATCGAGGCGATAGAAACGGTCAAACACCCGCTCGTAATAAGTTTCTGGAATGCCAGGCCCGGAATCGTCGATCTGCAGTTGCACCTGGGCTTCGGCATTCCCCGCATGTTCGACGCGCTCCACCCGCATGAGAATGCTTCCGCCCTGCGGCGTGTATTTGGAGGCATTCGTCAACACATTGACCACCAGTGAGCGCAGCGCCGTGGCATCGCCCTTTACAACGGCACTGGCGCCTTCCAGCTCAAAATTCTGATCGCGCTGCAGTATCTGTTCATACTCGGCGCTGACGACATCGCGCACCAGTTCGTAAACGTCCACCGGCAAGAACTGCACCATGTACTGATCCGGCGCGGTGCGATTGAGCACCAGTATCTGCTCGACAAGGTGCCCCATGGCATCGATACCCTGATGCAGATCCGCCGCAGTGGCAATGGCCTCGGCGTTCGTTGCATTCCCGGCAAGCTCTGCCTGCAGATTGTGAATCTGTACCTTGAGAGTGCTGATAGGCGTCCGCAGTTCGTGGGCAGCGTCCGCTGCGAAACGCTTCTCCCTCCCGAACGAAGACTGCAGGCGACGCAGCAGATCATTCGTAGACTGCGTCAAGGGCGTCAATTCTTTCGGAATACCTTCCAGCTCCACACCGCTCAAGTCCGAGGCCTCGCGCGAATGCACAGCGCGCGCCAGCACCCGGATTGGGCGCAGACCATAACCCACGATGAACCAGATCAGCAGTGCCGCGAGCGGAATGCTCAGCAGGGTCGGAACCACCGCCTCCAGAATCACCCGTTCTGCCAATTGGTAACGCAAATCATAACGCTGTGCCGCCATCAGCCAGTGTTGCCGCTCAGGGTCGCGGATAGCCAGCACGCGCCAGCGATAGCCATTGAAATTCACATCCCGGTAGCCAACCTCGAAGGGCGTCATCTGCGTGACGGGCGCCAGCACGGAGCGCAGCACCAACGCACCATTCGGATCGAACACCTGATAGGCAATTCGCATCTCTGCACTCAGGGCAAGATCGTTCTGCTGCGGCAACAGCAATTCCTCGACTACTCTGGCGTATCCCGCCGAGCTCAATTCGGGATTGAGCAGACTCAGCAGCTTGACATGCTCCAGCAACTGCAGATCAAACAGGCTCTCGGCTTCCAACATACTCTCGCGGTAACCGCGCAACGACGACAGAAAACTCACCATCACGATGATGGCGATGAGAGTCAGCGTCAGAAAGAGTCTTATCGAAGTCATGCGCTACCGTCTGTCCCGGCTTGCTTCTTGATGACGTAGCCCACGCCCCGCACCGTCTGGATAAACCCGACCGGCAGCTTCTTGCGCAGGTTGTGGATGTGCACCTCCACCGTGTTGCTGCTGACCTCCTCGCCCCAGCTGTAGAGTTTGCTGTCGAGCATCTCGCGGGTCTGCACCTTGTTGGCGCTCTCCATCAGCGATTTCAACAGCATATATTCACGGCGGGACATGGCCACGCTCTCGCCGGCCAGGGTGACTTCCAGACTGTGGGTGTCGAGAACGACATCACCAATCACGATGTTCTTGCTTTTCACGGTGCCGAGTCGGCGCTCCAGCGCCCGCAGGCGCGCGAGCAGCTCGGCGATTTCGAAGGGTTTGGCGAGATAGTCATCGGCGCCCGCGTCCAGCCCGGAGACTTTGTCGCGGGTGCTGTCACGGGCGGTCAAAATGAGGACGGGGTTCGTAAAGTGTTCATTGCGCGCGGTGCGCAATACCTGCAGCCCGTCCATGCCGGGCAGTCCGAGGTCCAGAATCAGAATGTCGGGATGTGCCGTGCGGATTGCGACCAGTGCAGTCTCGCCCCGGTCCACGTGATTGACGCTGAAGCCAGCGCCGCGCAGCGCACGCTCAATCGCCTGCGCCAGCGCCAGATTGTCTTCCACCAGCAGAACCTGCATGTCTCTCTCCATTGGCTGCGAATGGCCATTCATGTCGATTGGCCATTCGCTCTCAATGGCCGCTTACTTTGCGTCTTCGATCTGCTGCAGCATGCGCTCGATCTCACCCCGACGTCCCTGGTCAGCCAGTTCGCGACCTGGTCTGGAGGGGGCGTTGAGAGCGCGCATCAAATAGCGCTGCGCATCTTCGTATTTATCGGTCTTGAAGAGGTGCTCGGCATAGAAGTAATTGGCATCGATACCGTCCGGGGCGATCTCCAGCCCCTTCAACAACAGCTCTTCGCCCTTCTCTTCATCGCCGAATCCCACCGGCCAGCCGGGCACGCTGAGGTAGAGTACACCAAGACTGGTATAAGCGGAGCCCTGCATTGCATCGGCATTCAACTCCATCGCTGCTTCGAGGTCTGCCTTGGCGGCCTTTGCCGAAGAAAGCGCGCCCAGCCCACCCTTGGCACCGGCGTAGCTGGACTTGATGATACCACTCCAGATCCAGGCCTCGGCGCTATCCTTCTGCACTTCGGTCACCAGACGGGCTTCCTCGATCAAGGTGCTGAAAGCCTCTACCTGGGTCTCGCCCTGGGTCATGTAATTCACCTCGGCCCAGCGCTGTTGCAGCACCTCAACCTCGGGTGTCATTTCCGCGTACGCTGCCTGCATGGTGCCTGCGGCAAGAATTCCCGCCAGCACCACTGTCGCACTCGCCATACGTTGGATCTTAAGTAGCTTTTTCATACATTCGCTCCTCTTGAATTGGCTTCCGCAAATTTGCGGATCACCGGCAATTGTTTACGTAAAGAACCATCGGTCATGGCTGGCAATAGCGCATTGATCCACGCATAGAGACGCTCGGGCCAGCCGATCACACAATGTCCCCAGCGCTCGTTCTGCACGCGCTGCACAATGAAACGAGCCACCTGGCGCGGATCATCCATGGCATTGCCAAGCGCGACGTTCATGGCGACAACGCGGTCGCTGTTCAGTGCCGTCCGCGTCGCGCGAGGTGCCACGTGCAGCACGCGCACACTGGTGTCGGCCAGCTCGCGGCGCAATGCCTCGCTGAAGCCACGCAGACCGAATTTGCTGGCGCAGTACGCGGCATAGCCCGGATAGCCGATGCTGCCAAAGGCCGATCCGATATTGACCACGGCGCTTGACGGACGGCGGCGCAGCAATGGCAACAACTGCTGCGTCAACAGCACCGGCACCATGAGATTCAGCTCAATCTGCCGGGCGACAGTCGCCGGGTCGGCGTTCTCCAGCAGATTGAAATCGTTGGTGCCCGCATTGTTGATCAGTAGATCAATGTCCTGCTGCGCACAGATATCTCTCAGCTTCTGCCGCCCCGCCGCATCAAGCAGATCCACCGCTACCGCCAGATGCGGAGCGATTTCTGGAACGGGCAGCGCCTTTATCAAAGCGTCGAGCTGAGTCTGGTCGCGGCTCACCAAAATCATCCGCGCGCCAGCCCCTGCAAATTCCGTCGCCAACTGGCTGCCGATGCCACCGGTGGCGCCGGTCAGAACGATGGTGCTGTTGGGAATGCGCATTTAACCCTCGCTCAGTGCGTGATGACGCTGTCGAACACGCCCTTGTAGAGTCGATAGAACATCTTCGTACTGTGGATCAGCAGTTCCTGCAGCTCGGGCTTTTCAAACCGGTTCATCAGATTTTCCAGATACTTGATGTGCGTCTGGTCGATGGAACCGTGGGAACGCAGGTAACTGAAGGCACCCTCCGGCAGTCCAAGCGCCTCCTTTATCTGGCTGGCCGCGTGATCGGCGAGATTGACGCTAGTGCCCTCAAGCACCTGCACCATGCCGAAGAAGCCAATCGGATTGACTCGCGACACCATGTCCCAGGCGTAGGCCACCATCATCTCAGTGGCGAAGGCCGGCTTGCTGTGGCGCACGGCTTCCTTGTCACCGCCACAGGCGGCGATGTCATTGAGTATCCATTCCTGGTGCCCAATCTCTTCTTCGATATATTCGGCGACTCCCTCACGCAGCCATTCCATCTCTTCGGGCAGACGCGCGCCCACGGCCATCAGCAACGGCACAGTGAATTTGACGTGGTGGTAGGCCTGCGTGAGAAAGGCAATGTATTCGTCCAGCGTCACGTCGCGGACCATGCAGCGGCGAATGATCTCAGCGCTGACCAGCTGCTGACGTTCTGTTTCGGTGGCAGCAATCAGCGTGTCATAGAAAGGTTTGGTACTCATTCGGGTAACCTCCATTAAGGCTGCATACACTAAGGCTGCGTGGATGCAGCGGCGGAAAGCGTGGGTTCTACATGTGGAGAACCAACGTAGAGCGCATCGATCTGTTCACGATATAGCTGTTCTATCTGTGCACGCCTGGGGCGGCCATTGCTGGTGAGCAGGTCGCTCTCGACACCGGTGCCTCGGCTCAATGGAGCAGCAAGTCGGTGCCAGCGGCGAATGCGTGCGTATTCCGGCAGGGTGGCGTTGATACGGGTCACACAGTCCTCGATTTGCTGATCGCCGATCTGCGCAGCACGCGCGGCGATCAGCGCGACGCAATAAGGTCGCGAATCACCAAACACATAGTTCTGCGCGATCGGGGCACAGGCGCCAAGTTCGGCCTCCACCCACTCCGGGCTGATGTTGCGGCCGAAGCTGGACACCAGCAGGTTCTTGCGTCTGCCGAGAAAATGCAGGTAACCGTCGGCGTCGAAATAACCAAGGTCGCCTGTGGGGCAGCGTCCGATCGAGGCGGAGCGCCAGGAGTCTTTGTCACCGGCATAACCGAGGAACACCTCACCCGTGACCACGATCTCGCCATCGACGATTTCGACGTGACCATGCGCCAACGGCTTGCCGAGACTGCCGTTACGGCGTGCTTCCGGCGAGTTGAGGCTGACGACGGAACCGCACTCGGACAAACCATAACCTTCGTACACGGGCAAACCGTGAGCCCAGGCACGCTCAAGCAACGAGGCGCTGACTGTCGCGCCACCGACGGCGATGAAGCGCAACGAGTCAGGCAGCTTCCAGCCGGCGTCGGCACTCATGACCAAGGCTTCCAGTAGCTGTGGAATCAGAATCAGGCTGTTGGGGCGGCAGCGCGACAATGCATCGAGAAAAGTCGGCAGCGAGAAACCGGAGTTACCGTTGAAACCCAACACCTCTTCGCTGGCCACGATGACCTGTGCACCACGTCGCAGAGGCGCGTGGACACCGGCAATGTTTTCCAGCAGCGTCGCCAGCGGCAACACACACAGATGGCGTTCAATCGCACAGCTGCTGGTGGCATCGAGAATCGAGCTGGCAACCCCGGCCATGGTCTCCGCACTCAGGCACACGCCTTTCGGCGCGCCAGTGGAACCGGAGGTAAAGGTAATCTTGCGGGTCTGCGCGGGCACGCTGTGCGCCCTGACGCTGACCGCGTTCTGACGATCGCCACTCTGCAGGTATTCGAGTCCTGCAAGCGAGCCGACTGGTGTGAATGTATTTCTAATAGACGCGCCGTTCGGCAAGGTCTGCAGAAGCTGCGGCGAATCGGTCAGGATAGCGTCAACCGGCACGGATTTGAGTGCATGCTGCAGCTGCGCAGGCGAGAAGAAACGCGGCAGTGGCAGCAGCGTGATTCCCGCCTGATCGCAGGCCAGATCGGCAACAATCCAGGCCGGGCCGTTATCGGCATGCAGTGCCAGCGCCTCGACATGATCGGCGCGCAGCGCATTCGCCAGCGCCAGCACCTGTTGTTGCAGTTGGCGCCAGGTATAGACAGTTTCCAGTGCGCCGCTGTTCGGCCCTTGAAAACGCAGGATAGCGGGCTCGTCTGGCTTCATGTCGGCGTGCTGACAGAGGCTGGACCACAGCTTATTCATACTGACAGGCCTCGCTGTGCGCACGCAGACGAGCAACGATGTAAGCGACCTCCGCAGCGTGTTCCTGCAGGATCTTCTGTGCGAATTCATTGCGGCGCAACGTGTGCCAGGCCAGTGCAACGTCGCCGACCACGACACAGGGATTATTGTCGTAGTAAGTGCCCCAGTCCTTGCCCTGCGTACCCAGACGCTGCAGATCAGCCTCACAGACTTCCTGTGGAGCAAAGCCCAGACGGTGCAGCAGCGCGCTGACCTGCGCCGTGGCGGTAAAGGTCACCCAACGAAACCCAGCCTGATACAGGACTTCGGTCAGCGCAATGAACAGCAACTGGCTGCTGCCACGGCTGCCGGCAAGATTGCCGGTTTCGATAATCAGGGAACGATCAACAGGAGCACCCTGCAAGCCAGAGACAATGCTCTCGATAGGGGTATCCAGGTAGTTCTCTACAAAGAAGCGGCCACAGGCGCCCGGACGCAGACCGAGTACGCCTTGTACGGCGTCATCGCCCCAGGTAGCCAGCAGATAGGGTAGAAAGTGTTCGATGTTGGCGTTATAAGTTTCTGCGTAGCGGGAGTGAATAAAGCTCTCCAGCTGATCGCGGTGCGGAGAATAGGCATCATGGACACAGAGCATGGGCTGCGGATTGGCAAAAGTGTTAACACAAAGTGGTGTGGCTGACATGATCTGAACTCCGGTTTGCTGGATCATGTCGCCACTTTAGAAAATGAATCTTAATGCAGTATTAAGTCACTACGATGATTTGCACAAAGCTGAAAACATACGCCTCAATCCAGAGGCTTCTTCGGAAACACCTTGCGGCCGCTGAACATCGCGGAAATCAGGCCGTTGCCCTCTTTCACTTCGGTCACCACCACGGCGCCGATGTGCAGCACTATGGCGACCAGTATCAGCCAGAAGCTGATCTCGTGAATCTCGATGAACGGTTCGCGGAACTTGCGCATCTCCGCATAGCCGTCCGGGTCCAGCATCTCCTTGTTGCCAGGCACCAGCCCCTCAAGGCGCGCGTGATCCTCACCTGAGGCCGTCGCCCACTCCGCAAACTCGTGACCGAAAGGTGGGAAGTACAGATCCGTTCCGGCCAGCACCAGCCCAGTCACCATTTGCGCGGTCAACAGGAAAAACAGTACCGCCAGCATCAGCCTGGCCATGGGGTTGTGTCCGCGATAGGCCGGTGGCTCCCCCGCTTTCGCGCCCTTGATCCACTCACGCAGCGCTGTCCCGTAACCCTTGCCACCGGGCAATACCGCCGACCAGCGCGCATAGCGCCCGCCGATGAAACCCCAGACGAGGCGCCACAGCAGGTTGAGGGCGAACACATAGCCCGTCCACGCATGCAGAATCTTGAGGGTGACCTTGCCCTCACTGCTCACGCCCAGGCTGTTGGCATTCAGGATCAGCACACCTATTACGATCAACAGCAGAACACACAGGACGTTGATCCAGTGGAACCAGCGTACCCCAGCATCCCAGACCTTATAGGAATGCACGGTCTGCGGCATATCGTCCGGGTTGGATGGAGATGATGATTTGTTTTCCATGGAATCGTTCATAGTGGCCTGTGGCCTCCTGTAGTGATGACATTGACGTTTGCTCACTGCGCCCTCTCACGTATCATGCACCCATGCCACACTTTAACCAATACCCGCCCTTTGCGCAGGGTCAAGCAATGACCACTCGCGACGCCATCTCCGTCACCAGCCTCAATCGCATGGCGCGATCACTGCTGGAGAACCACTTCGGCAATGTCATCGTCGAGGGCGAGATATCCAATCTCTCCATGCCCGGTTCTGGTCACTGGTATCTGACATTGAAGGACGAGGGCTCGCAGATTCGCTGCGCCATGTTCCGCAATCGCAACATGAGCGCCGGTTTCCGGCCGCGCGACGGCATGCAGGTAATCGTGCGGGGCAAACTCAGCATCTACGAGGGGCGTGGCGATTATCAGTTGATCGCCGAGGCTATCGAAGAAGCCGGGGATGGAGCCCTGCGTCGCTGCTTCGAGCAGCTCAAGCAGCGCCTGAGTGCAGAGGGACTCTTCGACGTCGAGCGCAAGCGCCCCCTGCCCGCTCACACCCGCCACATCGGCGTGATCACCTCGGCGACCGGTGCTGTCATTCGCGACATCATCAGCGTGCTCAGACGACGCTTTCCCGCCATCGTCATTACCTTGTTTCCCGTGGTCGTGCAGGGCACAGAGGCTCCGGCCGCGATAGTGCGTGCCATCGCCAACGCCAACCGACGGCGCGAGGAGTTGGGTCTGGATGTACTGATTGTCGGCCGTGGCGGTGGTTCGCTGGAAGATTTGCAGGCGTTCAACGAGGAGAGTGTGGCGCGGGCAATTCACGGCAGCGCCCTGCCGGTGGTGAGTGCGGTCGGCCATGAGACCGACTTCACCATCGCCGATTTCGTCGCCGATCTGCGCGCACCCACCCCTTCGGCGGCCGCCGAATTGCTGAGCCCCGACCGTCAGGAATATCTGCAGGTGCTTGCTGGCTACGAGCAGATATTCAGCAAATTGATTCGCGAGCGGCTGCGTCAGAGTACCCAACAGCTGGTATGGCTGATCCGCCAGCTCAAGCATCCGGGCCGCCGCCTGCAGGAACATGCCCAGACGCTCGACATTCTGGAGGGCCGCCTGCTGCGTGCGACACGCCACCGCATCAGCGCCGCCGCACAGCGCCTGCAGCAACTGCAGCACCGCCTGCTGCTGGAGTCGCCACGCCATGTCATTCAGCAGCACAGCCTGCGGCAGACTGCCCTCTTGCATCGCTTGCAACAGGGACTGCGGCAGACCCTGCGGGACAAACAGTCCCAGCTCGCGCTGCTGGCCCGCAGTCTCGACAGCGTCAGCCCGCTGAGTACCCTGCACCGGGGCTACAGCATCACCTTCGACGCGCAGGGCCAGGTGTTGCGCGATACCAAGACCTTGCAGATCGGCGCGACCATCAGCACACGATTGAACGATGGGACACTGCGCAGTACCGTCACGGAGCTACTCGTGACCGCTGCTCCCAAGACCGAGAACTAAAAGACCGAGAACTAAAAGACCGAGAACCACGATGAAAAATAAAGGAGAAAACTCTGTGTTTATGCGTGGATGCCTGCCCCTCATGACCCTGTTGCTATTGAGCAACAAGACCCTCGCCGTGCCCGTGAACACCCTGCCCACCGAGGCTCTGGTGCCTGGCGGCGTTGCGGTGCTGGCGACCGGCACGCAAGCCTCGGCGGCGGAGTTTCGCGACAATCGCGTGATGCTGGCCGAGTATGAAGGCGCGCAGTACGCCATCGTCGGCATCCCGCTCGATGCCAAGCCGGGCAATCACGAGGCCATTCTGAAGGCGGCAGATGGCAGCACCACAACACTGAGCTTCAGCATCGTCGACAAACAATATGTAGAACAGCGCCTGACCATTACCAACGAGCGGCAGGTGAACCCGAACACTGAGGACATGGTCCGCATCAACCGCGAGAGCGCCGAAATGAACCAGGCCTTCGCGAGCTGGGATGAGACGCTGGAGCCGGTCATGCAGATGCGGGCACCGACCGAAGGCCCCCGCAGCAGCTCCTTCGGACTGCGCCGTTTCTTCAATGACCAGCCCCGCGCGCCCCATTCCGGCATGGACATCGCCGCACCCGAGGGCACGCCCATCTACGCCCCGGCCCCCGGCGTGATCCGCGCCACCGGCAACTATTTCTTCAACGGCAACACCATCATCCTGGATCACGGTCATGGCCTGATCACGCTCTACTGCCACATGAACACCATCGACGTCACCCCCGGCACGCGTGTCGCAGCAGGCGAGCAGATCGGCAAAGTCGGACAGACCGGCCGCGTCACCGGCCCGCACCTGCACTGGAGCATCAATTTGAACAACGTTCGTGTCGACCCGGCACTGTTCATCGCGGAGTGACGCGATTTAAAGCGAACTGATCAAATATTACCCCGTAATTGCCCGCCATTTTCCTACTAATCCGCCCGTGACTTGGGTAAATTCCCTGCAGTGCCCCACTCCTTTCAACTGCAGGGAAGTTACGACGTGCCAAGCGCAGCCTTGTACACGTGACAACAAGGATTCACACATGCTCGGATTGGAACTATTTTTCAAATTGCTGGTGGCGCACGCGGTGGCAGACTTCGTTTTGCAACCCGAGGCCATGGGCCGTGGCAAGAACCGCCACAGCGATATCCACGAACAGATGTCGACCACCTTCCCGAAATGGTATTACTGGCTGACCGCGCACGCACTGTTGCATGGCGGCTTCGTCTATCTGATCACCAACAGCCTGCTGCTGGGCGTCATCGAAACTGTCGCCCACTGCTGTATCGATTTCGCCAAGTGCGAAGGCCTGATTGGTTTCCATCAGGATCAGGCCCTGCATGTCGGGCTGAAAGTTGGTTACGCCCTGGCCCTGTAGCTATCGCGTTGGAATGGCGGGCAATATCTTTTATAGTAGCCGCCCAAACCCACCACAAAACCGATAGCCAACAGGTCAGTGTCCAATGAGCAAGCGCGACGAACAAAAGAAGATCCGGGAACAGAAGCAGCGTGACGCCGAACAGCGCACCGCGCGGCAGAAGCTGCTGGCGAAGATTGCCATGTTCGTGCTGGGGCCATTGGTGGTGGTTGCCGTGCTCTACGGCATGCTTGGACAGGGACAGGTTTATTCACCGGTGGAGATCGCCGAGGCAGACCACACGCGCGGCAATCCAGAGGGCGTGAAGCTCGTCGTCTATGCAGACTTCCAGTGTCCTGCCTGTGCCAATGAGCATCAATTATTGAGTCAGGCCTGGAACGCCATCAGCGACAAGACGCAGCTGGTGTTTCGCCATTACCCTCTCAGCGGCACGCATCCGCACGCATGGGAGGCAGCCACGTTCGCAGAAGCTGCCGGTCGCCAGGGCAAATTCTGGGAAATGTATGACTTGCTCTATGTGAATCAGGCCTACTGGTCGGCTCTGAGCGAAGTCACGGCCGAGTTCGAAGGCTATCTGACCCAGCTGGAACTCGACGTAGAGCAAGCGCGTCAGGACATCCGCTCCGACGATCTGCTGCAGAAAATCCGCAATGACCAGCGCAGCGGCACGCGCTCCGGCGTGCGCTCCACGCCGACGTTGTTCCTCGAAGGCCGCATGGTGCCGACCCCGACCACGACCTTGCAGATTCTCGAAATGATCAACGAGGCCGTCACCTCCTGATCGGCCTCCTGATTTAAGTGCAGCCCGGCGCCATGCCAATGATCCGGGCAAAATTGCGCAGAATCAGCGTGGCCTCCGGCGTCTCCTCGACCGCTGACAGCAATTCCTCCGGCGTCAGTCCCTCGCCACATAAAGCCGCCTCGCGCTCCAGCACATAGGTGCGCATCACCTGCGCTGTGAATTCAGGATGGAACTGCACGCCCCACGCACTCTTTCCGATACGAAAACATTGGTGCGGATCGTGCGCGCTGGAAGCCAGCAACGTGGCAGCGGCGGGCAAGGTCAGCACCGACTGCAAGTGTGTCGCATGGGCCACAAAATCCGCAGGCACCCCGGCCAGCAGCGGATCACCGTGCGCAGCGCCGTGCAGCCTGAGCGGTACCGTCCCGATCTCTCGTCCAGCCGGATGGTAGTCCACCCGTCCCCCGAAGGCATGAGCCAGCAACTGATGGCCGTAGCAGATACCCAGCACCGGCAGTGCACCCCGCACCGCCTCCCTCAGATAGGCCACCGCCACCGCATTCCACGGCGCGCCATCCGTGAGCATGGCAGGTGAACCAGTCACCACGATGCCTGCGATGTCGGCCAGTGGCGGCAGCGCCTCATCCTCGTGTACAGCAACCGTGCTGGTCAGGCTGGCAGGCAGGCCCATGGCTCTGACGATCCAGTGCTCAAAATCCTCACCGGTTGCACGCAAGGAAGTCAGGGTTTGTCCGGTTTTCATGATGAGCAGGGGTCCGGTCATATTCTTCATTCCGAGTGTGATATAACTCGCAGGTGCTCCGTCACCGGAGGACCGCGCCCCCCCGCATCATAACAATTAACAGCAGCAGGCCTGCACAGGAGCTACGCGATGAACGCCCTCATGAGATCTCTCGACAATGCCGCACGCAAATCACAGATTTTTTCCTGGGCGCTACTGCGCATTCTCAGCAGTGCGATGCTCATGACCCACGGCTACGCCAAACTGTTTGGTGAAAGCCCGCAAACCATGTTCGGAGGGATGGATTTCTTCGGCATCAACCTAGGCATCAACATGCTGTGGATCGCGGCGATCATCGAGCTGTTCGGCGGCGCAATGCTGGTACTGGGAATCTTCACGCGACCACTGGCGCTGCTGGCAACCATCCTGATGGTAATGGCTTATCTCAGCGCCCATGCGGCCTGGTTCCCGACACTGAACCGAGGCGAGCTGGCGGCCATGTACTTCATGGTATATCTCGTCATCTTTGCCAAGGGCGCCGGGCCCATCAGTCTGGATGCAAAACTGTTCGGCAAGGGCTGATCAGGGCAAGCGGGCTATACGGATATTGCCCCACGCAAAGAGCAGCGTCATCAAGGGGCTGATCAGACAGAAAAATGCCCAGGGCGCATAACTGAGCGTCGCCACGCCGAGCACGCCGGCGTGGAAGGCGCCACAGGTGTTCCATGGCACCAGCACCGAAGTGACCGTGCCGCAGTCCTCCAGTGTCCTGCTCAGATTCTGGGGCGCCAGCCCCCGCTCCCGAAAGGCTCTCACGAACATTCTCCCGGGCACCACAATGGCCAGGTACTGGTCCGAGGCGGAGACATTGGTCAACAGGCAGGTGCCCGCCGCCGCACTCACCAACCCGCCGGTGCTGTGTACACGACTGATGAGTACGCTGGTGATCTTGTGCAGGAAGCCCGACGCCTCCATCGCCCCGCCGAACATCATCGCTGTGATGATCAGCCAGATGGTGTTGAGCATGCCGCCCATGCCGCCTGATTGCAGCAGCTCATCCAGCACCGCATTGTCGGTCTGCAGGGCGATGTCTCCATAGACTGCCTGCATGACGACCTGATAGGGGCTGCCATATTCCGCGCTGAGTTGCACGAGCAACGGGTACTGCAGAACGACCGCGCTCGCCGTGCCGAGCAGTGTCCCGACAAACAAGGCCGGAAGCGCCGCCACTTTCTTCACGATCAACCAGATCACCACACCGGGGATCACCAGCAGCACTGGGCTGAGGTTGAAGAGCTGATCCAGCGCCGCCTGAGTTTCCGCCGTGGCGCTCTCCTGCGCGGTGGGCGTGCCGAGCACAAAGCCCAGCACCAGATAGATCACCAGCGAAATGATGATGGATGGCCCGCTGGTAAGTATCATGTAACGAATATGCGTAAATAAACCAACACCAGTGACACCCGAGGCCAGGTTGGTAGTGTCAGAGAGTGGTGACATCTTGTCGCCAAAATAGGCGCCGGAAATGATGGCACCCGCTACCAGTCCAGGATTGAATCCCAGCGTATAACCGATGCTCAGCAGCGCCACGCCCAGTGTCGCTGAGGTTGACCAGGAACTGCCGGTCACCATGGAGGCGATGATCGTAAGCAGACAGCAACTGAAGATGAAGATGGCCGGATTGAAGATTTGCAGCCCGTAATAAATCATGGTCGGAACGATACCGCCGACCAGCCAGCTGCCTACCAGTGCGCCCACCATCAGCAGAATCAGGATCGCTGGCGCAGCCGCGAGCAGGTTCTCCAGCATCTTGTTCTGTATCTCCGACCAGCGCACGCCGAGTGGCATGCTGAGCGCCGAGGCCAGTGCCGCCGCCAGAATTAGCGCGATCTGATTGGCACCGGAAAGAGAGTCGTCACCATAGACGGAGACGTTGAACGCGAGCAGCGCGAACAGCGCCAGCAAGGGAGTAACTGCGAGCCACAATGGCCGGTGGACATCCCGCTCGGCGGCCTCTTCTTCGTTCGGGCCTTGTGTCACATTCTGCTGCATCGTTACCCTCTGTTTGTCGACAAATACTTCCCGGATACGACCTAAATACTACCCCGTCCTTCCGCGCATTAATACGATGAGACGAACCCGAAAAACGGTTCCGGAAGCAACGCATAACGGGCTATTATCCGCGCCCATCACTCACTTCAGGACGCCGCTCTTGCCAGAACCCCTGTTGCCCGAACCGCCACTGCCCTCTTCTGAGCACTGCAATTCCATCATGGCCTTGCGCGCCCGCGAGTTGTTGAAGACTCGCAAGCCCTTCGCCGCACGCGGCAGCAAGGTCAAACGCTGCCCCGCCTGCCTGTTGCCCCTGACCGGTTGCATCTGCGCGTCACGCCCGGCACCTCTTGCAGGCAGCGCCTTCTGCTTCATCATGTATTACGGCGAGGCATTCAAACCCACCAACACCGGTCGGCTGATTGCGGATGTCATGCAGGACAACCATGCCTTTGTCTGGGACCGCACGCGCCCCGATCCGGCATTGCTGGCACTGCTCGGCGACGAACGCTATGCCCCGATCCTGATCTTCCCGCACCAGTACGCGGCCCCGGAGCGCTGCATACATTCACCGGGCGAGGCCGCCGATGTCCGGGAGGGCAAGACTCCCCTTTATGTGATGCTCGACGGCACCTGGCGGCAGGCCAAGAAGATGTTCAACAGTCCCTGTCTGGCCTTCCTGCCGGTGCTGGGCATCGACCCCGAAAATGCCTCCAGCTATCAGCTGCGCGAGGCGGCGCACAAGCATCAGCTGTGCACGGCAGAGGTCGCGGCGATGATTCTGGCACTCGGGGGGGAGACGGAGGCCGCGCAGGCGCTGGCAGGCTACTTCGAGGTGTTTCGCAGGAACTACATCGCGGGCAAGCCGCACATGGTGTTGAGAGAGGATGCTGGTGCGGACTTCGCGTCGGACGACGAGGGCTGAATGAACAGCGCTCAGCTCTCGACATCGACCCGATTGCGCCCCATATGTTTGGCGCGATACAGCGCTTTGTCCGCTCGCTGCATGAAACTGTCCTGCGAGTCGCCAGCGCGCAGCTCCGCGACCCCGGCGCTGGCCTGGAAGCCAAATGCCCCTTGTGGGCCTTGCACTTCCAGCGCCGCAACTGCTTTCAGCAAGCGCTCAAGCAAGCGCTGTGCGTCCCCCAGCCTGGTGTCGGGCAACAACAGGACGAACTCCTCACCGCCAAAGCGGGCAAACACATCGCCCTTGCGCGCCTCGCGGCGACACAGCTCGCTGAACAAGCGCAGCGCCTCATCACCGGCCTGATGTCCCTGCCGGTCATTCACGCCCTTGAAGTCATCCAGATCGAGCAAAGCCATGCACAGCGGTGTCTTGTGCTGCTCGGCGGAACGCTGCAGCTGCGCGAATAACTCGTTGAAGGAGCGCCGGTTCAGCGCACCGGTCAGAGGGTCTATCGTCGCCAGCAGCTTCAGCTCGGTCTCCAGCTCATGGCTGGCCGCCAGGATACGTTGCATGGTCATCAGTGTGACGCCGATGAATCCCATCACCAGTGCAGGCATCGCGAAGTTGTAGGGCAGCAGATAACTGAAGGATTCGGCGGGCTGGACATAAGGAGCACCGCTCCACCAGTCGTGACCGGAATAGGCCGAACGCACCAGCGTCACCACGGAATAGATGGCCAGACAACACCCACCAGCAGGCTTGCGAGGCGGGTTGAAGGCTGCATTGAAGGCTCGTTACGCTGCCGCAACAGCACCCACACGGCCTGGATCGGCAACAGTCCCGCGATGAAGGCATACACCATCATCAGAAAGTCCGAGTTGCCGTCGTTGACCCAGTAATGCACATTGAAGGCGACGAGCACCAGCACGCTGACCGGCACAATCCAGTACGGCATGCGGTGTCCGAGGAAGCGGAAGATGCCGAGCAGGAAAATCGCCTCCCCTGCCATCTGCAGCGCATTGCCGACGATGTTCAACACCACACTGCGCGTCACCGTGAACGCGGCAAACAGCAGCACACCGCTGATCAGCAACCACAGGCCCGCCATCCAGTAGCCGGGACCGACTATCGGGCGGGACATGGTCCACAGCGCCGTGGATGCGACCGCCAACGCCAGCAGCAGATTCAGGCCCAGCAACATGGGGGAGAAATACAACGCTTCCATCAGCAATCGCCGTCAATGAAGCACACGATCGCTTCGAACATCGGGGCATAGTGCGGGTTGAAGGAACCACGGCGGATCAGCTTGCCCTCGTAGCGTCCCTCGCTGCCCAGGTTGCGCTCCCCGTAGACGGTCTGTGCATCGTCGTTGACACAGCTGTTGAAGTTCGGGGTGCCGTCGCCATAGTGCAGACAGATGCTGTAGGCGCCATCGAACCCATAGTGCGGATCTTCCGGCGGCACGGAAATACTGGTGTGAGCGAGGCTGTAGACACGCTGCCCGGGTGCCTCGGCGGGCACCACCTGCAGCCCCGGACAGAGTGCAGCCGGATCACTGCCGGTGGCCATGGCGCTGTACCAGAGCATGCGGCTTGGACCAACCGGAGTCTTGTTGCAGAAGAACTCGCGCGCCGCCTCGATGTTCACCGTAGTGTCGTCGCCACTGCCAGCCATGAACACTGGCACCGGCAGGGGCGCGAAGTCGGGACGGGTCAACTCGCGGGTGAGGAGGTAAAACTCCGCCCCCGCATTGACTGAAAACGATTCGTAGCGCGCTGCGTCATGCTCGGCCTCGGCGCCCAGCCAGTCGCTGAACCAGCGCAGGTAGGGTGCCAGAAACGCCGAACTACTGCGGGCGGCCAGCGCCGGTGACAACATGATCAGGCCCTTCACCAGCGTGTCGTCGCGGTGCGCATTGACATAGCGTACAGACAGCGAGGTGCCGGTCGAAAAGCCCACCATGTAGAGCGCCTCTACCTGCCCCCGGAAACTCTCTACCCCGAACTCGGTGACTCGCAACCAGTCTTCGTGGCGCATGCCCAGGCTATCGCCCGGCTGCGTGCCATGGCCCGGCAACAGCAGTCCGCGCACGCTGGCACAGGGATAGCGCTCGGCAAGCGAGGCCGACATGCCGCGCAGCAGGTAGGGGGAATCGGTGAGGCCGTGGATCAGCAGGAAACCCATGCCCGCGCCGGGCTGCCCGGCACTTTGACCACAGCGCTGCGGATCGGGCAGCAGTTCATAGGGTGCGCGCATCTGCAGCACACGCTCCAGCGGGTAGCCGGGGCCGAAGGGTTCGGGATTGAGGGCGTAGGACTGCGTCAGTACCGCGCGGATGCGCTCTTCGTTGCGGCTGACATATTCGGTGAAGGTGGTACCAGCGGGGGGAATCCATGCCTCCTGACCGGAAGGCTCGTGCAGAGCGGACTCAGCCGCGAGGGCGGGCATTGACGAGAGCGCGAGACAGCAGAACACCAGCACCGCGAACACCCTCTGGCGACTGTTTCCTACTCGACTCATGTCTCAGTTCCTCCTCGCTAGCGTCTGTGTTGCTCCAGATCCTGCCTCTCAGTGCTTTTCCTTGCCACGTCGTCCCTTGACGGCGGGAGCCGGGCCATTGCGCGGCGCCTTGCGATTCTTCTTGATGCGACGCTTCTGTGCCACCTGCTGATAGGTCATATCCTGCTCGGCGCGAATGTAAGGATTGTCGTCGCTGCGATATTGGATACGCACGGGCGTACCTTCCAGTTTCAGGATATGGCGGAAGGTCTTCTCCAGATAGCGACTGTAGCTCTCAGGAATCTTGTCGGTCTGCTTGCCGTGAATCACGATGATCGGCGGATTGTGCCCACCGGCGTGAGCATAGCGCAGCTTGATACGGCGACCATCGACGACCGGCGGCGCGTGTTCATGCACTGCGGCCTCCAGTACCTGCGTCAGCACACTGGTAGTCAGGGTTTTCTGGGCGGCGTTGAAGGCCGCATGAATCGATTCGTAGAGGTCACCCACACCCGTGCCATGACGCGCCGAAATGAAGTGAATCTGCGCGAAATCCACGAACGCAAAGCGGCGCCGGATGTCGGACTTCACCTTGTCCTTCTGCTCCATGTCCAGACCATCCCACTTGTTGATGGCGATCACCAAAGCGCGACCGGCATCCAGCACATAGCCCAGCAGATGCAGGTCCTGCTCCACGATGCCGGTGCGTGCATCGACGATGAGGATCACCACGTTGGCATCCTCGATGGCCTGCAATGACTTGACCACAGAGAACTTCTCGACGGTCTCGGTGGTCTTGCCACGGCGGCGGATACCGGCGGTGTCGATCAGCGTGTAGTGCTCGCCGTGACGCTCGAAGGGGATATAGACGCTGTCGCGGGTCGTGCCGGGTTCGTCGTAAACGACGACGCGATCTTCACCGAGCATGCGGTTGACCAACGTGGACTTGCCCACATTGGGGCGTCCGGAGATGGCGATCTTGATACCCCGCAACGGTGCCGGTTCCAGCTCTTCGTCTTCGGGAAAGCTCGCCAGCACGTCGTCGATCAGCTTGCGCACGCCGCGTCCCTGACTAGCCGTCACGGGATACATACGGGTGATGCCCAGACCGAAGAAGTCGCCCATGGCGACGTCCTCATCCACGCCGTCGACCTTGTTCACGACGAGGCAGGTGTTCTTCTCGTGCTTGCGCAGGTATTCGACGATGCGGGTATCGCCAGGGTGCAGTCCCGCACGGCCATCCACCATCAACAGCACAATGTCGGCCTCTTCGATGGCAAGCAGAGACTGGGAGGCCATCTCGAAATCGATGCCCTCCTCGTCCCCGGACAAACCCCCGGTGTCAATGACGATGAAGGGGCGATCGGCGATGCGGCCCTCGCCATACTGGCGATCGCGGGTCAGCCCGGGCAGGTCGGCGACGAGCGCGTCGCGGCTGCGGGTCAGACGATTGAATAGTGTGGATTTGCCGACGTTGGGACGACCAACCAAGGCTAGAACCGGTCTCATATTAGTACCATTGAACCATGAAGTGCTGTGCGGCCGGCACCCGAGTCGGGTGTCGGCGGGGGGCGTTAGCGGATGGAATAGGCGGTGAGCCTGCCGCTGTTGCCGAATACGTAAATGGTGTTGCTGTCGGTCACCAGGCTGGCGCGAACCCCATCGCCATCTACCCGTATACGACTGACGAAGTGGCCATCGATCTGGGAGAGCAGATGCAGATAGCCCTCGAAATCGGCGACTGCCACGTAGTTGCCCAGCGCGGCCGGGCCCGTGATGCTGCGCAGCCGCAGATCATCATTTTCCCATACCACCTGATCCGAATTGTTGCGCAGAGCAATCAGGTGGCTCTTGTCATTGCTGTAATAAATATTGCCGAAACCCTGTGCCAGACCGTGATAGCTGGAGGCTTCGATGCCCCACACGATGCGGCCTGTCGCAATGTCCAGACCCATCAGATTGCCTTGATAGCTGGAGGCATACACCGTGTTACCCGACAGCATCAGGTCGCCGTCCACGTCGATGACGCGCTCGATATCGTAACGCCCCTGGGGAATGGCCACTCGCTCTTCCCAGAGGAGAAAACCGTTCTCGGCATTCACAGCGGCAATCATGCCACTGGCGAACCCTGCCAGAACCCTGTCGCCCGCCATCACCGGCTTGCTGCTGCCACGCAGGGTCAGTGCGGGAATGGTGGTTTCATAGATCCAGCGCTGCGTGCCAGTGGCAGCTTCGAGGCCGATAAGCTTGCCGTCCACCGTCTGCACGACGACGACTTCGCCATTGGTCTGCGGTGCGGACAACACCTCACTGGTGACCGGCGCACTCCACAGCACGCGCCCGGAGATCTGGTCCAGCGCAAATACCTCGGCCTCGCGGGTGCCGAACAGCACCATGCCAAAAGCGGCGCCTACACCACCGGAAATGGACTCGTCCGTGCGATTGCGCCAGAGCACATCGCCGTCGGCGCGATTGATGGCTGTCACAGTCCCGTCGGCACTGGCAGCAAAGATGAACTCACGATCGATGGCCGGAGTCAGCTGGTTGTAGTAACGGCCTTGGCCGTCCCCGACACCCACGCTCCACAGCCTGTTCAGACGCAGCTCCTGATCGAAATCCTGCAGCTCGGCTGGCCCCTCGACATCGTCGTCGCCAAACAGATCGGCGACGGGCTGGAACACGCTGCAGGCACTTTGAGACAACAACAGCAGAGCAGCGAACGCCACCCGTGCCAGCGTCTTGCTGCGGCCATGGGTCGACGTCGCGCTGCGATTGCCACGCAGAGGAAGTGCTGCTACTGCTGTCTTCATTCCTGTATTCCTTAACTGCCGACGGTCACGTCTTCAAGTTTCATCTGCAGCGTCTGGCTGGTTGAACCTGCCGCCACGGCAGCTTGGTACGACGCTTCTGCTTCCACGGGCATCCCCAGGTTCACATAGGCATCGCCACGCACCTCGGCCACCTGAGCCTCGAAGCTGCCCGGCTCTGTCACGCTCGCCAATACATCCAACGCACGCTGACCCTCACCCTTGGAGAGAATCACCCGCGCCATACGCAGCTTGGCGGTAATGATCAACGACTCGTCGGTCGCTCCCATGAATCCCGTTTTGGCGTTATCCAGCAGCCACTGCAATTCGGTTTCCGCCGTGTTCAGATCGTTCGCTTCCACTGCCAGACGGGCACCAAACATGGCGCCATACAAGGCGTAGACGGAGTCTGGATAATCGGTCTTCAGCTGTTGTGTCAGCCCCATGGCGGTAGCCCGAGCCTCTTCGGTCAGGGTCTGCCCGGGAGTCACGACGACGGTCATGCCGATCTGCTCGTAGAGATCGGACGCGGCGCCCAGTTCAGCTACCTGCATGCGCTGCCACTGCGTCCAACCCAGATAACCCACGGCGAAGACGACAACGCCAATCAGGAGGGATTTGCCGCTCTCATTCCACCAGCGTTTGATGGAATCAAGGGTTTCTTCTTCTTCGGTACTAAACGCCACAAATAGCTCCTGTCTCTGTCTGAATGTCTTGCTTTCTTATTGCTTGATGCACTTCAAATCCGTATCCGATGTCTTTCAGCACTGGCGAACCAGTCTCACCATCACGGTGGTGGCGCGGGGTAGGGCATCCTGAATTAGCGGCTCCGCGCTGTCAAGCACCGGGAATCAGGCTGCGCAGGGTGGGCACCAGATCAGCGAGCGCAATGTCCGTGCTGCTCGCCTGCTCATCGAGATGACGCAGACGCACGCTAGTCAGACCCTCTGCGGCCGCTGCATCTTCCTGCCCGTCTCCTTGTCCCTCTCCTTGCCCCTCTCTTTGTTCATGCACCTCTTCCAGCACCAGCGCCAGCCGGGCGCCGCTATTATAGGCCCTCTTGAGCTGGTTGCTGATCTTTCCACCGCCACAATTCAACTGTATGCGCAGCGCAGGCAGCTCGTCACGCAAGCGCTCGGACAGCTGCATCGCCGCACCGCTCATCGCGTCGCTGGCGGCAATGAAGAGATCGACGGTCTGGGTCAATGCGGCCGGCAGACCACCGACCTCCTGCAACAAGAGCACCAGACGCTCCACGCCCATGGCAAAGCCAACGGCAGGCGTCGCGCGCCCGCCGAGCTGCGCGACCAGCCCGTCATAACGGCCACCGGCGCAGACGGTGCCCTGCGCACCCAAAGCATCAGTGATCCACTCGAACACCATGTTGTTGTAGTAATCCAGCCCGCGTACCAGACGCGCGTTCTCCACGAAGGCGATGCCCGCCTGGGTCAGCAAGTCCTTGAGCCGGGAGAAGTGAACGCGGGTCTCTTCGCTGACAAACTCGGCGAGGGACGGGGCATTGGTTAGCAACGCCTGGGTGGAGGGCACCTTGCTGTCGAGAATACGCAGTGGATTGCTGAGCAAACGCCGCTTGCTGTCGTCGTCCAGAGCCTCTTCGCGCTGGCTCAGGTAGTCGGTCAGCGCCTGCCCGTAGGCACGGCGATCCTGTGACGTCCCGATATTGTTGATCTCCAGACGCACATGGTTGCTCAGACCCAGTTCACGCCAGATGCGGGCAGAGAGCAGAATGACTTCCACATCGATGTCAGGCCCCGCCATGCCGTAGGTCTCGACACCAATCTGATGAAACTGGCGGTAACGGCCCTTCTGCGGACGCTCGTAACGAAACATCGGGCCCTTGTACCAGAGCCGCTGCTGCTGGTTGTAAAGCAGACCGTGTTCGTCTGCCGCACGCACACAGCCCGCCGTACCCTCGGGACGCAGGCTGAGATTTTCGCCATTGCGGTCATCGAAGCTGTACATCTCCTTCTCGACGATGTCGGTGACTTCGCCGATGGAGCGTTTGAACAGCTGAGTCTGCTCCAGCACGGGAAAGCGCAGCTCACGGTAACCGTAGCGCTGCAGCACGCCCTGCACTGTGCTTTCCAGGTACTGCCATACCGGCGTCTCGCCGGGGAGGATGTCGTTCATCCCCCTGATTGCCTGAATCTTGCTCATAGTTTTTTATATCGAAGTCTTGAGTGACGCGGGTGTCTTGCCTTAGAGGGGTTGAACCCTGGTATCAATCGGTCGCGATGATGTCCGGATGGCGTGCCGCAAGCCGCGCCTGCTGGGCTGCCAGTTTCTGCGCCACACGCTCTCTGACCATGATCTCCAGCTCATCCACCAGTTTGTTATTGTCGATCTTGTGATGGGGCTTGCCCTCGACATACACAAGATTGCTGGGGCTGGCGCCAGTGAGGCCAATCTCGGCCACCCTCGCCTCGCCCGGTCCGTTGACGATGCAACCGATCACCGCCACATCCACCGGCGTGATGATATCTTCGAGTCGTGCTTCGAGCTGATTCACCACGCTGATCACATCAAAATTCTGCCGCGAACAGCTGGGGCAGGCCACCAGATTCACACCCTTGCTGCGAATGCCGAGGCTCTTGAGGATGTCAAATCCCACCTTCACTTCTTCGACAGGATCGGCCGCCAGAGAAATGCGAATGGTGTCGCCGATGCCGTCCATCAGCAGAGCGCCGAGCCCTATCGCGGATTTCACGGTGCCGGAGCGCAAACCGCCCGCCTCGGTAATGCCGAGGTGCAGGGGGTTGTCGATCTGGCTGGCCAGCTTGCGATAAGCCTGCAGCGTCATGAAAATTTCAGAGGCTTTGAGGCTGATTTTGAAATTCTGAAAGTCGAGTTTGTCGAGAATGTCGATCTGGGTCAGCGCAGACTCCACCATGGCATCCGCGTTAGGCTCTTCGTACTTGCGCAACAGCACCTTGCCGAGCGACCCCGCATTCACACCGATACGCAGCGGAATGCCTTTGTCTTTCGCGGCGTCGATCACGGCACGAATTTTCTTCTCGCTGCCAATGTTGCCCGGATTGATGCGCAGGCAATCGACACCGTATTCGGCGACTTTCAGTGCAATCTTGTAGTCAAAATGAATATCGGCTACCAGTGGCACACTCACACGCTTTCTGATTTCGCGGAAGGCATCCGCCGCTTCCATGGAGGGGACGGACACACGCACGATGTCGGCACCGGCGCGCACGATGCGGTCGATCTGCGCAACTGTCGCCTCGACATCACAGGTCTCGGTGTTGGTCATTGTCTGCACGGAGACAGGGGCATCGCCACCAACAGGGACGTTGCCGACCATGATTTGGCGGGTTTTACGACGCGGGATGACGTTGTGTGTGCTCATGTTCTTTCAAAGTCCTGATCTATCAAAGTCCGATGGTGAGTCGGGCCGAGTTATCAATGCGAATGCTTGAGCTGAAATCGACTCTGCTGCCGTTCAGCCGAAGTTCGGTGGTCGATGCATCACCCAGCAGAATATCAAAAGGGGCCGAACCGTTGATCAGCACCACATCTCCGGCTTCCTGCATGTCAGCGTATATCTGCGTGTCATTGCCATCATCCACCTGTACCAGGCTGTTGCCGCCAAATGTGATCTGCACAACATCCTCGCCACCGGCATCGACACTGATGACGTGCGCGACATCATCGATAGTCACACCCTGTGTCGGCTGTTGTGGTAATCCCGAAGGGGCTGATTGTGAAGGGGTAGTCTGTGAAGGAATAGTCGAGGGAGATGACGCTGGTTCCGCTGGCACCTGGATCGACGGTTGCGGGGTAGACTGTTGCGGCGCGGGCTGGGCTGGAACTGCCTGGGCCGGAGCTGGTGTAGTCACTTGGCCGGGTATCGAGGTCGGCATCTGCTGCAGTCGACCCGTCCCTGGCGCGACCGGCGCAGCGGCAGGGAACCGGACGTTGGCATTGGCGTTTTCTATGGTTGAGGTAGCTGCGGCACCGGGGCGCTGGGTCTGGCCTGCCGTCGCCGCGCCGGGAGTCGGCGTCGGCGCGGGCACGCCATTGCTGTTGAAATACCATAGACCTATGGCAATGGCGACGAAGGCAACTCCAGAGACAACAATCCAAGGCAGGTTTTTGTCGCGGCGGCGTTTGGCTTTGGTGACGCTGATTTCGTACTGCTCACCCTTTTGATTTGCAAATTCGTTGAATACGTTGATAAGCACCTGCGGATCAAGTTTCAACAACCCCGCATAGGCGCGAATGTAGCCACGGACGAAGACATCGCCCGGCAATTTATCGAATGCATTTTCTTCAAGCGACCGCACGTAATGCATCGTGATGTGCAGTTCATCGGCCACTTGCTGATGCGTCAGGCCCATGGCCTCACGCTTCCTGCTCAGCAGCTCTCCTGGTCCGGTTTCTGTTTGCGCATCCGGCGGACGCAATTCCTGAGCATTCTCGTTAATTGTCATTTTGTGAGTTCATCAATTCTTGATACTGCGGTGAGTCTTTGTACAGCCCCTCCAGCAACACGGCGTAGGCGGCGGCACCCTCTTGATTGTCGAAGCGGCGTTCCAGCTGGATTCCCAGCCACAGACTGCGCGGAGTCTGGACAACATTATAGAAACCGCTGGAAGTGACGAACTGATTGTAATAGTTCATCGATTCCGCGAATTCTCCGCTGTCGAACTTGATCTGCGCCAGCTCCAGAGAGGAACGGTACAGATTGCTGTTCAATTGCAGAGCTCGTTCGAACGCGTACTCCGCGCGTTCCGGTCGCTCTGTGCGCAAGGCACTCAGGCCCAGATTCTCGAACGCCAGCGCACGCGACTCATAGGTCGTGTCGTTGGCGACAGTCTCCAATTCCATGTAGGACTGCTCGTATTCTTCCAGACTGAACAGCAACGCGGCGAGATTGTTGCGCGCGCGTGAATTGCCACTGTCCAGACTCAGCGCCCGCTCAAAGGTCTCGCGGGCCAGCTCGATGTCGCCCTCACGCTGCGCCACCAGCGCCAGCATATTGTAGGCGTCTGAACTGCGATCATTAATGGCGAGTGCATTGTTGATGTTGCGTCTTGCGGCTGCCATGTCGCCAGCCTCGAAGTAACCGATGGCCAACTGCACAAAATCGCGCTCGGCACGCTCCTGAGAGGGCTCCGTGTTGAAGCCTCCCGTCGTCGTGGTGACGCAAGACAACAGTCCGGCCAACACCAAAGAAAAGAGGGTTATTGACCGGATTAATTTCATGCCCGACCTCTTGCCGATCTCTTGAAAATTCTTGCACTGTTCCCTGCGCCAGCGAGCAACCGTCACACCGAAGGTCTGGGTGGTCTGTCTATCGCTACCGCCAGATTATCTGCCCTGCTGAAGCGTTTGCCCGTGACTTGGGCGGCAGTTTCATTATTCTGTTCAAGATTATTTTGTGATTCGTTGTCTTTCTGCGCGTCGGCGGCATCCCGGTAGCGCTGACTGCGACGGGTATTGTCACCAACCTCGCCCACCAGCTGACCACATGCAGCACCAATATCATCGGCGCGCGTTGTTCTTACCGTTACCGTGTATCCCGCTTCATGCAGTATCTGCCTGAAGTTCGATATTGAAGAACTGCTTGGGCGACGATAATCGGACAGCGCAAACGGATTGAACGGAATCAGGTTGATCTTGCATGGAAAGTCTTTCAGCAACACAGCCAGTTCACGCGCGTGCTGGCGATGATCGTTGACTCCGGCAATCAGCGTGTATTCGATCACTGGCACGCGCCTGTCGCTCAGAGTATCCATGTAACCGGACACGCTGCGGAGCAGCTCCTTGATCGGGTACTTCCTGTTGATAGGCACCAACTCATTGCGCAACTCATCGTTGGGCGCATGCAGCGACACCGCCAGCGATGCATCCGTATAGTCTTTCAAGCGATCTATGGCTGGTACCACGCCGGAGGTACTGATCGTGACGCGGCGCTTGGACAGGCCATAGGCCTGATCCTCCATCATCAGACTCAGCGCATCCATGACGTTTTCGAAATTCAGCAGCGGCTCGCCCATGCCCATCATGACCACGTTGCTCACCGGGCGGGGATTCTGCGCTGGCTTGCCATCTTCGCTCCATTCCTGGGCTGGCTTTACGCCAAAACCCGCGAGCTTCTGATTCGCCCACCACAGTTGCCCGATGATCTCGGCCACTGTCAGATTGCTGTTGAACCCTTGCTTGCCCGTTGCGCAGAAACTGCAATCCAGACTGCAACCAGCCTGCGAAGAAATACACAGGGTACCGCGACCAGCCTCGGGTATGAACACCATCTCGACGCTGCTGCCACTCTCCACCTGGACAATCCACTTGCAGCTGCCGTCTGCAGAACGGTATTCCTGAGTGATCTGCGGCAGGCGAATCTCTGCCACCGATTTCATTTTTTCGCGCAGAGGCTTGCTGATATCCGTCATCGCATCGATGTCTGTGACACCGCGCTGGTGAATCCACTTCAGGGTTTGACTCGCGCGAAACGGTTTTTCTCCCAACTCAAGAAAAAAAGCCTGCATCCTGGACAGGCTCAATCCCATCAGGTTGATTTTCGCTTCGCGCGTCGTCATCACAGGCTCTCTTCTGTTCTCACTGAAAACCGTCACTGATTCCCTTTACTGAGGACGCGGCATTAACCGCGGGCACAGATCTCGGCGGGACTGAAAAAGTAGGCAATTTCGCGCGCTGCAGAAGCCGCTGAGTCAGAGCCGTGAACGGCATTGGCGTCAATGGACTTGGCGAAGTCAGCACGAATGGTTCCTGGCGCTGCCTGCGCAGGGTTGGTGGCACCCATCAGATCGCGGTGCAGAGCGACTGCATTCTCGCCCTCCAGAACCTGAATAATCACAGGGCCTGAGGTCATGAATGCGATCAGGTCCGGGAAGAAACCACGCTCGCGGTGCTCAGCGTAAAAGCCACCAGCGGTCTCGTCTGTCAGACGCTGCATCTTGGCCGCAACAATGCTCAGACCTGCTTTTTCGAAGCGGGTGTAGATCTCGCCGATCACATTTTTGGCGACTGCATCGGGTTTGATGATGGATAAAGTACGTTCAATTGCCATGCAAATAACTCCATAACCGGTTACAAGTTCAGAAAACCGGGCATTATACGTGGTAACAATTCTTATTTATACGGGTTTTTCTGGTCGCTTTTCAATCAGACCAAGGACTGCTGACGCAGTGTCGTCACGGCTCGACGCAGACAGCCGACGGCGATTTCAACGTCTTGTTCAGTGCTGTAGCGACCAAGCGAAATGCGCAGGGAACTCTGCGCCAGATCATCGGCAAGCCCCAAACCACGCAGCACATAGGAGGGCTCCATGCTGGCAGATGTACAGGCAGATCCCGACGAGACCGCCAATTCCCGCAGCGACAACAGCAAGGATTCGCCGTCGACACCGGCAAAAGCCAGATTGATGATCCCCGGTGCGTGAAGCTCGGGATGCCCATTCAAGGAGATGCCCTCGAGATCACTCAAACCCTTGAGCAGTTGCACACGCAGCGAGCGCAGATGCGCGGCGTCCTGTTGCAGGCGCTGCCCCGCCAGGCGAAATGCCTCGCCCATGCCTACCAGCTGATGCGTCGGCAAAGTCCCCGAGCGCATGCCACGCTCATGACCCCCACCGTGGATCTGCGCCTCAATCATGACCCGAGGCGAGCGGCAGACATACAAGGCGCCGACCCCCTTGGGGCCGTAAACCTTGTGCGCGGAGAAAGACATCAGATCAACCTGCAGAGACGACAAATCAATGGGCAGCTTGCCGGCACTCTGGGCGGCATCCACATGGAACAGCACCCCGCGAGCGCGAGTCAGCGCACCGATCGCGGCAATGTCGTTGGCCGAGCCGATCTCATTGTTGACGTGCATCAGAGAGACCAGGATGGTCTCGGGACGCAATGCCACCTCGACGCTGGCCGCGCTGATGACGCCATGCGCATCGGGCCGCAGCAGTGTGACCTCAAACCCTTCACGCTCGAGCTGCTGGAGACTGTCCAGGACGGCCTTGTGTTCGATGCAGGAGCTGATGATGTGCCGACCACGGTCGCCGTGAAAATGCGCGACCCCCTTCAAGGCCAGGTTGTCGGACTCGGTAGCACCAGAGGTCCAGACAATCTCTCGAGGGTCACAATTCACCAGATCGGCAACGTTGCGGCGCGCCTCCTCCACGGCTTCCTCGGCCTTCCAGCCAATCAAATGGGAACGTGAGGCAGGATTGCCGAAATTACCATCCAGCGTCAGGCATTCGAACATCCTGGCGGCGACGGCGGGATCTACAGGGGTGGTAGCGGCATAATCTAGGTAAATGGGCAACTGCATGTTTTCTCCATCAAAACCCGTCAGCCACCCCCTGCCAGCGGGAGATACCTGAGGGATCTGTAGACCGGATTGCAACAAACCAGCCTACTGCAAAAAGGTGGTGGCGATGCGGGCGCCCTCAGGCTCGGGCTGTCCAAGCTGATCGAGACGCTGGTCCTGCTCTGCCGCAATGCGCTTGATTTCACTCTTGGCGATCAAATCAGCCAGACTGATGCTACCAAGGAAATCGTGAATACGCTCGCTGAGATCTTCCCAGAGGTGGTGGGTCAGGCACTTTTCGCCCTGCTGACAGTTTCCTTTGCCCTGACAACGGGTAGCGTCGACCGATTCGTTGACTGCATCGATGATGTGCGCAATGCGGATAGCCTGCGGGGTCTTGCCAAGTCGATATCCACCGCCAGGGCCACGGATACTGCACACCAGTTCGCAGCGCCGCAGCTTCGCGAACAACTGCTCAAGATAGGAGAGGGAAATGCCCTGCCGCTGCGAGATATCTGCCAGGTTTATCGGGCCTTGGTCCGCATGAATAGCGAGATCGAGCAGTGCTGTCACAGCATATCTGCCTTTGGTTGTTAAGCGCATAAACCTGCCCCAAGTGAACGCCGTAGGCCGCGCAGTATGAAATACCCATGTAATTTAGTCAACTTTTGATAGAACGCGAAAACGCACCTGGTTTACACCACCGGAGCAAGGGGTTACCCTTGCCGCCCTTGACCGAATCGCGAAATACTCATGCTTGCCGACCTGCACTCACATACTTATTTTTCCGACGGTTATCTGTCACCGGATGCATTGATCGCGCGAGCGGCCAGCAATCTGGTCAACATCCTCGCCATTACCGACCACGACACCACCGAAGCATTCGAGCATCTGGAAAATATGCCCTCAACCAGCACGCTTACCATATTGCAGGGGGTCGAGATTTCCTGCATGTGGGATCAGCGTGAGATTCACGTGGTGGGACTGGGCATCGACAGACACGAACTGGTATTGAGGACGCTGCTGAACGACCAGCAGGCCCTGCGTCTGCGACGAGCACAGGCCATGGACATGAGCCTGCAAAGGGCCGGTGTATGCGGCCTGATGAATTATCTGGGCACACTTCCCTGCAAGGCGATAGGTCGCAATCACGTTGCACAGTTCCTGATTGATCGCGGGATTGCGCGCAGCAAGGATCACGCCTTCAAGAATTTCCTGGGAGACAGGGGAAAGTTTGGCGCCAAAGCGCAATGGTGCTCAGTAGAGACAGCAGTCAATGCCATTCTCAGTGCAGGCGGTATTGCGATTCTCGCGCACCCTAATCGCTACAATGTCAGTAATCAAAAATTGCGCCGACTGGTAGAGGAGTTTGCTGTGGTTGGCGGCGAAGGGTTGGAGGTGAGTTATTCGAATCTCGACCCTGACAGAGTCGCTCACATGGCAGCACTGTGCATGGACAACGATCTGTGGGCATCGACCGGCTCGGACTTTCACTCGCCAATCAATCACTGGATGGATCTGGGGAAGTTCAGATTGCTCCCGACGCTGTGTGCGACGAGAGCTGTCTGGATGCACCCACGCTGGCCGGAACTGGCCAGGGTGGGCAATTGACTCAGCAGGTCAGCCTCAGGCGAGGCTGAACTTACACTCTCTTTATGGTGGCGATCAGACCTCGGAAGAAGTCCATCAGAGTCTCGTGTTTATAATCGGTGAACTCGCCAGCATCCATGAACATGCCATGCTCTTCACAGGCCTCGTACTCCAGATGCGGCTGACGCTTGTCGGTAAGCTTGTTCATGCCTTTGCCACAGCGCGGGCAATGAATGTCACGAACGCGGTTGTAAGTCTTGCCAATCTTGGGGTCACCAGTATCAAGGAAATCAGACATCCAGGACTTCTTCAGCTGCTCTGCCTCACCAAGATCAAACCACAACCCTTTGCAGCTCGTGCACTGGTCAATCACAATTTTGCCTTGCAGAACTTCAACAGAGCGTTCGGTCATATTGGCATTACACTTTGGGCAGTCCATCTTTTTCTCCTTACAACACCACTCTCATTTGTTATTGGGACTTCAATAAATCGGGGCTTTGGCTGACCAAAACTGGCCAAATCCCATAAGGCTGACCCTGATTTGAAGGCATTTTATAAGATAAAGAGTAACTATACCAATAGTAAGTGACTCACTCTTTAACCCTCCGCGCAACGCAATCCATCGCTCCCAAACACGGCGTTCAGCTCGGGTTCACCTGCGCAGTTGCAAGCTCTGATCATGCTCAGCACACCCACATGGCGTTGCTGAAAATATGGAAATCACTATCAGAGGACTACCCATGATGCACCGCTTACTGACGCTTTCCTTGCTACTCCTCTTGAGCCCGCGAATCTTTGCAGACGTTTCCGGAACCGGCTCAGACAATTTCAGCACCGGGTGTGCCACAGTCGAATTCATGGCAAAGATGATTGCCGTGAACATCCTGCTGCCCAGCAACAGCGACAGCCGGGCACAACTTGAAGGCATGCAGAATTCTCTGAAAGAGCTCAATCGCCGCGTGTGCCAGTCGGTCATCCTCACCGACAACACCCGCTATGAATCCCGTTACGGCAACGGCACCCGCATCTCCCGCGACCTTTACTATGACGCCTGGTACTTCTCCAATGGACAATTGTTCATGGCCGGTGCCGGACGCGATGTCTCCATCTATTACCCCAATGGTCGCGCCATGACGCATCACTGGACGCATTCGGGAGATCCCCTCTACTGGTCAGGAGGCCGTGTGGCAACTTATCGCTTTCGTGTGACAGATGAGACCTGGTACTACCCCGACGGCAACATCATCACTTACGAGGCTGGCTTGCAGGGAGGACGCTGGTTCTACCCGTTCCCACGACTCGACGGACGAGTGGGGCAGGAAGTGATCTCCAGCAACTGGGGCGACGATAATGATTACTTCAACTATCTCAACTTCGATGCGCGTGGCCTGCCTTACATCACCCGCGAGCGCATTCGCAGAAAGCTGGCACTGAGCGACGCGGACCTCCTTGATGTGCCAGGTGTGATGCTGATGATCACGCGCTTGTATCAGGTCGAGGACGAAGCCCGGTTGTTCGTGCCTGCAGATGCCAATATCACAGGGGCACCTTACTGATTGACGCACTCAATTTAAGTTCCTTCCTCAATAACTGTAACTGCGTGCGCTATCTTGAAGCTGCTCGGAGGCAATTTCACCGAGCAGACAGCGCTGCATATCAGCCTTCTGCAATACAAGAATTCTGTCCTCGCGGCGAACGTCGGTCTCCTCGCCCAACCCCTTGAGCACCAGGGTCAGATGTTCCTCTTCGGGCAACAGACGCAATGCCGCACTGTAATCGCAAACAACCTTGAACAGATTTACTTCAAAGGCAACCAGATCGCGCTGCCACTGTTCTTCACGCGCCAGCCTGGATTGCTCACTCTGTTCACGCAATTCCTGCGCTTTTGCGCGCGCCGCCTCACGAATGGGCTCGATACTGCGCTGCAATGCATCTATCTCACTCTGCCAGCGCGAGGTGACCGTCGGGTCAAGGGCCTGTGCTGCCGCACCTTCCTCACTGATGCGGTTGCGCAGAGTCCGGAAGGCCAGCGCCTGCTCGCTCGCCTGCTGACGCAGCTGACTCAGCTCCTGCACCAGAGCTTCATATGCAGCACGATCTATATGACCGGAAAGATTCAGAGAACTCGCCGCCTCGGCCGCAGCACGCAGTGAAGTCTCCACCTCGGCGCTGAAGTCGACACTCACCAATCTCTCCAGCAATTCACGATACGGCTCCCGAGTGGGATCGGTCTGCAAGGTGCTGCTGGATGAATCGCCCGACCCGCTCAGTTCGATTCGCTGCAGTCGCATGGATTGTGTGGCCGCGAGGCTGGAAAGCTGCCCTGAAAGTTCCTGCAAAGACGAGCTCAGAGACTGCACCCCATAGAACGACCTCGTGTTGGACAACGGTGTCACCAGCTCCAGCACGACGCCCTGATCCGCGAGATAGAGCCCCTGCACCGAGCCATTCAAAGGACTGAAGATGCCGGCGCGATTATTCAGGCCCAGCGCCTCACGCAGCACACCCGCAAAAATGTCGACGCTCTTGCGTAGCTCATCGATCTGCGCGTCCGCGTCCTGAGCAAGCGTTGTCCCCATGAACAAGCATAACCCGGCACCACCGAGCAATCGCATTGTCATACGCCCGCTTTGACCTGAAAGGATTCTCATACGATTTCTCCAGAAAAATGCTTCAACGCGACCCCGCCTGATACTGCACATAATTCGCCAGCTGCTGAACAGAACGAACAGTCTGGTAATCACTGTCGGCGAGCTGCTGATAACTGCTCTGCAGCACTTGCAGGTCCTGCTGACGCTGCTCCTCGAAATAGGCAATCACCTGCTCCAGACTGCGTGAAGTCGTTTCACCAAACTGTGAGACTACGCTCTCCATCAACTGGACATTCGCAGCATCCAGCCTCTCTTCCATACGCACCGTGAGCGCCTGCATGCGTTCTTCCTGTTGCTGGCGCTGCAGGCCTTCGAAACGCGCCAACTGCTCCTTCAGGACCGCCTCGCTGACACCGGAATCGTCGCTAAAGGCGACCACCACGCCATCGGGCGTATTGCTGATTCGCACATTCGTCAGCACCGCCAGAGCAAGCACAAAAGAGATGGCCAGCGGCGCCCATTGCCAGCCGAAAAAGCCTGAGACCCTACGCGGCTTGCCGGGCTTGAGCATAGACTCCGGAACGCGATTCCAGTGCGGCACAGGTTCGTCCTGCCAGGTGCACAATCGTGCTTGCGTCTGCTGGGCGGCCTCCAACTCCTGCCGACAATGCGCGCATTCACGCAGATGCTGTTCCAGAATGGAACGCTGTCGACCAGACAAATCTGCCTCAAGATATTCGGTGATCAGAAATTCGGTTTTATGACATGTCATGTTCCTGCTCCATAAGGTCCTTGAGCTTCTTCAAGGCAGTGTAAAAACGGGTTTTGGCGGTGTTGGCGGGAATGTCCTGCATTTCTGCGATCTCATCGAAGGTGTGCGACTGAAACACCTTGAGTTCCACAATCAGACGCTGATCCCAGGACAGCGCGATCAGATAGCGATTGATGTCTCTGTTGCTGCGTTCTTCCGACAACATGGCTGCGGGATCCTGCAGCGGCAGGTCGGCTGTCAATTGATCGAGAGGGTCAGTGTCATCTTCGGCATCCTGCTGTGCATAGAGGTCATGCTCGCTGAACAGGCGACGACGCCTGTTCATATCGACCGCCTTGTTATGGGCTATCCTGAACATCCATGTCGTGAAAAGTGATTCGCCGCGAAAGCGGTGCAGATTACGGAACACGCCCAGAAAGACTTCCTGCATGAGATCGAACGCATCGGTCTGATTGCCCATCAGCCTGAGGCTGAAGTTGTAAACCCGGGTCTCATGGCGCCTGACGAGCGTCTCCCACGCGCGCGCAGAGCCGCCCAACGCCTCACTTATCAACGCCTCGTCCTGCCTCATTGGCCTCATTGTGGCCTCATTGGGTCTGACCCACGCAACTCATTGAAATGGCTTGCAATGTGGTTGTATCTACCCCGTTTATGGGGCGCTCCGGGCTGAAAAGAGCCTCAGAATAAGGTGTTTAAGAGGTTGGTCGCAAGGAAGCGGTTGAAAGTTTGGAGGGAGATGAAAATTGGTATGGTGAAGATTGAAACACAGGAAGGCGAAGCGGTCCCGCAGCATCTCTTGTGGAGATGGCTGCCCCGTGCGGTCTTGTGGACCGCTCCGGGGCGCGGGAGGTGATCAGGCGACACGACGCTCCTGGCTCTCGCTGATCAGCTGGCTGGCTGCGCGCAGCAGGGCATTCAACGACGAAGACACAATGTCTCTGCTGGTGGCAACACCCGTGTAGCGGGTGGACTTGCTCTTCAGTTGAATATAAGTGACGGCCTCCGCATCGGCGCCCTGCCCCAGCGCGTGTTCGCCGTACTCCATGATTTCAAACTCGACGCCAGTGGCCTCCTTCAGCGCTTCGACGAAGGCATCCAATACGCCATCGCCCTCCCCGGTGACCGTCAGGTACTCGTCGAAACAGCGAATTCCTGCCGCGAAGGTCTCGCGGCCATTCTCATTGGCGCGCTGCATGCTGAAGCTGTCCAGACGAACTGGATTGGCATCGGAAAGATAATGCTCTCTGAACAGCTCCCAGATCGTGTCCGGAGAAATCTCCTGCCCTGTGTCTTCGGCTCGCTTCTGCACGACTCGCGAAAACTCGATCTGCAACCAGCGCGGCAAATCGAATCCAAACTTGCTGGCCAGCACGTACGCTACACCACCCTTGCCAGACTGGCTGTTCACCCGAATCACATCTTGATAGGTTCGGCCAATGTCACGCGGATCGATCGGCAGATACGCAATCTCCCAAGCCTCGCCCTCGGTGTACATGTCCAGACACTTCTTGATGGCATCCTGATGGCTGCCGGAGAAGGCCGTGAACACGAGGTCGCCGGAATACGGCTGACGCGGGTGCACGTCGATCTGGGTGCAACTCTTCACCACGGTCACAATCTTGTCCATGTCGCTCAGATCCAGCTTCGGATCGATGCCCTGGCTGTACATGTTCATGGCCATGACCACGATGTCCATGTTGCCGGTACGCTCACCGTTGCCCAGCAGAGTACCCTCGACGCGATCAGCACCAGCCAGCACGCCCAGCTCGGCTGCCGCCACACCGCAACCACGGTCGTTGTGCGTATGCAGACTGATGATCACCGAGTCACGCTTGTTGACGTGACGGCAGAACCACTCGATCTGGTCCGCGTAAACGTTCGGCGTTGCCATCTCCACGGTAGAGGGCAAGTTGAGGATAGCGGGCCTCTCTGGCGTCGGTTGCCATACATCGATCACCGCGTTGCACACCTCAACCGCGAACTCCATTTCCGTCCCGGTGAAGCTCTCTGGCGAATATTCAAAAGTCCACTCTGTCCCTGGAGCCTTGGCCGCCGCCTCCATCACGGTCCGCGCGCCGTTGACGGCGATACCAATAATCCCGGCCTTGTCCAACTTGAATACTTTGTCGCGCTGCACAGTGGAGGTGGAGTTGTACACATGCAGAATCGCCTTCTTGACGCCCTTCAAGGCATCGAAAGTCCTCTGGATCAACTCCGGACGAGCCTGGGTCAACACCTGAATGGTCACATCATCGGGGATGCGCTTCTCTTCCACCAGGTAGCGCACGAAATCGAAATCCGGTTGCGAGGCCGCCGGAAAACCCACCTCAATCTCCTTGAAGCCCACTTCCAGCAGCAGATCGAACATCGCCTTCTTCTGGGAGACCGACATCGGCTCGATCAGCGCCTGATTACCATCGCGCAGATCCACGCTGCACCAGCGCGGCGCCTTGGTAATGACTTGATCTGGCCAGGTGCGATCAGGGATCGCGATGGGTTGGAAGGGTTTGTATTTTCTATGGTCAAACATGATGCCTCCGGAACAGTTTTCAATGCTGGCTAGAATAGACAACTTGCAGGAGTTTTTCTCATCATATTTTCCAACCTATCGGCATTTAATTAGATATACTAACTAACATACAAACAAATATTAGGTTTTATAACCAATGGACAGACTCGACAAACGCATTCTGAAGGAACTGCAAAGCAACGGTCGCCTGACCAACGCGGAACTCGCGGAGCGGGTCGGTCTGTCCGCCACCCCCTGCGCCAGACGGGTGAAGCAACTCGAAGACGAAGGCGTCATCGACCGCCACGTCATCCTCCTGAACCCTTCGAAACTGGGGCTGAAGCTGAATGCTCTGGTGCTGATCAGCATGGACAGACACACGCCCGACCGCTTCGAACACTTCGAGGCAGAAATCAGAAAACACCCGGAGGTCACAGAGCTTTTACTGATAACAGGACAGTCGGCCGACTATCTGTTGAAGGTGGTGGTGCCGGACATGGATGCTTACCAGGAATTCCTGCTCAACACGATCACCCGTATCGAGGGTGTTGCAGACGTCCACTCCAGCTTCATCCTGCGGCGCGTCATCGACTCCACCGAGCTGCCCCTGAATCACATTCCAGACGCAGCTCGTTGAAGTTCCGCATGCCTGACAGCACGACCTCAAAAGAAGTGTTTGACCTTGTCCTTGTAGGAGCGGCTCATCTTCAGTGAGGAACCACCGCTCAGCGTGAGATGAAACTCGCCATTGATATGGGAGGACACCTTCTCCACACGCTGCAGGTTCACGATCGTGGAGCGGTGCACGCGCTGAAAAATGTTCGGATCAAGCTGCGCCTCCAGCTCCTTCATGGTGGTGCGCATGATGTGGGTCTGCCCCTGGACATGCACGCACATGTAGTCGCCAGCCGCATCCACCCAGTCGATGTCTTTCACGGGCACGAAGGTTGTCGATGAGCCATCCTTGATCGCCAGTCGATCCGACCACGGGGATTTCTCGTCGCCACTGCGCAGCAACTGATTGATCGCCATCTCTGATTTGCCGGTCAGGCCGATCACGATGTCGAGCAGGCGCTGCTTCTCCACTGCCGAATGCTTGCTCTGCACTTGCAGCATGGCTTTCTCGACGGCCTGGCGTAATCGATCATCCTCGATCGGCTTGAGCAGATAATCGATGGCATTGGCCGTGAAAGCATCCACCGCGAAGGCGTCATAGGCCGTGACGAAAACGATCATCGGCATATTGTCCTGCTGCAGTTGCTCCACCACTTCAAAGCCCGTCATGCCCGGCATCTGAATATCCAGAAACATCAGATCCGGCATGAACTCAGCGACGGCAGCCAGTGCTTCCTTGCCATTACGACAGGAGCCCACCACTTCGATCTGAGGAAATTGCTCAAGACGCATAATCAGACCCTTGCGGGCCAGCGACTCATCATCGACTACGATTGCTCGTATTTTTTGTCCGTCTTCATTCTGTTTCATAGGGAATAATAACCGTTACTTTGCAGCCTACAGGCTCTCGTGTGGAAAAAGTCAGCTCGTGTTCCGTACCATATATCTCTCGCAGGCGATTGCGAATGTTCTTCAATCCGACGCCACCAGACGTCGTGCTGTTACGTTCAACAACAGCCTTGTAATCGGGAATCCCCGGTCCATCATCGGCTACTTCCAGGATCAGCCTGTCTTTGACAACTCGCGCGTTGATTTCTATCAACCCGCCATCAACACTTCTGGCAATTGCATGCTTGACCGAGTTTTCGATCAGCGGCTGCAGCAACATACTGGGCACCAGCGCCCGCTCCGCTTCGTGCGATATATTTAAGTCGATTTTCATCCGCTCTTCAAATCGGACTTTCTCGATATCCAGGTAGAGCTTCAACGACCCGATCTCATGCGCCAGATCCACCTGATCCAGCGGATCATGGTCGAGCGAATAGCGCAAAAATTTGCTCAGCTTCGTCAGCATGGTGTTGGCTGTTTCCGTATCGTGCTGCAGCACCAGTGTCGAGATCGCATTCAGCGTATTGAAAAGGAAATGCGGATTGAGCTGATACCGCAACATCCGCAGCTGTGCCTCGTGGGCCAGCGCCTCTGAGCGCAGGTATTTTTCCTTTTCGAGCTGAAAGAACTGGTAGTACTTGATACAGAAATACAGGACGCTCCACACCAACAACAGTGAGAACGAGAAGGGCAAAACGCCGATGAACGAGACCCATCCATAGTCTGTGAGGTCCACCGAACTGCCTACTTCCGTGCCGGTGATCAGATCCTTGAATGGCTGCCACATCAAAGAGATGACAAGACAGCCAACAAGAACGGCCCCCACACGAATCTGGGTCGACATATCCCAGACGTAACGGTACAGATAACGCAACAACGTGGTCAGCGCCATGCCGACCAGAGCATCCAGCGAGAATATACCAATACGCGCCAACATGTACTCGGCTGGCACGAAGGTGATGTCCCGCAGAATCAGCAGGACGACCCATCCAGTCCAACCCACCAGCTGCAATATCCAGAATTGGAGACTGCTGCTTGGTCTCAGTTTATTGGCACTCATTCAGGCTGAATCCTTTGAGTGGGACGTCCTTTAAGCGAGACTTCCTCAGGGCAGCAAGGCCGCGACGGCGTCGCGCTCTTCACTGAGTTCCTGCTCGGTCTTGGACATCAGCGCACGGCTGAAATCATTGATCGTCAGCCCTTGCACAATCGTGTACTGACCGTTTTCACACGTCACCGGGAAGGAGTAAATCAGGCCCTTGGCGATGCCATAGCTGCCATCGCTGTGAATGCCCATGCTGACGATGCCGCCCTTGGTACCCAGCGCCCAGTCACGCACGTGTTCGATCGCCGCGTTGGCCGCAGAGGCTGCGCTGGAAAGACCGCGCGCCTTGATGATCGCCGCGCCGCGTTGCTGCACAGTCGGAATGAAGTCGGACACCAGCCAGTTCTGATCGACCAGATCGGTCGCCTTCTTGCCAGCCACGGTGGCGTGATGCACGTCCGGGTATTGCGTCGCAGAGTGGTTGCCCCAGATGATCATGCTGGCCACGTCGGTGCTGTGCTTGCCGGTCTTGGCGGCCAGTTGGGCCACGGCACGGTTGTGGTCCAGACGGGTCATCGCAGTGAACTGGCCTGGCTTCAGGTCCGGCGCATTGCGGTAGGCAATCAGCGCGTTGGTGTTGGCCGGGTTACCGACTACCAGCACTTTGACATTGCGGCTGGCGTGATCGTTGATCGCCTTGCCCTGTACGGAGAAGATCGCCGCGTTGGCTTCCAGCAGATCCTTGCGCTCCATACCTGGGCCACGAGGACGTGCGCCCACCAGCAGGCAGTAATCCGCATCTTTGAACGCTACTTCCGGCTTGTCGGTCGGCACGATGCCGCGCACCAGCGGGAACGCGCAGTCTTCCAGTTCCATCACCACGCCCTGCAGTGCGCCCAGCGCCGGAGTGATTTCGAGCAGTTGCAGAATCACTGGTTGATCCTTGCCCAGCATGTCGCCAGAGGCAATTCTGAACAACAATGAATAACTGATCTGGCCTGCTGCGCCGGTGACAGCAACTCGTACGGGTGATTTCATGACGATTCTTGAATCCTTGAGTGACGTGATTAATGGAATACGTGGAGCGTTGGCAGCCCACAGTGGCGGAGGAGTATAACAAAGAAAAACCGCCTGCGCGCCTGTGCTGCCAATGTGCTGATGACCTGTGGGAGCGGGCCTGCCCGCGATGATTCATACCACTTAACTCGCGACAATAATCGCGGGCAGGCCCGCTCCCACAGAACCTCAGTACAGCAACATCGCATCCCCGTAACTGAAGAACCGATAGCGCTGCGCCACCGCTTCGCGATACGCCACCAGGATATGCTCGCGCCCGGCAAAGGCACTCACCAGCATCATCAGCGTGGACTCGGACAAGTGAAAATTGGTGATCATCGCGTCCACCACCTGAAACTCATAACCAGGATAAATGAATATATCGGTCTCACCCGCAAAAGGCTTGAGCGCCACCTGTGGGAGCGGGCCTGCCCGCGAAGCACTCTCCAAACAGCGCACCGAAGTAGTCCCCACAGCAATAACGCGCCCCCCCCGCGCCTTGCAGGCACTGATCTTCTCGCAAACCTCCGCACTCACCTCAATGCGCTCACTATGCATCTTGTGCTGCAGCGGATCATCGACGCGCACGGGCTGGAAAGTCCCGGAGCCGACATGCAGCGTCACAAACGCCTGCTCCACGCCCAGCTCACGAATGGCATCCAGCAGCGCCTGATCGAAGTGCAGCCCCGCCGTCGGCGCCGCCACCGCCCCATGGTTGCGACTGTAGACAGTCTGATAACGCTCCCGATCCGCCAGCTCGTCGCCCCTCTTTATATAGGGCGGCAAGGGGATATGGCCGTAGACCTCCAGCAACTGAGTGAGGGTCACGCCCTCCGCAGATTCGCCTTTGCCCCCAACGACGAAGCGCAACCGGTAAAACTCGTCCTCCCGCCCCAGCACCTCGGCCACCAGCGGCGGCGCACGCCCATCATCGGGACGCGCAAAGATCAACCGCCCCCCGGGCCGTGGCGACTTGCTCGCCCTCACCTGCGCCAACGCCTCGCGCTCACCCAGCACCCGCTCGATCATCACCTCGATGCGGCCACCACTGTCCTTCACACCCAGCAAACGCGCCGGAATCACCCGCGTGTCATTGAAGACCAGCAGATCACCCGCGCGCAGATACTCGATCAAATCGGAGAAATGACGATGCTCCAGCGCACCACTGTCGCGCCGCATGCACAGCAGCCGACTGCCGGTGCGCTCGGCCGGGGGATAGTGCGCAATCAGCTCATCGGGCAACTCATAACTGAAATCAGACAGGTGCATGGGCGTGGGCGCTCTCCGGCGGCGGCTCATCAAGGGGATGCGAGTGTGCCTGACACAGGCCGGAAAACCAAGCGTCAAGCGGCCCGGAGCCAGAATTGCGAATGGTCTGGAGGGCAGATAGAAAGGCGCTTTGCGGCCATTGCGCGATCAGAAAACGCTGTTATAATGGCCGCCCTTCCAAGCTGCCGGAGTGGCGAAATTGGTAGACGCGCCGGACTCAAAATCCGGTGTTAGAGATAACGTGTCGGTTCAAGTCCGACCTCCGGTACCAAATTTTCTGGCGAGCTTCTCGCCGGAAACCTGATAGAAATCCTTGTTATTCATTGCGTTGCTGAGAAAACCAATCTCGGCGGGAATTTTCCTGCATGGGGGTTTTGTTGGATTTAGGAGCGAGCATCGGACTGGGGAATCGGCATAGTCCGGTGGGGGCGTCGTAACTGGTTGATGGGACTGGGGATTTTTGGGGGCTGCGCTGGGGGGACCGAGCGGGTGACGGACTGTTGATCCGGTGGTCTGCTCGGGGCTCCAGCGCTGGGGGAGCTTCTGTGCAATCAATGCTATTGCCGCTGGCTTCATCTTGGTGGCACTGGTCGCACCAGATCGTCGCTCACAGGTCATGCGCTGGGCTTGCTGGCGACGATACCTAGGCTCGCCTGTATTGCGTCTTAACTCTCTGGATATCGAGGGCTGACTCGCGCCAACCGCATCTGCGACGGCTTGCTGGCCGAAACCGCTTCTATTTAGAACTTCAATCTGGCATCGTTGCTCACAGGTCAGTTGCTTGTAGCTACTCATTTCACATATCTCTTGCCGGAGAAAAAGAAGCGAGCCTACAGGCGGCTGGCCTTTTTTTCTAGCTCGGTAGAGTTATGCACTTCGGAGTTGAATCCGCGCTTATAGCTTGCGCTCGTTTGTACATTAAGTTCGAATTGCTTCATTACTCAAGAGACATTCTTTCTCAACCAATTAATCTGCGCTACCTCGATGAAAACTCCGCCGATAGCAATGCATAAGGCAAATGCACCGAAAGCGAAAACAATATCACCTGGCACCCGCATCCACACCAAGGCTTCCATTACGGGACTATGAATAAATTCCGCCGAGCGCGCATACCAATAACCAAATAGATTGGCGTTATAGGTCTGCCATAGCCCGGCAGGCAATAGCGCAAAGACAATCATCATCGCCAAACCGATATTCAAGCAATAGAAAGCACGGTTCATCCAGCGATCATTCCATTGGTAATGTGGCGCCATGCCCTTAAGACAAAAGATCATCAAGCCTATTCCTAGCATGCCATACACGCCGAACATCGCGCCATGTCCATGGGCGGCCGTCGTGTTGAGGCCTTGCATATAGTACAAAGCGATTGGGGTATTAATGAGAAAACCCAGCAACCCTGCTCCAACGACATTCCAGAAGGATACCGCTGCGAAGAACTTCAATGGCCATCGATAAAATTCCGTCCATGTAGCTTCCTGTTCGAGCTTCGTATGCTGATAGGCTTCGAATCCTATCACTGCTAAGGGCACTACCTCTAAAGCGGAAAACACGCCGCCTAAGGCGATCACCGAAATAGGTGTACCGCTCCAGTACAGATGATGGAACATACCCAGAACGCCACCAGACAAGAAAATAATAGTCGCAAAGAGAACCGAGACGGTGGCGGTGGCTGCGCGCAGCAATCCCATCCTCACGAACAACAAGGCAATGATGGTGGTTGCGAAAACTTCGAAAACGCCCTCAACCCAAAGATGCACTACCCACCAGCGCCAGTATTCCATGATGCTAATATGCGTATGTTCTCCCCAGCTAAGGCCAGCACCATATAACAAGCCAATTGCGGTGGACGCTAAGGCCAACAAGAATATTAAGGAGCGATTATTCTCTCGAGTGGTGATCATTGGCCATAGCGCGCGGAACATCAGGAATAACCACAACAGCAGCCCTATGAACAAGAAAATCTGCCAGAATCTACCTAGGTCAACATACTCATAACCCTGATGCCCAAACCAAAAATTCATGGTCAAATTGCTAAAGAATTGATTAATACCCAACCACTCACCAGCAAAAGAACCCACCACAATGATCAACAAACAGACGTAGAGAAAATTGACGCCATAATGTTGATACTTTGGCTCATGTCCCGAAATGAGCGGAGCAACATATAAACCAGTCGCGAGCCAAGCAGTGGCAATCCAGAACACCGCCAACTGGGTGTGCCAGGTTCTGGTTACGCTATAGGGTAGATATTCTGCCAACGGGAACCCATAAAAATCCTGCCCTTCCACGGCGTAGTGCGCCGTGATAGTGCCCAATATAATTTGCAAACCGAACAGAGCAACCACTGTCCAGAAATACTTCGCTGTTGCCCGCATCGACGGCGTTTGTACTGCGTTGGAAAGAAGATTCTCAGTGGCAACACCGCCTTCTGGCTCAAGATCCCGACGCCAAATGTCATATTGCTGTACATAAAACCACACCAGTGCGGCGATAGCGCCGATCAATAAGATGATGCTTAACAAAGACCAGATCAACAGGCTCGCCGGAGGCGTATTGCCAACCAACGGGTCATAGGGCCAGTTGCTGGTATAGGAAATACTGTCACCCGGGCGATTAGTCACGGCACTCCAACTGGTCCAGAAGACAAAGGAAGTTAAGGCGTGCATATCCGCATCGCTGAGGGTTACCACTGTCGAGAAGGCGTATTGCTGCCGTAATTCACGAGATGCATCTGAATCAATGACTTGGAAAATATTGGCGTAGTGCCTAGCAACCTGTTCGATGGCTTGTACCCGCCTATCGCTGACATTGATAACGCCTGTTACGCTATCCCAAGTGTTCTCACGTATTTCAACTTGCAGACGGGCTTTTAGTGCTTCTTGCTCGGGCTTGTCTAGCTCATCAAAAGCGACGCCGTGCCTTTCTACAGACGACAATTCGAGCATGCTGTTGGCTTCCCTGTGTAGCCAATCGGCACTCCAGTCGGGTGCTAGATAACTTCCGTGCCCCCAGATCGACCCTTTCTGCATGCCACCTAGAGATTGCCACACATTTTGACCGCGCTGGATTTCCGCGAGCGTGAAAATCGGCGAGCTATTTGTCCCTTGCACTTCCGTTGGTAAAGGAGGCGCTTGCTGATAGATCTCACGACCAAAAAACAATAAAACAGAGAAGCTGATAATGGTGGAAATTACTAAAATGCACCATAGGGACTTCTTGCTGAAAACAGTTTTATAACTTTTCATCGATGATCCAGAAAGAAGGCGCGGACAAATCAAGATTGTTGTCTATGAGGGGCAGATTCAACTCCGAAGTGCATAACGATTTAGGCCGATAAGGCCGCTATTTGTTGCCAACGCCCAATGCATAGCGGTAACCGTCCGGCAGAGGTGCCATTGCTGACAGTTGATCGATTGCAGGCCATTTCATCCCCCCCCCCTAAATAGCCACGGCACGTTTGAACACCATGAATGCCAGATTCAAGTCGCGCCTGCCTTGGGTTCTGGCGTTTTCGTTCGCCCGCGCCATCTATCAAGCGCCCTGTAAATCTGGCAAGGCGACGAAGCTACAGTAACCCCGGGCTCATCAAGCGCTGTATACGCATTCCAAGTGAAGCCAACCTTTCAAAATACGCGCTCAATTCACTCCAAGCGTATCGCTAACGAGCGCTTGGGCGTCGGTAATGATGCGCTGCAGATGTTCTTCACCGTAAAAGCTCTCCGCGTAAATCTTGTAAATATCTTCAGTGCCAGATGGTCGCGCCGCAAACCAGCCATGCTCTGCCATCACTTTGAGGCCCCCGATGGCCGCACCATTGCCGGGAGCGTGGCTGAGTATGCCTGTAATCCTTTCTCCCGCAAGCTCTGTTGCCTTGACCTGCCCGGGACTCAGACTCGCCAACTGTTGTTTTTGCAGCGTAGTGGCCGCCGCATCGATACGATCGTAAACAGGAGTGCCAAGTTGGCGCCCAAGTTCTGCGTAGATTTGCGCCGGGTCGCGGCCCACTCGTGCAGTCATTTCGGCTGCCAGCAGCGCAGGAATGAAACCGTCTTTGTCGGTCGTCCACGCGCTGCCGTCCATGCGCAGAAACGCGGCACCGGCACTTTCTTCTCCCCCAAAGCCAAGCGAACCGCCACCTAAACCGTCGACGAACCATTTGAAACCCACTGGCACCTCATAGAGCCTGCGCCCAATCAAGACACAGACACGGTCTATCATCTGGCTGCTCACCACGGTTTTGCCTACTGCTGCATTCGCACCCCAGTGCGGACGGTGCCCGAAGAGGTAGCTTATACACACTGCAAGGAAGTGATTCGGCGGCATCAATCCGCCAGATGGTGTGACTATTCCGTGCCGGTCATGATCGGTGTCGCAGGCAAAGGCAATGGCAAATTTGTCCTTGAGCCCGATCAGACTTTGCATCGCATAGGAAGACGATGGATCCATGCGAATTTTACCGTCCCAATCGAGTGTCATGAACCGGAAGGTCGGATCAACCTGCTCGTTGACCACCGTCAGGTTCAACCCGTAACGCTCGCCGATTGCCCCCCAGTAATGCACGCCAGCACCGCCAAGCGGATCCACTCCCATGCGGATAGCGGAACTGCAGATAAGATCCATGTCCACAACATTGCACAAATCGCTGACATAAGAGTCCAGGTAATTGTGAATATGTGTGGTGGAGGCACTTCTGGCTTTTGCCTCAGTGATGCGCTTGACCCCTTTTAACCCATCTGCCATTAGTGCATTGGCACGCTCCTGTATCCACGTGGTTACAGAGGTGTCGGCTGGCCCTCCATGGGGG
>JAURWS010000052.1 GCA_030654835.1 Gammaproteobacteria bacterium | reverse complement strand
TCGCACCAGTTGCTCGACGTGCTGCGCGGTGCCATGAAGCGCCACCTGCAACAGCATCTGTTCATTTTCCGGCGTCGCAGAACGGGTCATAGCGCGCACTTTGGAGTAGCTGATCGCGCCGGAGCGAAAGGCGTCGTCGATACCCGGAAGTTGTTGCAGGCTCTTCGCGACGCGCACTTTTTCGCGCGCGGCGCCCAGATCAATGCCGCAGTGGTAATTCAACCAGTGCGCTGGCGATTTGATGCCGTAGCCCTCCCATGCCTCGCGTTCGATGAGCGCAGCGAGCAGTGTCAGGAAGCGATGTTGAGCGGCGTTGATGTGCCCGGCGAGACGGGTAATCTCGTCGCTGAGCGCGGCATTGTCTGCAGGGATGAGAGCGAGAGAAGGGAGCTGTGACATGAGACGATTCCTCCTTGGAAAGGCCACAAACGGATGGCTTTAAAGCACTGTCCATACGTACATATTATAACCCTATCTCAATGATTTTGCTGCCAAATATGCATATATAATTTCACGAGATCTGGCCAGATCGCTCTCAATCCGCAGATCATAAAAAGCGATACGTTCAAAATCAATTTAACCGGACACTACTGATTCAAGGAAGGTATGAAATTGACTTCGGTTACGCCGCAATTATCCCGCACGTCGCCTTGCAACTGGATGGAGAATTGCGCAACAATCCAGTCACCTCTATTCCCGCTAGGCGTGAGCACTATGCCAGCTACTCTGACGTTGAAGAATATTCCGGACGCTCTGTATGAGCGCCTGGAGGCATCCGCCGCAAAGCACCGGCGCAGCGTGAGCAATGAGGCAATTACCTGTCTTGAGTCTGCGCTGTTGCCGATGAAATTGAGCCCAGCGGAGCGAATTGCTCTTGCTCGTGACCTGCGAGCTGTGCTGCCCAAAGGTGAATTTTTGGCAGAAGACATTGATGCTATGAAGCGATATCTATCGTAAACCAGCAATAGCTACCACTCCCCTTCACCAGTCCGATCCACTTGAGAAATCGACTCAAGCGCGCCATCACCACTTTCTGCGCTTAATCTCCCCACGCCGCACCACCGTGCGACGCAGGGGGATAGACCCGCTTATGCCAGATCGAAGCGGTCGGCGTTCATGACCTTTGTCCACGCGGCGATGAAGTCCCGTACGAACTTCTCCTTGTTGTCGTCCTGCGCGTAGACCTCGGCGTAGGCGCGGAGGACGGAGTTGGAGCCGAACACGAGATCAACCCTGGTCGCCGTCCACTTCACCGCTCCCGTCTTGCGCTCGCGCACTTCGTACAGGTTGTTGCCCGCTGGCCGCCACTGGTAGCGCATGTCCGTGAGATTCACGAAGAAGTCTGTGGTCAGTGCGCCGACGCGATCCGTGAACACTCCATGGCGAGTACCGCCGTGGTTGGTGCCCAGAACCCGCATGCCACCGATCAGCGCGGTCATCTCGTGCGCTGTCAGGCCCATGAGTTGTGTGCGGTCGAGCAACAGCTCTTCGGCGCTCACCACGTAGTCTTTCTGGAGCCAGTTGCGGTAGCCGTCGTGGATTGGTTCCAGTACATCAAAGGACTCGGTGTCCGTCATGGTCTGGCTGGCATCGCCACGGCCTTGCGCAAATGGAACAGCCATGGCGAATCCCGCTGCCTTGGCCGCCTGCTCGACGCCCATGTTGCCGGCCAGCACGATCACATCGGCCACGCTGGCGCCCGTGTCGGCGGCGATCTTTTCGAGCACGCCAAGCACTTTGCCGAGGCGCTGTGGCTCGTTACCTGTCCAGTCCTTCTGCGGCGCCAGACGAATGCGCGCGCCATTGGCACCACCGCGCTTGTCCGAGCCCCGGAAGGTGCGGGCGCTGTCCCAAGCGGTGGCGACCATCTCACTCACACTAAGTCCGCTGGCGGCGATCCTGGCCTTGACGGCGGCGACGTCGTAGTCGGCGCGTCCAGCAGGGATGGGGTCCTGCCAGATGAGGTCTTCCTGCGGTACTTCGGGGCCGATGTAACGGGCCTTGGGGCCCATGTCACGATGCGTCAGCTTGAACCAGGCGCGGGCGAAGGTCTTGGAGAAGTAGTCCTGATCTTTGTGGAAGCGCTCCAAGATCTGCCGGTAAATCGGGTCCATCTTCAGCGCCATGTCGGCGTCGGTCATGATCGGGTTGTGGTGGCGTGAGGGGTCTTCCACATCGGCAGGCTTGTCTTCCGGCTTGATATTGATCGGCTCCCATTGCGATGCACCGGCGGGGCTCTTCTTCATTTCCCAGTCGTAGTTCAGAAGCAGGTCGAAATAACCGCTGTCCCATTGGGTAGGATGAGTCGTCCAGGCGCCTTCGAGGCCACTGCCGACGGCATTGCGGCCAACGCCGCGCGTGGTGTTGTTGATCCAGCCCAGCCCCTGCTCGTTGATGTCAGCGGCTTCAGGGGCTGGCCCCAGCAGCTTGGCATCACCGTTGCCGTGGCACTTGCCAACCGTGTGTCCCCCGGCAGTCAGGGCGACGGTTTCTTCGTCGTTCATGGCCATGCGCGCAAAGGTCAGGCGCACGTCATGCGCCGTCTTGAGCGGGTCGGGCTTGCCGTTCACGCCTTCGGGGTTCACATAGATCAGCCCCATCTGCACTGCGGCGAGGGGGTTTTCGAGGGACTCGCGGTTGTCGCTGTCGTCATAACGCGTGGACGCCAGCCACTCCTTTTCGGAACCCCAGTAGGTGTCTTTTTCAGGGTGCCAGATGTCCTCGCGGCCAAAGCCGAAGCCGAAGGTCTTCAGCCCCATGGATTCATAGGCGGCATTGCCCGCGAGAATGATCAGGTCTGCCCAGCTGAGTTTGTTGCCGTACTTCTTCTTGATCGGCCAGAGCAGGCGACGCGCTTTGTCCAGATTCACGTTGTCGGGCCAGGAGTTGAGCGGCGCAAAGCGCTGATTGCCGTGGCCGCCACCGCCCCGGCCATCGGCGGTGCGATAGGTGCCGGCCGCGTGCCAGGCCATGCGTATCATGAGGCCGCCGTAGTGCCCCCAGTCCGCAGGCCACCACTCCTGGCTGTCGGTCATCAGGGTGCACAGGTCCTTCTTCAGTGCCGCTACGTCGAGGGTCTTGAGCTCTTCACGATAATTGAATCCAGCGCCCAGAGGATCGGTCTTGCTGTCGTGTTGATGGAGAATGTCGAGGTTCAGCGCCTTCGGCCACCATTCCATGTTGGCCATATCGGATGACGTGGCACCTCCGTGCGTTACCGGGCACTTGTCCGCCGTGTTGGAATCCGTCTTTTCCATGCGTCTCTCCTTCGCTGCTTGAATGATTCAATAGTCGATCTGGAGCTTAGCCCTCGCTCTGTGCTTAAGCCATTTCAATTTCCGCATCAAACCGTTAGTCTTGTGCCACATGCAGGACAGGTATGGCTAATAACAATAATCAAGCTTGATCAGGAGAGTCCGAGATGAAGATGGCAAGACGGGTAGTTTCACGAATCGTTGTCACCGCTAGTGCGATTGCCTGTGTGCCACTGGCCTTGGGCCAGACAGGCACCAGTGTGAACCAGGGAGACTGGCCGGCTTACCACGGCAATGAGTTGTCTCAGCGTTATTCCCCCCTTGACCAGATCAACGCCGAAAACGTTGGCTCGCTGGAACTGGCCTGGAGTTTTTCTACCAAGAATTTCGGACCGCCCACTGATTTCACCAACCCGTCGACGCCGCTCGAAATTGACGGTGTTCTTTACGCGGACATTGGCATCACGCGAAATGTCGTCGCACTGAACGCCACCACGGGAGAAGTACTGTGGTTGTGGCGCCCAGATGAAGGCAAACGCTTTGACAACGCGCCGCGCAAGGGCGCCGGCCGCGGAGTGGCTTACTGGCGCGAAGGCGACAATACGCGAATTTTTGATGTGACTCCGGGCTACCATCTGGTCGCGCTGGATGCCAAAACCGGCATTCCGGACCCGGCGTTCGGCACTAACGGAATTGTAGACTTGATGGTCGGTCTGCGTAACGCTGAAGATCCCAGATATGAGAACACCGATATCGGTGCATCCGCACCGCCTTTCGTAATGAACAACGTCATTGTAGTCGGGGCAGCGCACATGACAGGTGGTCGTCCACGCTCCAAGTCCAACGTCAAAGGTGATATTCGCGGGTTCGATGTGCATACCGGCGAACTGCTGTGGACCTTCCACACGATTCCCGAACCGACTGAAATCGGCGCCGAATCCTGGCTGGAAAACAGTGCCGAATACACTGGTAATGCTGGGGTCTGGGCACCGATATCCGGTGATCCTGAGCTGGGCATTGTCTATCTGCCGGTAGAGGATCCGACGGGCGACTACTACGGTGGTGACCGTCCGGGCTCCAATCTCTTCTCCAGCAGCCTGGTTGCTCTGGATATCAGAACCGGCGAGCGCCGCTGGCACAACCAGCTGATTCACCACGACATCTGGGACTGGGATTTGCCTTCAGCCCCCGTGCTGGCCGACCTGCCCAACGGCAAGAAGGTTGTCATGGCGGTCACCAAGCAGGCGTTCGTCTACACCTTCGACAGAGAGACCGGCCAGCCGATCTGGCCGATCGAAGAGCGTCCGGTTCCCGCTGGTGATGTTCCTGGCGAGTGGTATTCGCTGACTCAGCCGTTCCCAACTCGTCCAGCGGCGTTCGACCGTCAGGGCTTCGGTGAAGATGACCTGATTGACTTCACACCGGAACTGCGCGCGCGGGCTCTGGAAGCCGTTAAAGGTTTCCGTCTCAGCCCCACCCTGTTCTCGCCACCCTCTCTGGCCGAAGCGCCGGACGGGACTCGTGGGTTGTTGAGCCTGCCATCCTCTACAGGTGGCTCTAACTGGGAAGGCTCCGCACTTGACCCGGAAACCGGCATTCTCTATGTCCCGTCCAGAACGCAACTGCAAGTCCTGGCATTGGCCAAGAACCCAGTCTCGGACATCGATTTCAGCCAAGGTGGCGGAGTCCGTGTACCGCGTGTCGATGGTCTTGAAATCGTCAAGCCGCCCTATGGCCGCGTTACTGCAATCGACATGAACTCCGGTGATCATCTCTGGTGGGTTGCCAATGCCGACACCCCGGCACGGATCGCCGACCATCCGATGCTGCAGGGCGTTGATCTGGAGCCAACCGGCATCCCCACACGTTCAGGGATTCTGTTGACCAAGACGCTGCTGTTCGTTGGTGAAGGCATCGGTACTGCTGATGCACTCCCCAAGATGCGCGTCGTCAACAAGCAGACTGGTGAAATCATTGCCGTGATGGATCTGCCGGACAATCAAACCGGGCTGCCCTTCACTTACGAGCACGATGGCAAGCAATACCTGGCCATGTTCGTCGGCGGCCGAAGCGCTCCTGCACAGCTGGTAGCCTACGCTCTTCCATAAGCGGAACAGCGCCACGCAATAGACAACGCCCCGGGCCAGTGAAGATTGGCCCGGGGCGTTTTTTTTTGTGCATGACGCCCCTGTGGGAGCCTGCCTGCAGGCGATCTTTTGTGACCTGCCCAGCCTCTCTGTTTGTTATGATCGGATTTCATACGCCGCAGATCTGGATAGCTCCACACATTTGCTTGGTAGCTCCACACATTTGGAGTTGAGCTCCACACATTTGCCCGATAGCTCCACACATTTGGACATGACCTCCACACATTTGCCTGTCGAGAGCCATCCGAGCGATGACGCCCTGTTGATCATGATTGCTGACGAGGTGCGCGGCAAAGGGAAGGCCAGTAAGGACGCAATCAGACGCACCTTGCTGGCGCTGTGCCAGGGCGATTTCTGACACCCCAGCAGCTTGGTAAGTTACTGCTAAGAACGCCCCACGGGCTGCGGGAACGCTTCATAAAACCTATGCTGGAAGAGCGCTTGCTGGAGCGCCGTTTCCCGCAGCTGCCGAATCATGAGCAGCAGGCCTACCGTGCCAGGGAGTCTGATGCGGAGTGACTTCACTGGTCTGGTCTGATACCACTTTCTTAGAGGAACAATTAAGCATCGGGAGGGGGCTCATCGGCGCAGCGTGGTTTGATGTAGGCATCCTGCAGGCTTGGGTATCCAGCCTTCATAACGATTTAGGCAACGCTCTTGTCGTGGATTACCAATCTGTAACCACAGTCCAGTGTAGTTCTGCTTAGCAGCGCGGCATGCTTTTCGTACCACTGCCCGGATTCGATATCACTGCGGAGACGATCCAATCCATCACTTATGTTCCCCAGCCTTGAGAAGGTTGAGATCGCTTGTCTTGCGGCGGAGTTCAAATACATTTCCGGGCGCTGCCAATATGCGCACATAAATCCGTCTGTACAGTCATGCGGTATTTCAATGACCTCAACGTCGGATTTCTTCCCAAGGAGATCAGACACTTGGTTGATTGACGGAAATAACCCCACATCAATCTCAGCAATTTTGGGAAGATACTCGGGCAACCGGAAATCACCATACTCGCCGTTCCAAGTCAGAATAATAATTTTTCCACGGGTAACACGACGCAGCTCACTCAAACCTTTTTGAATATCCTGCCAGTGGTGAATGGTCAAGATTGCCAGAGAAACATCAAAACTATTGTCGTCAAATGGCAGGCTTTCAGCGAATCCTTGAATTGCCGTCGCTTTCGTTGATGCACGCTTGGCAATCATTTCAATCGAAGGCTCAATGGCAGTGACATCGGCGTTGTCTGGTTCGTATGAACCCTGCCCAGCTCCGACGTTCAGAATTTTAGCCCCTCGGGGTATGTGTATTCTAATGGCTGCGTCAATGCGGTAATCGGGAACTCGGTAGTTCACGTAGTCTGCAGCTAAAGTGTCGTAGTTGATGTTCATGGGCGCTGCCTAATCGGTCTGTACGAGACTAAGAGTCATCCCCTGCGCCCTCGTCTCAATTCCAGCTGGCAATGTAACGCTATCCTCATAGCAAGTTACCTTGAAACCCAGTTTCTCATACAGCCGAATTGCTGGAAGGTTGGACTGGTAGACGTAAAGCTCAATAGATTCGAACCCATAGCGTTTTGAGTCCTCAATGGCAATCAACATCAGTTCATGGCCAATCCCTTTGCCTCTATGAAGTGAATCAATCTGAATTCCTAAATGTCCTCGCTTCTCTGCGCCATCGAAAGTTTCTCCACACATCGTTCCCGGAAATACCTCTACAGCCCCAATGATCTTGCTGCCATCAGTGGCAACGAAATTTGGTATTTTTTCTTTCACCACCGTCTCGATAACACGCAGAACTTTCGCTTCTGGCGGAGGCCCTTTAGCCAAAAAGGCTCCCTCCGAATACACTCGGTCCCAGAGTGCTAGAGAATCAGGAACATCGGATATTTGAATTCTGCGAATTTCCACGCTCGATCCTTATGGAACTAGAAAGTTTCGCATGCTGGCTCCTTAATGCTGTTTGGCATAATCGCTACCCCGATGGGAGGTTGGCCGTTCTCGAGCCTTGAGAACGAAAAGTTTTCCTCAACCCCCACCGCTACGGACCCCAGACTATTGTGTATTTCAATGCTCCCGGTATATGCGCCAGATGACAGGCTGCCTTGAGGTTCCTCAACCACCTCAAAATCTGTTTCCGGCGCAGTAATCAGAATGTGGGTATTGCCTGCGCCGACACTCAATCGATATCTCTCTGGATCAGTCATCCCAGTGATGGTCCTCATGCGCCCTCTGAGCAGATGCAACTCAACGTCATCCGTTTGGTATTGATGAATCTTCAACGAAGAATTGCAGCCGAGTAATAGTAACGCTCCATCCGAAAAGCGGACCTGGATGAAGCCATTCTGGTCCGTTTCCAAGGTGTCTGCCTCCGACACTTCTACGCGGCGTAGAGCTTGGATTCTTTCACCGTCTGATTTGACTACTTCTGCGCCGCCCTGCGCAGAAGTCACCCTGCCTACAGCTTGCGCTGTGTCCTGCGCAGAGGCAGGTAAAGCCAATAAAAGTACGCTTATTAGAATCAAGTTTTTCACGACACTACTCGAAAAGGGATAAATAAAAATTCAAGAAGCATGACGTCTGGGCAAGCACGACCTTAGCGGTATGCCGCTATGGGTCTGGTTGAGCAGCATTTACACGAACTGCCCGAAAGGCCTCTAGGAAAGCAGCCTGCAAATTGGGAGGTGGCACAACCAAGAAGGCAACAGCCACTGTAGTGAATGCCTCAATTCGAGAGAGGTGATCACCTTGGTTGTTGGGCCTGGCTAAGGCAAGCACTTCATTTATAGGGCCGAGTTCTTCCATGTTCAGGTCGGGCCGAAGAGTATGCCCAAATCGATTTCGTATTGAGTTCAGTTTCAATATTCCGGGCTTGACGAAGGCCGTCGCAGATCCTTGGTTTGGAAGGAGTTTCGCCTTTTGGAAAAACGAAAGTTTCGCATCTACTATGTCTTGTAGATTTAGAAACTCCGCAAGGAACCGATCGAGATAGTGTTCCACTATCAGATGGCACTTCAACACCCGCCCAAGTGAGTCGTGATCGTGGCGGAGTAGTTCGATTAATTGCGCATTTTCTTGATGAAAGTGTGCTTCGATCTCTTTCCAGTGCGGGGCAAGGGAGCGCACCACGTCTTCAACGCCTTCGATATCTCGCACGGTGTCTCCTATGCAGGCTAAAACACCTCAAAGGCAGGCACGCTTTAGCGTGTCCGGCGCCGAAGGCGCGTAGTTGTTTGATTATTATACGTTTTCATTTTGAAGATTTTCTAATTCCGCAAGTGCTTCAGAAACTAAATCATGGGATGACTTTCCGGTTTCTGGCAACCTCCTTCCTGCGACCATTACATTTGTATACGTACTTAATTTCGCAGCCACGGCATTCAATTTCGCAGAATGTAACATTAATCTAACTTGGCTATTTTGGGCTTCTGCGGATTTAGCCAATTCGTTTCTTGTTAATTCCAACTCCATCCTCTGAAGTTCCAATTCCTTGCTTTGCAGGTAGATCGCATAAATTACTCCAGCAAAAGCTAAGCCGGAAAACAATGTATTGACTGCACCAAACATATCCCCAAATGTGCCGCGATCAGACCAAGTAGAGAGTCCTGTAATGATAAAGTAGCCTGCTATCACCTGGATGGTGATGACAGCAGAAAAAAGGATGTATAAGCCCATATATTTTTTCATCGCAGCCCATTTACCTATATTGCCCATAGTAACCGGCGACACTGAAGGAGACGTCCGGCGCCGCAGGCGCGAAGTTCACTTGATTTTTAAGCATCTTGTTCCGCGCCTTGCTTGAGCAATTCTACAAACTCCTTCCACTTCAAATTTCTCTCATCGCCAGAATACTGTTGTAATTCGTCTAACGCGGCCTGATATTTAAATAGCTCGTCAATTTTTTCCTGCGGAATCTTGAGATTCTTCCCCAACTTATTAATTTTATTCTTTACTATTGCCTTGCCGTAACTGTGTGAGTCTTTGTCACCAAACATGCCGGTGAGTGTAGAGTTCGCTGCGATGACTTCGGACAAGATGTATGACGTTTCGTTAAGCGACTCCTCTTTTGCGTAAATCTCTTCTTTGGTCGTCTCGATTTTCTGCAGCGTCAGCTTCAAATTCTTGATATCCAACTCGCTTAGCCTGCCTAATACAGGTGTGACGATACATACCAAGGCTAAAAGGGATAGCAAGCTAAAGTAGCCGAGTCCATTGATGACACCTTCGATAAGGAGAACTGTGAAGGTTATAAACCCCACTGCGCCCACTAGAATTGCAATCGTAACTTGTGTTTTCATCTCGCTCTCGCTGCTTTACGCCCCTGGTAAGGAGCAAAAGTATGTTGGCGTGGCTTTTGCGCCTTCTGCAAAAGGCATGACGACATGCTTTTGTCGCTCTTGACCGGACTGTATGAGGCGCCATTCAGTCCTCCTCGTAAGGCAGCATATCCGACACGACTCCGATTTGATCCTTTAGCCACTCAACTGCCGAGGGCGCGGCAAAGATTACCGATGCATACCTATTTGAGAGGTAACTAACGGAGCGAAATGGAGACGCGCTAAGACGACCTTCATAAGGTTCAAACTCATGGTTCCCCGGGTAGTTCACGTACACCAACAAATCTATATTGGAGATTTCCTTCGGGCCATATGCATTCTCGCTGACAAGTTTCTCGGCGTAGCTGCTGCAAATGTTGAAAATTTCCTGCCCCCGCATCTCTATCGGAGTGTAAGTCTTCAGTAGGTCTGCGCGTCGCTTCGCAGCCTCAGCTTCAGACAGTTTTATCGAATACTCCAATTGTCTCTTGCGACCGGGGGGCATAGCTTCCTTAATTTGAAACCTCGCTTCCCTTACTAGAACATCAACCGGTTCATCCGCCCGCTCTAGCTCGTGTGGCTCGACATTAATACCTAGTCTTCTAAGAAAAGTCTTCGCGACCCAGCATTCCCGCTCGAACTTACCTGAATTTGAGAAGAAGCGTCTCGCCCTCCCTAATGAGCGGACCAAGCTTTCCTTCCAATTGTCCGAATCACTCACCACGCTCGCAGTGCCTCATAACGGTTGAGCTGAGCGGCGCGCGCGCCGGTGTATGAGCTTGGCACTTCATCTTCCACGCGTCCGCTCCAGCGAGGTGTTAGGCGTCATTCCTCGGCGCCAGAAAGATGTGATAGCTGTCGTCACCCTCAAGCCCGTCTTCAGACAAGGACTGCAGATTTTTGTAACCAACTAAAACGTCGTAAGTTCCGGGGGTTACGTTAAGGCGTCTGGCATCAGGGAAGTAGTCGGTGCAACCGGCCACAACAATACGCCCGGTATCACAAACGAGCGAAGTCCGATTCACCTTATCCCACTGCGACGGGTCGAGATTCGGGAGTTGCGACCCAACCTCGATCCTGACCGCTACTTCCATGTTTCGCACAGTGCCAATCCCCACAACGTGCTCTGCCACAGCTAAAAGTCGCTCAGTAGCCCCTGGAGTCCACGCATCCGAGAAATTGCCGAAGCGCTCGTCATCGTCCTGCAGATAGAACTGGTGATAGTCGGCAAAGACGGATAGTTCTATTGTCTGCATGACGCCTAACCTTTTTAGAGTGTGCATGCACACTCCCTCATTAATCTGGCGGGAGTCTAGCTCGGATCTTTATTAAAAGACAATGCTTTGGAATGGGATGCGGGAAACGCGTCTGAGGCGCAGTGGGTGCTTTGTCAGCAGGGGTTGATCGCTTGCAGGCAAGCTCCCACAAGCGATCGCAAACGAGAGGGAGCGAGCTGCTACTTCTCCAGCAGCTGCTCCCACCGCGCATACATGGTTTCCAGCTGCGACTGGAACTTGGCCAGCTCGGCCAGCTTCGCATCGATCTTCTTCTGTTCCTGCGCGAAGAATCCTTCGCCCGCAATCACCGCTTCCAGATCCGCGATCTTTTGTTCCAGTTTCTCGATATCTTTGGGAAGCAGGTCCAGCTCGCGCTTTTCGTTGCTCGAAAGGCTACTGACCTTGGGCTTCTCGACAGGCTTGCTCACAGCAACCGGCGCAGCAGCCTTAGCTTCCTCCTTGGCCTCCTTGGCTTCCTTCCCCTGGTCCGCGAACGACACCAGTTTGCCGCCCTGATTCACCCAGTCCTGATAGCCGCCGACGTATTCCTTCACCACGCCATTGCCTTCGAAGACGATGCTGCTGGTGACGACGTTGTCGAGGAAGCGCCGGTCGTGGCTGACGAGCAGGATGGTGCCGCTGAACTCCAGCAGAATTTCCTCCAGCAGTTCCAGCGTTTCCATGTCGAGGTCGTTGGTCGGTTCGTCGAGCACGATCAGGTTGGCCGGCTTGCTGAACAGCTTGGCAAGGATCAGACGATTCTGTTCACCGCCCGAGAGTGACTTCACCGGCTGCCGCATGCGCGCGGGCACGAACAGGAAGTCCTGCAGATAGCTGATGACGTGGCGCTGCTTGCCGTTGATCTCAATGAAATCGCGGCCTTCGCAGAGGTTGTCGATGATCGACTTGTCCAGCTCCAGCTGATTGCGCAGCTGGTCGAAGTAGAGCAGTTCGAGGTTGGTGCCGATCTTGACCTCGCCTTCGTCCGGTTGCAGCGTGCCCAGCAGAATCTTCAGTAGCGTGGTCTTGCCGCAGCCATTGGCGCCGATGAAGCCGATGCGGTCGCCGCGCAGGATGCGGGTGGAGAAGTTGTTGATCAGCGGTGCGCCGCCGAAGCCGTGCGTGATCTTCGTGGCTTCGATGACGATCTTGCCGGAAGAGCCGGACTGTTCCAGCTCGAACTTGGCCTTGCCGCTGAGTTCACGGCGCGCCTGACGTTCGTAGCGCATCTGTTCCAGTGCGCGCACACGGCCTTCGTTGCGGGTGCGGCGCGCCTTGATGCCGGTGCGAATCCACTTCTCTTCGTCGGCGAGCTTCTTGTCGAACTCGCTGTTGGCTTTGTCTTCGGCGTCCAGCTGCTGCTCGCGGAACACCAGGAAGCTCTCGTAATCGTAGTCCCAGCAGCGCAGGCGGCCGCGGTCCACTTCGATGATGCGATTGGTGATGCGCTGCAGGAACTGGCGGTCGTGGCTGATGACCAGCACGGCGCCGTTGAAGTTGTTGAGGTACTTTTCCAGCCATTCGATGGTGGGGATGTCGAGGTGGTTGGTGGGCTCGTCGAGAAGCAGCATGTCCGGGTTGCACACCAGCGCGCGGCCGAGGGCGGCGCGACGACGGTTGCCGCCGGAGAGGTTGCGCATCAGGGAATCTGCGGGCAGCTTGAGGCTGTCGACCACGTTGTCGATGCGGTGCTGGAAGGCCCAGCCGTCGCGGGCTTCGATTTGCTTCTGCAGGTCTGCCATCTGGTCGAGCTGACGCGGGTCGCTCCAGTCGATCTTGTCGGCATCGGTGTGGGTCATGGCGTGGTAGCGGCGCAGCAGGTCGCCCAGCTCGGCGAGGCCGCTGGCGACGTAGTCATAGACCGTCTCGTTGCTGAGTTCGGGCAGGTTCTGGTCGAGGTAGGCGACGCGCAGGTCGCCGGCGCGCCAGAGTTCGCCGCTGTCGGGCAGGGCCTGACCGCAGAGCAGTTTCATGAAAGTGGATTTGCCGGCGCCGTTCTGGCCGAGGATACCGATGCGTTCGCCTTTGTGAATAGTGAGGTCGACCTTGTCGAGAAGGGGTCGATCACCATAAGCAAGTGACAAGTTCGAAAGTCTGTAAAGCAGCATAGAAGATTCCGGTTTGGTGCATTTGTGCCGATCGTTGGGTGGGCTGGCTCCCACTCAGGACACGCCCGTGAATACGTCCCTGTAGGGCTCGATCGCGCCATCCATGGCGCTCACCGGTCCAGAGTGGGAGCCAGCCCACCCAACGATCTACCTTTGTGCCGCGTCAGGAGTGTACTGACTGATTTGAGTCGGGCAGGGGACTGGTCGTTGGGTCGGGGAGTCTTTCCGCAATCAGCGGGCGGCGTACCACTGCAGGTAGAGCTGGGTCGAGGGGGGTGGGCCATGCCGGACCGTGTGCCGCCAGGGATGGCGGCACCGAGCCTACAGGGATGTATTCACGGCGTGTCCGGTGTGGCCCACCCCCCTCGACACAGATCGGCATTCGAAGTGCGCGGCCGTTGTATTTAGTGCCGCGCAGTATAAACTTGTCGGCAGATAGATGACAGCTGCGATGACACCCGCGCAGAACGTGACATTGCAGGCGCAGGAGACAGACCATGAGCCCCACCCCTGGCTCCAGAAAAACGGAAAAAGCGCCTGGACGAACGGTAGACCTCCCCGGGTTTCTGCGCGACCTCGTCAAGTCCGGACACATCAGTCAGGACGACAGCACTCTCCTCCTCGACAAACGCCGCGACACCGGTGACTTCAAGAAGCCTCTGTTGGTCTGGATCGCTGACCAGAATCTTGTGGATCAACTGCCCCCTAACCGAGTGCTCGATATCGAAACGCTCGCACGCTTTCTCGCCGAACAGGCCGGGCAGGAGTACTACCGGATTGACCCGCTTAAAATCGATGTCGCCAAAGTCACGCAGGTGATGTCTTACGCATTCACGCAGCGTCATAACATTCTTGCCGTGGACGTCGGCCCGCAGGAAGTGACCATTGCCAGCGCTGAACCCTGGGTGAATTCCTGGGAGACCGATCTGGAGCATGTGCTGCAGAAGCGCATTCGGCGCGTGGTCGCCAACCCGCTGGAGATCAAGCGGCTGACGACGGAATTCTACAGCCTCGCCAACTCCATCAGTCTGGCGATCAGTGGTGGCAACAAGACGGTGTCCGGGCTCAGCAATCTGGAGCAGATGCTGGAGCTTGGCAATATCAAAGACCCCGAGGCGAATGATCAGCACATCATCAGCATCGTCGACTGGCTGCTGCAGTATGCCTTCGATCAGCGCGCCAGCGACATTCACATCGAGCCACGTCGCGAAAAAGGGAATGTCAGGTTCAGAATCGACGGCGTGCTCTACACCGTCTACGCACTGCCCATGCAGGTGATGAGTGCGGTGACGAGTCGTTTGAAAATTCTCGCGCGCATGAACGTGGCGGAGAAGCGGCGTCCACAGGATGGCCGACTCAAGACCAAGAGTCCGAATGGCGAAGAGATCGAGTTGCGGCTCTCGACATTGCCGACCGCCTTCGGTGAAAAACTGGTAATGCGGATTTTCGACCCCGAGGTGTTGCTGCGGCCGTTCGAGAGTCTCGGGCTGGTGGGCGATGATCTGGAGCGCTGGAAGAAAATGACTGCCTACAATCACGGCATCGTCATCATCACCGGCCCTACCGGCAGTGGCAAGACGACGACGCTGTATTCCACACTGAAGATGCTGGCGACCGACGAGGTCAATGTCTGCACCATCGAAGACCCCATCGAGATGGTGGAGCCAACCTTCAATCAGATGCAGGTGCAGGACAACATCGATCTCGATTTCGCCAGCGGCGTGAAGGCGCTGCTGCGGCAGGACCCGGACATCATCATGATCGGCGAGGTGCGCGACCTGCCCACGGCCGAGATGGCGATTCAATCTGCGCTCACCGGTCATCTCGTGTTTACCACGCTGCACACCAATGACGCGCCCTCGGCGATCACGCGACTGCTGGAGTTAGGCGTGGCACCTTATCTGATCAAGGCCACTGTCATCGGAGTGGTCGCGCAGCGTCTGGTGCGAGTGTTGTGCCCGCACTGCAAGACGCGCGCGGCGATCAGTGAAGAAGAGTGGAAGGTGCTGACCAGTCCGTGGAGTGTGCGCATGCCGAAGACGGTCGCTAGCAGTGTCGGTTGTCTTGAGTGTCGGCAGACCGGCTACAAAGGCAGGCAGGGGCTCTATGAAGTGATGCCGATGTCCGAAGCACTGAAGAATTGTATCGATGAGAAGACCGATCTGGAGAAGCTGCGGCAGGAGGCCTTCAAGGAAGGGATGCGCAGCCTGCGGCTGAGCGGCGCGCAGAAGGTGGCGGCAGGCATCACTACGGTGTCCGAAGTGTTGCGCGTGACCCCGGATAAAATGTAAATTTTCTGCGAGTGAGAGTCAGGAACACGATGTTAGAGACGAGTAATCTGCCAGCCGCCGTGCAAGCGATTGTGGAGCGCTATTGGGAGCGCCTGCTCGATGCAGAGCAGGGGGTCACCGGGAAGGAGGGCATAAAAGAACAGAAGCTCAGTGCCTTGGTAGCCGCCGATCCCGTCTTCGCCAGCGAGCTGTGCCGCGTCTGGAGTGCCAGCGACTACGCTGCCAATCTCTGTATTCAGCAGCCGCAGATGGTCGTCGCCCTCAAGCTTGGTGGCGAACTGGAGCGCTCGCACAAGAACGACTTTGCCGAGGAGCTGGCGGCGCGTCTCGAATGTCTCGCCAGCGTTCCCGAGGCGGAGCAGGACGCACAGCTCAAGCATCTGCTGCGTCGCAATCACCAGCGGCAGATGCTGCGCATCATCTGGCGCGATGTCTGTGCCAAAGCCGCGGTCGCCGAAATTTGCGCGGATATTTCAGCACTGGCCGATGCCGCGCTCGACCTCAGCCTGAACATTCTGCATCAGTGGTGCGCCGCCAAATGGGGCGAACCTGTCAGTGCCTCCAGGGGCGGCGCCTCCAAACAGATTCCGCAGCGGCTCGTCGTCATCGGCATGGGCAAGCTCGGTGCGCACGAGCTGAATTTGTCCTCAGACATCGATCTGATTTTTGCCTATCCCGAGGCCGGTGAGACGCTCGGCAGCGACGGCAATACACTCGTCAATCAACAGTTCTTCACGCGGCTCGGGCAGCGCTTCATCGACGTGCTCGACACGGTGACCAGCGACGGCTTCGTGTTCCGCGTCGACATGCGGCTGCGTCCCTATGGCAGCGAAGGCGCGCTGGTGTGCAGCTTCGACGCCATGGAAAATTATTATCAGAGTCAGGGTCGCGACTGGGAGCGTTACGCGCTCATCAAGGCGCGCATCGTCGCGGGCGATCAGGTGGCGGGCAAGGAATTGCTCAAGCGTCTGCGTCCGTTCGTGTATCGCCGCTATCTGGATTTCTCGGCCTTCGAAGCGCTGCGCAGCATGAAGATGCAGATCAACAAGCAGGTGCGCCGCAAGGGACTGGGGCAGGACATCAAGCTCGGGCCAGGTGGCATTCGCGAAGTCGAGTTCATCGTGCAGGCGTTGCAGCTGGTGCATGGCGGGCGCGATGTGCGTCTGCAGGAGCCCTCGCTCTACAAGGCGATGATCGTACTGAAAGAGAGCAAATATCTGCCCGCCGAGACCATAGAGGAGTTGCGCGATGCGTATGAGTATCTGCGCAGCCTCGAACACAAGCTGCAGGGGCTGGCCAACAAGCAGACGCAGATTCTGGTGACGGCGGATATCGATCGTCAGCGCGTGGCATTGGCGATGGGCTTCTCCCAATGGTCGGAACTGATGACCGAGCTGGACCGACATCGCGCCGTAGTCAGTCGGCATTTCGCTGCGGTGGTGCGGGCCGAGGAAGAGGAGCAGTCGTCAACGCCCTCGCTCGAAGACAGCGACTGGGGAACGTTGTGGCGGCAGGAGATGAGCGTCACTGCCGCGCAGGAGTTTCTGGCAGCGCGCCATTTCGAGGATGTTACCCAAACCATCAAACTGCTCGATGACTTCCGCAAGGACAAGACCTTCCTGACGCTGCAGGGCGAGAGCCGTCTGCGCTTCGACAAGTTCATGCCGGTGCTGCTCAACGCCGTGGCGCAGGTCGACATGCCGAGCCTCGCGTTGACGCGGGTGATGACGCTGATCAGCGCCGTCAGCCGCCGCACCGCCTATCTGGTGCTGCTGCTCGAAAATCCGCACGCCCTGCATCAGGTGGTGCTGCTGTGCAAAGAGAGTCCGTTCGTGGCGGAGTTCCTGAGCAAGCATCCGGTGCTGCTGGACGAGCTGCTCGACGGCATCGATCAGCCGCCGGTCAAGGCCGTGCTGCAGGAAGAGCTGGCGCAGCTGATCCTGCGCATCGACCCCGAGAATTTCGAGGAGCAGATGGAGACGCTGCGCTACTTCAAGCTCTCGCACACGCTGCAGGTGGCGGCGGCGCAGATCACTGGTCGCCTGACCGTGATGAAGGTGAGCGACTATCTGACTTTCACGGCCGAGGCGGTCCTCGAACAGGTGCTGGCACTGTGCTGGACCTTCCTGATCCGCAAGCACGGCTTCCCGGTCAACATCGAGGGCGCGCATGGCGACATGGACTTCATGGTGGTCGGTTACGGCAAGCTCGGCGGCCTCGAACTCAGCTACATCTCTGACCTCGATCTGGTGTTCCTGCACGACGGTGCGCTGGAGCAGGACACCGTGGTCGTCGAGGGGCAGCGCAGCATCAACAGCCGCGAGTTCTACACGCGGCTTGCGCAGCGCGTCATCATGATGCTGGGCACCTATACCGTTTCCGGCAAGCTTTACGAGGTGGACATGCGGCTGCGCCCCTCCGGTGAATCCGGCCTGCTGGTCAGCTCCATGGAGGCATTCGCGAGTTACGAGAAGGACGAGGCGTGGACCTGGGAGCATCAGGCTCTGGTGCGCGCCCGCGCCGTGGCTGGCAACAAGATTCTGCAGGCCCGTTTCGAGAAGCTGCGCATTGCGACGCTGAGTCGTCGCCGTGATCTGCCGATGCTGGCTGGCGAGGTGGTGGCGATGCGGCAACGCATGCGCGACGAGTTCGCGAAGAAGCCGCACCACGAACGCGAGAAGGTCTCCTTCATCATCAAGCAGGGGCACGGCGGCATCGTCGACATCGAATTCATCGTGCAGTTTCTGGCGCTGGCTTACGGGGCCGCCCACAGCACTTTGTTAACTTACCCGGACAACGTTCGTATACTGGAGGCCGCCCGCGACGCTGAGTTGCTGACCGGCGAACAGTTCCGGGTGCTGACCGACGCCTATCTCGCTCTGCGCTCCGCGCTGCATCACTTCGCGCTCGCCCATCAGGACGTGGCGGAGTATCCGGCCGAGCTGAGTCAGTGTCAGGCGCAGGTCGGCCAGATCTGGGACGCGGTTTTCCAGCCTTTCATTCAAAACTCCGACAGCAAGAACTCCGCATGACGAAAAAAATATTGATAGTCGGCCCCTCGTGGGTGGGCGACATGGTGATGGCGCAGGCGCTGTTCATCACCCTGCAGGAGCAGGCGCTCAAGAACGGACATCCGCTGCCCGTCATCGATGTGCTGGCCCCGGCCTGGAGCAAGCCGCTGCTGGCGCGCATGCCGCAGGTGCGCCGTGCCGTCGAGATGCCGTTCAGGCATGGGGAGCTGAATCTGGCTGGCCGTTACCGCGTCGGTCACCGCCTGCGCAAGGAGCGCTACGATCAGGTCATCGTGCTGCCCAATTCCTTCAAGTCCGCGCTGCCTGCGCTGTTTGTGCGGGCCCGTGTCCGCACCGGCTGGCGTGGCGAGGCGCGCGGCATGCTGCTCAATGATCTGCGTATTCTCGATGAACAGGCGCTGCCGCTGATGGTGCAGCGGTTCGTGGCGCTGGGGTTACCGAGAGGTTTGCCGGATGGCGCGGCGCTGCCGCAACCGCTGCCACGCCCCCGCCTCGTGACGGACCCCGCCTCGGTTGCCGCTGCCGTAGTCGCCCTGCAGCTGCCTGTTTCTGTGGGAGCGTACCCAGAGGGCATAAAGGACCTGCCCGCGATTAGAGAGTACGCGGGATTCAATCGCGGGCAGGCCCGCTCCCACAGGGATGAGCAGTTGCAGACAGACCGGCCGGTGCTGGTCATCTGTCCCGGGGCCGAGTTTGGTGACGCCAAGCAGTGGCCGGCCGAGCACTATGCCGCCGTCAGCCAGCATCAGATCGACGCCGGTTGGCAGGTGTGGATTCTGGGTTCGGCGAAGGACTCCGACATTGCCACCACCATCCGTGGCCTGCTGACAGCGGTGGGGCAGGAGCACTGTCACGATCTGACCGGCAGGACTTCGCTTGCGCAGGCCATCGATCTGATGTCGTTGGCCACAGCCGTCGTCAGCAACGACTCCGGGCTCATGCACGTGGCGGCGGCCCTCGCGCGTCCGATCGTGGCGCTGTATGGCTCCACTTCCGCAGACTTCACTCCTCCACTGGCAGATAACGTACAATTGCTCGCCATCGACATCGACTGTCGCCCGTGCTTCGAGCGCACCTGTCCGCTCAAGCACAAGCGCTGTCTGGTGGACCTGTCGCCACAACTCGCGCTTGCCGCCCTGCAGCAGGTGCTGGCGCAGGCCGGAACATCCACAGACGCAACCGACGCAACAGCAACCACCGGCGCCACAGGCGCCTGAGAGGAGAGCTACACACTTTGCGAGTCCTGATAGTGAAAGTCTCTTCCCTGGGGGACATCATCCACACGTTGCCAGCGGTGACAGACGCTAAAAGCGCCAACCGGCGCCTGCAGTTCGACTGGGTGGTGGAGGAAAATTTTGCCGAGGTGCCGTCATGGCATCCGGCCGTGGATCGCGTGATTCCCGTGGCGCTGCGGCGCTGGCGCAAGAGTGTCATCAAGACATTCCGCAATGGCGAGTTCGCCGCCTTCCGCGAAGACCTCAAGCAGACCCACTATGACCTGGTGATCGACGCTCAAGGCCTCATCAAGAGCGGCATCATCAGCCGTCTTTCCAAAGGGCTGACGGTCGGGCTGAGCAACAGCACCATCAAGGAACCGCTGGCCACGCTCTTCTACAACAAGATGTTTTCCGTGCCGCGTGACGAGCATGCCGTGGAGCGCGTGCGCGAGCTGTTCTCCCGGGCATTGAACTACACCTATGAGCCCGGCGACATGAACAGCATCGACTACGGACTGGATCTGCGGCGGATCGGTCTGACCGATGCGACTCGCGAGAGCGGGCGGCTGCTCTTCCTGCACGGCACCACCTGGCCCACCAAACATTGGCCGCAGGCGCACTGGCGCGAGCTGGCTCGGCTGGCGACCGCGCGCGGTTACACCGTGCAGCTGCCGTGGGGCACCGAGGTGGAACGTCAACGCGCTCACGCAATTGCCGACAGGCTCCCGGGCGTCGAGGTGCTGGAGCGTCAGACACTGGCGGGCATGGCGCGGCATATCGCCACGGCTGCAGGCGTCGTCGCGGTCGACACCGGGCTCGGACATCTGGCTGCCGCGCTCGCCACGCCGACACTGTCGCTCTATGGCCCGACCAATCCGGGACTGGCGGGCACCTATGGCAGACATCAGGCACATCTGCCCTCCACCTTCGCGTGCGCCCCCTGTCTGAGCAGGATCTGCCGTTACGAAGGGGCAGTTGTGACCTCGGACCTGAATGGTGAGCGCCTCACGGTGGCGCCCGCCTGCTTCAGCACACAGCCACCGATGCAGGTGCTGGCCGCGCTTGAAGAGGTCATGGCGCGGCGCGAGTTGGCGACCGAGGTCGGCGGCGGGATAGGGAGCGTGATGCAGCCATGACGCTGGCCTTCCTCATCTACTCCTACTTTCCCTACGGCGGCCAGCAGCGTGATTTCATGCGGGTGCTCAGGGAATGTCAGCAGCGAGGACACCAGATCAGCGTTTACACCATGAAATGGCAGGGCGAACGGCCCGATGGCGTCAACATCGTCATCGTGCCGGTCAGCGCCTGGACCCGCCACCGACTCTATCAGCGCTTCACCGCAGCAGTGGCGACGCTGTTCGAACAGCAAGCCCCCGACGGCGTGATTGGCTTCATCAAGATGCCGGGGCTCGACGTCTATTACGCGGCGGACCCCTGCTTCGCCGAGCGCGCGCTGCAGGACCGAGGTTTCTACTACCGCCTCACGCCGCGCTACCGTCACTTCCGTGACTATGAGGGGGCGGTGTTCGGCGCCAGTTCGCACACCCACGCCTTGCTGCTCTCGCCGTTGCAGCGCGAACAGTTTGCGCGCCACTATCCCGGCTGCGAGCCGCGCCTGCATGACATCCCGCCGGGCATCGCCCGGGATCGGCAGGCACCTGCTGACGCTGGATTCAGAGAGAGTGCTCGCGAAGAGCTTCGTAAAGAGTTTGGGTTGGGTGAGAATGATCTCGTGGTGCTGCAGATCGGTTCGGGCTTCGTGGTCAAGGGGGTGGATCGCTCTCTGCGCGCCATCGCCGCATTGCCCGCTGCGGTGCGCGAGCGCGTGCGTTATCTGATCGTCGGCCAGGACAAAGCCGTGCGCTTCGAGCGTCTCGCGGCGCAACTCGGCATCGCGTCTCACTGCACGTTTCTCGGTGGCCGCGACGACGTGCCGCGCTTTCTGTTCGGCAGTGATCTGCTCCTGCATCCGGCCTACAGCGAAAGCGCGGGCTATGTGCTGCTGGAGGCTACCATCGCGGGCCTGCCGGTGCTGACCACCGACACCTGCGGCTATGCATTTCACATCATCCGTGCCGGTTCCGGTGAGGTGTGTGCGTCGCCTTTCCGACAAGAAGATTTGAACGCGCGCCTTCTGCATATGCTGACGTCAGAAGAAAGAGACAGCTGGCGCCGCAATGGCATTCACTATGGTCGGCACGAAGACCTGTACAGCATGCCGGAGACTGCCGTCGCTATTATCGAGTCGGTGCTTGCCTCGCGTCGTGCTGCAAAGGCCGCTGGGAGGTCAGCATGATTCTGCATCTGCGTGAAGATTTTACAGCGGCCTGGAAAGACAGCGATCCGTTCCAGAAAGTCGATGCGCTGCAGGGCGTTGTCTATCGCGACGTAAAGGGGCGCCGCACGCTGCAGTTCGAACAGGATGGCAAAAAATATTTTGCGAAGATTCATCATGGCGTCGGCTGGGGCGAGATCATCAAGAATCTGCTGACGCTGCGGCTGCCGATTCTGGGTGCGCAGAACGAGTGGCGCGCGGTGGCAAAGCTGCAACAGCTCGGCGTGGCAACCATGACGGCAGTGGCCTGGGGTAGTCGCGGCTGGAACCCGGCGCGTCGGCACTCGTTCATCATCACCGAGGCGCTGGAGCACACGGTCAGTCTCGAAGACTATTGCGCGCCGTGGGCAAAGCAGCGTCCGCCGTTCGCTATCAAACTGCGTCTGCTCAGTGCACTGGCGCGCATCAGCAGCACGGTGCACGGCAACGGCGTTTGTCATCGCGACTACTACATCTGTCACTTCCTGCTGCATGAGAGCGAGCGCTTCGGCGCGGGAGAAATCCGCGAACCGCGTTTGTCCCTGATCGATTTGCACCGCGCGCTCATCAGTGATCAGCTTCCACAGCGCTGGATCATCAAAGACGTCGCGGGTCTGTATTTTTCGGCGCTGCACATCGGGCTGAACCGCCACGATTTCCTGCGCTTTGTGAAGATTTACAGCGCCAAGACATTGCGGCAGGCACTCAACGAAGACGGTGCATTCTGGGCCGAGGTGCAGCGCAAGGCCTTGCAGCTGGATGCGAAAATAAACGGGACTCGTCAGGCTGAAACGACAGCGTAATTTACGATGCAGACACTCGACACCAGAACCTTGATCTCCAGCGGCCGCGCGCTAATGCCCACGGACGCAGCCCCGACCGTTCTGCAGTGGCAGGATGAGAACGGCGAGGCACAATCACTCGAACTGCTCAAGGTGTTGCGCATCCTGCCTGAAAAAAGAGTCGTGGCACTCGCACGTTGGCGTGGGCAGCACGTGCTTGCCAAGTTGTTCTTCGCCCGAGTGCGCTGGCCCCAGCATTTGCAGCGCGAGATCGACGGTGTGCAGGCGATTGTCACTGCAGGAATTGCGACACCCGCCGTGCTGGCGTCGGGGACGAGCGTGGACGGCGGCACCGGGGTGCTGTTGCTGCAGTACATTGAGAGCAGTGAGACAGTCGGGCAGCGCTGGGGGCGCGTAACGGCGGCCGAGCGCGAAATCCTGTTGCGCAAAGTGGTGACGCTGATCGCCGATTGTCATGGTCGCGGACTGGTGCAGAAAGATATCCATCTCGACAACTTTTTGTTGTCAAACGAGCAGTTGCCGAGCACGCAGTCGCAGAACGAAGTCGTATATCTGCTCGATGCCGCCGCCGTGTCGGTGCACCCCGGCGAATCCCATGGCGTCGACAGTGTGCGTTCTTTGCAGAATCTGGCGCTGCTGTTCGCACAGTTTCCTGTTCAAAATGATGCGCAGGTGCCCGCGCTCTATGCACTCTATTGCAGCCTGCGTCCGCAGTTGGAGATGAGTGTTGATCCGTGCATGTTCAGCGCGTTGCTGCAGCAAAACCGGTTGGCGCGGCTGCGCGTGGTGCTGGACAAACTCTATCGCGAGACCAGTGCGCACGCGTGTGTCCAGAAGCGCGATCGCTTTGTGGTGTATCGCCGCGCATTGGAGTCGCCGCAGCTGCAGGAATTCCTGCAGGCGCCGGATGACTTCATTGCCCGTGGACGTCTGCTCAAGAATGGCAACTCCTCCACCGTCGCCCTGGTACAGATCGCCGGCCGTGACTACGTGCTCAAGCGCTACAACATCAAGAGCTTCTGGCACGGCCTGCGTCGTGCACTGCGCCCGAGTCGTGCCTGGGTCAGCTGGCGCAATGCACACATGCTGGAGATGCTGGGCGTCGCCACGCCCCAGCCGCTGTTGATGATGGAGAGGCGATGTGGCGCCTTGCGTCGGGAGGCTTACTTTCTGAGTGAGTTTGTGGCCGGTGAGGATGTCTTGCGTTATCTGGCGAAAGAGCCTATAAATTCGGCCGCCTGGGAGCGGGTGCTGACACAGTTCGGCCAACTGTTTCAGGTCATGTGCGATTACCACATCGTGCACGGCGACATGAAGGCGACCAATTTCATCAGCACGGCTGCTGCGCTGATCGTTCTGGACCTGGACGCCATGCGCAAGGAGCCGGACAAGGAACGTTTCCGGAATGCTTTCGGCAGGGATCTGCAACGCTTTATTGCCAACTGGCAGGACAAGCCCGAATGCGCGGCACGAGTCCTCACCTTGGTGGAGCAATCAGGCCAACACTTGACCAGTCAGCCAGCTGACAGCTAAAAGGTACATCATGTCTCTGATTACTCTGGGGCTCTCCGGGGCCCTCGGTTTCGATGCCGCCGCCGCCATATACATCGACGGCGACCTCATCGCTGCTGTCGAGGAGGAACGGTTGATTCGCCGCAAACATGCACGCGACAGCATGCCGCTCGAAGCCGCGATGTACTGCATCCGCGCCGCGCGCATCAAACCGCGGGACATCGATATGGTCGCGGTCTCCTACGCGCCGATCTCAATCTTCAGCCCGGCCCGCTGGCACTATGCGAAGCGCTACTGGTATGCGCCGGACCGCGCCTTCGACGCCATCTTCAATGGCAACCGCCGCTACCGCCGCTACCTGCACGAGCTCAAGGGCCTGCTCGACAAGCTGATGATCCCCTGGGACAAGGTTAAGTTCGTGCCAGTGCAGCATCAGCTCGCGCATGCCGCCAATGCATATCACATGAGTGGCTACACCGGGAAGACCGCAATCCTGACCATCGATACGCGGGGCGAATACGCGTCGATGTTCCTCGGTTACGGTGAGGGTGGCCGCATACACAAGATCAAGGAATTCTACGACCCGGACTCGCTGGCGCTCTTGTATGGTGCGATCTCCGACTACCTTGGGTTTGACTTGCTGGACGGTGATGCCAAGGTCATGGGGATGGCCACGTACGGCGACCCCGACAAGTATGATCTCTCCAATCTGGTGAGCTTCGACGGCAAGAATTTCAGCGTCAATTCCCACCTCGTGGGCACCGTTGGCAGGCGCCGCTTCAAGTCCCGCTCTCACGGACACCGCTTCGGCAAGGAACTGATAACGCAGCTCGGCCCGCGCCGTGTCGGCGATTTGATTCAGGATCCGTACATCCATTATGCCGCCAGCATTCAGAAGCTTTACGAGGAAGCGGCCATCGCGCTGGTGACTCACTACCTCTCGGACATTCTCAAGGAAAGCGGGCGGCTCGTGTTTGCTGGAACCGGCGCGCTGAACGTCAAACTCAATCAGAAGCTGGCGACGCTGCCGTGGGTGAAGAAACTGTATGTTCCGCCCGCGCCAGGCGATTCTGGAACGGCGATGGGTGCCGCGTCCTACGCGCTCTCGCAACAGAATGTAGCGGTGCGTGGCCAGAAGAATCCCTTCCTTGGTCCGCGTTTCACCACGGAGCGTTGTGTTCGGGCCTGCGAACGCTGTCGCGATCGACCGCTGTTCGAGGTGCTCGAAAATCCTGCGGCGAAGGCGGCGGAATTGTTGGGGCAGGGGCATCTGGTAGGTTGGTTCCAGGGGCGCATGGAGTTCGGGCCGCGCTCGCTCGGCCATCGCAGCATTATCGGTAATCCTTCCGCGTCGGGGATGATCGAGACCATCAATCAGAAGATCAAGTTCCGGGAGAACTGGCGCTCCTTCTCGCCGAGCATTGTCGATACGCTGGTGGAGGAAGTGCTGCAGGTGAAACACCCCGCGCATTACATGAGCAGGACTTACGATGTGTCGGAGAAGTGGAAGAAACTGCTGCCGGCCGTTGTCTATCAGGATGGCACCTGCCGCGCGCATGTGGTGACGAAGAAGGCCAACCCGCGCTACTACGCCGTGCTCAAGGAGTTCGAGAAGATCAGCGGCTACGGCATCGTGCTCAACACCTCGTTGAACCGCCCCGGTGAGGCCATGATCTGCTCGCCCGAAGATGCGCTGAACTTGTTCTTTGGCTCCGACCTTGAGTACCTGATCATGCAGGACATTCTGGTCACCAAGCGCCCGGACGTGTGACAGGGTCTGTGCCTATTCTGACGTGCGGCGGTAGATCGCGAACTGCGGGCGGCCCTGCGGCGGGAACGCTGCCACCACTTCCAGCAGATCGAACGCGCGCGCTTCGTCCACGTAGGACAGAATATCCCGATCGATGCTCAGTGCGAGCAGCGCTTCATAAGGGGCATCCGTGATCGTCTGCATGTCGATGTAACGGGCAACCTTGTCATATTCCTCCACACGACCGCTGTGATAGGCGACGTAGTTGCTGTTGGTGATGACGAAAGCATTTTCTTCGGTGTTGTCGCGCAACCAGGTGCTCGCCTGTTCCAGAAAATCCTTCGAGTGGCCGAAGCTGATGTGTGCATCGATCGCGCAGAACAGCGCGAGAAATCCCAGCACTCCTCGTACGATTTTCGTTGCGGCCACTGTCCGCGCCAGTGCCAGTGCGCTATCGATGACAAGTGGCACCATCAGCATCAGCAGCGTGCAGAACAGCAGCGTGTAGCGCGTGGACATGAAGCGCGTCAGCATCAGAAAACCGAGCAGAATGGTGAAGGCGATCAACGCATAAGTGAGCACCACGCGCATGACTGGATTGCCGAGTTCGCCAATGCGCTGGCGCAGGCCATAGGCGAGCACCAGCAGCGCCGGCACGCCGAAACCGGAGATCAGTTTCAACACGAGAATCGCCGCCAGCCCGGCCGTCATGAACAGCACGATGTACTGTCCGGAGAAATCTGCCGCGTACTCGCCAAACACCGCTGTGCTCAGGGGCGAGCTGGCGGCGCTCAGTGCCGTCCACGCATCCTGCACAAACGGCAGATAGACGGCGGCAGCCCGCTGCACCAGATGCAACACATCGAAATCTACCAGCAACAGCGCCAGCACTCCCAGAATGCCGAGCGCCAGGCAAATGGCCTCGATCTTCACCACCGCCAGCACGCGTACGCGCAGTATCAGCTCCCGGTTCCACAACAGTGCCAGTGGCGCGATTGGCAGATACACCAGAGCCTCGCTGCGAAACAGGACGGCTGCCGCCGTGCTCGCCACGAACAGCGCGGCGTCCTGCCAGTGTTGACGCTTGCCGTAGCGAATCAGAAACAGCATCCCGAGCAGCAGCAACGCGATGAAACCGATGTCGCGGATCAGGTAATAGCGATACTCATTGAGCTGCGGAAAAATCAACACGGTGATGGCCGCCAGCAGTGTGACGCGCTCACTGGCGCGGACCTCCCGGGCCAGAGAAATGAAAGCGTAGACGAGCAAGGCGAAGAGCAGGGCATTGATGACCTGAGCTGCCGCAAACAGTTCGAGACCCGTCAGCTGATGCAGTGTGCCGAAGAGCACGGCATAGGTCGCCGACGGTTGATACGCAAAAGCAGCAGCGAGGCCATCACTGATAAATATCTCGGCAGTGCGCACATACTCGAAAGCATCGGCGTTGGGGATGGGGTTGAGCAGCGCGTGTAGAAATGACAAGAACAGACTCGCAACCACGGCCCACAATCGGATATCGAGGTCACGCCATTGCCTGTTCATTCTGGCTCCCTTCTACGTTGAGGGCTTCTTCTATAGGGGCTGGCTGTCTTGCCCTCGGCCTGGGTCTTGAAGCGTTTGTGCAGCCACAGGTACTGCTCGGGATGCTGCCGTATTGCTGCCTCGATGACGCCGTTGATGCGAATGGCATCGGCCGTGTCATCGCCGCTCGGGTAATCCTGCAGTGGCGCGCTGAAGTCCAGATGATAGCCCGAGTTTTCGGCATTGCGGTAATGGCTGAAGAAGATCACGGCCGATTTGTTGAAAGACGCAAAGCGGCCGGTGGCGGTAATGGTCGCGGCTGGTACGCCGAAGAAATCCACAAACACCGAGTGACGGGGGCCATAGTCCTGGTCCGGTGCGTACCAGACGGTGTGCCCCTGTTGCAGGCTGCGCAGCGCGAGGCGTACATCGCCGCGATCAATCACGGCACCGTAGAGGCGCTGGCGGGCGCGGAACATGAGCGTCTCGAACAGAGGATTCTTGTGAGGCCGATAGGTCACATCCATCTTGTGGAACAGGCTCAACAGGCTGCCCGCAAACTCCAGCGTCGTGAAATGTGCGCACACCAGCAGGATGCCCTTGCCGTCCCGAGCAGCCGCCTGCAGATTCTCCAGCCCGCTCACCGTCACGCGCTTGCGGAAGACCTCCGGGCTGCGGCACCAGGCCATCGCCACTTCCATCACGCCGATGCCATTGGAAATGAATGTCTCCCGCACCAGCCGTGCCTGCGCCTGCGCGTCGAGCTCCGGAAAGCACAGCGCGATATTGGTCCTGCAGATCCGGCGCCGCTCGCGCGCAAACCGGTAGCTGAGCCAGCCCATCCCCTGGCCGATGCGGATCTGCACCGGGAAAGGTAGCTGGGCGGCCAGCCAGACTACGCCGAAGCCCAGCCACGTGGGCCAGTAGCGTGGGCTGAGGAAGTCGCTCAGTTGCTCGGATTTATTGGATTTTTTGCTCACACGGTTCCAGGGCTGTGCGCGGCGTACGGGCCGCTGACTTAAAGAGGCCCGGATTGTAGCAAACCTTTACGGCTGCGGTCTTTCGCCGTCTGGATCAGTCCGCTTGCGGGCTCGCAGGCAGGTCAGATGCTTCCTCCGAGAAACCGCGCTGGCCCAGCACCAGGTGCAGCAGCGGCGTGGTGGCGAAGGTTGTCACCAGCGCCATGATCACCAGCATGGTGAACAGTCGTGGCGAAATCACGCCCATCTCCAGGCCGAGGTTCAGTACGATCAGCTCCATCAAACCGCGCGTGTTCATGAGGATGCCGATGATGCTGGACTCGCGCGGGCTCAGGCCGACGAAGCGCCCGGCGACGAAGGATCCACCGAACTTGCCCGCTGTGGCCACCATGATGATTGCGAGGCAGGCGAGCCAGTCCGTCGCGCCACTGAGCAGCCCGATTTCCGTGCGCATGCCGGTGTAGGCGAAGAAGCTCGGCAACAGCAGGACGATGACGATGTCCTCCATACGCGTGCGAATCTGCTGCGCCAGCCGCCCATCGTGCTGCATGACCGCGCCGAGCAGGAACGCGCCGAACAGGGCGTGAATGCCGATGAACTCGGTCGCGGCTCCCGCCAGCAACAGCGCCACAAACACCAGCGCCAGCACGCCCTGGGAGAGTGGCTCGGTGCTCTGTTCTTCCCGCCGGGCCAGCTTGTGCAGCAGCGGCCTGGCGACCCAGAACATCGTGGCGACGAAGGTGCCAGAGAAGAGCACGGTCCACGCTACACCCGACACCTTGGCAGTGGCGACGCCCGCGACGAAGGCCAGCAGCACCCAGGCCGTGGCATCGCCGACGGCTGCGCTGGAGAGCGCCAGGCCGCCTATGCGGGTCTTCTGCGCCTGAAAATCACTGAGGATACGCGCCAGCACCGGGAACGCCGTGACGGACATCGCCACGCCGATGAACAGCGAGAAGACGGTGAAATCGACGTCCTGGGAGGCGTAGAGGGGGTAGAGCCCTAGCGCCAGCAGTGCACCGAGCAGGAAGGGGGTGATGATGCTGGCGTGAGCGATGATGACGGTGGCCTGGCCGTGTTTACGCGCCGCCTTCATATCGAGTTCGAGCCCCACCAGGAACATGAACAGCACCACACCGACCTTGGCAATCATGCCGACAAAGGGCGCGGCGTCAGGGGGCAGCACGAAGGCTTGCAGCGTCGGCGACACCGTTCCGAGCAGAGAAGGCCCGAGCGCGAGACCGGCGAAGATTTCCCCGATCACGGGTGGCTGACGCAGGAGGCGCCGAAACACCACGCCCATGGCGCGCGCGGCCAGCGTGATCAGGGCGAGCGCGAGCAGGACGTGGGCCAGCGGGTCGGTAATGATCCAGTCAGAACGGGTGACGCTAGTGGTGGCGGGCGCACTCGCCGCGAGGTCCGCGCCAGCGGCGCGGATGAGCAGGTAACCGCCGATGGCGGCAATCAGCATGGCGATGTAGGCGACGAGAACGCCAAAGCGTTTTTGTGGAACAGGCATAAACCGCAGACTCCTTCAGGTTGCCGCATTGTAATGTCATGTCGGGAAGAATTTCAGGCTATTTCTGCTCGGCTCCCTGTGGGAGCTTGCCCCGCAAGCGATCGCCTGTTGACGCCTCACTGCCACTTTCGGTTACCGGGGATTCATCACCCGCAGCATTTGCTGATAAGTCGAGTCATTGCGGTAGGCCTCGTCGCGGATTCTCTCCAGCCGGGCATTGCCAGTGCCGGAGTAGTCTTCGGCGGCTGCGTTCAGTGTGTTGAGCAGCGTTGCCGCCGCGATCGGATCAATCCCGGCGGCCCGGACGCCGTCCTCGATTACATTGGCCTGCGCGGCCAGCACGCCGATGGTGCGCTGGGTCCGGCTGATCTCCCGTTGCGAGTTGAAGTAGGAGTAGGTGCTGTTGCGGTCCAGTGCGTCGAAGTTGAGCGCGTTCGCCTCTTCGCAGTCGATCAGCGTGCGCTCATCCTGCAGAGGCGTGCACTCTGGCAGGGCGAGGCGGGCCTGCTCGCGAGCGCCGATGTCATCGATGATTCGGCGCATGTCCAGTGTGGAGGGCAAGCGTAGTTGGGTGCGCTCTGCATCTCTCTCAACATCCTGCTCGACCTGCGGCGGCGTGGCGGGGAAGCGAAGCGCAGGGCTGGGGGTTGCCGGTTGAGCGGTCAAGGTCGGCTCCTGCGTCAGGGGCAGACGATCGACGATCTGCGGCGTTGGCTCGGGAGGCGCGGTCCGAGTTGGCGGGTTCGCAGTCTCTGCAGGTGCCAGTATGGGTGGCTGCGCCGGAGCCGGAGGAATGATCCTGAGCCTGATAGACGCGACGCTGCTTTGCGAGACTGGAGGCTCTGTCTGGAGGCCGAATCCCAGCAGCAAGGCCAGTGCCAGCGTGTGCATGGCAAGGCTCGCCACCACGGGGATCAGCGATGGCGAGGCCCGGGCCTGCAGACCCTGTCGACCCTGTCGGTCATACGGTTGCTCCTGGCGAGCCCACGAGAGATCGCCCGGTTGCGGCAGCGCAAGGCATGGCTCTCGGCGCACGTTGGCGGAAGCATCCAAAGACTCGAAGATCGTCGCGTCCGCGTTGCGCATGGGGGGCTGCCGGCTCTGTCAGGCTGATGTGCCGTATTTGACAGCCCGGAGATCGGTGGGTTCCCGTTGGTAGAACAACCTTCTCTTGGCTGATGGCGTGCCATTCTGCGCGCCAGCTCAAGCCGCTCTCAAAGATTCCCCGGTGCATTCCCCTTAGGAAATCAGTACATTTGCAAGGTCTTAAAACCCAAGCCAATCATCGCCAACAAAGTGATGTTAAGGAAGAGCAATGACCCTCGAAGACCAACACACGGACTACAAATCGCTGCGTACCATCACCGGCAAATCAGTCGATTGGGATTCATTGGCGAAAGACTGTGTTTGTTTCGCCAACAGTGCGGGTGGCCGTTTGCTGATCGGCATTGAAGACGGCGAGACGTTGCCGCCTGAGAAGCAGGTTGTGCCACCAGAGTTACTGGATCGTTTGCGCAAGCGTATCGGCGAACTTACCGTGAATGTGCAAGCACTGCCCAGTTTGCAGCATGCGGCTAACGGTGCCGAATTCATTGAACTGATGATTGAGCGCTCGCCTAACGTGGCGTCGACGCGAGATGGGCGATTTTTCCTGAGGGTGGGCGATAGCTGTCAGCCGGTGCTGGGGGATGATGTCATGCGCCTAGCCAATGAGCGTCCTGGACGGCCCTGGGAGTCCATGGACAGCAGCGTTCCGCGCAACGCTGTCGACGCCGAGAAATTCGCTCGTTTTCTACAGGGTATCCTCACCTCCGACCGGGTGAAGGATGCCGTGAAGGAGAAAAGCGCCGACGAGTTGCTGACACATTACGGTCTCGCGCAGGGTAATACTCTTACTCGCATGGGAGTCCTGTTGCTCGGTACCACTGTCGACCGGCGCGCACTGGGAACTGCTCCTCTTGTCCAAGCGATCAAGTACGACGAGCGCGGGCAGAAGATCAATAAGTGGGTTTGGGACGACTGTGCATTGTCGCCTGTTGAACTGGTGGATGCCATCTGGCGCGAAGTGCCTGATTTTCGTGAGAGTTATGAGGTGGCCGAAGGGCTGTATCGGCGCAGCGTTCCGGCCTACGATGAAAAAGTGGTGCGCGAGCTGTTGGTCAATGCACTGGTGCATCGGCCTTATACGCAGCTGGGTGACATCTATCTCAACCTGCACCCGGAGCGACTTGAAGTGGTTAATCCGGGCAGGTTGCCGTTGGGAGTGACGCCGCGCAATATTCTGCATGCCAGCCGACGCCGAAATGAGGCGCTGGCTCGAATATTCCACGATCTTGGTCTGATGGAACGAGAGGGCACAGGTTTTGATTTGATGTATGACCGGCTGCTGTCACACGGACGCCCGGCGCCTGTGCCGGAGGAGGGTGCGGATTGGGTGAAGGTGACTATCCAGCGGCGTATTGTGAAACCTGAAGTGATGAGACTGGTTATGGAGGCGGATGAGCGCTTTCAATTGACCCAGAGGGAACGAATTACACTTGGTGTGCTGGCCCAAACGGAAGGCATTACGGCGAGGGAGTTTGGCGCCTTGCTAGAAACTGAGGGAGCGGATGAACTCGCTGTCTGGTTGGGGCGCTTGGAGGCGATGGCTTTGGTGCAGCGCGCAGGGCGCACGCAGGGCACGCGATACTTTATTGCTCCGGCCTTACTGCTTGGCACCGATCTCAAGCTGCCCACCACCTTGTTGCGCATTGAGCCCCATCGTTTGATGGAACTCGTTCGGGAAGATCTCAGACGTTATCCGCGTTCGAAAATTGGCGAAATCATCAACCGCATTGGTCCGGAGTTGAGCAGGTCACAACTTAAACGGGCGCTGGCGGAGTTAGTAAACCATTCTGTTGTGGTTATGGAGGGTGAACGGAATGGTGCACGTTATCGGCTAGCGGTTGAGAAATGACGGGGTTTCATTTGGCTCAAATAGCCTCCAATCGAACCAATATTTTCGGCATCTTGAGTCAATTGTTGTCAGGAGTTTTCAGTAATATATTGTTTTTATTGTATTTATTTTTATTGGATGGATGGCCAATGAGCCAAATCAAAGTCAACACATGAGCCAATAGAACGTAAGCTCTAAGGATTTCGAAGGTTGCTTTCCTCCAAAATTCAGAGGGCATGCTAGCAGCTTGGCGACACCGCATATAGTGTCACTCTTGGATTCGCTTTTTTCAGTGGCTGACGATCTGATTGAATCCGTCGATGATGGTAGTGAGTTCTTCTGGATCGATGCGACCGATTCGATCACCTATGCGCTCCACGGACAGAGTGCGGATATGGCTGATCTTGACCCACGAAGTCACAGGCAGGGAGCTGCTCTCAAGCCGATAGGTCAAGGGAAAGCCTGCCTTCTGTGGCTGGCTGGTGATCGCCATGGCGACGACTGTTCCCGAGCGTTGATTGAAAATGTCGTGGCTCAAGATCAGCACCGGGCGTCGCCCAGCCTGCTCATTGCCTCGCACCGGGTTCAAATCGCCCCAACGGACTTCGCCTCTCAGTATTCCGGCCACTCAGCAAGCTCCTCCTGCAAGTCTTCTTCCGCTAAAGCCTGCTCATACGCCGGATCAAGCTTGGCGCACTCCTGCGCCAGCAGGTTCCGGTTCAGGCGTTCCAGCTTTTCGGTGATCGCTTCTTGAATGGCGCGACTGCGGCTGGGGAACATTTGATTTCTCACCAATGCGTCGATCTCTTCCAACACTCTGGAATCAAGGCTGATGGCTATCTTGCTGCTGCTCATAGGACTCTCCTCGGTATGAGTGTTGGTCATACCAGGGGGGCTGTCAAGATCCCAGACCGCCTGTGCTATGATCGCCGCCTGATTTTCGGACTTCTCAGGACAGTGTGATGAAACTGGATATGCCCCCTTTTCAGCAGGCGCGAGTGCTCGTGGTTGGCGATGTGATGCTGGATCGGTACTGGCATGGCAAGGCCACGCGGATCTCGCCGGAGGCTCCGGTGCCGGTGGTGCGCGTCGCCAATCGCGAGGATCGCCCGGGCGGTGCCGGTAACGTGGCGCTGAACATCGCGGCACTCGGCGCAGCGGCGTCACTGGTGGGCATCGTCGGTGCCGATGAGGCGGGCGAGGAGTTGCGCTCGCGCCTGCAGGCGGCGGGCGTGCTGTGTGACTTCGCGGTGTCCAGCGCGGCGCCGACTATCACCAAGCTGCGTGTTATTGCCCAGCATCAGCAGCTGCTTCGTCTGGATTTCGAACAGGATTTTGGTGCCGAGGCAGTCGCCTCGCTGGAGGCTCGAACGGCGGCGCTGCTGGGCGGCGCTCAGGTGCTGGTGCTGTCGGACTACAACAAGGGCGCGCTGCAGAACACCCGTGAGCTGATCGCCGCCGCGCGCGCACGTGGCATCCCCGTGGTTGCCGATCCCAAGGGCTCCGATTTCAGCAAGTATCAGGGCGCCACTGTGATCACGCCCAATCTCAGCGAGTTCGAAACCATTGTCGGCAAATGCCGCACCGAGGAAGAGCTCTCCGCCCGAGGTCTGAAGCTGATGGCCGAGCTGGATCTGGAGGCGCTGCTCATCACCCGCGGCGAGCACGGCATGACGCTGCTGCGCCCCGGCCATCCCGAATTGCACATGCCGACCCGGGCGCAGGAAGTATTCGATGTCACCGGCGCCGGGGATACCGTGGTCGCTGTGCTGGCGGCTTCGCTGGCGGCTGGACATTCGCTGGACGACGGCACGGCGCTGGCCAATCTCGCTGCCGGGCTGGCGGTAGGCAAGCTGGGCACCGCCGCTATCAGCGGCCCCGAGCTGCGCCGCGCGATTCAGCGCGAGGAAGGTTCCGGACGTGGCGTGATGACGGCCGAGCAGCTGCTGCTGGCGGTCGGGGATGCCCGTGCGCATGGCGAGAAGGTGGTGTTCACCAATGGTTGTTTCGACATCATTCACGCGGGCCACGTCGGCTATCTGGCCGAGGCGCGCAAGCTGGGCCAGCGCCTCATCGTGGCGATCAACGACGATGCCTCGGTCAAGCGCCTGAAGGGCCCGGGGCGTCCCATCAATCCCGTCGAGCGGCGCATGGCGGTGCTGGCCGGATTGGAAGCAGTGGACTGGGTGGTGTCGTTTGCCGACGACACCCCGGAAGCCCTGTTGCGGCTGCTCAAGCCGGATGTACTGGTGAAGGGCGGTGACTACAGCATCGGCCAGGTGGTGGGTGGCGAATACGTGCTCGGTTACGGCGGCGAAGTGCATGTGCTGGCGTTTCTGGACAATTGCTCGACCTCGGCTATCGTCGAGAAGCTCAAGGGATAAACCCGTCAGCGCTCATGACCAAGGAAATGACTCACTCATGTCTCAGCCATCACAGTCACCACAGCCACCAGTCAAGCCATCACCGATTGGCCGCTTCTTCCGCCTGCTGGGCCGCATTATCGATGCCCTTCGAACCTTCATCGGCCGCCTGCTGTTCGTCCTCGTTCTGGTTGTGGTGCTGCTGCTGATTTTCGGCGGGCCGACGCCGCTGCAGGTGCCGGAGGGTGGGCTGGTCGTCATCAATCCCCGTGGGCCGGTGGTCGAGCAACCGGGCGAGGTCGACCCCGCGACCCTGCTGTTGGGGTCCGGCGAACTGGCGACCACGCCGGTGCGGGACATCACCGATGTGCTCAAGCGCGCCGCCGAGGACGAGCGCATCGCCGGGGTGGTCCTCAATCTTGGCGAGATGACCAGCATCAGCCCGGCGAATCTGGAGACGGTCGGCGCGGCGCTGCAGGCCTTCAAGGCGAGCGGCAAGTCGCTGACCGCCCATGGTGATTACTACGATCAGGCCCAGTATCTGCTGGCTTCTTACGCCGACACCGTGTTCCTGCATCCGATGGGGCAGGTGCTGCTGCCGGGTTATGGCGGCAGTCAGCTGTTCTACAACGAGCTGCTCGACAAGCTGGGCGTCAATGTTCACATCTTCCGTGTCGGCACCTACAAGGCGGCGGTGGAGCCCTTCGAGCGCAACAACATGTCCGAGGAGTCACGTGCCAACAGCCAGCAACTCGTGGATGAACTGTGGCAACGCTATCTGACGCAGGTGGCTGAGAATCGCGGGCTCAGTGAGCAGTTGCTGCGCAGCTACACCAATGACTTCGCTGGTCATCTGCTGGCGTCGGATGGCGACACCGCAGTGACGGCGCTGGCACACGGACTGGTCGACGAGCTGATCAGCCGTCCACAGTTGCGCAATCGTCTGCGTGAACTGGCTGGTGGCACTGAAGGCGACGCGGCCGCCGGGACCATCGAGTTTCAGCAATATCTCAGCGTGACCGATATGCCCTCTCTCGCTACCGAGACAGAGAACGAGATCGGCGTGATTGTCGCCGAGGGCACCATCGACGTCGGCGACCAGCCGCGCGGCGTGATCGGCGCCGACTCGCTGGCAGCCCTGATTCGGGAAGCGCGTCGCGACGACAGCGTGAAGGCCGTCGTGCTGCGCATCGATTCCCCCGGCGGTTCGGCGCTGGCCTCGGAGTTAATCCGACAGGAGCTGGATCAGCTGAAGTCGGCAGGCAAGCCCTTGGTGGTCTCGATGGGTGGCACTGCGGCCTCTGGTGGCTACTGGATCTCCGCGATGGCGGACGAGATCTGGGCATCGCCCGTGACAGTCACAGGCTCCATCGGCATCTTCGGTATGATTCCCACGTTCGAGGGCAGCCTGGCATCAGTGGGGGTCTATGCCGATGGGGTGAGCACCACGCCGCTGACGCGTGCGGACCCCTTCACGGGCGTGAGTGAGCAGCTGGCGACAGTGTTCCAGGCCACGGTGGAGGATGGTTACCAGCGCTTCCTGCGGCTGGTCGCCGAGGGGCGCGGCATGACGGAAGAGCAGGTCGACGCCGTTGGTCAGGGGCAGGTCTGGAGTGGGGCGCAGGCTCAACAGTACGGCCTGGTTGATCAGCTCGGTGATCTGGACGATGCCGTCGCCGCTGCCGCGCGTCTGGCCGAGGTGAACGACTATCAGATGCGTTACATCGAGACGCCGATGTCACCCGGCGAGGTGTTGCTGCAGGGGATGGCGGAGAATATCGGCGCGGTGGTGGTGGGGAACGTGTCATTGGGCGGCTGGCAGCGCATGTTCTCCGATCTTGCGGCGCTGCGCCTCAACGACCCGCTGAACCTCTACACCCTCTGCGAATTCTGCGCGGTTCTCCGCTGATGAAATTTCCCACTCCCCCTGTGGGAGCGGGCCTGCCCGCGATGCCTTTAACTAAGCCTTATCGCAGATCCCGGTGTGTTACCCAAGCCCGCAGGCGACGGACCTGCGCCGCTCTGCGGTGCCCTCGCTCTGCAAAAAGCCCAAGGTCTTTTTGCTGCGCTCGGCGCTGGCCCCAATTGTCGCCTGCGGGCCTGGGCAACACCCCCTCGCAGTCAGCAGAAGCATGCACGACAAGTCAAAACACGTGCAATTGAACACTGGGCGTCAGCAGAATCTGCAAATCTCCTCGTCTGGCATTTCCCCAAGGTGCGGCATAAAGGACCAGCGCCGAACTCACCAACACCCCGCTCCTGCAGCGCAAACGCCAGTCTGCCTCTACCTCCATAGTTCTTATCAATACCTCCAGAGCTTTTGCTCCATACCTCCAGACCTTAGCTCCATACCTCCAGAGCTCCAGTCGGATCAAGCGGTATTGCAGAGAGTTTGTGGTTGGTATGCAGGACAAATAGTTAGCAGGATGCAGCAACAGCCGCCTCGACATTCTGCCGCAGGTGCGTCGGGTTGATGGTGCCGACGATGATCGCGCTGACACCCGGCTTGCTGAAGATGAATTCCATGTTCGCCTTGACCGGGTCAGCGCCGCTGCCTAGGGCATGCCCGCTGTTGAGCGCCTTCTTGATCAACACGCCCTTGTGCAGGGTATGCGCGAGATCGATCACCTCGCCATCCTCGGTCGCGCCGGGGTGGTAGGTCACCATCACTACATCACTGGTCTCCACCGCCAGCCGTCCACCGGCTGCAGTCTTGGTGGACATGCCGAAGGCGCGGATCAGGCCTTCTTCTCGGCAGCGCGTCAGCGCCTCGAAGCAGTCCGTCCGCAGGATGATGTCTTCATCGCTCCCATCCGAGTGCACCAGCACCAGGTCGAGATAGTGGGTGCGCAGGCGTTGCAGACTGCGTTCGATGCTGCGTCGCACATGCGCGGCACTGAAGTTGTAGAACGACTTGCCGTCGACGAATTCCTCGCCGACCTTCGAGCAGATCACCCAGTCCTGGCGATTCGTCAGCAGCTGGCCGAGGCGTTCCTCGCTGCTGCCATACGCGGGCGCGGTATCGATGAGGTTGATGCCCAGTGCGCGGGACAGGCGCAGCAGTTCGCGCACCTGCTGGTCGTCGGGCAGGTCAAAGCCGGTGAGATATTTGACGCCCTCGTTGCGGCCAATCTTGACCGTGCCGAGGCCCAAGCAAGAGACCTCCATGCCGGTGCTGCCCAGCTGATGCCGAGCTAAAGGTTTGAGGCTTTGCTGGTCGGTGATCATGCCATCAAGCCCCCGCAAACAAGTGCTCCCAGCGCGGCTTCGCCACCTCCGGGAAATCGAAGCAACTGGAGAGCGTGGCGGAGGCTTCGGCATTGGCTGCCGGAGCGGCCTGCGGCTGTACGTTCTGACGCGCCAGCTCCGCACACACGCTGTCGGAGAGGTCGGGTGTCAGCGTCAGCTTGGTGGGCCAGGTAATCAGCAGGTTTTGTTTCGCGCTGACGAAGGCGTTGTCCGGGCGCTGAAGGTTGGGCAGGCGCGGCTCGGCGCGATTGATGACGAAACTGCCCCACTGTGTGGTGCTGAAATCTACCCAGGGGAATGTTTCGCTGAGCTGGCGCTGGCCCTCGCCCTGCTGCGCTTCCGGGCTGCGCTGCATGCCGCTCTCGGCGATCTCGCCCCCGATGTACCAAATCCAGCCACTGCTGTCGGACGTAGGATCGGGATGGCAGGTGACGGTGAGCCGTGGCGTCATGCCGAAGCTGTCGCCGATGCAGTGAACGAAGGCGGGCTGCGCATGAGGCACGCGCGCGGCCAGCATGTGCAAGGGGCGTATCTGCATCTCGGGTTGAGTGATGCCCAGTTGCTGCAACAGCGGGCCATTGCCCTCGCCAGCGCACAACACGAAGCGCTGCGCCTTCAGGCACACGGTGCCGCTATGGCTTTGCAGTGTCAGGCTGTCGAGTCGCCCGTCCTCCTCCTGTGCCATCTGCATGCTCTCGGTATCGATGCGCAGGATGCGGTCACGATGCGGCTCTGCCAGCAGGGAGATCAACGACGGCGTGTCCACCACGAAATCGGAGAGCCGATAGAGCGAGCCGGAAATTTCGCGGCTCCGAAAGAAGTCTGGATAGTCGCGCTCGTCGAGCGCATCGATACGGCCGCGCAGCGCCTTGCTGCCGAGGAAGGTTTTGAGGCGCGAGCGATAACCGCCGCTCGACCACATGTAGTAATGCGGAGAGAGCACGCGACAGCCGCTTAAATCCACGTCGCCCTGGCCCTGCAGACAGAGCCGCCAGTGTTCGGGCATCGCCGCAATCGCACTGCTGGCAGGGCTGAGCACGCCGTTCAGAGCATACTTGAGGCCGCCGTGGATAATGCCCTGAGAGGTGATGGTCTGGCCGCCACCGAGGGTCGATTTTTCCAGCAGCACGGCGTCAAAGCCGCGCTGGCGCAGGCGGTTGAGCAGCCACAGGCCGGCGATGCCGCCGCCCAGAATGACAATGTCAGTGGAAAATGTGCGATTCATAACGCTGACTCACGGTGCCCGTTGAAAGTTTGATACAGTGCGGCAACCCGGAACTGGCTGCCTGACTGAAGGCCGCCAATGGTAGCACGGCCCAGCATGGCACAACGCGAGCCGACGCAACGTTGGGCAGGGAACATACACCGTCATTGAAGGTTGCCTTGAACAGAACCACCTACAACATTCTCTTCACCCTCGTCCTGCCGTTGATCATCCTGCGTCTGCTGTGGCGGGCCGTGCGCGCGCCAGCCTACGCGCGGCGCTGGGCAGAGCGCTTCGGCTTCGTCACCCTCACGCCCGAGCAATCTGCCTGCGCCGGACAGTGGCTCTGGGTACACGCAGTCTCCGTCGGCGAATCCATCGCCGCGGCCCCCATGATTCGCAAGCTGCGCGCCGAACATCCCGAGCTGCCGATTGTCGTCACCACCATGACCCCGACCGGCTCCGAGCGCGTGGTGGACATGTTTGGCGACGACGTCTGCCACGTCTATGCACCTTACGATCACCCCTTCGCCGTGCAGCGTTTTCTCAAGGCCTTCCGGCCGCAGCTGCTCGTGATCATGGAGACGGAGCTGTGGCCGAACATCATTCATTACAGCAAGGCGAGCGGGGCGCGTGTGATCGTGGCCAACGCGCGGCTGTCGGAAAAATCCGCGCGCGGCTATGAGAAATTCGCGAAGCTCGGCAAGCCGATGCTGCAGCAGATCGACTGCATCGCCGTGCAAGGTCCGAATGATGCAGAACGTTTCCGGCGCCTCGGTGTGCAGGATCAGCAACTGCGCATCACCGGCAGCATCAAGTTCGAGATGGACCTGCCGGATTCGCTTGAGCAGAAGACGCGCGAGCTGCGTGCGCTCATTCATGGCGAAGGTCTGCAAGGTGAGCGCCCGGTGTGGATTGCCGCCAGCACGCGCGCCGCGCCCGGCGTTGGCAAATCTGTCGATGAAGAGGTGAAGGTGCTGGCCGCGTTTCAACGCTGTCTGCAGGAGATTCCCGATCTGCTGTTGATTCTGGTGCCACGTCACCCGGAAAGATTTCGCAGCGTTGCCACGCTGTGCACCGACCTCGGATTGAACGTCGTCAAGCGCAGCGAGCAGCGCGCCGTCACTGCCGACACCAACGTGCTGCTCGGCGACTCCATGGGCGAGATGCTCGCGTATTTCAGTGTCAGCGATGTGGCCTTCATCGGCGGCAGTCTCGTCGACACCGGCTGCCACAACGTGATTGAACCGGCCGCGCTCGGCCTGCCTGTATTCGTCGGCCCGTCGCAATTCAATTTCCAGGCGATCTGCGAACAACTGCAGGAGGCTGGTGCGCTGCGCACCGTTGCCAATGAGGATGAACTGGCCGCTGCCGTCATCGGCACGCTGCGCGATGAGGTCTTGTGTCGCGGGATGGGCGAGGCGGGTCAACAGTTCATCGCGGCCAATCGCGGCGCGCTGCAACGAACCTGCAATATTGTGCTGGAAAATCTGTGCTCTTTTACTGTGACCGATAAAAACGACCGAGGTGAAAAATGAAAAAACTATCTGGCGCCATGGCACTGCTGCCATGCGTGATGCTGCTGTCCTCGGCAGCGTCTGCGGACACCTACTTCGAAGGATCTGTCGTTGATTACGGCGACAATTTTCGCGGCGGTAATCTCTATGTCGAGCAGACTCTCAGCGGAGATTATGCGGCGTCCCTGAGTGTCTACGATGACCCCGAATACAGCTCTGCGTATCTCGGCATCGCGCGCATGATCGGCAATTTTCAGCTCGGTCTCGGGCTAGGAGAGGGCGAGAGCGCGGGCCAGAGCAGCTTCGGCTACAACCCGACGCTCTGGTATCAGCGCGATGCGTGGGAAGGCTTTGCGGAGTACGAATTTCTGCAGGACGACAGCGAGGGCTATTACTATCGAGGCTATCTGCACAAGGACGTCAGCGAGCATTTTTACGCGGGCGTCTATGCCGAGCGCTGGGTAGGCACCGGGCCGCTGGTCGGCGTCAAGGCGACGGATGGCGGTCTGGAGTTGCGCGCCTATCTGGCGAAGCCACTGATCAATCGCGGCGACACCGACGTGCAGGTGAATCTGATTATTTCTTACGAGTTTTGAAGAAGGATAACGCGATGCCGTCCAACACATTAACCACGGAAAACTTGTCCGGCAGCCTCATACTTGCTCACCTCCAGAAATCGCATGCCAAATCTTCAGTTTCAATTCTTCTTGCTCCGAGCATTCATTCAGGTGAGCTGTGATTATTTCCAGCAACAATTCTTTGTCGATGTTGCCTGCTGCAACGTGGTAGCTGATGTTCTCCATCTCTCGCAGAAAGCTGCTGGTGCAGTAGAGATAGCCGTTGAGCAACAGCATCTGTGCGGCCAATGTGATAGCAATGTGCTTGTTGCCATCCTGAAAGCAATGGAATTTACACGCGCTGAAAAAGAGGTGCGTCAGCTTCTCTTCAAGCGTTGGGTAATAATCATCATTCTGAATATTCTGAAGCACGCTATCCAGCTTACCCAGATCCAGATGCCCCAGAGCCCCGCCACCACTCACTTCTACCGTCTTGGCGTGAGTCTCAATGGCTTGCACCATGGTCAAATAAACCAGTGCCACTAGCCGCGCTCCTTCAGACGCTTCATTACGTCTTTAGCGTCCTCAAGCCGCTCCGCCAATTCCTTGCTCTTTTCACCAAGAAAGCGCTCATATTCCTCCGCGCCTACGGGAACAACGTATTCCTGTAGCTGAAGATGTAATGCGTCACGAAACGCGAGGTCACGGCTGGCCATTTTCAGTCTGGCCTTCTCGATCAGTGGACGCCAATGTGCTTGCGCTTCGAATCCTTTGAATATCTCGTCTACCTCATAGGTAGTCAGTTTGCGATTCCTGGCTGTGGATGCCTGCTGTAATACATCGGCAAGACCACACTCATATGCTGCAATCAGATCGAGCACCTCGGAGTAGAAAGTGGACCGGACGCTGTCATTGTTCTCAAGGCGTAAAATCCTGCGATATTCGTCGGCGTTTTCGCGAAAGATGCTAACGTAAATCTTGTCCGTGTAGACGGGATACTTGAAGTTGCCCATCGCGACGCAGTCTCGCAAGGCATCGGTAAACTGCTTGCGGTAGTTCTCTTCGACAAAGGAGGATTGCAGAAAGTCTTCATCTCGCTGATTGATGTATTTGGTGCCCCCGCCGGTACGCTGGTTGATGGTATCGATCACGATATCCAGAATGGCCTGACGCAGCAGCTTGGCACGCTCGCTTTCGGAAACCAGCATGGCCAGATTCAGAAAGGCGCGAAAGTCGAAAACCGCCAGCTGCGGTGCTTTCGAGATGTTCCCGAAAGCTGTTTCGGGAACATCCATCTGGGAAATCTCTTTTTTTAGAGATTTCAGTCGCTTACCTGATAAAACCTCATAACCATTTTTGGCCAGTTCATCTACATGCCGTTCCTGGTAATTTTCGACAGTTCTGACACTCACCTCGAAGAAAGCCGCTATCTGCTCCTTGAGCACAACCGTCTTGCCCTCGAAAGGAATACCCTGAATGCCAGCAGCCCGTTCTATCTCCTGCACCGCATAGGGGTTGTTCAAAATATTCTGCCGATCAAGCGGCGAATTGGTCAGGTCCTTCGTCATGTCACTATCCTCACAGACTGCCAACACTTCTAACAGTGGTCGTTAATGCTCAAAAAGAACCTTGCAGCGTGACAACTTCAAATCGACACCCGCGTCAAATTCTCCACACCGCTCTGCGTCACCAGCACATTGTCCTCAATCCGAATTCCACCGAGCGGCAGTAGCTTGTCCACCAGATTCCAATTGATCAATTTCCCGCACGCGGTGCTGCGCTCTGGGTCGAGCAGCTGACGAATGAAATAGAGCCCCGGCTCAATGGTGAACACCTGGCCCGGCTCGATCACGCGCGTGTTGCGCAGGGCGGGATATTCGGCGGGCGGTGGCTTGATGTCGCCCAGGGTATTGATCTGGCGCCCGCCGACATCGTGCACTTGTATACCGAGCAGATGACCGACTCCGTGCGGCATGAACAGCGTGCTGATGCGCTGTGCAAGCAACTCGCCGAGCGAGCCCTTGCAGATTTCCGCCTCCAGCAATATTTCCGCGATGCCACGCTGCGCGGCCTGATGAATGTCCACATAGGAAATGCCGGGCACCACGCGGTGGACCAGACTCACCTCCAGCGCCTCCACGGCATCGACCAACTCGCTGAACAGCGGCAGCGTGTGTTCTCGCGTGCTGGTGCGCGTGATGTCGGAGCAATAGCCGTTGCTGCGGCAACCTGCGTCGATCAACAACACCTGACTGTGTGCGCCACTGCTGCGGCGTTTGTACTGGTAATGCAGGATTGCGGACTTCTCGTCCAGTGCGACGATGTTGGTGTAGGGCGTTTCTTCGTCGAGCACGCGGCAGGCCTGCAGATAGGCCATGTGGATGTCGTATTCGCTGCCGCCTGCCTCGAACGCGAGGCGGGCCGCAGTATGTCCCCGCAGCGCCTGGCGGTTGGCTTTGCGGATGCAGGCGACCTCGTAATCGGTTTTGCAGGCGCGCTGATAGTCGAGCCAGCTCAACAGCGCAGTGGGGTTGTGTGCGGCGGCAGGAATGCCGATGGCGGTTGCGTAGTGCGTGTTCTGACCGAGGAATGCCAGACGCGCCAGTGACACACCGCGCTTCGCGAGATGCTCCGCCACCGCACTGCTGCTGGGCAGTCGCTCCACGCAAAACTGTGCCGCGACCCAATCTTCCAGCGCGATGTCCTGCTCGTACCAGAAGTCGGCGGGGACCACTTGAAAATACACCGGCTTCTCGCCGGGGACGATCAGCAGCAGCTGGTTCGGCCGGTTGACCGGCAGCCAGTGCGCGAAGTGGCCATAGGCGCGAAAAGGGGCGGTCTGGTCGTCGGCGTAGTGGTAGTGCTCGGAGCCGCTGTGCAGCAGCACGGCCTCGAAACCGCTGCCGGCCTCCAGCAGGGCGCGGGTATAGAGGTCGCCAAGGTGGGCAATGTGGGTGGCAAAATGTTGTGCAAAAGGCATGGTTTTACCTGAGTGCAGGGAAAGGATTTTGCCCGGACAATACCACAACCGGCGTGTCCTTGCTGGCCCTGGGGGATGGCGCTATGATGCGGGAAAGCCGGGCGCTCAGCCCGGCAATGCGAGACGCAAATCGTCACCCGGGAGTTCGTGGATGAGTCGTGAAGCAGGCCCTTTCCATCTGCACAGCAATTACCTGCGCCTGCGCCCTGACGCCTCGGCCGAGGTTCTGCCCGTCGGACGCACGTTCTGGCAGGATCTGGCGGAAGGCACCCTCGGCGACTTCCACAACGAGTATCTGGTGACCACCCACAGCTTCAGCGAAAACTGGCCGATGTGGGAGATGCACCCCTGCGGCGATGAGATGGTGGTTCTGCTCACTGGCTCCGTCGATCTCGTGCTGGAAAAGAAGACCGGCAACAAGGTGCTGCCGCTGCGCGACGTGGGCAGCTGGGCGCTGGTGCCCATGGGCATGTGGCATACCACGAAAGTGAATGCACCGAGCACCTTGATGTTCATCACCGCCGGTAAAGGGACTCAGCATCGCCAGGTGGACTTTTAAGAAAGCGGATTTCTAACCAAGTGGGTTTCAAAAAAGTTCGCAGGGAAAAACATGCTCACTCTCTACATCGCCAACAAGAATTACTCGTCCTGGTCACTGCGCCCCTGGGTGCTGATGCGCATGCTGGAGATTCCGTTTCAGGAGCGCTTGGTGCCCTTCGCGGCGCACTCGAACTGGGAGGAGTTCCGCCGCTTCTCGCCCAGTGGCAAGGTGCCTGCGCTGATTGTTGAGGGCGGGACAAAGAACGAAGAGGAGCGGGGCACGATCTGGGATTCTCTGGCCATCGCCGAATTTCTGGCCGAGCAGTACACAACCGTGTGGCCCGAATCGCGCATGACACGCGCCTGGGCACGCTCGGCGGCTGCGGAGATGCACTCCGGTTTCGGGGCGTTGCGCGAAGGCTGCTCGATGAGCTGCGCCGTCGAGATTCGCCTGCATGCGCAGAGTGATGCGTTGCGCCGCGACATCGCACGGATCAATGAAGTGTGGACTGAAGGGTTGACCCGCTTCGGCGGGCCCTTCCTCGCTGGTGAAAAATTCACGGCCGTGGATGCCTTCTTCTGTCCTGTGGCTTTCCGCGTGCAAACCTATGGTCTGACTCTGGAACCAGTGGCGGCCGCCTATGCTCAGCGCCTGCTGGCATTGCCCCCCATGCGTGAATGGATGCAGAGCGCGAAGGACGAACCGTGGCGCGATGCGGGGCATGACGAGGATTGTCTGCGGGTGGGCACGTTGTTACGCGATCTGCGTGTGCAGCCGAGCTGAAGCAATTTTGCTGTGCAAAAATAATTGACGAGGAAATATCATGATCGACCCCGTAAAACTGGCCACGCTGCGCCGTCATGCAACCGGGCTATGGCATGAATTCAAAGGGCTGCTGCTGTTTCTTGTGCTGATGGTGATGTTCCGCAGCGCCGTGGCGGATTGGAGCGATGTGCCCACCGGTTCGATGAAGCCGACGATCATCGAAGGCGACCGCATTTTCGTCAACAAGATGGCCTATGACCTGCGCGTGCCGCTGACCCATCACTCACTCGTGCGGCTGGGGGAACCGCAGCGCGGCGACATCATCATTTTTGATTCCGCTGTCTCGGAACTGCGTTTGGTTAAGCGTGTGATTGGTGTGCCGGGCGACGTGGTGCAGGTGCGCGGCGACATCGTGTCCGTGAATGGCCAGCAGCTCGGCTATGAAGCAACGGGCCAGGTGCTCACCAATGAGCAGGGCGACGAGGTGGAGGATTTGCGCGAGAGTATTCATCCGAATGCGGTGGACGCAGAGCGCGAGTACACGGTGCGCATGCGGCAGGGTGGCAGGCTCTCGGATTTCGGTCCGGTGAGAGTGCCGGACGATGCCTTTTTTGTGCTGGGGGACAATCGCGACAACAGTGCGGATTCCAGAGTGATTGGCTTTGTGCCGCGCGATGAGATTGTCGGGCGGTCGAGCAGTGTGGTGTTGTCACTGGATTATGAGAATGCTTATTTGCCGAGGGCGGAGAGGTTTTTTCACTCGCTTTGAGGAAGGGCTGATCGCGGGCGGGCCCGCTCCCACAGGGGAACGGCTTTGAGTCGGGCACAGCGGCGCGTCAGACGTCGCGCATTCTTATCAGGCCTTCCTGGGCGACGGAGACTACCAGCTCACCGTTTTGTCTGTAGATGTTGCCCCGGCTGAAGCCGCGCCCGGCGGCGCTGGACGGGCTGTCCTGCACATACAGGAGCCATTCGTCGATGCGGAAGGGGCGGTGGAACCACATGGAGTGGTCGAGACTCGCGACCTGCAGCTGCGACGAGAACAGACTCAGTCCATGCGGCCGCAGGCTGGTTTCGAGAATGGTCATGTCCGACGCATACGCCAGCATGTGGGCGTGCCACGGATAGTCCTGCGGCAGCTCATCGTTGAGTTTGAGCCAGACGCTGCGGTTTGGAGGTCGCTTCTCGGGGGCCAGCATGTTCTCCGGTTCCACCAGACGCAGATCGATGGCGAAGGGGCGCGAGAAGCGCTCCAGCATGCCGGCCGGTAACGATGCGCTGTACTTTTCTGCCAGCTGCTTGCGGGTCAGACACTGTTCGGGAGGCGGCACCTGCGGCATCTCCGACTGGTGTGAGAGGCCCGGCTCGCTCACTTGAAAGGATGCCGCGAGATTCAGGATGACCTCGTCGTGCTGCATAGCCGACACGCGGCGGGTGTTGAAGCTCTTGCCGTCGCGCAGGCACTCCACCTTGAAAATGATCGGGTGATCCATATCTCCCGGACGCAGGAAGTAGCTGTGCAGCGAGTGTGGCTGCCGATCCGACGGCACCGTGCGGCTGGCAGCGAGCAGCGCCTGCGCCAGCACCTGACCGCCGAAGACCCGTTGCCAACCCTCGTTGCGATGCTGGCTGCGAAAGAGGGTGTCGTCCACCGTTTCCAGGTCCAGATGCCCGTAAAGCTGCTGCAGTTGCTGATTGCCGCCGGAGTTGTCCTGCTGATTCATGGTCGCACCGATCATGCCTGCTTCCCTGTGTCGTTGAGGTATGGGTCGTGAAGGTCTGTGTCGCGGAGGTTTGGAATGTGATGAAGCCAGTGTAGCAGCTTGCCTTTACGGCGTCAGGCGCCGCGCGTATGATCCAAAAAGTCTTTAATTTCCAGCGTCTTCCTGTCCACATGATCACTTTCCTATGATCGCACCCTCTATCGAACCCGCTATCCCACCCCCTATCGCACCCTCTGTCGCACCCACTGAAGTACCGTTGTCGCGTTTCGAAGCCTGCTGGCTTGCCGAGGCCGTGCGCCTGCGCGAACTGGCGGCGGGCGCTGACGGTGGTATTGGAACAGTCAGCGGCACAGGCATGGGCACAGGCAGTGGCACTGGTTCGCGAACGACAGCATTCGCCGACGAGGCACTGCCAATCGTCGGCGGTGAAGAGGCGTGGCTGTTGCGCCGCGCGGCGGCGATTGCCCGTGACAATGGCATGTTGGAGGCTACCCTGGCCTGGCGCCGCCGCGCCGCCCTGATGCTGGGTCTGCTGTGTGTGCTCGCCCTGCTGAGTGGCTTCAGTGCCGCGCTGGGCTTCTTCGGCGCTCAGGAGCGCGCTGTCAATGTCGTCTGGACATTGCTGGGGCTGATCGGCATGCCGGTGCTGGCATTGTTGCTCTGGGTTGTCTCGTCGCTACTGACGGGCCGTGTTGGTGCTGGCGTGCCAGGCGAAATGTGGATGTGGTTGATGAGCCATGCGCCACGCTTCGGTGGCGGCACGAACCACGCTGCCGAGGTGGCGGTCGTGCGTGCGCTCGCCGCCATGACGAGTCGATCGGGGTTGGCACGCTGGTGGGTCGGGTTCATCACCCACAGCCTGTGGCTGCTGGTGATCGCAGCCTGCCTGGTGGCGATGCTGCTGGCACTCGGCCTGCGCAGCTACAGCTTCGTGCTGGAGACCACCATCCTTGCACCGGAAGACATGGCCGGTCTGGTACAGGGCTTTGCCGAGCTGCCGGCGCGTCTGGGGTTTGTCGTGCCCGACACTGAGATGGTGACGGCGGCGCTGGCGGCGACGCAGACCGATGCGTCATCCGCTGGCCTTACAGCAGACCTCACAGGCAGCCTTACGAACGGCCTCGCAGCCCAGTCGGAAGCGACGCGGCGTGCCTGGTCATCCTGGCTGGTTGGTGGCCTGCTCATCTACGCTTTTCTGCCACGTTTACTGGTGTGGATGTTCGCCGCCGTGCGCCTGTGGCAACTGCGGGCAGGGTTGGCGCTGGATATCAGCCTGCCGGGCTATGCCGAATTGCTCAGACACAGCGCATTGCCCTATTCGCCCGGCGTGGTGGACGCGGCGCCAACAATACCACTGCCGCCCCAGGTGGCCGAAATTCATCGTGTGCGCAACCATGATGCGGTGTTGCTGGGGCTGGAGTTGGGCAAAGACCTGCTCTGGCCGCCCGCGCGTCTGGCGACACAGCGCACTGGTGCCGGTGGCGGGGGTGGAGGATTCAATGTGACTGAAGTAGTGGAAAGCCGCGAACAGCGCCGCTCAGCGTTTGCGCAGTTGGCGGCCCATGCGCCTGCCAGGCTGCTGCTGGCCTGCGACGCAAGGCTCTCGCCGGATCGCGGCACACTGGGCTGGATGGCCGAGGTGTCGCATCACGCGGGTGAGCTGCGCGTCTGGCTGGTCAGCCCGGACACGGCCGAAGACGTCGCGGCAGCTGCGAATCGGGAACAGATCTGGCGCAACAGTCTGGCGGCCATCGGCCTCGGGCCGGAGCGGGTAATGACAACGGAGAGCGCGGCTTACGCCTGGCTGATTCAACATGACTAACCCCTTACGGATCGCCGTAGTCGGGCACACCAATACCGGCAAGACCTCCTTGCTGCGAACGTTGACGCGCGACGCGGGCTTCGGCGAGGTCTCCCCACGCCCCAGTTCCACGCGCCATGTGGAAGGTGCCCGCTTGAATCTGGGGCGGGAGCTGATTGTGGAGCTCTACGATACCCCGGGCATGGAGGATGCCATCGCCCTGCTGGAAGTGCTGGACGCCCAGGCGGAAGGCGGTGGTCGACGTCTCGACGGCCCGGCCCGGGTCGCGCAGTTCCTGCAATCCCCAGCCGCTGTCGGCCGTTTCGAGCAGGAGGCCAAGGTGCTGCGACAGACGCTGCAGAGCGACGCAGCCATTTACGTGATTGATGCCCGTGACCCGGTGCTGGCCAAGTACCGCGACGAGCTGGAGATCCTCGCCAACTGTGCCGTGCCGATCCTGCCGCTGTTGAATTTTGTGCGCGACCCGCGCGCCGACGAACGGGCCTGGCGCGATGCGCTGGCACGGCTCGGCCTGCATGTGCAGGTGAGCTTCGATACCGTGGCGCCCGCAAGCGCGGGAGAGCGTGTCTTTTACGAGAAGCTGGCGACGCTGCTGGATAGTCGCGGCGAGGCACTGCTGCGGCTGGCGGCGGGTCACGAGCAGGAGGCACGCGAGCGGCGTATGGCCGCCACGCAACTGGTCGCAGAGCTGCTCATCGACGCGGCCGCGTGCCGGGCTCGTGTCGAGCGAGCTGAAGAACAAGGAGTGCTGACCGAAGCGCTGGCAGAATTCAATCGCCGGATGCGCGACCGGGAACAGGACTGCGTTGATGCCCTGCTGGGGCTGTACCGCTTCAATCGCCACGACGTCGAGGCGGGCAGTCTGCCGCTGATCGAGGGGCGCTGGCGCGATGACCTCTTCGCACCGGCGACCTTGACCGCACTGGGCATATCGCTGAGCGGTGGAGCGGCGGCGGGCGCAGCGGCCGGGTTTGGCGTTGATCTGATGCTGGGTGGCACAACGCTGGGCGCTGCGGCGGCCATCGGTGCCTTGCTGGGCGGCGGGCTGCAGACTGCACGGCGTTTCGGCCGTCGTCTTGGCGGCGCATTGCGCCAGAAGATTCTTGGCAGCGTGACTGGCAGCCGCTTCCTGCGCATCGACGACACCATCCTGCAGGTGCTGGTCACCCGTCAGCTCTTCCTGTTGCAGGCGCTGGAAGCACGCGGCCACGCGGCGGTTGCACAGATCGAGTTCGCGCCGACGCCCGCAACGGAGTCTACGACAGTTGGCACACTCGCGACTGTGAGCGCGCCTGTGAATTGGAAAGGCGATGTCCCCGCCATCCTGCGTCGGGCGCGGGAGTATCCGGCATGGTCGTCACTCTATGAATCATCCAGGCCCTACGACGCCTTGAGCTGGGATGCCGAGCGGCAGCGCACGGTCGAGGCCCTGGCGCAGGTCCTGCAGGGCTTGTTGCCGCCGCTGCCGACGGGGCGAGGCAGGGTATCGAAGTCATGACCCATCCAATCCTCTTCAGCATCTCGCTGCTCACCCTCAGCAATGTCTTTATGACCTTTGCCTGGTATGCCCATCTCAAGGATCTGAGTCAGAAACCGTGGATCATCGCCGCATTGGTCAGCTGGGGCATCGCCCTGTTCGAGTACCTGTTGCAGGTGCCAGCCAATCGGATTGGCTACACGGTGCTCTCGATCGGCCAGCTCAAGATCATGCAGGAGGCGATCACGCTGACCGTCTTCGTTCCCTTCGCCCTTTTCTATCTGCGTGAGCCGCTGAAGCTGGATTATCTGTGGAGCGCGCTGTGTCTGCTGGGCGCCGTGTTCTTTGCGTTTCGCAGCAAGCTGTTTGGCGCGAGCTAGCAAAGCCCGAACCGCTGCAAGTGCGGCTACCACGGCGACCCCGACGGCCGTTGCCGCTGCACCCCCGAGGGCGTGCAGCGCTATCTGGAAAAGATCTCCGGCCCCTTGCTGGACCGCATCGACCTTATCGTCAATGTGCCGCGCGACTGCATAATGCGATGCCGCAATCTGCAGAAAGAACGTTGCGGAAAACTCAACAGCGACTTGGACAATCCCGACATCGAGTGGCTGTGTGCGCTGGATCAGGCGAGCGAGAAATTGCTGGCAACCGCCGTGGACAAATTGAAGCTCTCGGCCCGTGCCTGTCATCGCATCTTGAAGATTGCTCGCACAATTGCGGACATGAACAACCATGAGAGCATCGAACTGGGAGATATCACCGAGGCTGTCGCGTATCGGCGCATGGATCTCCACTTTAGCTCAGGGAGTCTGACATAAGCGTAAGTGCGGAGAGCAGCTTTCACCGTTGGATAAGCAGGCCTGAAATATACTTGACAGTTGACGGTCCTTCCTACATCTCGGCGGCAATCAATGACGAATGTCCATTCGTCTCGCGCTGCCGTCATTTCGACGGTAAGGTGTAGGTGTGTGGCAACATTCCTACAGACAGGAAAAAAAATGGAGTGTAGATTTTGAACGAGATCACTCATAAATATCGTTTACTCAGAGATTGGATATGAACGAGTTTAGTTGGTGATTCTGAGCTTGTATTCCGTAGTAGGTAAGCTACTTGACCCTATGTAATGGTCAAGATAACTGCCCTGTGGAGTATGCTGAAACCGTTAGTTTTCCGCTACTAACCTATTTAGAGGAACTGATATGAAGGCTATAAGGACTATCAAAAAATGCATAACGTGCTTTACATTAGCGTTGGCTCCCGCCATCGCTTTTGGACAAAGCATACAAAATGGAAATCCATTCATAATCATCGGAACCGATGACACGGTGGTTACTGATTCGGTGCCGCCTTCCGAGAAATTAAAAGAGATATCAAGCACTGTAGGAAACATTACGTCTTCGGAGGTTGACGCCCTGATATTCACAACAATGGTTGAGGGCTTAATCGAAGCCCCCTCTGAGTCAGCGGAACTACTAGGCTTGTCAGAGGCTGGCGCAGAAAACCTCCTGTTGCGATACGACAAGTACAACAGTTCTATCTTGGAAGCCAAAGAACAAAGCCTTCTTGCAATGTGCGAGTCGTGGGAAAGGTCCGACGGTGTGGACTTACAGTATCGCATTGGTGTCGCACTTTCCGCCTATGACGAGAGGAACAATGAGATTGAGAGGCAATTGAATAGTGACATACAAACAGTATTCGATGAGCTGTCATCGGATCTCGATGCAGACGGGAGGGAAAAATTCCTGCGCTACGTGGATGCATACAGAAAAGGTTATAAAGAATTTACTGTGCACGACTGGGGGCAGATGGTTAAAAGCTCACCCAATCCCGAACTCACAATCAACTTTCATTGCAGCGAGGAATAATGAATAAAATGTCATTAACTATTAGTAGCATAACGAAAGCTTCCGCGTTGACACTTGCGTTGGCCCTATCCTCTGTCTTCTCTCCATCAACTAATGCTGCTATCTCGCAGGGATGCTTTGTCGGCATTGAAGCACCGCAATAACCAAATCTCTGGACGAATTGGTGTGAAATGTTTGTGACCAATGAGCCTCTGATAATCGGGATAACCGATATTCGAGTCAGGGTCACGTTCCAATATACGTTGTATTGGCAAAGCAACGGACAGTTTTACGCCATGTTCACTACACCCCACTCAAACGTCGACGAAGTGGATATTTTTCAGGTCGGTGGAAACTCTTACATGAGCGCACATCCTCGCGCTACGGGTTGGGGCGAGAAAACCCCTTGGGATTATGAGCCCATGGTTGCACAAGGAAAATTCGATGCCAATTGGGTGTTAGATGGATGGGTTTATTATCCGGAATTTGACTCCAGTGCCGCTGACAATCTTTATGGCCCATAAAGTCTAGAACAGACGCTAACTCTTGTGTGGGGGCTCAGCTTTTTAGAAATGGCGTTACAGCGGTCGAAGGATTCCCCTCTGGAGCAAATGTTTTTGCGATTTTTGTTTCGGTCCTTCCCGCACTTTGTAGTTTGCTTAGTAGGCACTCAACAAACCCTATCTAAAAAATGCTCGGTGCTTGCAGTAATGTGGCCTCGTACTTTCACATGACGATGTCCACATGCAATTAACCGAGAAACAGTCGTTTTATCTATGGCTTATTCAGAGCGCCGAGCAGAACAAGCAATCAATCCGTGAAGTGGTTGAGCAGAACAACGTCAGGGCATTGCGTCTTTATGCCGCCGTCAAACGCTGCGCGAGAAAGGCGCTTTGCCAACGACCAACGACCAAAGAGCAACGCAATTTTTCAAAACTCTCGGTACCGCCGCTACCGCACGACTCACGCGTTGAGCTTAAAACACAGCTGCCCGACGGACAAGCGCCGTGGCTGAACATTGCTGAGGCGCAACTGCTGATTGTGCTGCGGTCGACTTTCGAAAAAGCAACAACGGACTAACGGCGTTGGTTGAGTTGGAACTGGCACTCGACCCCTTTATGCCTGCGACGTCTCCCCCTAATTGAGTAGGGTCCCTATTCCCTAGCACCGTCCGCTCTGCTTGAGGCGGCCTGCTATAGAAGTAGGATGTTCTGGTGGAGCAGGGTCATACCCAAGGAACTGTATAAGTGAAGGAATGTTCCTCACCGTAGACTCAGTATGCCCCTTCTCCCAATTCAGAACCGTAATCGGATCAACCCCCATCAGCTCCGCCACATCCTTCTGATACAGCCCGAGTTCCAACCTCCTCCTTAGTATGTGCTCCCCTATAGTAGTAGGCTCAAAGTCCCATGCCCTAGGAATCAAGCAGTTATGCACTATCCGCACATATGGCAAAAAGGCAACGCGTCTCTGGCGTTGTGTGTGCTCCGGGCAAGATTGCTTCTTGTCTGGATGTGGTTTACTTTCGCCTCACGCACTCGCCAGGGGCCTCTATTGACGGCCACCCGGCAGGCAGCAAGTGCCATTCCGACTCATTCCTCCAGACTTTCGGGGCTACCCTATGTTCTCGCTACGCCATAACAACAATAACAAACAAGGCAACGCATTCCTCAGGCCGCTGCGGCGCTGGATGAGCTCACTGGCACTGACGTTGCTGCTGAGTGTCACGACTGGCGTTTTGATTCTGGGCACGCCGACGACGGAGCTGTACGCGCAGGGCTCCACGCCCCTGGCCTCGCAGAATCTGAGCTGGGTGACGACCTGGTCCGCCAGCCCGAGCTCGTTGCCGCCGGGGTTGCTGCCACCCGAGGCGGTGACCGATGCCTTCACTGATCAGACTTTGCGTCTGGTTCTGCACACCAGCATTGGCGGCAATACGGTGCGCGTGCGTCTTTCCAACACCCACGGCAACAAACGCCTGCAGATTGGTTCGGCGACGATAGCGCTGCAGGCGCAGGGCAGTGGGGTCGTGCCCGAGTCGCTGACCACGCTGACCTTCGGCGGCGCAGAAAGTGTGACCATTGCACGCGGCGGTGTGGTCTTCAGCGATCCGGTCGCCTTCACCGTGCCGCCGTTGAGCAACCTGAGCGTCAGCCTGTATCTGCCTCAGCCCAGCGGCACAGTCACCACGCATCTCGCGGCGGCTCAGACCAGCTATGTGACTGCTGGCAATGCCAGCATGAGTCCGCAGCTGGCTTCGCCCACCGAAATCCCGGTCTGGAATTATCTGACCGCTGTCGACGTCGGCAGGCAGGATGACATCACCGCCATCGTCACGCTTGGCGATTCCATCACCGACGGCGTCGGCTCCAACGCCAATCTGAATAATCGCTGGCCCAATTATCTCGCCCGCCGCCTGCTCGGCACCGATGATGAGCCAGACTTTGCCGTGGTCAATGCCGGCATCAGCGGTAACCGCGTGCTGCAGGAAAATTCTCCGCGCTTCGGTGAAAATCTGCAGTTGCGCTTCGAGCGCGACGTGCTCGCATTGAGCGGCGTCAGCCACATCGTGTTGATGGAAGGCATCAATGACATCGGCATGGCGAACATGTTTCCCGGCGAAGAGGTGACGCCAGACGAAATCATCGCCGGTTACCGGCAGATCATTACTCGCGCCCACGCGCGTGGCATCAAGATCATAGGTGCCACGTTGACGCCTTATGAAGGCGCGGCGTACTACACTGAGGAAGGTGAACAGAAGCGACAGGTTGTGAATGCGTGGATTCGCGGCAGCGGTGAGTTCGATGGCGTGATCGATTTCGAGATTCCGGCCCGCGATCCCTCGCACATCTCGCAGCTGGTGCCATCCTACACCGTCGATAAACTGCATCCGAACGATGAGGGCTACAAGGCGATGGCCGATGCGATTGATCTCACTCTGTTCGATTAGCGTATACGAATCACCGTAGAAGGAAACGCATGAAATTCAAAGGCAGCCCCCAGTTCTCTCATCAGCAGGCGGACAAGATTGGCGTATTGATCAGTAATCTGGGGACGCCGGATGCGCCGACTACTTCGGCACTGCGTAAATATCTGAAACAGTTTCTGTGGGACCCGCGCGTCGTCGAAGTCCCTCGGCCGCTGTGGTGGCTGATACTCAACGGCATCATCTTGCGCACGCGACCGCAGCGTTCGGCGAAGGCCTATGCGAGCGTGTTTACCCCGGCGGGTTCGCCACTGCTCTATCACACCCGCAATCAGGCGCAGGCACTGCAGAAGGCGCTGGACGCCCAAGGATTTAACGACCCAGGCGGCAGCGATGTGATCGTGGATTTCGCCATGCGCTATGGCAATCCGTCTCTGGACTCGGTGATGGAATCGATGTTCCAGCGTGGCGTGCGCAAGCTCCTGGTGCTGCCGTTGTATCCGCAATATTCCGGCGCCACGGCGGCGTCAACCTTCGATGCCCTAAGTGCTGACTTTGTGCAGCGGCGCTGGATCCCCGACCTGCGATTCGTCTCGCATTATCACGACTTCGCGCCTTACATTGCTGCGGCGGTGCAGCGCATCGAGGAGCACTGGGCGCAGCATGGCCGTGCCGATAAATTGCTGTTCTCCTATCACGGTGTGCCGCTGAGTTATCTGCTCAATGGCGATCCCTATCACTGCGAGTGCTACAAGACCTCGCGCCTGATTGCCGAACGGCTCGGGCTCGCCGAAGGGGAGTACATGACGTCCTTTCAGTCCCGCTTCGGGCGTGAGGAATGGATACAGCCCTATACCGATGTCACGCTCAAGGAATTTCCTGCGCAGGGCGTGAAGTCGGTGCAGGTGTTCTGCCCGGGCTTCGCGGCCGATTGCCTCGAGACCATCGAGGAAATCGGCGAAGAAAACAAAGAGTACTTCCTGCACGCCGGGGGTGAGCGCTACGAGTACATCACGGCGCTCAACGACCGGCCGCAGCACATCGAGGCGCTGGCCGCGCTGGTGCGGGAAAACCTGCAGGGCTGGACGGTGACCGAAGATGCTGGCCGTCAGGCGCGGGCAGACGCGCACAGTGGCAGTCATTAATATTACCCGGGTAATATTGACGAGCGAATATTATCCGGGTAAATTGCGTGATTCTACAATTGCAAATTGAAGCAAGGATTGAGAATCATGAACTGGCACACCGGAACTCCCGCCATCGCCTTCCATGGCTATACCCGAATCGCCGCAGGTAATCTGCGTGAGGTGGCGTCGGCCTGCAGGCATTATCTGGACACGACGGCAGACGCCACGTTGCTACTGTTGAACGCGGTGAGCAGCGAACAGATCGAGGTGGACTTCCGTGGTTCGCCTGCCGAGGTTGCGGGTCGTCTCCAGGAGGTGTCCGCAGCGCCGGAGGAAGCAATCGAAGACGAACAGTCCGCGCCGAGTGGTCCTGGTCGACCGCGGCTCGGCGTGGTAGCCCGTGAGGTCACGCTGTTGCCCCGGCACTGGGAGTGGCTGAAGACGCAACCGGGCGGAGCCTCGGTGGCGCTGCGCAAGTTGGTGGAGAATGCCCGCAGGGAGAGCGCGGACAAGGACCAACAACGCGCTGCGCAGAATTCCGCCTATCGATTCATCTCGATAGTGGCGAGTTCACTGCCGGGGTTCGAAGAGGCGTCCCGAGCGTTGTTCGCGGCCGATGCAGTTGGATTTCAGCGCGAGACTGAGGCGTGGCCGGTTGATGTGCGCGACCATGCTTGGTCTTTGTTGTGTCAGTGGTTAGGGCAGCGTGATGGTGCGAGCGGCGGTGACACGCCGTGAACCCATCCCTGGGGGCTCGCTTTCGCCATCCATGGCTCAAGACGGTCACCGCCGCTCGCACCACCACACTGCTTCCGAAGCGCGGTGCCAGCTCAACGGTCACCACTGCCCGTCCCGGCGCCCCACTCCTGCAGACTGTGCCAACTCAAAAAGGTTGCTTGTGCACACCAACCCCGTCCGGCAACGTTATGCCAGTTCAGGCATATGGGTTGTTGGCAGGCTGGCATTCCGCAGAAATTCAGGCACAGCGATCTGTTCGGGATTGAGTCATCAGGGTTGAGTTAAGCACGGGCTGTCGATCAGCGTGGTGATGAGGCATATCCACCCGCCGTTATGATGTTGCACGGCCCAGCAGGAGTGGGGTGTCGATGTGGGCAGGAGCGACCGTCTTGAGCCATGGATGGCGAAAGCGAGCCTACACGGACGTATTCACGGCGTGTCGCGCCTGACCACATCGGCACCCCGCTCAATCCACTGACCACCCACATACAACCCACAAAAACAACGGTCGATGGATTCACACCCACCGGCCGCGCTGTTCAACAATAAATAAGTCGAATTTCTATGGAGCTGTAACAGGCTCCGTCTCAAGCCACTGGTTCAGGTCCAGTATGTCTTGCGGCGTCAACAGGCCAGTCTGCTGCTTCAGTGCCAGCGTATCGATCACATAGTTGTACTTCGCATCAGAATAATTTCGCAACGCCACAAACAACTGCTGCCTCGCCTGCAACACATCCACAATATTGCGCGTCCCTACCTCGTACCCCACCTCGATCGCCTCCAGCGCACTCTGCGCCGACGTAATCGCCTGCTGACGCTGAGAAATCACCAGCACGTCCGTGTTCACGCGACGGAAAATATTACGCACATCCTGAGTCGTCTGGCGACGCGTCAGATTCAGTGCTTCCTGTTGCGCCACGACGTCGTACTCCGCTGCGCGGCGGCGAGCCTGCACACCGCCACCGCTGTACAGAGGGATGTTGATCGACACCGCCAGCGTCGTGCCGTCGATGGCGCCCGCAAAGCGTGAGGTACCGTCCGCCGACTGGCTACCTGCTGTCACGTTGTGGTTGTAGCCGCCCTGCAGCGCAATCGTTGGCAGGTGATCCGCCTTGCGTGCCTTGAGGTTGATGCGCTGCGCTTCCAGATTGTAGCGGGCCGCTGTCAGCGCCAGGTTGCTGTCCATCGCCTGCTGGGTCCAGGACTCCATCGTGCCTTCCGGATTCACGATCGGGAAATCCTCGCGCAACACTTCGACATTCGGATGTGGCTGCCCGGTGATGGCTTCCAGCGCCTCGTAACGGCTGGACAGGGTGTCTTCGGCGATGATGGTGTTGTTGCGGGACAGGTCATAAGCGGCCTGGCTTTCGTAGACTTCGGTGATGGCGATCAGGCCGACTTCTTCGCGCTGACGGGTTTGTTCGAACTGGCGCTGCGCTGCCTCTTCCTCTTGACGACGGGTGTCCAGATCGTCGAGGGCGCGCAGAACGTTGAAGTATGCAGTGGCGACGCGAATGATCAGGTTCTGTTCCTGTGCCGCAAAGGCGATTGCGCCGGCCTGATCCGACTGCCTGGCGCTCTGATAGCTGTACCAGGCGGACAGATTGAACAGGGCCTGAGTCAGGTTCAAACGGTAGCCGTGCGAGTTCTGGCCGGGCCGGAAGCTCATGTTGCCGGCAAGTCCGGTGGTCTGTCGGGTAGTGGAACCCTGCAATGCCACGCTTGGCATCAGCAGTGCACGGCCCTGCTCCAGCAAGGTATGGCGTGACTGGTACTGAGCCTCTGCCTGCTTCAGGGTAGGATCATTTTGCATGGCCAGATCGAGGATGCTCACCAGATCATCGGCGAGCACCGGCGTGGAGCCGACAGACAGGCAAAGCAGAAGCCCGAGGCGTTGAGTAAATCGTCCCATAGTGTGAAACCTTCCAAGATAGAAAACAGTAATTTAGGTGCTTGTGAGGACGTGTGGATCTGTCATCTGTGGTTCTTCGGCTAGGCGGCATTCTACACAGGGTTACCATAGGTGACAAACCGAGAGACCCTCAAGGCGTCCGGCCTCCAGGATGCTTGGTCGCTTTAATTCCTTACAGGCCATGCCTATACGCAGCACAACCCTGATTCGGTTCCCTTTTTTAGAAATTCCCTTATGCAGGTGTCGACCCGTCCGGTAACAATTCTCGGTGGATTGAGGCATAATGCAGCCCGACTTGCCACACGAATACAGGATAGACCATGAGCGCCAATGCAGAGCAGTTTCTCGACAAGATCACCCGTCTGGACGACACCACCACTTATCGCTTCAGCAGTTCAAGCAAAGTGTATGTGCAAGGGAGTCGCCCCGATCTGCTGGTGCCGATGCGGGAAATTGTGTTGTCTGACACCTTGACCGAGAAGGGCCGTGAGCCGAACGCCCCGCTTCGTGTCTATGACACCTCTGGCGTCTATTCCGACCCTGCCGCGAAGATCGATCTGCGCGCCGGTCTCGCCCCAATCCGTGCTGCCTGGATTGAAGAGCGTGGCGACACCGAGATATTGCCCGGCGTGACCTCCACCTATGGCCAGCAGCGTCAGAGTGACCTGCGCACTGAACATTTGCGCTTCGAACATTTGCGCGCGCCGCGCCGCGCCAAGGCCGGTCACAACGTCACACAGTTGCACTATGCGCGACAGGGCATCATTACGCCCGAGATGGAATACATCGCCATCCGCGAGAACATGAGCTACATGCAGGCCCGCGAACAGGCTGCGCTGAGTGCCCAGCATCGTGGCGAGTCTTTCGGGGCCGCGATCCCGAAGGAGATCACGCCGGAGTTCGTGCGTTCCGAAGTGGCCCGTGGCCGCGCCATTATTCCGCTGAACATCAATCACCCGGAGGTAGAGCCGATGATCATCGGTCGCAACTTCCTGGTGAAGGTCAATTCCAATATCGGCAACTCCGCGCTGACCTCGTCCATTGAGGAAGAAGTCGAGAAGCTGACCTGGTCCGCCCGCTGGGGTGCCGACACGGTGATGGATCTTTCTACCGGCAAGAACATTCACGAGACTCGCGAGTGGATCATTCGCAATTCCATGCTGCCGATCGGCACCGTGCCGATCTATCAGGCGCTGGAGAAAGTGGATGGCATCGCCGAGGATCTGACCTGGGAAATTTTCCGCGACACGCTCATCGAGCAGGCAGAGCAGGGCGTCGATTACTTCACGATTCACGCCGGCGTTTTGTTGCGCTATGTGCCACTGACGGCCAAGCGTGTGACCGGCATCGTCTCCCGTGGTGGCTCCATCATGGCGAAATGGTGCCTCTCGCACCACAAAGAGAATTTTCTCTACACTCACTTCGAAGACATCTGCGAGATCATGAAGGCCTATGACGTATCCTTCTCGCTCGGCGATGGCCTGCGCCCGGGTTCGATTGCGGATGCGAATGACGAGGCGCAGTTCGGTGAGCTGGAGACGCTCGGCGAGCTGACCAAGATTGCGTGGAAGCACGACGTGCAGTGCATGATCGAAGGCCCCGGCCACGTGCCGATGCACATGATCAAGGAAAACATGGAGCGTCAGCTGGCGGTATGTGATGAAGCGCCGTTCTATACGCTTGGCCCATTGACCACCGACATCGCGCCCGGCTACGACCACATCACCTCCGGCATCGGTGCCGCGATGATCGGCTGGTTCGGCTGCGCCATGCTGTGCTACGTGACCCCGAAGGAACATCTCGGCCTGCCCAACAAGCAGGACGTCAAGGATGGACTGATGGCGTACAAGATCGCCGCGCATGCGGCAGATCTCGCGAAAGGGCATCCGGGCGCACAGCTGCGTGACAACGCGCTCTCGAAGGCGCGTTTCGAATTCCGCTGGGAAGACCAGTTCAATCTCGGGCTCGACCCGGAAACGGCGCGCAGCTTCCACGATGAAACCTTGCCGAAGCAGTCTGGCAAAGTGGCGCACTTCTGCTCCATGTGCGGACCGAAATTCTGCTCGATGAAAATCAGCCAGGAAGTGCGTGACTACGCCGCGCAGAAAGAACTCGACAATGTCGACAGTGCGCTGCAGACCGGCATGGAAGAGATGGCAGAAACCTACAACCAGACCGGCCGTGAATTGTACCGCCGAGTCTAAATGATCCTGTGGGAGCGGGCCTGCCCGCGATAGATTTTTCCCCGAGATAGATATGCGCAAAATCTATCGCGGGCAGGCCCGCTCCCACAGGGTAAAACAGAACCCCGAATTTTTTAGAGTAACGACATGCACAACGAAAGTATCGACGACCAGAACATCGCCTCCAACGAACCGCTGATCACGCCCGAACAACTCAAGAGTGAACTGCCCCTGACAGGCGCAGCGCTGCAGTCGGTCCGGCAGGCGCGCGACACCATCTTCAACATTCTGGATCGCAAAGATCGGCGTGTGTTTGTGGTGGTTGGCCCCTGTTCCATTCACGACGTGGATGCCGCGATGGAGTACGCTTATCGTCTGCAGGCGCTCGCGGAAGAGGTAAAGGATACGCTGTACCTCGTGATGCGTGTCTACTTCGAGAAACCGCGCACTTCAGTGGGCTGGAAGGGGTTGATCAACGATCCTCACATGGACGACACCTTCAAGATTGAAGAGGGGCTGCGCAAGGGCCGCAAACTGTTGCTGGATATCGCCAGCCTCGGTCTGCCGACCTCCACCGAGGCGCTGGACCCGATTTCTCCCCAGTATCTGCAGGACATCATCGCCTGGTCGGCCATCGGCGCGAGAACCACGGAGTCGCAAACGCACCGCGAGATGTCCAGCGGGCTGTCTTCTCCCGTAGGCTTCAAGAACGGCACGGACGGCGGCCTGACCGTGGCGATCAATGCCATGCAGTCGGTCAGCAGCCCGCACCGCTTCCTCGGCATCAACAGCAAGGGGCAGGTTTCCGTCGTTACCACCAAGGGCAATCCCTATGCACACGTCGTACTGCGCGGCGGCAGCGCCGGGCCGAACTATGACTCGGTGCATGTGGCACAGTGCGAGGCGGCGCTCAAGAAAGGCAAAGTAAGCAGCAACATCATGATCGACTGCAGTCATGCCAATTCCAACAAGGATCCGGCAGTGCAGTCGCTGGTACTCAAGGACGTGACCCATCAGATTCTGGAGGGAAATCAGTCCATCATCGGGGTGATGCTGGAGAGCAATCTGCATTTCGGCAATCAGTCCATCCCCAAGGACCTCTCGCAACTGAAATATGGCGTATCGGTGACCGATGCCTGCATCGATTGGGAAGAGACTGAGCGCAGTTTGCGGGAAATGGCCGCGAAGCTGCGGCCGGTGTTGCCGGTGCGAACTTGTGGGAGCGAGCCTGCTCGCGATTGATTTTTGTGGGAGCGATCACATATTGCTGACATTCCCCAGCGGCATCGATTCCAGCTCCTCGCGGCCCTGTCTGATCCACTCCTGCACATGGGGGTTGGCGAGCAGCGTGTTCGCGTAACGCTGGGCCTCCATGCTCAGCCTGGCGCCGTAAGCGCGGAAACAGATCGCCATCGGCGCGTACATCGCATCGGCGATGGAGAAGCGCCCGAACAGATAATCTCCTCCCACGCCATGCTTGCGTCGGCAGCAACTCCAGATGGCATCGATACGAGCGATCTCATCCTCGATTCTGTCGGAGACAGCCATCGGCACCGACGCCTTGCAGTTCATCGGCCATTCCTTCTTGAGATTGGGGAACTCGGAATGGATTTCAGCACAGATCGAGCGCGCACTGGCGCGCTTCTTGGGATTGGCGGGCCAGCCGCGTCCGTCCAGCAACTGTTCGGAAATGTATTCGCTGATGGCCAGCGAATCCCACACGGTGGTCTCGTTGTGCAGCAGCGCCGGCACCTTGAGCGATGGAGAATACGGCCCAAGTTTTTCGGCCGTATTTTTCTGGTAGAGGGCGATGTTGATTTCTTCGAAGGGGATATCGAAGGCTTTCAGGAGCAGCCATGGGCGCATGGACCAGGAAGAATAATTCTTGTTGCCGATTACCAGTTTGATACCACTCATGCACAACACCTCCCATGAACGCAGTTTACTTCTACGTTGTTAGTCTGAATTATGCATTGGAAGTTCCGGGACGATCAGGGCGATGCGCTGACTAAATATGGCAGAATCAGGGCAGCGCTTTTGCTCGCGCTGCTGCGGGATTGAAGGCTCACCTTTGCCTGGCAAATACTGTATAGTCGGCGCCAGATGCAGCCGGAGGCGTGACGGTGTATATGGCAAGAAGAATCGCAATTGTGGAGGACGAAGCCGCCCTCCGTGAGAACTATGCAGACGTGTTGCGCAAGCAGGGGTACGAGGTGCAGACCTATGCCAATCGCAAAGACGCCATGCGCTCTTTCGACATTCGCCTGCCCAATCTCGCGATCATCGACATCGGTCTCGAAAACGAGATCGACGGCGGATTCGCCCTCTGTCAGTCGCTGCGCTCCATGTCGGACACTCTTCCCATCATTTTTCTCACCGCGCGCGACAACGATTTCGACACCGTCAGCGGGCTGCGTATGGGTGCTGACGACTATCTGACCAAAGACATCAGCCTTCCTCATCTGTCGGCACGTATCGCCGCACTGTTCCGTCGTCTCGATGTGCTGGACCAGCCCACGTCCCCCGAGAATCTGTTGCAGCGCGACGATCTCACCCTCGACATCGGGCGGCTGACCATTCAATGGAAAAACATTCCCGTACCGCTCACGGTCACCGAGTTCTGGATGGTGCACGCGCTGGTCAAGTTTCCCGGTCACGTGAAGAGTCGCCAAGTGTTGATGCAGGAATCAAAAATCTTCGTGGATGGCAGCACCATTACCTCGCACGTGAAAAGAATCCGCAGGAAGTTCATTCAGGTGGATGAAGCGTTCGACTGCATCGAGACTGTTTACGGCATGGGTTACCGCTGGAACCCCCAGAATGTGTCCGGCAGCAATGAAGAATAATGTCCCGCTTCCTTAAAAATCCGTTCGGCATCCGCTTCAAGCTGGTGTTCATGTCCAGCTTTCTGCTGGTGATTCCGTGGCTGGGTTATCAGTACATCCTTGAGATGGAGGAATACCTGCGCCGGGGCCAGGAGCAAACCGTGCTGGGCACAGCGCGCGCACTGGCGACGGCCCTGAACGAGCGCCCGGAACTGTTCGATGAAGGCAGCTATGGACGCGCCCGTCGCAGTGCCGACCTCTACGTATACCCGGTGTTCTATCCACTGTCGCTGGATGACAGCACGCTGGTCGACTGGCAGGACTATCAGGGCTATGAGTTGTCCTATGGCAAGGACGACTCGATCGGAACGCCCCTGAACCCACGCGGCCCCTTTGCCCGCTACTATCACTACGACGAGTCTCTCAACTTCAAACTGCTGGTCGGTGAGTACAACCGCTCGCTGTATGCCTATCTGAAGGTCGTCGACGACAAGCTCGTGTATCGCAGCGAGGAGAGTCTGAGCGTCCATCGCAACGACTTCCTGCAGATCTCGCTGGTGACCCGCGAGAACCAGCTCAAGCGCTATGTCATCTCGCCGCGCGGCGCGGAATTCATCTATGCGTATGAGATCGGCGCTGACATTCGCGATCTCTCCGCGCTCCGCCATGAGGACCGCATCGTCGGCCAGTGGTACGAAGTGCCCGGCGGCTATGAGGTCGAACTGCGTTTGCCCACCACCATGCTGGGCGAACAACTCGGTTTTGCAGTCTACGACGTGGACAGTGAGGAGACGCGTGAGGTGTCTTCGGTCGTCGCCACCTCGGACGTCAACGACAGCGAGCGGCTGGGTTCTTTGCGCCGCCCCACGCCGGAGATCGACCGCATCGTGGAAGGCATGGGTCTGACCAACTCGCGCATTCAGGTGATCGACCGTGGCGGGCGGATTCTGCTCAGCGTGGGCGACATTCAAACGGCAACCGGTCTCGTGCTGAGTCCCGAGCCGGGCGAGGAGCGCGTCAACAAGTACTGGAAGTTCATCGAAGACACGGTGCTGCTGCCGCTGTACTACCGCATTCTCACCAAACCCTCCAACGATTTCATCGATGAGCTCTATGCAGGCGGTACAGTGGAGGGCGCGCACATCGATTCGGCACTGGATGGGGAACCGCAGACGCAGTTCCGCACGCTGGCTGACTCGCAGACGCGAATTCTGGAAGCCGCTTATCCGATACTCGGCGACGGTGCCGTGCTCGGTGCGGTGATCGTCGATCAGAACATGAACGGCATCCGCACCTTCCGCAATCAGGCGCTGGAAACACTCTTCAACACCATTCTCGGCGTGATGCTAGTGATCAGTGTCGGGTTGTTCGCGTTCGCGTCGCGCATTTCTTCTCGCATTCGCGAACTGCGCAATCAGGCCGAGAACATCATCGATGACAATGGTCGACTGCAGAATTCCATTCGTGCCAGTGACAGCTCCGATGAGATCGGCGACCTCTCGCGAAGCTTCTCCAATATTGTAGAACGGCTGACCCAGTACACGAGTTATCTGGAGAACATGTCGTCACGACTATCCCACGAATTAAGAACGCCTGTGACAGTGGTGCGCTCGTCACTGGAGAACCTTGGCATGGTGTCCCAGAACAAAGAGTCGGAGGTCTATATACAGCGTGCGGAGGAAGGCATCAGCCGTCTCAATCTCATTCTCACCAACATGAGCGAAGCGACGCGTCTGGAGCAGATGTTGCAAAGCTCTGAGAAGGAGCCAATCGATCTGGCCAGAGTCATCTCCGGTTGCGTAGAGGGCTATCGCCTGGCGTATCCGGACTTCAAGCTGGTCTCTGACATCGAAGGGCCGGTGATGATCGAGGGCGTGCCCGAATACATCGCGCAACTGATGGACAAGCTGATTGCGAACGCCGTGGAGTTTACATTCCCTGGCAAACCGATCTCGATCTTCTGTCGTGCCATCAAGGATCAGGGCGTGGTGCGCGTTTCCAACTACGGGCCGCTGCTGCCGGAGGCGATGAAGGGGCGGCTGTTTGATTCGATGATTTCCGTGCGCCCGCAGGAGAAGCAGAGGGAGCCGCATCTCGGCATCGGTCTGCACATTGCGCGACTCGTCACCGAATTCCACCATGGCCAGATTCGTGCCGAAAATCTGCGCGAGGGAGAGGGCGTGGCGATCACGCTGGCGATTCCGCTGCTCGAAGACTGATGTCAATTGCCGGTGTAATAGTCCGGCGCGACTTCCTTCACCACCGGCGAGTCCTGCGCCCACGCGTGGCAGGTATTCAACACCACTGGCTTCTTGCCGAACGCCGACACCTCATTGTCGGGTGCGTTGGCCCGATGCCGTTTGAGCGGCATGATGGTCTGGAACGCGACCGTGGCCATCGGATAGAGCAACTCGGTAATGTGCGTGCAACCTTCCACGCCGCCGACGTGCTTGCGAATGCCCTCGCGCCATCCCGGGCCCATCTTCAATCCCTTGAGAGACGCATAGTTGGGCGCGATCGCCGGGCAGATTGCGAACGGGCTGTTCTCCGTGGAAGCCTCCACCTGTTGCACGACAAAGTGTTCGTCGATCGTCACCCGCACCAGCATTTCGTGCAACGCCATGCCGGGCATTATCTCCCCCCGCCAACTGTTGCGGAATGCGTAGGTCTTGGTGTCGGTGAGATGTGCTTCGATGTCGAATAAACCGTCCTCGCGCTCATAGCCAGCGAAGTGAATCGTCCGGGTGTGCAGATGCTTGCGCGGAGCCGACGTAGAGAGTGGCATGGGTGAGTCCTCTTCTGACGAAACGCGGCGCTGCCGTCCACGGCTGGCGAGTCTCGGGGCGGCGGATTATAACCCTGTTTCTGACTGCATCCTTTCTTCATTTCCGTCAGCGGCCGATACGTTGATTGATGAAACGGATGATGCGGCCAAGGACTGGCACATGCTGGTAGATCATGGCGCCAACATCGTAGAAGTCCTCGTGGTAGAAGATTCTGTCGGAAAAGCGGATCTGCGTGATGCGCCGGGTTTTCGGGGCCGGATCAGTGCTCGAATTCAGCGGGTCTGGCCGATCTCCGGATTTACTGCCGATATGGAATTCAATATATTGAAACTCATAGATAAATGATGGCGTCTTGGGCATCATGCGGAGAGCTGGCGCTTGCCGAAACTTCAAGCCAGTTCACAACAGTGCGGCTTCGGCTGGCGTAGAATTGCTCACGCCTGTCACTGCCAAGGTCACGAACGAGAACCTGAATCATGTCCATGCCACGGATGTCCAAGGGCTTTACCCTCACAGAGGTGTTGATCACCGTAGGCATTATTGGCCTCATGGTGGCGATGGGCGCGCCTGCGTTATCAGACCTCATGGAATCCCAGCGTCTGGACAGTCGCAGCAACGACCTCCTCAGCTCGCTGCTGCTGGCGCGCAGTGAAGCGGTGACGCGCAATACAGCAGTGGCATTGTGTCCTATTGATCCCGATGCTCCGGAGGACTGCGATGCAGATGTCGGCTGGCAGTCAGGCTGGATCGCCTTCGAAGATGATGCCACGGCAGGAGTGACCGGTGGCCACGACGCCTCTGAATCGATTCTGGATACCTATACCGGCATGGGCGGCCAGATGGCAGTGGTTTCTGCCAGCTACAGTGACTTCATCCGGTATTTGCCGTCGGGGGCGGCCAGCGACACCGGGACCTTCAATATCTGTGTTGCAGACACCACGGCCATGGAGATTGTGGTGAATGCAACGGGGCATCCCCGCCTGACTGACGCGGAGTGCGAATAGCGATGAAAATGCCAGCCAGCCCACAGACCGGTTTGACAATGCGTGGCATAGGCATGATCGAGGTGCTGGTGACGCTACTGGTCGTCAGCGTTGGCTTTCTGAGCATGGCCGGGCTGCAGACAGTGGCCAAGCGCTCCAACTTCGATGCCGTCCAGCGCACCACGGCCGTGATACTGACGCAGGACATTCTCGAAAAAATGCGCGCCAACCCGCTGAGTCTTGAGGAATACCTGACCGGTGATGATGGGCTGGGAGGCGGTACGCTGACCGAGCCGACGCAGGGCTGTACCAGTGCCGAGCGCTGCAACACGGCCCAGCTGGCCGCTTACGACCAGTGGTTGTGGGAGCAGTCCATCGACGGCGCTACCGAGACCCGCATGCTGGATGGCGCCACGACAGAGACCGGCGGTCTGAGTGACCCGACCGGGTGTGTGAGCGGCCCGGCTGCCGGTGGTGCCGGCATCTACACAGTCACCATCGTGTGGAGGGGATTGTCGGAGCTCACCAATATTTCGGATAACGAATGCGGGGCCGACTCCGGCAATTACGGAGACGATGACGAGTTTCGCCGCATTCTGGAAATCCAGGTGTATATCGCGTCGTGAGGCGATGTCACGCCATCCCAGGACAGAGCACCATACAAGGGTTGCAGGCATGAAGAGGCAGCAGGGTTTTACGCTGATCGAGCTGATGGTTTCGCTGACACTGGGGCTCGTGCTCATCTCCGGCGCGGTGCTGGTATTCATGAACAATAACCGCAGCGCCATCCAGGATGAGCAGATATCCCGGCTGCTGGAGAACGGACGCTTCGTGATCCGTACCATCAGCCGCGAACTGGCGATGGCAGGGTTCTGGGGCAAGTTCCTCGAAATCAGTGAAATGACCGAACATGATTCGGTCGCCGTCGCCCTCGACTGTGGTGATGGCGCGACGCCCTGGCTGATGGATCTTAACGCCCTGGAGTTTCTCAACGACGCCAGCGCTGCAGCGGTGGCCTCCCAGTTCGAATGCATCGATTCCACTACCATCGCCGCCGGTTCGGATATTGTCGCCATCAAGCGGGTCGCCGACAACGCGACTGCAGACGCTGATGTGCTGGCCGATCAACTGTATCTGCGTACCAACGGCGTGGCCGGCAGCATGTATGTGGGGGGTGGCGCGGACACTCCACCTGCGGTGTCTGGCACTCCCGGAAACTGGCTGTACATGCCACGGGTGTTCTACATCCGCGACTACTATCTGGAAGCGGGTGATGATCTGCCTTCGCTCTGCCACGCGACGCTCGACCCCAGCACGGCGGGCACGATGATGACTGAGTGTCTGGTCGACGGCGTGGAAATGCTGCAGATCGAATTCGGCGTGGATGACGACGGTGACTTTGTGGCGGACTACTTCACAGAGGCGCCCAGTGATACGGAGCTTGGTGACGCCGTCTCCGCCCGCATTTATGTTTTGGTGCGAAGTGTGAATTCTGTACCAGGCTATACCAATGACAAGACCTATACTCTGGGTAACACGGTAGTTGCTGCCTTCAACGACAGTTATTACCGCCGGGTCTTCAATACCACTGTTGTGTTGCGCAATCCTGCAAACCTCTCGGGGCTGGGAAGCTGATGCCAATGTTGCGAATGAAGGGTTCATCTGCCGAGCGCGTACAAGTGCGGGCTCGGCCAGACCGGGAGAGAGGCAGCATCTTGCTGGTGGCGCTGATATTCCTCGCCATTCTGACCTTCGCTGCCGCGACGACCATGCGCACCAGCACCATGGGCATGCGGATGGCGGGCAATGAACAGACCCGCGTGAACACGTTGCAGTTGGCGCAGTCCATCGTGGATGAGGTCGTCACCAATCCGGACAATGTCGTGGTGTCGGGGGATACCGGCTACATCAACTGCACCGCTAACGTCGACGACTGCACGGCCAATACGGTCGCGATCAGTCAGGATATCGTGGCGACGGCGGACGCCAGCAAGGCCGAGGTGATTGTCGAGAGGCTGGCGCCAGCGCTGACCCCGGCACCACGCGGAATCAATTCCAGCGCTGATGCTTTTTTTGCGGCACGTTTTCAGGTTGACGCCACCTATGACGGTACTGCCGACAACGAGGGCCGGGCGGGTGTGGTGCAGGGAGTAATAGTACTGGTCCCCCGCAGCGCGCAGTCCAACTGAGGGCGGTGGGTGTATCGCAGGTTTGAGGAGAAGGGAAAGACTATGAAAGCCATCAATATGCTGGGGTTGTTCGCCACTGTTGCCTGTGTGCAGTGGAAGTCGGTCGCGGACGATACCGACATCTATCTGAATGCCTCGCCCTCCAATACAGCCGAGCCGCTGGTCATGCTGACTCTGGATTACCGTTCCAACCTGGGTTCCACGTTGTGCACTGAGGTCTCTCCGCAGGATCCCTCCGGCTCCTGTGGCACTTTGCTTGGTGAGGCGTATTCCTATCTGGACACGGGTCCGGGGACGGTCACTCTGTTCGATGGCATGCGTGCCGCATTTTCCGCGCTGTTCGACGAGCTGGATGGGGTCAAGGTCGGGTTCATGATGAACCACGCCAACTCCTGCACTGGTGGAACCACGGCCGGCCCCACCAAGACTGGCTGCAGCAACGGCGCCTACATATTGCAAGGCTTCCAGAGTTTCGACTCATCTGACAGCAATGGCGCCAAAGCAGCGCTGATGGACAAGCTCTGGGCTATCCCGACGCCGGGAGGGTCGCTGAACCATTCGTATCAAGGGAAGGAGCTCTATTTCGAGCTGTTCCGCTACCTGACCGGGCAAGGCATTTACAACGGACACCTGGGCTGGGCTGATTATGGCACTGGCACGGCCTCCAACCTGGATGTTGACTACCCTGATTTCAGCTGGGACTCCACCATCGAGAGCGGCGTCAACTATGTCACGCCCTTTGATGATGCTCTGGACTATGCCTGCAGTCAGAACTTTGCCATCAATGTGATGTTTCAGGTTTCCAGCCAGGAAGACAACTCCGATGCTGAAATGCGCCTGGCTGCGGGCAGTGGAGGGTTGGGCATTACTGCCCGCAACTTCACTTTCCCCGACGTCATCGAGTTGATGTACGACACTGATCTCGCCAGCGGCGAGGATGGTTGGCCGGATATCGATGGCGATCAGAACCTGACCTCCTACTTCGTCGCCGCACAAGTCAACACCACCACCAATAGTTACGCCTCTGCAGGTGGCACTGCGGGCGCTATCGAGCTGGACGACCCAGGCGTCTTCCTGGAGGACATGCGCAGCATCTTCCGGCAGATCCTGGCCACCAGCACGACCTTCGTGGCAGCCTCCGTGCCGGTCAACGTCTTCAACCGTTCGGACCTGGTGGACAACGTCTTCCTTGCCCAGTTCAGTGTCGATGCCGATGGCCGTCCCCGCTGGTCGGGCAACCTCAAGAAGCTGAAGATCGAGGAGAGTGTCGACGAGATGGGCAGCGCCTCGCTGACCCTTGTGGATGCAAACGGCAACAGTGCGATCGCCACCGATGGCCGCATTGAGCATGGCGCCCTGACGTTCTGGACTGATGCCGGCGAGCTTCCCGCTGCCGACCTCGCTGCCGACGAGGTCGAAGGCGCCGATGGTCGCGCCATCGAACGCGGTGGCGCCGGTCAGCAGATTCCCGGCTACATAGACGGAACAGCCTGGAGCATCGGCGACAACAACAGTGCCACCACGCGGCAGCTCTTTACCGAGCCCGCCTCGGGCACGACTCTGCTTGATCTGGAAGTAACCCAGTCCGCTGCCCTCGCGACCAATCTTGGCGTGGCAGTAGGCGATGCGCCTGATTTGATCCGCTGGATCAGGGGTCTGGACGTGGACGATGAAGATGTCGATGGCGCGCTCGATGACGTGCGCCCCTGGCTGCTCGGTGCTCCGCTGCACTCGCGTCCGCTGCCGATCAACTACGGCGCGCGGGGCAGCTACACCGAAAGCAATCCTGATATCCGCATCTTGATGGGCGCCGAAGACGGCATGATGCACATGTTCTCCAATACCACGTCCGGTGCTGCGGAGTCCGGGGTGGAGAGCTGGGCATTCATGCCACGCGCGGTAATGACGCACATGCAGAATCTGCGCGACAACCTCTCCACGACGGATCATCCCTACACCGTGGACGGTGCGGCGTCGACCTACATCGTGGACACTGATGCCGATGGCACGATTGGTGAGGACTCCTCTGGCAATCCGGATTCCAGCGACAAGGTCTATGCCTTCTTCGGGATGCGCCGGGGCGGTTACGGCTACTACGCGCTCGATATTACCAACCCGGACGCTCCCGAATATCTCTGGACGATCGAGCAGGACGCTGGTGATTTCGCCGAACTGGGGCTTACCTTCTCAAGTCCGCGCGTAGGCAATGTGCAGTTTGGAGCCACTGCCACTCCCGTGCTGATTTTCGGCGGCGGCTATGACGAGAACAAGGACAGCGCCAGCACTGATGACAGCGCTGGCAACGCCATCTTCATCGTCAACGCCGAGACCGGTGAGCTGGTCTGGAAGGTGACTGCCGGTGCCGCGACTGGTTCAGTGTCTTCCGTCGAATACAACCATGTCGGCATGGTCGACAGCATCCCCTCCGATCTGGCTGCTCTGGATACCGATGCCGATGGCAATATCGACCGCCTCTACGTCGGCGACATGGGTGGCACGGTCTGGCGCGTGGACCTGCCCTCCAGCACGACGACGGACAATCGCAACGACTGGTTCGCCAGCGAAACGGCCAACCTCGGGATGGATGACCTTGCGCCTGTCGATGGTGCCAACGACCGCCGCTTCTTCCACCGCCCGGACGTTGTCTTCAGTGCCGACGACAGCGGCGCTTTCGATGCTGTCATCATCGGCAGCGGTAACCGCGAAGATCCAAAGGAAACCGGCGCCGACAACTGGTTCTACATGATCAAGGATCGCAATGTCACGTCCGGCACGGTTGCCGGGACTGCTCGCAATCACAATAACTATGACGCGGCGACCAACACCAATGGCCTCGGTGACATCACGAATACCTGCATCAACGATGACGAGTGCACGGCCGACCTGACCAATGGCTGGAAGCTGCAACTGGAGGGGACCGGAGAGAAGGCTCTGGCGCCGGCGCTGACGGCGTTCGGCTCGATCTTCTTCACGACGTTCCTGCCCGAGGGATCGGACGAAGAGGAGGGCACTTCCTGCGCGCCCTCAGAAGGGTCCGGGCGTCTGTATGCGGTGAATATTCACACCGGAGCGCCGGTGAACAACTACGACGCCAGCGATGGCGGCGATGTGGAACTGGTCAAGGACGATCGCTTCGACCCCCTCAACTCTGGCGGCATTCCGGCCGAAGTAGTGCCGGTCGGCGACTTCATTCTGCCTCCGGATCTGGAACTGCAGCCAAATGGTGGGCGTGCATTCTGGAAGACATTCTGGTATGAAAAGGATGTGGACTGAGGTCTAAAGGCAGTTTTTGCGGACGATTTGGGAGAGGACGAATGCTGAAAGTCGGTGGACAGTGTGGACGGTGTGGACAGAGAGATCGCGCGGGCGCGCAGCGCGGTTATACCCTGGTGGAGCTGCTGATCGTCGTGGCGATCATCGGCACGCTGGCCGCGATTGCCATCCCGGCCTATCAGGGCAGCGTGCTCTCGGGCAATCGTCCCATCGCCCAGGCGGCGTTGCTCGACCTGGCCAACCGCGAGGAACAGTTCCGGCTGGACAACCGTGTCTATACCGATGATCTCGACAACCTCGGTTACAGTGCCGATCTGACCTATGCCATTGCAGCCCAGAGCGCCATTGCCTTGTCCAACTCCCGGGACGAGGTCGCTTCAGATTCCACCGACCGCATCTATGCCTTGACCATTGTCAGTGCCAGTGCCAATTCGTTTACGGTCTCTGCCGTGCCGCAGCTCAGTCAGGCCGATGACACTGAATGTGCGACCCTGACGTTGACCGATGGTGGGCAGCGCACCGAGTCCGGCACCGGCGACGCCTCCGATTGCTGGTAATGACATCAAGGTCTCCCTTGATGATCACTGAGGAACGTAAATGCTGCGGAAAGAGGCTGACAATGGTGCGGTGGCAGGGGCTCGCGAGTTGCGCGGCTTCAGTCTTATCGAGTTGATGATTGTAGTGGCGATCATTGGCATCCTCGCTGCGGTCGCTCTGCCAGCCTATCAGCAGAGCGTGCGCACCAGTGGCAGAGCAGAGGCGCAAAGCCTGCTCTTGCGTGTTGCCGCCAATCAGGAGCGCTTCTATTCCGACAATAATTCTTTCTCCACGAATGCCGACCCACTATCGAGTCCCGCTGTGGCGACGCTCACCTCGGAAAGCGGCTTGTACGTCGTCGCGGTTGCTGCGTGTGCCACTGGTACCATCAGCACCTGTTTCGTGGCAACAGCCACCCCGCAAGGTGATCAGGCGGTTGACAGTTGCACAACCCTGACGATTACCAACACCGGGTTGAAGGCGTCGAGCGGAGACACCGTCGACAACTGTTGGCGCTAGCACACGGCTGGTTTCGAAAATTCCTTGCTCGACATCAAACACTGATCTGACTGTGGGGGCGTGCCTGCACGCGATTCCTCGGGCATAATGCCCGGGAGCGCTTAGTGCGCAGAATCCGCATCATCATCACTGCAAGGAGTTATTCATGGCCTCAGCCACCGCCAGACACATTCTCGTCGACACCGAAGCCCAGTGTCTGGAACTGAAATCCCGTATCGAGGCTGGCGAAGATTTCGCTGCTATCGCCAAACAATATTCATCCTGCCCTTCGCGCAATCAGGGTGGAGATCTCGGTCGTTTCGGACCGGGTCAGATGGTCAAGGAGTTCGACAAGGTAGTATTCAGTGCCGAGCCCAATACCGTTCAGGGTCCGGTTCGCACTCAGTTCGGCTACCATCTTCTGGAAGTGACGAGCCGTACGGCGTGATTGGTCATTGCCCCCGCGCATCATGAATTCACAGCAATCGAGCTATGGTCACCAGGACGTCACCGTCCTCGACCGCCGCCAGGTCTTCAAGGGCTTCTTCCGGATCGAGAAGCTGCGCCTGCGCCACCGTTTGTTCGCTGGTGGCTGGAGCGCGGAGTTCGAGCGGGAGTTGTTCCAGCGTGGCCACGCTGCCGGGGTGTTGTTGTATGACCCCGAGCTGGATCAGGTGGTGTTGATTGAGCAGTTCCGTGTTGGAGCACTGCCACAGACGCCAGTAGACGACACCTCGCCATGGCTGCTGGAATTGGTGGCAGGGGTCATTGACGAGGGCGAAAGCGCCGAGGATGTTGCGCGGCGCGAAGCCTTGGAAGAGGCCGGTTGTGCGCTAGGTGAGCTGGTGCATATCTGCCGCTATTTCAGCAGTCCCGGTGGCAGCAACGAGCAGATCGATCTGTTTTGCGGCAGGGTGGATGCGAGCCGCGCCGGAGGAATCCATGGGCTGGCCGAAGAACACGAGGACATTCGCGTGCATGTGCTATCTTCGAATCAGGCATGGCAGGCATTGCAGGATGGTCGGTTGAACAACGCCATGACCATCATCGCCATGCAATGGCTGGTCATCAATAAACAGGCGCTGCTGGAGCGCTGGAAAGGCAGAGAACTGGTGTGACGCAGGCAGGCAGAAACAGGCAGTACAGTATCGATCTCATCCGCCAGATGGCGGACTGCGACGCCAATTATATTCGTTTACTAAAGCTGATGCCTGAACTAGAATCCTTTCGAGCCACCAGTCTTCAAAGCCTTGCCGGCTGTGCCTCCGGGCCTTGTCTGGAGGGTCGAATTCCGGACTTTACAGTGCGGGATTTTGTGAGTGTCGGGGCGCTGCCTGCCGATGTTATCTACACGAGAGAATTTGTAATGGCCTCGCCTGTTGGCGCCGGAGAAGAGGTCAGAGTTCGTATCAGTGTGGTGGAAATCTTCCGCTACACCAGCACACTCGAAATAGTACAGCTGACCAGAGTCAGCCCCTGGGTCAGTCCGCCTGGGATCATGATCCGCCTGTATCACGATGCAGTGACAGCCGAAGCGGTTGCCTATCAGGGTCATAAAGCGTTTCTGGCAAAATACGCGATACCTAATTCAAGAATGTATCATCGGGATGAGAAGAGACAGATAAACGAATTCCTGGGTGAGTGGCTGAGCCTGTGCATACAGGCCGGCCGTAGTCTGACCTCGTTGGCATTCATCTGTTCTGCGTAAATTATGATCAAGACGCAAGCGGACACTCCACTGCGAGTGATACAGATCACCGATAGCCATCTGTTCAGAGACCCCACAGCTGCGCTGCTCAAGCTCAATACTCAGGAAAGCTTCGAGCGCGTGATTGAGCTGGTCGAGAGCAAAGAGCCCCGTATCGATGTCATATTGGCTACGGGAGACATTGCGCAGGACGCGTCGCTCGAAGCCTATGTCCGGTTCAGTGAGGCCATGGATCGCCTGCGTGCTCCTTTCTACTGGATTCCCGGCAATCACGATCGTCGTGGGATCATGGAGAGGGCGCCGGCACACCGGGAGGCCTCCAGCAAACTGATCAAATGCAGCAACTGGCAGATCATCATGCTGGACTCCAGCATCGTCGGCGAGGTGCATGGCATGCTGGCGGCCAGTGAGCTTGCCTTCCTTGAGTCGTGTCTGCAATCGGTGGACGACGATCCGCATATCGAGCACACGCTGGTCTGCCTGCACCACAATCCAGTGCCCGGCAGCGCCCATTGGATGAATGGCATCGGGCTGCATAATCAGGACGAATTCAATGCCATGGTCGATCGCTTCGCTTCGGTACGTGCCGTGGTCTATGGCCATATTCATCAGGAACTGGATTTCCTGCGTGAAGGGGTGCGCTACTTCTGCACCCCGTCCACCTGTATCCAGTTCAAACCAGAGGTCATCGATTTTGCCCTGGACGACCTCAGCCCGGCCTACCGCTGGTTCAATCTGCACAGCAATGGAAGCATCGAGAGCGCCGCAGAACGGGTGACAGGATATGTCTTCGATGTGGACCATGAGTCCACCGGTTATTGATTCGTGATTCGTGATTCGTGATTCGTGATTCGGAGCGAGATGATCTCCAACGCTTTCTACCTGCTCTACATCCACGGTTTCAACAGTTCTCCTCTCTCGCACAAAGCGCGTGTGACTCACGATTACTGCACAGCGCTTGGCATGACTGACCGCATCGCAGTGCCGGAGTTGTCCCATGTGCCGAGTCAAGCCATTGCAGAACTGTGCGAGATCATCGAGGCGCAGACCTTGCCCGTGGCGCTGATCGGCAGTTCGCTCGGCGGTTACTACGCCACCTGGTTCGCCGAGCGTTATCAGTTGCGTGCCGCGCTGATCAATCCGGCGGTGAATCCCGATGCGTTGTGGCAGGCGCATCTGGGGGTGAATCGCAATTATTACTCCGGCCGCCGTTATGAGATCACCACAGAGCATGTCGCTCAGCTGCAGGCGCTGCGCGTGGAGACACTGCAATTTCCGGAGAATCTGTTGTTGCTGGCGCAGACCGGTGACGAGACGCTCGACTACCGGCTCGCAGTAGACAAGTACAAGTCGTCACCGAGTATAATCCAGCCCGGTGGTGACCACAGCTTCGTCAATTACGAGGCCACGTTGCCCGACATCTTCCGGTTTCTGGCCGGCCCGCTTAAATCAAGTCCGCATAAAGAGACTCGCAAGCAATGAGCAATTCCTATAATGCCGATGCCATCGAGGTCCTCACCGGCCTCGATCCGGTGCGCAAACGCCCCGGCATGTACACGGACACCAGCCGGCCCAACCACCTCGCTCAGGAAGTGATCGACAACAGCGTCGACGAGGCCCTCGCCGGTCACGCGAAAAACATCACCCTGACTCTGCACAAAGACGGCTTCGTTGAGGTGACTGACGATGGTCGTGGCATGCCCGTGGACCTGCATCCCGAGGAGAAAGTCAGCGGTGTGGAATTGATCCTCACGCGTCTGCATGCGGGCGGCAAATTCTCCAACAAGAATTACAAGTATTCCGGCGGTTTGCACGGTGTGGGCGTGTCGGTGGTGAACGCACTCTCCAGTCAACTGGAGGTGATCGTGCGGCGCGATGGCGTCGTCTATCAGATGAAATTTCGCGATGGCGATAAAGTGTCTGAACTGACGCCTGTGGGGACAGCGCCCAAGCGCATGACCGGCACTACCGTGCGCTTTCTCCCCAACGAAAAATATTTCGACTCCAGCAAATTCTCGGTGCCACGGTTGCGACACGTGCTGCGTGCCAAGGCGGTGCTGTGCTCCGGCCTGCGCGTGACCTTCATCGACAACAGTGCGGGTGATGACAAGAGCCAGACCGAAGAGTGGTATTACGAGGATGGCCTCGCCGACTACCTGACCAGTTCCACACGCGGCTGGCCCACACTGCCCGAGCTGCCCTTCATCGGTTTGATGCAGGGCAACGACGAGGCCGTCGAGTGGGCGGTGCAGTGGCTGCCCGAGGGTGGTGAAGTCACCGCTGAAAGTTACGTCAACCTGATCCCCACAGCGCTGGGCGGTACCCACGTCAACGGCCTGCGCACTGGCCTGCTTGATGCACTGCGCGAGTTCTGCGAGTTCCGCAACTTGCTGCCGCGCGGGCTGAAGCTGACGCCCGAGGATGTCTGGGAGCGCTGCTGCTATGTGTTGTCGGCCAAGATCATCGATCCGCAATTCTCCGGTCAGACCAAGGAGCGCCTGTCCTCACGCCAATGCGCCGTGTTCATCTCAGGCGTGGTGAAGGACTCTCTCAGTCTGTGGCTGAACCAGCATACGGCCGAGGCCGAACTGATCGCCGAGCTGTGCATCAGCAATGCCCAGAGCCGTCTCAAAGCCAGCAAGAAGGTCGAGCGCAAGCGAGTGACGTCCGGCCCGGCACTGCCCGGCAAGCTGGCCGATTGCTCCACGCAGGACGTGATGGCAGGCGAGCTGTTTCTGGTGGAAGGGGACTCTGCTGGCGGCTCCGCGAAGCAGGCCCGCGACCGCGAGACGCAGGCGATCATGCCTCTTCGCGGCAAGATTCTGAATACCTGGGAGGTAGACTCCAGCGAGATTCTCGCCTCTCAAGAAGTGCATGACATCGCCGTGGCACTGGGCGTCGACCCTGCTTCCGACGACATCAGCGGTTTGCGCTACGGCAAGATCTGCATCCTCGCCGATGCCGACTCCGACGGACTGCACATCGCCACGCTGCTGTGCGCGTTGTTCGTGCGGCACTTCCGTCCCGTGGTGCGTGCCGGCCACATCTATGTCGCCATGCCACCGTTGTATCGCATCGATGTGGGCAAAGAGGTCTACTACGCGCTGGACGAGCAGGACAAAAACGGCATCCTCGACAGGCTGGTCGCCGAGAAGAAGAGCGGCAAGCCCAACGTGCAGCGCTTCAAGGGTCTCGGCGAGATGAACCCGCTGCAGCTGCGCGAGACCACCATGAACCGCGACACGCGGCGCCTCGTGCAGCTGACGCTGGACGACGTGGAGCACGCCGCCGACACTGACGAGATGCTCGACATGCTGCTCTCCAAGAAGCGCGCGGGCGACCGCAAGACCTGGCTCGAAGAGAGTGGGAATCTGGCCGATCTGGCCGAATAACAATAGAAGCACACCATGACCCAGAACATTACAGTGAACGAAGACGGCGTCGAACAGATCGCCCTGAGCAGCTACTCGCAGCAGGCCTATCTGAATTATTCGATGTACGTGATCAATGATCGCGCGCTGCCGCATATCGGCGATGGCCTCAAGCCCGTGCAGCGCCGAATTGTCTACGCGATGTCCGAGCTCGGCCTCAAGTCCGGCGCCAAGTTCAAGAAGTCTGCGCGCACCATCGGCGACGTGATCGGCAAGTTCCACCCGCACGGTGATTCGGCCTGCTACGAGGCGATGGTGCTGATGGCGCAGCCCTTCAGCTACCGCTATCCACTGGTAGACGGGCAGGGCAACTGGGGCTCGCCGGACGATCCCAAGTCCTTCGCCGCGATGCGCTACACCGAATCCAAACTCCGCAAGTACGCAGACCTGTTGCTCTCCGAGCTGGACATGGGCACGGTGGATTGGAAGCTGAATTTCGATGGCACTCTGGAAGAGCCGCAGATTCTGCCTGCGCGCTTGCCGAACGTGTTGCTCAATGGTGGCAGTGGCATTGCAGTGGGCATGGCCACCGACATTCCTCCACATAACCTGCGTGAGGTGGCGAGCGCCTGCATTCATCTTCTGGAGAATCCGGCTGCACCGTTGAGCGACTTGTTGTTGCACATCAAAGGGCCGGATTTTCCGACAGCCGCCGAGATCATTACCCCGCGCGCCGATATCGAGAGTCTCTATGAAACCGGCCGTGGCTCGATCAAGGCGCGGGCGGTGTATCACAGCGAAGGCGGTGATGTGGTGATCACCGCGCTGCCGTATCAGGTCTCCGGCGCCAAGGTGCTGGAGCAGATTGCCGCGCAGATGCAGAAGAAAAAACTGCCGATGGTGGTGGACCTGCGCGATGAATCCGATCACGAGAATCCGACACGCATCGTCATCGTACCGCGCTCCAATCGTATCGATGCGGACGCCCTGATGTTGCACCTGTTTGCCACCACCGATCTGGAGCGCACCTACCGCGTCAACTTCAACATGATCGGGACCGACGGTCGCCCACAGGTCAAGGACTTGCGGATGCTGCTGGTGGAGTGGCTGGAGTTCCGCACGGTGACGGTGCGTCGCCGTCTGCAGAACCGCCTCGACCGCATTCTGCAGCGCCTGCATATTCTGGAAGGTTTGCTGACCGCGTTCCTCAATATCGACGAGGTCATTCACATCATCCGCACCGAGGACAAACCCAAGCCGGTGCTGATGGCGCGCTTCGGGCTCTCGGATATTCAGGCCGAAGCGATTCTCGAATTGAAACTGCGTCACCTGGCCAAACTGGAAGAAGTGAAGATCCGCGCTGAACAGAAGGAGCTGGATGCCGAGCGCGAACGTCTGGAGCAGATCCTTGGCTCGGCGGCACGCCTGAAGACACTGATCCGCAAGGAGATCACGCAGGACGCCGAAGATTTCGGCGACGCGCGCTGTTCGCCATTGGTGCATCGCACCGAAGCGCAGGCCTTCAGCGAGACGGAGCTGATGTCCACCGAGCCGGTCACGGTCGTGCTGTCGACGCGTGGCTGGGCGCGTGCTGGCAAGGGCCACGACCTCGACCCGGAAACGCTGCAGTACAAGTCCGGCGATGGTTTCAAATTCGCGGCAAAAGGGCGCAGCAACCAGAATGCGATATTCATCGATTCGATGGGGCGTACCTATTCGCTGCCCTCGCACACGCTGCCTTCCGCACGGGGGCAGGGCGAGCCGCTGACCGGCAGACTGGCGCCGGAGTCGGGCGCCACCTTCGAGGGCGTGCTGATGGCCGACGATACTCAGCAGGTGTTATTGGCAAGTGATGCTGGTTATGGTTTTGTCGCAAAAGTGGCAGATCTGCAGAGCAAGAACAAATCCGGCAAGAGTGTGTTGAAGTTGCCGGAGGGCAGTCGTGTGCTGACGCCACTGCTGATCAAGGACTATGTCAACGACCTGGTGGTGGCAATCACCAACGAGGGGCGATTGCTGATGTTCGCACTCGCGGAGCTGCCGGAGCTGCCCAGAGGCAAGGGCAACAAGATCATCAGCATCGCTTCTGGTCGCGTCAGTGAGCGGCTCGAGTTCGTGGTCGCATTGTGCGTCCTGGCGCGTAGCGACGTGCTGACGATTCACGCCGGCAAGCGTCATCTGAGCATGAAACCTGCCGATCTGGAGCACTACCGAGGTGAGCGTGGCCGCCGTGGCAACAAGTTGCCAAGGGGTTTCCAGAACGTGGACAGGGTGGAAGTGGTCGAGGCGTAGGATGACTGTGTACGACTGGATTAGAGTTTTGATCCAGTCATTCTCCCTCGCACAACACTCTCTTTGTATCGCCCTCTCTCCTCAATGGAATTAGTGTGGTATCTTCCGCCAAAAACCATGGTGGCAAAATGATATCAAAGACCTTGTTTCCGACATTCCGCTGGCCCAGCCTGCTCCCTCTGACGCTGTTGCTGATCGGAGCCGATCTGCAGGCGCAGCAACCCTCCGGGCGCTCTAACGTCTCCGCACCGGGCCGTCAAATCGAAGAAGTGATCGTCAGTGCCACGCGGCGCGACCAGAACAGCCAGCGGGTGGGCATCAGCCTGACCGCGCTTGGCCGTGAACAGCTGCAGCGCTCGGTGTCCCGCAGCCTGCCTGATCTCGCCGACAGTCTGCCCAACGTGGAGTTGTTTGATGACTACGGTGGGCAGGGCATGCCGGTCTGGGTGATTCGCGGTGTCGGTCTGCAGGACTTCAACGCCAACAACACCCCGACTGCAGCCGTCTATGTCGATGAGGTCTACCAGAGCTCTTCCGTTCAGGGTGGCAGTGGCCTGTTTGATACCGAACGAGTCGAAATTCTGAAGGGGCCGCAGGGCGGGCTGTATGGCCGCAACACCAGCGGCGGTGTGGTCAGACAACTCACCACGCGGGCGAGTCTGCAGCAACAGGAGGGCTATCTCAACCTCGGCGTCGGCAGCTGGGACGAACGTCTTCTGGAGGGTGCCGCCAATCAACCCCTGAGCGACACACTCGCCGTGCGCATCGCCGGGCGTGTCAATCGCAGCCACGATGCCTGGCAGACCAGCCTTCCCTCGGGGCAGAAGCATGGCGAAAAAGACCTGTGGGACGTGCGCAACTGGTGGCTGCTGCAAACCTCCGAGCGCAGTCGGCTGGAATTGAAGCTATATGGCGGTGAGAACAATTCCGAGTTGCCCCTGGCGCGGTCCGTTGGTCTTTACGAGCCTGACGCGGATTTCTGTGCGGCTGCGCTCGCCGGACAGCGCGACGACCGGCAGTGCCTGAACTATGCGGGGCTGGTAGCGGCACTCACCGGAGGCGCTGCCAGTCCATCTCCCTCCGTGCAGAAGCGCGACGGTTCCACCTCGCTCTCGAGCACTCTGAATCGCCTCGACAATAGTCATGCCGGGGCGACCGCGTTGTTTACCGCAGACACCCACTGGTCCGCAATCGGCTCTCCGCAGTTGCAGGCGGTGAGCAATGTCGAGCGTTTCGACTATGGCTTGGCCTTTGACTATGACGGTAGCGCCGCCGAACTTGGCCATCAGATCACCGCGAGCGCCATCCGCTCCGCGTCGCAGGAATTGCGACTCGCATCTACCGCCAGCGGCCCTCTGGGCTGGCAGGTTGGCACTGTGCTCAGCCGCGAGGAGTTCGTCGAGGATCGCCAGTTCCGCCTGCAGGACAATCTCCCGGTTGGCCTTGTGCACGGTCAACTGGACTACGAGCAGATCACCCGTACGCGCGCCGTCTATGCACTGGCCGACTACGCCTGGCGCGAGCGTTGGTCGCTCAACGGTTCGTTGCGCTACACGAATGAGTGGAAGACCTATCGTGACGGCAGCGTCCGTGCGCCGGCATTTCCATCGCCCTACGACGTCGTGGTCAGCGATCTGAACGGCGACTATGCGCTCGGCAGCCGCTGGTCCGGGAGCATGGCCTTGAACTGGCAGCATACCGACGACACTCTTCTATATGCCTCGGTTTCCCGTGGCTTCAAGGCGGGTGGCTTCTTCGGCGGTTTCATCTTCGATCGCGCCGAGTTCGCACCCTATAAAGAGGAGACGGTGCTGGCCTACGAGACTGGCATCAAGACGCAGGCACTGGAGGACAGGCTGCGCCTGAATGCAGCGGTGTTCCATTACGATTACCGGGACGTGCAGGGCTTTGCCAATGTGGTGACCGGCCCTGCCGGTGGCGGCACGTCGATCGTACTGGAGCGGCTGACGACGCTGGGCGACGGGACGCACTCCGGTGTCGACCTCGATCTGCTCTGGCTGCCAGTCGAGAACTGGTCCATACAGGCGGCACTGGGGTATCTGGATGCCCGCATCGACAGCGGTGCCGGGACAACTCTCAACATCCTCAAGCAGGAAGTCAGCACGGCCGGCGAACGTCCCTATGCTCCGCATTGGAGCGGATCACTGGCGCTGGGGAATACACATCCAGTATCCAGCCGCTTTGTCGTGCAATCGCAGCTGTCCTGGCACTATCGCAGTGAGTTCTCTGGCACCCTCAGTTCAGAGGTCGACAAGGCGATGAGCACTCTCGATGGATACGGACTTCTGGATGGGACTGTGACACTGGGCCCCGTGGACGGGCGCTGGAGCATTTCGTTATGGGGCAGGAACCTGCTCGACAAGGTTTACTCGCCGCGCAAGGTTTATGATTCCCTCGGCAGTTATGTGGATATTATGGGACAGCCGCGCTCCTGGGGATTGCAGGCTCGCTACCATTGGTAAGCTTGCGTCATGTTTTAGCGGAATAGCGATAGCACGAGCCGGTCAGTTTGACCGCTCGTGCAGGAATAAAAGTTGGAAATGTAGGAATAAATGTAGGAATAAATGAATGCGCTCTGAAAATAAAATCCCTCTTGCCATCGAATGAATCCTCCCGCAATAAATTTTTCATCTGAAAATAACCTGTAAATATAGGTATTTTCTGAATTTCAGTGAGCGACACTTGCTCCCATTCGTCATCACACTGTCTCATTTGTCATGCCATCGTATTATGATGGTTCGGTTGAACCTTTTTTCAACTCCGCTTCAACCTGATTCAGATCCGGTGACGGATACCTCAGTGCCTTCTGCGTCAGGTGCTCGCCATCGCGACATTCACTGACTGACTTCCAACAGGCTCTCCTGCTTGCCTGTGCAGCCGCCCGTGTTGCGACTCGTTCGTAAACTCATCGTCAATTTGACAGCCTGCTCAGGAGCAATTTCATGGAACTGCGAAAAACCCTCACTACCACAACAACCTCTTCCACAACCAATCATCACATCAACCCGCTTGGCGACTTTCAGCTGCTGCCAGGTATGCTGCCAGGTTCTCTTCGTGAGCCCTTGCATGAGCCTCGTCATGAGCCCGGCCCCGATGTCGACGCTGGCGAGACTAAGCTGGCAGTTCTGAACCGCACCGTGCGCGATAAACTGGGCGAGGAATACGAGCTGAAAGCCTATTACGGTGAAGAAGTGTTGAGTATTCCCGAAGCAACTTTCGATGCTCTCGCGCGTTGCTACATGACCGTCTTCAACGAGAGCTGGGGAGAAAGCTGGACAGAGGCTTCGGCCAAGCGTGAGATCAAGGACAGCTTGCAATGGAACCCGGACCGGATACCGCTGTTGTCCCTCTTGTTCAAGGATGCGGACATCATCGGCTTCTGCTGGGTGTTGTTGCTGGACAAGAGCGCGCTCAGCATGGAGCGTGACATGCCGTGGGAATTGTCCGACGCGGAGAAGAGCGGAGGTCTCGCAATTTCGACGTACTGGATGGACGAGGTCGTAAAAAAGGATCGCATCATGTTCATCAAAGAGCTTGGTGCCTTGAAGGAACATCGTCAGAAAGTGTCGCCTTTTCTCTCGATTCCGCTTTTTGAGAGGGCTGTGAAGATGGGATATGATGTGGCGTTCCTGTGGACCAATGTCTACAGCAAGGCCTTCAAATGGGGGCTGGGCGTAGGCTTCTCCCCGGTGCATTTCTTTATCACCAACAACCTGCTGCTGATGTATGGCAGCGTCAAGGGCTCGTTGGATACTCTGAAGGCCGTCGTCGATGCCTCATTCAGCAAGCAGAGCCAGTACTTCATGATCAAGAACATCAACAAGTACCTGCTCAAAGGGGAGGCCCGCAACTGAGGTCGCTCTTGCGATCCGGTTGATGCAACGATGAACTACATCTTTGTGCCCAATGCCATCGTGCTGGTACTGCTGGGGTTATACACCTGGCGACAGAATCCGGGACGGTTGTCATTCACTTATCTCATGACCAACCTCTCTGTTGCTGTCTGGGCACTTTGTTTCATGTTGTTGCATGAGTTTCAGGCGCTGGTGCCGATCAATCCGGTCTCGCAACTGCAGCTGGTGAGCGCCATCGTGTTTGCCAACGGCTTCATTTACACCAGTCTCTTCTATCCCGGCGTCAGGAAAATGTCGGGAAGGTGGCTCAATGGCCTCAATGCACTGGCGGGAACAGGGTTCACGCTGCTGATCCTGTTCAGTGACGTCGTTTCTCGTGCAGAGTTGCAAGAGGGTGCGATCGTCTACATAGACGGTGCCGGGTATCTGTATTATTCGATCTATCTGGTGTTGCTGGGGTCGCTCACCGTGATCAATCTGTGCATCAGTTACCGGCGCTATCCCGAATACAGAGTCCGCTTGGCTTACATGCTGACTGGTCTGGGGTTGTTCATCTTTCTGGGCATCTTCTTCGATCTGATTCTGGTGTTGTTTGGCAACTATGATCTGCTGGTGTTCGGACACCTGGCGTCGGTATTTCCCTCGCTGTTTTTTGCCTATGCGATCAGCAAGCATGACCTGCTCGACATTCGCATGGTGGTGCAGCGCAATACTGCGAAGCTGATTGTCGCTTCGCTGATCGTGACCAGTCTGTATCTGGCGTTTCAGAGCTCTTTCAGCAGCCCTGCGTTGAGCCTGATGCTGATCTGTGTACTCGGCGTGGTGTGGGCCTTCGGTGCGACTCCTCTGGAGCTGCTGCTGGTGACAACAGTGCGGCGCAAATTTGTGCACGGCTGGTACGACGCCGAGGACATTCTCAATCGCCTGGCAGGCGCACTGGAGCAGGAGAAAAATCGACGCGACATTTTTCGCCAATTGATCGACGAGCTGGATAACACCTTCGAATTGGAGCTGGCGCATTACGTGGTGGCAGTGCGCGGTGACGAGGACCAGTTACAGGGCTATGAACTGTACGCCTCTCTGGGGTCGGGGATTGCAGCAGCGGCGAGCGCTGCACAGGATGCGGGGCGTGACCCGACAGTCGTTGCAACGTTGGGAGTGGACGACCATTTCATTGAGGAGTGCCGCGCGCGAGTGGAGCTTGCCGGACTCGACGAGTTCGGTGCCGCCGTGCAGCGGCGCTTCCAGACGCTGGGGCATGCCCACCCAGAGTTGTGTCTGGTGATCCCGTGCTTCTCTCCGGAGATTCTGGAGGGGGTGCTGATATTGGGGGAGCGCAGCAATCAGGAACCGTTCACCAGAAAGGACCGGCAATTCCTGACGCGCTTGCGCGGCTATGTCTCTGCAATTCTGTATCGTCTCACTCCTTTTGAAAAACTCGAGAAACTCTACGCCGAAAACCAGAAACGCCTGCATGAGGCAGAGATCGAATTGATGCGTGCGGAAAAGAGCCGGGCCATCGCCCACGCGACCCGTCAGGCGCACCATGAGATCAGAACGCCCCTGAATATCATTCGCCTGAGTGCCGGGCGTATCCGTGATGCCGAAAGTGCCGAGAAATATCGCGAAATCATCGAGGCTCAGGTCGATCGTGCGACGGAGATTGTAGACGAAACTCTGGCGTTCACCGATGCTGATGTCGACGACAGCGAGCGTGTGCAATCGGTCGACATCAATCAGGTGCTGGCGCGTTGTCTGCGTCTGGCTCCCGAAACCTGTCATGAAAAGGTGCTTGATTTGCAGCACGATCTGCCGACGGTGCAGGGAATTCCCGGTGAGATGCAGGTGCTGTTTTCCAATCTGATCAAGAATGGATTGGAGGCGATGCCGGATGCCGGAACTCTGCGGATTCGTTCACGTGCCGAGCGTGATGAAGTGGTCGTAGCGGTTAGCGATACAGGGGTTGGTATTGCGCCGGAGTTGCGCGAGAAGATCTGGGAGCCTTATTTCAGTGGCAAAGTCACCGCAGCCGGAAATGCGACAGCAAGAAGAGGCTGGGGGCTGACCATCTGCAATCGCATCATCACGGAGCACAAGGGGACGATTCAGTTCATCAGCAAACCCGGGCTCGGCACTACTTTCGTCGTGCGCCTGCCGGTGGAGACACCCCCTGCATCAGCCATTGCTGTCGAGTTGAATCCTGACGCGGTGAGCTGATTTCGCAGGGCCTGCTACTTGCGAAGTTCCTTGACCCAGCGCGCCTCTTGTTCGATCAGAATTTCGCGCAAAATTTCCGCTTCCTGATGAATGACGATGCGCTTGAGCAGTGACAACAATTCTTCTTCGTCAAAGGGCTTGACGATATATCCCGAGGCGAGCCCCAGCGTCGGGTCCTTCGCCAGCTGCAGGCGTTCCTTGTCGCTGTAGGCCGAAAAAATCACGATGGGAATGTGGCGCTTGAAAGGACTCCGTCCTTCCTCCGTGCGCAGGCGCTTGATGAATACTTCACCGTTCATTTTCGGCATCTGCCAGTCCAGCAGAATACAGGCGACGCGATTGCTCAGAAAATTGAAGCCACGCTGATTCTCCTCCAATACGCGGAAGGCGTGCTCGCCGTCATAGGCTGGAATGGCCTGATAGAGCCCTGCTTCGTTGATGATTTCTACAACCAGGGCCGATTGTGTGTAGTCGTCTTCGACAACCAGTATCAGCGGTTTGGATTTCATGTGAGCCCCCGCTCCGGTCGTCATCAGAATTTCAGGTGTGCCAGTTGCTGCCAGGAGCGCCAGCTCTTGCGAAAGACAAAGATCGGTCCCTGTACGATGCCTGTGAGAATGGCGAACGGCAGCAGGAGCAGGGCGATCAGAGTATTGGCGAGAATGAGCAGCACCGGAAACGGTTCGCGTTTGAATTCGGTCTGAATCTGGCTGTTGGTCAGCTCCACGAGCTCGATAGGTTTCGATTTCATGCGGTGCGTGAGAATGGCGGCGGTGAATTTGTTGTAACTGCGCAACGGATAGCGCTTCCATTGAGTGACCTGCAGATGATTCATATCCACCCAGTTCTCATACACCGCCAGCATCTTGAAAAAAATTCCACCGATGACTCCATAGCATAGACTCCAGAGGAGGATCAGAGGGAAGCAAATGGCTGTCAATAATCCTTTAAGCATCTTGTGACTCCTTATTCAGGATTGCATCCTGCAGATGGTCAGGCTGACTTCTGTTTTCAGTTTCACCTGACGCTAGTATACACTACCGTCAGACGCACAGTTTTCGCAACATGGCCGCTGCGTAAACCGGCCTTTATTCCAGATTCTCATCAAAGTGCATTCCATGCCCGCTCTGTCATGCTGACAACCAACTCGCTCGTCAAAGGATTGCTGATCGTTGCGTATCTGGCGCTGTACGGGATGCTGGCATTCCTGTTTCGGCATATTGTTAATGACCCGTTGTTCCAAGCCCTGTTCCACATCTTTTTCATTGTGCTGGTTTGTCTGACTTACGATGTGCTGTATCCCTATATGCTCATCGGGTTCAAATCCTCGCGGGGCGATCTGCCTGCCAGCGGGCTGGGTTCGCTGGCCGCTTTGATCAATGCCATGCACGAGCATACGGATCTGGACAGCCTGCTCGATTTCGCGGGCAGAGCCCTCACCCGCTTGATGAATGTGGAGCGGACGACCATTTTCATCTGCGACACGCTCGTATCAGCAGGGGCGGCGCAAGGGTCAGGATCGGGAGCACAAAATCGTCATGCAGTCCGAGGGATGCAGCAATGGGAGCCGGGCCTTCTTGATATGGATCATTACGACCTTGATCACCCCGCCACGACTGATCCAACCTTGACCAGGCTGGAGGAGACGAATCCACTGCTGCTGTATGCGCGCAGTCAGCGCACCGTTTTTTTTGCCTCTCACTGTTCCGCTGCAGTGGCGCGCGAGCTGCAGCGCTTCGATGCGGAGCAGGCACTGCCCGCCCATGGCGAGCAGGGATTGCTGTGCCTCCTGTTGCCAGGCGGAACACTTCTGCACAGTGGCAATCGCGAGGATGAAGCTCCGCTTCTGCATTTCTTCTGTCGACAACTGAATATCGCTGTCGAACGTATCGACGCTCAGCGCAGGCAGCAGGCCAGGAAAGAGGCGATCTATGCCGAGAAGATGGCGCTACTCTCGAACCTCAGTGCCACCATTGCGCATGAGATGCGTACACCCTTGTCGGGTGTGCGGGCCAGCATCAGTGGCGTGGAGTCTTATTTGCCCGATCTGCTGGAAGGATACCGGTACGCCAGTCTGCACGAACCAACACGCTTCGTCCCGATACGAGCCGAACACCGGGACATGCTTGAGGGCACCCCCGCGCGCATCAGGAGCATGGTGGACCAGGCTAATTCCGTAATTGATCTGCTACTGGTGAATCTGCGTAATCGCGAACTGGATCGTTCCGGCTTTACCCGCTGCTCCATCGCCGCCTGTGTGGAAGAGGCGGTGCTGACCTATCCCTTCAAACGGGACCAGCGCCAGCGGCTGCAATACATTGCCGGCAACAGCTTCGATTTCATTGGTGTGCACTCGCTGATGGTCTATGTGTTGTTCAACCTGATCAAAAATGCGCTCTACAGTATCGAGGCGGCAGGCAAGGGCGACATCAGCATCTCTCTGGAGTGCACCGCGCAGCACCATCGATTGATCTTCACCGACACCGGGCTGGGTATCAGCGCGGAAGTTCTGCCGCACATATTCGATCGTTTCTTCACAACCAAGAATGATGGCACCGGTGCCGGGCTCGCCTTCTGCAAGCGCACCCTCAAGAGCTTCGATGCAGAGATTATTGTCGATTCGGTGCTGGGCGAGCACACCACCTTCACGCTGGAATTCCCGTTGCTTGCGAAGTGCTAGTGCAGGTATTTCTGCCCAGCCCCACTCTGCGGAGCGTTGATGTGAGCGCTGTAGGGAGCGATATCCTCGGGATGGTACTTGCGCAGCAGGCTCTTGGCCTGTTCGCCCGACAGCATGGCGCAATGGTAGGCGGCACGGTCGGAGACGCGGGCGGCCGGCACATAGTATTTCTTCCAGTTCTGCAGAATCCCCGGATCTGTCTTCTCTTGTTCATTGGCGACGTTGAACAGCGGGATAACGGAACCATTCGCCAGCGCCTGCAGTAGCTCGTTCGGCGCGTGATCGGCCACGCATTGCCGATAGTGGTTCTGCAATTTCTTCTCCTGCAGAATCAACAGAATCGAGACGGTGCCTTTCTCATCCAACAGGAAGAACCCGGAGTAGGGTTCGTCGATCAAGTAGTACTCCACGATGTTGCGCGTCGAAAGAATCTCTCGGAAATAATTCACGAAGTCGGGATTATTGATGAAACGGCTCTGGTTGTTGGCGATGACGGGATCGGTGATGAGTTTGAAGGTTCTGCTGAAGTAGTGCTGCTGCAGGTTGGCAATCGAGCGGTTGAGTTTGGTCTGCAGGTGCTGGTCCTTCTTGCTGATGTACTGGTCGATCAGCCCTTCATTGAACGCCTGCACGGCCAGATCGGTGTCGGCCTGTCCGGTTAACAGAATCTTCTTCACGTAGGGGTTGGTCAGGCTCATGCAGAACTCCAGCCCGTTCATCTCCGGCATGGAGTAGTCGACCACCACGACGGTCGGTGTTGAGAAACGGGCGGGATTGTAGACTTCCTTGTAGATCTCGTTGATGTCGATATGGTTGAGCGTGTCGGAGTCGAAGGGGCCGGTCTTGTAGGAGGAGTAACAGCGCCGAATCATGTCGGTCTGTTGATTCGAATTGTTGACGTGAATCAGCGCCTGCGCGGCCGAACGGAAGAGGCGATAGCTGAGGTTGCGGCGCAACAGCAGACTGACTGCGTCGAGAAAATCGGGGTCGTCATCTACCAGCACAACCTGTGTGGGGTAGTAAAACAGATGACAGATCGGGAAGTTGATATCCATTTCCGGGCTCCATGTTCTTGCAGCTGCGACAGGCACCTTTGCCTGTTCAGACATCCATCTCCTGCGTGAGAAGGTGTTCCACCTGTCGGCTCAGCAGTGACTTGTAGTTTGCCATTGGTTCATCAACAAGCCAGGTCTTGATGAACTCTCCAGTCGTATCGTCGACGATCTCATTGAACTCTTCGGTGATCAGGCGATTGTCGGCGTCCGCCTGCACGTAGACAGCCTCGCTGATCAGCAGCGTCCCGATCGGACCTTCCTCGCAGATCTGTCTGGCTAGTGCGAGATTCTCCCCGGCCACGGTGTAGCTCTTCTGTTCGAGGGATGAGATTACCCCGGTCAGCAGTTCACCGCAATGCAGGCCTGCACGGAACTGCAAGGAAGGCAGTAACTGCGCTTCCAGCTCGCGGCTCAGCGTATCGGCAAGCTGCAGGAACAGCAGGGCAGCGCAGACCGCATGGAAGCTGTGGTCTTCGTCACTCTGTGCTGCGCCAAAGGTGAGAAGTATCTCGTCTCCCGCGCACTTCTCGATGTTGCCGTTGTAAAGCTGCGCAACCTTGTGGATGTAGAAATAATACGTGTTGATCAGCTCAACGGTCTCCACCGGATCGTGCTGATGGAGCGCCGACCTGTAATTGTCGATGTTCAGGTGCAGGATGCTGACGATGGTGCTGCCTGGCTTGCGGTAGGCCGGTGGCGTCTGCGCGATGGCAGTAGGGTCGGGCTCCTCGCCAAAGATCGCCTGTCGTGTTTCGGGATCCTCCAGATCGTAGATCAACCGGTTGTAATTGCGGATGAGTGCGCCGACCTCATCACCACGCTCTCCGTATGGGCAGGGCTCGGGTTCACCGCGCCGGACACTGTGCATGGAGGCGCTCAACATGCGCAGCGGGAAGGTCACGAAATGCTGGGCCAGCGCCAGGGTCACGCTGATGCCGGTGAGTGCGAGCAGCAGCAAGGCAATCAGCATGAAGAGGAAATTGCGAGTGACGCCCTGCTCGATGTAGCGCTGGTCCAGGTGAATGCGGACATAACCGGCCAGCGAGTCTTGCAGGGCGATGGGGGCCACATAGCTTCCAAACAGATCCGTGCGGCTGGTTTGTGCCCCGTCCGGGTCGGAGACTGCGGCACCGGAGATGGCGATGACCTGATCGTCGATACTTAGAATAGCGGCCTGACTGATCGCCGCCTCGCGGGTCAACTGGCTGAGCAACACATTCATGCTGATCAGATCGTTGGCCAGCACGAGTTCGGTGGCGAGAATGGCGGTCTGTCGCGCGAGGGAATTGCCGAGGCTGTCGGCCTGCTGGCGCAGGATGTTCTCCGTGGTCTGATTGGTGACGAGCCAGAATACGCACATGGAGAGAATCATCAGGACGCAGCTGGCAATGGCCAGCTTCTGTCCCACACGCAGGTGCGACACTGGCTGCACATGGTGGGAGCGGGCCCCGCCCGCGATGGACCCTCCACTGAGCTCCTCATCTGCAAGAGCTGAAAAATCCTGCGTGGGTCTGTCTGAAGACATATTGTCTGTTGCCAATTTCAGTTTCTCTAGTAAAAGGAATCCAGCGTGATCTCTTCGTCCTGCACGAAGCTGAAGTCCATTTTGTCGCTGGGCTCCTGCAGACAATTGCCCTGCACAAAATTGACATCCGCCTGCCACAGCAGCGGCAGTACGTCGATGTGATCGATCATGGGGGCGATCACCAGCATGCCCCGGGCATGCAGGCTGTTCACGGTGGTGTTTAATTTCTCGCGCTGTGCCGTATCGGTACCGATGTTGTCCAGCAGCGACTTGTCCAGCTTCACGAAGTTCACTCCGGTGTTGGGCAGATACTTGAAGGAGCTGAGCGTGCAGCCGAAGTGCGTCACCGAAAGGGGTATCTGCAGTTCCTGCAGCTGGTGGCTGAATTGTGTCAGTCGCTCCGGGGCGCTGATGATGTCGAGCTCGCTGATCTGCAGCACGATGCGATTGGCTGACAGCCGCGTCGCACTCAGTTGTTGCGTCAGCCAGGGCAGAAAGTCAGCGCTGCCGATGGAATTTTGAGTCAGATTGATGGTGAGCTGCAGATTCGGATCATCGCGCTCCTGCAGCAACTGCAGCGATTTTTCAGTTACCCAGCGATCGATCTTTTCGCCCAGACCGTGCTGGTTGGCCAGCTCCAGAAAGCGTGGCGGGTAGATGAGCTGATCCTTGTCGCGCAGGCGGATGCGGACTTCATAGCGCTCTACGCGGTCCTCCTTGAGGCTTACCACCGGCTGGAAAACCAGCACAAAATCCTCATTCACGAAGGCTTGCTCCAGCCGTTCGTACATCTGTCCGGGCGTACCGTAGGCGTCCGGCGCCGTGTGGCTTGACAATTTCGCGGCCTCGCGCACAGTCAGGTTGTGACGCGCACGCTCCAGGATGGCTTCCGCCGTTGGTGCCAGGTCATTCACGACTGCCGAGCCTGCCGCCACTGTGATGGGAGCGCCGACTGGTTGCCGACCTTGCAGTTCCTCGTGCACTTTTTCCTGCAGTGCCTGACGCAGGGTGCTGAGCAGGCGTTCACTGTCAGCGCCTCTGGCGACCGGCAGCAGCACGGCGAATTCGTTTTCCGCACTGCGGCCCGGCACGGCCTGTGCGGGGACGGCCTGTCGCAGGATGCGGGCGACGTCTGCCAGCAGCAGGTTGCTCGCCGAGCGTCCGGCAAGCGTCACAAAGTCCTCGAAGCCATTGAGTCTGAGGAGTAGCAGTGCGCTGTGCTGATGATCATAAATGGCCGTCGCGATGGCCTGTTCGATGTGGCGGATCAGGCTGCTCCTGTTGAGCAGATCGGTGACCAGATCCTGGCCCTGCAGGGCTCGCGCCCGGTGTTGCTGGTCAAGGTTGCCGGTGAGCGGGCGCACGATGATCTGGATGCTGCGCTCATCGCCAAAGGTCACGAGCGCGCACTCCATGCTCAGGCGAGTCACGGTGTCGCCTGCGGTCAGTGCGTGAAATACGCAATGCGCTGCGGGGGATTGCCGAGATGCGCGCAGGAACTGTTGCACGGCGGCGACGTCCTGCTCCTGCACCAGGTCCAGAAAGGCAACGCTGCGCAGTGCGTCGGCATCCGCGTAGCCGAACAGCGCGGCATAGGCAGGGTTGGCGTAAAGGTGCACGCCGTCGTGCAGATAACCTATGGCCTCGGCAGAGCTTTCCAGCAGGAGTTGATAACGTTGTTGCAGATCCTTGAGAGCCGCAGTGCTTCTGCGCAGCTCCCGACGCCCCTGCAAGGCTTTCAGTTCGTGCCGGACCTGACGAGTCAGCAGGGCGCACTGTTGCGCATCCTCCAGATCGCTGACATCGCTGAAGAACACGTTGTCTGCAATCGTCTCCATGGAGGGCTGCGTGGCTGGCTCAAAACCCAGCCCGATGCAGGGCAGGTCCAGTTCCATCTCCTGCAGCACGGCCTGCAGGCGGTCGAAGGAGAGGCGCAGGTTACCGGCATACATGAACAGCAGATCCCAGGTCTTGAGGAGCAGCCGTCCGCGCAGGAAGTCTTCGTCCCGCACCGCTTCGGCATGTACGCTGAAGCCGGATTTGCGTAGCAGCGTGACCAGCCGCTCGCCGTCCGTGAGGAGGTCCGCAACGATCAGCACATTGATGGTGGGGGTCTGGTCCATGCTGGATTCTGATTTAGACGGTTTATTGGCCGAGTTTAGCACAGTAAACATATCTTCCTGACTGCGTGGGCCGCATGTTACCTCTCGGGTCGTCCCGAACCAAAGCTCGACACGCAAAAAGCCTCACGCCCTCTGATTTTTCCAGTTGGCAACGTGTACACTTCGGCCATCATCAGGTCGGGAATTTATCGGAACGCAGAACCATGTCAGATCACAACAAGAAGGCGCCCGCCAGCAGGGACTCGGCAAAACACAAGGAAGAATTGCAGCACAAGGAATTGCTCAGCATTCGCGCGGCCAGGAATCGCCTGTTCGTCTGCTTCTGGACCTTGCCAGTTTACGTCTATGCGGTGAATCAACTCCTGAGTGCGGGTAATTCCTCGAGCTTGATCATGTATTCCTACATGCTGCTATATGCCTTTTTTGGTATCAGTGCATCCGTCAAACGTTGCCCCGATTGTCACGAGCAGTTCTTCGTGAAGCGTTTCTTTCTGAATCCCTTTCGATCCCAGTGTGCCCATTGCGGGCTATCGTTCAAGCATCTATGACCGCGCCCCGAAGATTGCCGAGCCGATCCTGACAATGGTCGAGCCTTCTGCAATTGCCGCCGCGTAATCGCTGCTCATGCCAATTGAAAGCGTGTCCATCTGCGGATATTTCGCTGCAAGGCGTTGCAACAGTTGCGCGAGCGGGCGGAAGGTCAGGCGCTGTTGCTCGATGTCGTCACTGGGCGCCGGAATCGCCATGAGGCCGCGCAGGCAGATATTTTCCAGGCCGTTGATCGCCTCGCAAAGATCCGCCACCTCTGCCAGGGCCACACCGGATTTGCTGTCTTCCTCGGAAATATTGACCTGGATGCAGATGTTGAGCGGGCCGAGATTGGCTGGCCGCTGGGCGCTGAGCCGCTGCGCAATTTTCAGGCGATCCACGCTGTGCACCCATTGAAAGTGCTCGGCAATCTCACGCGTCTTGTTGGATTGAATCGGGCCGATGAAGTGCCAGCACAGGCCCGGTAGAGGCAATGCGCTGATCTTGCTCAGGGCCTCCTGCACATAGTTTTCGCCGAAGTCCCGTTGTCCCGCCGCGTAGGCCTCACGTACCTTATCCGGTCCCTGGGTCTTGCTGACAGCCAGCAGGGAAACGCTGGCGGCAGGCCTGCCGCAGCCGACTGCGGCTTTGCCAATCTCTTCACGAACTGCGGAAATATTTTCTGCTATGCTTGCCATGGTTTTCAGCCTCACTATCGAAGACAACTATAGCACTGCACACGAACAACGCACACGGCCGCACAACCACAATCGAATCAGGGGCAGGTATCACATGGACATCACCGAATTACTGGGTTTCAGTGTCAAACAGGGCGCATCGGATCTGCATCTCACGGCCGGTATGCCGCCCCTGATCCGCGTCGACGGTGACATGCGCAAGATCAACATCCCCTCCATGGATCACAAGGAAGTTCACGGCCTGATCTACGAGATCATGACCGACAAGCAGCGCAAGGACTATGAACAGTTCATGGAGACAGACTTCTCCTTCGAGGTGCCAGGCCTCGCGCGCTTCCGGGTCAACGCCTTCAATCAGAACCGTGGCGCCGCCGCTGTATTCCGTACCATTCCCTCTAAAGTGTTGTCGATGGAACAGCTGGGCATGGGACAGGTCTTCCGTGACATGTCCGATCTCGCCAGAGGATTGGTGGTGGTGACGGGGCCGACCGGCTCGGGTAAGAGTACGACACTCGCCGCCATGATGGACTACGTGAACAACACCCGCTATGAACACATCCTCACCATTGAGGATCCCATCGAATTCGTGCACGAGAGCAAGAAGTGTCTGGTCAACCAGCGCGAGGTGCACCGCGACACCCTGGGTTTCGCCGAGGCACTGCGATCAGCTCTACGTGAAGACCCGGACATCATTCTGGTGGGCGAGTTGCGCGATCTTGAGACCATCCGTCTGGCGCTGACCGCCGCCGAGACCGGCCACCTCGTGTTCGGCACACTGCACACCACCTCCGCCGCCAAGACTATCGACCGTGTCATCGATGTGTTCCCGGCCGCTGAAAAATCCATGGTGCGCTCGATGCTGTCGGAATCGCTGCAGGCGGTTGTCTCGCAGGCGCTGTTGAAGAAGAACGGCGGTGGGCGCGTGGCGGCGCACGAAATCATGATTGGCACACCGGCCATCCGTAACTTGATTCGTGAAGACAAGGTGGCGCAGATGTACTCGGCGATTCAGACTGGCTCGCAGTACGGCATGAAGACGCTGGATCAGTGCCTGAAAGAGCTCGTGCAGAAGGGCACCATTACTAAGGAAGAGGCGAGGGGCAAGGCCAAGATGCCGGATTCGTTCTAATGCATTGCTGAACCCTGTGGGAGCGTACCCAGAGGGCATAAAGGACCCGCCCGCGATTGATTTGCGCTGAACTCAATCGCGGGCAAGGCCCGCTCCCACAAGATATATTTTCTATTCGCGGAATTTTTCCGCCAGCCCACTGAACCACGATTCCAGAATCAGCTGCGCCGCCAGGCTGTCCAGCTGCGCTTTGGACTCTCCACGCAGCAATTGCCCGCGCGCCTCGAAGGAGCTGAGCCGTTCATCCATCCCGTAGCAGGGTTTGAGGTAGCGGGCATTGAGGCGATTGCCGAACTTGCGCGCCTTGAAAAACAACTCACTCTCCGAGTCATCCATGTTGTACGGCAGCCCCACGACGAACACGTCTGGTTGCCATTTCTCGATCAGCTTGTCCATCACCTGCCAGTCCGGAATGCCGTCGCGCGCCGCCACCGGCCCGAGCGCGCTCGCCGTGCCGATAATCGATTGCCCGCTGGCCACGCCGATGCGTTTGGTGCCGAAGTCGAAACCAAGTGCAGTAATGTCGCCAGGTTTTTTTACGGGAAAGGCGTCCATCTAAGTGTCCCGCTTCATGAGTGCCCTGCAATGCTGGAGAGTTGACTCAGGCTGACGCCGAGGCTGGCCGCTGCCGCCTCGGGCTTGGCTTCGTAGTCGGTGGAGAAGATCAGCGCGGGGATGGCGGGAGCGGTCAGCCAGAAATTGTCGCCGATTTCTTGCTCCAGTTGTCCGGCCTCCCACCCGGCGCAACCGAGGGCGACCAGATAATTTTCCGGGCCTTTGCCATCGGCGATGTCGGCAAGAATGTCCTTCGACATCGACAGGCTGAGCCCGGGCGTGATCTTCAGTGTGTACTCCCACTCGCGACCACTCTCGTGCAGGATGAAACCCTTGTGTTTCTCCACCGGTCCACCGCTCATAACACGCTGACTATGGAAGATGCTGTCACCGCGCCGCAGCTCCGCGTCGATGTGCAACTCCGCGAGCAACTCGGAAAGCAGCATGCTTGACGGTTTGTTGATGACGATGCCAAGCGCGCCTTCCTCATTGTGTTTCCAGAGATAAGTGACGGTGTGAGCGAACCATGGGTCCTGCAGATGAGGCATCGCAATAAGGAACTGATTGGCCAGTGAACCGGGGGTTGCCTGATAATCCGCATCGTCTTTCATAGGGTGATTCTCACTCGCTGCTGAACGAATTGCCCCGGTGAAAACGCCAGGTGCGGATAATTTCCAGGATGTCGACTTCCTCAAGCAGCTCCGGCGGGAACGGGTCGAAGGGTGAGGCCAGGCTGACGATGTTGATGGCGGCCTCGTCCAATACACGCTCGCCAGAGCTTTGCAGAATGCGGATTTCCTGTACCGACCCATTGGGACGCAGTGACACCAGCATGCGCAGGCTGCCATAGATTTCCTGCTGACGTGCCTGCTCGGGATAATTCAGATTGCCCACGGCCTCGATGCGCTTGCGCCAGGAATCCAGATAGAGCGCGTCGTGGCGCTTCTGGGTAGACGCCGAGGAGATGGTGTATGTGCGCGGGCGCTTGGCGTAGGCCTGTTGTTGCAGGTCCAGCTGTGCCTGCAGACTCGCGATGGCCAGACTCAGCTCCTCCGGCGTGGCGGTATCGGAGATTGGTTTGTCGCTCTCGGGGCTCTCTTCCTCCAGCTGTTGTTCGAGGGAGAGTTCGGCATTGGTCGAGGTCAACAGGGCCAGGTCGCTCGGGTCAGTCTGCTGGCTCGGCGCTGGCGCCTGCGGCACCGGGTCCACCTGTTGGATCACCTCGTCATGAAACGGGGAGACAAAAGGCGTGCTCGGAGTTGCGGCCTCGTCTAGCACGCCGCTGCCGCTCTGGTTTTCCTGAGCGATGTAGTCGGCCTCATCCGGGGCGATGTCGCTGCGGTACTGCGCCAAAGTGATCTCGACGGCGGGCGCGCTGTTGCTTTCTTCCAGATAGGTAAAGCCCACGCCGACGATCAGCATGATGTGCAGGCAGCCCGACAGAAAAATCGTGAAGCCGAAGCGATCCTTGCTCAGGTCGGCACTCAGATCAGTGTTCTTGATCATGGGCTGATCTGAGTTGTCATTCGCAGAGTTTCGCATGCGGTCTCAGGACTCGGTTCTTTCAGGTTCGAAGAGAAAGTTTAAAGCTGACGCTCGGCCAGCCTGCTCTCGATGCTGCGCATCAGGTCGCCAGCGATGTCCAGATTGTACGCCTTGTTCAGTTCGCGCACACAGGTCGGGCTGGTGACGTTGATCTCGGTGAGGTAGTCGCCGATGACGTCCAGGCCGACAAACAGCAGGCCGCGCTCCCGAACTGATTCACGCACCTGGCTGCAGATCCAGCGATCGCGCTCGCTCAAAGGCTGCGGGACGCCGCTGCCGCCAGCCGCCAGATTGCCGCGCGTCTCGCCACGGGCCGGCACTCGCGCCAGTGCGTAAGGCACCGGTTCGCCATCCACCAGCAGGATGCGCTTGTCGCCATTGACGATCTCGGGAATGAAGCGTTGCGCCATGATCGGTGTGCGGCCGTGGCCAGTCAGTGTCTCGATGATGACGCTGACATTGGGGTCGTCGTGGCGCAGACGGAAGATCGAGGAGCCGCCCATGCCGTCCAGCGGTTTGAAGATGACGTCGCCGTGGGTGACGTGGAAGTGCTTCAGCACGGTGGCATTGTTGCTTACCACCAGCGGCGGGCAGCACTGCGGGAACTGGGTGGCGAACAATTTTTCGTTGCAGTCGCGCAGGCTGCGCGGCCTGTTGACCACGAGGCAGCCGGCGTTCTCGGCCTGCTCCAGGATGTAGGTCGAGTAAATGTATTCATTGTCGAAGGGCGGGTCCTTGCGCATCAGGATGACGTCGAGGTCGCCCAGCGGCTCGTCGCTGGCGTCGCCGAAGGAGTACCACTGCTTCTCGTCCCACGCCACATTCAGCTGGCGCATCAGGCCCCTGGCCACGCCGTCCTGCAGATACAGGTCCGACTGCTCCATGTAGTAAAGCTCGTAGCCGCGCTCCTGGGCGGCCATGAGCATGGCGAGGCTGGTGTCCTTCTTGTAGCTGATGGTCTGGATCGGGTCCATAACGATGCCGAGTCTGATGGTCATGTGCGTGCCTGTGCTGATGATTTGGGGCGGGTATTGGGATTGATGGTGATAGGACCCGCGAGTTGCGCAGATCATAACTCAACTTATGCTATGTATCGACGCGGCGAATTCGCTGAAATTGAGAAGCTGTGCTAGACCTTTAGGTGGAAGGATCGGTGCGACAGGCAGAGACATTCAGGACACGCCGTAGCACAAAGGTTAAAGATCGGTGCGGCGGGCAGAGGCAGGCAGGACTGTGCGCCGCAGGGATGCGGCGCCCAAGCCTACAGGGAAGTATTCACGGCGTGTCCTGACAGCCTCTGCCTGTCGCACCGATCCTGCACAAATGCAGCAAAAGGAGGTTGGCATGGATGCCACGTCGCACGCACTTAACACTGAAAATATTCCCCATCTCAAGGTGCTGCTGGTCGATGACAGCAGGAGCATTCGGCAGAGTGCTCAAGCCATGTTGGAGCCGATGGGGTGCTCCATTACTCTTGCCGAGGATGGATTTGATGCCCTGTGCCGCATCGCGGCGCTGCGGCCGGACATCATCTTCATGGACGTCATGATGCCGGGCCTCGATGGTTTTCAGGCCTGCGCGCTCATCAGGGCCAGCCCGCAGTTCGGGGAGACGCCGGTGGTGCTGGTGTCGGGCAGCGACGGGTTGCTGGACCGGGCCCGCGCGGAGCTGGCCGGGGCGCGGCGCTATATTCTCAAACCCTTTCGCAAGGCGGACCTGCTGGAGGCTATCGCGGCGCTGGTGCCAACTGCGCGGCAATCGACCGCCCCGGCAGCGGTGCCCAACGAGGAGGCTGCCGATGGCGCGCATTCTGTTGCTGGATGACTCTCCGACCCAGACGCTGTACATGCAGCGTCAGTTGCAGAGATTGGGGCATGAGGTCTGTCATGTCGGCGCGCTGTCGGAGGCATTGGGTCTGGTGGCGGCTGAGGTCCGCCCTGAGGCTGATGCTGAGATAGGCGCCGAGGTCAAAAGTGAGCCTATCGATCTGGCGCTCGTCGAGCTAACGCTGTTGCAGGACAACGGCTTCGACGTCGGGCTCAGCCTGCTGCGTGCGGGAGTGAGCAAGGTCTTGCTGCTCAGCGGGGCACGGCGCGAGACCGATGACATCTGGGCGCAAGCGCTGGGCCTGCAGGGCGTGTTGAGCAGACCGCTGACGGCGCAACGGCTCGGCGCACGGATTGCCGACGTGCTGGCAGGGGTGCAGACAAGGGTGCAGCCAGGGGTACAGACAAGAGGGCGCACTGATGTCCAGTGAGATGATGGCCAGTGTTGAGCCCGGGCAACCGCTCTTGAGCCATGAGACAAGCGTATGGCGCGCAGCTTTGCGGCAGTGCGCGGAGCAGCTTGAGTCCAGCGCGGCACTCCTGTTGAGAGATCGAGAAGCTAATCTGAATATTCACGCACCGACCGAGGCAGCAACGGGAAAGTCGGAGCCAGCCCTCGCCGAGGTGCTGCAGAACATTGAACGGGTTGCAGGCCTGTGCAGGCTGTTTGGTGCTCGTCGTGCCGCAGTCTTCTGTGCCGATATGGCGGCGCTTTTCACGCAGTTAGTCAGGACATCCGACCCGATACCCACTGCCACCCTTGAGCTGGCTGGGGTCAGCCTGCTGCAGGTGACCCGCTTCCTGATGGACCTGCGACCGCCAGTGAGCGACGCCGAGTTCGATGTGGCAACTCTCAACGCGCTGCGGCTGGCCATTGGCAAGAGTCCGTTGCCCCCGCCACGCAGTGGTGCGCCAGCCGTGCAAGACGGCCCGTGGAACGCCTGCCACGCGCCGGATATCCGGGCGCTGTTGCTGCAGAGAGTCCGTGGCGCACAGGCCATTCTTGGTCAGACATCCGGGGCGGTGGCTCCTGCCGATGAACTTTCCAGCGAGATTGCCCCCGAACTCTCGTGCGAGCTACGCGCCATTTCCTCCGTCCTGCAGGTGCTCGGGCCGCAATGGTTCGGGTTCATTGATGCCGATGACTGCCTCGATGCGGGGCAGGCGGTCGTGCTTTTGCTGGGGCTGGAGTTGCAACTGAGTGTCAGCCCCTGTCCCTCGAACTGCCCCTCGAACTGCACGTCGGCCTCACCGAGTGCGGGAAGATTGCCAGCCGTCGATTGTCTGTTGCTCGACGCGCAGCAGCAGTGGCGAGTGCTGGCGTCTCAGCGCCTGACCACATTGGTTCTTCCACTGGCTGAAGCGCCGCTCACGCAGGGTGCAATTTCGGAGCGCGTCGGGATCGAGTTTCTCGCGCTGTGCCAGTCCCTGCAGCTGGCTGGAGACGTCGAACTCGGGCTGGCTCCCCGGGACGAGTGGCCGTTGCTGCTGGCGGCGGGGGTGCGTCTCGCCCGGCATCTGCTGTGCTGGCAGCGCGTGGCGATCAGCATGGACGGAGGCATCTCCCCAACACTCGCCATGCGGGGACGCCAGCTGTTGTTGCGGTTGCAGCTTCATGCGCTCGATTGCCTGTCTCCAGAAAATCTGCCGCCGACACCGGCCTGGCGGCGTCAGCTGACGCAGACACTGATACGCGACTGTCAGCACTTCGAACGGCTGCAGCGTACTGTCTGGCGCCGTCGCCTCGCAGCCGAATATTCGCCGGATGCCGAGCTACTGTGCACCTTCAAGGAAGAACTTCGCCAAACACTGATCCTGCTGGAGCGGAGTCTGAGTTGCCCGCAAGGCGACGCGCTCTGCACCGTGGTCGCGCGGCTGGCTCAGAACGCGTTGGTGATTGGCGAGGTATTGCTCCACGAGGTGTTGGAGGCAATGCGGCAGTTGCTGACGGTATTGCTGGAACGGCAGGCGAGTGTCGGGGCTGAGGATCTGGCGCTGCTTGAGTCGTTACGCGAGCAGCTACTCGGGCGTATGCATGAGCAGCCGTCGCTGGCAGAGGAAGCGCTCGTCAGCCTGCAGGCCCTCATCGGCAGACGCATGGCGCACTTGCAGGCGCAGCCGCACGCTGACATCACGGACGTGCTTGTCGACGTGACGCCCGCAACGACTCTCAACGCGGCCGCCGCCATGGTTGCCGAAAAGCGCATGGATGGCGGGCGTGCTGCGCAGACGCGCGTTGCCATCACACAGTTGCCGGTTTATCTGGCGCAGAACATTCGTGAGCTGTTGTCGGCGGCAGAGCGGTTGGAAAGCAGGGCAGACTTTGCCACCCTCAATCGGGTGCTGATCGTCGAGCTGCGGATGCTGGCCACCGGGGCGCGAGCGCTGCAGGTGTACCGAGTCGCACGCCTGAGCGCCGTGCTCGCAGAGCTGCATCAGGCGTTGGCCGTGCCCATGACTGCGGCTGCAGTCATCGCCTCTGACATCACCGCCGACAGCTCCCCGGACCCAGACCTGCTGGTTCAGCTGGTAGAAGCACACCGTCTGCTGCGGCGCGGTCTGAATCAGGCGGCGGCCCGACGCGAGGTAGACAATCCGCGCGATATCATCGCGGGCCTCTATCGCCGTCTCGACCAGTGGCAGACTCCGCCGTTGCTGGCAGCGACGCTGGCATCGCCACTCCGGGGTAGCGAGTCGGATTGGCACTTTCAGCACAATGCCGAGTGCTACCACGACTTCCGCCGCGAGGCCGAGGAGCTGGTGGAGAGCATCGAGAGTGATCTCGGCGCACTGCTTTCCGGAGCGGCTGGAGCTGTCTCGGCGCTGCTCCCTGACAAGCAGCACGACAAGCTCCAAAGCATTCTCCATGCTCTACACACCCTCAAAGGCAACGCGCGCTTGTTTGCCTGTGAACGTCTGGCGGCGCTCTGCCATCGTTGCGAGCGCGCGCTGCTGGCGGCCAAGGACGCTGTTCGTGTTCAACCGGGGGCGGTTGCGGAGATTGATCGGGCTGTTCACTACAGCAGTGGCCGGGGGGTGCAGCCGCATGCGGGTGCCTTTGGGCAATCGCGGGCGGGCCCTTTATGCCCTCTGGGTACGCTCCCACAGATGGCGCCGCTGGTCAGTGAGTTGCGGGCGGCGCTGGACGAACTGCCGCTGGCGGCGTCGGCTCCAACGGTTCCGCTGACACCGCTGCCGCCGGAGCACAGCATCGCCATCCCGGCCGCGTCGCTGCAGCGCATTGCGGCGCTCGTGGGGAGTGCCCGTACGCAGGTGCGTGCAGCCTTGGACGTGCTGCAATCCTGTCGGCACGAACCTGACGCCGCACGTCTCAGCCTGCTGGAGGATCTGCTCATAGAGCAGGAGCGCTGTGTGGTGCAGCTCGACGAAGAGGTGGCGGGTTCGCGGCTGGTGAGCTTCTCCCGAGTGACGCCCCGGCTGCAGCGTCTGGCCGGGCGGCACAGCAATCAGCTTGATCGGCAGCTGCGCCTGCGGGTGCAGAACGACAGCCTGTTGATGGATCGCTTGTTGCTGGAGCGGCTGGTCGCGCCGCTCGAACACCTGCTGCGCAATGCCATCGACCATGGCATCGAACCCCTCAGCGTCCGGCGTGCCTGCGGCAAGACCGATGGCGGTACGGTGCTGCTGGATATGCAGGAGCGAGATGATCAACTGGTGCTGGAGCTGCGGGATGACGGTGCCGGCATCAGCAATGATGCACTGCTGGCGTGCGCGGCGCGTCTCGGTATGGCGGATTCGGAAGAGCCTCCAGAGCAACGCCTGCAATGGGTGCTGCTGCCCGGTTTCAGCACCAGAACGCAGGCGACGCAGGACTCCGGCCACGGCATCGGCCTGGCGATGGTCAACAGTGTCGTGACCGCTTTGGGCGGGCGTGTCGAGGTCGAATCCACGGCAGGTATTGGCAGCTGCTTCCGGCTGTTGTTGCCGCGTTGGGATATTGCCTCGAAGCCGGTATAATGCCGCCTTCGTTTTTCGACACTGGTAGACAACGCTTTGAAAACATTAGGCTTCGCCTGGGGCATCGGCGGGATAGTTTTGCTTCTGCTGTTCGCCGTGGTGCGCCTCGGGCCGATGGCACTGGAGCTGTCCGCGCTGGAGCTGCAGCAGATTCATTGGTTTGCCCTCGCCGTGAGCATCCTCTACATGGCCTACGCCGAGGGCTACAAAGGGTTTTATCTCGCCTTTGCCCCGCGCGTCATCGCCCGTGCCACCTATCTGCAGGCCAATCCTCGTCCGCTGCACATACTGCTGGCTCCCGTGTTCTGCATGGGGTACATCTATGCCACCCGCAAGCGCAAGCTGCTCTCTTTCGGCCTCACCGGGATGATCGTCTGTTTCGTGCTGCTGGTGCGATTGCTGCCACAGCCCTGGCGTGGCATCGTGGATGCGGGCGTGGTCACGGGACTGATACTTGGAATTGCCTCGATTCTGTACTTCCTGTCGCAACGGCTGCGCTACCCGGAGCGTCCGGGTGTCGGAGCAGACGTTCCCGAACCGACTGACGCGCGCTGACACGTCCTCTTAACAGACCGGTGCCATGAGCATGCAGAACCAGCAGAAGGACCTCAACAGCTGCAGCTGCGCGATCATCGTGACCTACAACCCTGACCCCGCAGTACTGCTCGCGCTGATCGGCCAGATCAGCCAACAGTCCGATTTCCTGCTGATCGACAACGCCTCCGCAGATCCCGATGCCTTCATTCCCGCCGTCAGTGCCGCGCCACGCTGTCTCGGCGTGCGCCGTCTGGACAGCAACATCGGGCTGGCCAGTGCCATGAACGTGGGGCTGCGCGAGGCGCAGGCGCAAGGCTATGGTTTTGCAGTGCTCTTCGATCAGGACAGTCAGGTGCCGGATGGCTTCTTTGCCGCGCTGCAAACCGCTTACGCCGAGGCCGTGACGTTGTGTGGTCCGCGCGTTGCCGCCATCGGTCCGCGCATCGAGAATCCTGGCACCGGACGATGCATGCCCTTCAAGCTCTTCAACCGCTTCTTCAGGCGCGCCGATGTGCTGCTGGCTGGCAGCGACAAGCTCTTCCGGGCCGACTTCCTGATTTCCTCCGGCTGTCTGCTCGCGCTGCAGCATCTCGACGCCATCGGCCTGATGAAAGACAGCTACTTCATCGACAACGTCGACCTCGAGTGGTGCTTCCGGGCGAGCGCGAAGGGCTTCGTGTTGCTGGGCAGCGATCACACGCGCCTGCTGCACAGCATCGGTGAAGATGACGACCACCCTCTCGTGCGCGCCGGGCTCATCGTCAGCCACAGCCCCTTGCGCAGCTATTACTCCACCCGCAACCGCGTGCATCTCTATCGTCAGCCTTACGCTCCCCTGGGCTGGAAGCTGCGCGACGTGCCACGCTTTGCCTTGAAGGCCGCGTGGCTGTTCCTGTTCTCCGCGCAACGTGGGGCCTACTGGCAGAACATCCGCAAAGGTTTCGCCGATGCCCGGGGGCTGGAATGACACGCGCGGCACCGTTGATAACGCCATCGGCGTCACACGACGCGCGCATCGCCATCCTGCTGCCGACCTGGAACGGTGAAAAATTTCTCGCCGAGCAACTCGATTCCCTGCTGGCCCAGACCTATCAGAATTTTGTCGTCGTGATTCGCGACGATGGCTCCACCGATGGCACACCGGCGTTGATCGCACAATACGCCGCCGCGCATCCTCATCACATTCATGTGCTGGTCAGTGATGGTCAGAACCTCGGTGCCAGTGGCAGCTTTTCATGGCTGATGAATTACGCTCTGCAGCACAAACAGACGCTCGGTCTGGAGCGCGCCTGGCTGATGCTCTGTGATCAGGACGACATCTGGGTTCCGCACAAGATCGCCGTGTCGATGCAGCGTATGCAGGCCTTGCAACAAAAGCATCCTGGCGCCCCCGCACTGGTTCACAGCGATCTGCGCGTGGTGGATGAGCAGCGGCACCTGATCGCGCCGTCGTTCGTTGCGTACCAAGGCCTCGAACCACTTCGCAATACGTTCGGTAGGATGATTGTGAGCAACACCGTCACCGGCTGCACGGCGCTCCTGAATGAAGAGTTGGTCACGCTGGCCAGCCCTGTCCCAGCGGGTGCGGTGATGCACGACTGGTGGCTGGCGCTGGTGGCGAGTGCGTTCGGGCACATCGACTACATCGACGAGGCGTTGGTGGAGTATCGGCAGCATGGGCGCAATGCGATTGGGGCGAGGGAGTATCAGAAGGAGGAGCGTGGCAGTTTCTTTCGCAGACTACTCGAAGTTCGTCACAAGAGTCTTCTGACCGGGCTTGGAATTCAGGCGCAGGCGTTTCTGGTACTTTACAGGCCGAAGCTGACGAGCGAGCAAAAGTGGTTGCTGAAAGTTTCCGGACGCCTCGCCAGCCGCAGCAATTTCGTGCAGAAGCTGGCTCTGAAGTATCTGCACGTCAGTCAGTAATGGGCTGCTTGCGATGTCGCGCAACGATCAGAGTGAAGTCGCTGCTCAGAATTCCGCTTTTCAGAAGCACCTGCTCTGCATCGAAAAGTGATTGCAGGATTTCCCTGTCCTGCTTTTGATCGGAAAAATTACCCACGATATCTTCCAACACCAGTTGCAGAAGAGTCCCTCCGAAATCCTTCTGGTCGACAATCTCGAAATGCTTTTGCAACCCAGGAATGATGTCCGCAGAGCGAATTGCCTCGGTGGGATCGCTGTTGTTCATTTCTTCGAGGGTGGGTCTGAGGATGACATTTTTTTGCCCGTGTCCACGTATGCTTTGCCGCAGTCCTTCTGGAATGCTCTCCAGCATGCTCTGCGCATGCTGCACCTGCAGATCCGACCATTGAAATTGATTGGAGCCAACGAATTCATTGATGATGAAGAGCCCGCCAGGTTTCAGACATTTGGCAACCTGCTCGAAGTAGTGCTCCAGATTACCAATGTGATGCACGGACTGGGAGGCGAAGACGCAATCGTACAGGCCTTCGGGGAGAACCAGGGTATTGAGATCGGCTACCCGGTAATCGATGCGATGACCGATTGCATGTCCAACTGCAGAGTTTCTGGCTATTTCGATGGCGCCCGTGGAAACGTCGTAGGCATGAAAAGAGTCGACAATATTCAGCGCTACTGCGTGTCGTTCGAGCCCTCCACCACCGCAGCCCAGACTGAGAGCCAGATTGACTGGCGTCTTGAAAAATTGTGCAGCTATGTACTCCAGCCAGTTCTTGTCTGGTTGTCCAGAAATCAGCGGATGGATGTACATTGAGTTGACCAGAGGGGAATCAGTCCATGCTGTGGGTCGTGAGACTGATTCGAGCTCTGCTGCACGTTGGCCCCAAAAATTGCTGGTTGCCAGCAACTGCGGGTCATCGTGATCTGCGGCCTTGGTTACATCAGCAAGTTGTTTTCGGTCAGGTTGAAAACAATTACGCAACGTCTTCCATAACGCCATGATGAGTCCCTACTCGTTGTGTTTCTTAGCCCTATCCCTCGTCGGCACGCAGTTGTCGAATCGCTGCGAGGCGCTTGCGCATCATGACACCGACCGCTGCCGGTGAGAACTCATTTTCAATGGTCTCTTTGCCTTTCATGCCCAGCTGCTTCGCCCACTCGTGATCGCCTGCCAGCTGTTGCATGGCCTTCGCAGCCTGCGTGAGATCCGGTTCTGCCCACACCTGGCCCTTCTTGTAGGGACCGTAGTCCTGTTCGATGATGACGAGCTGATAATTGATGCCCACGCAGTTGTCCGGTCGCATGTAGTCGACATTGCCTGACCAGTGAGTGGCCATGACGGCCTTGCCCAGTGCCATCGCCTCGGCGGGACCGAAGCCGAAACCTTCCGAGCGATGCAGCGACACGTAACAATCGCAATTCGCGATGATCGAATTGACCTCTGCACGGCTGTAGACCTGTTCCAGCAACATGATGTTCTGATGTGCCCCTGCCCGTTCACGAATGGCTCGCAGTGCGTCAGGGGTAGCGTTGTTGACCTTGACCACCAGCCGCACGGACAAGTCGTCGGCCACGAACGCGTTGCGGAACGCCTCGATGGCGCCGTAGGGATTCTTGCGCTCCTGTCGGCTGTAGGTGTCGAACATCACGAGGAACAGGAATGGCTCTTCGGGCAGGCCGAAGTTCGCCCGCTTCAATGAGGTGTCGAGTTTGACTTCAATGGAATGGGGAATTCGTACCACGGGCACTGGTGACTTCATCGCCACCGCATCCTGCACGAAGTTCGATGGCACCCAGATTTCGTCGAAGTGTTTGAAAGTCTTTTCCCAGTCAGCCGGAATTTCGGGAAGCTCCCACGCCCAGTAACCGATGGAGTAGTGTCCATCGAAGTGGTTGGAAGGCAGCTCGGTAATGGCCTGCAGTGCATGGTCGGGATTGATGTGCAGCAGGGTGACGTCGTAGGGCGCGTTGTCGATCTCCTTGTGCTGCCAGCTGAGATCGGTCATGCGCGATGGATTGCCGGAAGTGAAGCAGATGATGCCAAATGGTTCGTTGGCGGCGTCCAAGGCGCGCGCATCGCTGCGTGCACCCTCACCGATACCCATCTCCGCTCGGGTGTAGCCGATCAGATTCACGCCCGGCAACAGCCGCGCGTTGCTGACATCGGCTGCGGCAGCCGTGGCGGGCAGCAAGGTGCTGCGGACGCGCAGGTTGTTCACCTGCAGGGTGAAGTCGCCCTTGTCGGCAGAGAGATTGGGATTGTAGTAGTCGTCACCGGCGATGAAGCGCTTGCTCCAGCGTTGCCACATCGCCTTTTCATCTTCCTTGGGTACGCTGGTCTTGCGACTGATGCTCTCGTGATGGATCAGGTGACACAGGGGCGTCCAGATATTGCGATAGCCTCGCCCCAGAAGACGCAGGCAGAGGTCCACGTCATTGCCCACCACGGCCAGTTCCTCGTCGAAGCCTTTGATCTCGTCGAACTTGGCGCGGCTGACCATCAGGCAGGCGCCGGTGTTCGCCGACACCTCGCGCACTGTTTCGTGCAGGTGGCGGTAAATGTTGTTGCCGGGCATGCGCTTGTGTAGCAGATGGATACCGCCGCCCCCGTAATTCACCAGCAATACGCCAGTGTGTTGCAGCGCGCCGTTCGGATAGTAGAGCAGGGCACCGACGGCACCGACTTCAGGTCGTAACGCCTGACGGACCAGTTGTTCCAGCCAGTCGCCAGTGGTGATCTCGATGTCGTCGTTGAGGAACAGATAGAGTTCGCCGGTGGAGTGACGCGTACCGATGTTGTTCAGGCGTGCCCAGTTGAAGGGCTCGTTGCATTCGATGACCTTGAGCTGTTTGTCCTTGAGAAATTGAATGCCCTCGGGGAATTTGCCCCGGCTGTTGTCGAGCATCACCACTTCAAAATTGCTGTAGGTGGTCTTTTCGATCAGCGAATCGATGCAGGGTTTGATCAGATTGAGTTTGCCCATGGTCGGGATGATGATGGAGACCTTGGGACTGCTCGTAAGTGGCCACTGCACGGCGCGCAAACCGTGCTCGCGCTCCAGCAAGATGGCGTCCGGCTGGGTGCGAGCCAGGTGTGCGCGCAGCACTGTCGCTTCACTGTGCATCGGTGCGGGAGTCGTGGGGCTTTCAGCGGAGGAACCGATAGAGGACTCGGTCGCCGACCCGATCGCCGACCACAGCACCTTGGCAACTCGTTCGACACTGCCATGCGCGCGGGCAACGGACTCGGCCACCATAAGCAGAGCGGCATAGCGCCAGGCGGGGCTCTGCAGGTCGAGGTCCTGCCAGCGTTTCAGATGTTGGCTTCTGAAGGCATAGACACCGCCAACGTAATTGCTCGACAGCAGATGTTCCGGCGACCACTGGGGCGTGAACGTCGGTTCCAGATGCGTGCCGGACGGACTGATCAGGTCGTGATCGCTGTACAGCAGCTGCACGCTGCTCGCCTGCGCCAGCTGGGCAAATTCGGCGAGCGCATGAGGCGCGAGAGTCTCGCCCGCGTGCAGAAAAACCGCCCAGCCATCGTCATTCTCCAGCGCAGCGAGCGCCGTCTGCAGAGACGCGTGCCAGTGAATCGTCCTGGCGCCATCGCAAGTTTTTTGGATGAAACTCTCGACGCTTTCAAGACGAGGGACGCAAATGTGCAGTGCCCAGTGTGGCCAGGCTTGCTCCGCAATGCTGGAGAGTGTCGCCAGCAGCGCTGCCTCGTCGTCCGCTTTGGTGATCAACAGCTGGAACGTCTGCCTGGCAGTTCCGGCGATGGTCTTTGCGGCAGCACGCAACTGTGCCAGTTCGGCATCATCGGGCAGGTTGCGCCAATACCAGGTGTTGTAGAGATCGCTGTTCTTGAACAGTAAGAACGGGCGCGTGATGCTGCTGCGCTGCCCCGCCTTGTCGATGAAGCGCAGCTCCAGGGTGTGTTCGCCGGCTGGCAGATCCGGCAGTGCGACCTCCTGGTAGAAGCCGGCAGAGAACGCATCTGTCAGCTTGGGGAACAGCTCCGCAATGTCCGGTCGGCTGATGCCTGTGGAAAAGCTCGACTGTACTTGGCCGTCGACGATCGCTTCGATTCGGTCGATGCCATTTGGCGAACAACACCAACCCTGCAGCGTGACCTGTTCCGGGAATTCATTCTGTGTCGCACTGGGTATGTCGAGGTTGCCGTGAATCGGATTGGCCGCGCCAGGCGCTGTGCTATCGATAGTTTGGGCGATGGTTTGTGTTGCATTCGTGTCGGCGTGCGCCGTCGGCATTTGCTGGGCGCCGCCATTCGGACGCGCTGGCCGCAGGGCGTCGATCTTGCGACGCAACCAGCGTAGCGGACGCGTAACCTTCCATGACAGCGAGCCTTGCAGCATGTGGATGTACCCGGTCAGATGCTCGATCTGCGCCTTGGTCTCCTCCAACTCTGCGTTCTTTCTGCTGATGCTCTGGTTCAGCTTGTTGATCGTATGATTCAGGCCTCGAATCTCGTTGTTCAGGCGTGCATCGAGTTCACGCAGCTGTTCGTGCAGGCGTGCGATTTCCCGGTCCGCGTCCTGCACATTGGTGTTGAGTCGTGCGATTTCCCGGTCGGCGTCCTGCACATTGGTGTTGAGGCGTTTGACGTCGTTGTGCAGTGACTGGATCAGCGACGACTCGTCGAGGCTGCCGAGCAACTGGTTGAGGTCGGCGCCCTTCCACTTTGGCAGCCACTTGTCGAAGACCTGAGCGCGCCCCTCGGCAATCGGATGCCCTGGGCGGTAGCGCGTCGCGGGGTCGTTCGAGGCAGTGTTGGATTCGCCGCCCTGACGGTAGAACGCCGTCAGCGCATCGATATGCAGGAAGTCGGTTCGTGTCGCCAGCTGCAACCAGAAATCCCAGTCCTCGAAAACGTCCAGACTCTCATCAAAATGGCTGCCGTCGGCGAGCAGTGACTTGCGGAACAGCGCGGCATGAATCGGAATGAAATTGTCGCGGCGCAGTCGCACCGGATCATAGTCGACCCTGAAGGTGTCTTCGGTTGGAAGTCCCGCTGGGGTGGTCTTCTGCGTGCTGCTGTAGACCACGCCGATCTCCGGATGCTGCTGCAGCGTCTCCACCAGTCTGCTGATATGGTCCTCGGCAATCCAGTCGTCTTCATCGAGAAACATCAGATAGATGCCATGCGCGCTATGTAGCGCCAGGTTGGCAGCGGCAGGACGATTCAACTGACCGGTTCCTGTGGCCTCCCGCAGGGGAAAACGCAGCGTCAGGTCCCTGTGGCGACTCAAGCCCTTACCGCTGGCGTCAACCAGCACGATCTCGATGTTGCTATAAGTCTGGCGATTGACTGACGCCAGTGCCTCGGGCAGCTCTGCTCTATTCATACTGCGACACAGCACCGAAACCAGTGGCAGCGAGGAGGAGTCGACTGATGTAGGTGTTGAGTTTTGCAATGAAGTTTGTCCTGATGTGTCCATGGTACCTTGAGTCATTTTTTACGCCGCCAGAGTCGATCCAGCAGACTTCTTTCCTTCAACCCCGCTCCCTTCAACCCCGCCTGCCTTAACCCCTCCGGCACCCCCACCGTCGCCAGCCCCAGGCGCTCCTGCCGCAGCAACTCCGCCTCGATAATCCGTGCAGGGTCTTTGAGCGTGTCGGCGTCGAGAATGCAAAAAGCCTCGGCGTATTTGACGCTGGCGGGCAGGGTGTAGGTGCGGAAATGGTTGAGTGAAAAGATCACCGCGTCGTAGGGCTGGATGCTCAGCTGCGAAACGTATTTGGCGATGGCTGCGCGCTTGGCAGCTTCGTGTGCGGTGATGTCCACCAGCACGTCGACGCGGTGCAGTGGGGCGCCGACTTCGTACATCGCCAGGCGCAGATTGCGGCCTTCTTCAGCAAGGCGCCGGGTGGCCTCGATCACGATCCAGGCAGTGGCGCGGTGGTCGGGGTGAATCTCGTGGAACGACGGTGTGAGAATCAGGTCGGCATTGGTGTCGAGAATCGCCTGGCGCGCGGCGGCGATGGTGAGCTCGTTGCAGGCCACGCCCCGGTCGGGTTCGCGCCAGAACTGTACGGTGCCGATGCCGAGCACCTCGGCGGCGGCGCGGGTCTCTGCCTCGCGCGCAGCGCTGCCTGCTTTGCCGTGGTCGCCGAAGTCGCCGGAGGTCACGATGATGGCGTACGTCGGAATCCCTGCGGCGTGGCAGGCAGCGAGCAGCCCTCCACAGCCGAGCGTCTCATCGTCTGGATGCGGCGCGAAGACCAGCGCTGCCGTGCATTCGATCAACGGTACGGCCTGGTAGGGGGTCAGTCGTGATTCCATGGGCGCACTCAGCTGATCTTGCGGATGATGATCGATTCGAGCACTTCGCCGATGAAGTCGAGGAACATGGTGTCGAGGTCCGCGTTGAAGTAGTCCTTCGCCTTGTTGCCGATGGCGAGTACGCCCAGCATTCGCTCACGCCCGATCGGGCACAGGGCTACCGAGCGGATGCTGCTGCCGCCGTGATGCGGGAACAGGAAGGCGGCGGTCTCTTTGTCGACGGCACGGCACAGGGTGCGGCGGTCGCGCAGCAGCGTCGGGAAATTCTGTTGCAGGAACTCGGCGGACTCCAGACGCATGTGATCGACATTGCGCAGGTGGTCTCCCTGGAAGAGGATGACGCTGCAGGCATCGATGCCGGGCTGAGTGCACAGGTTCGCCTCGGTGGCGCTGGCGATCTGGGCGACTTCGTCTTCCATCAGCAGCGCAATGATCAGTGCGCGGGTGACATTGAAGAGTTGATCGTTGTAGCGGGCATTTTCCAGCAGGGTGTTAAGTGTGAGGCGTGATTCGATGCTGCGTTCGCGCAGCACACGAACCTGTCGTTCCAGCAACGAGATGGCCTTGCCGCTTTCATGAGGCAACGTGATCTCCGCGAGCAGGCTGTCTCTGTTGATGAAGAAGTCGGGGTTTTCCTTCAGGTAGGCGGCCACCTGGTCGGCCGTCAGAGGCTTCTTGTCAGGATGATCGGAACCGCGGCCTGTGTTTTGCTGGGGAAAAGTCTCGCTGGTCATGCTGGGTCGATGCTCTCAGGTGTTGTTGATTTGTTTTTATTGGCTTGTTGTCAGGTGCCCGTGTCAAAGCTCACGGGTATCCACGCTGCCCTCGAATACGGTGGTCGCCGGGCCGCGCATAATGATGGGGCTGTCGCCCCCCGCCCAGCTCAGGCGCAGATCGCCGCCAGTCAGGTGGCCGAGCGCCTCCGCGTTGAGCAGTCCTGCCGCGCGCGCCGTCACCATCGCCGCACAGGCGCCGGTGCCACAGGCAATCGTCTCGCCAGCGCCACGTTCGTAGACGCGCAGCTTGAAGGTGTCTTTGTCGAGAATCTGCATGAAGCCGACGTTCACCCCTTTCGGGAAATCCGGGTGGCTGCCGAGCGCAGTGCCGATGGCCTGCACAGGCGTCGTGTCGAGGTCATCGACGACGATCACCGCGTGCGGATTGCCGACGGAGACGACGCGGAAACTTACGGTCTGTGGGGCGCCATTTACGGTGACAATGCGTTCATACAACGGCGCCTGGGTATCTGCTTGTGTAGATCGGAATGGCAACGAGGCCGGGCTGAAATCCGGCGTGCCCATATCCACGGTGACCAGCCCGTCGCTCTCGACTTTCAGCGTGAGGATGCGGTTCACCGTCTTCACGCGGATAGGGTTGCGGGCGGTCAGGCCTTTGTCGAGCACGAAGCGGGCGAAGCAGCGGGCGCCGTTGCCACAGTGTTCCACTTCGCTGCCGTCGTTGTTGTAGATGCGATAGTTGAAGTCCACGTCCGGGCGGCTGGGCGGCTCGATGAGCAGCATCTGGTCGAAGCCGATGCCGAAGTGGCGGTCGGCCATCTTGCGGATCTGCTGCGCGGTCAGCTTGACCGGGTGCGATATCAGATCGAGCACCACGAAGTCGTTGCCGAGGCCGTGCATTTTAGTGAAAGGTAGTTGCATAAGGTTCGTGGTCAGGCCAGCACCGACTCCAGTGAAAGCTGATATTCCAGTGTCTCGCGTTTTCTCACCACGGTGGCGGTGTCGCCGTCCACCATGATCTCCGCCGCGCGGTTGCGGGTGTTGTAATTCGAACTCATCACGAAGCCATAAGCGCCCGCACTGCGCACCGCCAGCAAGTCGCCCTGCGCAATCGCCAGAGCGCGGTCCTTGCCGAGGAAATCGGCGGACTCGCACACGGGGCCGACCACGTCGTAGCTGCGGCTGGTCAGCGTGCCTTCCGGGCCTCGGTGCACGGGCACGATATTCTGCCAGGCACCATACAGCGCGGGCCTCAGCAGGTCATTCATGGCCCCGTCAACAATAGCAAAATTCTTGTGCGGGGTAAGCTTTAAATACTCCACCTTGGTCACGAACAGCCCGGCATTGGCGCAGATCGAGCGGCCCGGTTCCAGGCACAGCGTCAGGTTGCGGCCTGCCAGTTTGTCGAGCACGGCCTGGGTCAGTTCGGAAGGCGCCGGTGGCTGCTCATCGCGATAGCACACGCCCAGCCCGCCGCCCATGTCGAAGTGGCGAAGGGAGATGTCCAGAGCGGCGAGGCGGTCCACCAGCAGCAGCACGCGGTCGATCGCGTCGAGGTAGGGCGCGATGGTGGTGAGCTGGGAGCCGATGTGGCAGTCCACGCCCACCACTTCGATGTGGCTCATCTGCGCGGCGCGCTGATAGACGGCCACGGCGCTGTCGATGGCGATGCCGAACTTGTTCTCTTTCATGCCGGTGGAGATGTAGGGGTGGGTTCCCGCGTCCACGTCCGGGTTCACGCGCAATGAAATCGGCGCGCGGCGGCCGACGCGGGCAGCCACGGCGTTGATGCGGTCCAGCTCCGGCTCGGATTCGATGTTGAAGCAGAGGATGCCCAGCGCCAGCGCGCGGGCGATCTCGTCCTCGGTCTTGCCGAGGCCCGAGAAGATCACCTTGGTCGGGTCGCCGCCAGCGCGCAGGACGCGCTCCAGTTCGCCGCCGGAGACGATGTCGAAACCGGCGCCCAGCCGGGCCAGCACATTGAGCACCGCGAGGTTGGAGTTGGCCTTCACCGCGAAACAGGTCAGGTGCTTGCTGCCGGTCAGCTCTTTTTCATAGGCCAGCAGGTTGTGTTCGAGCGCGGCGCGCGAATAGACATAGCAGGGCGTGCCGTGACGGCGGGCGATCTCGGCCACGGCGATGTCTTCGGCAAACAGGTGATTGTCTCGGTATTGAAAAGCGTCCATGAAAAAAGCTACCTGATGATCTGGGAATGGTGGAGTGCGTGTCAGCCGACGACCGTGTGGATGGTGTCGCTGGCAACCGCAGCATCGGACTGCAGTGCAGTCTGGTTCGGCCGCTGCAGAGGCCCTTTCTGGCCACAACTGCACAGGCCTACGGCCAGGAGAACGATCAGGAACAGGCGCATGGAGGGCTCACTTTCTGGTAATTGAAGGCGAGCGATTATACCCGCAGCCCATTCGCAAAAGCCATGCCGGGAGGCGTGGGATAACGCACGCAACTCCCGGAAAAGCACAGGATTTTTACGAACTGCAACGAAGAGTGACGGTTCTTGAAAAGCGAGAATCAGGAGCCTATATTTGCGCCTCAACTTTTTCAGTGACAGGCAGTATTTCGCAGCAACGTTTACGGAATAATAAAATATGATTGAAATTAGTCACTTAACCAAGAAGTTCGATAGTTTTACCGCAGTAGACGATCTTAGTTTCAAAGTGGAAGAGGGCGAAGTCCTCGGCTTTCTCGGCCCCAACGGCGCGGGCAAATCCACCACCATGAAGATCATCACCGGCTTCCTCGGCGCTACCTCAGGCTTCGTCACCGTCCACGGACACGACATCAGCCGCGATCCCCTGGCAGTGAAATCCCTGATCGGCTACCTGCCGGAAGGCGCGCCCAGCTACCCGGACATGACGGTGCTGGAGTTTCTCGACTTCATCGCCGAGGTGCGTGGCTTCTCCGGCGAGCAGAAGAGGCAGCGTATCGCCAAGGTGATCCGCGAAGTGGAGCTGGCGGAGGTCTGTCACAAGACCATCGAGACGCTCTCCAAAGGTTTCAAGCGCCGCGTCGGTCTGGCCCAGGCGATCATCCATGACCCCAAGGTGCTGATTCTCGACGAACCCACCGACGGCCTCGACCCCAACCAGAAACACCAGGTTCGTCAACTCATCCGCAATCTCGCCCGTGACCGCATCGTCATCATCTCCACCCACATCCTCGAAGAAGTCAGTGCCGTGTGTACCCGCGCCATCATCATCGCGGCCGGGCGGATCGTGGCCGATGGCACACCGAAGGAGCTGGAGGCACGTTCGCATTTGTTCGGCGCCGTCAGCATCCAGCTGACGCAGGACTTCGATCTCGCCACTGCGCTGGAGGGAGTAGAGGAGGTGGCCGACATCGAGCCGAGCGACGAAGAGCGCCGCCGCTTCATCATCATTCCCGCGCCGGGCAAGCAGATCTTCGGCAAGGTGCTGGATCGCGTGCAGAGCGAACACTGGCCAGTGGCCGAATTTCATTTGGTGGAAGGGCTGCTGGAACACTTCTTCCGCAGCGTGACATCGCAGACGGCTGCGTCTCAGCCCAGAACCTCGCGTGGCGCCCGCGCCCCCCACCAATCAGCCAACCAGCAGCAGGGTTAACGACATGAGAAATATGGGAATCATCTTCAAGCGGGAGCTGGCTGGCTACTTCGCCACGCCGCTCGCCTATGTGTTCATCGTGATCTTTCTGGTCATGAGCGGCATCTTCACCTTCGACATGGGCGGTTTCTACGTCCGTGGGCAGGCCGACCTGATGCCGTTCTTCAGTTTCCACCCCTGGCTGTATCTGTTCATGATTCCGGCCATCGCCATGGGCCTGTGGGCCGATGAGCGCAAGTCCGGCACCATCGAATTGCTGATGACCTTGCCGGTGACGCTGTCCGACGCGGTGCTGGGCAAGTTCCTGGCGGCGTGGGTGCTCAGCGGTGTTGCACTGCTGCTGACCTTCCCGATCTGGATCACGGTCAATTACCTCGGTGACCCCGACAACGGCGTCATCGTCGCCGCTTATCTGGGCAGCTGGCTGATGGCCGGTGGTTTCCTCGCCATCGGGTCGTGCATGTCGGCGATGACCCGCAACTCCGTGATCGCGTTCATCCTCACCGTGGCGATCTGCTTCGTGTTCGTGGCCTCCGGTTCCGAGATCATCCTGAATGCCCTGCGCTGGGCGCCGCAGACGCTGGTCGATGCGGTGGCGGCACTGAGTTTCCTCACGCACTTCGACTCCATCAGCAAGGGCGTGCTCGACCTGCGTGACATTCTGTTCTTTGTAATATTCATTGGTTCGTGGCTGTTTGCGTCCGCAATCGTCATCGAAATCAAGAAAGCGAATTGAGGGAGCCGATGATGTCTGTAAATATGCTGTCCGATAAAAAGCACCGAACTTTGTTTTCAGGAACTGGTCTCGTCCTCACCGGCGCATTCCTGTTGATCAGTGTGGCCGTGATCAGTGCCTTTCCGCGTCTGCGCATCGACCTCACGCAGGATGATCTCTACACGCTGGCCGATGGCACGCGCCATATCGTCAGTGGGCTGGAGAAGCCGGTGGAAATCCTGTTCTTCTACTCCGAGGAAGCCACCGCCGATGTGCCGCAACTGCGCACCTATGGCACGCGCGTGCAGGAGCTGCTGCGGGAGATGGAAATCGCCAGCGAAGGCATGCTGACTCTGCGCGTGGTCGACCCGGTGCCGTTCTCCGAGGACGAAGACCTGGCCGGTGAATACGGTGTGCAGCCGGTGCCGCTGACGCAAGGTGGCGAATCGGTGTTCTTCGGTGTGGTGGTGCTGGACCCGGCGACGATTCCGGCCGCAGATGAATCCGGAGCGCAGGCGCCGCAGTCGGCTGCCGAAGCCGCAATCGCGCCGAAAGTCTTCGAGACCATCCCGCTGATCCGCCCCGATCAGGAAGAGTTCCTGGAGTATGAATTCTCCAAACTGATTACGCAGGTGGCCAACCCCGAGCTGCCGATTGTCGGCTTCCTCTCCGGACTGCCGATCGATGGTGGCGTCAACCAGCAGACCATGCAACCGACGGAGCCGTGGATGTTCATGGATTCCGTGCGCCAGCTCTATCAGGTGCAGCGCGTCGATCCGGAGGCCGAGTCTATAGATGAAGCTATCGACATCTTGCTACTCGTGCACCCGCAGGAGCTGAGTGAGCAGATGCTGTACGCCATCGACCAGCACGTGCTGCGTGGCGGCAAGGCCATGGTGTTCCTCGACCCGAATGCCTACTCCACCGCCATTCGCGGCCCGGACGGCATCCCCACCATCGAGAATGGCGCCTCCGATCTGCAACCGCTGCTGGCAGCCTGGGGTGTCGAATATGACAGCACCAAGGTGCTGACCGACGCCGAGCAGGCGCTGCTGGTGAATGTTGGCGATGCCTCCCGCCCGATTGCCCATTACGGCATGCTCGGCATTCAGCGCGCCAGCATGGCCAATGACATCGTCAACACTGGCCTGCAGGTGATGAACTTCTCCACGGCTGGCGCCCTGGCGCCCATCGAGGGCGCCGGTAGCGTGTTCGAACCGCTGGTGCAATCCAGCAGTCGCTCGATGTTGATGGATGGCGCGCTGTTCAACGCCTTGGGCGACCCGAGCATTCTGGTGGATGACTTTGTATCTGCCGACCAACCGCACACGCTGGCTGCCCGCATCACTGGCCGCGTGCAGACGGCGTTCCCGAATGGTCGCCCGGTGGTGGCGGAGCCTGCTGTTGCTCCTGCCGATGCTGCTGCTGATGCGACTGCAGACGGCGCGGCCGCTGCTCTGGCTGCAGCCGCCGAGCCTGCGGCGGCACTGGAAAGCGCTCCGCATCTGACCGAGTCCACCGGCCCGGTGAATCTGCTGATCGTCGCCGACACGGACTTCCTCAGCGACAGGATGTGGGTGCAGATCCAGAACTTCCTCGGTCAACGCATTCCGCAGCCCTTCGCCAACAACGGCGATTTCATGATGAACGCGCTGGACAATCTGGCGGGTAACCCGGAGCTGGTGACCATCCGCAGCCGTGGTCGTTTTGCCCGGCCGTTCCTGACCGTGCTGGATCTGCAGCGTGAGGCGGATGATCGTCTGCGTGAAGAAGAGCGCGTGTTGATGGACAGCCTGAAGGAGACCGAGATGCAGATTGCGGCGCTCAACGCCAACCGCGAGGGCAACGAGATTCTGCCGGAGCAGCAGGCCGAGATTGACCGCTTCTACGAACAGCAACTGGAGACGCGCCGTCGTCTGCGGGAAGTGCAGCTGGAGCTGAATCAGGATATCGAGCGTCTGGGGGCTATGCTGAAGTTCATCAACACCGCGCTGGTCCCGATTCTGCTGATCATTATCGCGCTGCTGCTGGGCTACGCGCGCGGCAGAAAGCGCGATGCCGCTGCGGCCCTTGTGGGAGCGTACCCGAAGGGCATAAAGGCCTGCCCGCGATAGATTTTCGTTGAATTCAATCGCGGGCAGGGCCCGCTCCCACAGGGATGGGTTTGGTGTGACACAGTCAGTGGTGGTTGTGATGCTCCTCGCCGTATTCACTCTCCTGCTCATACGGCAAGTGCACCTTCACCTGGGTGCCTTCGCCGAGCACGCTGCTGATGGTCAGGTTGCCGCCATGCGCCTCCGCGATCAGCCTGCACAAATACAGCCCTAGTCCGAAACCACCCGTGTGGCGCTGCCGCGCACTGTCGGCGCGGTAGAAGGGTTCACTCAGATGATCGATATGCTCCGGCGCGATGCCTTCGCCCTTGTCCACCACCTCCACCATCGCCTCGTTATCCGAGAATGACACCGTGACAGTGATGGGGCCGCCCTCGCCATGGCGAATCGCGTTGTTGACGATATTGGTCAGCAGCAGGCGCGTGCGCAGTTTGTCGATGCTGACGGAGGCATCCTGCTCCGGGCGAACATAAGTCAGCCCGCCCAGATAACTCTTGTAAGGCTCTAGCACCAGTCCGATGTAAGCGGCGAAGTCGACGTGCTCCGCCAGCAGTGCGGCATGCTGGTTGCTCAGGCGCTCGGCCTCGATCAGATCGGAGATCAGCAGGTCGATCTCGTCGATGTCGTCGCGCAGATTGGTGCGGATCACTCCCTCGTCCATGAATTCGAGCTGCAGCTTCGCGCGCGTGATCGGTGTGCGCAGCTCGTGGCTGATCGCCAGCAGCAATTGGCGCTTGGCCTCCAGCATGGACTGCAGCGAGTCGGCCATGTGGTTCACGCTCTCGGTCAACTCGCCCAGCTCGTCCGGGCGGTTCGATTTCACGCGATAGCTGAGATCGCCCGCACAGATGCGCTCCGCCCCCTCGCGCAATTGCCGCACCGGCTCCAGCAGGCGCCGCACCATCCAGAAATTCAGCAGCAGCACAATGGCGGCCAGTGTGAGGCCGATATAAACGACCACCATGTCGTACTCGCTCAGCGTCGGCACGCGGCGATTGAAGAAATATTCATAACCGCCGCGCGCCACGCGAATGACTTCCTCGCTGCCAGCCTGCAACACCGCTGCCTCGTCGGAGAGATCGCGCAGAAAACTCAGGTCGGTGATGTCGATGTCACTCTGTTCGTCAGACTGCCAGTTGATGTGCGGGCTGCGGATCAGGATGGTGAGCGACAGCTCTTCCGACAATTGCGAGGCGCGCAGCAGGTCTGGCGGCATGCCGATGTTGTCGACGATGAGAGTGATGTTGTCGAGGAAAAAATCCGGCAGCGGGTTGATGCGTTGCGCGCGCCAGTTTCTGTCGATCTGCCGCAACGACAGCACAATGATCACGAAGAACACGAGCACCGTTGCGCTGAAGATGATGAACAGGCGGAAGAACAGTGAGGTCCGAAAGCGTCCGTTCACTTTCATGGCGATGTCAGCATTTAGCGCGGCTCGCCCACGAAGGTATAGCCGCGTCCCCACACCGTCTTGATGAAACGTGGTGTCTTGGAGGTGTCGTTGAGTTTATGACGCAGACGGCTCACCAGAGTATCCACTGCGCGCGAGAACAGCTCGGCGTCGATGCCGCGCAGCCGGTTCATCAGTTCGTCACGCGTGAAGGTCTTGTTGGGCGACTGCATGAACAAAATCAGTAGCTCGTACTCCATCGTGGTCAGTTCGATCAGTACGTCATCCAGATGCACGATGCGGCGCACGGTATCGACTTCCAGCCCCTGAATTTTTGGCACTTCCTGCTGATTGCGCGCCTCATCGCTGGTGCGTCGCAGAATGTTGGTGATGCGTGCGACCAGTTCACGTGGTTCGAAGGGTTTGGGCAGATAATCGTCCGCTCCCAGCTCCAGGCCGACGATGCGGTCAGTTACTTCCCCGTGCGCGGTCAGCATCAGAATTGGCAGCTGACCATAAATAGCAGACTTGGCGCGAATCTCGCGACAAATCTCGAAGCCGTCTTTCTCCGGCAACATCACATCGAGAATCAACAGATCGGGCTTGTGGCGCTTGAGATGTTCGAAGCCTTTGGAGGGAGTATGGGCGGCGGTCACCGTCATGTCGTAGCGTTCGAGGTACTGCGTCAGCAGCTGCCCGAGCTTTTCATCATCGTCTATCAGCAGTATCTGTTTCATATTGTGCTGCTCGCGTGGCCCAGCAGACGAGTGTCCCTGAACATGTAAATTCAGTGTACGAATTCAGGCATGGGAAATCAATCAGGCAGCCCGGGCCTGATGAACCGCCTGCAGAAGGAGCAAGGAAGGAGTGCAGTGCCATGGCGATGAATAGTATTATGGCGCGCAATTTCTATGACCGAGCTATCCCGATGATCTCCCTGACCAATGCCACGCTGATGCGCGGCGAACAAGTGCTCCTCCAGAATGCCAGCCTTGCCATCCACGATGGTCAGAAGATCGGCGTCATCGGCCGCAATGGCAGCGGCAAATCCAGCCTGTTCGCCTGCCTCATGGGACAACTGGGACTGGATTCAGGAGAACTCTCGCTGCCCGACGGCACCCGCATCGCGCACATGCGGCAGGAGACCGAGGCATCGGCCCAGTCGGCGGTCGATTATGTGATCGACGGCGACGAGCGCTATCGCGAGGTCGAGCGCCACATGAACGCCGCTGACAAGGCTGGCGATGGCGCGCAGATCGCCCATTGGCACAGCGAGATGGACAAGATCGGCGGCTACGACATTCGCTACCGCGCCATGCAGTTGCTCTCCGGCCTCGGCTTCAGCGCCGACAAATTCGACAACGCCGTCTCCACTTTTTCCGGTGGCTGGCGCATCCGTCTCAACCTGGCTGCGGCGCTGATGGCGCCCTCCGACTTGCTGCTCCTCGACGAACCCACCAACCACCTCGACATGGAAGCCACGCTGTGGCTGGAGCAATGGCTCAATCGTTATCAGGGCACGCTGCTGATCATCTCTCACGACCGCAGCTTTCTCGACGAAGTGATCTCCTATGTCGTGAGTGTGGAGCAGCAACGCCTGAATCTCTATCGCGGCAATTACAGCAGCTTCGAACTGCAACGCGCCGAGCGCCTCGCGCAGGAACAAGCGATGTTCGAGAAGCAGCAGCGCCGCGTGGCCGAGATCGAAGACTTCGTGCGCCGCTTTCGCGCCAAAGCCACCAAGGCGCGACAAGCGCAGAGTCGCCTGAAAGAACTCGACCGCATGCAGAAGATTGCGCCCGCGCACATTGACTCGCCATTCCAGTTTGAATTCCCCGAGCCCGAGCGCATCCCCGAAGAAGTGCTGGCCTTGGACAAGGTCAGCGTCGGCTATGGCGACAAGGCACTCGTCACCAACATTCGACTTATTGTGCGTGGTGGCACCCGCATCGGCCTGCTCGGTTTCAACGGCTGCGGCAAATCCACGCTGCTGCGCACCATGGCGGGCGAACTGACGCCTCTGGCTGGCGAGATGCGCACATCGAAGTATCTGCAGGTTGGTTATTTCGCGCAGCACCAGGTGGACGTGCTCGATCAGCGCGCCAGCCCGGTGCTGCTGATTCAGCGTCTCGACCCCTCCGCGCGTGAACAAACCATCCGTGATTTTCTCGGCGGCTTCGACTTCCGTGGCGAACGCATCAACGAGACCATCGAGAATTTTTCCGGCGGCGAGAAGGCGCGTCTCGCACTCGCGCTCGTCGTCTGGAAGAAGCCCAACCTGCTGCTGCTCGACGAGCCGACCAACCACCTCGATCTCGAAATGCGCCACGCGCTGACCGAAGCGCTGATGGGTTATCAGGGAGCACTGGTCATCGTCTCCCACGACCGCTATCTGCTCGGCAACACCGTCGACGAGTTCTATTCGATTCACAACGGCCGCTGCCAGGAATTTGAGGGCGACCTGCACGACTACGAAAAGTGGATGCAGGAGAACAGCAAAGGCAGCACCGGCACCTCTGCTGGCGCGCCGGACGACAAGAAGGGCGACCGCAAGGAACTACGCCAGCAAGCCGCCGCCCAGCGCCAGCAACTCGCCCCGCTGCGCAACGAGATCAAGAAGTTGGAACAGAAGCTCGACAAGCTCCACGTCGAACTCAAACAAGTCGAAGAAAAGCTGGCCGACGAAACCCTCTACCAGGAATCCCGCAAGAAGGACCTCACCACCCTCCTGCAGAAGCAAGCCACCCTGAAATCCGAAGCCGACGCCGTCGAAGAACAATGGCTGGAAAAGAGCGAAACCCTCGAATCCCACTCCTAACCCTGTGGGAGCGTGCCTGCACGCGATTGCCTTCCGTTTCGCACCCCCCCAGCAGTACAATGCCCCCCCAGCCCCAACAGATATCCCCGCGCCACCCGTATACATCACTGTACACACACACCGGAGCACACCATGAAATCCAAACTGATCCCTCTCTTCACCACGTTAGTCCTGACCCTTTCCTCCCAAACCCTCCTCGCCCAACCCGGCGCAGGCGCAGGCGGCGGTGGTGGCGGCATGGGCATGGGTAACCCCGAAGCCCGCGTCACCGAACTGATAGCCACACTCGAAATCACCTCCCAGCAGGAAGCGGCCTTCCGCGAAGCCATGGGCAAGATCAACGAAATGCAGATGTCCGCCATGCGTGAAATGATGGCCAGCGGCGGTGGCGGCATGCGCATGGGCGCCGGACAGGGCGCAATGCCTCAAGGCGGCCAAGGCGCCATGCCTCAGAGCGGCCAGGCTGCTGCCCCGGCAGATGCCCCAGTCGACCATTCCCAGCACGGCGGCGCGCCCGCAACCGGTGATCAGGCTGCAGCCGCTGGCGACCACGCCAACCACGGCGCCGCAGCAACCACCGACGCGCCCGCAGCAGCCGGTGGAATGCGCCAAGGCGGAGGCCAGGGCGGCGGCATGGCGATGAACATGGAACGCCGTGCCGAGATGCAGCGCCAGGCCGAAGAGCTTCTGGCTCCGGTCCTGACGGAAACCCAGATGGTCAAATACCGCGAAGCAGAAGAAGCCCGCATGACGCAGATGCGCGAGCGCATGATGCAACGCGGTCAGTAAGCTTTAGATTGAGTTATAGAACGAAGCCGAAGCGAATCGATGATTTGCTTCGGCTTTGTGCTTTTTGGGGGTTCAAGAGATTGTGTTTGTTCGTGGAATCGGGTTAGATTCCCGCCAACCGAGCAGGATATTGTTCTTGCACGCTGTGTAGGTGTTAGGCGACTATTGGAGGAGGGTGCCGAGTGAAAGAGCTTATATTCGATCTTGACCACTGGGAGTGGAAATGTCTTGAGGACTTCGGTTCGTATCAGGATATCCACGACTTCGTTGGGAACCAGCAAGCAGTGGATGCGCATAAGAGTTCTATGACCTACTTCGCTATCGACCCAGCATCGCACCCAGAGAATACTGATGCACTGCTACGTACAGAGACTGAAGTCCGGATTAAGAAATCTTTATTTCATTTCGCATCGTCGAGCATTGTTAGCCTGTGTACCACATATGAAGTTGCATCTAAGCAGTTTTTCAAATGCCTTTTCGTCAACCATCCTATGTTTATGTATGACTTCATCGGCGCAGAAAGCAGAAGAGGCACCATAAAACTGAAGGACGTAGTCGAAGCCCGCAACTACGGAAAGGTTATTGAGGACGCCGCTAATAATGCAGCTAGTGCAGCGACCAAAGGTAAATATTCTGACATCCTGAAAAGAGCAGCAAAGCTCTGCGACGCGCAAACTAATGAACAACTCGTCAATCAGATTGACACCATTCAGAGACTGCGAAATCGAATCGTGCATGAAAAAGAAAGTTCGTCATTTGGTGTTAAGGATGTAGGAGAAGCACATCAACATATAGCCCAAGCAATTGAAAATCTTGGACATTTCGCGATAAAAATGGACGTTCCAGGAAGATATACCTATATTCTGCCTGAGGGCACCCTGGTATTGAGTAGCATTGCGTTCGTAGCTGTGGACGGAGCCTAATAAGGCGATGCAGACGGACAAAGCCATGGAACTAGATCAAGAAGGCAAAAATTTGCTCGCTCTCCTTGTATCTAAGTTGTCAAGCGCAGTCCCAGGTCAACCTCAGACTTACATAGGCTATAAGCAATGTCATGATGCCTTGGGTCTTTCTCAAATGAGGGAGAAATGGGGAGAAAGTTTAAAAGCCCAAGGTTTGGCGTCCTTGGCGGAGTGGAGTAAGCACAAGGGTTTCCCGGGAATAACTGGCCTAGTCATAGACCGAACGTCGAATTCTCCTGGAAGGGGCTACTTCAATCTCTTCGACAAGAATGAAGACGACTTCAAATGGTGGGAAGACCAGATTAGGCTGTCTAAGAGCGTTGATTGGCAGCCATATATCTCAAAAGAGTTCGAGTTAGTTCCTTCTGATCTTGGTGCCCCTGAAAGAGAAGAAATTTCGGTTTCACGAATTATTAGGGACACGGCCACTTCTAGAAGAGTGAAATCGCTGAACAATCATGAGTGCCAGATTTGTGGATCCTCAATAGAAATGCCGGGCGGGCAAAGGTACGCGGAGGCCCACCATATCAAGCCGCTTGGGGAACCTCACAACGGTCCGGACGTTTCGGAGAATATGATATGTGTGTGCCCGAATGATCATGCGCGACTTGACTACGGCGCCATAAAACTCGAGCGAGAAAAAATTCGCTTTAAACCCGGACATTCAATATCAGAAGAATTTCTGACATATCACAATGATTGTATACACAGGCCCTAACAAACTGTTGCTGAGCGACCAAAGCAAATTGCCACGGTGCTTGCTTGCGCAACCACCGTGCCAATTTACCTTGGCGCCAGAACAAGGGCGTTAGTTGGCATTAAGTGAGTAATCAGTTTGACGACAGTGATAATTGTTTCAGGGGCACCAGCCTCGGGTAAATCAGTCTTGTCGAAATGGCTCTCGCAAGAGCTTGGACTTCACTTACTGTCCAAGGACTTGATTAAGGAAAAACTGTTCGATGAGTTAGGTTGTGAAACGAGAGCAAAGTCGATTGAACTGGGCCAAGCCAGTTTTGCTATTCTTTTGGAGCACTGTCGAGATCGTGTTCTAGCTTGCGAGAGTTTCATTGTCGAGAGCGCCTTTAGGAAGTGTGATGGTCCAGTTCTAGCGGCGCTTTTTCAAAATTATCGTATCATCCATGTTAATTGCTTGGCGTCCGTGGAGGCGATCATCGCAAGGTTCGAGTTACGCGCATTTAGCGAAGATCGTCACCCTGGACATCTTGATACAGAAAACGTGGGAGAGCTTTCCAGGATGCTTGAGGATGGAATCTTTGACATAGCAATTCCTGGCGCTATCAGGGCTGATGTTCATACAACCGATTTCAGCTCTCAAATGTACAGCGTAGCCACGACAAAGGTTTTACACGAATATGCGAACTAATCAGCGGCATCACAGCGACCGATTTTCTGCCGCCTTGCGGCTACAAGCTGCCGCGAGTGCCGGGCGTTATGCTCCATCGGAGATCGGCAGTGAAAATAAAATTTGATCGAACTACTTTGCTGAAATTCGTCTGCCTGATCATTTTGTTCGTAGCCCTGTTCATGGGAGCCGCAGAGCTTGTGCTGCTGGTAGACCTGGGTGGGATTGACTTTGCTGTTACATTTCTCCTTGTATATTTCGCCACCATTCGAGATGCCATCAGCTACAAATACCGCAATCTCAAATCCGGTCTTAATGAACTCATTGCATATGCTTCGGGGTTATACATGTTCCGACAACGAGTCTTTGTGTCCTACCTTTCAGTAAGTAGTTTGATAGTGGCGATGACAGCTTCGCTATTTTTCGCGTGCCTACTCTGGGTCCCGTTGATCTATGTAAGTTCAGGATTAGTTACATGACAGCACGCGTTGGCATTTGATCATGGGCGCTAATTTTCTTGATGAACCTATGCGTATTCGAAGAGCGAAAGTAGACGAAGCCGAGGCAATTAGGTGTTTGGTGCTGGATGCGGTTAGGCCGCACAAAGGTGAAGATTTTTCTGAGGAAGGGTGGTGCACGTTCAAAGAATCCAATTCCTTACCGCGCATTGTTGAACGTCTGCAGAGTCCAGACTATCTATCGTTTGTGTGTGAAAGTGACGATAAGCTTGTGGGCATAATCATAATAAAAGACGATACAAAGATTGATCAGCTATTCGTAGATCCCGCATTTCGGCGGCGAGGAATCGCTAAAGCACTTTGGAACGAAGCGAGGCAGATCTGCGACTCGCCGAGCGGTACTTCTGAGTATTGGGTGAATTCCTCCACCATCGGAGTATCTATGTATGAAAGCTTTGGATTTTTACCGGCAGGATCGAAACAGATAAAGAACGGCATTATTTTTTTCCCGATGTTTCTGTCAGTTCAGTCGGAAGTGAAAAAATAGATGGAATCACTAGTGCCTGGCTCTGTCGCCCGTGTCTAAAAATGCCGTGTTTAGAGGGATTTTCTCGAAAGCACTGACCGAAAGAATCTGTAGCAAAGTGTAAAGAGCGTTGGCATCGTTGAGCAGCCCGAGAAACTCATTGAACTTGAAGTGCTCGAAGATCTCTCGCGCATCCCGCGAGAACCCCTAAATGTATGACTCCAGATTGGCCTTGATGCCAGGCTCACCGAGTTTGGAGAGGTCCATCTTCGAGGTGTTGAAGAATTTCAGGCTCCTGACTCGGAAGCTTTAGAGATCTCATCGGGAAGAGCGCATGTAACAAGCTCAAGGAGACGGAACTCCTGGGTACCACCGTCCCGCACTGAACCCTGACATCCGCCCCCGTAACATCGCTCCCACAGCGAGATCATAATCCATCTTCTCTCCCTCCCAGCGCGTCACCGCCGTGCGGGAATCAATCGCCAGACCAACCCCATCATGTTCTCGCTCGATGGCCAAAATTTCACTCGCAATGTCCTCCGCCTCCGCCGAAAATTGCGGGGCAAGGGCTGCGAGCATCGCGCCACCAGCCAGCGTCAAAAACTCGAACTGCTGCGCACCACGTTTCACAATCTCGTAACCCTCCTGATGCAACAGACGATGGTGATGCCGACACAGCAGCACGAGATTATCGAGCCTCGTCTCGCCGCCATCGCACCAGTGCTGCACGTGGTGTGCGTCTACGTAGCGGGATTCGCAGCAGCCTGGAAAGCGGCAACCGCGATCGCGCAGCTGCAGAGCGCGTCGAATGGATGGGGGAATGGCGCGGGTTTTGCGGCCGACATTCAGCACATTGCCGCTGGCATCTTCCAGCACCGGGACCAATGACGCATCGCAGCACAGGCGTCTGGCAGTGGCTGGTGACAGCGGCAAGTGGTGAGCACCGCTCTCGATTGAGCAGTGCTGTTCATTGCTGCGCTCGATGTGAACCACGACCTGATATTTGTCGGCGGAGTTCACGGGCTGCAATCCATCTTCCATCGTGCTCATCGCCTGCTCGGTCAATGCGAGCAGTGCATCGACACGTTTCTGCGGGAACGTTTTTTCGGGGAGACTTGCAGTTTCTTCATCCGCAACGACAGGTGGATTCTGTGCAGCAACCATCGCCTCCACGGCTTTCATGAAGACGGCGCCGTCTTCCGGTGTCATTCGGCCGCGCAGCACCAGCATCCCATCGTCGTCGAAGTAGCAGGTGAGTTCGCGCGCTTCGTACTGGCTTTCAGCACAACGATCATCCGTCAGGCTTTCGGCGCGCCGATATTTTCGCACCAGTTGCTCAACATGTTGCGCGGTGCCATGCAATGCCACCTGCAGCAACATCTGTTCATTTTCCGGCGTCGCGGAACGGGTCATGGCGCGCACTTTGGAGTAGCTGATCGTGCCAGAGCGGAAGGCATCATCGATGCCCGGAAGTTGTTGCAGGCTCTTCGCATATTTTGTCGCATAACTGTGATTATATGGATTCAACACCAATAGTAAGGAGACCAAAACTTGAGATCGGCCAACGCCACACATTATATTTACGCGAATGTCTCATCATGGAAATACGC
>JAURWS010000051.1 GCA_030654835.1 Gammaproteobacteria bacterium | reverse complement strand
AGCAAGAGCAGGCACTGCATGAAATTCTTGCTATTGATAATTCATTTGCGCACTCAATTAATTGAGACGCTGCGTCATAATGAATTAGCCAAAATTTATCTCAATGCAATATTCAGCTGTTGAATCAAAAAGCATTTCCGAATCAATAAACCGCGCAAGCGGCAACGTCATTCGGTGCAGTTCAAAAACCAGGTGGTGACCGCCTGTAGCCAGGTCGGAGCATCCGTGGCTGGTATCGCGCTGGAGCATGGTCTGAATGCGAACATGGTACGCAAGTGGATACGCGAGCTCAGTGCTGTCAATCATGCTCTTGATACACAGGGCTTTGTAGCATTGCCGATGCCCGGCACAAAGGTCAGACAACAAATCACTGACAAAGGGGATGTAAGCACCGGCAGTTTTTGCATCGAGATCCCGTACCGGCACCAACCCATTCGCATTCACTGGCAATCGGCCAAACTGAACGGACACGATCCATACGCTTATCTGAAAGACGTGTTGACCAGACTGCCAACACACAAGGCCAGTGCCGTTAATGAATTACTGCCACACAACTGGCGGCCGGAAACGGCTGGCAAGGTGTAATGGCCGGACGCTTACCCTGATTCTAGCAAATGGGTATTCTAAATGCAGTTTGTCGATGCGATCCATTAGTGCGAAATTGCCCTCACTCACTGCGCGTGGCTGATAGTAAACACTGCTACGGCTCAGCCCCAGCTGCTTGGCTTACCTGCTAAGGGGTGTGTATGCGCTGAGTCATTCATTTCTTTGCGCTCAGGAATCCTGCTTTAGTGAGTGCGTTTCTAAAAAAACATTCTCCAGAGTCAGCTCACAGAGCTTGGCATGCAGCAACTTGAGATCTACGGGCGGGGCGACATCATCACTCTCACCGCCAAAGGCCGCTTGATTCTGAAGTTAGGTTTTCCGCTGCGTAATCTTATTAGCGCGCACATCGTACATATGCGCTAACTCCCCGTCAGGGTCTTCTCTCCCTTAAGGGCTACCATCACCACTTTGGCCTTGAATGCCGGTGAGTGGTTATTTCGAGGTCTTCTGGACATCATATGCTCCTGACGCCCGGGGCAATCATGCCCCAAGCAGGGCACAAACCCACTTATGCGGTTGTTTTAGAAAGTGGGCCCATCTCTCAAAACACCCCAAAGCCCATACGCTAATGTACGCACATGACGCCTGCCTGCCGAGCACTTCTTTCACAATCCTTGTATGTGGCGACGTCTTACAAAGAGTGATTTAAAGTTTTCAACCGCTTTAAAACTGCCAGTGGAATTGGGGTGCAACCCAAAAATTAAAGGCCCCTGCCCATAACTGAACAGAGGCCTTTAAGTAATTAACATTTAACAGCTAGCTTTTTGCAGAGGCTTCTTTCTCTCGCTTAAGGGTAGAAAATACCGATATCGCCTCAAGGATTACCATAACACTTGCTACAAGTACAGCTATGCTAAGGAACACAAGAAGCCATCGCTCTTCTCTGAAAAATTGCATGAGCTGTACCGCACATCCCCAGGTTGCGATGAACATTACGAACGCCATAGGCACTAGCGTATAGCGCGCAGGCCTTCGGAGCTTTATGAGGAAGATTGAGAGAACGAGTAATGTAAGGCTGGCTAGAATTTGGTTAGTTGCACCAAAAAGTGGCCATATGATATTGCCGCCGCTGCCAGTGGAGCCGCCGGCACCAAACGCGAGCGCCAAGCAGCAACCAACTGAGAGCAAGGTTGCGACAACGTTGTTGTCGAGAGCCTTGATATTGTAAATCTGACCCCACTCCTGAACGATATAACGCATAAGCCTAACTCCGGCGTCCATTGTAGTGCTTGCAAATAGTACAACCATGGTTGCTAAAAGGGTTTGCGCAAATACGTTTGGCAGCCCCCAAGCGTCGGTAAGGAGATTTCCGCCTCCGGTGATAAATGCTGTTGCTCCACCCGTGCTGAACTTGTTGTAGAGCACGTGCCATTCTGCTGGTGAGGCGGCATACATTGCGCTACTTACTACCACGAGGGTGATAAGGGCTAGTGAACCTTCACCAAGCGCGCCCAAATAGCCTACAAATCGGGCATCTGGCTCTTTGTTCAGTTGTTTTGATGTAGTCCCTGAGGACACTATCCCGTGGAATCCTGAAAGAGCTCCGCAGGCCACTGTTATAAACAGAAGCGGGAACATGTTGGGAGTGTCCGGCTGCATTTGGTCATTAAATGCAGGTGCCGTGATGTCAGGGACAGACATAAATACCGCAACATAAAGCAGGATAAGGCCGACAACGAGCTGCGCGCCATTAATATAGTCACGTGGTTGCAATAGGAGCCACACCGGGAGCATTGATGCAACTGCGGCATAAGCAAACAGAATCAAAATCCATGCTGCAGTTTTGTTTATGCCCAGAATTTCATCTGGGAAATTAATCGGAACAACACTGCCAACCCAAACAGTGAAGTAAAGGAAGGACACGCCAATTATCGAGATTACAAGGAGGTTGTAATTTTTGCGAATCAACACACCAATACCGATCGCCAATGGAATTACGACCCAGGAAGGGATAACCGCTGTTGGGAACGTAATCATTTCAGTGGCTATTATAGAGCCGAATACTGCGTTCACCATCAGCAAAAGCAGGAATATCACAATCATGAACAAAGTGCGGGTTCGTTTGCCTATAACCGACTCGGAGAGCGCGCCAATTGAGCGGCCCTTATGTCTGTTGCTGGCCCACAACGCGCCCATATCATGGACGCCTGCAAAAAATATCGATCCTAGCGTGACCCAAATCATCGCTGGAACCCAGCCCCAGTATACCGCAATCGCTGGCCCCACGATTGGTGATGCGCCTGCCACGGACGTGAAATGAGCCCCCCAAAGTACAAATTTGTTGGTAGGCACGAAGTCCACGCCATCGTTAACCTCATGTGCGGGCGTCACAAAATCTGGATCTAGTTTGAAGATTTTCTCTGCTATAAATCGCGAGTAAATAAACCATCCAAATGAGAAGCCGACCAGGCCAAAGACTACTATCATTGCAGAGGACATAGAGTTCTCTCCCTAAAGGGTTTTTATTGTAGAAAAACGAGCTGGCATCATAGCAAGGTCGTGTGGCTGTACACAATATTCCATTCCTGAGAATGCTCCAGTGCGGTAATGTCAGCTGCCTTCGCTTGCTAGTGGAGAGTTCATAAATCAGCTGCGTCTTTAGTTAAAACAGGGTGATGTGGAAAGCATACTTTTTGAGGGATAACGACTCCTATTGTTTATTACCTAGTGCTTCTTCCATTGACGCACGCGTAAATTATCTCTCGAAGCCCGCTCAATTTTCGGGAGATTGGACTTTTTTGCAGTATTTTCCCCCGCATATTCGATCAATGGCTTCTCCGCTTCGTGCGCATACGTTTAAGCTGCTGTGCGTTACTGTTGCTGACATACTTCATTCTCCAAGCATGTGGTATAGCAATCGGTATTCGTGTCAAGTACTGTCGGCGTATTGCTTGGCTTGACCAATATCATGGAGCCAAATTGCCTAGATTGAATTGAATGTCCAAGAGGTCTATTGCGATAGACACTTACTCTTCGGTGGTAAATCTGCGGTTGCATAAGTGAGTAGTTCTGCGCAGTTTGGCAATGTCAGTTAAGCTTGTACCTGCTTGATGGTGTAAAGCTCCTCTGAGTTGCTGATGTATGTCAACGTGGCGAGCAGCAATACTCGCCATAATGGTCGGCGACACAGATTCTAGTCATGTGTGACATGGGCGATAGGATGTTAGGTCTGCCTCTTGGTCTGTCCGAAGTAGGGCTCATACGATTTGAAATGCTTATGCTGTCGGCGGGAGTTAGGGTTGTGTTATCTTGTTCTTATACACGGATATAGACACTGATCTCCCTTGCCGCGCTGAAGATTGCGTTTGATGTGGTGGTGCCGTCGAAACTACTCTCACGATTTTATTTTATGAGTTTATGCTGACCATATTTAGGAGGAGGGAACGATTTGCTTAACCAAGTCCTTTTAGATTTGGCCGAATGGCTTGATAGTCAGTCATGGAGCTCTGCTCTACACGAGTCGTACTATATGTACAACTGGGTTGAATCTACCCATGTGCTTACCCTGATGATATTCCTCGGCATGCTGTTTGTAATAGACCTACGCATGCTTGGACTGACGATGACTAATATCCCCGCTTCCGTTGTCGCAAGCCGACTGAGTCGTCCTATGATGCTGGGTTTTTCTGTTATGGTTATAACGGGACTTCTCCTCTACTACGCAGTGCCTGTGCGTACGACTCAGAGTATTTGGTTCAGAATCAAGTTTGTTCTGCTGATTGCAGCGGGCATAAATGCTTGGCTTTTTCATCGCAGAATGAATCAGGCAGTGGCTTCTTGGGATAATGATCCAGTAGCACCTAAATCACTTCGATATGGAGCGGCATTATCATTGACGCTTTGGGCCGGGATCGTGACGACTGGCAGGCTGATTGCGTATGACTGGTATGATTGTTATCGGGTTAACTCTGAATTGATAGCTTGGGCGGCCGGATGTATGTCGGAATAGAAGTCGGGTGAAGTGAAATTGTCTTTATGGGGGGGCTGTGGATTTATTACCTTTTTTTGAATGGATGGAAACAAATCTTCTTGGGCAGATAGGGAAGTCTTATGGAGGTGTTTATGCAATTGGGCAGTCGTTGCACTTAATGTCGTTGGCAATGATTGGCGGGACGGTATTAGTGACAGATTTACGGCTACTGAATGTAGTCTTGCGCGATGTACCATCAGAAGTGGTGGTGGACAACGCCCATCGATGGTTCAAATTGGCACTATCGATTGTCGTAGCCACTGGTATATTTATGGCTTCGGCTGTTGCCATACGGATGTACCATAATCCTTTTTTTTGGGCGAAGATGTCCAGCCTGTTTGTTGGGATTGTCTTCGTATTCGCGATTAAGCGCCCTCTGCTGAGAGGCAAGCATTCCGATATTAGCCCACTGGTGCTGAGGACAGTCGCAGTAGCTTCACTAATGTTGTGGTTCACGGTTGCGGCGACGGGGCGTTGGATAGGCTTTTCCTGATTGCAAAGTGTTGAAAAGAAATCTATTTGGTAAAGGTCAAGGGGCTGCGCTATGCAGAATCAAATAAAATTTAAAAAGGTCAAACTCGGTAAATTGGAACTCATCGCTTTCTATAGTTCGATAATCATTATCGCAGTGGGAGCGGCATATTGGATTATCCAGATAAACGGTGTTCTGGAGATGCTGGAAATGGCCTACGGGTAGATGGTTTAGTTGGCAGCAATAGTTAAAAAACCAGCCGCACTTCAATTGCAAGAGTAAGTAACCAACAGGGATGTTATGCGCTAGATATTCTTCGGTGAGTCTTTGGGCGAAGACTGAATTATCTAGCTTTCATTTTGTATCCGTTGATAGTCGTCAGCAAGGAATAGCTGCTCGACCTGCCTGCCCTTGGTTACTGAACGGCTCGCGTACCTTATTACTTCTAATAAGGGGGCTGTTTGCAGGTGTCTAATATTCGATCCAACCATTCCATAAAATTCGCAGATATTCACAGCGCGGTCCCGAATTCTGATATGCGAACTTTCGACATTGCCTTGTCAGTGCAAGTTGCACGTCAAATAACTTCCATCAGAAAATAATCGTCAAGGATTAGCGAGTTCACCAGCTTGTCCAATGTTGCTCTCACTGCCGCATCCAGCAGTGGTGCTGATGCCCTGCCGAAAATTACGTTGTCAAAAACGGTCTGACTACCTCTCTTTAAAATCACGTGAGTCCTAATAGTTACCTCAACCCCAGCATCCTTCGCTGTTACCTGCAATTCGGTCAATTCCCCTTCCAGGGTGAGCACCTGCCCGTCTTGCACAAGCGTGGCGCCACCTGCCTCAAATGCTTGCACAAGCGCATTATTGACGATATCGGCAATTGGTTGTTCCGCGCTAGAGGATGAAATAGCCCGTGATTCGTCTGGAGTCACGGCGCGCTTGTCACCAAACGGAGCTACCTTCAGAGGACCCTTGGTCATCTTGCTGAAGTCTACCTGAGGTGTCTGGGCGTAATCATAGTTGATCACGATATCGTCTGCAGTGACAGTTAAAGTTTGGAGACTGATGACGCAAACAAAGGGTACAGCGAGGATGAAACCACGTACTTTCATACATACTCCTACATGTGTTGGGCTGCGCTTCTCAAGGGGGCCGAGAGCTGATTCAAACTTAATCTATTTGGAGTTTCTATTCAATATTCCGAAACAAAAAAGCCACCGACAGTAGACTTCCTGCCGGTGGCTTTCTGTGCAAGTGCTAAGCTGAAGCTAAGCAGTCAATTACAGCTTGTCTGCAGGCCAAGGAGCCCCTTGATTAGTGCGCGGAAGTTCCTTAATGCCTTGATAAACAAACTTCTGTACACGCTTGCCTTCGTAGGTCTCGGTGGTATAGATGCTGCCATCAGAATCCACGGAGATGCTGTGAGGGGCATAGAACTGACCTGGGCCTCGGCCGCCGTGGCCAAAGCTAGTCAATACTTCCAGCGTATCGCGCTCAATGATGTATACCTTGAAGTTCTGCCCATCAGCCAAATAAAGGTACTTCTGCTCGGCGTCTTTGGAGAAGTCGATATCCCAAGTAGATCCTTGGTTAAGAGTCTGTGGTGCAATCTGAGCTTCCTTCACGAAAGTGCCATCCTTGCGGAACACTTGGATGCGGTCAGTACCGCGGTCACACACATAAACTAAGCCATCGTTCGCTGGGATCGCGCAATGTACAGGGCCTCGGAACTGCTGTGGCAGCGGTGCGCCTGGAGTGTATTCAACGCGACCATCTACTGGGACATTGCCATATGCGCCCCAGAAACGCTTGAATGCGCCAGTGTTGTAGTCAATTACCGCTACGCGCTTGTTGCCATAACCGTCTGCTATGTACACTTCATTTTCGGCCGCATCGATCGTCAGTTCTGCCACCATTGAGAAGTGAGTTGTGCTTGTGCTGTCTGCAGCATTACCCGGTTCGCCATACTGGGCGACGAATTTTCCATCACCTGTGAAGACCAGTACATGCGAATCGCCGCCACCGTTGCCGCCGATCCATACGTTTCCATTTGGAGCAACGTCTATACCGTGGTTCGAGGCAGGCCATGTGAAACCTTCACCGGGACCGCCCCATGCATTGACTACATTACCCTCTGGGTCAAATTCGATAATAGGAGGTGCGGGGGTGCAGCATTCGCTCACGCCGAGTTTCAGGCCAATCTCCGTGGCGCCGCCAAACATAGAGTCTTGATCTCGGTGAACGATGAAAACGTGGTCGCGTTCATCAACGTCAACGCCAATTGTTCGGCCAAGAATCCACTGATTTGGCAGTGGTTTCGGCCAGTAGGGGTCAACTTCAAAAGCTGGTGCCATAACCATTGAACTGGCGGCTTCAGCTGGTTCCTGCAGTTGTGACTGGCTCACTCCCAGCGCTGTAAGAGCAACTGCAAATGTGGCTCCTGCCGCGTACTTGATGTTTCTTGTCATTCTTTTTCCCTCCAAGGTAAGTCTCTACTGAGGCTTTGTTATTTTTAGACCGGGATGCAGTATACTCACTTCATCGGCGACAGTATACTCGCATTCCGCGATTTACAGCGTCCTAAAAGACAAAATTTAGCTTGCCCGGTGCGCCTCCTCAATAGGCGGGTTTCAGCGGTTACGCAGCTCTTAGAGTAGAGGTACAGGTTTTGAGCATTAATGGATACAAACTGAGTTTCAGTGGTTTTTTATTAGGGATGACTAATGGCGTTGGGGTGCTGAGGCGTTTTTGCGGAGCGTTGCTCTATGTAATCGTTCTATCAGTCTTATTTGCTGCCCTTTCTGAGGTATCTCATGCCGATGATGTCCCTCTCTCGGTAGCTGTCCAAGCTTATATAAAGCCTGAAGGAAACACTTTAACAGTGCTATTAAGGGTGCCAATGGATGCTCTGGGAGAGGTCGACTTTCCAACTCGCGGCGTGCCGGGATCGTTGATTTTTTCGGAAGCGGATAGCGCGCTGGAGACTGCAACGAACGTCTATATACTTAATGCACTTCAATTTTTTGAAGATGATCGGATGCTCGAAGAAAAATCCTTGGCGCGTGTGAGAGTATCTTTGCCGTCGGATAGGTCTTTTAATAGCTATGATCAAGCCGTTAGGAATATAAATAAGGACAGGCTTGACGATAGCGTAGATCTTTACTGGCGTCAGGGGATGCTGGATGTTCTCGTTACTTATCCGATTCGTTCATCTGAATCACGGTTTTCTGTAGACGCACGTTTCGCAGGGTTGGGGGTGGAAACGAATACTGTACTGCGCTTCGTTCTGCCTAGTGGAGCAGAGCGTCCCTTTAGCTTCGTTGGAAATCCAGGCTTGGTATTTCTTGACCCTAGTTGGTTTCAGGCTTCGTGGCGGTTTGTCGAGTTAGGGTTTAAGCATATATTGGCAGGCATGGATCACTTGCTTTTCCTGCTCTGCTTGCTTATTCCCATCAGAAGCGTGCGGGCGTTAGTGCCAGTCATTACTTCATTTACGATTGCACACTCAATAACATTAATTGCGTCGGTGTTTGGAGTGCTTCCCTCAGTGCTATGGTTCCCTCCATTGATCGAGACACTGATTGCCTTATCTATTGTCTATATGGCATTTGAAAATATAGTCGGATTTAAGCAGGAGAATCGCTGGCTGGTTACATTTGGGTTTGGTTTGATTCACGGCTTTGGTTTCTCATTTCTACTCACTGAAAGCATGCAGTTCGCTGGGACGCATTTAATTACCGCACTTCTTTCATTTAACGTAGGTGTAGAGTTCGGGCAATTGTTGGTATTGGTGCTGGTGGTGCCGGTGCTTCGGATTCTCTTTAAGTACGTAGTTGCGGAGAAGGTGGGGATTATATTGTTGTCTGCATTGGTTGCTCATACTGCGTGGCATTGGATGGCTGAGCGCTGGAGCGCCTTGATGGATTACGACATAAGGATGCCCATTATGAATTCTGACTTTTATGCGGGGTTGTGGCAGTGGGGTATGCTGATCATTGTGGCTGCAGCTGTACTTTGGGCCATGAATACCCTCTTCACTAAGTATTTTGCTACCTCGCTGCCGGTATCGGCCGGGGAGATCTGATTCGTAGGGGCGCTCTTAGTTAGCAGATCAGCGTTCCGCTGCTCGCCGCGCATTCTGCTGTAGCTGTGCGTGAGTTATCTTTGGTTATTGGTTCTCTTGATTACAGCCCTGCATTGACATCCTATTGTCTCTTTGGTCTCCCTTGCTGTCCGCTAACGTCGATTGGTTAGTGGTGAACGCGGCTAAGGTAATGTGATAATTCGGTATGTATATCACGTGGGGGGGGGGCGATTTTTTGAGTTTTTTAGTTGAGAAGGCTCGTTCCGAGCAGTGGTAGCAGCATTCAAACTGTTCCAGGGGGTTATCTGTCGATTAAGAGTCTGTGTCTTCTTTCTCTTTGCTAGAATGCTGCGGTGATTTGCGTGGCGTTCCAGAGCCATTATTGCGGCCTTCAGCGATCAGGGTGTTTATTCGGAGGATGGTATTTTGCTTTGGCCGCTATTCACGCTCGTCGTTATTCTACCGAGGAAAGAGTTGGATTGATTGTTGAGTTTAGTGCGATTTGATCTGACGGCAGTTGGATCGGCAATTTTGGCCCCTGAACTACTTGTCATGTTTTCAGGGTTAGTGGGGGGATTTGAAATTAAAGGCGCATTAACTGGGGTATTTGTTATGTTAAAAAATTGTTGTATTGCTGCACTGCTGAGTACTCTTGCAATCTGTTCTGCAGTCTATGCTGCACCTGAACGGGTCGGTGATTTTGCGTTGCTAGACCAGAACGGCGATTTTCATCAGTTCAGTAGGTATAAGCATAAAGACGCCATTATTCTCTTCTCTCAGGCTAATAGTTGCTCAGGCTCAGCCGAGGCTGTTTCCGAATTACGAGAGATGCGCTCTCAGTGGGAAGCAAAGAATGTTGCGTTTTTAATGATTAACTCCGCTAAAGACGATCTCGCTTCCATACGTGAAGCTTCGAAAGCGCAGAATCTCGATTTTCCCATTATGCTAGATAGCAGCCAACTTGTTGCCGACACGCTAAGTATCAAAAAGGCCGGCGAGGTGTTGGTGCTGGATCCGGAAGACCTAACCGTCCTGTATAGAGGGCCAGTTCATGAGCATCTCGTTACTGTATTGAACAACGAGTTGAATGGTACAGAGCAGGATACGATGGCAATGGAGGTCGCAGGTTGCGATTTGAACATAGTCGATGGCTCAATGCGGGCATCTAACGTGCCGGATTATGCTACAGAAATTGCGCCAATCATCATAGAGAATTGTGCCGAATGTCATAGAGAAGGGGGGATTGGCCCATTTGCGATGAACAGTCATCTGATGCTTCAAGGCTGGTCACCGATGATTCGGGAAGTCCTCTTGACCAAGCGCATGCCTCCAATGCAAGTTGATCCCAATATTGGGCATTTCGAAAATGCCAATTACATTTCCGATGAGGAATTGAAGACGCTAGTGCATTGGATTGACGCTGGTGCTCCTAAAGGGGTCTTTTCTGTCGATCCTTTGAGTAATTTAGAGTATGCGGACGTTAAGTCGTGGCAGCTCGGGGAGCCAGATTTTGTCGTTTCTTCGCCTCTGCAGGAGATTCCCGCAACCGGAGTTCTGGACTATATAAATGTGGATGTGGAACTACCTTTCACTGAAGACAAGTGGGTAAGAGCAGTACAATTTATCCCGGGCGACGAGACAGTACTTCATCATCTCCTCACATATGTCACGGCCCCTCGCGAAGATTTTAATGGCGGTGAGTCGACACAAGTCTCTACGGTAGGTCGATTTCTCGAAGGGTATGCCCCGGGCAAGGTCGAGGCAATGGTCTTTCCCGAAGACACAGGAGTTCTCATTCCTGCAGGGCATAAACTTTCCATGCAGTTCCATTTTACTACGAATGGTAGGGCTACGAGTGATCAAACAACGCTTGGCATGTACTTTTACGATGAAAAACCAGCCCACGAAAACTTCACCCGTGCCGTATCTGGAATGTTTGTAATACCCCCGCACGCTGTAAATCATGAGGTTCGAGGCACTTACACCATCGATAAGCCAATAGTAGTAAATGGGTTGCGCGCCCATATGCATTTCCGCGGTAAGGATATGAAGTTTTCTGCCGAATATCCTGACGGAACAGTTGAAAATCTGTTGAGTGTGCCAAACTATAGCTACGCTTGGCAGCCCACTTATCAGCTAGAAGAGCACAAATACCTTCCTGCAGGAACTAAACTTCTGGTATCCGGGGCGTTCGACAACTCTGAATACAATACTGCGAACCCTGATCCCGATAAGCAGGTAAGGTTTGGGTTGCAGAGCTGGGAGGAAATGTTCATGGGGTATTGGACATATTACGAAGCTGAGTGATAGCCCAAGTTTATATATATGTATCAGGTTTTACGGTGGCCTTCACGCAAGAGGGCCGCTGTTCAGTTTTTAGCAATGAGCTGCAAACTGTGCATCCTCAACTCGTTGAACTGTTGCAAAGTATTGCAATCTTTCCATCGATTAAATGGGGGGGGGCTGCATTGATGTCTTATAATTGGCGGGCTACCCAATGGCCCGGCCGGATTGCTCACAATGAAGCAAGTCATATTAATACTCTTCTTTTTCCTCAGTCTTGAAGTAACGGTCGCTGAAGACTCCCGAGATGTGGGAGATTTTTCATTGCTGGATCATAAAGGCTATTTCCATCAGCTAAGTCGCTTTTCGGAAAGTCGAGCAATAGTGCTCTATGTCTATGGTAATAATTGTTCGTTGTCCTCAGATGCAATTCCCAAGCTCAATATATTACAGGAGAAGTATGAGGCTCGCGGAATTGAGTTTCTTATGCTTAATCCGTTTCCTGAAGATACTCGCAAATCCGTAAGTGAAAAGCTGGATCCAATAGGGAATTTAGTTCCAGTGCTAATGGATCGATCTCAGCTTGTCTCTCAATCTTTGGGGGTGAGATCAACTGGCGAAGTACTAGTAATAGATCCCCGACGTATGAGTCTCATTTACAGAGGTGCAATCGATAGCAGAGCGCTTGGTGAGCAAAGCGCTCTCGGGAGGAACTATCTTGAGGAGGTGCTTTCTGCCGTGCTAATTGGTGCGTCGGTAATTTCGGATGTTGAGTGGACCAAGGGCGATAAAGTTTCATATTCAAAGATGTTTGAGATCAAGAGCCTTGGCATTTCTTACGTGAATGATGTGGTGCCTATTCTTCAAAAACGCTGCGTCATCTGCCATCGGGCAGGCGGAGTGGCTCCTTGGGCAATGAGCAGCTACGAGATGGTCCGTGGCTGGGGGGAGATGATTCGCGAAACGATCTTGACGCTGCGAATGCCGCCAGGGCAGATAGACGATGAGTATCTTGAGAGGTTTGTTGATGTCCACTTCATTACAGATGCCGAGAAAATTATTCTTGTGAGCTGGATAAATGAAGGGGCTCCTCGTGATAGTGAGGTCGACCCATTAGCGGCACCTCTTATCCCTCAATCGGATTGGGCGCTCGGCGAACCAGATTTAATTATAGAAATTCCAGCTCAGGACATCCCTGCGAATGGAGTGCTTGATTATAAGTTCATCCCGGTTGATATAGGTCTTGAGCAGGATCAATGGGTCCGCGCTTATGAGTTTGATATTGGCGACAAGTCTGTGCTGCATCACGTAATTGCTTACACTCAGGACGAGAGGCAGCAGAAACAGAATGCGAGTCTAGGGGGCAGTAGGACCAACTTTGGGAGTTATGCCCCGGGGCGAGACCATGTGGAATTTGACGAGAATACTGGGATACTCCTTGAGAAGGGGATGCGGTTTATGTTGCAGTTACACTACACGACCATCGGTAAGCCGGTGAGAGATGCAACGCGCATAGGCCTATATTTTCACGATAGTGAGCCTAAATACCTATTGTCTCGAACAGCCGTTATGAATGGCGAGTTTGTGATTCCGCCAGGGGTCTCCGACTATCCTGTAATGGCGTCGGCGACGATTGAGAAAGACTCCCTCCTGTATAATTTAGCTCCTCACATGCATTATAGAGGGAAGCGTGTCAGCTACAGCGCGCAGTACCCCGATGGTCGAGTAGAGGAGTTATTGTCAATCCCCAATTTTCAGCACAATTGGCAGATGGTTTACAGATTGCGCGAGCCGATATTTCTACCAGCAGGCACGCTTATTCAAGCTGAAGGTGTCTTTGACAACTCAGCGTCGAATTTATTGAATCCCAATCCGGCTCAGGAAGTCCGGTGGGGGGATCAAGTTTGGGATGAGATGTTTATTGTTTGGATGCGTGTAGGCGAGACTGCTTCAGCCGGTGCTCCATAGTGCGCATGTGGTGGCGGAGGCCTTTCGAAGGTAGTTCAGACTGTTGCAGTTAGTCCGAGATTTCTCTTTCCAGTCATCGATTGTACAATCCGCTTTCCATTTTCCAGGCTCTAGCATGAGCATACACGCTAGCCCTCCACCTATTGGTCATGTTTTATGGATCTGCTTCCGCTATTGCGAGCTCTTTCTGACGGGCAGTTTCACTCTGGTGAGCAGTTGGGCGCGAATCTATGCTTAAGTCGGTCCGCAGTATGGAAGCAGGTTGAGCGACTGCGAGAGCTGGGCGTCGAAGTGCATTCCGTAACTGGTAAGGGGTACAGATTGCCAGAAATATTCGATCTCCTCGCAAGAGACACAATTCTTGCCCTCTTAGGAGGAGCGTCAGAAGGATGGGAAGACTGCATTGAGGTGCTGTTTACGGTAGGCTCGACAAATGCGGAAGCCATGCGCTTGGCTCACGAGGGCGCTGACCGCTACGTGATTCTTGCGGAGCACCAGGCTCAAGGGCGCGGGAGAAGGGGGCGTGTCTGGGTCAGTCCATTGGGGGCGAATATCTATTTCTCCATGGTGGCTTCATTTCAGGCGGGTATTGCTGCCTTGGAGGGGCTTAGCTTGGCGGTGGCACTACACGTGGTCCAGGCGCTTGAATTGGAAGGCGTAAATGGTTTGGGCGTAAAGTGGCCTAATGACATTCTTCTTGGCGGGCGGAAGTTGGCCGGTATTCTTCTGGAGGTTTGCGGTGATTTGGCAGGTCCTTGCAAGGTTGTAATAGGGTTGGGGCTCAATATAAAGATGCCGAAGTCAGTGAGCGTCTTAATCGATCAGCCGTACACAGACTTATCTTTGCATTTTCATGGCCGCCCAGACCGCAATAGGATTATTGCGAGCTTGATGAGGCAGCTTTCTCTCGGGCTAGAGGAGTTTACAGTTTCCGGCTTTGCGCCGTTACATGCATATTGGGATAGCTTGGATGTGTTTAGAAATGTCATGGTCGAGGTTCGAGCTGGCAGTAATGTGACTCAAGGTAGGGTTTTGGGGGTGAGCGATACTGGTGCCTTGCTTCTTGAAACGATGAATGGCTTGAAAGTAATGGCGGGAGGGGAGCTGATGCCTTCCATGCGCCCGATGTCGGGGGATGTTTGTCGTGATTCTTGAGGTGGATGCTGGTAATTCCCGGGTCAAGTGGCGGCTTCTTTCAGGGAATGGAGAAATCGTCAGGAGTGGGCATGGTTTGGGGGCTAACTTCCAATCCATCGGTATCCCCAAGGATTGTGAGCGTCCCGCAAGAGTCCGTGTTGTAAGCGTATGCGGTCCTGAATTTGAAGCCAAATTGCGCGAAGAGACTATGCTGATTTGGGGAATGTTGCCGGAGTTTGCTGCTTCAAATCCCGCGAGTTCGGGAGTCTTGAATGGATACGAGATACCAGCGTCTCTTGGGGTTGATAGATGGGTGGCAATGCTTGCCGCGTATAATGATTGCAGAGCTGCGTGCTGTATCGTGGATGCGGGAACTGCAATTACGGTGGACGTTGTAGCTGAGACTGGACGTCACGAGGGTGGGTATATAGTGCCGGGCATGTCGCTCCAAAGGCGTACGCTGGAGGAGTCAACTAGCATTCGGTTATCTGCAGCACCAAGTTGGTCTGACGTATCGCTTGGGGTTTCCACAAATTTCGCAGTGCAAAATGGCATAGTTTCCATGGTATCAGATTGGATTACTTGCGAATCTCGAGGCTGCGGCCAATTGTATTTGACTGGAGGCGATGCATATCTACTATCACAGCTATTGATAGCGCGGCAGATTGAGCACCGGGTGGTTCCAGACTTGGTACTTAATGGGCTCGCATATGCTTTGCCATAAATTAGCAACGGTGCAAAGAGGTTTTGAATAATGCGCGGACTGCTCTTGGGCTTGCTGTTGGCGAATATTCTCTACGTTGGATTGGCATTTGCGTTGAAGGTTGAGGTTGCAGAGGATGACAATTTGCTTACTGGAGAAGAGAGCGCCTCAAAAGTGCAGCTGATATCTGAAGTAGATCCCAGTCAGTTACTTTCATATCCTCGGGGCCTTGGCAATTCGAGAGCTGGTGATCTATTTCCGGGGAGTAGTCAATCTATTGAGCTTTCGCCTCGCCCGTTTTGTGCTGAGGTAGGGGGGTTTGAAAGTCTAGAGGACGCCAATGATTTCATTGCCGCTAATGCTGCCAAGATTAGAGCTGCGTTGGATGTGCGACAGCTGGCAGCCAAGTCTCAGTATCGAGTCTATCTTCCCCCGTTCGAGGGCAGGGAGGCGGCAGTAGATGCAATTGAGCAGCTTGGAGCGGCTCTTGCTGCGAACAATGTTGTGATTGATAGTTTCCTGATACCACAAGGAGAGTTGGCGAATGGTATTGCTCTGGGGTTGTTTTCTGAGCAGGCGAATGCGGCGAATGTGAAATTGCAGCTTGAAAATATCGGATATGACGTAATGGTTAAGGAGGTTCAGAACACTCGACAAGAGTTGAAAGTCCTGATTGGAGAGTTGGAGTCAGAAGCGATATTTCAAGGATATTGGGTGGAGATTCAGCGTACACGGCCCTATTTGCAGGCGGTAGAAAAACTCTGTGAAACGATTGCACAAGGAATCTAATTCCCATAAAATGCCGCCTCTGAATAAGACACCCAAGTTCAAATAGTGCTCTGGGGCTCTTGCAGGAGGGGTTCCCGAGTGGCTAAAGGGATCAGACTGTAAATCTGACGCGCGAGCTTCGGTGGTTCGAATCCACCCCCCTCCACCACCTAGAGGCAACTTATAGCTGGGCATCAGGCCGTGGCGGGTATAGTTCAGCGGTAGAACACCAGCCTTCCAAGCTGGTTACGCGGGTTCGATTCCCGCTACCCGCTCCAGTTTAAGGTTGGGTTGCTTGTAGGCTGGAATGTTTGTGGTTTATATGTGTTGTAATCGAATATAAAAACTAGTTTCGAGGGAGTTAGGTTCTCTGGTGTTTGTTGCTGGTGCTGGGGGGGGGCTCGGGAATTGGACATAATGCTCGGACTGTTTATTACTAGTGTCTGGCTCGCATAGCTCAGAGGTAGAGCACTTCATTGGTAATGAAGAGGTCTCCGGTTCAAATCCGGATGTGAGCACCAAGTTTGCGGCTTTCATACTATTGTGCTGAGGGCGCTGCGGGGTGTGTGGTTTGCTGATCGGATGCCTGCGTTAATCTAAAGAGGTTGCGGGTTTGAGGCGAGTTGTAGTGTGCGCCGTTCGTAGACAGTGCTGTCGTGGGCGAGAGTGAAATTAATAGAGGCGATCAAAATGGCTAAAGGTAAGTTTGAGAGAAAAAAGACACACGTGAACGTCGGTACGATCGGCCACGTAGACCATGGCAAGACGACACTGACAGCGGCTCTGACGCGTGTGTGTGCCGAGACTTGGGGTGGGGAGATGCGAGCATTCG
>JAURWS010000034.1 GCA_030654835.1 Gammaproteobacteria bacterium | reverse complement strand
CGCGGGGGTGGCTGGTCGGACACGCCCGTGAATACATCCTTGTAGGGCTCGATCGCGCCATCCATGGCGCTCAACGGTCCGACCTGCCACCCCCGCGAACCCTGACTCCGGCTGGACTGTGCCATGCGGCGGCGAACACCCATCACTGCGGGGCGAAGGGCAGAGTCCGCCCTCCAGCCAGCAACCAGCAGACGCGCTGGCGTCAGCTATTCGTCGCCGGACGCGGCACAGCGGTAGAGACTTGGCGGGAGGGGTGGAGCGGCAGGGGCATTGAGCGCCATGGATGGCGCGATCGAGCCCTACAAGGATGTATTCACGGGCGTGTCCGACCAGCCACCCCCGCGAACCCTGACTCCTACCACTGATCCAAATACCAAAAAACACCCATCACTGGCACACCCTTTGCTATATCACCGTCAGGAACAGTTTTTTTGACGGTGGAGATATGGCAGCAAACGATCGAATGAACGATGACGAGGCGCAGACCCCTGCCGCCTTGCCTGGCAAGAAAAGCAAGAAACCCCTGATTATCGCCGCAGCCGTCCTGGTGCTTGCACTCGGTGGCGCCGGCGCCTGGTTCTTCCTGCTGCAACCGGCCCCCGCCACCGAAACTGCTGAGGGTGCCGAGGGTGCTGAAGCCCATGCCGAGGGTGCCGAAGCCCATGCCGAAACTGTCGCAGAGCACGTCGACGCCGATGCCCCCATCGAATACCTGGCGCTCGAACCCGCCTTCATCATCAACTTCCCCTATCAGGGGAAGCAGCGCTTCCTGCAAGCCAGCCTCACGGTGATGTCTCGTGATCCCGAAGGCCTGGCCGCTGTCACCGAGCACATGCCGGCGATCCGTCACAACCTCATCAACTTGTTCAGCGCGCAGATGCTCTCAGTGGCGGAATCGCCCGCGACCGGCATCGAGCCGTTGCGGCAGTTGGTGACGCGCGAGATTCAGGACGTGCTCATCCGGGAATACGGCAGCGAAGGCATTGAGGAAGTGTTGTTCACGGCGTTTGTCATGCAATAGCCGCTTAGGCTCTTCAAAGCTCTTCTAAAAGCTCTTCAAAAAAAGCAACGAAACGGTGTAGACCATGCAAGACCTGTTATCACAAGACGAGATCGATGCGCTGTTGCACGGCGTGGACGATGGCAACGTCGAGATGGACGTCGAAATGGATGCGCTGGGCGTCAAGTCCTACGACCTGACTAGCCAGGACCGCATCGTGCGCGGCCGGATGCCGACGCTGGAGATGATCAACGAGCGCTTCGCCCGCTATACCCGCATCAGTCTCTTCAACCTGTTGCGGCGTAGCGCGGATGTCTCCATCGGCGGCGTGCAGATCAGCAAGTTCGGTGAATATCTGCACACGCTCTATGTGCCCACCAGTCTCAATCTCGTGAAGTTTCGTCCGCTGCGAGGCACTGCGCTGTTCGTGCTGGACGCCAAACTGGTATTCAAGCTGGTGGATAACTTCTTCGGCGGCGACGGCCGTCACGCCAAGATCGAAGGCCGCGAATTTACGCCGACCGAATTGCGCGTCGTGCAGATGGTGCTCAATCAGGCGTTCGTGGATCTCGCCGAGGCCTGGCGTAATGTTTACAAGTTGGAATTCGATCACCTGCGCTCCGAGGTCAATCCCTCCATGGCGAACATCGTCAGCCCGAGTGAAGTGGTCGTGATCAGCACGTTTCACATCGAGCTCGACGGCGGTGGCGGTGACCTTCACATCACCATGCCTTATGCGATGATCGAGCCGATCCGCGAGCTGCTGGATGCCGGTATGCAGAGCGACGTGGATGAACACGATGAGCGCTGGGGCCGCGCGCTGCGCGAAGACATCATGGATGCCAGCGTGGAATTTGGCTGCAACATTTTCGATAAAGAAATCACGTTGCGCGACGTGGTCGATCTGGAGGCCGGTGACGTGATACCGGTGGAAATGCCAGAGACGATCGTGCTCCGGGCCAACGGTGTGCCCATGTTCCATACCCATCTCGGTATCTCGAATGGCAATCTCGCGCTGAAAATTAAAAGCGTTTACAGAAACAAGAATCAGGCTCTGATCAAGGGGAAGCAGCATGGCGGATGAACGAGTGACTGGCGGCAAGTCAGACCAGGAAATTGCGGACGAATGGGCTGCGGCGATGGCCGAGGATGAGTCGGCTGCGGGAGAGACCAGTGCGCTGACGCAACAACCACGTGCGGCGGCAGCGAGCCCGGACCTGGATGTCATTCTGGATATCCCGGTACAGATTTCCATGGAAGTGGGCAGTACCTCCATCACCATCCGCAATCTGTTGCAGCTCAACCAAGGCTCGGTGATCGAGCTGGACCGCCTTGCGGGGGAGCCGTTGAATGTGCTGGTCAACGGCACCTTGATTGCACACGGCGAGGTCGTGGTGGTGAACGACAAGTTCGGCATTCGCATGACCGATGTCATCAGCCCCTCGGAACGCATCAAAAAACTCCGCTAACCCCAATGTGGGAGCGAGCCTCGCTCGCGATGAACCCCTCGAGATCAACATGACATACGTCCTAGTCACAGCTGCCGCCGTCACAGCCACCGCCGCAGCAGCCGCAGGCGAACAAGCCTCCGGCCCGCTGGGCTTCGGCGCAGCGCTGGAGATGATGCTGTGGCTCGCAGTGGTCATCGGCGTCATCCTGCTGTGTGCATGGGGCTTTCGGCGTCTCAACGGCACTGTGCTGACGACGGCCAGTGCGATTCGTGTACGCAGCGTGATCTCGGTGGGCAATCGTGAACGCATCGCGTTGCTGGAGGTGGGCGACAAACAGATTCTGGTCGGGCTGTGTCCCGGGCAGATCAACACGCTGCATGTCTTCGAAGAGAACGTCCTGCCCCCTTTGCATGACGCCGAGAAGGGCGCTGGTATCGCCGCCGGGGATTTCGCCTCCAGACTGCAGAGTTTCATCAACAGGGATCAGCGCCAGTGAGAGTCTTCCTGAATCGCCTTGCCTTGCAGTTTGCGCTCTTGGCTGTACTCTTGATGGCGCTCTTGATCGCACTTCCTGCATACGCGCAGGTCGTCCCCGCAGGTGATGATCCTCTCAACACCAGCACCAACATCAGCGCCACAACCGCCGTGACCGGACCGGAGCGCGCGCTGCAGATGCTGGAATCGAGCACCGGCCTTGGCGTGCCGGCGATGACCGTCACCACGCAGCCCGATGGCTCACTGAACTACACCGTCAGCCTGCAGATTCTGATGCTGATGACGGCGCTGACGCTGCTGCCAGCGCTGCTCATGATGATGACCTCTTTCACGCGCATCCTGGTGGTGTTCGCCATTCTGCGCCAGGCGCTTGGTCTGCAGCAGACGCCCTCGAATCAGATTCTGCTCGGCCTCGCGCTGTTCCTGTCGCTGTTCATCATGACCCCGGTGCTGGATCAGGTGAACGTGCGCGCGCTGCAACCTTATCTGAGTGAACAATTGACGGCAGGGCAGGCGCTCGCCGAGGCCGAGCTGCCCATTCGCGAATTCATGATGGCGCAGACGCGTGAATCAGACCTGGCCCTGTTCATGGAACTGGGCGCGGCGACACCAGTGGCAAACCAGCAGGAGATTCCCTTCACGGTGCTGGTGCCGGCCTTCGTCACCAGCGAATTGAAGACGGCTTTTCAGATCGGCTTCATGCTGTTCATTCCCTTTCTGGTGATCGACCTGGTGGTGGCGAGTGTGCTGATGGCGATGGGCATGATGATGCTCTCGCCCATCATCATCTCGCTGCCCTTCAAGATCATGCTGTTTGTGTTGGTAGACGGCTGGGCCATGGTGATCGGCACTTTGGCAGCGAGTTTTGGAACCTGATGATATGACTCCCGATACTGTAGTGACGCTGTGGCGCGAGGCGATGTTTCTGATCGTGGTGATGGTGACGGTGATCGTGATGCCGAGTCTGGTGGTCGGTCTGTTGGTGAGCACCTTCCAGGCAGCCACGCAGATCAACGAACAAACCCTGAGTTTTCTGCCGCGTCTGCTCACCACGTTGTTCGCTGTGATGCTGGCTGGCCCGTGGTTACTTCGCAAGGTGATGGAATTTACCGAGCAACTGATCACCAGCATTCCGTTTCTGGTGGGCTGAGGCACAGGCCCATGGAGACGCTGACATTCAGTGCGGAAGAGGTCGGCGCGTTGCTCGGCAGTTTCCTGTGGCCGCTGTTCCGCGTGATGGGCTTCTTCATGGCGGCGCCGTTGATCGGCACTCAATTGGTCCCTATGCGCGTGCGCCTGATTCTAGCGGTGGCAGTCACCGTGCTGATCGCCCCGCTGCTGCCGGCGGTGCCGCAGGTCGATGGCCTCTCGGTGCAGATGGTGCTGATTGTCACTCAACAATTGGTGATCGGTCTGGCGCTGGGTTTCTTCATGCAGTTGCTGTTTCAGGTGTTCGTGCTGGCGGGGCAATTGATTGCGATGCAGATGGGCCTGGGCTTTGCGTCCATGGTGGATCCATCGAACGGCGTGAGCGTGGCGATTGTCAGTACCGTGTATCTGATGCTGGTGATGTTGCTGTTCATCGCCTTCGACGGGCATCTGGTGATGCTCGAAGTATTGGTGGAAAGTTTCGCGGTGTTGCCAGTGGGGACCGCAGGTTTCAGCGGTGAGATTCTGATGCAGATCGTGCGCACGTTGAGCTGGGTGTTTTCGAGCGCCATTGTGTTGGCGCTGCCAGCGTTGACGGCGCTGCTGATCACGAATTTTGCGTTCGGCATCATGACGCGGGCGGCGCCGCAGATGAACATTTTCGCACTGGGATTTCCAATCGCGTTGATGCTGGGGTTGTTCATCATCTGGATGACGATGGGGACTTTCCTAGGCTCAGCGGAGTCCCTGTTCAACGAGTTCTTTTTGATGATGAGGTCGTTGTTGTGATGTGGCTTTTAATGAGATTGGTTAGTGCTTCGTAGCCCGAGGCGGGTGGTGGGGGTGGGCCGACCAGGACACGCCGTAAACCCATCCGTGGGGGCTCGCTTTCGCCATCCATGGCTCAAGACGGTCACCGCCGGGCCTGCCTCCAACCCGCTTCCGAAGCACAGTGCTACGCGTACCCAATGGCAACCCCAAGTGCGAGTGCTGAATTTCAGATCTGTGAGTCACCACCAAAGTCAGAGCTGTGGTGT
>JAURWS010000049.1 GCA_030654835.1 Gammaproteobacteria bacterium | reverse complement strand
CGATGGGGGTGTGCCACATATTGGATGTGAGGAAATCTGCAGAAATTGCAGCTTCGACGCACAAGAAATGCGTCAGGGTTTTCGGACGTACTACAGAAGGTAGAGCGGTGGTGCAGGGGGTTCAGCTGACGGACCGTCTGCCGCCAGGGATGGCGGCAGCCGAGCCCCCATGGATGGGTTCACGGCGTGTCCGTCAGCTGAACTCCCCGCACCACAGCTCGGCACAAGGAGCACCAAAAACAATCAACTAAACTTGCGCCCTTTGTTAGCCGCAATTCTCATACGCAAAGCATTCAACTTGATGAAGCCACCCGCATCTGCCTGATTGTACGCACCCGCGTCATCTTCGAAGGTTGCGATCTTCATATCGAACAACGAATCCGCCGACTCACGTCCTGCCAGAATCACGTTGCCCTTGTACAACTTCAGACGCACCTTGCCGTTCACGAACTGCTGCGAATAATCGATCATCTGCTGCAGCGCCAGACGCTCAGGCGACCACCAGTAACCGTTGTAAATCAGCGACGCATAACGCGGCATCAACTCATCTTTCAGGTGCGCGATTTCGCGATCCAGCGTCAGCGATTCGATGGCGCGGTGCGCCTTCAACATCACCGTGCCGCCGGGAGTCTCATAGCAGCCGCGTGACTTCATGCCCACGTAGCGATTCTCGACCAGGTCCAGACGTCCGATGCCGTTTGCACCGGCAATCTTGTTCAGTGTTGCCAGAATGGTGGCCGGTGACATCTTTTCACCATTGATCGCCACGATGTCGCCCTTCACATATTCCAGATCGATGTACGTCGGAGTATCCGGCGCATCTTCGGGTGACACTGTCCACAACCACATGTCTTCTTCCGGCTCGGAGCGTGGATCTTCCAGCAGATCGCCTTCATAGGAAATGTGCAGCAGGTTGGCGTCCATTGAATAGGGCGACTTGGTACCACGCTTCTTCTCCACCGCAATGCCGTGCTTCTCGCAATAGGCCATCAGCGTGTCCCGGGAAGTCAGGTCCCATTCACGCCAGGGCGCAATCACTTTCACACCGGGCTTGAGCGCATAGGCGCCGAGTTCGAAACGTACCTGATCGTTACCCTTGCCGGTGGCTCCGTGGGAGATCGCATCGGCTCCGGTTTCGTTGGCAATCTCGATCAGACGCTTGGCGATCAGCGGACGGGCGATAGAGGTGCCGAGCAGGTACTCGCCCTCATAAATAGCGTTGGCGCGAAACATCGGGAATACGAAATCGCGCACGAATTCTTCGCGCAGATCGTCGATGTAGATTTCCTTGATGCCCATGGCCTGCGCCTTCGCACGCGCTGGCTCCAGCTCCTCACCCTGTCCCAGATCGGCGGTAAAGGTCACGACTTCGCAATGGTAGGTTTCCATCAGCCACTTGGCGATGACGGAGGTATCGAGACCACCGGAATAGGCGAGCACGACTTTTTTGATGGCAGACATCAAGGACTCCTTGCACTTTCTGTACATTGAAGAATGGGGAAAATTCGAAGAGCGGGCATTGTACAGGGATCGTCGGTGAATTTCGACGGGGAGCAGGCTGTGTTCTAGTTGCGCCTCAACAGAAGGGTGACGCGGCGATTGCGGTCGCGGTCGGCGGCGGTGCGTTCATTGCGGACGATCAGATAGTCTTCGGTCTCGCCGAAGTAACGTGTCTCCAGCATCGCCTCATTGACACCATGGCTTACCAGATAGTTATGCACTTCGAAGGCTCGCAGACGCGAACTCTCCAGATTCTCACCACTGGTGCCAGCGGTATCCGTAAAGCCATTGATCTGGATGGAGTACACGCTCGGGTCGGCGCGCAGATAGGCAATCACGTTGTCCAGCAACTCGCGCCCCGCATCATCGAGCGCCAATTGTCCGGAACGCCAGAACACCGATGAGCGCTCCAGTTGCGAAAAATTGGCAGGCAGCAGATCGAGCACGCAGTCCTGATAGGACTCGTAAGCGCCCTGAAAATTCACCGGAGAGACTGCGACGCGGATCGACTTGTCGTCGCTGTACCAGGCCTTGCGGGTCAGTGTCGGCATCATGCCCTTGAACAGTTCCGCCATCACCACGCGGGTATTCGTGGAATCAAGGCTCACCGGGCGATTGCTGCGCGACACTTCCACATAGGCGATATCCTGCTGTGGCAAGCCCTGCCGCCAGGACGGAGGTACGGAGCTGAGCAAAGCCTTGCCCGCCGCCATTTCGCTCTCGACAGCCTTCAGGTAGAAGATTACCGCCTCACCGGCCTGACGATAGAAGACGGCCTCACCATAATTAGGAATTTTCTGGGTGATGCTGCATTCGAACACGGACCCTTCAACCAGCCATTTCGCCGAACCAAAATTCGCTGCATACACTGGCCCCTCGGCATAAGCCCAAGGCACAGGGAGCAAACTCAGCAAAGATAAGGTAAACTTCAGGCTGTTTTTCATACTCTGCATCTGGTCCACGCATTAACCCGCGTCTTTGCACCGTGACATCGGCGCACAAGAGAAAAACTCAGGCACACGAGTGACAGTGCCTCAGTAGACAAACATCGGCAGCGCATCTGAAAACTTTATCCGGTTCCTCCACGGAATCCCGCAGCACAAGGCAAGCAATCCCGCATGAAGAAGATCACCCTGATACAGCCCGACGACTGGCACGTCCATCTGCGCGATGGCGACGCCCTGCAACACACGGTAGCGGCCACTGCTCGTCAGTTTGCCCGCGCCATCGTCATGCCCAACCTGAAACCACCGGTAATCGACACGGCCAGCGCACTGGCCTACCGCCAGCGCATTCTTGCGGCAGTTCCAGAGGGCGTGCAATTCGAACCTTTGATGACGCTCTATCTCACCGATGGCATGACGCCGCAGGAAATCATCACGGCCAAGGCCAGTGGTCAGGTCATGGCGGTGAAATACTACCCGGCTGGGGCGACCACCAATTCCGAAAACGGCGTCACCGCAATCGAGAAGGTAACTCCCGTGCTGGAGACCATGGCCGAGGCTGGCATGCCTTTGCTGATCCATGGTGAGGTCACCGATGCGAGCGTGGATATCTTCGATCGCGAGAAGGTCTTTATCGACACCGTGCTGGCACCCTTGAGCGCACGCTACCCAACACTGAAAGTCGTGCTGGAACACATCACTACAAGCCACGCCGTCGACTTCGTGAAGACAGCGGGCGCCAATATTGCGGCCACGCTCACTGCGCATCACCTCCTTTATAACCGCAGCCATATGCTGGCCGGCGGCATCCGTCCGCATCTCTACTGCCTGCCGATTCTCAAGCGCAATACGCACCAACAGGCGCTGATTGAGGCAGCCACCAGCGGTAGCCCGCGCTTCTTCCTGGGCACGGACTCAGCGCCTCATGCACGCCAGCTCAAGGAACATCCTTGCGGCTGCGCGGGTTGTTTCACCGCTCATGCTGCACTGGAGCTCTACGCGGAAGTGTTTGAGGAGGCGGGTGCACTCGACCAACTGGAAGGCTTTGCCAGCTGCCACGGTCCGGATTTCTATGACTTGCCACGCAACAGCCGCCGTATCGTCCTGGAACGCTCCGGCTGGTCTGCACCGGCGGACTATGCCTTTGGCAATGAACGTGTCATCCCCTTGCGTGCAGGCGAGACAATTCAATGGCAGGTAGCGGGGTTCAGCGCATGAGTTATGACGACGAAGAACAAATGTTGGAAACGCCAATGTCGGCACGCTTTCGTGGCTATCTGCCCGTTGTCGTTGACATTGAGTGTGGCGGGTTCAACGCCAAGACGGATGCCATTCTGGAAATCGGCGCCGTCATTCTTGGCTTCAATGAGAAGGGACACCTGGGTGTTGAGCAGACTTTTTTCCAGCGCATCATTCCATTCGCCGGATCGAATATCGAAGATGCCGCACTGAAATTCACCGGCATCGATCCCTATCACCCCCTGCGCATCGCGCGTGCCGAGAAAGACGTATTCGAAGATATGTTCAGGATTATCCGTTCCGCGCTGAAGACCAATCAGTGCAAGCGTGCGATTCTGGTGGCTCACAATGCGCACTTCGATCACGGCTTCATCAACGCGGCAACAGATCGGCATGCGCTGAAGCGCAACCCTTTCCACCCTTTTTCCAGTTTCGATACTGCCACCCTCAGCGGTCTGGCTTATGGTCAGACGGTGCTCGCCCGCGCCTGCGAGGCGGCACGGATCGAGTTCAGCAACAGCGAAGCGCACTCGGCAAAATACGATGCAGAGAAAACTGCGCAGCTGTTCTGCGGGATTGTGAACAAGTGGAAGTCGATGGGGGGGTGGCCGGGGAATTGAAACTGACTGTGGGAGCGGGCTGTGGGAGCGGGCCCGCCCGCGATGCAATCTTCAACCGCAGCACTGCACTCAGATCGCCAGCAGGCTGGCTCCCACAACTGGCAAACTCCCACTTGCAAGGCAGGCTCCCACAGATTGTATGAGCCTGCCCTGCAAGGGCCCGCAATTCTTGCTTGCTACTGCGCAGCAGCCTGCTGCCCTGCACCATCCACAACCTTCTGCAACTCACCACTCTCGAACAGATCGGTCACGATGTCGCAACCGCCGATCAGCTCGCCATCGACATACAATTGCGGAAAAGTTGGCCAGTTCGCGATTAACGGCAACGTGGCACGAATTTCCGGATTGGACAGAATATCGACATACGCAAAGCGTTTGCCGCAGGACATCAAGCAACGCACTGTCTGTGCGGAAAAGCCACATTGTGGCTGATCGGGGCTGCCTTTCATGTACAACAAAATCGAGTTGGAACTGATCTGATCTTTAATAGTGTCTTCAATGCTCATAATTTTTTCCGGCTCATCTTGGGGGAATTGTCAGCTCTGCCTGCCCGTGAAAACGAGCACTGAACATGTATAGCGAGACGGCATTCTACACGAATGCGCTGGCGATTTTTACTACACACTCGTACACAAATGGCCGGTAATTGCCTCTACGATATAAAGTAATATAAGATACAGGCTCGATCAGGGGTAGCAATTGCTACTCTTTGAGTTTTTATCATCGAGGCAATCCGAACCATTCATCTGCGTCCGCGACTGTGTTTTCTTCCACGCGCACGCAAATTTTCCGTTCCTCTTTGCGTGTTGACGATCGATGGCCCGGACCCTTCGGTTCGGACTCGGCATGCTTTCGCAGTATCTGCAGCACAGACGAACGGAATACAAACAAAGAAAAAACAGCCATGGCTACCCGACATTTTTTGACATTGATGGACCTGAGCAAAGAGGAGTTGCACGCAATTATTCAGCGCGCCATCGCCCTGAAGCAAAGCCCTTCTTTGAGTTCAGATCCACTGAAGCACAAGACGCTGGCGATGATTTTTGAGAAGTCATCCACCCGCACCCGTGTAGCCTTCGAAGTTGCCATGACGCAGCTCGGCGGCTCCAGCCTGTTCCTCGCCAACAGTGATACCCAGCTCGGTCGTGGAGAGCCACTCGAGGACACGGCCAGAGTGCTGTCGAGCATGGTGGATTTCGTCACCATCCGCACGTTCGACCATGCCAAACTCGAGGTATTTGCCAAGCACTCGACGGTGCCCGTCATCAACGCCCTGAGCGATGACTTTCACCCCTGCCAGCTGTTGGCCGACATGCAAACTTTTTTCGAACACCGTGGCGACATCAAGGGCAAGAGCGTCGCCTGGGTCGGCGATGGCCATAATATGTGCCAGTCCTATATCAATGCCGCCGAGCAGTTCGATTTCGAATTGGCCATCGCCTGCCCGGAAGGATTCGAGCCGGAGTCCTGGCTGATGAAGCGCACCAAAGCCCGTGTACGTATCGTCCGCGATCCTAAAGAAGCGGTGAGAAATGCCGATCTAGTGGCCACAGACGTCTGGACGTCCATGGGACTCGAGAGCGAGAACGCACAACGCATCCAGCAGTTTACTGGCTATCAGGTGGATGCTGACCTGATGGCACTGGCAAAACCGGACGCCCTCTTCATGCATTGCCTGCCCGCGCACCGTGGCGAAGAGGTGACTGCCGAAATTCTGGACGCACCGCATTCTGTGGTCTGGGAAGAGGCGGAGAACCGCCTGCATACCAAGAAAGCGCTGCTCGAATTCCTGAGTCGTTGACGACCCCGGGTCTGGGGTACTGTAAGGTGCAGTGCATAAGGAATAGAATTCGGAACTGACTGCCAACGATCGGACCCAGACATGAGCAAGCATGGAAAACTCAGATTGGACAGGAGGCTCTATCTCATCCTGCTACTTCTCGTGTTCTTTGCTGCCTTGGCCGCCGTCACCTTCTCCATCTGGCTCACCTACCGCAATGCCATCGACAACAACCGCGACTCCATTCCGGTCTCTGAGGCCATCAGCATAGGGCTCATGCTGGCCGCGACCCTGTTGAGCGGCGTGCTGATCCTGCGCCAGCGCATGTCGCTGAACGAACAACGCTTCCGCGCCATCACCGAAAACACCAACAACATCACTGTCATCTTCAATCCCGATGGCAGTCACCGCTATACCAGCCCCTCTCTGGATCTGCTGCTGGGGGCAACAGCGGCGCGGCCACAAGCACTGCAGGATTACATTCATCCCGATGACCTCGCCGATGTCGCCAGTGCCATCGCTCGGACGGTGGTCATGGATATGCCTGTGCACGTACGGGCTTTTCGTTGCCGACGTCACGACGGTCAGTGGCCGATCATGGAGGGCGAGTTCACCAGCATGCTGACGGTGGCCGGGGTCAACGGCATCGTCGCCAACTTTCGCGATGTCACCGAACAACGCCTCGTCGAACAGTCGATGCGAACCCTCTCCAGCGCCGTGGAGCAGAGTCAAAGCGCCGTGCTGATCACCGACCGCCACGGCGTGATCGAATATATCAACCCGCGCTATACGCAGATCACCGGCTACAGCAACGACGAGGTTGTCGGTGTGCGGGCCGACATCCTCTATGCGCCCCATATCACCGATGATGAGAACCGAACCTTGCGCGACTGTGTGAATACTGGCATCAGCTGGGAGGCGTCGCTGGCCAGCACCCGCAAGAATGGAGAACGCTTCTGGCAATCAGTCTCCGCCTCGCCGATTCTGGACGAGGCAGGAGAGCTTGGTCACATCGTCTTCGGTATCGAAGACATCAGTGAGCAGCGCGAGACCCACGCACAGATGGAAAAACTGGCGTTCTATGACCCATTGACAGGACTTGAGAACCGCCGCCTGTTCAAGGATCGCCTTGATCAAAGCCTCAAGCACGTGCGTCGCAACAAGAACCTGATGGCGTTGCTGTTCCTGGATCTCGATCAGTTCAAACGCATCAATGACACGCTCGGCCACGACGCAGGCGACGAACTGCTCTGCACAGTGGCGCGCAGGATTAAGAAGTGCGTGCGCGAGGAAGACATCGTCGCACGCCTGGGCGGTGACGAATTCACCATATTGCTGCCCAATCTGCGCGACGCCCGCTCGGCAGCTCACGTGGCTGGCAAGATTCTCAAGGCCCTCAATCAGCCGGTCCAACTCACCTCACAGGAGGTCATCGTCAGCGTCAGTATCGGCATCACGCTCGCTCCCGAAGACAGCATGAACGCCAGCGTCCTCATGCGTAACGCCGATCTGGCGATGTACCGCGCCAAGGATCAGGGACGCAACAATTTCCAGTTCTTTACCGACGACATGAACATCGAGTCCGTGGCCCGCATGTCGCTGGAGAACGAGCTGCGCCTGGCTGTCTCGCGTGACAATTTTGTCGTCTATTTTCAGCCGCAGGTGGATTTGCTGCGCAATACCGTCTGCGGGTTCGAGGCTCTGGTGCGCTGGCAGCACGCCGAGGTGGACATGATTCCACCGGATCGCTTCATCCCGGTGGCGGAAGATACCGGGCTGATCGTCGAACTGGGCGCCATCGTGCTGCGCAAGGCCTGCCTGCAGATCAAGAAGCTGCAGGCCGAGGGCTTCCTGAATCAGACCGTGGCCGTCAACCTCTCCGCGCGCCAGTTCCGCGACCAGAATCTGCTCGGCATGGTCAAGGGCATCCTCGAAGAAACCGGCCTCGACGCCTGCTGGCTGGAACTGGAGATCACAGAGAGCATGCTGATGGACAACATCGACCAGGCCATCGTGATCCTGCAACAGCTCAAGGACCTGGGGCTGACCATCTCCATCGACGATTTCGGCACCGGCTACTCCTCGCTGAGCTACCTCACCCGCCTGCCGGTCGACAAGTTGAAGGTCGATCGCTCATTCATCTGCAATCTGCCAGACGACCGCAGTCACATGGCCATCACCACCGCCATCATCGCCATGGCGCAGAAGCTCAACATGCAGGTAGTGGCTGAGGGCGTCGAGACTCATCAGCAGGTCGACTTCCTGCGCCTGAACCACTGCAATGTGCTGCAGGGCTACCTGTTTTGTCGACCGACGCCCTCATGCGACCTGAGCAGTTCCATCACCCGTTTGCAGGATGTTCTGACGGACTCTTCGCGACAGTCATTCGGGACGAGCGCGGGCCACTGCGTCACTCACTGATAATCATTTTTCTATCCACAATTTATCCACACCCTGTGCACATAAAAAGCCCTTGCACTCGCCCTCCGAGCGCACTATATTGTGCCTCTGGCCAAAAAAAACCCTATATATAGTATTTGGATCACCTTTCCGGTTTCCGGAGACAGCCTTGCAGGACACACGTTTACCCTTAATTCCCACAGGGATAACGGCAGGCGCAGACACACTTTCCAGCATTTAGAAGCCCCGTATTTGGAATACCAGAAAGACCCGGCGACCGAACCACCATAAAAACATCATGGAGAACCTCATGCAGACCGAACCCTATAGTCAAACCAGCACGTCCACTTCGGCGCAATCAGGCTCTCAGCACAAAGCCTCTGCTACTTCCGCCATCGCCCCCGGCCAGATTCGGGTCATCAAACGCAATGGTGCGGTAGTCGGCTATGACGAATCCAAGATCGTCGTCGCCATCACCAAAGCCTACCTGGCAGTGGAAGGCGGCACGGCGGCGGCCTCCTCGCGTGTGCACGAGACCGTGACCAGACTCGCGCAGCAGATATCCACGATCTTCTTCCGCCGCATGCCCTCGGGCGGCACTATTCATATCGAAGACATTCAGGATCAGGTCGAGCTGGCGCTGATGCGCACCGGCGAGCACAAGGTAGCCCGCAGCTATGTAATCTACCGCGCCGAGCACGCCCGTCTGCGTGAAACACAGCGCACCCGCGAGAAGGATCTGACCCCGGCGATTGCGGTGACCTATGCCGACGGCACCCAGGGCCCGCTCGACACCGTGCGTCTGCGCACCGTCATCGACGAGGCCTGCGAAGGGCTGGAGAATGTCTCCGCCGACGCCATTTACCAGGACACTCTCAAAAACCTTTACCCTGGTGTACGAATTCAGGACGTGCGCACCTCTTCGGTGATGACTGCCCGCACCATGGTCGAGAAAGACCCCAACTACTCCTATGTCACTGCCCGCCTGCTGCTCGACACCCTGCGTTCAGAGGCACTGAGCTTTCTGGGTCTGGCTGACAACGCCACGCAAGGCGAGATGCACTATCGCTACTCCATGACGCTGCGTCCCTATATCGAAAAGGGCGTCGAACTGGGCCTGCTCTCTCCACACCTGCTCGAATTCGACCTGGACGTGCTGGGCGAGGCCCTGAAGGCGGATCGCGACAACCAGTTCACCTATCTGGGTCTGCAAACGCTGTACGACCGCTACTTCATTCACAGCGGCAATATCCGTTTCGAACTGCCCCAGGTGTTCTTCATGCGAGTGGCGATGGGTCTGGCCACCAACGAGGAAAACCGCGAAGAACGCGCGATCGAGTTCTACAACCTGATCTCCAGCTTCGACTACATGACCTCGACGCCACAGCTGTTCAACTCCGGCACGCTGCGTCCACAGCTGTCATCCTGCTTCCTGACCACGGTGCCGGACGACCTGTTCGGCATCTACAGCGCCATCCGCGACAACGCCATGCTCTCCAAGTGGGCGGGCGGTCTGGGCAATGACTGGACCCCGGTGCGTGCACTCGGCGCCCACATCACCGGCACCAATGGCACCTCGCAGGGCGTCGTGCCCTTCCTGAAAGTGGTCAACGACACCGCTGTTGCCGTGAATCAGGGTGGCAAGCGCAAGGGCGCGGTCTGCGCCTACCTGGAGACCTGGCACCTCGACATCGAGGAATTCCTGGAGCTGCGCAAGAACACCGGTGACGACCGTCGCCGCACCCATGACATGAATACCGCGAACTGGATTCCAGACCTGTTCATGAAGCGCGTCTTCACGGACGGCGACTGGACCCTGTTCTCTCCGAACAATGTCCCCGAGCTGCACGACCTGCATGGCCGCGCGTTCGAAGAGGCCTACTGCGAGTACGAGCGTCTGGCTATCGCCGGCAAGATCGAGGTCTACAAGACCCTCAAGGCGAAAGACCTGTGGCGCAAGATGCTCTCCATGCTGTTCGAAACCGGCCACCCATGGATCACATTCAAAGACAGCTGCAACGTGCGTTCGCCCCAGCAGCACGTAGGTACCATCCATTCGTCCAACCTGTGCACGGAGATCACTCTGAACACCAGCAAGGACGAGGTCGCGGTGTGCAACCTCGGCTCCGTGAACATGGTCAACCATGTCACCGAGAACGGGCTGGATCACGAGAAGCTCAAGAAAACCGTCAAGACCGCCGTGCGCATGCTGGACAACGTCATCGACATCAACTACTACTCGGTCGAACAGGCGAAGAATTCCAACCTCAAGCACCGTCCGATCGGCATGGGCATCATGGGCTTCCAGGATGCGCTGTATGTGCTGAAGATGCCCTACTCCTCTGCGCGTGCAGTGGAATTTGCCGACACCTCCATGGAGGCCATCAGCTACTACGCCATCGCGGCGTCCAACGAACTGGCCGCCGAGCGCGGCGCCTACGAGACCTTCAAGGGCTCGCTGTGGGATCGCGGCATCCTGCCAATCGACTCACTGAAGATGCTGGGCCAGGAACGTGGCGAGGAATTCCTCGACGTCAACATGAGCCAGACACTGGACTGGGATACCCTGCGCGAGCGCATCAAGGCGGTCGGCATGCGCAACTCCAACGTGCTGGCGATCGCACCGACGGCAACGATTGCCAACATCAGTGGCGTGTCACAGTCCATCGAGCCGACCTATCAGAACCTGTACGTCAAATCGAATCTGTCGGGCGAATTCACCGTGGTGAACCCCTTCCTGGTGCGCGATCTGAAGGCTCTGGATCTGTGGGACAGCGTGATGGTCAACGACTTGAAGTACTACGACGGCAGCGTGCGCAACATCGACCGCATTCCGCAGCACCTCAAGGATCTCTACGCCACCGCGTTCGAAGTGGAACCACGCTGGCTGGTGGACGCGGCAAGCCGTCGTCAGAAGTGGATCGATCAGGCGCAATCGCTGAACCTCTACGTGGCTGGCGCCAACGGCAAGAAACTGGACGTCACCTACCGCATGGCCTGGCTGCGCGGACTCAAGACGACCTATTACCTGCGAGCATTGGCCGCCACTGCGACGGAGAAATCGACAATCTCCGGCAACAGCCTGAACGCCGTCTCCAACCAGGCGGCACCGGACGCCGCCGACGTGCCAAAGGCGTGTTCGATTGATGATCCGGACTGCGAAGCCTGTCAATAAGGGCCGTCAATACATAATTCAAAAGGGGAAACAGCATGTTGTCATGGGACGAATTCGAGGCGGAGGAAAGCACCTTCGCGCTCCCTTCAGTAAATAACGGTTCGGTGAAAGGGGTTGCAGAAAGAGACACCTCTGCCGCCGCAGCCGCGCACGCCAGAGAAGAACTGGCGGCTGCACCCGCGCAGGAACGAGCCGCGTCAGTGGCGGCACCAGGCATTGACCGGGCGCCCGCCCCGGTGGCACCTCAACGCGTGGCACCGGCTCCGGCCAGCCCGCAAACAGCCGTGGCCGCAGACCCGGTGCAGAGAGCCGTTCTGTCGCTGGAGACTCTCGACGTCAACGTCGGGCTGCAGGAACTGGAAGAATCGGCGCAGCGCGTCAAAGTCGACGACAAGCGCATGATCAACTGCCGCGCCGACCTCAACCAGCTGGTGCCCTTCAAATATGACTGGGCCTGGCAGAAGTATCTGGACGGCTGCTCCAACCACTGGATGCCGCAGGAAGTGAACATGAACGCGGACATCGCGTTGTGGAAGGGCAAGACAGGCCTGACCGATGACGAGCGTCTGATCGTCAAACGCAACCTCGGCTTCTTCGCCACCGCCGATTCGCTGGTGGCCAATAACCTCGTGCTGGCCGTGTACCGTCTGATCACCAACCCAGAGTGCCGCCAGTACATCCTGCGCCAGGCCTTCGAGGAAGCGATTCACACCCATGCCTACCAGTACTGCATTGAGTCACTGGCCATGGACGAGGGTGAGATTTTCAACATGTACCACGAGGTTCCCTCCGTGGCGAAGAAGGCGTCCTGGGGTTTGAAATACACCCAGGAGCTGAGCAATCCGAGCTTCAACACCGGCACCCGTGAGAACGATCAGGCGCTGCTGAAGAACCTGATCGCTTTCTATTGCTGCCTGGAAGGCATCTTCTTCTACTGTGGCTTCACCCAGATTCTGTCCATGGGCCGCCGCAACAAGATGACCGGCACCTCCGAACAGTTTCAGTACATTCTGCGCGATGAATCGATGCACCTGAACTTCGGCATCGACATGATCAACCAGATCAAGCTGGAGAACCCCAGCCTGTGGACAGACAAGATGAAAGAGGAAGCCACGCAGATGATTCTGCAGGCCACTCAGCTGGAGATCGAATACGCCCGTGACACCATGCCGCGCGGCGTGCTCGGCATGAATGCGGTGATGATGGAAGAGTATCTGCAATTCATCGCCAACCGTAGACTGGTGCAGATCGGCCTGCCGGAGCAGTTCAAGGGCGTCAAGAACCCGTTCCCGTGGATGTCCGAGATCATGGACCTGCGCAAGGAGAAGAACTTCTTCGAGACGCGCGTCACCGAGTATCAGACTGGCGGCGCACTGACCTGGGAATAAATTTCCCGCAATTGTGAGCCCTGCGGTGTCATGACTAAGCTGCCTACTACCCGCTCGCCTTCAGCAACCCCTGTCATCGGCAACGAGACGGGGGTTCTGTTATTGGCAGCGGGCTTCAGCAGACGCTTCGGCGACATCAAGCTGCAGGCACGGCTGCGCAACGGCAGCAGCGTATTCGAGCAGACCCTGGCGCGCATCGCCGCCGCCACCCCCCGAATTCTCGTCGTCACCCGCCCTGACCTGACCGAAGTGCCACTGGCAACCCAGCGCATCGCGCAAGGTCCTGGCATGGATCGTCTCGGAGAGCGCGTCCGTATCGATGTCGTCCAATGCCCCGACGCCCACCTCGGCATGGGCCACACACTGGCATTCGGCATGGCACATCTGCCGGACTGGAAAGGCTGTCTGGTGTGCCTGGGCGACATGCCCTTCATCGCCACGACCACCTACGCGCAGATGCTGGCCGCATTGCGTCGCGACAGGATATTACTCCCTCAATATGAGGGCGAGACCGGTAATCCGGTGGGCTTCGGCTGCGACTTCTTCCCGGCGTTGCGCACCGTGCAGGGCGACACGGGAGGACGTGACGTGGTGCGTGTCAATCGCGAGCACGTGCAGTTGTTAACGGTGAGCGATGCTGCGATCCTGCAGGACATCGACACGCCGGAGGATATGCTGCGGCTTGATGGGGTGTGACATGCCGTGAGGGCGACCTCACTTATGACCGTTGCCGGGATTGCATCGTGGCGCGGGGGCGACCTACAATTCGGGTGAAGGCTCAGCTTCTATCGCGGGCGGGCCCGCTCCCACATGGAACACCGATGAAATTTTCGCTCAAACTGATTGCTTTCGCACTGCTGTCGCTGCTTACGCCACTGGCGACAGCGGACGTGACCACTGCGACCCAGGCGATGGAGAATCCGAACAATCCATTGCTGCTGATGCGCACCTCACGCGGCGACATTTTCCTGGAGCTGTTTCCAGAGTCGGCCCCGCGCAATGTCGCCAATTTCATCGCGCTGGCTCAGGCGCAGGTGCCACTGTTCGATGTCACGACCGGCAGCATGGTGCAACCGAATTACTACGACGGCATGACCTTCCACCGAGTGCTGAAGAACTATCTCATCCAGGCCGGTGCGCCGCGCCAGCCCGGCGCACCGGTGCCGGAATATCAGCTCGACGACGAGATCAATGCGCGCCAGTTCGGCCTCCACGAGATCAAGGTGCTCGACGCACTGGGCAAGCCGCATGAGTGGTTGAATCTCAAGAACAACGAGGACTTCCAGCGCGAAGTACTGGTGCCGCTGTATCGTCAATTGGAAATTCGCACTCCGGAGGCTTTGGAAACACGCCAGTTCGCCGTGCTCGATGCGCTGCAGGACATGACGCTGCTGCAGGCCTACCAGAATCAGGGTTACCGCTACAACGACCGTCTGACCTCGCGCGCCGCCCTGCGCGGCAGCGTCGCGATGACCGGCTCAGGCCCCAACACCAATAATGCAGAATTCTTCATCACCATGATCGATGCACCGTGGTTGGCGGGCAAGGCCACCATCATTGGTCATGTGGTGGAAGGCATGGATATCGTGGATCGGATCAACCAGTCTGCCGCGATGCGCGGTAACAGCACCACCCCGAGCCCCAATACCGGGACCATGATCTTCGATATCCGGCAGGTCAACAGCATTCCCTGACAAGCCACTCATAACAACAATCCATTGCATCCAGCGGGAGTACAGTCCATGTCCAGAAGGTCGAAGAAACTCAAGCCCACCAGTGTTCTGCCCATGTGCGCCACCGTCGGGTTCTTCATCGGCACCGGCCTGGGGGCGTTGATGGGGGAGTTCCTCCTGGTGATGTTGATTGGCGTCGTCGTTGGGAGCGCGGTGGGGTTTACCATCGACAAGAAGAATGGGATTACTTATGGGCGTGGTCCCAAGGGTCCGCATTGAGGGGAGGCGTTGAATCAATCGCGGGCAAGGCCCGCTCCCACAGGGGGTGAGTCCTAGGGGAGTGGGGGGAAGATTTCGCGGCGGTAGGGTGGCAGCGAATTGAAGATCGCGGCGCCGTAGAACTTGCTGACGATGCGCTCGTCGAAGAGCGTGATGCGGCCAGTGTCTTTTTCGTTGCGCAGCAACCTGCCCGCCGCCTGCACCAGCTTGAACGCCGCCTCCGGCACCGCCAGCGTCATGAAGGGATTTCCCCCCTGCTTCTCGATCCACTGCGACAGTGTCGCCTCGATGGGATCATTGGGCACGGCAAACGGAATCTTGGCTATCAACACGTGCTCGCAATACTTGCCGGGCAGATCCACGCCCTCCGCGAAACTCGCCAGCCCGAAGATGATGCTGGGCTCGCCCTTGTCGATGCGCTGGCGGTGGAACTTCAGTAATTGTGCCTTCTGGTAGTCGTCCTGACACAAGATGATTTCCCGCCACTCCTTGTCCAACCCTTCGAGCACATCCTGCATCTGGCGCCTTGAGCTGAACAGCATCAGCGCGCCCTCGTTGCGGTCCAGCACTTTGGGCAGCAGACGGATGATAGCCTCCGTGTGCTGGGCGCTGTTGGCGGGGTCGCAGTTGAGTTTCGGGACGATGAAACGCGCCGCGTTGGCATAGTCGAACGGGCTGGCGATGCGGTGGTACGTGGCGTGCGGCGGCAGCCCGGCGCGCATGCGCAGGACGTCGAACTGGCCCAGCGCCGACAGTGTCGCCGAAGTCAGGACCGCCCCGGCACAGGTACTCCAGAGCTTCTCCTGCAGCGTGCGCGCCGCCAGCACCGGACTACAGGACAGTGTGATGTCGGGGCTGCCCTGGTGATCACTCGACCCTTTGTCAGAAAGGCCCAGCCAGCGCGCCCACGGTGCCTCGCCCGCCACATCACGCATACCGAAGTGGTGCCACAGTTTCTGCGCCGCCGCCGCCCGTGCGGTCATGCTGCCGATCAGCGGAAACCAGTATTCGGCGCGCTGACGGGCGTCGACATTGTCCCCCTCCTCCATGCCGCGCTTGAGATCGTTGCCGATGTCCTGAAACACTGTCGCCAGACGGGTGAACTGAGTCTCCAGCTCCGCCGCCAGTTCCCGCAAGGGTTCCGGCACCTGCCCCAGTGCGAAGGCATGCTGCAACCCCTGGTCGCGCTGATTGTCTGCCTGGCGGTCAGGCGCCGCGCTCTGCAGAATCTGCTCGCATAGCGGCCATATCTCATTGAGGCGGATCTCGGCCAGCGCCATGGAGTCATCGATGCCTGGCAACTCCCGCTGCAGAGTCCTTTTCTCTTCCACCACGCTATCGGCGCCGAGTTTACCAAGCGTCTTGCGCCACTGATCGAGCGCCGCGAGGCTGCCCTTGAGGCGAGTGAAACAGGCGAAGTGGTTGTTGCTCTTCAAGGGCAGATGATGCGCCTCGTCGAAGATGTATATGGTGTCCTGCGGCGCTGGCAGGATGACGCCGCCGCCCAGCGCCAGATCGGCCAGCACCAGATCGTGGTTGGCGACGACGCAATCGGCCTTCTGCACCTCTTCACGCGCCTTGTAGAAGCAGCAGTTGCTGAAGTTCGAGCACTTCTGGCCTATACACTGGCCGTTGTCGACGGTCACCGGAATCCAGTCCTTGTCGCTGAGCAGATCTTCCCAGTCATCCCGGTCACCCTGCCACTCGCCTGCGTTGATTTTGCGCAGCATCCGTTCATAGAGGGCCAGAGCGTAATCGTTAGGCTGGTTGATGAGTTCGCCGTAGAGGTCGGCCATGGCGTTGAGGCTGGCATTGCCCTGCAGCAGCATGTCCAGCCGGGAGAGACACAGGTAGCGTCCCCGCCCTTTGGCCAGCGTGAAACTGAATTCGAGATCGCTGTAACGCTTGATATCCGGCAGGTCTTTCAGCGTAACCTGCTCCTGCAGCGCCACGGTAGCGGTCGCCAGTACCACCTTTTTCTTCAGCGCTTTCGCCACCGGCAAAGTACCCAGCACGTAGGCCAGCGTCTTGCCGGTGCCGGTACCGGCCTCGACGACACAGATCGGCCCCGGCGGCAGCTCGGGATCGGGTTCTCCTTCCATCGGCACCGGCGCCTGCAGGGCCGCCCTCTCGGCGTCGGCAATGCCGCCCAGGCTACGCGCGATCTCGGCGATCATCAGCCGCTGCCCATAACGCGGCGTCAGCGATTTGTTCTCCAGAATCTGCCGGTAGGCACTCTGAATGGTGTTCTTGACGTCATCGGGAAGCATAAATTGGGAGAGTCGACCGTGGTTCTGCAGTGGGTATAAAGCCAGGCGCATTGGGCATGGCAGCGTTGCGAGTATAGCACTGGGAATGCGGTGCCGAGGCGCAATTGCCATCATCTGTGACAAACGCAATGTGTGCTATCGGCGCGGAAAAAACTTCTGCTAGAATGGCCGCTTCATCAGTACCCCAGATCAGCACCCCAGAGAACAGCACTCCGATGATTTTTCAGAAGTTTTTACAGAATAATAAATGGCAGCACAAAGATCCTTCAGTACGTCTGGAAGCAATCGCGGAAATAAGTCACGGCACTGAGCCGAGCGACGAAGACGCGTTGGCCGCTGCGAAGATTCTCATCGAACTTGCTCGCACCGACAGTGACACCGCCGTCCGCATCGCCTCCATCGCACATCTGAGTGCACCCGAAGTGCTGCAGGAATTGAGCGCCGATGCCAACGAGGAAGTCCAGCATGCCGCCAAGGTGCAGTATTGCCGCATCGTCTCCGGTGCTGTCCGCAGTGCGTTATCCACAACCGAGCGTATCGCCCTGATGCTGGAAATGACCGAGGTGCAGACCCTGCTCGCCGTGCTGCACGACTGCGGCTGCGACGAGACCGGTCTTGCCACGCTCAACCGCCTCACCGAAGAACATGCTGTCGAGGAAGAAACTCTGCTGAGCATCGCCGCACACTCCAATAACCATACCGTGCGCAATGCTGCCGCCCTCAGTGTCACGACTCCCGAACTGCTGGAAAAGCTGAGCACTCTCGTCCGCCACAAGGACAAGACCGTCTATAAATACTGCAAGGAAACTCTGCAACAGTTGCAAGACGCCCAGGCCCGCCAGGCGGCAGACCAGAATCTGGCCAATGAGATTTGCTCCACGCTGGAGACTCTTGCCGAGAAAATCATTGGTGGCCTGACCCAGGCGCAATTCGACTATCGCGTCAGCCAGTGGCAGGAAGTGAGCGAGATCGCTGATGAATCACAACAACTGCGCTTCGCGGCGGCCTGCGCCAATTTGCGCGCAAAAATCGCAGAACATCAGGAGGAGCAGCAACAACTGGCTCTGCAGCAACAGAGTTTCGAGAGCCTGGCTGCGGCATGCGCCAGCGCCAGCGCTTGCCTGGCAGCATTGCAGGCTCCGCTGACGGAAGAACAGATTGCTGCCGTGCAACAACAGGTTCACGCGCTGGCAGCACTCTATGCGCAGCGCAGCAACGCGGAGCCGGCCGAATTGCTCAGTCAGGCTCGCGAGTTGATGACCTTGGACGAGAAGTGCATCACCGCATTCCATTCCCTCGAAGCCAAGGCCGGTGATCTGGTCACGCTGAAGGGCGAGTTGACTGCGCTCACTGCCAAGAACACTGCGGGCATCGCCAAGGCCGTACAACGCCTGCACAAGCTGTTCGCCAAAGACGCCTGGCCGGAGAGTCTGCCTCACAGCGCTCTGTACGAGAGCTGTGTCGAAATGACGCAACAGGCACAACATCTGAGTGAAAAGAATCGCGGCTACCAGGAAAAACTTCACAAAGATTCTCTGGCCAATATCGCCGCGCTCGAACAACACGTCGAGCAGGGGCAGGTCAACGACGCGCAGCGCCTGTGGGACAAAGTGCAGGGTGCAATCAAGAATGCCGATGACGACCTGAAAAAAGAATTGCAGGATCGCGTGTCGCCTTTCAAGGCACGCATCAAGGAGCTCACGGACTGGAAAAACTTCGCCGCCACCGAGAAGAAGAAAGAACTGATCGTGGCCATGCAGGCGCTGATCGATGGTCAGCTGCATGCCGCCGACAAAGCCAAACGCATCAAGACACTGCAGGACGAATGGAAGAAGCTCGGGCATTCACTGCATAACGATTCGCTGTGGAACGAATTCAATGACCTTGCGCATAAGGCCTTCGAACCCTGCAAGGAATACTTCAAGGAACGCAAAGGCAAGCTCCACAGCAATCTGGAAGAACGCAACAATATCTGCGCTCAACTCGAAGAGTTACTGCCGACGCTGACGGCGGAAAATATCAATATCGCCAATCTGAACAAGATCGAAACCAAAGTGCTGGAAGACTGGAAACTGTTTGCTCCCGTCGAGCAGGCCAAGATCAAGAAACTGCAGAAACGCTTCAACACCGTGCTCACCGCACTGCGTCTATTCAAACGCAAATCGCTGCAGTCCAACGCCACGCGCAAGCTGGAGTTGATTGCGCAGGCGGAGCAGCTGGACACCGTCGAGAATGTTCAGGAAGCGATGACCGAGGCGAAAAAACTGCAGGCCTTGTGGAAGGGCATTGGCCCTTCCCCTTACAAGGACGATCGCAATCACTGGAACGCCTTCCGCGCCGCCTGCGACAAGATTTTCAACAAACGCAGCGCCGAGCCTGCGGCGGATAAATCGTCCACCCGCCCTGCCCGCTCCGGAACTCCCGGCGCTCCTGCGAATGGTGCCTCGGCCAACGCGGGCAGCGCTGCTGGTCGAGCAAGACCGCCGCTCAATCCAGCGGTTGCCGCTGCGCGCGATCAGTTGAAGAAGATCAGCGATCTGGTCGGCCAGAGCAGTGAGGAACTGGCCCAGTCCCGCAGGCTGTTCACCGAGTTGAAGGATGCCTTCTTCAACATGCTGACACCGGACATGAAGCACGAGAAAAAAGCCCTGCTGGAGCAGTTCGAAAAACTCAGCATGACCTATGACACCAAACTGCGCGCGGCGCCGGACAAGAAGAGCCTGCAACTGATCGGCCAGGTCAGAACCAAGGCGGAATTCTGCGAAAAACTCGAAGCCGACGTGCTGGCCGGGAAGAATGCCGCCGATGATGTCGATGCCCTCGACGAACAATGGGGAACATTGGGCAGACTCGCCGACATCATGCAGGAACAGACGTTGGAGCAGCGCTTCCACAGCATCGCCCACGGTGGTGCGGACGCGCGTCTGCTCAAGAAGCAGTCCAAGGACAACGAGGACAAGGCGCGCGAATTGTGCATCGCTGCCGAGATCCATGCGGGCATCGATTCACCCGATGCCGACAAGCCATTGCGCCTGCAGGTGCAGCTGAAGCAGCTTAAAAGCAGCTTCGGCAGAGGCGGCAGCAAGAGCGGCGCGCAACTGGTCGCCGAACTGGAAATGCAGCTGCTGTGCGTCGGCCCCATGGACAGCGCCACACGCAAAAATTGCGAGAAGCGCATTACCAAAGCCAAAGAAAAGCTGTAACCCTCGCCCCCTGCCTGTGGGAGCGGGCCTGCCCGCGATAAGATTTTTCGCGGCACAGCACCTTATCGCGGGCAGGCCCGCTCCCACACACACACATCGGAATGAAAATGGATTCCCTGACTCTCAACCCTCTCCAATCCATCACCGGTGATGTCACCCTGCCCGGCTCCAAGAGCCTGTCGAATCGGATACTGCTGCTGGCAGCAGTCGCAGAAGGCGAGACCCTTATCAGCAACCTGCTGGACAGCGACGACGTGCGGCATATGCTCAACGCGCTGAAGGCGCTCGGCGTGCCTTGCACACTGAACGCGGACAAGAGTATCTGCACAGTGCAGGGACGTGGAGGGCCACTGGATTTCGAAGGTGCACTGGAGATATTCCTCGGCAACGCCGGCACCGCCATGCGCCCGTTGTGCGCGATGCTGTGTGCCGGCCAGGGCGATTTCACACTCAAGGGCGAGCCACGCATGTACGAGCGCCCGATTGGCGATCTGGTCGATTGTCTGCGTGCCTGCGGCGCCAGCATCGACTATCTGGGCAATGCGGGCTACCCGCCCCTGCGTATCCACGGCAACGGACTGCGCGGCGGTCAGGTCAGCATCAAGGGCAACATTTCCAGCCAGTTTCTCACTGCCATGCTGATGGCAGCGCCCTTCTGCAGCGGTGATCTGGAGATTGTGGTGGAGGGCGAGCTGGTCTCCAAACCCTACATCCTCATCACACTGGATGTGATGGCGAAGTTCGGTGTGCAGGTCGAGAACCATGACTACCAGCGCTTCATCATCAAGGCCGGACAGCGCTATGTGTCTCCCGGCACCATGATGGTGGAAGGCGATGCTTCGTCGGCGTCTTATTTCCTCGCCGCTGCTGCGATTGCCGGTGGCACGGTGCGCGTGCACGGCACGGGCAGCGCCAGCGTGCAAGGCGATGCCCGCTTTGCCGAAGTGCTGCAGCAGATGGGCGCGAAGGTGACCTGGGGCGATACCTGGATCGAAGTCAGCCGTGGCGAACTGCATGGTGTCGATGTCGACCTGAATCATATTCCCGATGCGGCCATGACAATTGCCACCACCGCCCTGTTTGCGAAGGGGCCGACGGCAATCCGCAACATCTACAACTGGCGCGTCAAGGAAACTGATCGGCTGACCGCGATGGCGACAGAATTGCGCAAGGTCGGTGCTGTGGTGACAGAGGGCGAGGATTTCATCGAGATCACGCCACCACTGAAGATTCAGCCTGCCGCCATCGACACTTACGACGACCACCGCATGGCCATGTGCTTCTCGCTGGCAGCATTCGGGGAAAGTGCGATCACCATCAATGATCCAGGCTGCACGTCGAAGACCTTTCCGACTTATTTCGAATTGTTCACGAAGTTGTGCACGCCCAGGGCGTGACTGCGGGAATCAATCGGGCGACGGATTCTCTGCAGATTCAAGCTAATTTCACGTGCTCATTTCGCAGCATCCGTTCGAACTCGGCAGAAGGCATGGGTTTGTTGAGATAGAAACCCTGGAATTCATCGCACACACCAGACTTCAGGTAGTCCATCTGATCCCTGGATTCCACCCCCTCGGCGATGACGTTCACGAGCAGCGCTCGCCCCATCGCGACGATGGCAGCGGCCAGCCCCTGGCTGTCTTTGTTGGCAACGATATCCGCGATAAACGACCCATCGATCTTGATGGTATCAATCGGAAAGTCCTTCAGCGCCGAAAGTGAAGAATAGCCCGTTCCGAAATCATCAATCGCGATATGCACTCCCAGGCGCTTGATATCCTGCATGACTTCAATGGCCATGGACAGGTCGCCCATAATCGTGGTCTCGGTGATTTCAATCTCCAACATGCGTGGGTCCATTCCGGATTTCTCCAGCACTTCTTCGATATCTTTGAGGAGATTGTCATCGCGGAACTGCACGGCGGAAAGATTGACGGCCATGCCCAGATCGATGCCCTTGTTGCGCCACTCCACACTCTGTCGGCATGCAGTTTCCAGCACCCAGCGACCAATCGGGATAATCAATCTGGTCTCTTCGGCGATGGGAATAAACTGCTTGGGCAGTATCAGGCCCAAGTCAGGGTGATGCCAGCGCAGCAATGCCTCCATGCCGGTGATATGGTCACTGCACAGATCACGCTTGGCCTGATAGAAGAGTTCCAGCTGGTTTTTCTCGACAGCATTGCGCAAGCTGGCCTCCAGCGTGAGCCGCTCCAGCGAGTCGGTGTTGATTTCATCCGTGTAGAACTTGAAGTTGTTTCTGCCCTCTCCCTTCGCGTAATACATGGCGATGTCGGCATGCTTCATCAGTGAGCCTTCATCTTCGCCATCACGCGGATACACGCTGACACCAATACTCACGGTGATGCGCAACTCCTGCCCTGCCAGCAAATAACTGTTGCGCACCGCGTTCAGAATCTTGCGCGAGGCCTCGGCCAGCTGCTCGTCCTCGCCGGTTTCCGGCAGGATGATGGTGAACTCGTCCCCGCCCATACGTGCTACCACATCGCTTTCTCGCAAGGCGGCACGAATGCGCTGCGCCACTTCCTTGAGCAACTGATCACCCGCGTCGTGACCAAGGGTATCGTTGACGATCTTGAACTTGTCGATATCGAGAAACATCACCGCAAATTTCTTCTTGCCACGACGCGAATCGATAATGCGCTGATGCAGTAATTTGGCAAAAAAACTGCGGTTGGGCAGGCCAGTGAGGCTGTCGTGAAAGGCGAGGTATTCCACTTGTCTTGTGTGCGCAAGCTGGTCTTCCAGCACCTTGGCGTGGGTGCGATGCAGTTGCGAACTCATGCGCCCCAGCGTGCCCGTCACCAGCAGAATCAGCAGGCTGCCAGCAACTGTACGCCAGAGATAGGAGCGGATATTCGACGCAAGACCGGCGTGCTGCTCCGTGAGCGAGATGCCGACCGCCAGCCGCAGTGGAAACCCGATAATTTCGCGAGAATGGGTGTAGCGTTCCACACCATCACTTTCGTGCAGCAGGACGCTGACGGCAGGCATGTCGCTGGCTGCACCGGCAAGCTCTCGCAGGATGGTATCGGTGCCGCTGAAACTGGTGTCATCACCGCTGCGACGCACCCGAAAATTGCCATCATTGCCGATGACTGCCAACAGCCCGTGCTCACCCAGCTGATCGGCGTCATATCCACTGACAAAATACTCCGCATCAGCGGAGACGGTCACAGCGCCGTTGACAGCACCATCCGGCGCGAACAGCGCAATGCTGAAATCCAGCCACCATTGCTGATTGTCCGCATCGAAGCGTGGTTGACTGACAAGCAAAGCCTCGGCTTCGGACGTCGACTGCAATACCGACATGTCGAGCGCTGGCACCGCGCCGGGCGGTCGAGTGGAGACCAGCACGCTGCCATCGGCCGCGAACACCGTGATGATGAACAGAACGTCGGGGGGCAACAGACCCCTTGCAGAAAGCTCGGAGAGCATCGTCTCGGGGTCGCCCTGCCCGGAGACGTAGGCCACTTGGTTCAGGGTTTGCTCGATGTCGCGCAGCGCGCGAACCATCTGCGCCTCGTAGGTCTCGGCTAAATCCAGCGTCGAATTCCACGCAATCTCCTCGGCGCCTTCGGTTTCCACGCGGATCAGATTCAATGTGGTCACCCACAGCACCATCAACAGCGCTACCGTGAGCAGCGAGAACTGCAGCAGGGGTTCTGTCAATTTGTAGATCGCACGACGGGCCACTATTCAAATACCACGGCAACGCTGTCATTGACGAAACGGCGCTCGATATAGCCAATCGCATGCACGTCGGCGGCGACGGCCTGCAGCATATCCTCATTCGACGCCACACTGCGCGGTGGACGGCCACGGCCGGTAAACAGAATTCGGGACCAGTGTATGCGCACCTGTACCGACGTGTGGCCCAGCACTCCCTTATTGAAGCGCCCGCGCACAGCGGAGCCCTCGGCCTGATCGATGGGCACGGCACGCTGCCCATTGGGGAATTGCTGCATTCTGCCGAGAAAGATATCTTCCACGCGGACGCGTGTGAGTGCTTTCACAGTATTGAGACTCGACACGATCACCACAATGTCGTCGTTCAGTGCTTCATTGGAGGCGCCGGTGCGGGCATCTGCCGCAAAAGCCGACTGCGCGAACACCGCAACCAGGAACGCAACCAGGAGCATAACCAGCAACACGTGGCGTAAAAGCAAACCGACTGTCTGTTCTATTTTTCCTGTCATGATTCGGATACTCAGAACACAAAGTCTATGGTGAGGCTGACTACATCGGCCCCCCGGGGCCGGTAACCTGGGGCCATGTTATTGAACGTCCCGATAGATTCCTTGCGAGTCTTGATGCGGTCGATCTGCAGTTTCGCGATGACACTGGGCAACACGTTCCAGCTCGCACCGAGGCTGACAGTCTGCTGCCGTGCGGCATAACTCTGCTGCATCTCCAGCAGTCCGCTGTTGAGACTGGAAACAACAGGAGCCAGTGCTGCAGGGAAATCCGCCGCATTGAGCCCGGTCACCGAACGGTGGCCTCCGGCGGCGCGCGCAAAGGTCAAATAGGGTCTCACGGCACCGATGCGGTAGCCGCCACTGATGTACCAGCCGCTGCGATTATCAAAATCGGACCCTACATCCCCCTTGCCCCACTCTGCCATCACGAACCAGTCACCCGGATCGTATCCGATTCCCGCAGCCACGAACGGCGACCACTTGCCGGTAGCATCATAACGCCGCGCCACGGCAACCCCGGTCGGCCCGAATGCGCTGAAGCCATTCCACATATCCTGGAAGCGAGGACCGTATGTCAACTTGGCGGAGGCATAGCTGGCATGCAGGGTCAGCGGACCTCTCTCGAGATTGGTCATGAAACCCCAGATGTTGGTCGCCTCCAGCAGCCCCACAAACTCCTCCATTTTGTTGCTGCCGTAATGAGCCGTTACCGAGTATATGCTGTTGCCGAGGTCACGCTGATAGATGAAATCCACACCGTCGCTGTTGGTGATGGGCAGCAGTTGATAGACCTCAACCGGCGGGCGCAGCCAGGGCAGCGAATACCCAACCTTGCGGTAGTCCGATGCCATGTACGTGCCAAGCGCGATGCGCCCTGCGCGCACACTGAAAGCGGGGCTGAGGGTGTACTGCAGATTGGCCCACTCGACCCTGGGCTTGAACTTGCCGTCGAAGCGTTTTTCGACTACTACCTGCACGACGCCATGGAGTTTATCGCTGGGCTTGACGCTCATTTGCACCGCCGCCCGGCTGTCGAGCAGAGGATCCCAGCAGTAGCTGCGGCCGGGGCCTTCGGAATTGAAAAGGTTGGGGATGTAGTCAGCTCTGCGTTCGCTGGAGTGAGCAGCACCCAGGGTGCCATAGCCATTGAATGACCACAATCCGTTCTCGGGTTGGGCATGAGCAGCCGCACTCAGAATGAGGCAACAGAGAAAAAAACCGACAGCTGGACGATTGTACATAGCGAATCCCTTGCTGTTAAAAACCTGCGGCAATATTTGACCGGCGGGGCCACTGTAGCAGCATCTATGGCGCTGTGGAACTCACCGTTCTTGCCATGTAACGAACTGCATTGCGACCGGCCTGCTTGGCCAGATACATCGCGTCGTCTGCTCGCTTGAGTACCGCATTCTGGGTCTCGCTCCCCCATGAACAACGCAACGCCGACGCAGCCCAATCCACCCCCCACGAGGCGCTTGACGGAGTTCATCACCTCTTCGCCAAACTGATTCACGTACACCTGGGTGCCCTCATAGCCGTCAACGAAGCGGTCGATGGCAGGGATCTCTCCGGGCGTGCTGAGCGGTTGCAGAGTGTGCCCCCTTTCCAGCGGTGCTTCGGCAATGACGATGCCGTCCGCATTGGCGATCAGCACCCCGCCACTGAACAAGCTCTGCAATACGACCTGATTGGCCAACAACGACTGCGCGGCGGCACGATTGCCCAACGCCTGTTGATCGATACTGCCAGCCAGCAGCTCCAGCGCCTTGATGCGGTCCTGCAGATGATCCTCGATGTCTGAGGCGACAAACGACACAACGGAGAGGACACGCAGAGAAAATGGAGCGGATAGTGGGAATCGAACCCACGTCTAAAGCTTGGGAAGCTTTCGTTCTACCATTGAACTACACCCGCAGGGGTGTTGAAACATGACTCTTGCGACCAGGCATCACCACAGGGGGATACTGGTGCCGCAAAGAGGAGTCGAACCTCCGACCTACTGATTACGAATCAGTTGCTCTACCAACTGAGCTATTGCGGCATCGCTGCCGCAGCCTGGCGGCGTTGCTGTTGCAGGCCGTTCGCGCCGAGCCTGAACGACGCTTGCCCGCTGTCTGACATCAAAATGGTCGGAGTGAGAGGATTCGAACCTCCGGCTTCTACGTCCCGAACGTAGCACTCTACCAGGCTGAGCTACACTCCGATCTCTTGCTTGCTTACTGTCCGTTACCCGCTCTGTCGAACCGGTCGGCCGGGGCGGATAATATGCCATAGGCGGTGGGTTTTCCAAGTGGCTGAGTCACTTTAACTTACCCAAATGCAAATTCATTCCTCGGTCGTATCAATCATCACCTGTCCGGCAAAGGGATCTGCGTTACCCGCAGCGTAACGACTGATGACAGGGTTGGCATACATCTGTAACAGGTAGGAGCGAATCTTCGGATCGGCGGCGGTGAGACGCGCTTCAAACTTCTCTGCACTCTCGCGGTTGACGGGCACAACGAGGTCGGGAGGAAGTGCAATCGGAGGCACGCGGGCCGGATCACACTCACGCAGCTTCTCAAGTGCCAGGAAATTGGTGGGCTGCAACAGGTAGTTGTGAATGATCTGCGCATCGATCTGCGCGGCGGCATCCTCGGCAGCGTCACTGGTCAGTTGCACCGGCACACCAAAACTCACATGCACATGACCCTTGAAGCCAATCATGCCCGTGACGATGCTGTGGATGTCGCTCTGCTCGTCCTTCTGGTAGGAGCCCAGTTCGGCCTTCTGATACAACTCGTCGGCCTTGAGGGTATCGCAGGGGTCGAACTCATAGGAAATGGCAACCGGCACTATTTGCAGCGAGTTCAGCGACTCCTGCAGACCCAGCTCCCGCTTTGCCAGCGAGAGCATCTTCAGAAGGGCTGTATCCGTGCGATCCACTCCGTCTTTTGCCCGCCCCTCGCGCTGCGCTATCCACGCACTGCGGTTGGTCTCGATGCAATGATGAATGTACTCGGACAATTGTTTCGAAGACTTCAACAGCTCGCGTCCTTTCAAAGAACGCCGCACGATGAAACTTTTATTGAGGCGCATCAGATCAGTGACAAACGGACGTTTGAGGAGATTGTCACCGATGGCGATGTCTACCGTTTCGAAGCCGGCGTGGTAGAGCATGTAGTTCACGAAGGCCGGGTCCATGGCGATGTCGCGATGATTGCTGATAAACAGACAGGGCTTGTCGCGCGACAGATTTTCCAATCCCGAATGTGTGAGATTGGACGCCGTCTTCTCGATCATCTGGTCCATATACAGCGCAATGATGCCCTGCATGCTCTTCACACTGTTGACGTGTTCGAGCTGCGCAGTGAGCTTGCGCTTCGTCAGCCAGCACACCAGCGCGGGCAACAATCGATAAACTTTTGGAAAACTGAAGCCGGCAATGCTGCGTATAAATTCGGGATTGGCGAGCAGCCCGTCAATAATGGGACGTACTTCGTCGTCGTGATAGGGCCTGATGTCCTTGAATTGATCCATGGTCTGCAGGTGATCTCCCGATGAGCCGAATGAGGGCGGCGATTCTACTCATTTTGCCTGTTGGCGGCAAACTGCAGCTCGGCCAGATTGGCATACAGCGGGCAACTGACCAGCAGTTCCTGATGCGTGCCCTGTGCGACCACGCGTCCTGCGTCCATCACCACGATGGTGTCCACGTTCATCACAGTCGCGAGCCGGTGGGCAATCACGATGGTGGTGCGATTCTGCATTAACGCATCGAGAGCCATCTGCACTTTGCGTTCACTCTCGGCATCCAGCGCACTGGTGGCTTCGTCCAGCAGAAGAATCGGCGCGTTCTTGAGGATGGCGCGCGCAATGGCGAGGCGCTGGCGCTGCCCGCCGGAGAGACGGATGCCGGACTCGCCCAGATAACTGTCGTAGCCTTCCGGCAGCTGCTCGATGAACTCGCTCGCGAATGCTGCCTGCGCGGCCGCCATCACCTGCTCGTCGCTGGCATCGGGGCGTCCGTAGCGGATGTTCTCGCGCACATTGCCGGTGAACATGGCCGGTTGCTGGGAAACGCTGGCGATGTGGCTGCGCAGTGCCAGCAAATCGACGCTTCGGTTATCCAGACCGTCGATCAGCACCTGGCCCTGCTGGGGATCATAGAAGCGCAGCAACAGATCGAACAGCGTCGACTTGCCCGCGCCGGAAGGCCCGACCAGCGCCACGCTGCTGCCCGCGCGAATATGAAGATTCAGCCCATCGATGGCAGCGGTGTTGGGGCGCGAGGGATAGCAGAAGCGCAGCTCCTGCAGCTCGATCTCACCCCGGAAGGGCTCGACATAGGACTGTGGTTGCGACGGCGAAACAATGTTGCTGGGCGCATGCAGCAGCTCCATCAATCGCTCGGTGGCACCGGCCGCCCGCTGCAGATCGCCGATGACCTGGCTGATGGCCCCCACCGCCGAGGCGACAATGACGGCGTACACCACGAACGCGGTCAGCTCACCCGCCGACATGCGCCCGCTGATCACATCCTGCCCGCCCACCCAGATCATGGCCGCCACGGCGCTGAACACCAGCGTGATGACCACCGTAATGAGAAAAGAGCGCGAACGGATACGATCGAGCGCGACGCTGAAAGCCTTCTCGACATGGCCGGAGAAGGATTGAACGTCCACCGTCTGATGGTTGTAGGCCTGCACCGTCTTGATGTGCTGAATGCTCTCGGAGACATAGGCGCCGACATTGGCGATCTCGTCCTGACTGCTGCGCGAGAGCTGCCGCACCTTGCGCCCGAAGATCAGGATAGGCCCGATCACCAGCGGGATGCAGATCATCACGATGCTGGTGAGGCGCGGATTGGTGATGAACAGGAACACGGTGCCGCCGAGCAGCATCAGGAAGTTGCGCAGCGCCACTGACACGGAAGAACCGATGACTGTTTGCAGCAAGGTGGTATCTGTCGTGATGCGGGACTGGATCTCGCCGCTGAGGTTCTCCTCGAAGTAGCCGGGGTGCAGTGTCATGAGATGCGAGAAGACGGCTGTACGGATGTCGGCGGTCACGCGCTCGCCCAGCCAGGACACCCAGTAGAAGCGGGCGAAGGTGCCCATGGCCTGAATCACTGCCACGACCAGAAAGCCCGCGATAGCCAGGCCCAGCGACTCGCTGGAGGCCTTGACGAAGCCCTCATCGACGATCACCTGCACGAACTGCACAAGCGCCAGCGTGACGCCTGCGGTGAACACCAGCGCGATGGTCGCCAGCGCCATCTGCAGCTTGTAGGGGCGCATGAAGGCGAGCGCCTTGCGCAGGCTGGAGATGCCGGGTTTGGGGTCTGTCATGGTTTGCTCTCGCGTCAATTCTCATGTGTCTCATGTGGGAGCGGGCCTTGCCCGCGATTGAATTCAGTGTATGTCCGGATCGCGGGCACGGCCCGCTCCCACAGGGGCGGTGATCTCTGCGGCGTAGTGCTCCAGCTCTGTAAACAGGTGCTGGGTCGGCGCATCGACATGCAGCTCGCGCAGCCGCGCCAGCTCACTGGTGAACACACTCAGCGGCACGCCCGCACCGGGCACATCCGCCGCACGCAGCAGGCGTTGTCGACAGAATTCCTGCCAGCGTAGTGCCTCCTCCGCATTCAAGCTCTCGGGAAAATTGCGCGCCCGGTAGCGGAATAGCATCTCGTCGAGTCGCGCGTCCACGAAGGGCTGGTGCCACTGGGCCAGTTGCTGCGCGGAAGAGGCACGAATCTGCGCCATCGCCCGCTTGTCGCCCTGGCCGAAGAAGCCGCCGCCGTAAATCATGAAGTCGGGATCCGCAGGCGCCCCATCGGTGCCCGCCTCCGGCTTGCTGTCGAATGCCGAAGCGACCTTGGCGATGACTTCAGGATGACCAAGAAGCACCTGCCGGTACTCTTCTGCCTTGATCAGATCGATCTCGTAACGCTGCGCGAGGCGCTCATCGAGCAGCTTGGCGGGCGCCACCACGGGGCAGCGATTGATGTGCAGCACCTTCAGGGGAATCCGCAGCTCGCCCTCGGCCAGCTGATCCTGCCGGGTGAACAGGCGACGCTGAATCTCCTCCACTGAAAGAGTCATCCACTCGGCAGGGTCGGTGCGCAAGTCGTAGACGATGACGCCGTTCTTGTCCGTCGGGTGCTTCGTGAGGGGCGCGACCAGCGCCAGGCAACCCCGGCTGGACGGGTACATGGAAGAGACATGCAACACCGGCTTCTTGCTGATGATGTCGAGCTGCTCCTGCACGCGCGCCTTGTCGCGCAACTGGTAGACATAGTCGTAGAGCTTGGGCTGCTTTTCCTTGATCAGACGCGCCAGCGCGATAGTGGCCAGCACGTCGGAGAGCGCGTCGTGGGCGTCGGCATGCACGATGCCATTGGCGGCAGTCAGATGCTCCAGCCGGAACCCCGGCGTGCCGTCTTCCTTCAGAGGCCAGACGATGCCTTCGGGCCGCAGGGCGCAGCACACGCGCACCATATCGATGATGTCCCAGCGCGAGTTGCCGTTCTTGTACTCGCGCTCATAGGGATCGTTGAAGTTGCGGTAGAGCAGCTGGCGGGTCACTTCGTCGTCGAAACGCAGGCTGTTGTAACCGGCCACACAGGTCAGCGGCCGGGAAAATTCTTCGTGGATGCGGCGGATGAATTCGGCCTCGGGGAGCCCTTCGGCCCTTGCCTTCTGGGGCGTGATGCCAGTGATCAGGCAGGACTCGGGATGCGGCAGCATGTCCGGCGCGGGCTTGCAGTAAATCACCAGGGGCTCGCCGATGATGTTGAGCTGCTCGTCCGTACGCACGCCGGCAAACTGCGCGGCACGATCGCGGCGGGGATCGACGCCGAAGGTCTCGTAGTCGTGCCAGTAGATACTGTTGGTCAAATTGAACTCGATTCGTGGGAGCGAGCCTTGCTCGCGATTGCTTTGCGTGAGACTTGTCGCGGGCAAGGCCCGCTCCCACCTTATAGCATATTTCACCCCGCGCATTCCTTCAGCTGGGGCATTAGTAGTAGTATTTCGCCCCGACATCCACACAGGCAGAACAACGAAAATGCATTTCCCCGGCGCCCACATTCTCAGTGTCAACCAGTTCGAACGCGCAGACGTCGAGAGAATTTTCGAAGTGGCCGATGCCATGGTGCCCTATGCCCATCGCGAGCGGATGACCAAAGTGCTGGACGGCGCCATCCTCGGCAACCTGTTCTTCGAGCCCAGCACGCGCACACGACTCAGCTTCGGTTGCGCCTTCAACCTGCTCGGCGGCGAGGTCCGCGAGACCACCGACGTGAAGACCTCCTCTATCTCCAAGGGCGAGTCGCTCTATGACACGGCGCGGGTTATCAGTGGCTACAGCGACATCATGGTCATGCGCCATCCCGAGTCCGGCTCCGTCGCCGAATTCGCGCGCGCCAGCCGCGTGCCGGTGATCAATGCCGGTGACGGCCCCAACGAGCACCCGAGCCAGGCCCTGCTGGATCTTTACACCATCCGCAAGGAGCTGGGCAGCAACGGCATCGCCGTCGAGGGCATGAAGATTGCCATGATCGGCGACCTCAAGCACGGCCGCACCGTGCACTCGCTCTCCCAGCTGATTCAGCTCTATCCGCATATCACCTTCACGATGATCTCCCCACCGGAGCTGCGCATGCCCGGCGAGATTGTCGAAGAGTTGCGTCACAATGGTCATACGGTGATCGAGACCGCAGACATGGAGCAGGGGCTGGTGGGCAACGACACGGTCTACCTGACCCGCATTCAGGAAGAGCGTTTCGACACCAAGATGGAGGCCGACCTCTATCGCGGCCGCTTCCGCCTGAACGAGGCCATCTATACCCGCTACTGCCAGCCGAAGACGGTGATCATGCACCCCCTCCCCCGTGATTCGCGTGCAGAGGCCAACGAATTGGACAACGACCTGAACCACCACCCCAACCTGGCCATCTTCCGCCAGACCGACAACGGCGTGCTGGTGCGCATGGCGCTTTTCGCACTGACGCTGGATATCTGCGATGAGATCGAGAAGACCTCGCGCGAAGTGAACTGGTACACAGAACGACGTTTCTAACCGCAGATCAAGACTGCACGCCGCAGCAAAGGACCAATACCATGGGATTCAAAGACCTGCTCCGCATCATGATTCAGAAGGAAGGCTCCGACCTGTTCCTCACTACCGGCGCCCCGCCCAGCATGAAGGCCTATGGCAAGCTCACGCCGATGTCCAGCCAGCCTCTGCCACCCGGTGCCGTGAAGCAGATCGCCTATCAAATCATGACCCCGGAGCAGATCAAGGAGTTCGAGGCAAACCAGGAGATGAACCTGGCGATTGCCGATCCGGAAATCGGCCGTTTCCGCGTCAATATTTTTCAGCAGCGCGGCGAGATCGCACTGGTAGCCCGCAACATCAAGACAGTAATACCAAGCTGGCAATCCCTTGGCCTGCCCGAGATTCTGACCAAGCTGATCATGCAGAAGCGCGGCCTGGTCCTGTTCGTCGGCGGCACCGGTTCGGGCAAATCCACCTCGCTCGCGGCACTGATCGACTATCGCAATACCAACAGTGACGGCCACATCATCACCATCGAGGATCCGGTGGAATTCGTGCACGAGCACAAGAAGTCAATCATCAATCAGCGCGAGGTGGGTGTCGACACCCATAGCTATGAGGACGCACTGAAGAACACGCTGCGGCAGGCGCCGGACGTCATTCTCATCGGCGAGATCCGCAGCCAGGAAACCATGGAACACGCCCTCGCCTTCGCCGAGACCGGCCACCTGTGTCTGTCCACGCTGCACGCCAACAACGCCAACCAGGCCCTGGACCGCATCATCAACTTCTTCCCCGAGGAGCGCCACAAGCAACTGTTCATGGATCTGTCGCTGAACCTGCAGGGATTCGTGTCGCAGCGTCTGATCCCGACCGTCGATGGCAAGCGCGCTGCGGCCATTGAGGTTTTGCTGGGCACGCCACGCGTGTGCGACCTCATCAAGCAAGGCAAGGTGGATGAGATCAAGGAAGTCATGGAAAAGTCCGAGAATCAAGGCATGAAAACCTTCGACTCGGCGCTGTTCGATCTCTACAAGGCCGGCCGCATCACTCTGGAAGAGGCTCTCAAGAACGCTGATTCCAAGAACAACCTGCGTCTGCGCATCCAGCTCTCCGAAGGCAAGAAGCCTTCCGGTGATGATGACGAAGGCGGACTGTCGCTGGAACCCAAAGACGAAAACAGGCGCGGGCATTGATGCGCTTTTTGACGTACGCTTTTGCTGATTCTGAAGCTTTCCACTGTGGGTTTCCTGCATGGACATAAGCACCACGCTCACTCTCATCGGGTTGTGGCTGATTGTCGTCGCCGTCGCTGTGCTGTTGTTTGTCTATCCGCGCTACCGGCGTCGCCGCCTCGATGCCACACCGTTTCCTCCCGAGTGGCTGGCGATTCTGCGCAACAACCTCAAGATCTACCGGGCCATGTGGCCCAATCAGCAGGAGCAACTGCGCAGACTAATCGTGCGCTTTCTGGACAGCAAGGAATTCGTCGGCTGCGGCGGACAGGTGATCACGGACGAGATCCGCGTGACGATCGCGGCACACGCATGTCTGTTGCTGCTCAATCGTCCCAGCCACGAGTATGAGGATTTACGCAGCATTCTGGTTTACCCTTCCGGCTTCGTGGTGGAGCATGACCACCACGACGAATTTGGCGTCGTTACCGAGGGCGAAAATTATCTGGCCGGAGAATCCTGGAGCAATGGCAAGGTCGTTCTGGCGTGGGACAGCGTGGAACACAGTCTGAGCAATTTCGCCGATGGCGAGAACGTGGTGCTGCACGAGTTCGCGCATCAGCTCGATCACGAATCCGGCGTCACCAATGGCGCACCGCTGCTCTACCGCAAGGGTGAATACCAGGAATGGGCGCGCATATTTGCCAAAGAGTTCGCCGCCCTGCAACGTGCTGCCGACGAGAACCGCGACACTCTGCTGGACCCTTACGGCGCCAGCAACCCGGCCGAATTCTTCGCGGTGGTCACGGAAACCTTTTACGAACGCCCGCACGAGATGGCGAGCAAGCATCCAGAACTCTACGCGGAACTGCAGGTATATTACCGGGTTGATCCACGCGAATGGCAGCCTCCTCCCGGGCATCTGCACTGAGGCCCAATCGTTCATCATCATTCATTTACGAAACAAACATCTTCAAGTAACAAACAGGAAAACACGCCGCATGCGTCTGGATAAATTTGTAAGTCACGCCACCGGCCTGCCACGGGAAATCAGCAAGCGTCTGATCCGCAAGCGTCAGGTGCAGGTCAACGGCACCATGGTCAGCAACGCAGCCTTTCAGGTGGAGGATACCGACAGCGTCACGATGGAGGGCGAGACACTGCACATCCCCGGACCGCGTTATCTGATGCTGCACAAGCCAAGCGGAGTTGTCTGTGCCACCGAGGACGGGGATCACCCGACGGTGCTCGACCTGATTGACGATATGGACACCGAGGGACTGAGTATCGGCGGGCGCCTGGATATCGACACCACCGGGCTGGTGCTGCTCAGCGACGATGGACAGTGGCTGCATCGCGTGACCTCGCCACGTCACCTGTTCAGCAAGGTCTACCGGGCCGCGCTGCAGGAGCCGCTCGATCAACAGACTATCGACAATTTTGCCAGCGGCATGCTGTTGCGTGGCGAGGACAAGCCCACGGCGCCAGCGCAGTGCGAAGCCTTGCCGGACAACGGTGCGCGCGTGACCCTCAACGAGGGACGCTACCACCAGGTCAAGCGCATGTTCGCCGCCTGTGGTAATCATGTGTTGACCCTGCACCGCGAGAAAATCGGGGCCGTCACTCTCGATGACACGCTGACCGAAGGTGAGTACCGAGTCCTAACCGAAACAGAAATAAAGAGCTTCACGCTATGACCAGCACCACAACCGGCCATCAGGGCCACCATCTCGAACACCTCCTTATCGCCATGCTCAATGATGCGTCCACGGACGCGCAGGGCGCCACGCTGTGGATCGTCGACGAGAATCTTGCGCCCGCCCAGCTACAGGCGATTCACCCCCGCGCGAATCTGCTCGCCATCACCAACCGCTTCGAGGTCGGCGAGGCTCTGCGTGCGGCTGGCCAGCAGGTGCTGGTCAATGATTTCGACTTCGCCGCGCTGCCGGTGACGAGTGTTGCACGCATCGTCTATCGCGTCTCCAAGGAACGAGCGCTGGTCCACCACTGCATCAACGAGGGATACAAATTGCTGGCACCCGGTGGCAGCCTGAATCTGCTCGGCCACAAGGACGACGGCATCAAGACGCACGGCAAAAACGGCGAGCAGCTGTTCCGCAGCAAGGCGCAGCTACAGAAGCACGGCATCGCCTATTGCACGACACTGCGCAAGTTTTCCCAGCTCGCCAACGCGAATCCGGAGTGGCTCGACAGCAAGGATTATCCCCGGTTGCGCCCGTGTCAGGTCGGCGCACTGGAATTCATCAGCAAACCCGGCGTCTTCGGCTGGAACAAGATCGATCACGGCAGCGAATTGCTCGCCCGCGAGGCGCGCCAGGTGCTGCATGGACGCGCGGCACTGGGTTCCGTGCTGGACCTCGGCTGCGGCTATGGCTATCTGTTGCTGGTGACGGCGGACCTGCCCTTCGCCAAGCGCAGCGCCACCGACAACAATGCCGTTGCAGTCCTCGCGGCGACAACGAGTTTCGCAAAGCAACAGTTGTCGGTCGGCGTGACATTGGACGACTGCGGCGAACATCTGCAGGAGCGCTTCGATGTCATCCTCTGCAACCCCCCTTTTCATCAAGGCTTCAGCACCAGCAATGCGCTGGCGGAAAAATTCCTGACTGAAATCAGAAGGCTGCTGAGCGACAAAGGCATCGCGCTGCTGGTGGTTAACCAGTTCATCCCTGTGGAGAAGGTCGCGGCCGAGCATTTTCAAAACATCTCGACACTTTGCCTGCAAGACGGGTTCAAGGTTGTGCAACTGAGTTGAACGGGGGTGGACGCAAATCCGGCGCAGGGCTATGCTTGCGCCACTAAAAAAAAACAGGTTCATCTTCACAGGAGAATTACATGTACAACAAGATCAAGACCGGCCTCGCGCTCCTCATGCTGTTCTGTCTGCCCGGGTTGGCTTCAGCCCAGGCCGAGAGCAAGACTTATATGTACGACCACGTCCACATGGCCGTGCCAGAGCCGGAGGTCGCGGCGCAGTGGTACAAGGACAATATCGGGGGAGAGTTCATCGACGGCCGCACTGACCGTCTGCTGTTCGGCACGACCCGCATCATGTTTCTCAATGGCGACGCCGCTACCCCCAGCACCGGCGGTGTAGTGGATCACTTGGGCTTCTCGTTTACCGATCTGGCCGCCACTGTTGAGCGCGTCCGTGCAGCGGGCGCCACAGTGTCCAGCGAAGTGCGCGACGTTCCGGGCCTGTTCAAACTGGCCTTCATCGTTGATCCGTTTGGTAACCGCATGGAGCTGATCGAAGACGCTCAGCACCTGGGTTTCCACCATGTGCATTTGCGCTCTGCCGATCCACAGGCGACGTTTGCCTGGTATGAAGCGACCTTTGGCGGCATTCGCACCAATCTGCGCGGACGTATGGACGGCATCCTCTATCCCGGCAATGTCTGGCTGCTGATCTCTCAGGCCGATGCCACCTTCCCAAGCCAGGGCGCTTCCATCGATCACATCGGCTGGCGCGCGCTGGACTCAGCCGAGACGATTGCCGACCTGCAGGCCAAAGGCGTGGAGTTCACCTCCGAACCACGCGACATGACCTTGCCCAACGGCATCATCAACTTCTTCTACGTGCAAGGCCCCGAGGGCGCGCGTATAGAGTTGGTACACCGCGCTGCAGACATGCGCTGATTTGTTGCCATGTGGGAGCGGGCTTGCCCGCGATTGAAATTTGGGGTCAGAAATTTGGGGTCAGAGTAAAAATACAGCCTGTATTTTTACTCTGAC
>JAURWS010000033.1 GCA_030654835.1 Gammaproteobacteria bacterium | reverse complement strand
TTTTTCGCGCGCAGCGCCCAGATCAATGCCGCAGTGATAGTTAAGCCAGTGCGCTGGCGATTTGATGCCGTTGCCCTCCCATGCGTCGCGCTCGATGAGCGCAGCGAGTAGAGTCAGGAAGCGATGTTGAGCGGCGTTGATGTGCCCGGCGAGACGGGTAATCTCGTCGCTGAGCGCAGCGTTGTCTGCAGGGATGAGAGCGAGAGAAGAGGGCTGTGACATGAGACGATTCCTCCTTGGAAAGGCCACAAACGGGTACCTGAAAAACACTGATTATTTATACATATTATAGCCCTATCTCGATGATTTAGCTTAAAAATATCCGATTATAATTTCACGAATGCTGGCCAGATCGCTATCCATCCTCAGATCATAAAAAGTGATGCGTTCAAAAATATCAGTGATGAGAGATTGGTGCTCATCGCCCGCTGCCACGGCGCGCAATGCGTTGACGAGTGCGTTCAATTCAAGGCATCGCGTTTCAATTCGACACCATATGAAATCGGCTGAAAAGTTGCGTCATAACTGGGATCTAGCATCTGCAAAAAGGGTAGGTGAGTAGTTGAGAGTTGTCCAATTAGTCTAGCCTTGAATGGAACGTCTGCATCGATTCACGGTGGCGAGGGTTCGAGAATAGCTAGCTGCAGAAGACACTAGAGTCAAAGATAAGGCGAAAACAACCACGCAAGCGAATCCCGCAGGCGTTCCGGCACCGAGCGTCGCTCGATCTGTTCCCGTGTCACGCGTCGCGCCTGTTCGCGCCGGGCGCTGAAGTAGCGGCTCAACTGTGCATTGAGATCGCTGGAAAACAATTCCACACCCAGCTCGTAGTTCAGGCGCAGGCTGCGCGGGTCCAGATTGGCGGAGCCGATCAGCGCGTACTGGTCATCGATCAGCAGCAGTTTCGAGTGCACGAAGGGCGGCGGTTGATAGAATACCTCGATGTCGTATTTCAGAACCTGCCGCAGGAAGTTGCGGGCGGCCCAGTGTGCGGGTTTGATGTTGTTGTAGCCGGGCAGCAGGATCTGTACGTCGACCCCGCGCAGGTAGGCTGCGTGCAGCGCGCCAATCAGGTCCAGCGTCGGCAGAAAATAGGGGGTCATGATCCAGACTTTGTGACGCGCGGCCGAGACGACGCCGAGGATCAGGTCGTTGATGCGATCCAGGTCCTTGTTGGGCCCATCCAGAATCAGGCGACTCCACGCCGGTGCGTCGACATGCATGCGGTTGCAGTGCTGGAATGGCCCCAGGTGGCGGGTGCCCTGGCAGTAATGCCAGTCGCGCCGGAAGGCCCATTCCAGTTCGTCGACAATGCGCCCGCGCATACGGAAGTGAATGTCCATGGCGCGATTCCAATGACCGAGCCTTTCGCTCAAATGGCGGATGCCGATGTTGGCGCCGCCGGTGAAGGCAAAGACGCCATCGACGACCAGCACCTTGCGATGGCTGCGCATGTTGAGGTCCAGCGCCGGAGGGATCAGCGTGATGGGATTGAAGCGGACGAAGTCGATCTGATGGCGACGCAACAAGCCGCCGATGCGGGGCAGACTCGTGAACTCGCCCATGCCATCGACGATGACCTTGACCTCGACACCGCGCTCACGCGCCGCCGCCAGCGCCTGCACAAATTGCCGTCCGGTCTCGTCATTGTCGAAGATATAGGTGCTCAGCAGAATGCGCCTGGTCGCCGTATTGATTGCCTCCAGCATCGCCGGATAGAGCGCCTCGCCATTTTCCAGAATCACGATCTCGTCACAGGAACTCAGGCCCTTCTTGATGATGCGCTCGCCGACCATGGACAGCGGGCGAAAGTCGGTGCCAGGCGGCTCGTTCAGAGTGTCGCTGGAATCCTTCAGCAGCTTGGTGAGGTAGGTCTTGCGGGCGCGCTTGGAGACGCGGTTGATGCCGAACAGCAGATAGAGGATGGGGCCTGCCAGCGGCAGGATGATGCACAGCGCAATCCAGCCGAATGCGGCGCTGGAGTCGAGCTTGGTAAGTAACGCATGCCCGGCCGCACCCACGGCCAGGGCGATCAGCAGCGGTGGCAGAATCCATAGCAGTGCATCCGATACGATCAAGAGTCACTCCTCGTTTACAGCGTGATGCGGACATCCGCCAGCAGGGCGCGATGGTCCGAGAATTCGCGCCAGTTTTCCCCCGCGATGCTGTCGCAGAACGAGATCTTCGCGCCGCGCACGTAGATCCTGTCCATGGCCAGCATGGGCAGGAACGCCGGGTAGGTGCGGGCACAGTGCCCCCGCGTGTGCTCATGCACCTCGGTCAGCTGCAGCGTTTCCAGCAGAAGTCGATGCCCGGTCTTGCGCCAGTCGTTGAAATCGCCGGCCACGATGAGTGGCTCGGAGGGCGGCACATTTTCATGAATGTGACGCACCAGATGGGCGATCTGTAGTTTGCGCTCGCGCTCGAACAGGCCCAGATGCACGCAGATCAGGTGCAGGTTGCCGCCGCGTTTGCCTTGAATGGTGCCATGTAAAAAGCCGCGCTGGGAGAAGCTCAGCACCGAGGCATTGATGTTGTCCCAGTGCACGAAGGGCAGCTCGCTGAGAATGGCGTTACCGTGGTGGCCGTGCTGATAGATCGCATTCTTGCCGTAGGCATGATGCGTCCACACCGTGTCGGCGAGGTATTCCAGCTGGGTCTGGGAGGGCCAGCTCGACACCTGCTTCTGGTGCTTGTGGTTGGCGCCCACCACTTCCTGCAGAAACACGATGTTGGCGCCGCTGTCGCGCAGGCACTGCCGAATCTTGCCGAGGACCAGTCGCTTCGGGCCGAGAGCGAAGCCCTTGTGGATGTTGAGACTGAGGACGCGAAATTCCTGAGTGAGCATGGGGTGAGTGCTGGCCTTCCGACGACTGATGTCCAAAACAAATGTCAGGCTATGGTAGCAGCTCTAGAACCAGAAGCGCACACCGGCAACCCACAGCGTATCCCGCGAGCGCTGCCCCGCCCGGCGAGCGAAATCGGCGGTCTGCCCGAAGCGTGTGGTGCGCTCGATGCCGACATAGGGCGCGAACTGCCGCGAGAATTCATAACGTAGACGCATACCCAGTGTGGCAGCGGACAGGCCGCTGCCGAGGCTGATGCGGCCCTCATCGTCGTTGACGCTCTCCAATTGATCGGTGATTGACTCCTGGTGTTGAAGTCGACTTGCCTCAGGAGTAGTCTGCGCTCATGTCAAAATGTCGCTACAGTCTGTCGATAGCCTTGGTTCTCTGCCTCATGTTGCAGGGGAGCGGCTTGTCGTTTGCATCGGCTAAAGGCCTTGCTGATTGTGAAATGGACATGCAGCAAATGGAAATGATGCCGATGGACTTGGGGCAGGACAACCATGATCACGCGGCGATGATGCATGAACAGACGTCATCGGTGTCAATGGATGATACGGCAGACGAGCAGGCCTCTGCCGAAACAGACTGCTGCGATGTCGACGAAATCACTCGCGGCGACTGCACCGATATGCCGGACTGCCACTCCTGTGGTTCCATGATCAGCCTTTCCATCTCGAACAGCACTGATTCCTCAGCCACACCGGCACCCTCCACCAGGCGCTGGCTGCATCCTCCCGCCCTCCAAACGTTCTCTCCGCCAGATCTCTGGCGCCCTCCGATCACTGCCTGATTGTCGATCCGACAGCGGACAGCCTGTTCCCATCTCGGGGATGGCTTGCCGCACGTGTGTGTTCACCTTCAGGAAATCGAGCCATGTTCACCAGAATTGCCCTCACAGCAGTCTTGCTGTTGAACCCTATTACCATGCCGACGGCACTCGCTGCCGAGCTGACCTTCGAGCAGGCGCTGAGCGCTGCACTGCTGCAAAGCCCCGCACTGGCTGCCAGTGCCGCGCGACAGGAGTCGGGGCGCGAGATGCTGATCCCTGCTGCCGAATTGCCTGATCCGAAACTGACCTTCGGTATCGAGAACCTGCCGATCGAGGGCATGGACCGCTTCCGGTTTAACGGCGACTTCATGACCATGCGTCGCATCGGGTTCATGCAGGAGGTGCCCCACCGAGCCAAGCGCGAGGCCGATTCCGGCGTTGCCGAAGCGCAACTGGCGTTGGTCTCCGCGCAGCAGGATCTGAGCACTCTACAGGTACTGCAGCAGACATCGGATGCCTGGATTCGCCATTACAGCACAGAACGCAAACTCGCTCTTCTGGATGCGGTATTGGCAGAGAACGCCTTGCGGTTGCACGCTGTGCAAGCCGCGCTGGCCGGTGGCAGCGGGAGTGCCGTGGACTCGGTTATGGTGCGTCAGGAAGCCGCAGCATTGCACAATCGCCGTGACGAACTGCTTGAGCAGCAGGAATGGGCAGTCGCTGCCCTTCGTGCCCGCATCGGCGAGTTGGCCGACGCACCAGTGCGCGGTGAGCCGCCAGAGTGGCAGGTGGATGGAGATCACCTGAACTCCAGTCTGCATCAGCACGCCGAACTTGCTCTCCTCGAACCCCGTCTCAAGTTGCTGGATGCCGAGATCGCCCGCGCCGAGGCGGATCGGAAACCCGACTGGTCGGTGGGCGTCGCCTATGCCCGCCGAGCCCGAGATTTTGAAGACATGCTGATGCTGGAGTTCAGCATCGATCTGCCCCTGTTCGCCAACAGGCGCCAGTCGCCCCGCATTGCCGCAAGTCAGGCGGAGAAGCGCGCTGTAGAGGCCGATGTCGAGCTGATGCGCCGTGAACATGCTGCGATGGTGGAAGCAGATCTGGCCCGCCAGCGACGGCTCGAGCGTACGTCGCAGCGTCAGCGTGACATCGTCGTGCCCCTCGCCCGCGAGCAGGCAGGGTTGCTTCTTGCTGCCTGGCGCGGCAATCAGGGCAGTCTGGCGGAAGTCATCGCCGCGCGTGCCGCCGTTCTCGAAAGCGAACTGGCGCTTTTGACACTCGAAGAGGAGCTGACATTGCTGCGCGTGCAACTCCACCTCACCTATAACAGCGATGCCATCAGCAGCCAGCTTGGGTACACCGGGCATCTGCAGGAGACCACTCATGAATAACATGTTCCCGAAACTGCTCGTGATCGGAGCGGGAGCTCTGGCACTCACCGGCCTCGGCATCTTCATAGGCCTGTCCATGTCGTCCCATTCTCTTGATGAAATGGCGCCAACATCCGCCGCACTTTCCGGCTTGGGTGAGGTGCTGTACTGGTACGACCCGATGGTCCCGCAGCAGCGTTTCGACCAGCCCGGCAGGTCGCCCTTCATGGACATGGAGCTGTTGCCCCGTTACGCCAATGGGGACGAGAGCGCCACTGTGCTGAGCATTGATCCAGGTGCCGTACAGAACCTCGGTATGCGTACCACGCCAGTCACGCGTGGTCGCTTGCAGCGCAACGCCGAACTCAGCGGTGTTCTGGTGCTCAACGAACGCCGACGCAGTCTGGTGCAGACTCGCGCCGACGCCTTCGTTGAGCGCGTCTGGCCACTGGCCAGCGGTGATCTGGTACAGGCGGGCGCACCCTTGGTGGAACTGCTGGTGCCGAACTGGGTGGCAGCCCAGCATGAATTGCTCGCGTTGAAGGCGAGTGGTCAAGATGCACTCGCCGCAGCAGCCCGTGAACGGTTGTTGCTTCTGGGCATGCCCGCTGCGCTTCTGCAGGAAGTGGAGCGTGACAATGCGGTGCAGAACCGCTACATCGTCACGGCCCCCATCACGGGGCTGTTGCAAAGCGTGGACGTGCGTCCAGGCATGACGCTGAAAGCCGGGCAAACCCTGGTCATCCTCAATGGTCTGGAAACGGTCTGGCTGGAAGTGGCCGTGCCCGAGTCGCTGGCTGACAGCATCCGTGCCGAGGACACACTGGTCGTGGAATTCGCTGCATTCCCGGGCCGCAACATGCAAGCGCAAGTGAGCGAGGTGCTCCCCACTCTCAACACTGCGAGTCGCACGCTGCGTGCACGGCTGGAGCTGGACAATCCCGATGGTACTCTGCGCCCCGGCCTCTCAGCCCGGGTGCTGTTGACAGGCCAGACGGACGAGGACGTTCTGCTCGTGCCCACCGAAGCCGTGCTTCATACCGGCCGCATGATGCTCGTGATGGTGGCGGAGGACGAAGGACGTTTCCGGCCTCAGGAAGTGCACATAGGTGGCGAAGATGGTCGGCAAACTATCATCATGGACGGCCTGCGCGAGGGCGAGCAGGTGGTAGTCAGCGGACAGTTCCTGCTCGACTCCGAGGCGCAGTTGCAGGGCATTCCGCCTGCTGCGGCAGGCGGTGCAGTCGCAGTCCCCGCATCTGGGTCAACCACTGCTTCAACCACGAGTCCAGATGTTGTGCTGCATGAAGCCGATGGCCGTATCGAATCGATTGCCGATGGTCAGGTGCGTCTCTCTCATGGTGACTTTCCCACGATCCCCATGCCGGGCATGACCATGAGTTACACGCTGGCGAGTGAATTCGTCATCGCCGGACTCGCGGTGGGGGATACCGTCCGCATCGCTCTGCGCGAAAGCGAAAACGGCCTCGTGGTGGAGAGATTAACTCCTCTACAGACTGACGACACGCCGGGAGTCACACCATGATTGCTGCTCTGATCCGCTGGTCCGTTTCCCAGCGCCTGCTGGTGCTGCTCGTCACATTACTGGTCAGCGCCTGGGGCGTGTGGGCCATCAGCACGACACCCATCGACGCGCTGCCCGACCTCTCCGACGTGCAGGTGATCGTGCGCACGACCTATCCAGGCCAGGCACCGCAACTGGTGGAAGACCAGATCACCTATCCGTTGTCCAGCCGTTTGCTTTCTGTACCGGGCGCCGCGACTGTGCGTGGCTACTCCTTCTTCGGCGACAGCTATGTCTACGTGCTGTTCGAGGACGGCACGGATCTGTACTGGGCCCGCGCGCGTGTTCTGGAATACCTGAGCCAGATTCAGGCGCAGCTGCCCGCCACGGCAACGTCCGCGCTCGGACCTGACGCCACTGGCGTCGGCTGGATCTATCAGTACGCGCTAGTGGATCGCACGGGGCAGCACGATCTGTCGCAACTGCGCGCATTGCAGGACTGGTTCCTGCGCTTCGAACTTGCACCGCTGCCGAACGTGGCAGAGGTCGCCGCCATCGGCGGCATGGTCGGTCAGTATCAGGTGATACTCGACCCGGAGCAGATGGCCAATCGCGGCATCAGTCAACAGGATGTCACCCGGGCCATCCAACGCGCCAACGCCGAGACGGGTGGCGGCGTGCTCACGCTTGGCGAAACCGAACTGATGGTGCGCGCCGACGGTTATCTGCAGACCCTGGATGACTTCCGCATGATTCCGCTGGACCTCGTGGCGGGAGTGCCCGTAACCCTTGGCGACGTGGCGCTGATAAGGCGCGGCCCCGAGATCCGCCGCGGCATTGCCGAATTGGACGGCGAGGGCGAGGTCGTGGGCGGTGTGGTGATTCTTCGCTCCGGGGGCAATGCCCGTGAAACCATCGCGGCTGTGCAGGAAAAGCTCGACGCGCTGCAGACGAGCCTGCCGCCAGGCGTGGAGATCGTCACCACCTATGATCGCAGTCATCTGATCGATCGCGCCATCGACAACCTCACGTCGAAACTGATCGAGGAGTTCATGGTCGTGGCGCTGGTGTGCGTGTTATTTCTTTGGCACCTGCGCTCTTCGCTGGTGGCCATCGTGTCGCTGCCGCTGGGTATCCTGATTGCCTTCATCATCATGCGCCAGCAGGGCATCAATGCGAACATCATGTCGTTGGGCGGGATCGCCATTGCCATTGGAGCCATGGTGGACGGCGCCATCGTCATGATCGAGAACGCACACAGGAAACTGGAGCAGTGGCAACACCGGCATCCGCAGGAAGAACTGCTCGGTGATGAGCGCTGGCAGGTCATTACCGACGCCGCAGTAGAAGTGGGGCCCGCGCTGTTCTTCTCGCTGCTGATCATCACGCTGTCCTTCATCCCCGTCTTCACTCTGGAGGCGCAGGAGGGGCGTCTGTTCGGGCCGCTCGCGTTCACCAAGACTTATGCGATGGCCGCTGCCGCCGGTCTCTCCGTGACGTTGATACCGGTCCTGATGGGGCTGTGGATTCGCGGCCGGATTCCTGACGAGCAACGCAATCCCTTGAGCCGGGGCCTGATCGCCGTCTATCGGCCGGTGCTCGGTGGCGCGATCCGTTATCCAAAGAGTACGTTGGTGATTGCGCTTGTCATCTTTCTCAGCAGTGCCTGGCCTGCGAGTCGCGTTGGCGGCGAGTTCCTGCCGCCGATGGACGAGGGCGACGTGCTCTACATGCCCAGCGCCCTGCCGGGCTTGTCCGCTCAGAAAGTGGCGGAGCTGCAGCAGCAGACCGACCGCATGATCCGCAGCGTGCCCGAAGTGCTGCACGTGTTCGGGAAGGCGGGCCGCGCCGAATCGGCAACCGATCCCGCCCCTCTGGAGATGTTCGAGACCACGGTACAGTTCAGACCGCAAGAAGAGTGGCGCCCCGGCATGACGATGGAGCTTCTGATCGAAGAGCTGGATCGCACGGTGCAGGTGCCGGGTCTCGCCAATTTGTGGATTCCCCCGATTCGCAACCGCATCGACATGCTTGCCACGGGTATCAAGAGTCCGATTGGTGTGAAGGTGGCCGGCCAGAATCTGCAACAAATCGATGCGGCAGCGCAGGAAATCGAACGCATCGCGAGGACGGTGCCGGGTGTCTCCTCTGCGCTGGCCGAACGCCTGAACGGTGGCCGCTACGTGGATATTCATATCGACCGTGCGGCGGCGGCTCGCTACGGACTCAATGTTGCCGACGTGCAGGAAGTGATCTCGGGCTTGATCGGAGGCGAAAACATCGGTGAAGTCGTGGCGGGTCGCGAGCGCTTTCCGATCAACCTGCGCTATCCGCAGGACTGGCGCAACAGTCTGGAGAGATTGAAGGTCCTGCCTATCATCGTTCCTGTGAGTGACACCGCACGGGACAATGGCGAAGGCGTCGGAGTGCAGCAGATCACTCTCGACACTGTGGCTGACATCACCGTCACCGACGGCGCGCCGATGCTGCGCAGCGAGAATGCCCGCCCCAACACCTGGGTGTACATCGACGTGCGTGGTCGCGATCTCGCCGCCACGGTTGCCGATCTGCAGTCCGCAATCGCACAGCAGTTGACACCACAACAAGGTGTCAGTTTCACCTACGCGGGCCAGTTCGAATTCATGGAGCGCGCGAATGCGCGCCTGCAACTGGTGGTCCCGGGCACGCTGCTGATCATCTTCATCCTGCTGGTCCTGGCGTTCAATCGCATGGACGAGGCACTGCTCATCATGCTCACGCTGCCCTTCGCCCTTACGGGTGGTATATGGCTGCTGTATCTGATGGGCTATAACTTCTCCATCGCCACCGGCGTCGGCTTCATCGCGCTGGCGGGTGTCTCCGCCGAGTTCGGAATTCTGATGCTGATCTACTTGAAGCAGGCCTGGCAAGCGCGCATCGATGCGGGGGATCGCAGCGAGAAGGCGCTGCTGGAGGCCATCGACGAGGGTGCCGTCATGCGTGTGCGACCCAAGATCATGACAGTGGTGACGATCATCGCAGGCCTCATGCCCATTGTCTGGGGCAGCGGCACCGGCGCAGAGATCATGAGCCGGATCGCTGTGCCCATGGTTGGCGGCATGATCAGTGCGCCGCTGCTGTCACTGCTGGTCCTGCCCGCAGCCTATCGATTGATGCGGCGGAGGGAGGCGGGCCGCGAGCGCCTGCAGTCGTAGTAAACCACTGACTGTGGGAGCGAGCCTGCTCGCGATTAGTGCCATGTTGAACTTCAACTCAGTCACTGAATCGCGAGCAGGCTCGCTCCCACAGAGCTCAGATTGCAATTCTGCAGATGTTCAACCCCGTGCGAGGATTTTGGCGGCAATGGGTGAGGTGATCATCTGGATGACCGCAAAAAACGCAGCGGGAATTGCGATCTCAGAGGGCAACCCGGATGCAGCAACAAAGCGGCGGCGATGCTGAACTCTTTCTTGCTGACTGTGAATAGATAGGTGATCAGCTCTTTGCGATCATCGGTTATCAGGCGCGCGGACATTCCAACCAAATAACCAGTCAAGTTGAGACTCAAGGCCGCTCCGGCAATCACGAAAGCGTACCAACCATAGCCCAGGATTGTTTCTGCGTTAGGCCCTACTACCGCGAGCAGTATCAACAGATAGAGGATTGATCCAACTCCCGCGTAAGCTGCATCGTGCCGCGCAAATAAGGCTGAAGATTTTGTACGTAGCCCAACACCCCCAAAAGTAGGAACAAGAATAAACCGAAAGATGCGGGGTTGGGAGAAAAGGATCTGGTGATAACCGTAGAAAACGGCACGTATTCACCTTCACGTGTTAAAGTGCCTGCTGGAGTCCCGGTCGAAATCAAATTTATCCGCAAAGATCAATCGCCCTGCTCCGAGACTTTGCTGATTCCAGACCTGCAAATCAGCGATACATTACCGCTTAATAAACTGAAGTCCATTCAGCTGCCCGCATTGCCATCTTGTGAACACGCGATAAACGCAGTGCAACAGACGACGAATTTCAACTACACGCGTGAGGTGTGATATGGCGACTCAAAAGACATCATTCTGGATGACCCCCAAAGGTTTGGCCGCTTTGGGTTTAATTGGCGCGGCGACTTACTTTCTACTCATCGAGCATCGGCAACATGTCTGGCAGTTCTTGCCTTACCTGATTCTCTTGGCCTGTCCATTTATGCATCTGTTCATGCACGGTGGGCATGATCACGGAGACGATCAGTCCACGCGGGGGGATGATCGCAAGGAAAGCGAACATCGTCATCACCATTAATTCCATAATTCATAGGAGAAAAGTCATGCAAGGCGAATCCGCTTACGGGCTCTGGACGCTGGTGATACTCAATTCGGCTATATTTATTTTCTTTGCGTTCAGCTTTGCCAAGCCACAAACCGCAACCGATTGGCGTAGCTTAGGCGCGTTCTCGGCGTTTATCGTTGCGTTGTTTACGGAGATGTACGGCTTTCCGTTAACCATCTATTTCTTCTCCGGCTGGCTGGCGGAAAAGTACCCGGGAATTGACTTCCTATCTCATGAGAACGGACATCTCTTACACACCTTGCTTGGCTTTGAAGGCAACCCTCACTTTGGCCCGCTGCATTTAGCCAGTAATGTTTTGGTCATACTGGGCTTCTTCTTGCTTGCTTCGGCGTGGAATGTGCTGCACACGGCGCAGAAAACCCACTCACTGGCCACCACCGGCTGGTATGCCCGCTGCCGTCATCCGCAGTACATCGCTTTTATTCTGATCATGTTCGGTTTTCTACTGCAGTGGCCAACCTTGCCTACATTGGTGATGTTTCCAATTCTGGTGGTGATCTACATGCGGCTCGCGAAGCGTGAGGAGCAGGTGGCACTGGCTGAATTCGGCGATGACTATCGCCGCTATATGGAAACCACGCCTGCGTGGATTCCCAGCTTCAGCCCAGATAAAACGATTTCAACCGGGTAAGGAAGTTTCATGGCAAATGATCATGACAGCATTGGGTATCCTCGCATTAAAAGGCTCTACAACGGCATGCCGGGCAGCCTTTAGGCGGGGTATCCCGATATGTTGCGCCTATAGTCATTGAGTCAAGCCAAAGTGGAGAAAGGGATTATGCAAGTAGAAACTTTAAGAGATGTGCTGCACTGGACCAAGGAATTTCATCAACACCTTGGTCAGTGTTTATCCCATTGTGCGGACAGGAGCGCCGACGAAAGAGCGCGGATGCTTCTGGTCTACTTGTCTAATCACGAAAAAGCGCTGACCCAGGTGGTCAGCGCTTTTGAAACGTCGGGCGACGAACATGCTCTCAATACCTGGTGTTACGAGTATGTCAATAAGCATCCGATCGTTCGGCATGCGCACTGCGACGCACCTTTTGCCGATCTGGATGCCACGCAAGTCATGGCAGTGATCGTCGATCAGCATCAACAGGTGATCGAACTGTATCAAGATCTTGCTTCCAGAGGTGGTATCTCTTCAGCCACGGAGTTGTTGGAGTCACTCCGGGGGCTGGAGGAGCACGAAATGAAACGTATGGTTCAGTCTGTCAACACCTTTGGTGATATGTAGCAATCTATTTTTAAATTAATGTATAGATCAGGAGAGAGTGATTCCCGTTGAATAGAATGGACGCAGTCACCTATGAAGCGAATCCCGAGTTGCAAAAACTTTACCCGAAACAGGCTGTCCGCTATCCATTGAGTTATGAGGGACTGTCGCGGTTGACGCGGGATTATTATAGCCATGCCATTACCGACAAAGGACAACCCCGAGCTCCAATTATGGGTGTATCGTTGAACTAATTATGAAGGTTATGTGCAACGGCGTACAGACGCGGAAAAGATTCGCGTTTATACAGGTACTCGAATGTGCAGCACGGCTGCGTTGTACCCTCGGCAAGCCTTGGCTCCTCGTTGCCACCAGCAATATAAACATGAATTATTCAACTCCGAAGGAGAGACCCCTATGAAAACATCGATACTCGTTGGTGCAACCCTTGCCTGGGCGCTGTTGGCACCGATCGCATCCGCACAGCAAGAACCGGCGCTCGCCACGCAGGCGATGAGCATGGACATGGACAAGCAGATGACCCAGATGCAGGAAAATATGGGAAAAATGCAGCAACAGATGGACGAACTGCGGGCAACTACCGATACGGTGGAGCGCCAGAAGCTGATGCAGGAGCATATGCAGACTATGCAGGAGACCATGACGGCGATGCGCGGCATGGGCGGCCAGAATGGCGGCACAATGATGAATGCAGACCCGAAGCAATTTCAGGAAATGATGGGGAAACGCATGGACATGATGCAGATGATGATGCAGATGATGATGGAGCAAATGATGCAGCATGATCAGATGATGGGGTCCATGCCGACCAAATAACTGCGGAAATTGCTGCTGCGTGTGAGGCAATACGCACGCAGCGACAAACTTATCATAAGTCAATTAATCAAGAGGTGATGACCATGATGCAATCGAAAGTCGCCCGGCCCAACCTGTAGTGGTCAACTCATTTCGGACACAATTTAGGGTGGTATGGACTGATCAGGGTTGCCAGTACACAAGCCACCCGCTAATTCAATGCTGGTTCCTGAAAACAAGATTTAGCGCTTCTGAGTATGCAAGGCTTTCAGTAATCACATCTCTCTCGCATTCTGAACCGATTACAGGATTGCTTCCGTGCCAATAACCACCGTGATGATCGCTGTGGTCAGCAAGATAAAAAAGGCAATCAAAATCTCGATACGAATAGCCAAAGATAATTTGGCACCAACATCTGGTTGCGAAATAGCGGGAGTCAATCGCAATTTATTTCTCGCAGCTACCAGCAGCAGCGCAACAACGAAAACGATTTTTACCCCTAGTCCTCTACCATAGTCCGTTGTAACGAGAGCATTTACCTCCTTTAGCAACAGCCAGGCAAGGAGTAGTCCACACAACAGGAGTGTCAGAACAATCCAAGTCGCCACTTTCCCAAAGGTATGCATAGCCCGTTGGATCGATGACAGATCGCCTGTTTGACTGAAGCGCAATAGTGGATAAAGGGATCCGATCCATAGAGAGACTGTCAAGACGTGTAAAACAAGTGTGAGTTGGACAAGGGCGTCAGCGCCTGCCAAGTGGCCAGTGGCGGCAAATGAGTAGAGCAGAATCACTATCCCGCCAAGCGTTAAACAGTTATTGGCAGTGAGTTGATATGATTTTGATGTTGGAAACAATTCAGCAGCAAGACCAATCAAGGAAAATCCGGCAGAGCGCGTGAAGGCTGCAGTGCCGTTCGAGGTCTGAAGGAGGATGCCTGTTAGTTCGGCATCGAACATGCCCTTTAAACCGATATCGGCAATGGCGCCTACCTGGAAGAAGAAAAAAGCGATACTACCGGCCAGGCCAGCAACACAACTCCATCGAATATACCGGAGTATAGAGCCGTGAGTGTCGCGGTGATGCGCTAACAGTCTGGCCGAAAATATTCCTCCTATCGCGCCTGCAGTACTTGAGTATATGAGTAGCTTGCAGGCGAGAGTCAGAAATTCCCAAATACTGGGTGCCCACATCAATGAATGTGATCCTGGTGGGAGTTGGTGTCCCCTTGCTCCGAGCCGATGGAGAAGCTGTATTTCCCCTGTACCTGATGGCCATCGCTGCCCAGTACCCCCCACGAGACAGTGTAAAGTCCAACCTCGAGCGAAGGCAGGGATAGGCTGTGGGTCTGCATGGATTCACTGCCGCGAGTGAAGTTCAATTCGACTTTCTCACTGTCGCCTCTGACAAGACTCACGCTCATCAACTGCACTTGACTGCCGAACGTCAACGTAAGTTGTTCTGGAGAAGCTTGCAACTGCGCATCAGCGGCAGGTTCAGATGTTGTCAGTTCGGTATGCGCCCACAGGTTGACTGACATCAGTGTCAGCGCCGCCAGCATGAGTGAGCGGAATCCTCGTTGCAGAGATGTTGTTCGAATTTTCATGGCCGTATTTTCCCGTCAGTGGTTGTTGTGAAAAATTTCAATTTGAAAGCCAGAACCGCACGCCCGCAACCCATCTTGTGTCACTGCTTTTCTCACCGGCCACACGTGTGAATTTCTTTGAGTCTCCGTATTTTCCGGTCCATTCGACACCGACATACGGAGCGAATTGACGCGTGAACTCATAGCGCAGACGCAGTCCCAGCGTGACATCGGACAGGCCGCTGCCCACACCGCGTGCAGTGTCACTTTTTCCGTACAGATTGAGTTCTGCTGCAGGTTGCAGAATCAATTGTTGTGTCAGCAACAGCTCGTACTCCGTGTCCAATCGCAATGAAGTCTGACCGCCACTGCCGAGGTAAGCCGTCGCATCGATCTCGAACCAGTAGGGTGCCAGGCCCTGCACGCCCAGAGCCAGCCAACTCTGATCGGGTTTCGCGCCCGTGTCATGACGTACGCCCAGCTGTGTGTCCCAGTAGGGTGAGAGCGCTCTGCTCCACAGCAGTTCCGTACGCGATTCTTCCAGTGCGCGCTCTTCGATGTCCCCTTCGGCTTTCAACGTGACGCGCTGATATCCCTGACTGATCCACGCTTGCAGATCGTAGAGGGTCGCTTCGTCGTCGCCGTCGGCCCTCTCAAGCTGATCGATGACGATGGCCCCAAAACGGTGAGAGTCGGCCAGATGTAATTGGTCATGTCCCTGCGCCAGCGCGTACAACCCGCTGCCACGCTGATACCGACCAGAGTAGGCATGCGGATCGCGCCCCCCCTGTGGGAGCGGGTCCGCCCGCGATTGCCCCACAACATCCGCCGCGGCCGGAGCCATGTGCTGCGAATGATCGACAGTGGGGGCTGTCGCAGGCGCTGGTGCCTGTGCCGGTGCCGTATGCTGCGAATGATCCACCGCAGCCTGTGCCAGCACTGGCGCAGAAATCAACAAGGCTGTACTGAAGAGAGAGGCAGCTGTTAACAAACGGGCACTGTTTCTAGTGATGCTCATGCGACGATCACCTCGCGGAACATGCCGGCGTCCATATGGAACATGAGATGACAGTGCCAGGCCCAACGTCCGGGCGCATCGGCCGTGACGAGAAAGCTGATGCGCTGGGCCGGTTGCACCATGATCGTGTGCAGACGTGCCTGAAAGCCGCCGTCCGGGTTTTCCAGTTCGCTCCACATGCCGTGCAGGTGCATCGGGTGCGTCATCATGGTGTCGTTGTGCAGGATCACGCGCAGGCGCTCGCCCTGCCGGAAATGGATCGGCGTCGACTCCCCGAATTCGATGCCGTCGAAAGACCACGTGTAGCGCTCCATGTTGCCGGTCATGTGCAGCTCGATCTCGCGCTCCGCAGGCCGCGAATCCATGGGGCCGCCAATGGTGCGCAGGTCTGCCAGTGTCAGCACGCGGCGGCCATTGTCGCGCAGGCCGATGCCGGGGTCGTTCAAGGCGATGGAGGGGGTGTCGACGCGCATGTCGGTGCCCGGCCCGTATTCCGTGGAGGCGTGTCGCACCGGCGTGACTGGCATCACCATGGAACCCATCATGTCCGCCATCGTCAGCTGCAGGCGCTCATCAAGCTCTGGAATCGGCGCGCTCATGCCCGCCGCCACGGCCAGCGTGCCATGAGCGTAGCCGGTGCGGTCCATGGTCTGCGCGAACAGGGTATAGGCGTCGTCTGTCGGGGTGACCAGCACGTCATAGGTCTGACCCGGGCCGAAGCGGAATTCGTCCACTTCGACAGGCTCGATGTCCTGGCCGTCGGCCTGCACCACCGTCAGCGTTAACCCCGGGATGCGCACATCGTAAAAGGTGTTGGCACTGCCGTTGATGAAGCGCAGGCGCAAGCGCTCGCCATGCTGGAAGAGGCCGGTCCAGTTGCCGGCCGGGGTTGTGCCGTTGCACAGAAAAGTCAGCGCGGCGGCCGAGAGGTCGGCGAGATCGGTCGGGTTCATGCGCATCTGCTGCCACATGCGGCGTTCGTCCAGAGCGGCGCCGAGCCCGTCGCGAGAGACATCGCGGAGGAAGTCGAACACTGTCGGCTGGTTGAAGTTGTAGTAGTCGCTCTGCACCTTGAGTTTGGCGAACAGCGCCATCGGGTCGGCGTCTGTCCAGTCGGACAGCAGCACGACATGGTCGCGATCGGCCTGAATTTTCTCGCCATTCGCTGGCTCGATGACGATGGCGCCATACAGACCATGTTGTTCTTGGCCTCCGGAGTGGGAGTGGTACCAATAGGTGCCGGATTGCACGATCTTGAACTGATAGGTGAAAGTGGTGCCCGCCGGGATGCCAGCGAAACTGATGCCCGGCACGCCATCCATGTCATAGGGCAGGATGATGCCATGCCAGTGGATGGAGGTGGGTTCCTGCAGACGGTTGACGACGCGGATCGTCACCGTGTCGCCCTCCCTCCAGCGCAGCGTGGGGGCTGGGACGGATCCATTCACGGTGGTGGCGGTGCCGACCTTGCCGGTGTAGTTGACCGGCTGTTGCTCGATGACGAGCTCGAACTCGCTGCCGTGCAGCACCGGCGCGGTGCCCGTGGACGGTGCGCCCTGGGCGGCCAGCACCCGGCCGGCCAATGCCGCAGTGCCAAGCAGGACGCCGCCAGCTGCGAGCCCCTGCACGAAGCGGCGGCGTGACAAGACGCTCGTCCCGCTGTTGAAGTGATCTTTCCCTGCCAAGGCTCGAACCTCTGTCTGGTTTGCGACAGCCCCGTGTGAGTGGGAGCGGGCCACGCCCGCGATGACTGCCGGTCCTGCTTGTTGATATAAGTGGATGACTCTGCCACGCACTCTAAGCCCTCATGGCTGTCACCCGCATGACCCTTGCATTACATTGCTGTAATGTTGCCGTCATAGCGAGGTCAGGCTGGCATCGCTATAGTGAGCATTGAACTCGGTGCCCCACCTCGCGGTTCTCAACGCTAACTCTCAACTCGCCAGTGTAATGAGTCACGGACCAGATGAAACTGCTGATAGTGGAAGACGAGATAAAGACTGGTGACTACGTCCGACAGGGGCTGACGGAAGCGGGTTTCGTGGCGGACCTCGCCCGCAATGGGCTGGACGGCCACCATCTCGCCTCCACCCAGACCTATGATCTGATTCTGTTGGATGTCATGCTGCCCGATATCGATGGCTGGAAAATTGTCCGCTCCCTGCGCGAGGCAGGCAATGCCACGCCAGTCCTGTTCCTCACGGCCAAAGGCAGTGTCGAGGACAGGGTCAAGGGCCTGGAGCTGGGGGCAGACGATTATCTCGTGAAACCCTTTTCCTTTTCCGAATTGCTGGCCCGGGTGCGCTCACTGTTGCGGCGTGCCAGTGGCACCATGACCTCCGACCGACTGGAGGTGGAGGATCTGGTACTGGATGTGTCGCGTCGGCGCGCCGCCCGCGCCGGTACGCGTCTGAACCTGACCAACAAGGAGTTCGTCCTGCTGGAATTACTGGTGCGACGCAGGGGAGAGGTGTTGCCACGCTCCCTTATTGCCTCGCTGGTCTGGGACATGAATTTCGACAGCGATACCAATGTGATCGATGTGGCTATCCGGCGCCTGCGCGCCAAGGTTGATGATCCGTTCTCGACGCGGCTGATTCGGACTGTCAGGGGCATGGGCTACGTTCTGGATGCTGGCGATGAACATTGAGCCCCATCAGCACTGGTCGGCATCGCTGGCGCTGCGTGTTACCGCCTTCGTCGGTATCGCCACCACGGTTGCATTTCTGGTGTTTGCCTGGCTCGTGGAGCGTTCGATTGATGAGCACTTTGTCGAGCAGGACTTCGGTGAAATCGCAGCAGTGGTCAGCGCCCTGCAGTCGGCACTGGCCGGTCCTGACGCCGCCAACAACCCCCAGTCACTGCACGAGCGGCTCGCCGCCGCCGGTGTCGGGCATCATGGTGTGTTCTTCACTGTACTCGATGATACGCAGCAGGTGTTTCACGACACGGCCGGTCCGGAATTGCTGACGCTGGCGCTGAACTCTGACAGAGCCCCTGCAGTGGCGATCGAGGCCCTGCAGATTTGGCCCACGCCGCAAGGCACGTATCGCGGCATTGTCCTGGCTATGCACGGCTATACGGTACTGGTGGCCATGGCGATGGACTTCCACCTGCACTACCTCGATCAGCTCGACCGCGACTTGTGGTTGATCAGCATCGCGGCGAGCATCGTGACCATCCTGGTGGCGTGGTTTGCGGTGCAGAGGGCACACGCTCCCATTCGTCGGATCAGTGCCAGGATGCGCTCAGTGACCTCCGAGCGCATGGATGTCCGCCTGGATCCCGCTCAGGCTCCGGTTGAGCTTGGCGAGCTGGTGTTGTCATTCAATGTCATGCTGGAAAAGCTCGAGGAAAATTTTCGCCGTCTTTCGCACTTCTCAGCGGATATTGCCCACGAGCTACGCACGCCGATCACCAATCTGACGACGCAGACGCAGGTTGTGTTGTCGATGCCGCGCAGTGCAGAACAGTACCAGGAGATCCTCTACTCCAATCTCGAAGAACTCGAACGCATGGGCAAGATGGTGGCTGACATGCTCTTTCTCGCGCAGGCCGATGACAACCTGATCAAGCCCGAATCTGCCGAGGTACACCTGCAGCGTGAATTGACGGCACTGTTCGAGTATTTCGAGGCGTGGGCCGAGGATCGGGGTGTCAGCCTGCGTCTGCTCGGCAAGGATCTGACTGTACAGGGGGACAGACTGATGCTGCGGCGCGCCTTCAGCAATCTGTTGAGCAATGCCATTCTGCATACGCCGCGCGCGGAGACGGTGACGGTCAACTGCACAGCGAGCTCGCGAGGCGTACAGGTCGAGGTGGAGAACCCCGGTCCGGAAATTCCGGCCGAACATCTGACACGGATTTTTGACCGCTTCTATCGGATTGATCCCGCGCGACAGCGCAGCAGTGAAGGCGGAGGGCTGGGGTTGGCGATCGTCAAATCCATCGCGCAGGCCCATGGGGGTGAGGTCGCGGTCGAGTCAACGGCGGGAAGAACCCGTTTCATTGTCACTTTGCCTTGCGTGCAAACCAGAACCCTAGTGCCGGCACCATGAGCCATTGCAGGGCGGGAGTCAGGCCAGTGCCGAGGAGTGGCACCAGTGGCATGGATTCCTTGTAGGCCCAGGATCTGCGGATATCGACATTGAGCCATTCGCTGAACATCGTGTAGAGGAGCCCAAAAACAGTTGCCGCAATGGCGACTCGCAGAAAGTGCCGCTCCGACCATTGGCGCTGCCCGAACACAATGATTGCCAATGCCAGCGCTCCAGCCGCGATCAGCAGATCGCCGCCCGTGCAGTGCACGATGGCAAACAAGATTTCACCGACAGACCCCGTGTCCCACAAGGTGTACAAGGGGAGATGGAGAAACTCCCAGAGCAGATGGGCTGGCGCGATGATCAGGAAGTATCTCGTCAGCAGGGGGGGCAAGGTCAGCAGAGGATTTTTCATGGGGTTTACCTTACACCCTTGGTGGGTAAACCAGAACCGGTTTCACGTCCGAAGGAGCAGTCCCATGTCAGCACATTCAGGCCACCATGATCACCAGTCCGAGGGTGATGAGCGTCGCAACACCCCGTCGAGTGCCGTGCTCTATACCTGTCCGATGCATCCGGAGGTTCGTCAGCCCGGACCGGGCAGCTGTCCGATTTGCGGCATGGCCTTGGAGCCGGAACAGCTGACTGGCGAGGACTCTGGGCCTTCCGCAGAACTCATCGATATGACTCGGCGCTTCTGGATTGGCCTGGCCCTCGCCATCCCGGTATTGATATTGGAGATGGGCGGGCACCTGTTCGGTCTCGATCACATGATTCGACCGCAGTTATCGAATTGGGTGCAAATGGGATTTGCGACGCCAGTCATTCTCTGGGCGGGGTGGCCCTTCTTCGTGCGTGGATGGCAGTCTGTTGGCAGTCGCAATCTGAACATGTTTACGCTGATATCGCTTGGTACGGGGGTGGCATTGCTTTACAGCCTTGCTGCCACATTTGTGCCAGGTGCATTTCCGCAGGCGTTTCAGCAGGTGGACGGTTCCGTCGCAGTATATTTCGAGGCCGGTGCCGTCATCATCGTGCTGGTTCTGCTTGGTCAGATACTGGAGCTTCGTGCTCGCGAGAAGACCTCAGGCGCCATCAGAGCCTTGTTGAACTTGTCACCGGCAACAGCCCGCAGGATTGATGAGCAGGGAGGTGAGGCGGATATCGCTCTGGATCAGGTTGTCGTTGGTGACCGGCTGAGGGTGCGCCCGGGCGATAAAGTCCCGTTGGATGGAGAGGTGTTGGAAGGTGGCTCACACGTCGATGAATCGATGGTGACTGGTGAGCCGATGGCTGTTACCAAGAAGGTTGGCGATCATGTGATAGGCGGCACGATCAATCAGCAGGGATCATTTGTGATGCGAGCGGACAAGGTGGGCAGAGACACCATGCTGGCGCAGATTGTCCAGATGGTGGCCGGAGCCCAGCGTAGTCGAGCACCTATTCAGGGGCTGGCCGACAAGGTGGCTGGCAGGTTCGTTCCCGTGGTGGTTCTGATTGCAGTCATCTCCTTTGTGGGGTGGTCGCTTCTAGGGCCAGTTCCTGCCATGGCTTACGGGCTGATTGCGGCGGTCAGTGTGCTGATCATTGCCTGTCCCTGCGCCCTGGGCCTGGCAACGCCGATGTCCATCATGGTGGGGGTCGGTCGTGGGGCACAGAGTGGCGTGCTGATTCGCAGCGCCGAAGCGCTCGAACGGCTGGAAAAAGTGGACACGCTGGTGATCGACAAGACCGGTACACTGACCGAAGGCAGGCCGCAGGTGACTGACGTGCGGCCTGCCAATGGGCTGACTGAGGAGGAGCTTTTGCGAATGGCGGGGAGCCTTGAGAAGGGCAGCGAACACCCGCTGGCCAATGCCATAGTCGAGAAGGCGCAGGCATTGGGATTGACGTTGCCGGATGCCACAGAATTTGATTCGCCCAATGGCAAGGGTGTCATCGGGAAAGTAGAAGGGCGCGAGGTGCTGCTCGGCAATCGCCTTCTCATGGAATTCAAACGAGTCGATATCAGTGCTCACGAGGCAGAGGCAGAGCAATTGCGTGAGGATGGTGCGACGGTGATTTTCGCCGCTGTAGATGGGCGATTTGCAGGATTACTGGCAATTGCCGATCCTGTCAAGGCGACAACCGCAGAGGCCATCAGTGCCTTGCAGTCGGTTGGTATTCGCGTCGTCATGCTCACTGGCGACAACCGAACGTCGGCCTGGGCTGTTGCCCGCAAACTCAATATCGATGAGGTGGAGGCGGAGGTTTTGCCTGAAGACAAGGCGAAGGTCGTAAAGCGTTACAAGGATGAAGGTCGCGTGGTCGCCATGGCGGGAGATGGTGTCAATGATGCGCCAGCGCTGGCTACCGCAGATGTCGGTATTGCGATGGGCACTGGTACTGATGTGGCGATAGAGAGCGCCGGCGTCACACTACTGCGGGGCGATCTGACGGGTATTGTGGCCGCCCGAAAACTGTCGCGGGCAACGATGAGCAACATTCGCCAGAACTTGTTCTTCGCCTTTGTGTACAACATCGTCGGAATTCCGATTGCCGCTGGCGTGCTCTATCCACTGACGGGGCTTCTGCTGTCGCCGATCATCGCTGCCGCCGCTATGGCTTTATCGTCGGTGAGTGTGATCGTCAATGCGCTGAGGCTGCGTGTCGTGACGCTTGATTAGGGACCTGATGCGCGTCAGCTTGCATCCTTGATCATGTTCCGCGCGATGATCAACTGCTGAATCTGGCTGGCTCACCCTCATTCCTCACTCGTCAACATCCGCCTCAGCACACTCTCACTCCTTGGCAGAAGTCCGATATTCAACCCCAGCGGTCTGAACACCCGCTTCAACACGGGCAGCGATGGGTTGCCGGCGTCGCGCTCGATATCGGACAGGGTGCGGCGGCTGATCTTGACCAGCGTCGCGTACTCGTCCTGATTCATGTCGAGGATGTCCTTGCGCAGAGTGCGCAGCAGTTGTCCCTCGCTCATTTCATCGCGTTGCACGGCGCGCAGCAGTTTGATCAGCAGGTCTTCCCGTTCTTCGCCACTCAGTTGTTTCATGGCAATCCCCACTGCGTCAGCTTTCTATCAAGGTATTCAAGACCAACGACGGGCATTGTCAGGAGGCGCTCGGAGACGCCACGCTGGCGGAGGCGTTCACGCAGGCCAACGAGTTGATGCGCCAGCGTGCCCAGTTCGTTGATCAGGCGCTCCGGTTCGACCAGATCGGCCAGAGCGGCGGCGATGCTGTGCCAGTCGAAGTTGCCGCCCTCTTCAAAGGGTGAGCCCCATTGCAAGGTGCGGATCACGCCTTCCGGGTCCGCCTTCATCGGCGCGAAGTCGTAGATCGGCGACAGCCAGACGCGGCCGGGTTGCTTCAGCAGAGCCGTGTTGCGGGCGTGGTTGTCGGAGTTGCCAAACGCCACATTCAAGAAGTCGCGCTTCACCCATTCGATGACAAAAGCAGCGCGGTCGAAAGTGTCTCCCAGCTCGGCGACGCTGTGCATGCCGGACAGGCATTGCACAGTGCTGCGAAGCGTGTCGAAGTGATTCAGGAAGGCGTCAGGCGGCGCATTCAGCAGTGAGGCGATGGATTCCAGGCCGAAGTGCATCAGCGTGTTATCGACGACGGCGACATCGAAGCGCGGCAGCCACAGAGAAGGATAGCCATTGCCTTCGCGCAGATGCATGCGAGTGGTGTCGATCGTCGTCATGCCCAGCGCGTGCAACTCGTGGTAGTAGTGGTACTCGGCGCGCAAGATGTCGCAGTCTATGGACGAGCGCTGGCCACGCGGAAACTTGATGAGGTAATGCGCGTCTGTGCAGTGCAGGTCATCCTGAAACGTGTCGATCCAGATATCGTCTTGTGCCGAGCAGCGCAGCAGGTACTTGGGAGCTTCGCCACCCGCGCCAGTGGCACCCCCGCTGACGGCGCCCATCTGCTGGGCGTACTCGAGAAAGTCGGTGTCGCGCTCCACGACATCGGCGATCTTGAAGCGCAGCTGAGACAGCGTGCTGCCGTGCGGCGACCCTGGCAAGGATTCCTTGATACGCAAATTGCCCACCGGAGCGATGCAGCCCTTGCGCAGCAGTTCATAGTCCTGCTGCGGCCCAGGCCGGGAGGCGATGCCAAGCTGTTGCGCCCAGTACCGGCGTGCCGCGCCCGAGGGCATGATGTCGTCCAGAAAGCCAAACCAGCGTGGTAGGTGATGCGTGAGCATCAGCTCTACGGGCAGAGTGAGGCTGCAAGCGTGTTCATCGTCACGCTCCATCCATTCAAGGGAGTAGTCTTGTCTGTAAGCCAGGCGAGCAGGTCCCGCGCGCCCTCTTTCTGGGGCGGGAATGTCCAGGTCGGCTGCGTCGTGCCATTGCCCGGTATGAAATATTTGTATGGTGAGCGGCATAGTGCTCAAATTTAGCAAAAAAAGGCTAAATTGAGCAACATAATTCTCGTTATTTTTAAATTCACCAATTTATGAGCGGTATCCTGCTCAATATTAGCTCGCATCCTTGATCATGTTGCGCGCGATGATCAGCTGCTGAATCTGGCTGGTGCCTTCGTAGAGGCGGAACAGCCGCACGTCGCGATAGAAACGCTCCACGGCGTACTCGGAGATATAACCTGCGCCACCGTGAATCTGCACGGCGCGGTCGGCCACGCGGCCCACCATCTCGGTGGCGAACAGCTTGCAGGCGGCGGACTCGGTGCTGACGTTCTGGCCCGCATCGCGGCGGCGTGCGGTCTCCAGCACCATGCAGCGCGCGGCATAGGCTTCGGTCTTCGAATCGGCGAGCATGGCCTGAATCAGCTGGTGCTCGGCGATGGGCACGCCGAACTGTTTGCGCTGCATGGCGTATTGGAGCGCATCGCGGATCAGCCGTTCGGCTACGCCGACGCTGATGCCGGCAATATGCAGGCGGCCGCGGTCCAGCACCTTCATCGCGGTGATGAAGCCCTGGCCCTCCTTGCCGATCAGATTAGCGGCCGGCACCGGGCAGTCCTCGAAGATCACGTCACAGGTCAGTGAACCGGCCTGCCCCATCTTCTTGTCCACCGGCCCCAGCGTGATGCCCGGCGTACCCTTCTCGACGATGAAGGCGGAGATGCCGCGAGCACCCTTGATGTCGGGGTTGGTGCGGGCCATCACGTTGAAGGTATCGGCGATGGGGCCATTGGTGATGTAGCGCTTGGTGCCGTTGAGGATGTAGTGGTCGCCTTCGCGACGCGCGGTTGCCTTGACGGAGGCCGCGTCGGAACCGACGTCCGGTTCGGTCAGGCAGAAGCAGCCGATCAGCTCGCCGCTGGCGTAGCGGGGGAGGAAACGCTGCTTCTGTTCCTCGGTGCCGTCGAAAACCACTGCCGCCGAGCCGATGCCATTGTTGGTGCCTAGAATCGAGCGAAAAGCGGGCGAGGTCTGGCCGAGGGTCATGGCCACATGAATCTCTTCTTCCATGGTCAGGCCGAGACCGCCGTACTCCTCCGGAATCGTCATGCCGAAGAGCCCCAGCGCCTTCATTTCCTGCACGATGGCAGGGGGCACCCGATACTCTTCCGCCACCTGTTGCTCTGCCGGAATCAAACGTTTCTTTACAAACCGATCCACCAGGTCAACCAGTTGATCCAGAACTTCCTGATCGCGAATCATGCAGTTTCCCCCCTGAATTTAATCCCCAGATGCACCCCTGTGGGAGCGGGCCTTGCCCGCGATGAATTCCGCACAACCATCGCGGGCAGGCCCGCTCCCACGGATAGTTTGACGCAGCTTAAAGACTCGGTGAAGCGAATTCCATCTGTTTAAGACCCTGTGCTACGCTGTGCTCCCGAACAAAAGAGAGTGAGCGATGACCGGTAACATGGACGCATATATCTACGATGGCGGCAGAAGCGCGTTTGGACGACAGGGCGGGGCGCTTGCTTCCGTGCGTCCGGATGATCTGCTCGCCCACATCATCAAGTCTGTGGTGGGCCGCAATCCTTTTGCGGGCGCCGACTACGAAGATGTGATCATGGGCAACACCAATCAGGCCGGGGAGGATTGCCGCAATGTCGGGCGCTTCGCCGCGCTGCTGGCGGGCATGCCAGCCTCCGTCGGCGGGTTGACCGTCAATCGCCTGTGCGGGTCCGGACTGGCCGCCGTGCTGGATGCCGCCAGAGGCGTGAAGAGTGGCGAGGGGCAGCTGTTCCTGGCCGGTGGCGTCGAGTCCATGAGCCGCGCGCCGCTGATTCTCTCCAAGGCGACCTCGGCCTATGACCGTGGTCAGCAGCTGGCCGACAGCACCCTCGGAGCCCGCTTCACCAATCCGCTGTTTGCTGCCGCGTTCGGTGGCGACACCATGCCACAGACCGCCGACAACATCGCCGCCGACCTGGGTATCTCCCGCGCTGCCAGCGATGTCTTTGCCGCCGCTTCACAAGCCAAGTATGAGGCCGCCCGCGTCGCCGGATTCTACCGCGATGAGATCATTGCCACCGCCGTCCCGCAGGGCCGCAAGCTGCCGCCGCTGCAGGTCACCGAAGACGAGCATCCCCGCCCCGATTCCACGCTGCAGGCGCTGTCCGGATTGCGGCCGCTGTTTGAGGGCGGGGTGGTCTCCGCTGGCAATGCCTCGGGGATCAATGACGGCGCCGCCGCACTGGTCATCGGCAATCGTGCCATCGGCGAGAAATACGATGTCCGGCCGCGTGCCCGCATCGTCGCCGGTGCCATTGCCGGGGTGGAGCCGCGCGTCATGGGGCTTGGTCCCGTGTTTGCCGGCCGCAAGGCGCTGGCCCGTGCCGGCCTGACGCTGGCGGACATGGACATCATCGAGATCAACGAGGCCTTCGCCACCCAGGTGCTGGGCTGTTTGCAACTGCTGGGCGTCGCCTTCGATGACCCGCGCGTCAATCCGAACGGCGGCGCCATCGCTATAGGACATCCGCTGGGCGCCTCTGGTGCGCGCATCGCGCTGAGCACCGTGCGGCAACTGGAGCGCACGGGTGGGCGTTATGCGCTGGTGAGCCTGTGCATTGGCATTGGGCAGGGCGTGGCGGCAATCATCGAACGCCTGGATTAACACTGAACATGTGGGAGCGGGCCTGCCCGCGATAATCCGCGCTGCAGGTTAATCGCGGGCAAGGCCCGCACCCACAATTTGCAACTGTAAATCCCAGGGCGATCGCTTGCAGGCAAGCTCCCACAAATTCAACAACAGAGGAACAGGCATGACCAACACAGCAGTCGTCAGCTACGAAATCATCGACAACATCGGCGTCATCACCGTGAACAACCCGCCGGTCAACGCGCTGTCGCAGGCGCTGCGAGCTGGCCTGCAGGCGGCGGTGACGGCGGCACAGAGTGATGCCAGTGAGGCGCTGGTGCTGATCTGTGCCGGCCGCACGTTTATCGCCGGGGCAGACATCACCGAGTTCGGCAAGCCGCCGCTGTCGCCATCGCTGCCCGAGGTGCTGATCACGCTGGAGAATTCCCGCAAACTGATCGTGGCCGCGATTCACGGCACCGCACTGGGCGGTGGCTTCGAGACCTCGCTGGCCTGTCATTATCGCTGTGCCGTTGCCTCCGCCAAAGTCGGCCTGCCCGAGGTGAAGCTGGGCATTCTGCCGGGCGCCGGTGGCACTCAGCGTGTGCCCCGTGTTGCCGGTGTGAAGGCGGCGCTGGAGCTGATCACCAGCGGCAATCCCATCAGTGCGGCCGAGGCCAGTGGCATGAGCCTGATCGACGAGGTGATCGAGGGCGATCTGCGTGCAGGGGCCATCCGTTATGCCCACGATCTAGTCGATTCTGGTGTCCCGCTCAAGCGCATCCGTGACATCACCATCGATGCGTCATTGCTGGAACCGGGATTCTTCGAGAATTACCGCAAGAAGCTGGCGCAGCGCGCCCGTGGCCAGATCGCCCCGGATCGCATCGTCAGCTGTGTGGAAGCGGCAGCGCGACTGCCGATGGACCAGGGGCTGCAGGTGGAGCGCGAGCTGTTCGTCGAGTGTCTGCAGTCTTCCCAGTCCCGCGCCATGCGTCATGTCTTCTTCGCTGAGCGTGAGGCCGCGAAGATCAAGGATCTGCCCGCCAACACGCCGGTGCGCGACATCAAGCGCGTCGCCATCATTGGAGGCGGCACCATGGGCGGCGGTATCGCCATGTGCTTCGCCAACGTAGGCATCCCGGTGACCATGCTGGAGATCAACGCCGAGGCGCTGGAGCGCGGTCTTGGCATCATCCGCAAGAATTACAGCATCACCGTGCAGAAGGGCAAGATGAGCGAGGCCGAGATGGCCGAGCGTCTGCAGCTGATCAATGGCACGACCGCCTACGCCGATCTGGCCGATGTCGATCTGGTGATCGAAGCCGTGTTCGAGAACCCGGACATCAAGAAAGAGGTATTCGCCAAACTGGACGCGGTGTGCAAGCCCGGCGCCATCATGGCTACCAACACCTCGTACCAGAACGTCGACGACATCGCCGCCGCCACCAAGCGTCCGCAGGATGTGCTCGGCATGCATTTCTTCAGCCCCGCGAACGTGATGAAACTGCTGGAAGTGGTACGTGGCACCAAAACGGCAGATGACGTGCTGGCTACCGCCATGCAGATCGGCAAGAAGATCGGCAAGGTGTGTGCGCTCTCACGCGTGTGCTATGGCTTCATCGGCAATCGCATGCTGGGTGGCTATGGCCGACAGGCACAACTGCTGCTGCTAGACGGCGCCAGTCCCGCGCAGATCGATGCTGCCGCCGAAGACTTCGGCATGGCGATGGGGCCGCTGGCGATGGGCGACCTCGCCGGACTCGACGTCGGCTACAAGGCCCGGCAGGCACGCGAAGCCGCTGGTGACAAGATCGACCCTCGCACACACAGCATCGCCTCTGCTCTGGTGGAGATGGGACGGCTCGGGCAGAAATCCGGCGCGGGTTATTATCAGTACGATCCGCAGACCCGCGCCCGTCTGCCCGATCCGACGGTGGATGCGCTGATCAAGGCCCACGCAGAGAAATTCGGCATCAAGCGGCGCGAGATCAGTGCCGACGAGATCGTGGCGCGGCTGATGTATCCGCTGATCAACGAGGGTGCGCTGATTCTGGAGGAAGGCATCGCGCAGCGCCCCGGCGACATCGACATCGTTTACGTCTACGGCTACGCGTTCCCGAGTGCGAAGGGCGGCCCGATGTTCTACGCCGATGAAGTCGGCCTCAAGAATATCTACGACAGCATTTGCCGCTTCCGTGATGAACAGGGCGCCGAGTTCTGGAAGCCTGCTCCGCTGCTCGAAAAACTCGCGAAGGAAGGCAGCACGTTCGCCGCGTGGGGCGCAGCGCAGGAATAGCGAGAGGGTCAATTGACATGATTGCATACGAGACAGCCACACCGGGTGCACTGCTGGTGGCGAGAGAGTCACCCACGCCGGTGCCGCAGGGCACCGAGATACTCGTGAAGATGCTGGCCTGCGGTGTGTGCCACTCCGACATTCATCTGCACGAAGGCGTCTTCAATCTCGGCAATGACAAGCGTCTGGAAGTGGGGCGCCCCGGCCTGGTGCTGGGCCACGAGATCTTCGGCGAGGTGGTGGCTGTGGGGCCGGAAGTGACAGACGCGCGCATCGGAGATCGTCGTGTCGTCTACCCGTGGATCGGCTGCGGTAAGTGTGCGTCCTGCCGCCGTGGCGAAGAACATCTGTGCACGCCGGGTCGTGGGCTCGGCACCATGATGCCCGGTGGTTTCGCGGACCATGTGCTCGTCCCCCACAGTCGTTACCTGTTCGACAAAGGCACAGTTGCTGATGCGCTCGCCTCCACCTATGCCTGCTCCGGGCTGACGGCTTACAGCGCACTGAAGAAGATTGCCGACCGCGTTGAGGGCGACGAGGTGCTGATCATCGGTGCGGGTGGCGTCGGCATGATGGCCGTGCAGATCGCGTTGTCGATGGGCATCGACCCACTGGTGGCCGACATCGATCCCCGCAAGCGAGAAGCTGCGAAAAACTTCGGTGCCAGCCGTGTGCTCGATCCTTCCGACCGCGAGCAGATCAAGGCCATCAAGAAACTGAGTGACGGCGGGGTGTTCGCCGCACTGGATTTTGTGGGCGCCGAGGCCTCGACGGGCTTCGGATTGTCCTGCCTGCGCAAGGGAGGCAGGCTTGTTATCGTAGGGCTCTACGGCGGCGCGCTGAACATCCCGCTGCCGTTTATCCCGATGAACGCGCGCATCATCCAGGGCAGCTATGTCGGCAGCCTGCAGGAGATGGGCGAACTCATGGCCCTGGTACGCGCCGGCAGTATTGCCCCAATCCGCATCGAAGAGCGCCCGCTGTCCCAGGTTACCCAGGCCCTCGCCGATCTGAAGGCAGGCAATGTGCAGGGCAGAATCGTGCTGCGAGGACAATAATGTCGCCCTGTGGGAGCGGGCCTTGCCCGCGATTGATTGAAACGAAAGCGTAATTCAATCGCGGGCGGGCCCGCTCCCACAGTCAGTGACATGGCGGGCCCTGCGACAAAATGTCACATGCATTTTGCTGCAAGTTTGCGCTGTGTCATTTTCATTGTGTTCGACCTTACTTAGAATGGGCTGCTATTACCTAAGAATTAATGGTTATGGCCAAGCTCAATATCTTCGTTGTTCTGCTGCTGTTGTTGCAGATGAGTGTCGTTCACGCCCAGCAGCCTCAGCCCCAAAACCAGCCCACTATTGAACAACTGCTCCAGGAGCCATTTCTGGACGACTATTATTCCAATGTCGTCCATGGCTACGAGATCATCACCAACAGCCAGAAGCACGCCAGTCGTTATGTCGGTAACGCGCTGAACTGCACCACCTGTCACCTGCAGGCGGGGACACAGAAGGATGCCCTGCCGCTGAATGTGGCTGGCATGTACCCGAAGTGGCGCGCCAAGAATGGCAAGCGTAACGGCATTGGTCTGCGCATCCGCGAATGTTTCCTGTACAGCATGGATGGCATCATGCCGCCGGAGGATGCGCCGGAGGTGCTGGCCATCGCCGCCTACATCAGCTATCTCTCGCAGGGGCAGGTGATGGGTGTCGAGCCAGAGGGGCGAGGTGTGCCGACACTGCAGGACACCGGTTATGACCCCAATCCAGCCAACGGCAGGCTGGTCTACATGGAGCAATGCGCGAGTTGTCACGGCGAGCAAGGCGATGGGAGCGGGGATGTCCCACCCGTGTGGGGGCTGGACTCTTACAACAGCGGCGCCGGGATGAATCGCATTCAGGAGGCCGCCGGGTTCATCTGGGCCAATATGCCCCTGGGCAACGGACGCTCGCTGACGCATCAGCAGGCGCTCGATGTTTCGGCCTACCTCAACCTGCAACTGCGGCCCGCAGATCCTGGGCAGAGCAAATTCCTCAAGTTACTGGAAGACTTCCTTAATTGATCTCCCAACTCCTCAAGGAAGCCACGCCCTCGTTTGCCTGGTGGCGCAACCCGGAGCAATGGCGTACGGAGTTGTTTGCAGGTCTGGTTGGCGCAGTTCTGGTGATTCCTCAGGGCATTACCTTTGCGTATCTGGCGGGTATGCAGCCGGAATACGGTCTGTACTGCGCCATCTTCGTGACGCTGTTTGCCAGCGTGCTGGGAACCTCATCCATGATGAGTGGCCCCAACACAGCTGTGGCCATTCTGATTGGCACAGCAGTCTTGCCCCTGGCAGGGCGGGGCAGTCCGGTGTACGTGGACTTCGTGTTCCTGCTCTGCATGATGGTGGGACTCATCCAATTGCTGTTCTGGCTGCTGCGTGCGGGCCGCATTTTCCAATATATCTCGCCGGCAGCCATTTCAGGCATCTCCGCCGGGGCTGGCTTTTTGATTGTCATGACCTCGCTGGACAGCATTCTCGGGCTTTCCACCTTCAGCACGACCTTCTTCTACGAGAAGCTCTACGTGATCGCCAGTGATGCAGTTGACCTGATCAGCCCCTACAGCCTGGGCATCGGCCTGTGCACCATCGCGGCGGGTTATCTCGGGCGGCGTTATTCACCGCGCTATTTTCTCTTGATTGCGGTGTGTGTCGGCTACTTGAGTGGACTGCTGGTCGCCTTCATCTGGCCGCAGCCGGTGACGGAGCTGGAATATCTGGGGCGGATGCCCCTGCAGTGGCTGCCGTTCAATGTGCCCACGGTCAATAGGGAATACCTGATGATCAGCACCAAACTGTTTCCTTTTGCCATGGCAATTGCTTTCATTGGTCTGGCGCAATCACTGGTGATCGTGCGGGAGCTGAAGATGGGGACTGATCAGGATATCAATCTCGACAAAGAGGTGTATGCGCAGGGGCTTGCCAATTTTCTCGCGCCGTTCTTCTCCAGCTTCGCAGGCGCTGGCAGCTTCAATCGAACCAAGGTCAATCAGCGTCTGGGTGCCAGGACACCCCTTTCCGGCATCGCCGCTTCAGGCTTCGTGCTGGTACTCATTACGCTGCTTGGACCGGTACTGACTTACATGCCGATGGCGGCAATGGCGGGCACGCTGTTCATCGTCGGTGCCGACATGATCAAGTGGCTCGACATCAAGCACTATGCGCAGGTACGCTCTGAGCTGATCATCTACCTTGCAACCTTCGTCAGTATCATGTTCTTCGGACTGGCAACGGGGGTGGTGGCGGCTGTCGTGTTGTCTGTCAGCGTCTTCATGCTGCGCATCAGTCAGTTGGAATTGAAGCTGGAAGAAATGCCATCCGGCACCGTGGTGAGAATCAAAGGCGCGCTGTTCTTCGCCTCGATTTCGCAACTGACCGAGGAGTTTCATCGTCGCGTTGACGAAGATCTGACAGTGGATTTGCAGTACACCACGCACATCGACCAGTCTGCGGTGGACTTCTTTTCACGTGAGGCGGCGCAGATGGCAGTGCGCGGAAAACAACTGGTGCTGCTCGTCAACGCCAGACAGCTGCAATTTCTGAATTCAATGGGGCTGAGCGGGCAAGTCAAGCTTGAGTCTTTGCAGGACAGCGTTTCAAACGAGATATACTGATTTCAAATGATCGTATCGCCAACCTAACAGGAGAAGAAAAATGAAAGATACTGAAGAGAATATGCTGGGCCGCCGCGCCCTTCTGACGGGCCTCAGCATGGCAGCGGTTGCAGGCCTTGCGGCGGGCGCCAGACCAGCCTCGGCCCAGACCGGTAGTGCGGGCAGTCAGGCAGCACCTCATCCGAAGGATGCATGGCTGGCCGAGCTGCCGGGCACACAGCGCGTGTTTGTGGATTCGTCCACCATGGTCGGAGGCCCCACGGCGTTATGGAATGCCGGCAATATTATTGAATCCCACATTAGTGAGTACGATGGCCAGGCGTCGGATTACGCTCTGGTGGTCTGCTTCCGCCACCTCTCCACTTCTTATGGCTACGACGACGTGATCTGGGCCAAGTACGGCTCGATCCTCATGCGCAATGCAGATCCGGTGCCTGTCACCAATCCCATGAAGGTGGCTGCTGGTAACAATGGCCAGCACTCGATTCCCGACGTGGTAGAAATGGGCGTGCAGTTTGCTGTCTGCGGTCGGGCCACTCGCCGCATGGCGGGCGCCATCGCCAATGCCACTGGCTCTACTCCGGACGCGGTGTTTGCGGAGTTGCAGGCAGGCTTGATTCCGAATGCACACCTGGTGCCGGCCGGGGTAATTGCCGCGACGCGCGCGCAGGCGTTGGGATATAGCTTGTTGTATGCAGAGTAGTTGGTAGTTCTTTATGTGTTGTGTTGTTCTATCGATGCAAGCAGGGGGCGCCGATCAGGACACGCCCGTGAATACGTCCGTGTAGGGCTCGCTTTCGCTATCCGACCGCCATGGATGGCGGAAGTGCAGAAAATGCAGGAGCATTTTTCTGCCATGGCTCAAGACGGTCCTGCTCAGCGCCCCCTGCTCGCATCGATAGAACGCGATAGCGCAAAGCCAGCCTCAGCGATTTTGAACCCCAATTGCAGACCACTTGCCGACTCTACATACTTGTTCAGGGCACTATACATGCCGAGTCCTTTATCCATCAAAAGGTACCCATGAAATGACCAGCAGTATTCTCGCTACAGTTGGATTGATAATTGATATTGTGGGGGTGGTGCTCGTAATGAAGTACGATCCAGGTAGGCCATTAGCTGTCCGTGATTCGAAAGGCGAGGAAGTGCTTCTTCCGCTAGGCTCCTCTGCCGAGCGGAAGGTTGGTGCTCGTCTCTTTTCCTGGGGCGCTTACTTAATTGTTCTGGGATTTCTAGTGCAGATACTCAGTCAATGGGTACGCTGAACTGATGCTCAGATGTTTCGCCATGCCGTCGAATTTTCAAGAAGTATTTTCGCCAGGCAAGCACTGCTCTAACTACGAAGCGCAAATCAAAAATTTACTTTTTAGACTCCGTAATCGTCGCATAAACCAATTCCTTGCTCATCAACTGCAACTGCCGCGCGTACCGCAAATCGCGATTCTGGATCATGCCGACAAAAACCAGATCTTCCACCGGATCTATCCAGAACCATGACCCCGCTATACCCCACCACCAGTAACTTCCCTCCGACATTCCGCCATTGCGCGCCGGATCAACCACCACGGCGAAATCCAGCCCGAAGGCATTGCCCGGATACCCTGGAATCTCCGTCATGCCCGCTGGCAACTGACTGGTACGCATCAGGTCGACGCTCTCCGGCTTGAGAATTCGCACGCCGTCCAGCTCGCCGCCATTGGCCACCATCTGGGCGAAGCGCAGGTAGTCGCCTGCTGTCGAGGTCAGGCCTCCGCCGCCGGAGAGCAAGGGCACAGGGTCGATGAACTCACCGTTCTCGGGGCTGCTCAGCCCGGTGGGAGAGGAGGTGTATTCGCGGGAGAAGCGTGAGGCTTTCTCACTGCCAACGTAGAAGCGCGTATCGACCATGCCCAGCGGTGCGAAGATCTGCTCCTGCAGATAGGCATCGAGTTTTTTGCCAGACAGCACCTCGACGAGGTAACCCTGCACGTCCACTGACACGCTGTAATGCCAGGCACTGCCGGGCTGCTGACGCAGGGGAATCTGCGCGAGCTTGGCGATCATGTCCTTGAGCGTGGAGTTGCGGTCCAGCACGTTGGCCTGGGTGTAGAGCGTGTCGACCTGCGAGCGGGAGAACGCGCCATAGGTGAGGCCGCCGGTGTGGCTCATCAGCTCGCGCATGGTCATCTTGTGCTGCTGCGGCTCAGTCACGGGCACGCCGTTGGGGCCGTCTTCCCTGGCTACCTGCAGGTTGGCGAACTCGGGAATGAATTTCTCCACCGGATCGTCGAGGTTGAACTTGCCTTGCTCGTAAAGCGTCATCATGGCCACGCCGATAGTCGGCTTGGTCATGGAGAAGATGCGGAAGATAGTGTCTTCATTCAGCGGGACTTTATTTTCGAGGTCCTGATAGCCATAGGTGTCGGTGTGCACCAGCTTGCCCTCGCGAGCGATCATGGTGACGATGCCAGCCAGCTGACCCTTGTCGACCTCGCCGCGCATGCCCGCGTTGAAGGCCGCCAGCGCGGTGCTGCTCATGCCGACATCTTCGGGACTGACCTGCGCCAGATTGCGGTCGGCGCTCTGCGCGTGCACCTGTGCCAGTGTCGCCGCTGCCAACAACAGCGCCAATCCTGTGCGTTGCAGGTTGATTGCGATTTTGTGAACCGTGGTTGTATACCCTGATCTTTTCATGCGTTAGCCCCCCTTCGATCAATGAATGACTGCATCGCCACCCCTTTGCAGGCGATGGCGGATGTAAGCACATTCTGGAATCGATCTCAATTGGGGGCGCGGTTTGATAAGGCAAGGTAAAGTAAAGGCGAGCATGTGGGAGCGGGCCTGCCCGCGATGATTCAGTAAAAAATCAATCGCGGGCGGGCCCGCTCCCACAGTCAGGCGCGATCAGCTCTGCTTGCGCATCAGCAGCAGGCCGGTGCCGATGACGATCGAGGCAATGCCCGCCCACACCGGGACAGAGACATATTCCTTCTCATCGATCGTCATGCTCAAGGGGCCGAGTTCGGCCTCGTGGGTTTCTTTTGTAAAGCTGAAGCCTCCATAGATCAGGCCCATGATACCGGCGCCGATGAAGACGATTGCGAGCATTTTTTGCATTGACATGGCAGAGTTCCTTTAGAGTCTTTTACCTTGGATGAGACGGATTAAAATGACGACAACGGCAATGACGAGCAGGACGTGAATGAACCCACCCATGCTGTACGACGAGACCAGCCCGAGTGCCCACAGAATCACTAATACAATTGCGACGGTTTCCAGCATGGTCGTGTTTCCTTTTCGATGATGACGGTAACGAGAGCGAACAGTGACTTACCAGAGACGCTTGCGGCAGGCAGGCTTGCCCAGGAACCGGTTCACCAGCAACGGCAGAATTTCCGTGGCCAGCAGAATGGCAAGGGACGGCTGCTGCGTCAGCAGGCGCATGGTGAAGCTGCGCGGATAGTCGTCATCTGCCATCGGTGCCGCAGCCAGAACCTGCAATTGCAACGCTCTGCGCTGGGCCTGCAGACGCAGACACAGCGCCTGGCGCCGCAGGGAGAGAGCTGTGGCGCGGTTCATTGTTCGAGCCTGCTGCGCAACAGATCCAGATCTGCACCAAGCTCCCTGCGCGTGTCTGAAAAGGCCTTGTGGCCCCTGTTTTCCACCGCCAGGAAGTGTCGCCAGGTCATGGCAGTGCCGACCGCATAGGCAATCGTCAGCAGGATGATCGTGAGAATCCGGTAGTCGGTTTCCCAGCTGACGATGATGACAAGGGCGCTCAGCGACAACAGACTGCAGAACAGCAGAATGAAGCCCAGCAACATTGTTGCGAGCATGCTGAAGGCGCGGTCCTTCTCTTCTGCCAGCTCGATCCACGCCAGCTGACCGTGCAGCACGGACTGCGTCAGCATGGCGCTCAGCGTGGATTGCAGCGATTGGCCAGCGCGGAAGAAACTCATCGACGTGAGAACAGCAGACCAAGCAGCAGTCCTACTGCGGCGGCGCTCCCAATCGCCTTCCAAGGTTCGTCGTGTACTTCGCGATTGGCTCTGGCTGCGCTCTTGCCTGCACGGCGAGCGATGTCGTGGCTCAACACGTTGACAGATTCCTTGGCTTCAGACACTCGCTCATGGAGCTTGCTGCGTGCCTCCGCCAGTTCACCGCCGGTCAGTGACGCGGTTTCGTTCAGCAAGCTTTCAATGTCGGCCACGAAGTTATGGAATTCACGTGACAGGGCGGCAGTCTTTTGTTTGTGTCTCATAGCAGCAACTCCTTGAATATTTGAGTGCTGAGATTGAAGGAGCGTCAGTGTCGGGTCTGTGCGTTAACAGACATTAACTGGTAGTCGCTGCCGTGTTCGATAGCGTACAGATCGGTGTCGCTGGTCGGGGTTATTGTCTGCGCCTACATACCCATCCTCAGGAATCCGTACATGAATATCTTCCGCTCCGCTTTTACTGTTCTTGTCGCTACAGCCCTTTTGACCCTGGCAGGCTGCGGCTCCACAGACACCCAGTCCAGCACAGGTGAATACATCGATGACACGGTGATCACCGCCAAGGTCAAAGCGGCGATCTTCAACGATGACAATCTGAAGTCCGCCGAGATCAATGTCGAAACCTTCAAAGGCGTCGTACAGCTCAGTGGTTTTGTGTCAACTCGTGCAGAAACCGACGAAGCTGCTGCGCTGGCCCGGGAAGTAGAGGGTGTGCAATCCGTTCGTAACGACATTCTCGTCAAGTAGGGGCGTGACAGGCCTACATGGAAGCATTTGATTACAAGGCGCTGGATGCCGATGGCAATCCGGTGTCCGGTGTAATTCAGGCGGACACCGCCCGGCAGGCGCGGCTGCAGCTCAGAATTCGTGGCCTGCTGCCCGCGCAGGTCGAGAAGGTTCATGCAGCCGAGCGTGCCAGACAGGTGTGGGCGCGCGGCCTTTCCGCCGCCGAACTGAGCATGGTGACCCGTCAGCTGGCGACGTTGCTAGCCTCTGGGCTGACCTTGGAGCAGGCGCTGAATGCGCTGATGGAAGAGGCGAGCAGCCCGCTGACCCGGGAAATTCTCACCGGTGTGAAGACCGAGATCACCGCTGGCAGCTCTCTGGCTGCAGCGCTCGGTGCTTATGAGAAGAGCTTCCCCGAATTCTATCGTGCTCTCGTGCACGGCGGCGCCGAGTCCGGTGCATTGCCCGTCGTGCTGCAACACCTCGCCGATTATCTCGATGCCCGCCAGGCGCTTCGCCAGAAGACCAGCCTGGCGTTGCTCTATCCCATTCTGGTGTCAGTCGTGGCGCTGGCGATCGTGACCGGGTTGCTGGTGTACGTGGTGCCGCAAGTGATTCAGGTATTCACCCAATCCCGGCAGGAGCTGCCGCTGCTGACCCGGGGGCTCATCGCTCTGAGTGACTTTCTGCGTGGCAGCTGGCCCTATCTGCTTGCAGGGGGTATTGCCCTTGGGGCCGCTGCGCATACGGCGTTGCGCAATCCCGCAGTCAGGTTGCGGCGCGATGCCTGGTTGTTACGACTGCCCTGGCTCGGTGCCGTGGCGCGCAGTGTCAACACCGCACGGTTTGCCAGTACGCTGGCCATTCTGCTCGGAGGCGGCGTGCCGATGCTGGCGGCGCTGCGATCCAGTGCCAGGGTCATTACCAATCTGGTGATGAGAGAGGCGGTCGAGAGCGTCATTCTCCGGGTGCAGGAAGGCGCCAGCCTGGCGCGTGCGCTCGGCGAGCCACGCATTTTCCCCCCGCTGTTGGTGCACATGGTGGCCAGTGGTGAAACCAGCGGCAAGCTGGAGCAGATGCTGCAGCGCGCGGCCGCACTGGAGACTCAGGCGCTGGAGCGCCGCCTTGCGGTGTTTCTCACCTTGCTCGAACCGGTGATGATCCTGGTCATGGGCGGTGTGGTGTTGATGATAGTGCTGGCAATTCTGCTCCCCATTATGGAAATCAACCAGCTGGTTGTTTGACTTCGCTGACTCGTAAACCGGACCTGCAAACAATTCCCCCACGTATGTCTTCCAGCGTACAGAGCGTGTCGCGCATCTTCCCGATACTAGGCGGGAGCAAAAAAAAGTACTCGTGCAGAACGACAGGTTGGTTTATGGCCTGGATCAGGATTTTCCCTGGGATCTGCAGGAACCATATTATGGACATGAGGAAAAAATGAAAACGAACCCTGAAATGAAGTTACACTCCAGCCCCCTGGTCTGGTGCGCCCTGTTTGCAGGCCTCCTGCTGACTGGATGTGGTGGCGGCGATGGTGGTGGCGATCCGATCCTGGGCAAGGGTGGCACTGCAGTACTGCTGCCCATGGTGTCGTCTGTCTCTCCTCTCGCCAACGCGACTGCCGTCCCGATTAATACCCGTGTGATCACCGCTGCCTTCAACAAGGCAATGGACCCGGCCTCTCTCACTGCTACCACCTTCAGTGTGGCATGTCCGACGGGAACACCGATCAGCGCCACCGTCGGTTACACCGCCGCCAGCAATCTCGCTACCATGACGCTGGGTGGCAATCTGCCAGCCAACACCAGGTGTACAGCGACCGTCGCAGGCAGCGTCAGGGACACCACGGGTAATACACTCAGCTCTGCGTACTTGTGGAACTTCACCACTGGCGCCAATCCTGATGTCGTTCCGCCGACGGTCAGTTCAACAGTGCCTTTGTTGAATGCCACCGCGGTGGCGGTGGATCGCCGCCTGACGGCCAGCTTCAGCGAAGCGATGAATCCGCAGACCATCATTCCGGCCAACTTCAGTCTGTCCTGTCCTGCCGGCACCGTCATTACCGGTACCGTGGACTACACCGTGACAGGCAACGTGCTGACGTTCACGCCTTCCCGCACGCTGCCTTTCAGTACGACATGCAGCGCCACCATCACGACTGGCGTCAAGGATCTCGCGGGTAACGCGATGCGCGCCCCGTTCGTGTGGAATTTCACCACCAGCGCCGCGCCGGATACCACTCCGCCGACAGTGATTTCGACGTTACCGCGCTCGAACGCCTTGCTGGTACCGTTGAACTCGTTGATCAGTGCAACCTTCAGTGAGCCAATGACTCCGCTGACGATCACCGCTGCCAACTTCACCGTGGCATGCCCTGCGACAGCACCGGTCTCCGGCACAGTGGGCTACGCCGTCAACGGCAATGTGGCCACCTTTACTCCGAATTCCTCACTGCCCGCCAACGCACTCTGCCTGGCGACGGTGACCACCGGCGTGAAGGATCTCGCGGGTCTGGCGCTCGGAACCAACTACTCGTGGAACTTCACGACCGGTCCGGCAGCTGATGTGATCGCCCCGACGGTCAGTGCCAATGTGCCTGCCCGCAATGCCACCGCCGTTCGTCTCAACTCGTTGATCACGGCCAGCTTCAGTGAGCCGATGAATCCTCTGACCATCACGACGGCGAACTATTCTGTCGCCTGTCCGCTGGGCGTGCCCGTCACTGGTATTGTCGGTTACGCCGTCGATGGCAGCGTGGCGACTTTCACGCCAGCCTCCATACTGCCAGCCAGCACGACCTGTCGCGCTACTGTGACCAATGACGTGACAGACGTCGCTGGTAACAACATGCTCGCGACCTACACTTGGGACTTCCTCACTGGTTTAACACCCGATGCAACGGCCCCGACAGTCACGCTGACGGATCCGCTGAACAATGCAACTGGTGTCTCCATCAATGCGATGGTCACCGCAAAATTCAGTGAACCGATGGATCCGCTGAGCATCACCAGCCCGCTGGCCTTTCAGGTAGCGTGTCCGGTTGGCACGCCTGTGACAGGTATTGTCAGCTACGCCGTGAGCGGCAACATCGCCACGTTCAATGCTACCGGCCCGCTGCCTGTCAACCAGGTTTGTCGCGCGACAGTCAGCAACACGGTGAAGGATATTGCCGGCAACCTGATGGTGAATCCTTATGTCTGGACATTCACAACCAGTGCCGCGCTTGATACCACGGCACCGCTGGTAATAGTGCGCTTCCCTGTCAACGCTGCAACCAACGTCCCGGTCAACACCACCGTGAATGCCACGTTCAATGAAGCGATGGATCCGTTGACCATGGTCACTGCCAACTTCACGCTCGCTCAGGGTGTGACGAATGTCCCTGGTCTGGTGACGTATGAGTCGGGTTCCAGGATAGCGACTTTCACGCCCAATGTAGCCCTCAGCACCGGAACCACCTACCAGTTCACCGTCAACAACACCGTGCGTGACGTGGCCGGCAACCTGATGGTACTCAAGGACATCTGGAACTTCAGCACGGGCGGCGGACTTGCCCCTGGCGCAGTAGCTCTGGGTAACGCCGCAGGCTTTGGCATCATGGCGACTTCTGCCATCACCAGCACCGGCGCATCGCAGATCAATGGCGATGTATCACTCGAACCGGGCACTTCCCAGGGCATCCCACCGCCCCAGGTCAGCGGCACGATTCATGTGAATGATGCGACATCATCACTGGCAAGAGCGGATCTGTTGACTGCCTACAACAACCTCAAGGTTCTGCCCGCCGGTATCACTGTGCTGGGCGGCACTGATCTCGGTGCGTCCTTCCCCGGCCCTGCCGGCATGGCTCCGGGCACTTACACATCCGGCAGCACCATGCTGGTGTCGACACCTTTGACCCTCAACGGTGGCGGTAATGCCAATGCGGTATGGGTGTTCCAGATCGGCTCATCACTCACCACCACTGCCAGCGTCCTGCTGAGTAACGGGGCACAGGCGAAGAATGTGTTCTGGGTACCAACATCGGACGTCACTATCGGTGTCGGCACAGTCTTCAACGGCAACATCGTCGCCGGCCGGGATTCCACTGCCCAGACGGGTGTGGTGGTCAACGGCAGGATTCTGACCGGTGCGATCACAGCGGGCACCATTGCGCTGGACTCCACCACTGTCAACGTGCCAGCCCAGTAATACTGGCGAGCAATCACACCTACAGATACGTAATGAATTTCGGAGAAATACATGAAAACAGGAACTAAACGATCGAGCCTGATCAGATCGGGGGCGCCATTCAGACTCAGTCTGCTGGCCCTTGCTCTAGTCAGCAGTCAACTCGTGATGGCAGCTGATGATGGCTTGTACGCCGGCATCAATCTGGGGGCCTCATTTGCCGATGTTGACGATGAACGAATCGTCCGCAGTCTCGTCAGCAAGGGCTTTACCAATGTGATCCTCGATGAAAACGAGAAAGATGCTGCTCGCAAAGTCTTTGGTGGTTATCAGTTCAACCAGAACTTCGCGGTCGAAGGCGGCTATTTCAAACTGGGCAAATTCGGCTTCAACGCCGACATGAGACCCAATTCCAACATGCGTGGCGACGTCAAGATGCGCGGCTTGAATCTCGATCTGGTGGGCATTCTGCCACTGGGCGAGAAGCTTGCCGCCTTCGGCCGGGTGGGGGCAATCTACACGGACAGTCAGGCGCGCTTCTGGGGCTTCGGCCCGATCCGCATCGAGCCGACCCGCCCTCGCGAACGTAATACGAGCTACAAGTTTGGCGGCGGTCTGCAATATGACCTGACCGAAAAGCTGGCGCTGCGTCTCGAAGCAGAGCGCTATCACGTGGACGATACCCTCCGCAACAGGGGCGATATCGACCTGTTCTCTGTCGGCGTGGTCTACCACTTCGGCCAGAAAGCCGCTCCAGCACCAGCGCCAGTACGGGCTCCCGTGGCAGCAGCTCCGGCTCCAAGGCCAGCTGCTCCGGCTCCAGCTCCGGCGCCAGCACCAGCTCCCGTGCCAGCACCGGTACGCGTCACCTTCTCGGCAGACTCGCTGTTTGATTTTGACAGTTCGGTCGTGAAACCAGCGGGCAGGGCGGAGTTGGACAAGATGGCAGCGGATCTGCGCGGCGTCGATTTCGACACTATCCTGGTCACAGGCCACACGGACCGCATTGGTTCGCCGGCTTACAACCTGCGTCTGTCAAATGAGCGGGCGGTGGCAGTCAAAGACTATCTGGTAAGGACGGCAGATATCGCGGCGTCCAAAGTCAGTACTCGCGGCGTCAACGGTGCTGAACCGATGACCACTGCAGCACAGTGCAGCAGTGAACTCCCCAGAGCGCAGTTGATCGCGTGTCTTGCCCCTGATCGTCGGGTGGAAGTGGAAGTGACGGGTACAAGGCCACGCTAGTACTTTGCTGGTCATGTAACGTCCGTTCTTCAATAAAAAAGGAGGCCTCGGCCTCCTTTTTCATTTCTACTCCTTTGCGCTACTTCGCCTTGCTGCCTCTTGTCGCCACTTCCATCGCCGTATCCAGCGCGTCCATGAACTCGTTGATCCGGATCGGTTTGGTCAGGTAGCGGAAGAAGCCGGCGCCCAGACCTTTCTCGATATCGCGTGGCATGGCATTGGCGCTGAGCGCGACCACGGGGATGTTTGCGGTGCGTGGGTCGGCCGACAGAATCTCCAGCACCCGAATGCCATTGATGCCAGGGAGGTTGATATCCATGAGGATGACATCCGGCAGGAAATTGAGCGCCATTTCGATACCCGTAATTCCATCCTGGGCGCTGAGCAGGCGAATGTCCGGGCGCCGCGCCATCAGATCTTCGATCAGCATCAGGTTGGCGGGATTGTCTTCCACATAGAGCAGCGTGTGCTGTTGCGTGACGACTCGCTCCGGCAACTGTACGGCCGAGGTTGCGGGGCTGCTGGTCAACTGCGGAGCCTCGCTCAGGTTGACTTCAACCCAGAACACGCTGCCGCTGCCTTCGATGCTTTCCACGCCGATCACGCCGTCCATCAGCTCGATCAGACGCTTGGTCATGACCAGTCCGATGCCGGTGCCCTCCATTCCCGTCACTTCCTGTCCGAGCCGATTGAAGGGCTGGAACAGATGTTCAAGTTTTTCCGGTGACAACCCTTGCCCCTTGTCTTCGACGCAGATTCGGATGCGCTCTGGTGAGGTGATGTTGCAAGTGACGATGACAGCGCCATTGACGCTGTTGTATTTGAGCGCATTGGAGAGCAGGTTGATGAGAATCTGCTTCATGCGTGTGCGATCGGCATGAATGAAACAGGGCGTCTCGAAACGCGGAAAGGAGACGCTGATGCCGCGCTTCTGCGCCTGTGGTTCGATCATCGCCTGGCATTCCTGAAATATGCTGCTCAGCGCCATGGGTTCGAGCGAGAGCGAGAGCTTGCCGGATTCCACCAGCGCGAGATCGAGAATTTCATTGATCAGGTCGAGCAAATACCAGCCTGCTTTCAGAATCTGATTGATGCTGCGTTGCTGCAGGGGGGTGGGCGCAGGCGAGCTGGTTTCCATCAGCTGCGCAAAGCCAAGAATGGCGCTCAATGGTGTGCGCAATTCATGACTCATGCTGGAGAGAAAATCGGACTTCGCCAAGTTGGCGCGTTCGGCGGCGGCCATCGCCATCTGCAGCTCGGACTCGACCTGCCTGCGCTCGGCTTCGATCTGTTTGCGCGCCGTGTTGTCGGTGCCAATCAGGAGGTAACCGATGATGTTGTTGTGAGCGTCCCGCAATGCTGTCACGGACACGATGGCCGGCAGGCGCGTCTGATCCTTGCGGATGTAAGTCAGCTCGTAAATATCCTCGATGCCGCGCGAGGCCTTGAACACCAGAGCTTCGAAACCGGGTTTGATGGTAGTGCCAAGTTCGATGCTCAGGGCCGTGGCCCTGGCCAGAATTTCCTGCGGATCGGAGAGTTCTGACGGGGTGATCGTGTTCATGACATCGGCGGCGGCATAACCCAGCATACGCTCTGCGCCGATGTTGAAAATCTGGATCAAGCCTTTTTCGTCAGTGGCAATGCTCGAAAAATTGGCGCTGTTGAGAATGGCATTCTGCAGCGCACCGGTTTTCAGCAGAGTGTCCTGTCGGCGCACTTCCGTGGTCAATGCCCGGCTGTCGCTTGAGCTGATCCCTTGGTTCTGCACGTTGGCTCTGCTCCCTTCGCTGCTTGGTCTGATTGTGACGGCAATGGCTACTTTGTTGACTTCCAGGACTGCTGTCGGGTGAGGGAAATGATTTCATCCTGCCGGTACTGAACATCCGCCAGCAGGCGCCGGATCTCCTTCTTCACCACCTCGTAGCACTCACAGACAGACGTTTCGAGCCCTTCACGATTGAGCACTGCAATGTGGCCGCGCCGGGAAGTGATAAAGCCCGCGCGTTGCAGATTGCCGGCGGCCTCAGTAATGCCTTCGCGCCGGACGCCGAGCATGCTTGCCACAAGTTCCTGTGTCATCACCAGATCATTGGATTGACAACGGTCCAGCGTCAGCAGCAGCCAGCGGCACAGACGTTGCTCGACGGAATGATGGCGATTGCAGGCAGCGGACTGGCTCATCTGCGTCATCAGTGCCTGGGTGTAGCGCAGCAGCAGGCCCTGCAGGAATCCGCCGCGATTGAACTCCTGCTTGAGCAGGCGTGCCTCCAGACGGTAGGCATGCCCCGCAGTCTGCACGACGGCAGAGCTGCAGGTCGTATCGCCTCCCATGAAGAGTGCCACGCCGACTATTCCTTCATTGCCAACACCTGCGGTCTCGGCCGAGGCACCCGTCTCCGTGACGTAGTGCAGCGACACGATGGCAGTGGTAGGAAAGTAAGCGTGACGCATCTGCTGGCCGGGCTCGTAAAGCATCTCTCCGAGCGGCAGCGCGACCAGTTCCAGAAGTGGCAAGAGCCGCATGTAGTCCGCGCTGGGCAGTGCCGCCAGCAGGTGGTTCTGATTCGGACTGTGACGTTGCAAAGACTTCTCTCGGGAATCCATTTGACCGCTCCTCATATGACCTCCAGTATTTCCGCACCGATGCCTCGATAGCCAATGAAGCAGGAATGCTGATTGAACATGGGCTGCCCGCTGACGCGAAAGGTGTGCTTCGAGCCATCGCTGTTGACGCGGCTCAACAGGGCATCCAGAAAGGGTTGACGTGCAGCAATCTTCGCGAGTAGCGCGGCGCGCTCTTCGGTGTTCCAGCCAGTGTTCTCGTAACCGGCGCGCTTAACGCTGGAGAGCTTGTGGCCTGCGAAATTGTTGAGGGTGTCGCTGTCGACAAGGGATTCCACCTGAATGCCGAGCATTTCCAGCACGGGGCCGGAAACCTTGGTGAATCTGCCGGATTCGTCCTGCTCCCAGTACCAGTCGGCGGCCAGCTCAGTCAGGCTGCGGAAGCGTGCTTCGCTCTCGCGAAGTTCCGCCGTGCGCTCTTGAATCATGAGTTCCAAATCCACGTTGCTGGCTGCAAGTCTCTTGTAAAGCAGTCGCACTTCGAGGACGTTATGGATGCGGGTCTTGACCTCGATCAGGTCAAAGGGTTTGCTGATGAAATCCTTCGCTCCTGCCTGCAGCGCTCGCAGCTTGTGGCCAGGTTGTGCGGTGAGCACGATGACTGGCAGATAGGGGTCATCGAGATTGGTCTTGAGGGCCTCCATCACCTGGAAACCATCCATGACAGGCAGCTGCAGATCGAGCAGTATCAAGTCGTAGTGATTCTTGCGATGAAGCGCACACACCTCCTGCGAATCCATGGTTGAGCTCACGCGCGTGTAGCCGGCTTCGGCCAGCAGGAGTTCCAACAGCATTACATTGGATTCCTGATCGTCGACGATCAGAATGCTGGCGTTAAGAATGTCGACTGCCTTCATCATCATGCGGGTTTTCCTCAGGCGAAACGTCGCCCTGGTCAGAAATGTCACCAGATTTGGTTGTGGTAGTGGAGCTGAAAGAGATGCGGTCTTACGTGCTGCCGGTATGGTTTCTCGCGCGCAGGAGACAGCTTGCCTCAGTCAGGAAGAGTGTGTGACTGCGCACCAAGAGAGAGTTATATCTGTATGTTCGCCATTAAACAGTAGTGGTCATCGAATAGCCACAAATTTTGCGGAGAAACTTGATTTTCAGTGCAAATCGTCGGTGCGTTGACGAACAGTCTGCGGCGTGAATTCACGGCACAATTTGCTCCATGCACTCGCGGCGATTTCCGCCGCACTGTCGGATGCCATTTTGTATCTGTGCGTTACCGGAGGAAGAATCTCATGATCGGATCAGTTAAAAAAATCAACACTCGTGGTCGAGCATTACGCTTGCTCGTCGGCAGTTCAATTGTGTTCGCATTGGCAGCGTGTGCCAGCGCACCTTTGCCACCCACTCAGCAATTGCAGGCGGCGGAACTTGCCATCAGCAGTGCGGAACAGGAACGGGTAGCAGACTTCGCTCCCCAGGATCTGAAGCAGGCACATGACAAACTCAGTGCTGCCCGTACGGCAGTGCAGGCCGAAGACATGGAGCAGGCCGAACGCCTGGCCGATGAGTCCCGCGTGAGCGCAGAGCTTGCGTCGGCCAGAACAGCACTGCTGAAGACTCAGGCTGTGAATGCGGAGATGCAACAGAGCATCGATGCTCTCCAACAGGAAATACTGCGCAATTCAGGAGCCAGACAATGAAAAAATTCATGATGACCGCACGCCCTGCGAACAACCAATCATCAGGTGCCAGGAAGCTCTTTACTCTGGCGGCCGCGTCGCTTCTGCTGGCCGCGTGCGCGAGTGCGCCCCAGGCTCCCGAAGGTTCTGCTGAGGTGCGTTCGAAACTGACATCGCTGCGCACCAATTCCGAATTGGCCAGCCGTGCGCCGATCGAGATTCAGGCGGCGGAGGTCGCGGTGAAAGCGGCTGAACGTCCGCAGGAAAGTAATACACAGGCGCGCCATCTGGTGCTGATTGCCGATCAGAAGGTGGATATCGCGCAGGCCTGGGCGCAAAGCCGTCTTTTGGAAGATCAGCGTGAGGATTTGAGTTCGCGCACCGAGGCGATGCGCCTGGATGCCCGCACCCGCGAAGCGGACCGTGCACGCAGCGATGCCGCCAACTCCCGCAATCAGGCGCAGGCCGCGCGCTCGGATGCCAACGCTGCGCGCAATGCGACCGATGTTGCACGCGATCAGGCCGCCATGGCACGCAACGATGCCAATGCTTCGCGGCGCGCTGCTGACACTGCGCAGGATCAGACTGCCGCAGCGCGCAGTGATGCCAGCTCTGCTCGCACAGCGGCCGATGTTGCGCGTGATCAGGCGGCGACTGCACGCAATGACGCCAGTGCCGCACGCAGTGCCACCAATATTGCGCTGAATCAGGCTGACCGCGCACGGCAGGATACCGACGCCGCCCGGGCAGAGAACGAAGAGTTGCAGCGCGAGATCAACGACTTGAATGCGCAGATGACCGACCGTGGTCTGGTGGTGACCCTCGGCGATGTTCTGTTCGAAACTGACAAATCGGATCTGCGTTCGGGTTCACTCGAACATCTCGACAAGCTCGCTGCGTTTCTCAATCGCTATGAAGACCGAACCGTGTCAATCGAGGGGCACACTGACAGCACCGGCGACGAGAGTTACAACCTCAATCTGTCGGAGCGACGCGCGGACTCTGTGCGCTCTTATCTGACCAACCATGGGGTAGATCGCTCGCGTCTGGAAGCCTCAGGCAAGGGTGAAAGTTCGCCCATCACGGGCAACAACACCGCGATTGATCGACAGCAGAACCGTCGCGTGGAAGTCATCATCGCCACTCCCGCACGCTGATTAGCAGGGTAGGGCAGGGCAGGGCCGCAATGCGGCTTTGCTCTGCTTTTTTTTATTCCTAATGCCGCGCCACTCGCGGCCGATAGTGTTCTCAGGAATAACCGAGAACGCATTCACATGAGCCATGCACATCTGGAGATAACCCGGCACCTGCTGGAGTTGGTCGACAGGGATGAGTTGATGCTCCCCACCCTGCCGGAGGTCGCCCTGCGTATTCGCGAGGCGGCCAACGACCCCAAGGTCACCTCCCGCAACCTCACGGAGCTACTTGGCACCGACCCGGCCATTTCCGCCTGGCTGATTCGTATCGCCAACAGCCCGTTGATGCGCAGCTTTCAGCGGATCGACACGTTGTCCGGCGCCATCAGCCGCCTGGGCATTGCCTATAGCTGCAATCTGGCCACGGGCCTTGCCATGCAGCAATTGTTTCAGGCCACCAGCGAAATCATCGATGAACGTATGCGGCAGGCCTGGCAACACAGCACCGAGGTGGCCGCCATTGCCACCGTGCTTGCCAAGCACTACACCTCCTTGAAGCCGGACCAGGCGACGCTGGCCGCTCTGGTGCATGCCATCGGTGTGCTGCCCGTGTTGGCCTACGCCGAAGAACACAGTCTGTTTCTCGGTGCAGATGATGGCGCGCAACTTGATCAGCTGATCGCGACCGCGCACCCCCTGCTGGGCGAGCGCATTCTGGCGGCCTGGAATTTTCCGGAGGATCTGCTGCCCGTCCCTGTGGAACATGCCGATGTGCGGCGCGTCGTGGCGCATGCCGACTATGTGGACGTCGTCATCGTCGCCAAGCTGCAGTGTCAAGAGGGTTGTTACGGGCGGAGTCAGTCATTCCTGCCCGTGGAGGAGTGGCACGGCGTATCGGCGTTCCATCGACTGGGCCTCAGCCCCATTCCCGATGTGCTGGAGGCGGAAGGTCTGGGCGAACAAATGCAGGGCAATCTCTCGGCCTGGCAGTAAGCGCGTTCGCGCCGCGACTCTACTAGAACCCCATATACAGCGAAAGATGGCCGTGATAGTCCCCGGCCCGTTGGCTGCCACCGGCGTCGATGACCCAACCCATATCGAAACGGATGTTGAGGTTCCTCGCGACGTTCCAGCGGAAACCGATGCCGGCACTGGCAATGGACGAGCGCTGGCGGTCTTCGCCGGGCAGGGGCTGGTTTCCCGTTCTGGCCATGTCATAAAAGACCAGCGCGCGGAAGTTGCCGTCGCCGGGAATCAGCGTGCCGACAAGATTCGGCGAGTAGAATTCGAGGTTGGAGAGGTAGCCGATGTCGCGGGCAATTTCGCGTTCCAGAAAGCCGCGCACGGCAGTCGCACCAGCACTGCCAAACTGTTCACCAGTGATCAGCGCAGCAGGCGTGTACTGACCACTGACCGCCGCCCGCAATTGCCAGTTGCTGCCAATTCCCTGCACGATGCTGGCTCCCGCTCGAAGAATCCTGTAATCGGAAGAGGCGCCACCATTGCCATCGGGTGCCGGGCGTGCGGCGTTGAAGTCACTCTCATCGCCATGCGCCGCTCCGGGCAGGTTCTGTGATCCAGTCACATAGAATTCGGAAATCCGTCCCGGCCGCGCCCAGTTGCCGCTGTAGGAAATGCTCAGTGGCGTGACGGTCACGTCGACCGCTGCCGGTCCGCAGCCATCTTCGCCGAAGTCGCCGAGCGAGCAGGTGTTCTGATAGGCACGATAATCGAAGCCGTAAACGAGCTGATGGGAATATTCCCCGCGCCGTTCCAGCAACCGGTTGTAGCGCAGACCGTATACGGAACCCTTGCCCGAGAACGATAGCGGGCCCGCGACTGTTTGCGTGGTGCCCGCATCGACATCCGAGTAGGCGGCGATGAAGTCCATGGAATCGTCCCGAGAATACAGCGGCATCCTGTAACTCGCACTTATCAGGCTGACCTGGCTCTGTTTCCCGGGTGACGTTACGTAGTTGAAGGTGCCGACATGGTCACGATTGAACAGGTTCGCATGCTGAATGCCGAGCCCCAGACGGTAGTCGCCCGTCTGCCGATTGCCAGTATTGTCGACTGTCAGGAATCCCTTCAGAGGACGTTCGTCGATGACCTCCACCGCAACGTTCACGATGCCCTCTTGCTCCCCCTGGCGCAGCACCACGTCCACCTGCTTCGCCGGACTCTCGTTGGCAAGCTGCACATTCGCCGAGATCGCGCTGGCTCTGGGTGATGTCCCGGAGATCAGAGAGGGCAGACTGCGGAGGATGTTGGCGTTGTCAAAATAGCGGTTGCCAGCGATGGTGATGGAACCGATCTGCCCCTCGATGACGCGCAGCGTGACCACGCCCAGCTCCAGATCCTGTTCGGGGATCAGTACCCACACGACACTGTAACCCGCACTCGCATAATGCTGGCGCAGCGCTTCGGTAGCACGCTGCAGGTCTGTGTAGTCCCGCTGCTGACCGGTATAGGGCTGCAGCAGTGTCTCAATGGCGGCGGCATCGAACCGGGACCCGCCCTCGATCACGAAACGCTCGATAGCGAAGCGCTCTGCTGGCACCAGAGGCTGCGCGAGGCTCGGTGCCGCCGCCAGCAACATCAGCGCCAGCCGGAGGCCGTGCAATGGAAACTTATTGAACCCCTGCCAAACGTCCATCATTCGTCGTTATCCTGTTGTTGCGGGAAGGTCCAGGTTTCGCAAAAGCCACTGCCGGAGACAGAGTCGCAACGGTTCAGGCTTCTGCGCAGACGGGTTTCTGCCGTGCCGGTACCGCGCATCACATCGAATCCCTGGTCGGCGTCGTTGCTGTTCAGCGAGATATGCCAGAAGTTGCCCGGGCGGTAATAAAATACGTTGTGAATCACCCCGGCGAAAATGACCGGGACCGCGTTGACTTCCGCGAGCTCCTCAGCCACGACGACGGTGATGCCGGTAATGCCGAGCGTGGCCGGCGTAAAGCCCATCGTGTAGTTACTGTTGGCTGCCAGCGTGCCGCTGTTGATCGCATAGGGACCGCCGCTGACAGTTTCACCGGCGCGCCGCGCCAGCGCACCAGTCAAAACGCTCTCTGCGGTGTCGGTGAGACCGAGCGCGGGGTTGTTGAGCAGGCCGGTAACCCGAAACGACAACTGTGGATCAGGCGTTCCGAAAGTCTTGCTCTGGGAATTGGCAAGCACCATCAGGGCTGCCGGTGTCACGCTGAGGCTGCCGTCTACGTAATTGATCGTGTAGTTGGCCGACTTGAAACTGCCACCGCCCGCAGTGCTCGGCACGATGGTGTACGGCCCTCCGGCGACGCTGGCAGCGGCTGCCGCACCGGCACTGCTCAGGCTGACAGCACCGATGGTCTCCTCGCCCTGCAGGCCGGTGCTGGTGAACTCGGTTCCCGTGAAGCCCAGTGCGCTGCCATAGACCTTGCTGCTGTTGTTGGCCAGAATTGCCAGGGGGGCGGGGGTAATGCCGAGAATGCTGTTGACGTACGTGATCGTGTAGTTCGGGGAACTCTGCCCGGCGGGGATGATCGTGTAGTTGCCGACATCGATCGCGCCCTGTGAGCTGCCGCCGTAGGTCAGCGTGCCACGCAGGGTGGCCGCCGTGTCGGAGCCCTGGAAGCCGCTGTAGCTGACGCCGTTGCCGCCCTTCCAGGCCAGCCCGTCGTAAACCTTGGAAGCCGGGTTGGCGACGATGCCCAGCAGTCCGGCCGGGGTCACGGTGAGCGTTCCGTTGGTGTAGCTGATCGCGTAGTTGGTTGGGATGAAGCTGCCGCCGGTGGCGGCACTCGCCACGATCGCGTAGGGGGACCCCGCGACGGTCGCGGTCGCGGTGCTGCCCGGGCTCGTCAATGTCACACTGCCGATAGTTTCCACGCCCCTCAGACCAGTGCTGATGAACTCGTTGCCGGTGAAGGTATGCAACGTGCCAAATGACTTGCTGGTGCTGTCGGCGATGATCTCCAGCGGCGCAGCCGATATGCCAAGGTTGCCACTGACATACGAGATCGTATAGTTCGTCGAGCTTTGTCCAGACGGCATGATCGTGTAGTTGCCAACGTCGACCGCGCCTTGCGAGGTGCCGCCGTAGGTCAACGTGTCGCTCAGGCTGGCCGCCGTGTCGGAGCCCTGGAAGCCGCTGTAGGTGACACCGTTGCCACCGCTCCACGCCAGCCCGTCGTAAATCTTGCTGCCCGGGTTGGCGATGATGCCCAGCGCGGCGGGGGTAATGCCAAGATTGCCGTTGATGTAGGTGAGCGTGTAGTTCGTGGAGCTCTGTCCAGACGGCACGATCGTGTAGTTGCCGACATCGATTGCACCCTGCGAGGTGCCGCCGTAGAGCAGCGTGCCGATCAGGTCTGCTGCCGTGTCCGTGCCTTGGAAGCCGCTGTAGGTCACGCCGTTACCACCGCTCCAGGCCAGCCCGTCGTAGGCCTTGGCGGCGGAGTTTGCCACTACGCCCAGCAGACCCACCGGGATAACGCCGAGATTGCCGTCGACGTAGCTGATGCTGTAGTTGGCTGGATTGAAAGTGCCGCCGCTGGCCGCGCTGGCGACGATCGCATACGGGCTGCCGGCCACATCAGCTGCGGCGGCCGCGCCCGCGCTGGTCAGCGTGACAGCGCCGATGGTCTGAGCGTTTTTCAGGCCGGTACTGGTGAACTCGGAGCCGGTGAAGGTCAGCGTGCTGCCATAGTTCTTGCTCAGGCTGTTCGCGACAATGCCCAGCGGCGCACGGGTGATACCGAGGCTGCCGTTGACATAGGTGATCGTGTAATTGGCTGAACTCAGTCCGGAAGGCCGCATGCTGTAGCTGCCCGCATTGCTTGCGCCTTGCGAGGTGCCGCCATAGATCAGTGTCCCGCTCAGGTTGGCGGCGGTGTCGGTGCCGCGCAGGCCCGTGTAGGTGACGCCGTTACCGCCGCTCCAGGCCAGTCCGTCGTAGCCTTTGACCGCAGCGTTCGCAGCTATGCCCAGCGCGGCGGGCGTGACGCCAAGGCTGCCGTTGACATAACTGATCGTGTAGTTGGCAGGGTTGAAGGTGCCGCCGCTGGCCGCGCTCGGCACGATGGCGTAAGGCCCGCCGGCGACACCGGCGCTCATCAGTGCGCCGGCACTCGTCAGGCTGACGCTGCCGATGGTCTGGGCGTTCTTCAGGCCGGTGCTGCTGAACTCACTGCCGGTGAAGGTCCGCGTGGTTCCGTAGGTCTTGCTGCTGCTGTTGGCGACAATGCCGAGCGGCGCGCGGGTGACGCCGAGACTGCCGTTGACGTAGCTGATCGTGTAGTTCGAGGAGCTCAGGCCCGACGGCGCAATGCTGTAGTTGCCGGCATTGGCGGCGCCCTGGGCGCTGCCTCCGTAGGTGAGCGTGCCGGTCAGGCTTGCAGCGGTGTCGCCGCCGCGCAGGCCGGTGTAGATAACGCCGTTGCCGCCGCTCCAGGCCAGGCCGTCATAGACTTTGACTGCGGCACGCGCCGCGATGCCCAGTGCGGCTGGCGTAACACCCAGGCTGCCATTGACGTAGGTGATCGCATAGTTGGCCGCATTGAAGCTGCCGCCTGTGGCCGCACTTGCCACAATCGCGTAGGGGCCACCCGCAACACCGGCAGTGGCGGCGACACCGGCGCTGGTCAGCGTGACGCTGCCGATCGTCTCCAGATTCTTCAGGCCGGTGCTGTTGAACGCGGTCCCTGCGAGCACTGGTGTGCTGCCATAAATCTTGCTGCTGCTGTTCGCGACAATGCCCAGCGGAGCGCGCGTGATGCTGAGGCTGCCGTTGACGTAGGTGATCGTGTAGTTGGTCGAGCTCTGTCCGGACGGGATGATCGTGTAGCTGCCTGCATTGATCGCGCCCTGGGAAGTACCGCCGTAGCTGAGTGTGCCGGTCAGGTCTGCAGCGGTATCCCCGCCGAGGAACCCGGTGTAGGTCACGCCATTGCCGCCAGTCCATGCCAGGCCGTTATAAACCCTGACCGCAGAATTCGCGGAAATGCCCAGCAACCCCGCTCGAATCACGCCGAGACTGCCATCGACGTAGCTGATCGTGTAGTTGGCCGGATTGAAGGAGCCGCCGGTGGCTGCGCTCGCGACGATGGCGTAGGGGCTGTCCTCAACGGTCGCAGTGCTGGTCGCACCGAGGCTCGTCAGGTTCACGCTGCCAATAGTTTCGGCGTTCTGCAGGCCGGTGCTGCTGAACTCGGTACCGGTGAAGAGCAACGTCGTGCCATAGGTCTTGCTGCTGCTGTTCGCGGCGATCCCCAGCGTTGCGGGGGTGATGCCCAGGCTGCCGTTGACGTAGGTGATCGTGTAGTTCGCGGACGTCTGCCCTGAGGGCGCGATGCTGTAGTTGTCGGCGTTGATGGCGCCCTGGGAGGTGCCGCCATAGACCAGTGTGCCGGTCAGGCTGGCGACCGTGTCAGTGCCCTGGAAGCCGCTGTAACTGACGCCGTTGCCACCGCTCCACGCCAGCCCGTCGTATACCTTGGCCGCCGCATTCGCGGTGATACCCAGTTCTGCCGCTGTGATGCCGAGACTGCCATCGACATAATCAATCGTGTAGTTGGCCGGGTTGAAAGTACCGCCGGTGGCTGCGCTTGCCACGATCGCATAAGGACCGCCTGCCACCCCGGCATTCGCCGCCGTGCCGGTGCTCGTCAGGCTGACGCTGCCGATGGTCTCAGCGTTCTGCAGTCCGGTGCTGCTGAACTCGTCGCCGAGGAACACCGTTGTGCTGCCGTAAGTCTTGCTGCTGCTGTCTGCGGCGATGCCCAGTGGCGTGCGGGTGATGCCCAGGCTGCCGTTGACGTAGGTGATTGTGTAGTTCGTGGAAGACTGGCCCGAAGGCACGATGTTGTAAGTCCCGGCATTGGTCGCGCCCTGTGCGCTGCCGCCGTAAGCCAGTGCGCCGGTCAGCGTCGCGGCGGTGTCCGAGCCTTGGAAGCCCGTATAGGTGACGCCGTTGCCGCCGACCCAGGCCAGCCCATCGTAAACCTTGATCGCTGCAGTGGCGGCAATGCCCAGTTCTGCGGCGGTGATGCCAAGACTGCCATCGACATAGCTGATCGTGTAGTTGGCCGGATTGAAGGTGCCGCCGGTGGCCGCACTCGCGACGATATCGTAGGGGCTGTCCGCGACGTTCGCAGTAGCACTCGCACCGAGGCTCGTCAGGCTCACGCTGCCGATGGTCTGGGCGTTCTGCAGCCCGGTACTGCTGAACTCGCTGCCGGAGAAGGTCAGCGTGCTGCCGTAGATCTTGCTGCTGCTGTTCGCGGCAATGCCCAGCGGTGCGCGGGTGATGCCGAGATTGCCGTTCACATAGGTAATCGCGTAGTTGCTGGAACCCAGGCCGGACGGCACCAGGCTGAAATTGCCGACATTGGTGGCACCCTGCGAGCTGCCGCCGTAAGCCAGCGTGCCAGTGAGGTCTGCTGCCGTGTCGCTGCCTTTGAAACCGGTATAGGTCACGCCGTTACCGGCGCTCCAGGCCAATCCGTCATACACCTTCACGCCGGCGCTCGCGGCGATGCTCAACACGGCTTGCGTGATTCCGACGGATCGGGTGCCACCGGTAAGCGTGTAGTTGGTCGCCAGCCCGCCATTGGTGCCATTGCCGAGTGCGAGTGTGCCGAGAGTCAGGGGCTTGCTGGCGCCGACATTCTTGTCGGCAACCGTGCCGGTGCCCGTCAGGCTCAGTGTCTCGGTGCCGACCAATGCATTCGTGCGTAGTGCCGCAGCCAGGATAGCGACAGAGCCGTCGTAGACTCTGGTGCCGCTGAGGTTGACGACATAAGGATTGATCGTACTGGTGGTGTTGGGTGCATAGCCTACCGTGTAGTTGCTGCCGCCGTTGCCATCACTGACCGTGACACCACTTGCGCTGACGGTCTTGTTGCCGATGCCGACGTTCTTGTCGGTGAAGGCGAAGGTGCCGCCGCTGAGTGTGTCACCGGAGAACAAGGTGCCACCGCTCACGACCGCCGTGCCGAGAGCGGTGAGGTTGCCGTCGTAGGTCTTGCTGACGGCGCTGGTGCTGAGGGTCAGCGCTGCCGCCGTGATACCTGCTGTATGGGTGCCGCCGGTGAGCGTGTAATTGGTCGCCAGACCGCCGTTGGTGCCGTTGGCCACAGTGAGCGTGCCGAGAGTCAGTGTCTTGCCGGCGCCGACATTCTTGTTGGCGACGCTGCCGGTGCCTGAGAGGCTCAACGTCTCAGTGCCGACCAGTGCGCTGGTGCTCAACATCCCGGCCAGGATGTTGACTGAGCCATCGTAAACGCGACTGCCACTCAGGCTGACCACAAACGGATTGATAGTGCTGGCGGTGTTGGCTACGTAGCCAACTGTGTAGTTGCTGCCACCGTTGCCATCGCTGACGGTGATGCCTGAGGCCGTGACCGATTTATTGCCAAGGCCGACATTCTTGTCGGTAAACGCGAAGGTTCCGCCACTCAGGGAATCGCCTGTGAACAGCGTGCCGCTGCTGACGACCGCTGTGCCGAGTGCTGAGAGGTTGCCATCATAGGTTTTGCTGACGGCGCTGGTGCTGAGCGTGAGTGGGGCGGCGGTGATGCTCGCGGTGTGCGTGCCGCCGGTGACTGTGTAGTTCGAGGCTAAACCACCATTGCTGCCATCGCCGAGTGAGAGACTGCCAAGAGTCAGGGCTTTGCCCGCACCGACATTCTTGTTGGTGACGGTGCCAGTCCCGGACAGGCTGAGTGTTTCGGTGCCGACGAGAGAGCCGGTGCTCAACACCCCGGCCAGGATGTTGACTGAGCCATCGTAAACCCGACTGCCGCTGAGGTTGACCACAAACGGATTGATGGTGCTCGCAGTGTTTGCCGCGTAGCTGACCGAGTAGTTGCTGCCACCGTTGCCATCGCTGACCGAGACGCCGCTTACGTTGACCGTCTTGTTGCCAAGGCCGACATTCTTGTCGGTGAACGCAAAGGTACCGCCACTGATTGTGTCGCCCGTGAACAAGGTGCCGCTGTTCACGACCGCCGTGCCCAGTGCCGAGAGGTTGCCATCGTAGGTCTTGCTGACGGCGCTGGTGCTGAGCGTCAGCGCGGCCGCTGTGATACCGGCTGTGTGAGTGCCGCCAGTCACCGTATAGTTCGAGGCTAAACCACCATTGCTGCCGTTGCCGAGTGCGAGACTGCCAAGAGTCAGGGCTTTGCCCACACCGACATTTTTGTTGGCAACGGTGCCAGTCCCAGACAGGCTCAATGTCTCGGTACCGGCGAGTGCGCCGGTGCTCAGCACCCCGGCCAGGATGTTGACCGAGCTGTCGTAAACGCGGCTGCCGCTGAGACTGACCACGAACGGGTTGATAGTGCTGGCGGTGTTGGGCGCATAGCTCACCGTGTAGTTACCGCCGCTGTTACCGTCGCTGACGGTGACGCCTGCGGCGGTGACCGTCTTGTTGCCAATGCCGACATTCTTGTCGGTGAATGCGAAGGTGCCGCCGCTGAGTGTGTCGCCGGTGAACAAGGTGCCGCTGCTCACGGCCGCCGTGCCCAGTGCCGAAAGATTGCCATCGTAGGTCTTGCTGACGGCGCTGGTGCTGAGCGTCAGCGCGGCCGCCGTGATACCCGCTGTATGGGTGCCGCCGGTGACGGTGTAATTGGTCGCCAGACCGCCGTTGGTGCCGTTGGCCAGCGCCAGTGTGCCCAGGGTCAACGCTTTGCTGGAAGCAACATTTTTGGTAGCGACGGTGCCGATGCCGGAGAGGCTCAGCGTCTCGGTGCCCACCAGCGCGTTGGTGCTCAGCACTCCTGCCAGGATGTTCAGTGAGCCATCGTAGACTCTGGTGCCGGTCAGGTTGACCACGAATGGATTGATCGTGCTGGTGGTGTTTGGCGCATAGCCGACCGTGTAGTTGCCGCCACTGTTACCGTCGTTGACCGTGATGCTGGCAGCCGTGACCGTCTTGTTGCCAGCGCCGACATTCTTATCGGTGAATGCGAAGCTGCCACCACTGAGCGTGTCGCCCGTAAACAGTGTGCCGCTGGTGACCATGGCGGAGCCCGTTGCCGTGAGATTGCCGTCGTAGGTCTTGCTGATGGCGCTGGTGCTGAGCGTGAGTGGGGCGGCGGTGATGCTCGCGGTGTGCGTGCCGCCGGTGGCTATGTAGTTCGAGGCTAAACCACCATTGGTGCCATCGCCGAGTGAGAGACTGCCAAGAGTCAGGGCTTTGCCCGCACCGACATTCTTGTTGGCGACGGTGCCGGTGCCGGTGAGGCTCAATGTCTCGGTGCCAACGAGCGCGCTGGTGCTCAGCACGCCGGACAATATGTTCACTGAACCGTCGTAAACCCGACTGCCGCTGAGGCTGACCACAAACGGATTGATGGTGCTCGCAGTGTTTGCCGCGTAGCTGACCGAGTAGTTGCTGCCGCCGTTGCCATCGCTGACGGTGACTCCACTGGTGCTGACCGTCTTGTTGCCGATGCCGACGTTTTTGTCGGTGAATGCGAAGGTGCCACCGCTGAGTGTGTCGCCGGTGAACAAGGTGCCGCTGCTCACGGCCGCCGTGCCCAGTGCCGAAAGATTGCCATCGTAGGTCTTGCTGACGGCGCTGGTGCTGAGGGTCAGCGCTGCTGCGGTAACGCTCGTCGTATGAGTGCCGCCAGTGACCGTGTAGTTCGAGGCTAAACCACCATTGCTGCCATTGCCGAGTGCGAGACTGCCAAGAGTCAGGGCTTTGCCCGCACCGACATTTTTGTTGGCGACGGTGCCGGTGCCGGAGAGACTCAGTGTCTCGGTACCGGCGAGTGCGCCGGTACTCAGCACCCCGGCCAGGATGTTGACCGAGCTGTCGTAAACGCGACTGCCGCTGAGGTTGACCACAAACGGATTGATGGTGCTCGCAGTGTTTGCCGCATAGCTGACCGTGTAGTTGTTGCCGCCGTTGCCGTCACTCACGGCGACGCCTGCAGTCGTAACGGTTTTGTTGCCTGCACCGACATTCTTGTCCGTAAAGGCGAAGGTGCCGCCGCTGAGTGTGTCGCCGGTGAACAAGGTGCCACTGCTCACGACCGCTGTGCCGACAGCGGTGAGATTGCCGTCGTAGGTCTTGCTGACGGCGCCGGTGCTTAGCGTCAGCGCGGCCGCCGTGATACCCGCAGTGTGAGTGCCGCCAGTGAGCGTGTAATTGGTCGCCAGCCCACCATTGCTGCCATCGCCGAGTGCGAGCGTGCCGACCGTCAGTGTCTTGCCGGCGCCGACATTCTTGCTGACGACAGTGCCCGTGCCGGAGAGGCTCAGCGTCTCAGTATCAACGAGTGAAGAGGTGCTCAGGACGCCGGCCAGGATGTTGACCGAACCATCGTAAACGCGACTGCCACTGAGGCTGACGACGAACGGGTTGATGGTACTGGCGGTGTTGGGCGCATAGCCCACTGTGTAGTTGCTGCCGCCATTACCATCACTGACCGAGACGCCGCTTACACTGACTGTCTTGTTACCAATGCCGACATTCTTGTCGGTGAATGCAAAGGTTCCACCGCTGAGTGTGTCGCCCGTGAACAAGGTGCCGCTGTTCACGACCGCCGTGCCAAGTGCTGAGAGGTTGCCATCGTAAGTCTTGCTGACGGCGCTGCTGCTGAGGGTCAGCGCCGCTGCGGTAATGCTTGCAGTATGAGTGCCGCCGGTGACCGTGTAGTTGGTCGCCAGACCGCCGTTGCTGCCATTGCCGAGTGCGAGTGTGCCAGGGGTCAGCGCTTTGCCTGCTCCGACGTTTTTACTGACGACGGTGCCGGTGCCCGACAGGCTCAGTGTCTCAGTGCCGACGAGTGGGTTAGTGCCGAGCACGCCAGCCAGGATGTTCAACGAGCCATCGTAGGCGCGGCTGCCGCTAAGGCTGACCACAAAGGGGTTGATGGTGCTGGCAGTGTTTGCCGCATAGCTGACCGTGTAGTTGTTGCCGCCGTTGCCGTCGCTCACGGCGACGCCTGCGGTCGTAACGGTTTTGTTGCCAGCGCCGACATTCTTGTCCGTGAATGCAAAGGTGCCACCGCTGATGGAGTCGCCACTGATCAGGCTGCCGCTGTTGATGACAGCCGTTCCCAGCGCAGTGAGCGTGCCATCATAGACCTTGGTCACCGCACTGGTACTGAGTGTGATCGGTGCAGCGGTAATGCTCGCAGTGTGGGTGCCGCCCGTGACGGTGTAATTCGTCACCAACCCGCCATTGCTGCCATTGCCGAGTGCGAGGGTGCCGAGTGTCAGAGGCTTGCTGGCACCGACATTTTTTGTGGCGACGGTGCCGGTGCCGGAGAGACTCAGTGTCTCGGTACCGACGAGAGCATTCATCCCGAGGACGCCGGACAGCACGTTCAACGAGCCATCGTAGACGCGGGTGCCGGTCAGGCTGACCACAAACGGGTTGATGGTACTGACAGTGTTGGGTGCATAGCCCACTGTGTAATTGCTGCCGCCATTGCCATCGCTGACGGTGACACCTGCGGCGGTGACCGTTTTGTTGCCGGCGCCGACATTTTTGTCGGTGAAGGCGAAGGTACCCCCACTGAGCGTATCCCCCGTAAACAAGGTGCCGCTACTGACGACCGCCGTGCCCAGCGCCGCGAGGTTGCCGTCGTAGGTCTTGCTGACGGCGCCGGAGCTGAGCGTCAGCGCTGCCGCCGTGATACCTGCTGTATGGGTGCCACCGGTGACGGTGTAGTTAGTCGCCAGACCGCCGTTGCTGCCGTCGGCCAAGGCGAGCGTGCCGACCGACAGTGTCTTGCCGGCGCCGATATTCTTGCTGGCGACCGTGCCCGTGCCGGAGAGGCTCAGAGTCTCGGTGTTGACGAGAGCATTCATCCCGAGGACGCCGGACAGGACGTTCAACGAACCATCGTAGACGCGAGTGCCGCTGAGGCTGACCACAAACGGGTTGATCGTGCTGGCGGTGTTGGGCGCGTAACTCACCGTGTAGTTGCTGCCGCTATTGCCATCGCTGACCGTGACGCCGGCAGTCGTGACCGATTTATTGCCAAGGCCGACATTCTTGTCGGTGAATGCGAAGGTGCCACCGCTGAGTGTGTCGCCCGTGAACAAGGTGCCGCTGTTGATCACCACAGTGCCGAGCGCCGTGAGATTGCCGTCGTAAGTCTTGCTGACGGCGCTGGTGCTTAGGGTCAGCGCTGCTGCGGTGACGCTCGCCGTATGAGTGCCGCCGGTGATCGTGTAGTTGGTCACGAGCCCGCCATTGCTGCCATTGCCGAGTGCGAGTGTGCCGATCGTGAGCGGCTTGCTGGCACCGACATTTTTAGTGGCGATCGTGCCGATGCCGGACAGGCTGAGTGTCTCGGTACCGGCGAGTGCGCCGGTGCTCAATACCCCGGCCAGGATGTTCACCGAGCTGTCGTAAACGCGGCTGCCGCTGAGGCTGACGACAAACGGGGTGATCGTGCTGGCGGTGTTGGGCGCGTAGCTCACCGTGTAATTACTGCCGCTGTTACTGTCGCTGACGGTGACGCCTGCGGCGGTGACCGTTTTGTTGCCGGCGCCGACGTTCTTGTCGGTGAATGCGAATGTGCCGCCGGTGAGGGTGTCACCCGTGAACAAGGTGCCGCTGTTGACGACCGCAGTGCCGAGTGCGGTGAGGTTGCCATCGTAGGTCTTGCTGACGGCACTGGTGCTGAGCGTCAGCGCTGCCGCCGTGATACCTGCTGTATGGGTGCCGCCGGTGATCGTGTAGTTGGTCGCCAGGCCACCATTGGTGCCATTCCCCAGTGCCAGCGTGCCAGGTGTCAGTGACTTGCCAGTGCCGATATTCTTGCTGGCGACGGTGCCGGTTCCAGACAGGCTCAGCGTCTCAGTGCCAACGAGTGAAGAGGTGCTCAGGACTCCGGCCAGGATGTTCACCGAACCGTCATAAACCCGGCTGCCGCTGAGGCTGACGACGAACGGGTTGATGGTGCTCGTGGTGTTTGACGCATACGCCACCGTGTAGTTGCTGCCGCTGTTGCCATCGTTGACCGTGACATCTGCGGCGGTGACGGTTTTGTTGCCAGCGCCGACATTCTTGTCGGTGAATGCGAAGGTGCCGCCGCTCAGTGTGTCGCCCGTGAACAAAGTGCCGCTGTTGACGACCGCAGTGCCAAGTGCCGTGAGGTCGCCATTGTAAGTCTTGCTGACGGCGCTGGTACTCAACGTCAACGGTGCCGCCGTGATACCCGCAGTATGGGTGCCGCCGGTGACCGTGTAGTTGGCGGCCAGACCGCCGTTGGTGCCGTCGGCCAAGGCAAGCGTGCCAAGGGTCAACGCTTTGCCCGCACCGACATTTTTGCTGGCAACGGTGCCGGTTCCAGACAGGCTCAACGTCTCGGTACCCACGAGCGTACTCGTGCTCAGTGCACTGGACAGGATGTCTGCCGTGCCATTGTAGGCGCGCGTGCCGCTCAGGCTGACCACGTAACGAGTGACGGTGAGCTGGGTGTTGTCGAAGATGGTGGTGCCGTACCCGGTGGGCGCGGTGATGTTGTCCGCTGCGCTGATCACATAGGGAGTACCGCCGTTGACCGCCGCAGTCGCCGCAAATCCGGCCGACGCCGCCGCCGCGGTGCCGGTGTAGGCATCCTGCAGAAAGACGTTGCCAAAGGTCGTCGCGTTGACCAGCCCCGCCACCACGACAGAAGGTGCGGAGCCGGTCAGGTTGGTGCCGTAGGTTTTGGTGAGATTGCCGCCGGAGACACTGACAGTCAGTCTGGGTACTTTGCTGAAAATATAGTGCTTGGTGAGATCCGTGATGGTTGATGGTGGATTCGCGGCATAAGTCTTGCCCCACAGTGCGAGGCTGCCGCTGGCCATGCCGCCAAACGTGTTCAGCGCAGGGTCTGCGGAATACACCAGCCAGTACGAAGAGCTCGGCACCACCAGCGCGGCAGCACCGCCATTGTTGATGAAGTTGCTGCCAGCAAGCACGATGCGGTCGGCGCTGACGGTGCCCCCGGCATTGATGGTCAGCAGCCCTCCACTCAGCAGCTCCAGCGCAGGGGAGCCAGTATTGAAGGCGCCGGTGACGGTGAGGCCGCCGGTATTGGCGGTGTTGCCGATCTTGAGGGGGCGCAGACTGTTGCTGGTGAGGCTGGAGGTGTTGAAGTTGGTGCCGCCAAAATCGATGCGGGTCGCTGCTTCACCAACTTTGATCGCCATGCTTGCCGTAAAGGGCGCGATTGACAGTGTGGAACCGGAGATATTGGCATTCAGCGTCACCTGGTCGGCGATCAGGCTGATCGCTCCCGTGCTCAGGATCTGGCTGTTGTTCAGGAAAAAACCGGTGCCGGCGTTGAAGGTCAGTGCCCCGGTGCCATTCACAGTGGAGCCCTCGACCGTCATTCCTCCCGACGCCTGCAGAACGGTCACATTCTTGGAGCCGAAATCGACGGCCTCATTGGTGCCGATATGGATGGCACCGGTGCCGGTGCTGTGCCCGAAGAAGAGGCCGCCCGTCGTGGTGATATTCGCTATCTGCGCCTGCGTGATGTTGTAAGTGCCCGTGGTGCTGCCGATGCCGATGGCGAGGGTGTCGGCACTGCCGCGCAGCGTGACCGTGCCTGTGCCGGAGTTGATCGTGCTGGTGTCGGTGAACGTGGAGCCACCGGCGATGCTGATATTGCCACCACCGGAAATCAGCGGGGCGGCAATGGTCATGGTGGTGCTGTGGTTGAGCGTGATGCTGCCGCCGTTAGAGGCACCGCTCCCGCTGGTGTCGATAGCGCCGGCCAGGTTCGTGAACGTGGTGCCGGTGCTGGAAAAACTGCCGCCGAAGGTGGTCACGGCCGCGCCTACTGCCACCGTCGAACCGACGCCGGCGGCTGCCAGGGTGAGATTCAGAGGAGACCCGGAGGTTCCGGAAATGGCAGCCCCGGACGCTATCGTGATGGTGCCGCCGGTGACTTGGTTCGGGGTCAGTGTCAGCGTCGTCGTACCCGTTCCGGAAGCCCTTGTAATTGGCGCAGACACTGTAATCGTGCCCGCCTGCGTCCCGGTGGCGTTGGTGGTGGTGATGTTGACATTGCCGGTTGCCAGCGCGGTGGCAATGACACCGGCGTTGACGATCGCCGTGTCCTGATTCGGCGCGAAAATTTCTCCCGTAAACGAGCCAGTGGTCGCGCCGGTGGTGATGTTGACGTTGCTCGGGTCCAGCAGCCAGGTGCCGGCCAGCCCTTGACGTGCAGTGGTGTCCACGCTGCCACCGAGCACCTCCAGATTCTGTTTGCCCGAGGTTTCCACGGTGCCGCCGTTATCGCCACGGGCGCTGATGTTGCCTGCGAAGCGAGTGAAGTCATCCGCCCACACAATCACCTTGCCGCCGTCCCCTTGTGCCAGCGCATCGGCCTTGATGGTGGCACCTGGCCCCACATAAGTACTGACGGCGTTCTGTACCAGGGTATTGCTGCCCTGATAGTCGCCACCCACGAGCACGGTGCCGCCACCGCCGGTGCCGGAGGCGTCAATCTTCGCATCGAGCAGGCCGACGCGCTCACCCAGCAACGCGATGTGGCCACCCGTGCCACCCGCCGCCGTGCTGCGCACATCAATGCTGCCGTCGACCAGCAAGGTGCCGGTGTTCGCCTGCACGGAAACAGCACCGCCTTGTTCGCCACTCGCGCTCAGCTGGCTGGTGGTGGTCAGTGTCACGTCACGCGTTGCCCGCAACACGATCCTTCCGTTCGCATCGCGCACGACCTGGTCCGCGTTGATGCTGCCGCTGTTGCGCAGTGCCGCGCCGTAAATGCCGACGTCGCCGCTGTGCGCCAGAATCTCGCCAAGGTTCACGGCAGTATTGGCGTCGGCGGTCAGCTCCACCCTGACGCCGGGCGTGCTGGTATCGAATATCTTGACGGTTGATCCGGCGGCCAGAATGACATCGCCCTGTGGGCTGTTGATTAGGCCGCTGTTGCTGACGTTGGCGCCGACCAGATAGACGCTGCCGCCTGAAGGGGTGGTGATGCTGCCGCTGCTGTCAACGTTGCCAGCGAGCGGATCGGCCGTGAAATTGAGAAGGCCTGCGCGAAAGTCCTGATTGCTGATGTTCAGCGTCGAGGCGACCAGCCCGGCCACATCGACGCGTGCGTCCTGCCCGAACAGTATGCCGCTCGGATTGATGAGGAAGACTTGTCCGTTCGACGACAGCGTCCCCAGAATGCTGGATGGATCGGAACCAATGACACGATTCAGAACGCTGGAGATGGCGCTCTGTTGCTGAAAATGTGTGGTGTCGCCTGCTCCAATCGAAAAGCCCTGCCAGTGGATGATGGCTCCGGGGCTGTTGGTGATGTTCAGCAGGTTGCCTTGTGCAGAGAAGCTGACGTCACCTGCAATGACCTCGGGCTCCGTGCCATTGGCTAGCGCCTGATTGCTGGCGAGGATACAGGCCATCACCGAAACCAGTGTCTTCAGTTTCGGAGTGAATGGAGGCTCTGCTTTCCCTGCTTTGAACTTTTGCATGATCAACTCATCCGCTGGCCTGAATGGGGGGCGGAAGGCCCGCCCAGGCTTTCCGCGCGCTTTACGTCATATGCGTCATATGCGTCATATGCTTCATATTTCGAGCTTCGAGGCATCAACCTCTTTGACGCCTCGAACGTTCTGTGCCAGTTCGATCGCCAGTGCGCGCTCGGCTCCACTGCTGAGCTTTCCGCTCAAGGCGACGACGCCATCCGTCGTGGTCACCGAGATGCCACCGCTGTTGACGTTGCGCGAGTAAATGAATGTGGATTTCACTTTGGCGGTGATCCAGCTGTCGGAAATCTGGGCGCCGGTTTCCTGGCCAAGGTTGGCGAGATCATCGCCTAGCGTGGGGCCGGTCTCGTCCGTGATCACCTGATTCTCCACGGACAGTACGCCGGGCGTATTCAGTGCGAGCTTGCCAGCGAGTTCCTTGCTTATTTCTGTGTCGGTCGTTCCCTTGAGAGTCACGACTCCGGCGACGGTGTCCACTTCGATATTCTGGCTGTCGGTGAATTTGCTCCAGAACAGCTTGGATCTCACTGCAGTGCTGATGCCTGCGTCTTCGACAAATTCCGCATAGGTGCGCTCATCGGAGCCGCGCTCCGCAGGGCTGTAGTCCGCCTGCACGACAATCTCGTTGTGCACTGTGTCGATACCATCGACACCGGCGGCGATCTGTCTGGCCAGGTCCCTGTTGACTTCTTCCTCCACCACTCCCGTCAGCGTCGCGACGCCCGCATCGACAGACACGGTGATGTCGCTGGCGCGCAGATAAGGGCTCAGTGCAAAGGTGGTCCAGATCTGGGCTTCCTGGCGCGCTTCGAGAATGTCCTGGGGCAGGCTGTCGGCAGCGCTCGCCGTCGTACAGATGGCTGCGATCGTCAAGGCGAGACAGGTTTTTTGCAGTAACTTTCTAGATAGGGCTTTCATGGCGTTGTTCCGTTTGCTGCAGAGACAAGAGATGGCACAAGTCAACCGTCCGGTTTCCCGTAGTGCTGATGGCTTGGTTTGAGTGAGTGACAGTAGCAACACATTCCCGTGCTTATCTGTGCGGTACCAGACTTTGAGGGGCAGTGCTTTTTAACTGGTGTCTCCTGCCTCCCGATAGGTCTATACTGCGGCGAGTTCACCCAGTCACCCTGCGGGAGGCGCAATGCCTGATTCCCTGATTCTTCAGCAAGAAATCGCCCGGTTGCGTCTTGAAGCTGAGAATCGGGTCAGGCTGGGAACGGCTCCGCGTGCCCGTGCGAGTACTGTCAGTGTCGATGCTCTGGGGGTGTTGTACCGCCTGGCCAGTGTGCCCGCCACCGCCGATGAGGGACTCAAGTTGCTGCATGAATTGCAGACCTATCAAGTAGAGGTCGAAATGCAGCGCGAGCAGCTCGTGGCCAATGAGCGCGAGTCCGCTCATGACGCTTCCTGTTACCGGACACTCTTCGACATGGCCCCCGGCGGCTTTTTCATCCTCACCATCGACGGGTGCATCACAGACTGCAATGCGGCGGCTGTTCGCCTGTTCGGGGGCGACAAGGACGAGCTCTGTGGCCGGCAAATAGGGTCGCTGCTGACACTGGAAAGCCAGCCGATGCTGGCCGCCATGCTGGCCAGGGTGCGAAGCGGCCGGGAAGGCACTGCCTTGATTGTGACGTCGGACAGCGGTCACTCGGGTTTGCGCAGTCTGCGGCTCCTGGCAAACCTGACTCCTGACGGAGAAACCATGCTGATGATGGTGACGTTGTACGACCGTTCAGCGCCACTGCCGTGAAGACCACCCCACCTGTGGGAGCGCACCCGGAGGGCATAAAGGCCCGCGCCGCGATCAAGAAGCCCCCCCCCCCCGCACCGACACCTGCCCCTCGCATCGTTGGCATCGGCGCCTCGGCGGGCGGCCTGGTAGCGTTGGAGCAGTTTCTCGAGAAGACCCCGGCAGACACCGGCCTGGCCTGGATCGTCGTCCAGCACCTCGATCCCACCCAGAAAGCGCTGTTGCCGGAATTGCTGCAGCGGGTCACCGCGATGCCCGTTCATGAAGCCGCACAGGGCATGCGCATCAAGCGCGATAACCTGTATGTGATTCCTTCCAACACCGAGCTCACGGTCGCCAACGGTTCGTTGATGCTTGCCAAACCCGCCGAGCCGCGCGGCTTGCGCCTGCCGATCAATATTCTGTTTTCCTCCCTCGCACGCGCTTGCGGCGAAGGGGCTATCGCCGTAATCCTGTCGGGCATGGGCTCCGATGGAACGCTGGGTGCTCAGGCGATAAAGGCGGTGGGCGGGTTGTCCGTGGTACAGGAGCCGACGTCAGCGCAGTTTGACTCGATGCCAAAGAGCGCGATTGCCGCCGGTTGTGCCGACATCGTCGCCACGGCCTCCGAGCTGCCAGCCCGCATACTCGCCTTTGTGGCGAAGGCCCCGGCTCTGGTCCGCGTCACGGAGGAGGCGCAGGACACCGCATCGTCGGCCCCGCTGCAACAGATCGTGAGGCACCTGCAGCGCCACACCCGCCATGACTTCTCTCTCTACAAGACCAGCACGTTGCTGCGCCGGATTGAACGGCGCATGGCGATCCATTCCCTGGCCTCGCTGGCGTTGTATTCCAAATTTCTGGCCAAAAATCCCCAGGAGATCGACCTGCTTTTCAAGGAGCTGTTGATTGGGGTGACCAGCTTCTTTCGTGATCCGGAGGTCTGGGACTACCTGATCGAGACCACCATGCCAATGCTGCTGGCGCAACGCGCTGCGGACCTGGCATTGCGCGCCTGGAGTATCGGTTGCTCAACCGGCGAGGAGGCATTCTCACTGGCGATGGTGTTCAGCGAGGTGGTCGAAAGGCTGCCTGAATTCCATGATTTCACGCTGCAGATTTTCGCCTCTGACCTTAGCTCTGATGCCATTGCGACGGCGCGTCGTGGGCAGTATCCACTGTCGATCGCGGAGCATGTGTCTGCGCCCAGGCTGGCCCGGTTTTTCACCCGCCACGACACGCACTACCAGATGAATCAAAAAATTAGCGACATGGTGTTGTTTACTCAGCACGATGTCGTGCTCAACCCTCCGTTCACGCGCTTGGACCTGATTGTGTGCCGCAACCTGCTGATCTATTTTGATCCGATGCTGCAGCGCAGGTTGATTCCGCTGTTTCACTACAGTCTGCGTGACGATGGCGTGTTGTTGCTGGGCAGCTCCGAGACCATCGGCCGCTTTCATGATCTGTTTGCCCCTGTGCAGGCGAAGCTGCGGCTGTATCAGCGGCAGAATCAGGTGGCCACTACCGGTCGTCATCTGCCAGTGCGATCGTTCCCCCCTTTGTCTACGTTCGCCAAGGAGCACCTCGTGTCCACGCCCAAGAATCCCTCTGTTGCTACCGACAACCTGCAGAGCGCCGCAGATCAGGTGCTCCTGCAAGTCTACTCGCCGGCAGCAGTCGTGCTGAACCACGACGGCGATATCGTCTACATCAGCGGACGTACCGGCAAATATCTGGAGCCTGCCGCTGGCAAGGCCAACTGGAATTTCCACGCGATGGTGAGGGAGGGATTGCGTACACCGATTAGCGCAGCGCTCAAGCAAGCCGCGCTGCAGAGCATCCCCTTGCAATTGCGCGGCTTGCGTATTTCGACACAGGATGATGCGCAGGTTGTCGATGTTACGGTGCAGGCGTTGCAGGAACCTTCTGCACTGCAGGGCATGACGATGATTGTGTTCCGGGATGTCTTCCGAAACACAGCCACACCGGCTGATGCCACTCCTGCTGCCGATAATTCCTACGCGGCAATACAGCAACAGTATGTGGACGAGATTCAGACCCTGCGTGAGGAAACCCGTACTTCCAAGGAAGAATTGCAGTCTACCAATGAGGAGTTGCAATCCACCAATGAAGAGCTGCAATCGACCAACGAGGAGCTGACGACCTCCAAGGAAGAGATGCAATCGATGAACGAAGAGTTGCAAACCATCAACTCCGAGTTGCAGACCAAGCTGGACGATCTGGCATTGGCGCAAAGCGACCTGCAGAACACGCTCAACAGCATCGAGATCGCGATACTGTTTCTGGATCAGAATCTGAATGTGAGGCGTTACACTGACCGCGCAGCGAAGATCATCAACCTGCGCGAAAGCGACCTCGGCCGCCCATTGAGCGATTTGACCACCAGTCTTCTGTATCCGACCATGCATGAGGATGCACAGGACACGCTGCGCACGCTGGTGTTTTCAGAGAAGCAGATTCCGACCAATGATGGGCGCTGGTTCTCCATCCGCATCATGCCCTACCGCCGACTCGACAACGTGATCGACGGTGTCGTGATCACGCTGGTCGATATCAGTGCCACTAAGAAACTGGAAGCGGCGCTACGCGAACAATCTGTCCGCTGAACCCTTTTTTGCACGACCTCACCTTTGTGTTGCTTGATCTCACCCCAGTGGGAGCTCTTGTTGTGGGAGCTTGCCTGCAAGCGATTGATTGCGACACTTAGGTTTGCCTAATTCAGAAATCACCTATAAACTTTCAGAAAATGAAAGTATCTGGAAAAATAAGCGGAGTAATAGCTGCCGAACACTGTCGGCATTTGAGGTAAGACATGCCACAAACGCTAACGGGCATTCTGCTGGAGCGAGGTCTGACGGCACCGCTGCTAAGCGACGTCCAGCTTGCCCGAGTGGTCGAAGGGAGTCCCCAGCGGCGCTACAACCTCGTGAATCGTGCGCTCAAGTCGGGAGAACTGCATCGTCTACGGCGCGGGCTTTACTTGCTGGGCAAGCCCTATCGCGCGTATGACTGCCATCCATTTGCGGCAGCACAGCGGCTGATTCCGGGTAGCTACATTTCGTTGGAGACCGCACTGTCCTTCCATGGCTGGATTCCCGAGGCCGTGCATGTCACGGCCAGTATCGTGCCGGGAACCAAATCCAGCGAGCTTGCAGACAGCGTGTTGGGGCGCTTCAGTTTTCATCCGCTGGCGACGCGGCAGGGGCATTTTCTTGAACTGGTGGCTCGCACCACGATCAATCATCAAACCATGCTGGTTGCAGAGCCCATGCGGGCATTGCTGGATCTGGTATGCCTGCGCAAGCAGGAGTGGCAGGGAATAGGATGGCTGGAAGAAGGGTTGCGTATCGAGCCGGACTTGCTGCGCTCGGTGACAAGCACTCAGCTGGAGACACTGAGACTCGTGTACAAACAAAAGCGGGTGCAGAATTTTATTGGCAAAATGGAAAAAGAGCTGGGCATGGAGGCAAGACATGATTGAGATCATTCAGCAGCGACTGGATAGTTATAAGGCGACTAATCCTGTTCAGGAAGAACAAGCCACCAAGGAAATCATTCAAGAAATAGCACTGTATGCCTTGTGGCGAGCCGGATTTTTTGAAGTGGCGGCCTTTCAAGGTGGCACCTCCCTGCGGATTCTGCACAAATTGCCACGCTTTTCAGAAGACCTGGATTTCATGCTCAAAGAGCCTGATCCGGATTTTGCGTGGTCACGGTATTTAAAGGATCTACAGACCTGCTTTGCGGAGTATGGTTTGAAGGCAGAGGCTTTGCCAAAGGATCGCATGGAACAGCGAATCAAGAAGGCTGTCATCAAGGACAGCTCCATCAGCAATCAGTTGAAGCTCTCGTTTTACAAGGGGCAGCCAGGCCAGAAAATCAGCATCAAACTGGAGATCGATGTCTTGCCACCAGCTGGTTCAGGATATGAATACACCTTCTTGGAATTTCCCACTGACTACGAGATTTGTCATCAGGACCTCGGCAGCAATTTTGCTCTGAAGATTCATGCGCTCTTGTGTCGTCCTTATCTCAAGGGGCGCGACTGGTATGACTTCAACTGGTACATCAAACAGGCGGTGTCACCCAATTTGTTGCATCTGCGCCATGCGCTCGTGCAATGGGGGCCGTGGCAAGGACGGGACACGCTGGAGGTTGATATGGTTTGGTTGAAAAAAACCTTGCTGGAGAAAATTGAGAGTATTGATTGGAAGGCGGCCGCAGTGGATGTGGAGCCATTCCTGAGGTCAGCGGAACTGAAGAGTCTTGAACTCTGGAGCGTGAGGTTCTTTTCGCAAAAGTTACTGCAGTTGGTGCGCGGATAACTCTTTAGACTTGCCCCCTGTGGGAGCTTGCCCGCAAGCGATTCATGAATCCCTCGCCCCAACCCTACTCCCGCGTCACCCGCACCACCTCTTCAAGACTCACCAGCCCCGTCTCCGCCCAGCGCATGCCGTCCTCGCGCAGTGTGCGCATGCCGTGGCTCACGGCGTAGTCGCGCAGCGTCTGTTCGGAGACGCGATCATGGATGAGTCGACGCAAAGGGTCATCGACGGTGAGCAATTCATAGATGCCGGTGCGGCCGCGATAGCCGGAACCCTTGCAGACCGGGCAACCTTGCGCGGTGTAGAGCGTGGGGCTGGCGGAGGCGAGGCCGAGTGCCTGCAATGGCGCAGACTCGGCGCTGATGGGCTTGCGGCAGTCCAGACACAGGCGGCGCACGAGGCGCTGGGCACCGACACCGAGCAGGCTGGAGGCGAGCAGAAACGGCTCCACGCCCATGTCGACGAGGCGCGTCACGGCGCTCACGGCATCGTTGGTGTGCAGGGTCGCGAACACGAGGTGGCCGGTGAGGCTGGCCTGCACGGCGATCTGCGCGGTTTCGAGATCGCGGATCTCGCCGATCATCACGACGTCGGGGTCCTGGCGCAGGATGGTACGAAGGGCGCGCGCGAAGGTCATGTCGATGCGCGGGTTGACCTGAATCTGGCTGATGCCGTCCAGCGCGTATTCGATCGGATCCTCCACGGTCATGATGTTCTGTGCGTTGGCGTTCAGTCGTGAGAGTGCGGCATACAGCGTGGTGGTTTTGCCCGAGCCTGTCGGGCCGGTGATCAGCACGATGCCGTGGGGCTCGCGAATCATGCGGTCGACGCGGGCCAGCGTCGTGTCGTCCATGCCGAGACGGCCGAGGTCGAGACGCCCTGCCTGCTTGTCGAGCAGGCGCAGGACCACGCGCTCGCCATGCCCCGCCGGCACTGTCGAGACACGCACATCGACCGGTTTGCCCGCCACGCGCAAGGTGATGCGGCCATCCTGCGGCAGCCGTTTCTCGGCGATGTCCAGCTGCGCCATGATCTTGATGCGCGAGACGATGGCACCATGTAACGCTTGCGCGGGTTCGATGAGATCGCGCAGCGTGCCGTCGATGCGCAGGCGCACGACGGAGCGGGTTTCAAAGGGTTCGATGTGAATGTCCGAGGCGCCTTCGCGCAACGCCTGCGTGAGCAGGGCGTTGATGAGGCGGATCACCGGTGCGTCGTCCTGACTCTCCATCAGGTCTTCGATGCGGGGCAATTCCTGCAGCAGTCGCGAGAGATCCAGATCCTGCGCCAGATCGTCGGCGAGTTCGGCTGCGCCAGCGCTCGCGTCGTTGTAAGTGGCGGCCAGCAGTTCATCGAAGGCGCCCGCTTCCAGACGGCTGGCGCGCACAGGCACTCCCAGAAGGCGTCGCACTTCCGCTACGGCGGCGGCGGTGGCGTCGGGGTGTACCACGGCCTCGGCAATGCTGTCGGTGAGTGCGGTGACGACAATGCCCTGCGCTCTGGCAAACGCATAGGGAATTCTGCTGGTGGCCCTGTTCATTACGGCCTCGGTGCTGAGGTTGACGCAGGTGCCTGTGGCAGCGGCGGGAGCACGGGGCTGCTCAGATCGGGCAGCAGTGCGCTGGGGGGCAGTGCCGCCGCCTCCTGTTCACCGATGATGTAGTCGTAACGCTCACCGGTGAAGACGTCCGCGCCCTGGCTGTCGCGCACCAGTGTCGGCCGTAGGAAGATCATCAGATTGGTCTTGCCCTGTTTGCGGTTCTCGTAACGGAACAGACTGCCCAGAACGGGGATCGAGCCGAGCACGGGCACGCGCTGCACATTGGCGGTGACGTTGTCTTGAATCAGCCCACCGATGACCACGATCTGGCCGTCATCCACCAGTACCGTGGAGGCCACAGCACGCTTGTTAGTGATAACCCCGGCGGGGTTGGATTTGTCATTGATGCTGGAGACTTCCTGATAGATCTGCAGGCGCACCGTGCCGCCCTCGGATATCTGCGGTTTGATGCGCAGCGTCAGGCCGACATCGTGGCGCTCGATGGTCTGGAATGGCGAGGGTGTCACTGCCGCGCCGCTCAGCGCGAACTGCCCGGTCACGAATGGCACGTTCTGGCCGATGATGATTTCCGCCTCTTCGTTGTCGAGGGTCAGCAGTGTCGGCGTGGAGAGAATGTTGGCATTGGCGTCGGATTCCAGCGCACGGATCAGCAGCGAGATATTCAGCACCCGATCCAGCCCCGGCAGGCTGATGCTGCCATCGACGACGCCCACGTTCAGGCCCGAACCAATCGAGCCGGGATTGACGGCGGTGCTGAGAATGTTCTGCCCGGTGCCGCCGAAATTGGTGCCGCCGAAACCCTGCGAACCGCTCTCGCCGAGCGCGCTGAGATTCTGCCACTGCACGCCGAACTCGGCCGCGCGGTCGGCAGTCAGCTCGACGATCAACGCCTCCACATACACCTGCGCCCGGCGCACATCGAGCTTGTCGAGCGCGGCGCGCAGATTGTTGTAGATGGCATCCGGGGCAATGATTATGATCGAGTTGGTAGCGGCGTCGGCCTGGATGATGCCAGCTGCTGGCTGGCCCTCTGCGGTCGGCACCGGTGCCGCCGTGGTGGCCGTTTCGCCCGCATAGATGGCGCGCAGGGTCTCTGCGAGCTTCACCGCTTCGGCGTTCTTCAGATACACGACATGGATATTGCCTGCCGTGCTGGTCGGCGTGTCGAGCATGGCGACGAAATTGTGCAGGCGTACCAGACGGGCCGGGTCGCCGGAATTGACGAGCAGGCTGTTGGAGCGTGGGTCGGCAACGACGGTGAAGCGCTGCGTCGGCTCGGCCGTCACACCGCCCAGCGTCGCCTCGGGAAACAGTTGATTGATGGTCTGCGCGAGATCTACGGCCGAGGCGTGTTCGAGCTGAATGACCACCGGGCCATTGGTGCCCGGCTGATCGATGGCGGCGATGACTTCGGCGATGCGCTCCAGGTTGCCTGCATAGTCGGTGATCACCAGCGTGTTGCTGTTCTGATAGGCATTGATGACATTGTTCGGGGCGATGAGTGGCCGCAGGATCGGCACGAGCTGCGCGGCAGATTCGTGCTGCAGCGCGAACACACGGGTCACCAGCTGATCGCCCGCTCCCGCAGGGCTGGCACCGGGGCCGCTGACGGGGCCGGAGTAGAGCCGGGCATCTGCCTCTGGCACGATCCTGACCACGTCACTGTCCTCGATCACCGCATAGCCATGCAGACGTAGCGCCGACAGAAAGGTGGTGTAAACAGTGTCTCGTGGCACCGGCTGTGCCGAGATGATGTTGATGGTGCCGACGACGCGCGGATCGATGATGAAATTTCTGCCGGTCAGCTCGCTGACCACACGCACCACGCCCTCTATGTCGGCGTTGACGAAGTTCAGCGTGACCATGTCAGACGTGGTGATGACCGGCGCATCCTGCGCGCTCACAAATCGGCCTGAAGTGAGCGAGATCACGAGAAGAGTGAGCGACAGCAGGAAGATTTTTGAACAGCGGGTAATGTGCACGATCGGAATTGCCTTCTGATAGAAAACGGTGGGGAAGAAAGAGGTCTGCCATGGAACCGAATCGTAGGCAGATTCGCGCCAAGGGTATGTGCGTCAGCGAACAGAGCTATCAGGACAGGGCGCCATAATGGCCGCAGTCTCCGGTGTTGCTATTCATCGCCGCGATCCCTTCACCGTTCCGCGAACCTCATGTGTCCCAGGCAATCTCATGCGCTGTCCCTGTTCATGTCGTTCTTCAAGCAGCCGTCGATCAGCGCATCCCGTGCAGCGTGGTTTCACGCTGCTGGAGGTCATGGTGGTTGTGGTGATCATGGGGATGATCGTGGGGCTGGTCAGTGTCCTGGTGGAGCCGGATGATCGCAGCCTGCTGAATGTGGAGGCGCAGCGGCTGGCCCAGTTGCTGGACCTTGCCGCCACCGAGGCGCGCGTATCCGGCGTTGCCATTGCGTGGACGGCGGATGCCGACGCTTATCAGTTTCAGCAACTGACCGAGGAGCTCGGCTGGATCGCCATCCGCAACAACGACTCTCTGCGCTCTCGTCAGTTGCCTCCGGGTATCACCATCAATTCCTTGTTGATCGAAAACAGCTCGGCGGCGGAGGCGATGCGTGTGGAGTTTCCGGCCTATGGTCAGACCACGGCGTTTACGGTGGAGCTGCATAATGGGAGTGCCCGCAATCAGGTGGTGGTGTCGCCGATTGGCATCGTCACGGTGGTGTTGCTCGCGGCGGATGCTGGCGATGATTCCTGAAATCAATCGAGCGACACAGTGCCCCATGTCTCAAGGCCGTGGCTTCACGCTGGTGGAGGTGCTGGTCGCGCTGGCGATTGTCTCCATTGCGCTGCTGGCCGCCCTGCGCACAGCCGGGCTGGGCACTGCCCAGAGCGGAGAGCACCGGGCGCGCCTGCTCGCGGGTTGGGTGGGTGAGAACCGCTTGGCCGAGCATCGTGCGCGCGGTGACTGGTTGCCCACGGGCATCACGCGGGGCACTGAGTTGCAGGGCGGCAGCGAATTCAGCTGGCGCGAGGAAGTGATCGCCAGCCCGAACCCCTCGTTTCGGCAGATCGATGTGCTGGTGTTTTCCGGCCCGGAAGAAGACCACGTGCTTGCGCGCTTCACCGGCTTCTCCGTCAATCCCCCGGCCAGCAGTCAATGAAGAACACATACCTGCGCCATCACTCACAACGAACACATGGCTTCACGCTGATTGAAGTGCTGGTCACGCTGGTGTTGCTGGCGGCGCTTGCGCTGATGTCTTACCGCAGCCTCGATGTGGTGCTCACCGCGCGCGATAGAGTCAGTGCTGAAACGCTGAAATGGCAGCAACTTGGCGCCTTCGTCGATCGTTTCAAGCAGGACGTGCAGATGGCTGCACCCTACCCGGTGCGCAGTGCTGGCGTGCTGCTGCCTGCGTGGCGGGGCAGGGCTGCTGAAGATGCGAGCGGCCCGGCGCTGGAGTTCAGTCGCTTCGCCTCGGTGCCGGGGCAGGACCGCCCACGGCGCGTCGCCTATACGGTGAATGAAGCAGCGGAGCTGGAGCTGTGGCTGTGGCCGGGACTCGAACAGCCGCCGACCAGCCTGCCGGAGCGCCATGTGGTGCTCAGTGGCGTCACGACAGCAGTGTTCGAATATCTGAGCGCCGATCTGCAATGGGTGCCCGTATGGCCGCTGTTGCCGACCGATGCCGCCATCCCGCGCGCCGTGCGTTTGCGGATTGAATTGAGTGGTGGCGAAGTGTTTGTCCGTTTGTTTGCGTTGAATACGTAGTGAGAGCGGCGAAAGAAGTGAAAGCAATGAGAGTCTGTTCATGAGGAAATATCAGAGTGGCGTGGCCATCATTATGGCGATGGCGGTGGTGACCATGGCGGCGCTGGCCGCCACCGCGATCATCGTGCTGCAGAGCACCTGGGCGCGCCGTGTGCAGTTGGGCAGCGAACATGCGCAGGCGCAGCTCCTGATTCAGACCGGACTCGACTGGGGCAGGGCGGTGCTCAGCGACGATCAGCGCGCCGGCACCGCCGATCACGCGGGCGAACCCTGGGCGATGGTGCTGCCAGCGGTGCCTGTCGACAACGGCTCACTGCTTGGACATATCGAGGATCAGCAGGGCCGTTTCAATCTCAACAATCTGCTGCTAGATGGCAGCATCAATGTGGGACAGCTGGCGGCCTTCAAACGTTTGCTGGCGCTGCTGAATCTGCCGCCGGTGCTGGCGCTGACGCTGGCCGACTGGCTGGACGCCGATCAGGAACCGCAGCCCGGTGGTGGCGCGGAAGACGCGTATTATCTGGCCTTGCCGACGCCAGCGCTGGCCGCCAATCGGCCACTCATGGATATCGCAGAACTGGCCGACGTGGCGGGCTTCGATGCCAACGCGCGTGCACGTCTGCAGATGTATGTGACGGCCCTGCCAGGTTTCGCGCCGCTCAATGTGAATACGGCGACGCCCGAGGTGCTCGCGGCGGTGATCGAGGGGCTGGGAATGGATGGCGCGCGCGGGGTGGTGGCGCGACGCAGGCAGGCATGGTTTCGCAACTATGCCGACTTCACCAGCCAGCTCCCGGCGGTTTTGCGCAGCGACTCTGGGCAGCTCTTGTCCCGCACCGCGTTGTCCGAGGAAACTCTCACCGTGAGCAGCAGCTTTTTCATCGCGTCCGCACAAGTTAAATATGGTGGCACACAGGCGCGTGGCTCGGCACTGCTGGCGCGTTCGGCCAGCGGCTGGCCGAGAGTGGTATGGCGCAAGTATCAATAGATTAGGTATCGGGAGGTCGGGCGCCTGAGGTTACAGCATCCACGAACCTATATCGGCGGCATTCTCTTCGCCGCCATTCTCGCCGTCGGCGCCGAGGCTGAAGACGTCGATCTCACCATAGAGGCCGGGATTCAGAAAACGATAAGGAGTGCCCCATGGGTCCTCGGGCAACCGCTCCAGATAGCCGCCGTTTTTCCAGTTCTCCGGCACGGGTGTACCGGTGGGGCGCTCGATCAGTGCCTGCAGGCCCTGCTCGGTGCTGGGGTATTGCTGGGTATCCAGTTTGTAGAGCCGCAGTGCCTGCATGATGCTGGCGATGTCCTGGCGGGCGGCCATGACGCGAGCGTCGTCGGGTCGGCTGATGATCTTGGGGACGACCAGCGCGGCGAGGATGCCGAGGATTACCACCACCACCATGAGTTCGAGCAGGGTGAAGCCCTGTTGTCGATTTGAATTTTTGTGCATAACCATCTCCTTTTGCATGAGCGCACAGTGCCTCATAGACTCCGCAGGCACTGTTCGACAGCGTACATACCCACGCGGCGCCATTCCTTACCATGCAGGCATTCCATCAAGGGTATTCCCGTGACAAATGACCTGCCTGTTCAGACTCTACTGGTATCCGTGTTGACCACTGCGGCCCTCGCGCTGTTGTGCGTGGTTGCTGCCAGCTGGTTCTGGTTGTGGCTCGCGCCACCACCCGAGGCGCCCGCAGCCGTGGCATCGCCAACGGCGCTTGCACTGGAGGCCGCCTATGGTGTTTTCGGTGGCGGGCGAGGTGAATCACAATCGGGTTTACCAGGTAACGGACAAGCGGGCGCCGCTGAGAACAACAACGTGCCGACCGCCACCGGGCTTGCCATCCGCCTGCTCGGCATCGTGGCGGCTGAAGGTGATGGGGAAGACTACGCCGTGGTGGAGCTCAAACCCGGCACGATCATCGCCATTCGCGAGGGCGAGGAGTTTGCGCCGGGCATCCACCTGACCGAAGTGGGCACCGATCATCTCGTTCTGGAACGCGGTGGCGTTCGGGAAACCCTGACTTGGCCGCAACCATGAGCGGCGCACTGGCGATATTGCGCATACGGATTGATCTCGGTGCCGAGGCGCAGCGTTGCGAGTGGGCGTTGCTGGATGGCGGACGCCAGATATTTGCTGGCGCGGGGTTGCTGACCTCATTGCCAGAACACGATGGTCACGTGGAGCTGGTGTTGCGTGCGAGCGATGTGCTGATTACGCGGCGTCAACTGCCTGCGGCGGCGCGACGCCAGAGTGGCGCACTGCTGGCGTACGCTGTCGAGGATGTCACGGCCGGAGATCCACAGGCCAATCAGGTGAGTTGGCTCGGCGCCGACGCCACTGGCATGAACACACTGGCGGTGCTGGACAAGGCCGCGCTGCAGCGCTGGCGGAAAGCGCTCGCCGCTGTGGGCATCAACCGTTTCGAGTTGTGTTGTGAAACCCTGTTGCTGCCCTGGACAGAAGGTACCTGGAGCGTTGCGTGGGGTTGTGAGGTGGACGGCGAAAGGAGCCATGCTGAGGGATTCGTGCGCACTGGGCAGGCCGAGGGTGGCGCCACCGACTGTGGTGACGAACAAACGCCACCGCTGTCACTCGAACTGCTGCTGACTCAGGCCCGAGCGGCCTCCATCGCTCCTGCGTCCATCGAGCTCTATACCTGTCATCCTGATCAGAAACCGGATTTGGCCGCGTGGTCAAAAATACTGGGGCTCGTCGTCCACTACGGTGGCGATTGGAGCTGGACTTCCATCTCGACCAGTGCCGGGCCCGCGCTCGTCCAGCAGCGGCAGCGCTGGCATCTGTTGGTCGGTATGTTGCCCAGGCTGCGGCCTGCGTTTGGATTGCTGGCGATGGCATTGGCGCTGCAAGGGCTCGCGCTGGTCGTTGATCAGATCGGGCTCGGTGGTGAACAGCGCGAGTTGCGAGCGCTGATGGAGACACGTTTTCGGAGCCTTTTTCCCGACGCTGTGGCGGTGGTCGATCCGGTGCTGCAGATGCGCCGCCAGCTGACGACGGAACGTCAGCGTGCGGGTGTCGCCGACGGCAGCGACTTTCTGCCACTGCTGGAACAGGTGGCGCTGGCTACGCGCGAGCAGCCGGTCGGCGAGTTGCGCAAGCTGTCCTGGGAGAACGGGCGCATGTCGCTCGAATTTTCCGGGGTGGCGGAAAGCGCCGTGCCGCAGCTGCTGCTGCGTCTGCGTGAGGCGGGGTTGCGTGCCGATGTGGCGCCTGCCACGCAGGGCAGCACCAGTCTGATTGTGAACATTCAAACCGTATGAAGCATGTTAGTTATTTTTGGAAAACGCCCTGGTGAAAACGAAGACTCTTGATAGAAGGAACCTCCACGCAATGACGGCATCTCTGCGGCGCCTCTGGCTGGCCCGCGCCCCGCAGGAACGCAGGCTGCTGGTGGTCGCGGCCGGTGTCGTGCTAGTCGGCCTGCTGGCCTGGTTGCTGGCGGTTGGTAGTCAAGCCAGCACGGCGTTACGCGACAGCCTGCCTGCCCTGCGCATGCAGGCAATCACATTCGAACAACAGGCCGCCGAGCTGGAAATCCTGCGCAGCGTGCCCGCGCCGACGATTCCCGATGCCTCGCTGTTGCCGCTGATTCAGGAAACCATCGCCAGTGCGGCAATGTCCGGAATGCTGAGCACCATTGAGCCGCTGGGGCCTGAGCAGGTGGTTGTCGTCTTTGGCGCGATCGAGTTCAGCGTGTGGCTGGCGTGGATCGCTGTGCTGGAACAGCAGAACGTCAGAGTGGAGCAGGTCCGCGTGGAGGCGCTCGCCACAAGTCCAGTTCCGGGGCTTGTGAGTGTCGCTGCCACGCTGGGTCGCGTCGGTGCCCCATGAGATTTTTGCAGTCTGCTTTGGGTGCTTTCCTAGTGATTTCCTCACTGCTGCTGGTGAAGGCACCAGCCACGCTGTTCGATGCCTGGCTCGATTCGGTGACGGCTGGCAGGCTACGGCTGGTTACCGCCGAGGGCACGCTGTGGTCCGGGCAGGGGCGGCTGGAGATTCGTGATGCGGGCAGCGCTGCCGTGTTCAGCAGGCCAGTCACCTGGAGCCTGCAGAAAAGCCAGTTGCTTCTGGTACGTTTGTCCGTGAACTTCAGCATTGCCGATCAGGCACAACCGAGCACTGCGACAGTAAAACTCTCCTCCCTTGAGTTCACTGATCTTGAGTTCGCACTTCCAGCGGCCGCCGTGGCTCAGGTCATGGCTCAGCTGGTGCCTGCGACAAAGGGTTACGGCGTGGGTGGCATGTTGACTGTGCGTGCCGATGCCTTGACCTTTTCCCGCACCGCCACGGTCGGCAGCGTTGTGCTGCAGTGGCAGAATGCCAGTTCAATACTCGCGCGCGTGTCACCGCTGGGCAGCTATGAGCTGAGGCTCGATGGCACGCCCGCGCCTGCGCAGTTCAGCGTCGCGTTGCAAACGCTGCAGGGGCCTCTGCAGCTCGATGGCGGCGGTCATGTTGGTGCCAATCTGCGGGCTGCACTTTCTGTGACGGCGCGCTTGCCCCCTGCGGAATATGTCGAGATGGCGCCCTTGCTGCAACTGATTGCTGTCGAGTCCTCCGACGGCAGTTTCCTGCTGCAATTATGAGCACTTCAGGACGAATGTATCTGCGCCGAATTGCACATTATTGTTGTGCACCGCACAGAGCAAGCGCCATCAAATCCGCATCATGCTTTACCGGGTGATCGAGCAGCGACTCGCCACCCCTCGCTGTTTTTGCCCTTCTGTTTGCCTTTGCGGCTGGAGTTCATGATGTCTACAGTCCAAGCCTTCGCCACGCGCAATCGTCTTATGGACGAATTGCCTGCCCGACAGTACGGCAGGATGCTGTCTGCCTGCGAACTGGTGACACTCTCGCCCCGCCAAGTAGTCTGCGATCAGGACGGCGTCTTCACGCATGTCTATTTTCCGCTGACCGCGTCCATTTCACTCATGATCAAAGTCACCGAGCATCCGCCGCTGGGCATGGTGCTGGTGGGCAGTGAGGGAATGCTGGGAGCCAGTCTGGCGCTGGGGGTCAGCGCTGCTCCGTTGCGCGCCGTGGTGCAGGGCGGTGGCACTGCCTTGCGTATCAGCGTGCCGGGCTTCATTGCACTGTTGGAAGAGAACCCGGCTATCGGCGTCGTGCTTAATCGTTATCTGTATGTGCTGATGGAGCAGCTCTCACAGACGGCGGCGTGCAACCGTTTTCATGAGGTGGAGGCGCGGTTGGTGCGCTGGCTGCTGCTGACGCATGACCGGGCCCACGCCGACAACTTTCAGTTGACGCATCTGTTTCTTGCCGAAATTCTCGGCGTGCAACGCAGTGCTGTCACCATTGCTGCGGGCATGCTCCAGCATAAGGGGCTGATCAGTTATTCACGAGGGGTCATTACCATTATCGACCGAGTGGGTCTGGAACGGCTCAGCTGTGAATGCTATGGCTTGCTGCTGGCGGATTACCAGCGCCAGATCGCCTGATATTGGCTATTGATTTCTACCGGAGATTTCCCCCCTGATGGTTCGATTAAAATTTTCCATCCAATTGGCCTATCAGGTGTTGGATAGGACCTGTGACTTTATTTTCAACATTCAACCCGCCTGCACAGACCGACAGCGTGTACTGGCGGAGTCGCTCTCCATCAGTCAGCCGCTGGCCTTCCAGACCTTTATGCATGATTCGGAGGGGGGGCGCTATCTGCGGCTGCAGGCGCATGCCGGGCCACTGGAAGTTATTTATCAAGGCGTTGTGGAAATCGACCATCACATGGAAGATCCTGCCGTACTGCGCGAAATGCCGGTGTCTGATTTGCCTCTGGATGCGCTCTGCTATGTCTATCCCAGCCGTTACTGTCAGTCCGATAAACTGCGAGCACTGGCGAATTATGAATTTGGTGCCATGACGCCCGGATATTATCGGGTGCTGGCCATTCAGGAATGGGTCAACAGGCGCACGCGATTTTTATCTGGCAGTTCGGGCAGCACCACGTCGGCGCTTGACACCTTGATTGATCATGCCGGTGTTTGCCGCGACTTTGCCCATCTGATGATAGGGCTGTGCCGAGCACTGAATATTCCGGCGCGATTTGTGTCCGGGATTGATTACGGCGCCGACCCCAGCCTGGGAGCAACAGACTTTCATGCCTATGTGGAGGTCATGCTGAGTGGCCGCTGGTATCTGTTTGATCCCAGCGGTGTCGCGCCTCCCATGGGGCTGGTGCGGCTGGGAACCGGACGGGACGCGGCGGATGTTGCCTTTGCGACCGTGTTTGGCAGCGTTGTATCGGAGTCACCACGGTTGGCGATTGATGCGCTGGTGGATGTGGAGAATGGTGTCTATCTGCCGGTTTACCATCATCAAGCCCTGTCCAGCGCCGGGCTGGAAGTCAGTGCGTTTCGCGAGCTGACTGGCTGAGTTGATGCGGGTTCAATTCATTGAGAGCGATTAGTCCAAATCACTCGGCACCTGGATCGATCATGTGCAGGGTTTCGCGATAGTTTTCGAGGTAATCTCCGCCAAGACGCACAGCCTCCTGGGCATGAAGGAGCGCCCGTTCTTGCTGCCCTTGTTCAAACAGCACGTTGGCAAGATTGTTATGGGCGGGCGCATAGTCGGGATAGTGGGCGATGACCTTGCCGAACTGGATTGCGGCCGCCGCCGCATACTTCTCCGCGTACAAGCGATTGCCATACCCCATCAGCAGATTGCGATCAGTCGGCCAGGCCTGCAGACCGCTGACATAGGCGCGATTCACTAGTGCTGGTGCGATATCCTGCTCGATGGCGGCTAGTGCGCTGAAGTAGGGTGCCGCCTCTGGTTGTGCAGGCATTGAGCCTGGGACCAGTGCGAGGACGCCCCAATGATCGGCACGCGCCCAGGTGCGCTCGAATACGGCGGTGGAGATTTCATAGTCTTCGTAGAGCCCGGAGTTGAGGATCAGCTTGCGGCGCTCCAGGTCGAAACCCTTCACGACGGCAAAGTGCCAGCGTGGATAAATGTCCAGTGCGAGATTCTGTAGCACCAGCACCGGATGGCCTGCCACCACTTCGCTCAACAAGGCGTCGAGTGTCGGCGCGATGCGATAGGCAAGGCGTCCATGGCTGCGGGTGGTGGCGACCATCTCCACCTGAAAGGAACCTTCACGCTCCGGTACATAGACTAGCGGCACCAGTTGTTCGGGTGTCACCTGGACACCGCTGGCACCGAGCAGCGTGGCCAGAGCGGCGGGGCCACACTGGTAGAGCTCCTGGGGATAAAAAGGCACCTGACGAAGTAACACAGGCGCCGTGAATTCTGGGGGAGTCTGCTGCCGCAGGGCAGCAGACTGTGGAGCGGAAGTACAGGCGCTCAGCAGAGCAGTGAACGTGAGGCCGACCAGCAACCTCACACACACATTGGAGCGCCTTTTGATCATCAGATTCTGGGGAATACGTCAGTCGCGCCGAGTACGTCCAGCAGGACGAAGATCAGGATGATGCCCAGCACGATGCCCACGGCGCTACCACCGGCAGGAAGTTGTGCCAGCTGGTTCTGAATCTGCAGCAGTTCGCTTTCGGTCAGGTTGTTGATGCGGGTATCGATGTCGGACGCGCTGACGCCATAACCGAGCATCGTATCGCGTACATCGGCACGCGCCATTATGGAACGAACATCGTCGCGCTGCATCTGCAGTTCTGCCTGCATCGCAATTTCGGGCGTATCAATTGTGCCAGCCATGACCGGAGCGTGGATGCCAGCCGCTGAGAGCGCGACAACGACGGCGAATACAGCAGGTTTTCTCAGCAGTTTTGAAATTTTCATACATGGACTCCTTGGTATTGGGTAACTGTGGCCAAGGTAGCTGTATCGAAGAGCCAGTTCTGTTCGCTGGAACACAAAGGCAAATTATTGCAGCTTTTCAGTGCGCTGACTGTGTGGGAGCCTGGCTGTGTGGGAGCCTGCCTGCAGGCGATTTGATTTGGCACTGTGCCTGGGTCAGGAAATCGCCTGCAGGCAGGCTCCCACACAGGGTCAGTTGCGGGCATCCCATTCCTGGCGGCGGGCGCCGGCCAGAATGCCTTCCAGGCCGTAGTTGCCCTCGTGGCAGGAGTATTCGTAGATGAGGTCCTCAGGCGCCTTGCGCATGAGGGTGATCTCCTCGGTGAAGGGCTGCGTGTAGACCGCTGGGTCGGTGACCGTGACGGTGTAGAGAATCTCGTGCTCCGAGACGATTTCGAACCGCTCGGTCAGTTCCAGTTTGTCGGTGGATATCAGGCGGAAGTGCGACAGCTGGGGGTGCAGATTCTTCGTGTGTACCACCAGCGTGTCGCCTTCCCAGCGGCCGACGGAATCGCCCAGCCAGTTCTTGCCGTCGCCTGGTAAATGTTCCTTGTCCAGACGGATGATGCGCGCGTCGTGAACCATCTCGCCCATCAACATCACATAGTCCTTGTTCTGCACGATCTGGTAGTTGTTGTTGTAGGGCGTCACCGTCATCGGCGGCATGCCGCGTGACAAGCAGCGGTCGCCTGGTGTGCGCGCCTCGGGGCCGTCGGAGGGGCCGAGCCCCAGGGCGGTCCACTTGGCGTAGATGTCCTGTTTACGGCCATCCTCGCGAAATGGGAAGCGGCCATTGGCCGGGTCGACGATCATCGACGTGCGGTATTCGCCGCGCACCTTGAGGACGTTGGTGAAGACGTCGCTGAAGTTGATGTCGGCTTCCTGCCCTATCGCGCCGCCGACGGGCGGTGGTGCGCGGTCGGCATCCAGCGGCTCGGCCTTCTGTTGCTCGAACGCATGAGCGGCATTCTCCAGTTCCAGCGCTTCGGTTTCGGTATAGACCTTTTGGTCGCCCAGTTCGACGGGACGTTCAATGGGCGTCAGTGTGGTATTGGTCCAGAAGCCCTGCAGGTTCGGGTGGCCATACTCAGTGCGGGGCATCTCCCAGCCAGTGCCGCCTTCGGAGGCCTGGGTGGGGAGGGGTACATTCAGAAGAGCGGCCGCGATGGCCAGGCTCAAGGCTGTTCTCACTGTGCTGCTTCCTCTGCAAGTCGTGCGTCATGTTCCTGCTGGCGGGCGCCGCGCAGGATGATCTCCATCGAATAATTACCCTCGTGGCAGGCAAATTCGTACATCGTCTCGCCAGGCGGCAGGCGATACAGCTTCATCTCCACGGTATAGGGCTGCGTGTAGATTTCTGGATCGGTGACGGTGTAGGCGTAGAAGATTTCGGTGTCGTTGACGATGGTGAAGCGTTCATCCACCTCGATCAGCGGGGAGAAGATGCCGCGATTGTTGGAGTTCTGCGGGTGGAAGTTGGTGGAATGGACGACCAGAGTGTCGTCTTCCCAGTGCCCGACAGAGTCGCCGAACCAGACTGTCATGTGCGAGGGTTGATGCTCGCCATCCAGACGGATGATGCGGGCGTCGTGCACCATCTCGCCGAGGATCATCACGTAATCCTTGTTCTGCACTATCTGCACGTTGGAATTGTAGGGCAGCAGTGCCATCGGCGGCATGGTGCCGATGGCCTGCAGGCAGCGCTCGCCGCCGGGGCGGATCTCCGGGCCGTCGAACTCGGCGAAGCCCTGGGCACGCCACTGTCCGTAGATGTCTTTCTGGCGGCCACCTTCGACGAAGGGATAGCGACCGTTGGGCGGGTCGACAACGAGAGAGGTGCGGTACTCACCGTTGATCTGGGTGACGATCATGCCGACGTCGGAATAATCCGCCTCGGCTTCCTGACCGATGCGCTGGCCTTCGTCGGGAGCTTCACGGTTGGGGTCCAGCACGGTGGGTTTGCCCGCCTCGGTGGCATGCAGTGACTGCTCCATGGCCAGGGCCTCGGCCTCGGTGTAGATGCGCTGCTCGCCAAGCGCCTCGGGGCGCTCCATCGGCGTCTGCGTGCGATTGCCCCACATGCCCTGCAGGTTGGGGTGTCCATATTCGGTGCGGGGCATGGTCCAGCCGGCCGGGGTGTCTGGCGACTGCGCCTGCAAAGTGGTCAGTGGCAACAGCAGGCTGACAGCAAAGGTGGAGCGGAAAGCGCATTTCAATAGAGGGTTCACAGATCTTTTCATTGCTTCGGTCTGCTCTGGCATATAGGACAAAAGGAGCGTCGATTGGCGCGATTGCAAAGGAAAATAGACAGAATCGCTGCGAAAGTCCATACCCGCACGCGGCGTGCGTGAATAATCCGGCGTCGAGCTGGCTTGACAAGGTCGCTTTTCGCGCAGATCATCGCCGCCCTATGAACACTCCCACGCAAATATTCATGAATGGCACCAACAGTCATTCGTTTTATTGGTGGCCCCAATCGGGCTGCCAGCCAGGGATTTTCTGACGAAAACCTGTGGCCGCCCCTGGAATCCGGCGGCCCGACCTGCAGTACCTTTTCAGAACAACGAATGCCCACCGTTCTGAATCCGTAGTGACCAGCCAAGAGTCCGCCCGATCCCGGAGGCCATGCCCCAGGGAATACCAACGGGAACAACGAGGACTCGACCATGATCTCCAACAATGAAGCACAGCACGCCACCAATCCGTCCAGTAGCGGCATGGACGGCGGCCGCCCGCTCGAACAGATGCATTACATCACCGCTGGAGGCGTGCGCGTGCAGCGTTCCATTCAGCATTTCAGCCAGCGCTGTGACCATCCGGATGACTACCGACAGGCCATCGCCCGCTTGCGCTCCCAGCTCGACAGCCAGCGCGGCGTGCTGCTCAGTTCGTCGTTCGAATACCCGGGGCGCTACACCCGCTGGGATATCGGCTTCATCAATCCGCCCTTGGTAGTGACGGCGCGGGATCGCACTGTGGTCATCGAGGCGTTGAATCCGCGCGGCGAGATTCTGCTGTCCGAAGTGTTGCGAGCGCTTGCTGACGTGACAGCCACGACCGCAACTGAGAAGTCAGCGGTGGCCGAGTTGCACAGCACCCGCACCCGGGTGACGGTGCAGATCGTCGGCACGCCGACGGAATTCGCGGAGGAAGCCCGCAGCCGCCAGCCCAGCGTCTTCAGCGTGCTGCGCGCGCTGGTGCAGCATTTCGGCAGCAGCAGAGACGCCTATCTCGGTCTCTACGGCGCCTTCGCCTACGACCTCGCTTTTCAGTTCGAACCGGTGTTGAAGCGCCAGCAGCGTGACCCCGCCACGCGCGATCTGGTGCTGTATCTGCCGGACGAAATCGTCGTCGCCGATCACCACACCGGCACGGCCAGCACCTATCGCTATGACTTCGTTTGTCGGCGGGCGGGTGCGGGCAACGAGGCGCTCGACACTTTCAACACCACCGGCGGCCTGCGCCGCATCGGCAGCAGCGTGCCATTCACGCCGGGGGCACCGCCACAGCCTGTGGGAGCGTACCCGGAGGGCATAAAGACCCGCCGCGCGATAAGCGCCTCCGTCACCCCTGGTGCGCCACCGGGCAGTAGTGAAGCTGCCACCAATCGCAGCACCACCGATCACGCCAGTGGTGAGTACGCTGACGTGGTGCGGCGTGCCCAGGACTATTTCCGGCGTGGTGATCTGTTCGAGGTCGTGCCCGGCCAGGTCTTTCATGAACCCTGCAAGGACAAACCCTCCGAGGTGTTCGAGCGCCTGCAGAAGCGCAATCCGGCGCCCTACGGCGCACTGATGAATCTGGGCGAGCAGGAATACCTGCTGGCTGCTTCGCCGGAGATGTATGTCCGGGTGCGGGGGCGCCGCATCGAGACCTGCCCGATCTCGGGCACCATCGCCCGGGGCGTCGACGCCATCGCCGATGCGCGGCAGATCAAAACGCTGCTCAATTCGGACAAGGATGAGGCCGAGCTGTCGATGTGCACGGATGTGGACCGCAACGACAAGAGCCGGGTCTGCGTGCCGGGCAGTGTGCGGGTGATCGGGCGGCGGCAGGTGGAGCTGTATTCGCGGCTGATCCATACCGTCGATCATGTCGAGGGTACGCTGCTGCCAGAGTGTGACGCGCTGGACGGTTTCCTTAGCCACACCTGGGCCGTGACCGTCACTGGTGCGCCGAAACAGGCGGCGATGCAGTTCATCGAGGATCATGAGAAGTCGCCGCGCCTGTGGTACGGCGGTGCCATCGGCTGCATTGGTTTCGACGGCAACCTCAATACGGGCCTGACGCTGCGCGCGGCGCGCATCAAGAATGGCCAGGCGCAGGTGCGAGTTGGCGCGACGCTGCTGATGGATTCCGACCCCGAGGCGGAGGAGGCGGAGACGCGTCTGAAGGCTAGCGCGGTGCTGGCAGCCGTGCGGGGAACGCTGCCAGGCAGCGACGTCAGCATGGCTGAACAGTTGCGAGTCGACGGTAGCAGCCTGCGAGTGCTGATGGTCGATCACCGGGACTCCTTCGTGCACAACCTCGCGAGCTACTTTCGCGAGCATGGCGTGCAGTTGGAGACGTTACGGGCGCCCCTCGCGCGCCAGAGGCTACTGGAATCGCGGGACGGGCCTTTATGTCCTCCGGGTACGCTCCCACATGCACAGCAACCCCCTGTGGGAGCGGGCCTGCCCGCGACAAGCCCGCTCCCGCTCCCGCCCCCGTCTCCCTTCGACCTCGTGATCCTCTCCCCCGGCCCCGGCCGCCCCGAGGACTTCGGTCTCAACGACACACTGGCGTTATGCGAAGCCCAGGGCATCCCGGTGTTCGGCGTGTGCCTCGGGCTGCAGGGGATGGTCGAGTACTGCGGCGGCGAGCTGGGTGTGCTCACGGTCCCCATGCATGGCAAGCCCTCGACGGTGATCCACACAGACAGCCCGCTGTTCAGCGGCGTGCCGGAGCGCTTCACGGCCGGGCGTTACCACTCCCTGCATGCGCGACGCCTGCCAGCCAGCCTGCGAGTGACGGCGCAAACGGAGGACGGCGTGGTGATGGCCGTGGAGCATGACACCCTGCCGTGGACGGCAGTGCAGTTTCATCCGGAGTCGATCCTCAGTCTGGAGCACGAGTGCGGGCGGCGTCTGGTGGCCAATGTTGTACAATGCGCGCTCGCACGGTTGCACCAACCGCAACAGAAACAAAGTAGACAGAACCAAGGCATAACACCATGACGACAACCGGACACGCCCACGACAGCAGCCAGCGCTTTATCTTCGAGAATGCGGATATTCGCGGTGAGCTCGTCAGACTCAACAAGGCCTATATCGACACGGTCCACGGCAAGAACTATCCGGAGGTCGTCGCCAGGCTGTTGGGGGAATTCCTGGCGGCCAGCGTGTTGCTGAGCACGACAATCAAGTTCGACGGACGTCTGGTGCTGCAGGTCCGCAGCAAGGGCCAGATAGCGCTGATGATGGCGGAATGCACCAGCAACGGTGAGGTGCGCGGCATCGCCCGCTATGACGTGGTGCCGACCAGTGCCGAATTCACCGAGCTGCTGCGCGATGGCACGCTGGTGATCACTATCGACACCAGGAAGGGCGAGCCCTATCAGGGCGTTGTAACCCTGGAGGGCAACTCGCTGGCGGAATGTCTGCACGAGTATTTCCGACAGTCGGAGCAGTTGGGGACGCAATTTTATTTTGCCACCAATCGTGACGGCGTCGCGGCCATGCTGCTGCAGCAGTTGCCAGCGCAATTGCATACGGACCCCGAGGTGCGCGCTCAGCATTGGGATCACTACTCCACGCTGGCGCGCACGCTCACCGATGACGAGCTGCTGGATCTGCCCAATGCCGAGATACTGCATCGCCTCTATCATCAGGAGGAACTGCGGGTGTTCGCGCCGCATGATCTGGTCTTCAAGTGCAGCTGCACCCGCGAGCGCACGGCCCGCGCACTCCTGGTGATGGGGCGACAGGAGATCGATGCGTTGGTTGCCGAGCGCGGCGGCGTAGAAATCTGCTGCGAGTTTTGTGGCACCGAGTACAACTTCGGGCCGGGAGAGCTGGCGCTTTTGTTCGAGCAGACCGAAGAAGGCCAGACACACTGAACGGGAAACGGATTCAGCGCCGCTGAGTTGAGTGGGAGATCGCCTGCGGGCAGGCTCCCACAGCAGACTTCTCAAAGAGCAGGCGCAGTTTCGCGGGCGTGGCGGTAGCTGATCCAGATCAGGAACTGCAGACCGAACAGCAGTGAGGCTCCTACCAGATGCAGTGGCTGCACAAACGCGGGCATTCCCAGATGCCCCAGCGTGGCGCCGGAGACGATGGACAGTCCGATGACGCCGAGCATCGCCAGCGTGAAGCGCGTCAGCGTGTGCTGCAAGCCCAGTGAGCGCACCAACAGCGAGGCCAGCCAGATATTCGAGAACAACACCACCGCTGAGAAGCTGCGGTGCACATAGAAGAACCAGGGCAGTGCATCCACCCACGCGGAACGTTCCTCGCCCTGCACGTGATTCAGATAATCCACCATCTCCCGCACCTGAGTTCCCATCGTGACCTGCAACACCGTCAGCACGAGCACGATATGCAGCCACTTGTTGAAGCGCGGGTCGATCCCCTGCACTGACTCCGCCATCATCAGGCCCCGGCGTGCTCGCGCCAGCCCGAATAGCAGCGCGCCCACGATGGCGAGCGCCATCAGCATGTGCAGGGTAATGATGCCCGGCTGCAGATTGGAGGCTACCACCTGGGCTCCGAGCCAACCTTGGAATCCCACCATGAAGAAGGCCGCCACCGCCGCGATGGTGATCGCCTTGTCGTAGCTGCGCAGAGACCAGGAGTAGATGGCGGTCAGCAGAATCAGGAAGCCGATGGTGACGCCCGTAAGGCGGTTCAGGTATTCGGTCCAGGTCTTGACGACGTTGAATTCGGTTTCCGCATAGCCGAGATCGGCATAGATTTCCTGATAATTCGCAGGCAGCTGCTCCACGCTGGTGGGCGGAATCCAGCTGCCGAAACACGTCGGCCAGTCCGGACAGCCCATGCCCGCGCCCGAGGCGCGCACGCTGGCGCCCACCATGATGAGGAAATACAAGGCGGCGAGGGTGATCCACGCCATGCGTCGGAAACGCGCGAGGGCGGGAGTCTCATGATTGGCGATGCGGGCGGTTGTATGTGCAGAAGAAACGCTATTGCTCATGGTTTTGATTCAGTCAGTTTGCAGTCTGGTCGCAGCGTGACAAGAAGTTGTCGCCGGTGCGTTGGCGGAGGAAAACGTGCAGGCGCCATTGTCAGCGAAATCGCTCTCCGCGACAACCGTGGAGAGCTCATCATAAAAGGAATCAATTGATCGGAGCGGAGGGGGTGCGGTCAGCTGGCAATTCCAGAAACTGCTCGGCTGCCGGTTCGGGCGCCGGGTAGAGCTCCGTCATGAGACGTGTCAGGCGCATGCCCGCCTGTGTCACACGATCCTCCGCGATGGCCTGCATGCGGCTGATGTAGTCTTCGTCCAGCGCGACGCTCTCAAGAGGCGTGTTGCGGCGCTCGCTGCGCAGTACGCGGGCCTTGACTTCATCCGGATAGACGAATTCGAGGAGCACCTTGCGGCTTTCCTGCAGCCAGGCCGAGGAATCCATATCGAGCCCCTGCGCATCGGTCTGCTGAGCTGTCACGACCATGCGCTGCAGTGTGCCGTCGAAGGGCAGGTAGTGCAGGGCGTCATCCCAGGTGGAATGCAGCGAGCCGCCGAGGGTGGGAATGCCGTTGCCGCCCTGATCGCCAAGGGGAAACAATTCGGTGGAGATCAAGGCGCCGGTATGCAGAGGTTGATGGACATCGCCCAGCAGGTGCAGCACCCAGCACAGTGCCACGGCTTTCTGGGCGTCCGGGCTGTCAGCGGCGCGCAGCACCGAGAGATTGTAGTCCAGGGCCAGGACGACGTTGGTGGCGTCATTCTCGTGCTTGATCGACCCGGCCGTCACTCCGTATACCGGTGCCAGCGAGGGGACGCCGACGTAGACGTTGCCCTGTCTGCCACCGCCCCTGATCCACGCACCATCGATCCAGTGCCAGTTGGGGCGGTTATAGCGAATCAGCGCGTCGCCACTGAGGCCTCTTGCCATGTCTGGCCAGATCGCTGCCTGTCCCAGTGCCCAGCGTGCCTTCTCCGCATCGCTTGCCACCAGCACATTGGCTGGCATCTGCTCCAGAAAGTCTTCCTGATAACGGGGATGTTGCTCCAGCAGACGTTGCAACTCGGTGCGGGTTTCCTGCGGCAGGATGTCCCAGCTCAGGTAAGCGCTCAGTCGATGCCCGGTGGCATCCCAGGCGTGGGCCATGTTGACGAGGCCGCATTGGCCGAGCAGAAGCAGCCCCAGCAGGGCCAGTTTTCGAACGGATAACATCATCGGGGTTTCAGATCCTGGGTGATACGACGGACGCGATTGTAGCAAAGAAAGTCAGAACGAAGGTTGATGCTCCCAGCATTCTCTCCGAGTCGTTCCGGGAGAGAATGCTGGAGGGCGTGCTTTTCAGATCAACTTAGATCGTGAGCCCTTCCTTGCTCAGTGGCAGGGTCCATCACCTGCAGTGACTGGCCATTGATGCCAGGATCTAGTTCGCCATTGTTGAAGCTACGCTGTGCTCGAAGGTCTGTGCTATCCTTATCAGCATAGTCGAGAAAAGCGCGCATGCATTTTAATGTTCTTGAATTGGGCAGTCTGCGATGAGCAAGAAACATCAGGAAACCGAATATTTGACCAAAGCCGTGATGAAGCGTGCCGTGAGTAAAGGCATTAAGCAGGCATCAGAAAGAGCTATGGAAACAGCGGGATCGTTGGTCGAGGTAGAAGGTGATTGGGTAGTGAGACGCTACAAGGACGGGCATACGGAGAAGCTGCAACAGCTTCCGAAGGTTTCCGCCAAAGAAATGGAGCAAAAAATAAACCGGCTGACCTGTGGCTAGTTTCAATAAAAGATTACGAGTTTTCGCTGGCCCTAACGGTTCAGGAAAAAGTACCGTAATTGATTCGATACGACAAAAAAAGGTTGGCGAAAGAACCATCGATTTCGGCATCTATATCAACGCAGACGATATTGCTGCGGCACTGCGTTCAGATAATTTCTGTTTTTCCTCGTACCAGCTTCCTCCTTTTTCTCGAAGCGATTTCATCGATATGGCGCTCGCCACCGGGCTGATCAGTGATGTTACGTTCCCGGAAGTAGAATTTCGAAAGAGTTTCAGCCTGAACCAGGCTGGTGAATTCAGACTGAAGGCCAAACTATGGCATGAAAATCTGGCTCAGATTCTGGCTGCTGTGATACGTGAAAGGCTTTTGGTTTTAGAGCGCAAAATATCTTTTGAAACAGTTTTTTCACATGAATCCAAGCTTGATTTCATGGCGCGTGCCAGAGACCAAGGTTACAGAATTTACCTGTACTTTATTGCCACAAAGAGTCCAGAAATCAATATTGCCAGAATAAAGGAAGTGCGCATAAAGCAGGGAGGCCATGATGTTCCTGAGGAAAAAATCAGAGGAAGATATCAGCGGTCAATGGACCTGTTGTTTGATGCTGCCGAGTTAGCATATCAGGCCTATTTTTTTGATAATTCAGTGAATGGAGCAAAGCAAGGACTTGAGCCATTTGCTCACTTCAAAGTCATTCAAGAGAAAAAGAGTTGGGATAAAATTAATGCCCAGGATGTTCCCGACTGGTTTTATCGTTATTACCTTACAAAGACGTGACATCGTTCAGGATCTGTGCAGTAGCACTGTGGCGGCATGGCGCAAGAACTTCGATGGCGTCGATAACCATCTTCAGTCGTTGCAGCAACAGGCGGGTGTCCTTCTCAGGGTCTGAAGACAGGGCTCGGACAGCTCGTGCAATCCGCTCGATGGTCCCGGTGTTCTTGTCCTTCGCCGTCAGATCGAGCACTGACCACATATCTTCAATGGCAAGCAATTTATAACTTTCGCGTATTTGAAATGCGGGAAAGTTAGAAATGTTCTTCACACCTCCAGCCACTCCCGGCGGACAGCGTCGGCGTGCATCAGGCTGGCAGGGGTGCCTTCGTAGACGATCTGGCCATGGCCCATGACGTAGAGGCGCTGTGAGATGCGCAGCGCGATGGTGAGCTTCTGCTCCACCAACAGAATGGAGACGCCACGGCTGGCGATCTCCTGCAGCAGCAGGCCGACCTGCTCGACGACCTTGGGAGCGAGGCCCTCGGTGGGTTCGTCGATCATGATCAGCTCGGGGTCGCCCATCAAAGTGCGGCACATGCACAACATCTGCTGCTCGCCGCCACTGAGTGCGCCGCCAGCAACATCTGCGCGCACGCCAAGATTGGGGAACATGCCGAACATCTCGTCCATGGTCCAGCGTGACTCTCTTCCAGAGGTGCCCTTGCGGCTCTTCATGCCCAGCAGCAGGTTCTGTCGCACGGTGAGGCCGGGAAAAATATCGCGATTCTCGGGCACGCAGCCGATACCCAGTTGCGCAATTTCGTAGCTCTTCTTGCCAGCAATCTGCTTGCCCTTGAACAGGATGGACCCCTTGGGCTCCACCTCGCCCATGATGGTCTTGACGGTGGTGGAGCGTCCCACGCCGTTGCGGCCGAGCAGGCTGACAATCTCTCCGGCGCCGACGCGAAAATTGACGCCACGCAGGATGTGGCTCTTGCCATACCAGGCGTTGAGATCCGCGACTTCAAGCATGCGGCGTCTCCCCCAGATAGGCTTCCTGCACGCGCGGATTGCCGCGAATCTTCTCCGGCACGTCGGAGGCGATCACCTCGCCGTACACCAGCACGGTGATGCGGTCGGCCACGTCGAAGACGATGTTCATGTCGTGCTCCACCATCACCAGCGTACGTCCCTCGGTGACCTTGCGAATCAGTGCCACGGCGCTTTTCGCCTCGCTGTGACTCATGCCGGCCACCGGCTCGTCCAGCAGTATCATCTCGGCACCGCTGGCGATGGCGATGCCAAGCTCCAGCGCACGCTGCTCGGCATAGGCCAGTTCGCCAGCGGGGAGATTGCGGCGATCAAACAGACCGATCTCCTCCAGCAGAGCCTCGGCTCGCTCATTGAGTGCCGTCTGCCGGCTGAGAAAGTGCCAGAAGGAATACTTGTATCCCATCGACCATAGCAGCGCGCATCGAACGTTCTCGAATACACTGAGCAGTGGGAAAATATTGGTAACCTGAAAGCTGCGCGCCAGCCCCCGGCGCGTGATCTCGAAGGGCTCGAGATTGTGAATGGGCGCGCCCTTGAAGAGGATGCCACCGGACGACAGTTTGTAGCGTCCGCTGATCAGGTGAAACAGCGTGGACTTGCCCGCGCCGTTGGGCCCGATGATGGCGTGCTTCTCGCCCTGCTCGATGTTGAGCGAGACGTCGCGGATGATCTGCGTCGGCCCGAAGCTTTTGCAGACATTTTGCAGTTGCAGCAGACTCATAAGTGACCGTCCTCATGCCTCTGCAGACGCGGCAATGTGTTGGCCTGAGACCACGCCTCGCGCAGTCGCGGCAGCGTGCGGCGCAGGAAGAAGAACGCCACTGCCGTCACGCCCAACAGCAGCGCCCAGCTGCCGTAACCCTCGGGCGACAATGCCAGGCCCATGTACACAAACTCCGTTTCTTCTGCATGGCTCATTTCTATCATCGCGATCGTGCCCAGCACGAACACCGCTCCGGGAATCGCGGTGAGCGTGTAGGGCAACAGCAACAGTCGCATGTGTCCGAGTTGCCACGCCACCCGGTGCATCATCAGCAAGCCGGTGAGACCACGGGGCAGGAACATCACGGTCAGCAGGAAGAGAATGCCCAGATACAGCATCCACAGATCGGTGTAATTGCTCAGCAGCGAATTGATCAGCGTCAGCACCACGGCGCCGACGATCGGGCCGATGAAGAAGCCTAGACCGCCGATGTAGGCCATCAGCAGTACGCGGCCGGACGTCGCCGCGTTGAGATTTTCTTCAGTCAGAATTTCGTAGTTCACCGCGAAGATGCCTCCGGCGATGCCCGCGAAGAAACCGGCCATGGCGAAGGAGATGAAGCGCACGCGCCGCGCACTATAGCCGATGAATTCGGCACGCTCGGGATTATCGCGCACCGCATTGGCCATGCGGCCTGCCGGGGTCTGGGTGAACAGATACATGCACAGCACGGATAAAAACATCCACGCGGCCGCGAGGTAGTAAACATGATCGTCCTGCGCGAAATCGATGCCGAAGAAGGGTGGGCCGTAGGTGCGGTCGCCGCTGACACCCGCCTCGCCGCCGAAGAAGGACACCAGAATCAGCGACGAAGCCGCCACCAGCTCGCCGATGCCCAGCGAGATCATCGCGAACACCGTGCCTGCCTTGTGCGTGGAGAAGCTGCCGATGAACAGCGCCGCGAGCAGTCCGAACACACCGCCGACCAGCGGAATCAGCGTAATGGAAAAACTCAGCGTCTCGAACTCGATCATCATCATGGCATGTACGGCGAGGAATCCGCCGAGCCCGAAATACACCGCGTGGCCGAAGGAGAGCATGCCGCCCTGGCCCAGCAGCATGTTGTAGCTGAGCGCGAAGACGATGGCGATGGTCATCTGCGTGAAGATCGACAGCGACAGCACGGAATCGAAGATTTGTGGCAATACCAGCAGCACCACGCCAAACACAATCCATATGGCCAGTCTGCCCATGCTCAACTCTCCCGCTTCCCGAGCAATCCAGAGGGACGGAAGATCAACACGAGTACCAGCAGCAGGAAGGGCATGATGGGCGCGATCTGCGGCAGCGTGAGGCGCCAGATGTCATTGAGCGGGTGGTCCGCGTCGAAGCTCACGCCCAGCAGATCGAGCAAGTCCTGCATGCCGACGTCGGAAGCAATCGCATAAGACTGCAACAGCCCGATCAACAGCGAGGCCACCAGTGCACCGGCCAGCGAACCAAGCCCGCCGATGACCACGATCACGAACACGATGCTGCCCAGCACGGCGGCCATGCCGGGGAAGGTTGTCAGCACCGGTCCCGCAATCACGCCGGCCAGCCCCGCCAGCCCGGAGCCGACACCAAACACCGCCATGAAGATGAAAGGGACGTTGTGTCCCAGATTGGCGACGGTGTTGGGATGCGTGATGGCTGCCTGAATGATGATGCCGATGCGGGTGCGGGTCAGCACGAAATACAGGCCGATGAAAATGGCGACGGAGATGAAGATCATGAAGGCTTTGTAGGCCGGGAAGTTCTGTCCGAACAGCGTGAACAGCGGGAAGTCGAGCAGCGCGGGAGATTCGTAATTCATCGTCGAGCGGCCCCAGAAGAACTGCACGGCCTCCTCGATCAGGAACGCCAGCCCGAAGGTGAACACCAACTCGGCCACGTGTCCGGACTTATGCACCCGCCGCAGCCCGTAACGCTCCACCAGAGCGCCGACCACGCCGGCCAGCAGCGGCGCAATGATCAGCGCCGGCCAGAAACCGGTGTAGAGACTGATGGAATAAGCGAAGTAGGCGCCGAGCATGTAAAAGCTGGCATGCGCGAAATTGAGCACGCCCATCATGCTGAAGATGAGGGTGAGGCCACTGGCCAGCATGAACAGCAGCAGTCCGGTGACGAGGCCATTCAGCGTTGCGAATATCAGGACTTCAAACATGCTCGGTGCGCCGCTGCTGCTATTAAAATCACTGCTGCGGGCGCGTCATGCGGCAGCTGCTCTGGGTGATCGTCTCTTCCCTCGGCACCACGAACTCGGTGCGCAGGGCGAAGCCGGAGTTGTCGGCGTCGATATTGATTCCCTCGTTGGTATGCACGGAAATGTTCAGGTTCTGGAACACCTGATGGTCGTCGGGCCGCATCCAGATTTCCTCGCCGGTCATCGTGGTGATGCGCATGTCCTCCATCGCCATGGCGATGTCGTAGGGCTTGGCACTGCCCGCTTTTTCGATGGCGGTCGCCAGCATCATCAGCGCGTTGACGATGCGCGGCTGCGTGACATCCTTGTGCGGATTCTTTGCCTTATAGGCAGCGGTGAATTCAAGCCGCTGTGGCGCGGTCACCGGATTGGCAAAATCGTTGTGCACCACGTAAATCTGATCCTTGCCAGCCTCGCCCAGTGTCGCGGTGATGCCGTCGTATGCCGCGTAGAAAGTGTAAATTGGCACCTCCAGCCCCGCGTCCATGATGCCGCGCCCCAAGGCCACCATGTCGGCGCCCCAGTTGCCGGTGATCACGGCGTTGGCGCCAGATGACACAATCTTGGTGATGTACGGCGTGAAGTCCTTCACTTGTCCGATCGGGTGCAGCTCGTTGCCGACGATCTCGATGTCCGGGCGCTTGGCGGCGAGCATGCTGATCGCAGCGTCACCGACTGCCTTGCCGAAGGAATAGTCCTGACCAATGATGTAGACCTTGGTGATGTCGGGGTTCTTGGCGATGTGGCTGGTCATGGCCTCCATCTTCATGTCGGCGTGCGCATCGAAGCGGAAGTGCCAGAAGTTGCAATCGGCACCGGTGAGGATCGGGTCCACCGCCGCGTAGTTGATGAACAGCACCTGTGATTCCGGATTACGACGGTTATGCCGCTCGATCGCCGTGCTCAGTGCGCTGGCCACGGCGGAACCATTGCCGGAGAACACAATCTGGGTGCCTTCGCTGATGGCCCGGCGCAATTGCAGCTGGGATTCCGCAGCGCTGTTCTTGTTGTCGAGCGCGGTGACCTCGAACTTGCGTCCCCCGAGCACACCGCCCTTGTCGTTGTAGAAATAGTCGGCGGCGAAGTCGAGCACCATGTAGCCACTCTCGCCGGTCGCGGCGAAGACCCCGGACTGCGGATCAATGAAGGCGATCTTGATGGGCTCCTGAGCGAAAGCCAGGCCGGAAACACCAAGTGAAAAAGCGGTCGCCATTTGAGCGAGCAGGCGCAGACGCGGTACAGCGGATGGCAATAACGTCATGATGAGTATTCTTGTGATTGTTGTTGTGGGTGATGAGGTATGTCAGTCATTTTCATAGACAATACAACAGCATGGAAGGCATCCGTGCGTTCCGCTTATGTCACAACATGGCCTCGGACATTAACCCAGACCGCGTTCCTAATCAAGGAATCCTTGGCTTCCCCGCCCATCACGACAGAAGGAACAAAAGCCGCGATAGAGCGCCCGTATTGCCGCTCGCGCCCCTGTGGGAGCTGGCCTGCCAGCGATTGAATTCAGCACCAACCCAATCGCTTGCAAGGCAAGCTCCCACCAAGTCCCTGTGGGAGCTGGCCTGCCAGCGATCGAATTCAGCACCAGCCCAATCGCTTGCAAGGCAAGCTCCCACAACGTCAGCAGCGAAGCTCGTGCGGCGCCACAATTTGCTGCTTAAGTGACTTTGCACCAAGAATTCCTGATGGCGTTTTGTTATACCTGAGCTGTCAGTAGCAATGCAGTCATCTACACGGGAAATATCTCATGAACAAACGCCTTATCACTTCCCGCTTAATCATCGGCCTCGGGCTTAGCGCAGTCGCCGCCGCCACCACTGCGGCACCCGTAGACCTGATCACGCCCTCCGCGTGGATATTCTATGCCACCGGCTCGGTGCAGGGCGGGACCCTTACGGTGGGGGACAGCGTCGGGTATGACACCAGTGACTCCGACCGCGACAACAACCCCTATAACGCCTGGTTCGGCACCGGCGCCACGACGGGGCAGGGGGTCGATTACGACGAGGCCATCACCGTGGCGGAATTCACGCCGCCAATGTCGGTGACCTGGACCGGTTGCCTGCCGGAGACGCGCTACGGGTACAACAATATTTTCATTGGCCGCAAGAATGTCGACTTCAAGGGAGCCACCGGCAGCCGCCAGTACCCCATCAATCAAGAGTTCGGCTTTACCAATCGCTGGGACTATTCCGGACTCAATACCGTGGTCCTCAACGTCGGTCGCCACGATGTGCAGCGCGTGAGCGCCGCGACACTCTCCAACAACAAGTATTGCGGCGACTATCGCGTCGACTGGGCGAACGACACGCTGGATTTCTATTTCAACGGCAGCAAGGTCCGAACCCAGAAATACACCTATCTCGGTCCGGTCAGCATCCTCGTGCGGTCCTTTGATCTTTCCCACACCATTACCTCCATGAAGGTGGACGCCGCGACCAGCACCGCCCAGAAACCGGCTACCGATACCGGCCTGGCGTCGATTTACGGGGCGAACATCACCGGCTCGCTCACCCACAAGGCCACTGGCAACAAGACGGATCTCAATACCTCGAACTCCTCGGTCTCGGGGGATGTGACCTTTGCCACCAACGGGGCCGGTAATCTCGTTGCGCACGTGTCCGGCAAGGGCGCGGCGATAGGCGTGGCGTTCCGTTATGACGTCGACTACGACACCGCGACCGGCAACCTCTCCGGCACTGTGACCGACAATACGACCAATACGCCATTGCCAATTGTCTTCACCTACAAGGGCAATCTGACCTGGCGCGCGACGCTGTCGGGGAGCAACGGGCGCAGCAGCTCTGGAGGCGCCGCCGATTACGAGCTGGCCTTCGACATCGTGCTGCCCGCCGAGTCGATTCGTGCGGGGCGCAAGTTTCCGCCCGGCGGTCGCTTTGTTGCCGATCTTTCCCAGCAGCAGGCCATCACCATTCCCATCAGCGTGCCAGTGATCAACGTCAACACCACGCTGGCGACCAATATCGTCACCGAGGGCGAGTTGGTGGTGACCCTGGTGCCGAAAGAGCTGGGCAACATCGCACTCACCGGTGATGTGGATGGTTCTTTCCGGATGGATCCACCCGTCAGTTTCAGCACGGTTTATAACGTGCCGTCTCCGTTCCCTGGCATCACGATCCCGCCGGTCAACATCAACGTGGTGGTGGATGCCATCGGGCGCTTCTCCGGAACTCTGAGCGGTGAGATATCCAAGAACAACCTGCGTTTCACCGGCAACTGGTCGGGGGTGAGCAGCGACGGCACAACGGCTGGTGGCACGCTGGACATGCCGATTCCGCTGGATCCGAAGACGGGTGATGTGCCAACTACTGCGCTGATGACGGTGGAGGGCGTGGTGACTCTCAATATCGGAGGTATCCCGACCAGTGTGCCGATCACGCTGCCGTCGTCGATGGCGTTCTCCCAGCAGGTGGTGATACCAATCTCGTTCCGACAGCCGAACTAGCCTGTGGGAGCTTGCCTGCAAGCGATGCCTGTCGCGATGCATTTGATCGCTGGCAGGCCAGCTCCCACAGCGAGGCGTCTAATCGCTTGCAGGCAAGCTCCCACTTGTCTTTCATTCTAATAATCGTTAGATTGTTGGCATGAAGAAACGCGAACTTAAAGACCTGCTCTACGAGCAGGTCGCCCGCATTGGCAAGGCTGTCTCCAGTCCCAAGCGTCTTGAGCTGCTTGAGCTGCTCGCACAAGGTGAGAAATCCGTGGAAGTGCTCACGGCCGAGCTGGCGGTGGACGTCAAGCTGGTCAGCGCACATCTGCGTGCCTTGCGCGAAGCCGGGCTGGTCTGTGTACGCCGCGAAGGCAAGTTCATGATCTACCGGCTCGCCGCCGGTGATGTGGCCGGTCTGTGGGTTATGCTGCGGCAGGTGGCCGAGACGCATCTTGGCGAGCTGCGCACTGCACTGAATCACCTTTCCGGCGATCCCTCCCGGTTGCTGGCGACCAGCCGCGCGACACTGCTGGAGCAGGCCCGCCAGGGCGACGTCATCATTATCGATGTGCGCCCGCTCTCCGAATTTCACACCGCACACCTTCCCTACGCCCGCTCCATGCCAATGGCAGAGATCGAGCAACACCTCCTGCACTTGCCGCTCGACAAGGAGATCGTCGCCTATTGTCGCGGCCCCTTCTGTTTTTTGGCAGATGACGCCGTGACCGTGCTGCAGTCGAAGGGTTATCGCGTGCGCAAGTTGACGGATGGGGTCAGTGAATGGCAGGCCGCAGGATTTCCCGTGGAAGCGGGCGAGGTGGCGGCATAACGCAGGACCGAACCATAGGAGGATATGGTCATGAGCTCCACTCTTTTTATTCTCAACGAAGCGCCCTATGGCAGCGAGCGCTCCTACAACGCCCTGCGTCTGGCCGGTGCCCTGTGTGCACGGGAAGGGCAGGAGGTCCGGGTGTTTCTGCTGGCCGATGCCGTGGGCTGCGCGCGCTCGGGGCAGAAGGTGCCAGAGGGTTACTACAATATGGCGTTGATGCTGGGCAAGGTCCTGCGCAGCGGTGAGGTGGGGCTGTGTGGTACCTGCATGGATGCCCGCGGGATGACCGAAGCGGACATGATCGAGGGTGCCCACCGTTCGACGCTGGCGCAGCTGGCCGACTGGACCGTAGCGGCAGACAAAGTGCTGGTTTTCTAGAGGGGGGTTGGGAATGTTCTTCAAGCAGCTTGCCACGCGGGACGCCACGTTGTCCTATTTCTTTGGTTGTGCCGGGCAGGGCGCCGCCGTGGCGGTGGATGTCGTCGCCGGCGATGAGGAGTGGTTTATCGAGGAGGCCGCGAAGGCCGGCGTGCAAATCCGCTATGTGATCGATACCCATGTGCACGCGGATCATTATTCGGGTGGCCGCGCGCTGGCCCGCAGAACCGGTGCGCCTTACTGTCTGCACGAAGTGAACTTTGCGCGGGCACATTTCGATTTTGAGGCGCTGCACGACAATCAGCTGCTGGATGTCGGCAACGTCAAGATCCGGGTGCTGCATACCCCAGGCCACACAGCCGACAGTCTCTGTCTGCTGGTCACCGATGCCCGTCGCGGGACTGCGCCGTGGTTTGCCATCACCGGCGATACGCTGTTCGTGGGGGCTGTGGGAAGGCCCGATCTGGCCGGCCGCGAGCAGGAGATGGCCGGCCAGCTCTACGACAGTCTGCATACTCGCCTGCTGAGCCTGCCCGATGAGCTGGAAATATTTCCGGGGCATCAGGCCGGCAGTGTCTGTGGTGCCGGGCTCTCCGGCAAACCGTCCTCCACGATTGGTTTTGAGAAACGCTGGAATGCTGCGCTAGGGCTGGAGAAATCCGCCTTCATTGCGCAGTTGACAGCGTCCATTCCTCCTCAGCCTGCCGATATGGAACGCATCGTCATGGCGAATCTGGCGGCCTGATCCGCCATAACAGTATCTATCCGGCTCTTCCATGACTCTTGAGTACGGCATTCGCGCCAATTTTCAGCAGTTCCTGCACCAGTTGCTGCAGGTGCTGCTGGTCGGCTTGACCATCGGCATGATGCGCACGGTCGTGCCTGCACTCGCCGAGTCCGAGTTTGGCGTGCCCAGAAATTCCTTCATGTTGCTGACCTCGTTCGTGGTGGCCTTCGGCATCGTCAAAGGGGTGATGAACTTTGTTGCCGGGCGGTTTTCGGAGCGGGTCGGTCGCAGGAAAGTGTTGCTGCTCGGCTGGATTGTCGCGCTGCCGATTCCGCTGCTGGTGTGGTATGCGCCCGCATGGCACTGGATTGTACTGGCGACGGTGTTGCTCGGTATCAATCAGGGGCTGACGTGGTCGATGACCCAGACGGCCAAGCTCGATATCACACGCCTCGACGAACGTGGACTCACCATCGGTCTGAATGAGTTTGCCGGCTACGCGGGTGTCGCCCTGGCGGGCATTGTCACGGCGCAACTGGCCGCCACTCTCGGTCCGCGCGTCGGGCTGCTGATCTTCGGGCTCATTGTCATCGGGCTGGGACTGCTGCTCACGCTGTTGTGGGTCAAGGACACCCTGCCCTGGGCACAGGAGGAAGCGGCGCGGCACCGTCAGGGCGCGATTCCGCATCCGCGCCCCCGTTATCCCGTCAACGTGTCAGCACGACCTGGCACCTGGGAAATCTTCACCCTGATGTCCTGGCGGGATCATCGTCTGGCGGCCATCAGTCAGGCCGGGCTGGTCGAGAAATTTGTGGATGCCCTGGTGTGGGTCTTCTACCCCCTGTTTCTGTATCGTCAGGGTGTCAGCCTCACTGCGGTGGGCTGGATCATCGGCACCTATGGTTTCGTCTGGGGCGCGGCACAGCTCTATACCGGGCGGCTCTCCGACCGGGTCGGGCGCCATCGGCTGAACGTGCTGGGCATGTGGATCTGCGGTGCGGGGGTGGCGATGATGTTGATGGTCGATGGCGTGGGTGGGTGGACGGCATCGGCCGCGCTGACCGGTTTTGGCATGGCACTGCTGTATCCGAATCTGTCGGCGGCGGTGGCGGACATCTCCCATCCGGACTGGCGTGGCTCTGCCATCGGCATCTATCGCTTCTGGAGAGATCTCGGGTATGGTATCGGTGGTCTGGGGCTGGGACTGGTAGCGCAGTACAGTGGCAACATGGAGGCTGCCTTCTGGTTCGTGGCGATTTCGATGCTGGTGTCAGGTGCCGTGCTGGCCTGGTTTGGCGAAGAGACCCATCCACGGCTCAACCCGGCAGGCTCAGACAAATAATTCGTGAAGTGTGTCAACGTATTGCCCGTTGCCGCGTTGCTACTCTAACCGCACACTGCTTCTGCCAACAAAAACGAGAGCCACCTATGAGCCAAGACGTCAGACGCTGCCAGATACGGTGGAGAGACAAGTGCCTGCTGCTGGGGTTGTTACTCAGTATGCTGATTCTCGCGCTGCCGGCCAACGCGGCCACCGGCGCTGATTCCACACCGAACTTCGCGCACCCCGTGTTGACGATTCCCCGCATCGACGTGCAAGGTTACGGCTCGCTCAATCTCAGCCTGGTGCTGGAGAGCGAGGCCTCGATGACCTTCAGGATCGGCTCGGCGACGCCCGCTGCCGCTGGCCTGAACCCTGGCGCTACCTACAGCCTGCAGACTCAGGAGTTGACGATTCCAACGCTGCGGGTTGGCAGCCAGTTCTACAGCGCGCAACTGCGCTTCATCAGTGCCGACCGGTTGCAGCTCATCTCGACTGCTGCGGTGGTACTGCCGGGCCAGACCTCGTATCAGCAGCTGTGTGCCAGCTGTCATGGCACGGATGGACTCGGCGGCTCGGTCGGCGTCTCGCTGAAGAATTGCAGCAATTGCAGTGCTCTTGATGTGCTGGGCACCCGTATCAACAACACCATGCCGCTCGGCAATCCGTCTGCCTGCGTCGGCACCTGTGCCAGCGACATCGCGTCCTACATCCTCGCCGCCTTCAATGCCAGCAGCAGTCAGCAGACGGGGCTGGCGCTGGCGGCCATCGAGTCGCTGCCGCTGGATGCTACGCTGCGCAACGCGGCACTGCATCTGGTCGGGCGTCTGCCTACTGCGGCAGAAATGGCACTTGTCACCCAGAAGAGTGAGGCGGGGTTGCGGCAGGCACTGGATGGCATGCTGGAGGAAGACGCCTTCTACGCGCGGTTGGCGGAAATCTTCAACGATGTGCTGCACACCAATCGTTACCTCTCCACCAATGGGGCCGAGGCCGCTATTGGGCTGATGCGGCGTTACACGACGGCACGCTGGTATGACCCTGGTGCCGAGCTGCGCGGCAGCGACTACACAGTCAATCGCGCTACCACCAACAACAGTGTCGCGACCGAACCGTTGGAGCTGATCGAGTACGTGGTCAGGAACAACAAGCCGATGACCGAAATCCTCACGGCCAATTACTTCATGGTCAACGGCTACTCCGCGAAGAGTTACGGTATCACCGGTGTCAACTTCACCAACGAGTGGGACCCAAACGAGTTCCGCCCCGCCGTGCTGCCCGGCACTCCGCATGCCGGTATTCTCAGTTCGCTCATGTTCCTGAATCGCTATCCGACCAGCGCGACCAATCGCAACCGTGGGCGTTCGCGGCTGGTGTATGACGTGTTTCTCGATGTCGACATCCTGGCGCTGGATGGCGTGCGGCCCGATGGCAGTGCGGTGGACATCAGCAACGACGCGCCGACGATGGAGAACCCGGACTGTGTCAAGTGCCACAGTCTGCTCGATCCTGTCGCTTCCTCGTTCCAGAACTGGAATCTGCGTGGCACTTATGCACCGCCGCGCACGTGGTACACCGATATGTTCCAGGCCGGCTTTGCGGGCGTCTCGGCACCTCCGCGCAGCAGCGGCGATTCTCTCCAATGGCTGACGAAACAGATCGTCGCCGACCCGCGCTTCGATGACGCCATGGTGCGCATCATGTACACCGGGCTGACGGGCCACGAGCCACTCGATGCGCCAGCAGCGGGTGCGCCACAGGCCGAGACCGAAGCCTATCTCGCGGAGTCCACGCATCTGGATGAAATCAAGGCGATCTATGTCGGCGCGAATCGCAACCTGAAGACGCTGGTGAAGGAAATCATCGTCAGTCCCTACTGGCGTGCCGATGGCTTGAACAATGTCGCATTCTCGGCGGTGCATGAGGAAACCGGTGCGGCCCGTCTGTTGACTCCCGAGCTGTTGCATCGCAAGATCGAGGCGCTGTTCGGTTTCCAGTGGCGCGGCCCGCTCGATCAGTACGCTGCCAATCGCAATGTGTTTGGCTCAGCGCGATTGCTGGACACCCGGCAGTACTATCATCAGATCTATGGTGGCATCGACTCCTTCACCATCACCGAGCGTCTCACCGATACCAACGGACTGATGGTCATCGTGCAGGAGCGCATGGCGAACGAGATGGCCTGCTATGGGGTGCCCAATGATTTCCTCTCTGCCCGCACGGCGCGCCGTCTGTTTCCCAATGTCGACACCAGCACGGTGCTGACCAGCGCCCAGGGGCAGGCCGCCGTGCGCCAGAACATCCAGCATCTGCATCGCTATCTGCTGGGCGAAGAACTGGCGTTGACCGATGCGGAGATCGAACACACTTATGCCTTGTTTGCTACCGTCCTGCAGCAGGGACAGAGCGCGCTGCTGGGAGTGCAGGGAGTATCGGAGAACACCAGCCTGCCGACGCGCTGCATGCGCAACAACGACATCAACACGGGCGCTTCGCTGAACGTGGCGGGCGGTGTCGATGGCAGGCTGCGCAACGACAACAATTACGTCATTCGTGCGTGGATGGCTGTGGTGGCCTATCTGCTCGCGGACTATCAATTCATTTACGGTTGAAGAGCGAAGAGATATAGGGAGACCCGCATGGACCGTCGTAAATTTCTGCAAGCGCTGGGAGCATTCGGTGTCGCCGGAACGCTGCCGATGACGATCGGCACGCCCGCCTGGGCTGCAACGACGGCCACGACACAGCGCCTCTTCATCACCGTCAACGCCTCCGGTGGCTGGGACCCGACGGCGCTGATCGACCCGAAAGGCAACGCCAGTCGAGCAGACGGTCTTGGGCCCGTGAACAACTATGCCAGCAGCGCCATCAAATCGGCCGGGCAGTTGCAATACGCGGCCTATCCGGAAGGCATCGAGCCACCGGCAAGTACCGCCGCCGGTCATTTGGAAACCTTCTTCAACAAGCACCATCAGCGCCTGCGGGTGATCAACGGCATCGACACCCAGACCAACGGCCACGAGACCGGCACCCGCTTCGTGTGGAGCGGGCGCCTGGAGACAGGCTACCCCAGCGTGGCGGCATTGGCGGCTGCACCGTATGCGAATCAGCCCATGGCCTTTATCTCCAACGGCGGCTACGACTTCACCGATGAGCTGGTCGCTCCGGTGCGCACCGCCTCTGCCGCGACCTTCACTTCGCTGGCGTATCCCAACAGTCAGTATGCGGACAACGCGGCCCTGCGTTCGCAGAGTTATTTCAGCGACAAAGCCTACGCCAACGTGCAGGCCGCACGCGATTTGCGACTGGCACGCCTGCGCACTGGCGAGACACTGCCACAGCGCGCGGCGCAGATGGCACAGCTGGAGAAAGTGCGTAGCGGCGACATGAAGCTGGACGGACTGCTGGCTTATCTGCCGGCACAGGTTTCAACAGGATTGAAGGGGCAAGCGGAGCTGGCGGTCGCGGCGTTCGCCAGTGGTCTTGCAGTCAGCGCCAACCTCAATCTGGGCGGCTTCGATACCCATGGCACGCACGATGAAGATCAGACCGCCGCGCTGACTCTGTTGCTGGAGGGCATAGACCACCTGTGGGAGCAACTGGTGCTGCGCGGTCTGCAGGAGCGCGTGACAGTGTTGATCGGTTCCGACTTTGGCCGCACGCCGTTCTACAACACCGGCGCCGGCAAGGACCACTGGAACATCACCAGCATCATGGCGATGGGGGCGGGTATCACCGGCAATCGAGTCATCGGCGCCACCGATGCCAATTTCGAGGCATTGAAGCTGAACCCGGACACACTCGAACCGCATTCCAGCGGCATCATCGTCACACCCAAGCATGTGCATCGTGCACTGCGCGACTTCCTCGGCGTGTCTTCGGAGCTGGACAAGCTCTATCCTCTCAACGTGGAGCGCCTGGCACTGTTCGCCTGACCTCTTCTTCGTGCCGGGTGCACGTCACGTCGATATGCGGGTTGTCAGATATTGCAACGCAGGCGTAGTATAGCCGCGCCTCTCACCATGGACAGTTCTCAACGGACTGTTCTCAAAGGACTGGAGAGGCACTCGGCGGCCTCCGATCTTGCTGGCCTGTTTTTACCTCTCTGTGTTGAAGGGTGTTCCCTTGAATATTGCCACCGATACGGTGCAGATATCCGACAAGGATAAACGCACGACTCTCATTGCTCTGCTCATCGTTTTCCTCCTCGCCGCTCTCGACATGAGCATCCTCTCCACCGCCATGCCCCGCATTGTTTCCGAACTCAATGGCCTGGAGCTGTATGCCTGGGTGACCACGGCCTACATGCTGGCCTCCACCGTGCTGGTGCCGATCTACGGCAAGCTCGGCGACCTCTACGGCCGCAAACTCATCCTGGTGATCGGCGTCAGCATCTTCCTGCTCGGCTCTGCGCTGTGCGGTATCAGTGGCGAATTCGGCACGCTGCCGCTGCTCGGCGACGGCATGCACCAGCTGGTGATTTTCCGCGCCGTCAAAGGCATCGGCGGCGCCGCGCTGTTCACCAGCGCCATGGGCATCATCGCGGACCTGTACCCGCCGCTGCAGCGCGCCAAGTTCATGGGCCTGTTCGGGGCGATCTTCGGCATATCAAGCATCATCGGGCCGGCCATCGGCGGCTTCCTGACCGACTACGGGTCAGTCACGATGTTCGGTCACGATATTGCGGGCTGGCGCTGGGTGTTCTACGCGAACATTCCGCTGGGCCTGGTGGCGCTGTTCATGATCGCCTTCAAGACGCCGCGCCTGAATCATGGCAGTCGTGGCCCCATCGATTTCGCCGGTGCGTTCCTCCTGCTGGTCGTCTTCATTCCCTTCCTTCTGGCCCTGACCTGGGGTGGCAGCAAGTACGACTGGAGCTCACCGCTGTTGATGAGCATGTTCGCCCTCAGTGCCGTGTCACTCTTGTTGTTCATCTGGGTGGAGTCGCGCGCGAAAGAGGCCATCATGCCGCTGTCGATGTTCCAGAATCGTGTCTTCGTCATCACCAATGCGACCTCCTTCGTGATCAGCATGGCCTTCCTCGGCGTAGTGATGTTCATGCCGCTGTTCATGCAGGTGGTGCTGGGAGTGAACGCGACCAACAGCGGCTTCTCGATGTTCCCGCTTATGCTCGGTTTGATGACCAGCAGCATCCTCAGCGGGCGTCTGGTGTCTCGCAGCGGCAACTACAAGCTCTACATGAGCGGTGGCGCTGCCGTGCTGCTCGTCGGTGTGTACCTGCTTGGCGGCATCGGGCCGGAGACGACCTTGATGGGCTTGTCATGGCGGATGGTGATAGTCGGTCTTGGACTCGGACCGTCGCAGAGTCTGGTGAATCTGATCGTGCAGGCGGCGTTCCCGATGTCGCAGATCGGCGTGGCAACCAGCTTTACGCAGTTCTTTCGGCAGATCGGCAACACCATTGGCGTGGCGATCTTCGGCACGTTGCTGACGCTGAACCTGACGGCGGAGTTGCCGAAGCAGGTGCCGATGATGGCCTCTCTTGATGGAGGCGGTTTCGACATGAGCCAGGCGCAGACCAGTGTGATGAATCCGGGCGCACTGCGGTCACGTATCGAGAGCTCCTTCGAAGCGACGCTGACAACAGTGGAGCGTGGCTATGCGGGCGACCTGGCCGCAGTTGCCAGCGTGCGCGACAATCCGTTGCTGCCAGCCCAGCTCAAGGAACAGATGCCGACAACACCCGAGGCCGCCTTGCCTGCTGCCGAGATATCCCAGCGCATGACGACCATCCGCAGCATGATGGCGACGGGAGTCGAGCAGGCGGTGACCAGCATTGAGTCCGGCATCAGGCTGGCCTTCTCGAATGCGATCACCGGCATGTTCCGCACCAGCCTTTGGATCATCCTCATCGGCTTCGTGATGAGCCTGTTTATCCCGGTGATCTCTCTGCATCGGGAGATGCCGAAAGCCGTGGCCAAAGCGGCCTCCGTTGAAAGTCCGCAGAGCTGATGCCGTTCTCCAGCGTTGCGGTGTTCCCTTGTGGCGCCGCAACGATTAGTATTCGGCAGTCCGTTGGTTCCATAGCATCTCCATGTTTCCCGAGCTCCTCATGCGTCGTCTGTGCTCCTGTCTTCTCGTCGCCGTCTTCGGCTGGTCTTGCGCACACGCGCAGCCCGGCGCGGAGGACATCGCCTATGATCCGGGCGGTGAGTTCAATTTCGTCCGGGTGCAGTTTGATTCCTACTCCAGTCGCATGGGCGGTTTTGGTGGCGGAGGAGGCTTCGGTGGCTTTGGCGGTTTCGGTGGTTATCTGGGCGACGGTGGACCGGCCTGGTCCATCGATTTCCCCGGGGCCGATTCCAACTTCCTGCGCGGCGTCTCGCGGCTCACCAATATTCGTGTGATGCAGGACCCCATCGTGCTGCGCTTCGACGACGCGCGCATCTTCGACTATCCGTTTCTCTACATGCTGGAAGTCGGACAGGGCGGTGGCATCAGCCTGAGCACGGAGGAGATCGAGAACCTGCGCGAATATCTCCTGCGTGGCGGTTTCCTGTTGATCGACGATTTCTGGGGCACGCGCCAGTGGGACAATTTTCAATCGGGGTTTTCACAGGTTTTCCCCGATCGTGAGATCGTCGAGCTGCGATCCGATCACGAAATTTTCCGCACCTACTATGACATCGATGGCCCGAAGATGATTCCGGCCCTCAGCCGTAGCGATACGATGGGCGAGCAGGACATTGATGTCGCGAGCAACCACGCCATTCTGGATGACGACGGCCGGGTGATGGTGCTGATCAACTGGAATTCCGACATGGGTGATGGCTGGGAGCACACCTACCATCCCGATTACCCCACGCGCTACGCCAACTCCGCCTATCAGCTCGGCATCAACTACCTGATCTATTCCCTCACGCACTGACGTGCTGGCGCACGCAGTTCTTGCCAGCCGCCTTGGCGGCATAGAGTGCTTCGTCGGCTGCCTTGATGAGATCCGTCATCGTCGTCATGTCGTCAGTGTTGGTGGCGACGCCCACACTGACGCTGCCCTCCCAGAAACCATTCCCGGCCGGTACCCACAGAGTATTGACGCGGGTCAGCAATGCCTGGGCAAAGCTCAGCGCATTTTCCGCGCTGGTGTTGGGGCATATCACCATGAACTCATCACCACCCACGCGGCAGGCAAGGTCATCGGTACGCGAAAAATCCTGCAGGGTTTGCGCCAGTCGTTGCAACACCACATCACCGGCGTCGTGGCCCCATTGATCGTTCACCTCTTTGAAATGGTCGGCGTCGATCATCAGACAGGAGATTGGCTGCTGCTTGCGTTTCAGCCACTGCTCCTCCAGAAAGCGCATTGCGCTGCGGCGATTGGGCAGATTGGTGAGGGAATCCGTGAGGCTCAGTTCCTCCAAGCGGCCATTGATGAGCTTGAGGTCTTCACTGAGCCGGACGATCTTTTCCTGATCCATCTCCAGGCGTTGCATGGCTTCCTGCAACTCGCGCGTGCGCGCCTGCACTCGTGTTTCCAGTGAGCGGTTCATCTCCAGCAGTTTCTTGTTCTGGCTGGTGACTTCCTTGAACAATCCGTTGAGGGCTTTGAGCAGCGGCTTGGTGGAGTTGTCCAGCTCGTCGCTCTCCTGTTCATAGGCGCTGGCAGGGGACTCCCCTTTCTCGACGCGATGAATCTGCGCGGCCATGTTCTGATCCACACCGAGAATGTGGTACGCGAGCCAATAGGTCAGGTAGTTGAGAAGAGCGCCGATTTCGTTTTCGATATCTGCCAGCGTGTTCTCGTACAAGGACTGCAGATCGTCCACAAACTGGCGGTGTTCGGCGTGGTGATACTGGATGTGGCGAGGGTCAAGCTGGTGCTGTGCCATCAGTCCCTCCTCTTCGGTGAAGTGGTATTGGGTGTAGTCGGTCAGTTCCGCGAAGAGTTGTTCGACCGTCTTTCTGGGAATCGTCGTTCCCGAGGAGGCCAGCTCGGCCAGCGCATTGATGAGCTTGACCAGGTGGAGATGCTGCTTGTCGACGACATGCAGATGGGTAACGTAGTAAGAGTCCCATACGAATGGGTGAATGGCGGATTTCATTGTAAACTCCCAATAATCTGTCCTTCCACGGTAGCGCTAATGAACAATAAAAAGAAGCTGAGTTTCCTCGCGTCCCTTACAACATTGCTGTTGATCAGCCATCCAACTTACTCTTCAGATACTTCGGTGGCAGATACTTCGGTGGCAAAAAGGCTGGACGAAATCATTGTGATCGGCACGACGCCCGGCAGCGGGTTGGGCATCGATGCGCGAAAGCTGCCGTTTGCCGTGCAGAGCGCCAGCGCGGCGGCGCTGCAAAACAGTCAGAGCCTGGATCTTTCCGAGTTCATGAATCAGCAGCTCAGTGCCGTGAGCATCAATTCTGCGCAGAGCAATCCGCTCCAGCCCGACGTGCAGTTCCGGGGCTTTACGGCCTCGCCGCTGCTCGGTCTGGCTCAGGGGGTTGCGGTGTACCAGAATGGTGTGCGCATCAACGAGCCGCTGGGAGACGCGGTGAACTGGGACCTGCTGCCCGAATCGGCCGTCGCGGGGATGGATCTGATCAGCGGTGCCAATCCCCTGTTCGGGCTCAATACGCTGGGCGGTGCGCTGGCGATTCGCATGAAGGACGGCTTCGGATTCACGGGGCAGCAGGCAGAAGTGACCACTGGCTCCTGGGGGCGCAGGCTCGGCACGCTGGAGAGTGGTGGCAATGCTGGCAGCTGGAGCTATTACGTCAATCTGTCGCGCTTTCAGGAAGAGGGCTGGCGCCAGCTCTCCTCTTCAAACGCCACCAATGTCTATGCCAATCTCGGCTGGCGCCAGGACGACCTCTCTGCCCTGAATCTGCACCTGCAGAAGGGCGATAGTGAATTGCGCGGCAATGGGGCTGCTCCTGTGGGGCTGCTGGCCCTGCAGCGTGACGCGGTGTTCACGGCGCCGGACATCACCGAAAACGATCTGTGGATGGCCACGCTGGAAGGCAGTCACTTCCTGACGCCGACGCTGCAGATCGCCGGTTCGGCATTTCGACGCGACAACAACACGGATGCCTTCAACGGCGATGCCTCGGAGTTCGAAGCCTGCACCTATGCCGGAGGCGCCATGTCGCTTCTGGAGGAATCCGATGCCATCGAGGATGCGCTCGCTGATCAACTCGGTATCGATCTCGATGCCATCTGTCAGGGCGGGAACGCAGGCATCACCGGGTTCGCCGCGCTCGAAGCCTTGATCGCAGAACGCGCACATCTCGCAGGTCTGGATGCCGAGCTGTTCGAGCTTGAGGATGTTGCCGCAGACCTCTCCGGCACCGGCATCATCAGCGACGAGGCCATCAACAACATCAGCGCGCGGCGGCAGGAGAGCCAGGGCTTCGATGCCAAGTTGATTGCCCTCGATGATCTGTTCGGTCGCGCCAACCAGCTGACCACCGGAGTGAGCTATTTCGATGGGCGCACTGGCTTCGATTCGGCGCTCGAACTTTCCGGGCTCGACCCGCTGACGCGCAGCACCTTGGGGCTGGGCACCGGTGCCTTCCTCGACACCGCCGCGACGCAAGTGGCCACCCGAACGACGACGGCGAGCGTGTTCTTCAGCAATACCCATGACCTGAGTGAACAACTGGCGCTCACCGTGGCCGGTCGTTACAACGACAGTCGAGTGACGCTGCGCGACCGCTCCGGTGTGCGTCCTGAACTCAACGGCAGGCATCGATTCCAACGCTTCAACCCCTCGCTGGGGCTGACACTCATGGTGACGGAGGATGACAACCTCTACGGCTCGCTCAGCGAGTCGAACCGCATTCCGACGCCCATCGAGCTGGCCTGCAACGAAGGAGTGTTCGAGGTCGCTCGGCGCTTCGCAATCGAGCGTGGCGATGACCCCGACGACATCGAATTCGAGTGCCGCCTGCCCAATGCGTTTCTCGCGGATCCACCGCTGGACGACGTGGTGACCCGCAATGTGGAGATCGGGGCGCGCGGGGCATGGCGTGACATGGAGTATCGCGTCGGGCTCTATCACGCCGTCAATCGTGACGACATCCTGTTTCAGACCACCGGGCGCGCCACCGGATTGTTTGCCAATGTCGACAAGACTCGCCGCCTCGGTTTCGAATCGTCACTCAGCGGCAGCCTGGAGCAACTGCGCTGGTACGCCTCCTACAGCTACATTCGTGCTACCTTCGAAGACGACTTTCAGGTGCTCAGCCCCAACCACCCGGATTCTGACGCCGATGGTGCCATCGTCGTGAGTCGTGGTGATCGCCTGCCGGGCATCCCCGAGAATCTGCTGAAGCTGGGCGGTAACTATGACCTGGCGCCTGGGCTGAGTACCGGTGCGGAACTGGTGTATAACTCTGCGCAGTGGCTGCGCGGCGATGAGAGCAATGCGCTGGACACCGTCGATGGCTTCGCGGTGCTGAATCTGCATGCCAGTTATGCGTGGTCGCAAAAGTTGACGTTGTTCATGCGCGTCAGCAATGTGTTCGACACCCGTTACGAGAGCTTTGGGCTGCTCGGTGAAGATCCCACGGAGCTGTTGAGCGACCTCACCGATGCGCGTCCGCTGTTTCTGGGAGCCGGGGCACCCAGGGCCGGGTGGCTGGGCATCCGGCTGCGGCTGTAGAATATAGAGAACATGAAAAAACAACGTAACAACCAACACACAGGATGGGCGGTCGAATGAAATACAAGCGGCTCGGTAGAAGTGGCATTGTGGTATCGGATATCTGCATGGGGACCATGACTTTTGGATCGCAGGCCGACGAGAAGGCCTCGTTCGCCATCCTCGACAAGGCTTACGATGCGGGCATCGATTTCTACGACACGGCCGAGATGTACCCGGTCCCGCCTGACATCAAGTATGTGGGGCTCACCGAGGAGATCGTCGGGCGCTGGATGAGGACCAAGGACCGCGACTCGCTGATCATCGCCACCAAGGTCGCCGGGCCAAGCCACGGCTGGTTCAAGGCCGCACAACGCGCTGGCAAGACCTGTCTCGATCGTCATCACATCGTACGCGCCATCGAAGGCAGCCTGCGCCGCCTGCAGACAGACTATGTCGATCTCTACCAGACGCACTGGCCGGATCATGACATGCGCTACGAGGAAACGCTGATGGCTCTTGAGGAACTGGTGCAGTCCGGGAAGGTACGCCTGCTGGGCTGCAGCAACGAAACTACCTGGGGTCTGACCAAGAGTCTGGCGATGGCGGAGCTGCATGGCCTGACTCGCTACGAGACCATTCAGAACAACTTCAGTCTCAACAATCGCCGCTTCGAGGACGAACTGGCACAGGCCTGCCGCAAGGAAGGGGTCAGCTTGCTGCCTTATTCACCACTCGCCGGTGGCGTGCTGAGCGGCAAATACAACGACAATCAGCTGCCCGACAATGCCCGCTTCAGTCGCTATTTCAAGCTGAACGAGACGCGCCAGCTGGCGATGGCGCAGCGCTTCGTGAACGAGAAGAGTATTGAATCCACCAAACGCTTCATGGCCATTGCAGCAGACATCGGCATGTCGGTTGTCACGCTGGCCACTGCCTGGAGCAAGCAGCATGACTTCGTCGCGTCCACTATCGTGGGGGCCACCAGGCCCGAGCAGTTGGACGAGATTCTTGCGGCGGCAGATGTGACGCTGAGCGCGGAGACTCTGAGCAGGATCAACGAAGTATCCAGGCACATTCTTTATCCGATGGGCTGAGATTGCATCACCCGATTTCTGCCATTGGCTTTTGCGTTGTAGAGCGCGGCGTCGGCTGCCCTGAGTAGATCCTCTGGAGTCTTCCCGCCACCGGGAATCGCAGCAGCCACGCCGATACTCACCGTTACCACCCCATAGGGCGAGTCGGCGTGCTCCACGGTCAGCTTCTCCACGGCGGTGCGGACCCGCTCGGCCATGCCGTAAATGCCCGTCTCGGTCGAATCGGTGACGATGACGCAGAACTCCTCGCCGCCGTAGCGGGAAGCCAGATCGCTGACGCGGCCGAAGACCAATTTCATCATCGTAGCCACCTGGCGCAGGCAGTCATCGCCAGCCTGGTGGCCATAGCGGTCGTTGAACGGCTTGAAGTGATCGACGTCGATCATGATCAGCGCCAGCAATTGCCCGGTGCGGGTGCCACGTGCCCACTCGATGCCGAGCGCCTCGTCGAAGCGACGTCGGTTGGCCAGCCCGGTCAGGAAGTCCTGCGTCGAGAGGTCAGCCAGCTTGCGGTTCAGTCTCTCCAGCTCATGCGCCTTTATCTCCAGCTCCCTGCGTGCCTTCTCGGCGCTCCTGTTGCTCGCCTGCAGTTCACACTCCCGGCGCCCGGCTTCGATGGCCGTGGTGTGGAATTGTTGCACCGCCGCGCCCAGGCGGCCGAGCTCGTCGCTGCCGGCTTCCGGCAGTGGAATGTCGAAACGCCCCGCCGCGATGTTCTGCAGCGTCTGGCTCAGCAGCGACAGACGCGCCACCAGATGCCGCATGACGTGCAATCGCATGAAGGCCATCATGCCGAGCAGCGAGAGTGCACTTACCAAGGTCAGCAACCAGATGTAGCGTTGTTGTGATTCGGTGGCCGACGCACCCGCCTGACGAATGTCATCCAGCCTTCGTTGCACCAGATCCGCTGTGGTGGCATCGACGCGGCTGGTGATTTGCTGGCTTTCTAGGTTGAGCACCTGACTCTCGGCGTACAGCGTCAGCTCTCGCTCGCGCAGTCCGAGCGGCCCACCGGTGGCGGTCGCGAGAGCCTGCAGTTCTGTAAAGATACTCTGCAATGCCGTGCGTTCCTCCTCGGGTAGTCGGGCGAAGGTGTTGGCAGCCCCCGCAAAAGCGATGGCGAGGACCTGCTCGGACAGATGCAGGGCCGGGAAATTGGAGTCCTGGGCGGCGGCCAGCAGGCGTCCACCGATGGATTCGACTTCGGCATAGAAGCGTGCGAGAGGAATGAGCGGAGCCGTGTTCTGCGCCATCGCCGCGACGCGATCCGTGGGCGGGATGGGTTGAGCCATCAGCAATCCGATGATGTCGCTGTCGCTCTCCATGATGCGGATGCGATAAGTCAGTTGTTGCTGAAATGCCTGCAGGTTGGCCACCAGCCGGGTGCGGGCCGCGTCTTTGGCCAGCACGAGGGCAATGCGCTCATCCACCACGTCGCGCATGCGCAGGAGGTTGTCGGTCAGCTCTTCGCTCAGGAAGTGGATCTCGGCAGCTTCTGCAGTGGCATCGGCAGAGGCGAGGTAGTTCAGTGTCTGTTCCAGCGCGGCCTGGGCGCTGTCGGCGCGCTCAAAAGCCGTGCGGCGATCGTCCTCCGTGGTGGCCGACACCAGCGCGGCACCGGTAGCAGTGAAGGCATCCACCGCGCGCGTAGTCCGCAGAATCTCCAGCGTGACCGGCAGTTGTTCATCCAGGATGTTGCTGGTCGATTGGCCGATTCTGGCGGTAGTGAACAATGCCGCTGCCACCACCAGCAACATGAGTGTGCACATGATGCCGAAGCCAAAGAGAAAACTCTCGCGGATACCGAGGCGGGCGAAGGTGGCCTTCCACCGGCCTGTGGTCTGTCCGGTATGGTGGTCGTGGGGCGGTTCAATCGATGGCGACACGTTCACCCGCCTTCCAGGTATACCAGGAAAATGCTGGATAACTCGTCTTGATGTCGCCCTTGGCATCGAAGGTCACGGAGCCCAGTATGGTCTGCAGTGGCGCTCTGCGGATGGCGGCAGCAACCAGTTCTGCATCGAATGAAGAGGCTCTGCGAACGCCCTCGATCCAGGTCTGGACGGCCGCATAGGTCAGCAGGGTGTAGCCGACTGGCTGCTGGCCCATCTGTTGGATTGCAGCCACGGCTGTCGCTGCTGTTGCCAGTTCCGCTGCCTCGGAGGGAAAGGTGAAATGGACGCCTTCCGCCGCCGTGCCCGCAGTTTCGGGGAAAATATAAGAGACCAGTGTGTCACTGGAGATGACCTGAAAGCGGGCACCAATCTGCCGTGCCTGCCGCATGAAGACTCCGCTGTCCAGAGCACCACCGGCCAGATAGACAACCTCGCTTCCTGCAGCCATCAGTTTCTGGATTTCACCGATGTAGGAAATCGCCGACGCCCCACTCTCGACGATGACATCGGGCTCTATGCCGCGACTGCGCAGTCCTTCGATTACTCTTCGTGTGATCCACCGTGAGTATCCAGTTTGGAAATGCAGAATCCCGAGGCGCTGTCCGGCATGTTTCGTGGCGATGCGTTCCACCGCCATGTCGACCTGCACCTCGTCCCGCCCAATCATGCGGAACAACGTGCCGATGCCCATCTCGGTCGCTTGTGGATTGGTGGAAGAGGGGGTGATCTGCAGCACCTTGTGCTGCGCATAGATGGGAGCTGCCGCGATGGTGGTGGCCGAGCAGGAGTGGCCGATCACCAGGTCGGGGGGATTCTGCACCAGATCCAAAGCCACGCGTTCGGCGATGTCGCTGACGCAACTGTCGTTATGGGTGGTGACGCGAATATCCCGGCCCAGCAATTTTCCGTCGGGCAGGCTCAGCAGGGCGGCAGCGACGCCTGCACTCAGCTGCATGCCGACGGTGAAACTGGTGCCAACCATGGGGGCGGCGATGGCGAGGTGAACAGGGTCTGCGGGAATGTCTTCACCCTCGGCTGCGTAGCCGGGTTGAGCAGGCAGCAATACCAATGCCGTCACTGCCGCCAGCACGACGACAGAGAGTGCAGCGACAGGGAGTGCAGCGACCCTGGACATCAGCAAATGCGGACATCCCAACGCTGCGTAATTTCGACCCACGTGTGCTCTCCGCCGCTTTTCATTCGTTTGATTCTCACTGTATCGGGCTGCCAGTGGAAAAATGAAGAAATGGATAGGAAATTTGAGTTACCAGCAGGCTTTTGAGAAATCAGTGTCGAAAATCGAGCGGCGGTGTCGTTCAGCTGGCGTGACGCGCCACCAACTGTTTCAATTCCGGGATACATGACCCGCAATTGGTTCCGCAGCGCAGCAGGCGGCCGAGATCCTCGGCGCTGCGTGCACCCTTGTCGATGGCGCCGTTGATCTGCTGCTCAGTGATGCGGAAGCAGCTGCAGATCACGCGGTTGGCGCTGATTGCCGAGCTCTCCTGCCTGGCGAGCAGGCGCCAGGACTGCGAGTCCACCTTGTGATTGAACAGTGACTGCAGCCACTGGATGTCCGGGAGCATGCTGCGGTCGCACCCCGCGAACAGCGCGATCTCGATGTGCTGGTCGCGACACAGCAGGGCGCGATAGTCCCCCGACACGGTGTTCGACAGTTCGATTTTTTCCAGCCCTGTCGGCAGCTCTGCCTGCAGACCACTCGTCCACGCCTGCCAGGCTTCTTCTGATTCCTTCGTCGGGATCGTGGTGTCGGCCAGCAGGGTGTACCAGCCATCGGTCACCGGTGTCTTCACCCAGAAATCGAACGGTCCGACGGGCACCGGCTCGCGGCTGATGAGAGCAACCCAGCGCTGTACTTTTATGCCCTGCAGGCCAACGGGGGCATATTTGCTTTCCGGTTGTCCGGAGATCGGATCGGTACGCGGCGCGATCAGCCGACTGATGCGGCTGTTGGCCGCGAATTGGTCGTTCCAGTGGATCGGCACAAAGACATCGCCATCGCGCAGGCCGCTATCAATGTTGGCCTGCAATAGAAGCTCCTGTCTGTCGCCGTGGCTGTCGATGTTGTGCAGGCGCACCAGGTCGCCCTCGCGGATGCCCTTGCTCATGGCGTCGCGCGGGTTCATCGCCACGAAGGGCGCGCCGGTGTGGGCGAGCAGACGTGGCGCGCGGCCGGTGCGGGTCATGGTATGCCACTGGTCGCGCAGGCGGCCGGTGTTGAGCAGGAAGGGCGTCTGGAAAGTCGGTGCAGCTTGCGGGAGCTCTGGCGTCAGCGTGACGAAGCGGGCGCGTCCCGAGGGCGTGAAGAATTTACCGTCGCTGAACAGCCTTGCGCTGCCGGTCGGGTTCGCGGTGTTCACGGGCCACTGCATCGGTGTCATGGCGTCATAGGCAGTCTTGTCGAGGCCGACGAGCGCGCTGATGTCGAAGGCTCGGGTGCCTTCGTTCTCGAACGCGGAAAGTGCCGCGTGTTCCTGAAATATGTCGGCAGCAGAGTCATAGCGGAATGCATCGGCGAAGCCCAGGCGTTTCGCCACTTCGTTGATGATCCACCAGTCGTGCCGCGCCTCGCCGGCGGGGCCCAGCAGTGTGCGTTGCCGCGAGATGCGGCGCTCGGAATTGGTGACGGTGCCATCCTTCTCGCCCCAGCCGGTGGCGGGCAGCAGCACATCGGCGCAGGCCGTGGTGTCGGTGTTCTCGATGCAGTCGGAGACGATCACCAGTTCGCATTGCAGCAGCGCGGCACGCACGCGCTCTGATTCCGGAAGGCTGACTACCGGATTGGTGGCCATGATCCAAACCGCCTTGATCTTGCCGCTCTCGATGGCAGCAAACAGGTCGACGGCCTTGAGCCCTGGCTGCGTCGCCATCTTTTCTGCTTTCCAGAAACGTGCCACGCGCTCCACATTCTCCGGAGTGAAATCCATGTGCGCGGCGAGCTGATTGGCAAGCCCGCCGACCTCGCGGCCCCCCATGGCGTTGGGCTGACCGGTGATGGAGAAGGGGCCCATGCCCGGCTTGCCAAGACGACCCGTGGCTAGATGACAATTGATGATGGCGTTGCACTTATCGGTGCCGGTGGCGGATTGATTGATGCCCTGCGAATAGAACGTCACGGTCTTCTCGGTGCGGGCAAACCACAGGTAAAACTGTTCGAGGGCGCCACTGTCGAGGCCGCTGCGCTCAGCGGTGGTGTCGATATCGAAATCTTCGCAGGCAGTCAGCGCCGCGTCGAAGCCTTCGGTGCAGTTGTCGATGTAGTCGTGGTCCAGCGCGTGGCGTTGTGCCAGATACTGCAGCAGGCCCGCGAACACGAAAGCGTCGGCGCCGGGGCGCAAGGCCAGATGCAGGTCGGCAATGTCGCATGTAGCAGTGCGGCGCGGATCGATGACCACGACACGCATGCCGGGGCGCGCGGCCTTCGCGGCGACGATGCGTTGATAGAGAACGGGATGCGTCCAGGCGGCATTGGAGCCGACCATCACCAGCAGGTCGCAGCACTCCAGGTCTTCGTAATTGCAGGGCACGGCGTCGGCACCGAAGGCGCGTTTGTAACCGGCCACAGCGGACGCCATGCACAGGCGCGAATTGGTGTCGACGTTGGCGCTGCCGATGAAGCCCTTCATGAGTTTGTTGGCGACGTAATAGTCTTCAGTCAGCAGTTGGCCGGAGAGGTAAAACGCCACGGCATCGGGGCCATGTTTGCGAATGATTTTTCTGAGACTGGCGGCGACATGATCGAGCGCGCTGTTCCAGTCGGTGCGCACGCCAGCGATACGCGGGTGCAACAGGCGCCCCTGCTCCCCCATTGTTTCATGCAGCGCGGAACCCTTGACACAGAGCCTGCCGAAGTTGGCCGGATGCGTAGTCGCACCCTGCACCGATTCGATCACCCCGAACGCAGTCTGGGCCTGTACGCCGCACCCTACGCCGCAATACGGGCAGGTGGTCTGCCTGCTGCCAGAGTCTTCTGCAATCATGCGATGTCCTGAACAATGTTCTGCTTCTGTGATTGCGCTTTCTGCAGCATCACAATCACGGCATCGCCCTCCAGGCGCGCCTGGTAGACCGATACCTGCACGCTGTCATCTTCCAGGCAGCGGCCGCTGTGCAAACTGAAGTGCTGCTTGTAGAGCGGCGAGGCCACCACCAGCTCGCCGTTGATGTCACCGACTATACCACGGGAGAGGACATTCGCTCCGCCGATGGGGTCGTAGTTGTCGATGGCATAGAGCGGCGGCGTCTCCGTCGGCAGATAGAATACGGCGACCTGCACACCGTTGATCAGCGCGCAGACTCCGGAGTTTTCCAGCAGATTGGCTTTGCTGAAAACGGCTATTGGTTCGTTATTGAATTGCTTGTGAATTGCGGTACCCATGGGCTTCCTCTCTATATTTGATGACCCTGTGGGAGCGGACCTGTCCGCGATGTCTGTTGAAATATTCCCAAATCCCATCGCGGACAGGTCCGCTCCCACAGGCAAAGTCTTGCGCGGACAGGTCCGCTCCCACAGAGTCAGTGTGGCGCGAGTGCCGCGCGCTCGTTGTCCTTCGCCGGGCGCGGCTGGCCGCGTTCCTGCACAAACACCACATGGGCGTCTTCCTCGGTGCTGTTGACGAATTGGCGGAAACGCTGGAGCTTTTCCGGGTCCTCGATGGTGGTCTTCCACTCGCACTGATAGGTGTCGAGCAGCAGGGCCATCTGGGCCTCCAGTTCAGCGGCAATGCCGAGCTTGTCCTCGATGATCACTTCGCGCAGATAATCGAGCCCGCCTTCGAGATTGTTCATCCATACGGACGTGCGTTGCAGCCTGTCGGCTGTGCGGATGTAGAACATCAAAAAGCGATCGATGTATTGGATCAGCGTCGCGTCGTCGAGGTCAGTGGCAAAGAGGTCGGCGTGGCGCGGCTTCATGCCGCCGTTGCCGCACACGTAGAGATTCCAGCCGTTTTCTGTCGCGATGACGCCGAAGTCTTTCGATTGCGCCTCGGCGCACTCACGGGTGCAACCGGAGACGGCAGACTTCAATTTGTGCGGTGAGCGCACGCCCTTGTAACGGTTCTCGATCAGGATCGCCATGCGCACGCTGTCCTGTACGCCGTAGCGGCACCAGGTGCTGCCGACACAGGATTTCACGGTGCGCAGCGCCTTGCCGTAGGCATGGCCAGTCTCGAATCCCGCCGCCACCAGCTCGCTCCAGATATCCGGCAACTGATTGACGCGCGCACCGAAGAGGTCGATGCGCTGGCCGCCGGTGATCTTGGTGTAGAGCTTGTATTTCTTCGCGACTTCGCCGATCACGATCAGCTTCTCGGCGCTAATTTCGCCGCCCGCGATGCGCGGCACGATGGAGTAGGTGCCGTCCTTCTGCATGTTGGCGAGGAAGGTGTCGTTGGTATCCTGCAGGCTCGCGTGTTCTTTCCTCAGCACGTAATCGTTGAAGAGCGAGGCGAGGATGGACGCGACGGCGGGTTTGCACACGTCGCAGCCGCGCCCCTTGCCATGTTTGTGCAGCATGTCATCGAAGGTCTTCAATGAGCCGACCTTGATGAGGTGGAACATTTCCTGACGCGAATACGCGAAGTGTTCGCAGACGTAGTTGTTGATCTCGGCACCACGCGCAGCGAGTTCTTCGTTGACGGTCGATTTCAAGAGTGCCGCGCAACCGCCACAACCGGTGCTCGCCTTGGTAGTAGCCTTCACGTCGGCAACCGAACAGCAGCCCCCATCAATGGCGGCGACGATGGCGCCCTTGGTCACATTCAGACAGGAGCAGATCGTCGCCGTCGCCGGCAGTGACATGCCCGCGAGCAGTGGCGTGGCGCCGTTGTCTGCAGGCAGGATGATGCCCTCGGGATTCGCTGGCAGCTCCATGTCGTTGAGGAAGAACTGCAGCAGGGTGTCGTAGTCGCTGCAATCACCGACCAGCACGGCGCCCAGCAGTTTCTTGCCATCGGCACTCACGACAATCTTCTTGTAGACGCGTTCGCGATCATTCGAGTAGAGGAAAGCGGCCGGAGGTTGACCGTTATGCAATGCCTTGCCGTGGGAGTCACCGATGGAGCCCACGTCGATGCCCAGCAGTTTCAATTTGGTGCTCATGTCCGCGCCCTGGAAAGGCACAGGCGTGTCGGTGAGCTGGCTCAGCGCGGCGTCGGCCATGCGGTAGCCGGGCGCCACGAGTCCATAGATGCGGCCGCCGAACAGCGCACATTCGCCGATGGCGAAGATGTCGGAATCGCTGGTGCGGCAGTGATAGTCGATGACGATGCCGCCGCGCTCTCCCACCGTGATGTCGGCAGCCTTCGCGAGTTGATCATAGGGACGGATGCCGGCGGAGAACACGATCATGTCGGTCTCCAGCGCGCTGCCGTCCGCAAACTCCATGCGCAGGCGGCGCTCGTTGCCGGGCACTATCTTTTGGGTGGACTTGCTGGTGTGGACCTGCACGTCGAGTTCTTCGATCATCTGCCTCAACATCACGCTGCCGCCATTGTCGAGTTGCACACCCATCAGGCCAGGGGCGAATTCCACCACATGGGTTTCCAGTCCGACACTCTTGAGGGCATTCGCACATTCCAGTCCGAGCAGACCGCCCCCGATCACCACGCCGACTTTGCCGTCCCTGGCATGTGCGCGAATGGCGCCGAGATCGTCGATGGTGCGGTAGGTGAGGCAGCCCGCTTGATCCGAGCCGGGCACTGGCGGCACGAAGGGATAGGAGCCGGTTGCGAGCACGAGTTTGTCGTAAGCGAAGCGCCGCCCGAGATCGGTAATCACTTCCTTGGCTTTGCGATCGATGCGGGCCACGGCGTCACCGAAGTGGGCGTGGACGCCGATGTCTTTGTAATGTTCCCGAGTGGTCAGGGCCAGGTCTTCCGGATTCTTGCCGCTGAAGACTTCGGACAGGTGCACCCTGTCGTAGGCGGGGCGCGGTTCAGCGCCGATGACAGTAATGTCGTGCCCGGCATTCTGTTTGGCCAGTTGTTCCACGTAGTAGTGACCGACCATGCCGTTGCCGACGACAACAATTTTCTTGGCTTTCATGCTGCTTTCGCTCCGGGAAATTTGTGTTTGTCGTAGAGGAATTTGAGCACTTGCTGGCGGGCGTAGACGAAGTCGGGATCGTCCGCCAGAGCCAGGCGATTACGCGGGCGTGGCAGCGTGATGGGCAGTATCTCGCCAATGGTGGCCGCAGGACCGTTGCTCATCATCACGATGCGATCCGATAGCAGCACGGCCTCGTCGACGTCGTGCGTAATCATCACCACGGTGGTGCCCAGCTCGGCATGAATCTCCATCAGGGAGTCCTGCAGATGGGCGCGGGTCAGTGCGTCCAGCGCACCAAAGGGTTCGTCCATCAGCAAGACCTTGGGCTGCATGGACAGGCCGCGGGCGATGCCGACGCGCTGTTTCATGCCGCCGGAAATCTCGTGCGGGCGCTTGTGTCTGGCGTGCGTGATGTGCACCAGCTCCAGGTTGTGCTCGATCCACTCCACCATCTCGACCTTGGATTTTTTACCCTTGAAAACCTGCTTCACGCCCAGCTCGACGTTCTCGTACACCGTCAACCAAGGCAGCAGCGCATGGTTCTGAAACACCACGGCGCGGTCGGGGCTCGGCGAGTTGACTTCCTTGCCATCGAGAATCACGCCGCCTTCGGTGGCTTGGTAGAGCCCGGCGAGGATATTCAGCACGGTGGATTTGCCGCAGCCGGAGTGGCCTATCAACGAGATGAACTCGCCTTTATCCACCTTCAGGTTGACGTTCTGCAGTGCGCGGAAATTGCCGCTTTCGGTGTTGAACTCGATGCCGACCTTGCTGATTTCCAGATAACTTTGCATATGCTTCTCTCCTGACTTTTGACGACTACCGCTTGCTGTGTTGCTGTGTTTCTGTGGGAGCGGGCCTGCCCGCGATTGTTTTCTGCTCAAAACTCAATCGCGGGCAGGCC